>NZ_JABEQN010000020.1 GCF_014174165.1 Gluconacetobacter dulcium | reverse complement strand
CATCCCGATCGGCCCCGCCACCATCGCGGGCGCCATCTCCACCAGCCAGAACGCAATCCCGAACGCCAGCGGCACCGCGAACACCAGCGCCAGCAGCGTCGTCATCACCGAACCGAACACAGGCGCCGCCGCACCGAAATGCTGCGTCACCGGGTTCCACACCGCGCTCCACACAAAGCCAGGCCCAAACGCCGACCACGCCGACAGCCCGCCCCACGCCAGAACCGCTATCAGACCACCCATGATCGCCAGGATCAGCCACCCGGAAAGCCGCACCAGCCCCGCGAACACAGGGTCCCCCACACCGCCCGCGCGGGGCTGGACGGGGGAAGACGACGAAGACGGGGGCGGTGTTTGGTCCATGCGGACTCCGGACAGCAGGGCGCCCCACTGGGAAGCGACGTCAGGATCGGCCGCGCCCGACCGGCGCGAACGCGCGACCATTACTGGAGCGCACCCCGGTCGGGCAACCTTCCATCGGCACGCGGCGCTGCTTTATGGCGATCCGATGCCAAAGCGCGACAGGCGCTCGATCACCAGATCGAAATATCCCTCGGCATCCACCCGGTTGAGCACCAGCGCATTCGGGTGCCGCCCGGTCACGCTCCGCCAGTCGATGACCGTCATGCCCCGCGTCAGCGTGCCCTGGCACTCGATCCCGACATGGGCCAGCCGGCCGCTGAACAGGTCCGGCCGCAGCAGCGCCGCAATCACCGTCGGATCATGCAGCGGGCCGCCATCCGTCCCTCCCTGGCGCGCATCGAAACGCTTGTTGAACGTCAGCAGGTGATAGAACGCCTCGGCCAGCGGCGTGCCGATCGCGCGCAGCCGCGCCATCCGCGCCGCCGTCGTCAGCGCCCGATGCGTGCAATCCAGAGGGATCATCGTGATCGGCACGCCCGAATCGAACACCCGCGCCGCCGCCTCCGGGTCGACATGGATGTTGTATTCCGCCGCCGGGGTGATGTTCCCGCCCTCGGTCCGCGCGCCGCCCATCAGCACGATCCCATGCAGGTGCCCGGCCAGGCGCGGCTCGCGCAGCATCGCCAGGGCGATATTGGTCAGCGGCGCCAGGCAGCACAGCGTCACGCTGTCACGCGGCCGGGCCATCACCAGGTCCACGATCCGGTCGGGGGCGAATCCCTCGGCCGGCGTCAGCGACGGCGGCGGCAGGTCGTAGCCGTCGAACCCCGTGGCGCCATGCACATGCTCGGCGGTGCGCAACGCCCCCACCAGCGGCCCCGCCGCACCGGCATAGACCGGCACGTCGCCCCGTCCGGCCAGTTCCAGCGCCATCAGGGCATTGCGCGTGGTCAGCGCCAGCGGCACGTTGCCCCCGACCGTCGTCAGCGCCAGCACCTCCAGTTCGTCGGGCGAGGCCAGCGCCATGAGAAAAGCGACCGCATCGTCCGGCGAGGGGTCGGTGTCGATGATGATGGCGCGCGCCACGATAATCACTCCTTCAGTCGGACCGGTCGTCCGGCACCCAGTACAGCATCCGCGCCAGCGCCCGGTCCACCCCCCACCAGAGCAGCACAGTCATCGACGCCAGCACCAGCAGCGCCGCGAACATCAGGTCGGTCTCGAAGCGGGTATTGGCCGTCTGCATCAGGAAGCCGAGCCCCGACGACGCCCCCACCCACTCCCCCACCACCGCGCCCAGCGGCGCGATCGCGGCGGCCACCCGCAGACCGGTGGCAAAGGCCGGCAGCGCCGCAGGCAGCCGCAGCCGCAGCAGCACGAGGCCCGGCCGCGCATCCATGCTCCGCGCCAGGTCCAGCCACCCCGGCGGCGTGCGGCGCAAACCGTCGAAAAAGGACGAGGTGATGGGAAAGAAGATCACCAGCACCGCCATCACCACCTTGGAAGCAATGCCGAATCCGAACCACAGCACCAGCAGCGGCGCCAGCGCGAAGACCGGCACCGCCTGGCTGAGCAGCACCAGCGGCATCATCCAGCGCCGCACCGGGGCCGAGGCCATCATCAGCAGCGCCAGCGCGCCGCCGCCCGCCGTGCCCAGCAGCAGCCCCAGCACGGTTTCCAGCAGCGTCGTCCCCGCCGCGCCGGCCAGCAATCCGCGCTGCGCCCACAAGGCCCGCGCCACCGATCCCGGCGGCGGCAGCAGATAGGGCGGCACCCCGCCCAGCCGGACGATCCCCCACCACAGCAGGCCCAGCCCGCACAGCGTGCCCACCGGCCGGCCAAGCCGCGCCGCGATTCGCCCGGCGCTCATCGCCCCGCCGCATCCAGCATGCGGCGCAGCAGCACCCCCTGGGCATGCAGCACGGAATCGTCGTCCGCCGGCCGGGGCACCGCGCCCGCCGGCACCGCGATCGCCTCCACACGCACCGGGTCCCCCGCCATCAGCAGGATCGCCTGCCCCAGCCGGCACGCCTCCAGCGGGTCATGGGTAATCAGCACCACGGTGCGGCCATGCAGCGTCTCGGCCGCCAGATCCTGCATCCGCGCCCGCGTCACGCTGTCCAGTGCCGAAAAGGGCTCGTCCATCAGCACGACCGGACGATCCTCGTACAGGGTCCGGGCCAGCGCCACGCGCTGGCGCATGCCGCCCGACAGTTCCCCCGGCAGCGCCGCCAGCCGGTCGGCCAGCCCCATCCGCCGCAGCAGTTCCGCCGCCCGGTCACGATCGGGCCGCCGGCCGCGCAGCCGGTCGCCCAGCGTCACATTGTCGATCACCCGCGCCCAGGGTTGCAGCAGGTCGCGCTGCCCCATCCAGGCCACCCGGCCCGCCAGCGGCGCGCCATCACCGGCCACCACCATGCCCGCCGCCGGCCGGTCCAGCCCCGCGATCACCCGCAGCAGACTGGTCTTGCCCACGCCGCTGGCCCCCAGCAGCACGGAAAACACCCCGCCCGGCAATGTCAGATCCAGTCCGGCGAACAGGTCGCGCCCGCCATGGGCCACCGCCAGCCCGCGCAGGTCCAGCGCCGGAACCGTCACCGGCGACGAACGGGATAGGCCAGCCCCAGCGCGTCACGCGCCGCCGTGGCCAGCCGGTCGACCCGTTCGTTGTTCTCGTCACCCGAATGGCCACGCACCCAGCGCCATTCGACCTGGTGCCGCTTGCTGATCTCCAGCAGCCGCCGCCACAGATCCATGTTCGCCACCGGATCGCCCGAAGCATTGCGCCAGTTCCGCCGCACCCAGCCGGTATGCCAGCGGGTAATGCCGTTGCGCACATATTCGCTGTCGGTATGCAGCACCACCACGCAGGGGCGCTTCAACGCCTCCAGCGCCTCGGCCGCCGCCGTCAGTTCCATGCGGTTGTTGGTGGTCTCGGCCTCGCCCCCCGAAATCTCGCGCTCGGTCCCGCGAAATTTCAGCAGCGCCGCCCAGCCGCCCGGCCCCGGATTGGGCTTGCAGCCCCCATCGGTCCAGATCTCGACCGGCGCGGACGCATTGGGCGCCTCCAGCTCGCATGCGGCATCGGCCCCCACCGGCCGTTCGTCGGTCTCAGACGCCATAGACCGACGCATCCTCCGCCGCACGATGAAAGCGCAGGCGGCGCAGGTAATCGAGCGGGTTCTTGCGCGTCACCATCGCGCCGGCCGGCGTGTTCAGCCAGTCGTACAGCCGCGTCAGCAGAAAGCGCATCGCGGCCCCCGCCGCCAGCACCGGCATCGCCCGCCGTTCGGCGGCCTCGAGCGGCCGCACCGATTCATATCCCGCGACCAGCGCCCGCGCCCGCTCGGGCACGAACACGCCATCGGCCGAGAAACACCAGGCATTCAGGCAGATCGCGATGTCGTAGGCCAGGAAATCGGTGCAGGCGAAATAGAAATCGATCAGCCCCGACACTGCACCATCGAGAAAGAACACATTGTCGGGGAACAGATCGGCATGGATCTGCCCGCGCGGCAGATCGCCCACACAAGGCCACGCCGGCAGGATCGCCCCCAGGGCGGCATCCAGTTCCGCCCCCAGCCCCGCCGAGACCGAATCCGCCTCCGCCCGGCAGGATTCCAGCAGCGGTCCCCACGCATCAGGCCCCAGCCCGTTCGCGCGCTCGGCCCTGTAGTCCCGCCCCGCCACATGCAGCGCCGCCAGCGCGGCGCCCAGCGGCGCGCAATGCTCCACCCGCACGTCGCGCGGCCACACGCCGGGCAGAAAGGTCGTAATCGCCGCCGGCCGGCCCGCCAGGGTGCGCAGCGCCTCGCCGTCGCGCCCCGCCACCGGACGCGGGCAGGACAGGCCATGGTCGGCCAACGCGCCCATCAATCCCAGAAACCAGGGCAGATCGTCGGGGTTCACCCGGCGCTCATACAGGGTCAGGATAAAATCGCCGTCCGTGGTCCGCAGGACGAAATTGCTGTTCTCGACCCCCTCGGCAATGCCCCGATAGGCCGTGAGTTCACCGATCTCGTAAAGGGACAGGAACGCACGCAGCGCCCCGTCCGACACATCCGTATAGACAGCCATGCGAACCCGGCCTGATCAGCCCAGCGGGGCCGGCAGGCGGAAGGTCACGTTCTCTTCCTTGACCGTCCGTTCCTCGATTTCCAGCGAGAAATGCTTGGCCAGCGCCGTGACCATTTCCTGCACCAGCGCCTCGGGCGCCGAAGCCCCGGCGGTGATGCCCAGCGTGTTCACCCCCTCCAGCACCGACCAGTCCAGATTGCTCAGGCGCGGCACCAGCAGGGCACGCGGCGCACCCGACCGTTCCGCCACTTCGCGCAGGCGCTGGGAGTTGGACGAGTTCGGCGAACCGATCACGATCACGAGATCGCAACCCGGCGCAATCGCCTTCACCGCTTCCTGGCGGTTGGTGGTGGCGTAGCAGATATCCTCGCGCTTCGGCCCCTCGATCAGCGGAAAGCGGCGGCGCAGGATCTCGACGATCTCGGCGGTGTCATCGACCGAGAGCGTGGTCTGGGTAATGAAGGCCAGACGCGACGGATCGGCCGGCTGGACGTTCCGCGCCTCTTCCGCGTCGTTGATCAGGGTCACCGCGCCGGCCGGCAACTGGCCCATCGTGCCCACCACTTCGGGGTGGCCGGCATGGCCGATCATCAGGATATGGCGGCTTTCCGGCCCGCCATCGGCGAAATGGCGCTCGGCCTCGCGGTGCACCTTGGAGACCAGCGGGCAGGTCGCATCCAGATACAGCAGGTTGCGCCGCTCGGCCTCGGCCGGCACCGTCTTGGGCACACCATGGGCCGAGAACACGACATGCGCGTCGGCCGGCACCTCGTCCAGTTCCTCGACGAAGATGGCGCCCTGGGCTTCCAGCTCCTCGACCACGGTGCGGTTATGCACGATCTCGTGCCGCACATAGACCGGCGCGCCATAGCGGCGGATCGCTTCCTCGACCACGCGGATCGCGCGGTCCACTCCGGCGCAGAAGCCGCGCGGCCCCGCCAGCAGAACCTTCAGCGACCGCATGGGCGCCTCGGCCGGAGACGTCGCGACGGGGGCGGAATCGGAGGTCTGAATCATCTGGTCGGGCATGGTGTTCCCCAAACGGCCGGCGAGCGGTATAGGATACGGGCCGGGGGCAGCGACCGGCCGGCCGCGCATCCCGGTGCTGGTCCGGCCCTACGCAAACCGGGGCCATGGCGCAAGCCATTTTCCTGTAACCCCGGTGCATTTGGACATAGCCGTCCAGCCGGAGCCACACAAGCAGCCCGTCCACATGGCGGTCCCCGCAACCATGAGCCAGCACGAGACCCCGGAACCCGCATGATCCCCCGCATGACCATCGCCAGCCCAGGCGGCCTTCGCCGCCTTCGCCCCGCCCATCTCAGCGGCCTGGCGATCCTGCCGTTCGCCATGTCGCTGGCGGCATGCTCCATGGACAACCCCGACGGCTTCGCGCCGGCCTGCCCGACCGTCGAGGTCCTCGGCGCCGCCGCCGACCAGATTGCCTTCACCGGCCCGTCGCATGATATCGGCCACCTGGCCTCACGCGCGAGCGTCACGCGCGTCACCGGCCAATGCCACAGGGGCGCGGGAGACCAGAAAAAAACGGCCTCCGTCGTCGCCGAGGTCAGCCTCGGCCTGAACGTCACCCGTGGCCCCGGCACCGGCCGCACGGTGGAGGTCCCGTATTTCATCGCGGTGGTCTATGGCGACGAGATCAAGAACAAGAAGCAGTTCGTCGAGAAGGTGCAGTTCCCGGCCAACGTCACGCAGATGCTCACCCACACCCGCATCGTGCCGATCACGCTACCGGTCTCCAGGCACGTCACGATCGACGGCTACAGGCTCGAGGTCGGCCTCCAGTTGACGAAAGAGCAGCTGGAATACAACCAGACCCACCTGATCGCCCCCACCTTCCACCATATGTGATCCCGCTCCCCTGCCGCCGGCGCGCGGCGATGCAAACGCCCGGCGCGCCCACGGCCCCACCGACAGGTCAAGCGATACAAGCGACATGAAGACAGCATGACGGACACCGCCCTTTCCCCGACAGCGCCCGCCGCCAGCCAGCGGGAAATGACCCTGCGCGGTTTTATCCTCGGTGCCCTGATCACCATCGTCTTCACCGCCTCCAACGTCTATCTGGGGCTCAAGATCGGCCTCACCGTCGCCTCGTCGATTCCCGCGGCCGTGATCTCCATGTCCGTGCTGCGGGCGATGGGCGGCTCCACGATTCTCGAAAACAACATGGTCCAGACGCAGGCCTCGGCGGCCGGCACGCTGTCCTGCGTCTTCGTCTCGCTGCCGTGCATGATCATGATCGGCTACTGGCAGCATTTCCCCTATCTGGAAACGACGCTGCTCACCCTCGCCGGCGGCATGACCGGCGTGCTGTTCACCGTGCCGCTGCGCCGCGCCATGGTCACGAACAGCGACCTCCCCTACCCCGAAGGCGTCGCGGCGGCCGAAATCCTGAAAGCCGGCTCGGAAAGCGGCAGCCCCGAGAGCCTGCGCGCCCTGCTGACCGGCGGCCTGCTGTCGGCGTCGGTCACGTTCGCCACCGGCGGCCTGCGGCTGCTGGCCGACAGCGCGGCGGTCACCGCGACCTGGGGCGGCGCCATCTTCCGCGCCTCGACCGGCTTCTCGCTGGCCCTACTGGGCGCGGGCTATCTGGTCGGCATCGCCGGCGGCCTCGCAATGCTGATCGGCACGCTCATCGCGTGGGATGTCGCGGTCCCGATCCTCAGCGTCCAGTTGCCCAATCCCGCCCACCTCCCCGCCGCCGGCTTCGCCACGCAGATCTGGACACAGAAGGTGCGCTTCCTGGGCGCGGGCACCATCGCCATCGCCGCCATCTGGACACTGGCGATGCTGGCCCGCCCGGTCGCGGCGGGCATCCGCGACATGATGCGCGCCCACGGCTCCGCCGACGATGACGGCCGCGACCTCACGCCCCGCACGCTCCTGCTGCTGACGGGCCTGTGCCTGGCCATCCTGTTCGTCCTGTTCCTCAGCTTCCAGTCGCCCTTCGCCCACGGCGGCGCCATCGTCTCGGCGGCGCTGGCGGCGGTGGCGATCTGCGCGCTGTTCGGCTTCCTGGTCGCCGCCGCATGCGGCTACATGGCCGGCATCGTCGGCTCGTCCTCGTCCCCGCTGTCGGGGATCGCCATCATCGCCATCGTGCTGGTCGCCTCGTTCATGCTGCTGCTGGAGCCGCTGGGCGCGCTACCCGCCGAAATGTCGGCCAACGGGCACCATCTGGCGATCGCCTTCGCGCTCTACATCCTCTCGGCCATCGTCGCCTCCTCGGCGATTTCCAACGATAACCTCCAGGATCTCAAGACCGGGCAACTGGTCGGCGCCTCGCCCTGGCGGCAGCAGGTGGCGTTGCTGGTGGGCTGCGTCAGCGGCGCCATCGTCATCCCGCCGGTGCTGGAACTGCTCTACCAGGCCTACGGCTTCGTCGGCGCCATGCCCCATGCCGGCATGAACCCCGACCACGCCCTCCCCGCCCCGCAGCCCGCCCTTCTCACCACCATCGCGCAGGGCATCTTCCAGCATCAGCTCGACTGGACCATGATCCTGATCGGCGTCGCGCTGGGCATCGTGCTGATCGCGGCCGACCTGCTGCTACGCCGCGTCGGCGGGGCCATGCCGCCCCTGGCGGTGGGAATCGGGCTGTATCTTCCCCCGGCGGTCAGCGTCACGCTGGCCATCGGCGCCATCATCGGCTGGGCCTGCACCCGCCAAGCCCGACAGAGCGAAGGCGGCGTTTCCACCATGCTCGCCTCCGGCTTCATCGTCGGCGAGAGCCTGACGGGCGTGCTGCTGGCCGGCATCGCCGGCGCCACCGGCCGCGACGACACCCTGGCCATCCTCCCCGAGGCAAGCATCGTGCCGTCGATATTGGGAACGCTGGTCTTCATCACCATATGCCTGTGGTTCGGCCACAAGATCCGCCGTGCCTGACGGGGCAATGCGCGCTGGCGGCGATCCGGCGCGCATTGCCCGTGCTTCGCGGCACACGGTCGTCGCGGCCGCCTTCGCGCACCAGCCCGCCTCTCTCGTCAGGCATGGGGACCGCAGACCCGAACGACAAAAGGAGTTTGGACATTGATCCCCTTTTCGGTCCTCGACCTGTCCCTGATCGTTCGCGGCAGCGATGCCGCCACCGCCTTCCGCAACAGTCTCGACCTCGCCCGCCATGCCGAAGCACTGGGCTTTCACCGCTACTGGGTGGCGGAACATCACGCCATGCCGGCCATCGCATCCGCGGCAACCGCCATCCTGATCGGCCACCTGGCGGCCGGCACGCAGCATATCCGCGTCGGCGCCGGCGGCATCATGCTGCCCAACCATGCCCCGCTGATGGTGGCCGAACAGTTCGGCACGCTGGAAAGCCTGTTCCCCGGCCGGATCGACCTCGGGCTGGGCCGCGCCCCCGGCTCGGACCAGGAAACGATGCGCGCCCTGCGCCGCGACCCGTCCAGCGCCGACCGCTTCCCGCAGGAGGTCGCCGAACTGCTGCATTATTTCGCGCCGCCCCAGCCCGGCCAGCGCGTGCAGGCCGTCCCCGGCGCCGGGCTGGACATCCCGGTGTGGCTGCTGGGCTCGTCGCTGTTCTCCGCCCATCTGGCGGCCCATCTGGGCCTGCCCTTCGCCTTCGCCTCACATTTCGCGCCGGACATGATGGAAGAGGCCGTCGCGCTGTACCGCCAGCGCTTCACCCCCTCCGCCCGGCTGGCCCAACCTTATGTCATGCTGGGGCTGAACGTGGTGGCCGCCGACTCCGACGCGCAGGCCCGCTTCCTGTTCACCTCGCACCAGCAGCAGTTCGTGGCCCTGCGCCGGGGCCGTCCGGGCCAGTTTCCGCCCCCGGTCACCGAGACGGACGGGCTCTGGACAGCCGCCGAACAGGCCGGGATCGACCGCGCCCTGGCCTGCGCCGTCGTGGGCCGCCCCGAGACCGTGCGCACCGGCCTGGCCCGCTTCATCGCCCGCCACCAGCCCGACGAGCTGATGATCGTGAGCGCCATCCACGACCACACAGCCCGCCTGCATTCCTTCGCCCTCACGGCAGAGGCCCGCAACGCCCTGGCGGAAACCTGACGGCACAGAACCGTGGACGGCCCCCCATCGCGGATGCGATGATGCGCACCATGTCCATCCAATTCGCCGACCTCACGTTTCCGTCCCCGACCGCCGAAAGCCTGAACGCGGCTTTCGGCGCCGTCTCCACCCTGCTGGATGAAGGCCACCGCACCGAGGCCCTCGCCCGCTTCGACGCCGAACGCCGGGCGTACGACAGTTGGGCCTCGATGGTTGCCCTGCGCTTCTCCCAGGACACCACCAGCCCGCAGGCCCGCACCGATCGCGACCTCGCCGACCGGCTGACCCCGCTGGTGACCGAGCTTGAAGTCGCCATCAAGCGCCGGCTGCTGGACGACCGCGCCGGCCTCGCCACCGCCGTCGGCACCCACACCGTGCGCCTGTGGGAAACCGACATCACCACCTTCGACCCACGCATCCGCGCGGCGCTGGAAGAAGAAGCCCGCCTGGGCGCCGACTACACGGCCCTGCTGGCCGCGGCCCGCGTGACGGTGCAGGGCCAGACAGTCAATCTGTCCGGCCTCGCCCCCTTCGCCGAGCACCCGGACCGCGCGGTGCGCTACGAGGCCGAAAAGGCGCGCTGGGACTTCTTCGCCACCAACGGGCCGGAACTGGACCGGATCTACGACCAGTTGGTGCAGGTGCGCCACGGCATGGCGCGCACCCTGGGCTATGACAACTACATCCCCCTGGGCTACCGGCGGATGCGCCGCGTCGATTACGGCCCCGAGGATGTCGCGCGCTTTCGCGAGGACGTGCTGGCCCATGTCGTGCCCCTGGTCGGCGCGATCATGGAAAACCGCCGCCTGACCATGAACTGGGACCGGCTGCATTTCTGGGACGAATCGCTGATCGACCCGCTGGGCAACCCCAAACCGGCCGGCGGGCATGATTTGCTGCTGGAACGGGCACAGACGATGTTCGACCGCATGGGCGGCGATCTGGGCACATTCTACCGCCAGATGGTCGAAGGCGGCTTCCTCGACCTGCGCAACCGCGAGGGCAAGGCCGGCGGCGGCTTCTGCACCGCCTTTCCCACGGTCGGGATGCCGTTCATCTTCGCCAATTTCAACGGCACGCAGCACGACATCACGGTCTTCACCCACGAAATGGGCCACGCCTACCAGAACTGGAAAAGCCGCGACCTGCCGGGGATCGACCTGCTGTGGCCGACCATGGACGCCGCCGAGATCCATTCGATGGCGCTGGAATTCCTCACCTGGCCGCAGATCGACCTGATGGTCGAGGACGGGCTGGCCGACCGCTTCCGCCGCATGCACCTGATCGGCTCATTGAGCTTCCTGCCCTACGGCGTCTGCGTCGATCACTTCCAGCACGAGGTCTACGCCAATCCCGGCATGACGGCCGCCGAACGCCACGAGACCTGGCAGCGGCTGGAAAAGCTGTACCTGCCCTGGCGCGATTACGGCGACCTGTCCTGGCCCGCCGCCGGCGGCCGGTGGCAGGCCCAGGGCCATATCTACCGTTCGCCCTTCTATTACATCGACTATACGCTGGCCCTGTGCTGCGCGATGCAGTTCTGGCTGCACAGCCGGGCCGATCAGGCGGGCGCGATGGCGGTCTATGCCGATCTGTGCGCGCTGGGCGGCTCGCAGCCCTTCACCGGCCTGGTCGACGCCGCCGGCCTGATCAGCCCCTTCAGACAGGGCACCCTGGCCGACATCGTGCAGGAAGCCGACCGCTTCCTGCATCTGCGCTGAAAGTCGCAAACGCGCGCCGGATCACCGCCGGCGCGCATTTACAGTCAGGCCCCGCGACCGTTCCAGCCGGCCAGCAGATCAACCACCGCCTGGGCGGACATGCGCCGCGCGTCACCCAGCGCCAGCGTGCCGTCCGGGTTCAGCAACCGGCCCTGCGGCGTCACGATCAGCACGGTCGGCACGGCCTTGATCGTCACCCCGTAATGCCGGGCGATATCCAGGTTGGTATTGATCCGCCCGACATTGACCGACACGGTAACGAAATGCGCCGCCACCCAGGGCGCGACCGACGGCAGGTCCAGAACGCCCGCCAGCATGCGGCAGTCCGGGCACCAGTTGCCGCCGAAATCGATCAGCACGTTGCGGCCGCTTTCCTTGGCCGTCTTGAAGGCGGCATCGACCTGCGCCTGCGCGCCCTCGGTCGGCCCATAGGGTGCCGCGACCGGCTTCGGCGTCTCCTGCCCCACCTGGGGCACGGGCGGCAGTTCGGCCAGAGCCGGGGTGGCGGCCAGACCGGCCAGCAGGACGGTCAGGGGAAGGAGGCGGCGCAGATGCATGAAATTCGGTCCATGAAGCCAAGGATGAACGAGGCATAATATCAGGTTAAGATGGATCTCATACGTCGAAAGCCATACAGACCCGACATAATGGTAAAAGGATCTTCTCCCGGATGACACAGGCCGCGCAACCCGACATCGCCCGCACCCTGATCAAGACCGTGGCCATGGTCGCGCTGACGGCCGCCCTGATGGCCACCCTGCGCTACAGCGCCCATGTCGCCTACCTGGTCGATCACATTGCCGGCACACGGCTGTGGAGCACCCTGTACAGCGTCACCGGCGCCGCCGATGCCGAGGCACGCGAACGGATCATCGTGATGGGCGTCGCGGTGGCCTGCTTCCTGCTGGCCCTGCCGATCGTGCAGATCGGCGAATGGGCGATCGACCGGCGGCTGCGCGCGCGCCGGGCCTCAGCCGGGCGGTAACGCCCCGGCCGGGGCCGCCGCCTCGCGGTCCCACAGAAATGTCAGTTCATGCTTGTTGTGCCACAGATGCAGCACCCGCCCGCCCGGAATGGCGGCGAACGCGGCAGCGGTCTCGTGGTCGGTGGTGCCCTGGAACTTGATGGTCATCACGATGCGCCGCGCCGTGCCCCCCGCGATCCAGCGCCGGGCCAGCGCCAGCAGGCGCGTCGGATAGGCGATGATGTCGGAAAACATCCAGTCCACCGCCCCCAGTTCGGCGGGCTCGATCCCGAACGCGCTTTCGCGGCGCAGCGCCACCCCCGGCATGGCGGCCACCTGGGGCGCGAGGTCCGCGCGATCCACCGCCACCACCTCCGCCCCGCATTGCGCGATGGCCCACGTCCACCCGCCGGGCGACGCTCCCAGATCGACGCAGCGTTCCCCCGGCATCGGCCAGACGCCCAGCCGGGCACAGGCTTCCCATAATTTCAGATAGGCCCGCGAAGGCGGCCCCACCCGATCCTCGACGAACGGCACCGCCCCGTTCACGAAGGGCGAGGATTTGCGCGTCGACAGCAGCAGCATATCCGGTGCCAGCAGCGTCCACCCACCCAGATGCCCGCTCGGCGCGGCTGCGGGAAAGACCAGCGCCCGCGCCGCAACCGGCGGCAGACGGTCGGCAATCAGCGTCGCGCGACGATGATGCCGCACGGCATGGCAGGCCCAGTTGCGCTGCCGGCCGCGCAACAGCGCCGCCGCCGCGCCGATCGAGGCAATGGAATGAAGCTCGGGCTCCAGCCAGATATCCAGCGCCCACGCCGCCGCAACCGGCGGACTGGCCGACAGAGCCAGCCGACCATGCCACGCCATGATCTCCACGCCCTGCCGCCCCAGTTCCTCGACCAGCGCGTCCTCGAACCCCTCAGCCGCCAGATAAGCCGCGCGCACCGGGTGCGGCAGTTCGACCGGCGCCGCGTCGCCCTGCATATCGGTGGTCATCGCCGCAGCCCGTCCACCGCCATCAGCAGCCACGCCAGCATCAGCAGGCTGCCACCGGTGGGCGCGACCGGGCCGAGATGCTGCCCCGTCACCCCCGTCCAGCCGACGGCACCGCAGAACAGCACCACCCCCAGCGCAAAGGCCGCACCGGCCAGCAACAGCGGCACCCGCCGCCCCCGCACGCACAGCAGGATGCCGACCGCCAGCAGCGCGGGCGCGTGCCACATGCCCATCTCCACCGCCTCGCGCGCCAGCGTGCGGCCGGAAGGCGCGGCGAACATCGCATCGGGCAGATGGGCCGCCAGCGCGCCGCCGGCCACCGACAGCAGGCCCAGCAGGCCACCCGATGCAAGAAAAAGCCGGGCCACGCGCGGCACAGGCGAAAAGGAAGCAGACACACTCATCACGGCCGCAGTCTAGCCGGGCGCCCCGGTTGCCGTATAGTCGCCCCATGCCACGCCATGACCTGTTTCCCGACATCGCGCCATACGAGAGCGGCTACCTGCCCGTCGGCGACGGGCACGAAATCTATTGGGAGCAGGCAGGCAATCCGGCCGGCCGGCCGGTCCTGTTCCTCCATGGCGGCCCCGGTGCCGGCAGCGGCGCGGTCCACCGCCGCTTCTTCGACCCCACCCACTGGCGAATCGTGCTGTTCGACCAGCGCGGCGCCGGGCGCTCGCGCCCCCATGCATCGGTCACCGCCAACACCACGCCGCATCTGGTGCGGGATATCGAACATCTGCGCGCCGCACTGGGCATCGCCGACTGGGTGCTGTTCGGCGGCTCATGGGGTTCCACGCTGGCGCTGTCCTACGCCCAGGCCCACCCCGAGCGCGTGCGCGCGATGGTCCTGCGCGGGATCTTCCTGGGCCGCCCGAGCGAACTGGACTGGTTCTTCCACGGCCTGGCCCATGTCTTTCCCGACGCGCACACAGCCTTCCTCGAACACCTGCCCGTGCAGGACCGGCACGATCCGCTGGCCGCCTATTGCCGGCTGCTGTTCGACCCCGACCCGGCGATCCACCTGCCGGCGGCGCGGGCATGGTCCAGCTACGAGGGCACCTGCTCCACGCTGATCCCGGCCCCCGCGGCGGTCGCCGGCTTCGCCCGCGACCGCGCGGTGATCGGCCTGGCGCGGATCGAGGCACATTATTTCCGCCACGGCCTGTTCCTGCCGCCCGGCGGCCTGCTGGCCCACATGGCGCGGATCGCCCATATCCCCGGCACCATCGTCCAGGGCCGCTACGACATGATCTGCCCCGCCACCTCCGCGTGGGACCTGGCCCGTGCCTGGCCAGCCGCCACGCTCACCCTGGTGCCCGACGCCGGACATTCCGCGCTGGAACCGGGAATCCGCCGGCGCCTCGTGACCTGCATGGAAGAGTTGCGCGCTCTCTAGCGCCACGGCAAGAACCCGACCCGCACGATCGCGTTCCCCCTGTATCCGCATGTCCGGAAGGGATCAGTAACGAATGACCAAACATGTCCGCTGGCTGCCCATCGCGGCGCTCCTGCCGCTGGCCGCCTGCGCCACCGCGCCGAAGCCCGCCCCCATACCCCAGCCACCCTCCCTGACCGAAACCGACATCACGTTCCTCGACAACGCGGCCCGCAGCAACGATTTCATCATCGCGGCGGCGAAGCTGGCGGATACCCAGGCCCGCGATCCGCACGTCAAAACCTTCGCCGCCCGCCTGGTCGCCGACCACACCGCCAGCCAGGACCGGCTGAAGACCATCGCCGACCAGCACGGCACCACCCTGCCCGACGATCTGGACACGGACGAAGAGCATGTTCTGGACAGCCTGAAGACCGAAAAGGGCCGCGTCTTCGACCGCGATTTCACCGCGCTGCAAATCGCCGGCCACGACAACGCGGCCCCGCTGTTCCAGGCCGAAGCCGCCAACGGCACCGACCCGGCCCTGAAGGCTTACGCCACCGACATGCAGTCCACCATCCAGTCGCATCTGGACATGGCGAAAGCATTGGGCCAACACGGGCACCATCACCGACCCCATCACTGACCGGAACGCCGCATGAGCATCCGCATCGACCGCGTCGTCACCAGGGGAGGCGATCGCGGCCAGACTTCGCTGGGCGACGGCACACGGGTCGACAAATCCTGTACCCGGATCGAGGCCATGGGCGCGGTGGACGAAGCCAACGCCACGATCGGCGTGCTGCGCCTGCATGTGCCGCCCCCGTCGCCCGATGCCGCATGCCTCGCGCGCATCCAGTCTCTTCTGTTCGATATCGGCGGCATATTATGCGTGCCGGAGCAGGGGCCGGACGACGCCGACAATTTTCGCGGCGGCGACGCGGCGGTCGCGTTTCTCGAACAGGCGACGGAACGCCTGCGCGTCCGCCAGACGCCGCTACGCAGCTTCGTGCTGCCCGCCGGCAGTCCAGGCGCCGCCCATGCCCATCTGGCCCGTACCGTGGCCCGCCGGGCGGAACGCCAGGTGGTCCTGCTCCGCAAGGAAGAATTCGTCAGCCCATCCGTCCTGCGTTGCCTGAACCGGCTGTCCGATTACCTGTTCGTACTGGCCCGGCACCTGAATAACGACGGGCAGGACGACGTTCCCTGGCAACCCGGCAGCCGCGACGCCTGAGAACCCTGCCCGATTACACGAATCGCCCGACAACCCGGCGCAGTTCCGGGCCACGCAGCCTCCCGCTTGCTGCCGAACGCCTGGCTGCGCAGGGTCACACGATTCCCATGGACGTCCGAATCACGCTAGACATCACATAAACGTGATGTCTATTATTCAACCGACTTCCCGAACCTGAAAAAGACGAAAAACCGTTCTGCTTCCGTTCGGCGCCTCACTGTAATCGCGTATGAAACCTTCCGTTCCGTCGAATTGACCACAATCAGAGAAATAAAGCAGGGAAAATATCAATACACTATAGAATTATGAAAATAATAAAGAATAACAATCGAAAAATCCGGCACGAAACCCATACAGAATCCAAAAACGATACGGAATATCTGTCGTATTTTATAATATTCGCGGATATTTACGCCATTTTAATGCTTAATATTACACGATCATGAAATTTCACACATGCGCCATCGGTGCCGCGACACCATGTCACAAGAACTTACGAACGACATGGCCTTGCATTTTCTTCAGAAGACAGAGTATATGAAACTTATTGGATCAATTTCTCTTATCCATATGCGCTTCGCACTCACCGGTTCCGAGCCGGTTGCCTCTCTGAAATCGGCATCCGGTCATTCCGGCGCAGCGCGAAACAACAGAACAATGCCCGCCTCGTTCGGAATGAAATGAACAAAACAGAAAACACGCCCCCACGCCGGCATATTTTCAAACATTCCCCACGATTTTCATCTCCACTTTGAGAGACACCCCCATGTCCGCATCCTATAACGATACCTTCCCCTTTGCCGCAGACGCCGAACAATCCGACAACGATAATCGCGACGAGGTCAACGAGCAGGCGCTGCGTCTCGCCCTATCCCGTCTCGGTTCGAAACAATCCGCTCCTGCCTCATCCTCCCAAGCGACGCCCCGCGCCACGGCCCGCCCCTTCGATGCGGCACAACGGCGGCGGAAATTCGTCCAGGATGGCGACGTCCGGGTCGAACATCATGTCCTCAACCGCCCGGCGGCCCGTGCGATGCATGCACCGCAGGAGGATAGCGGCGAAATCGAGCGCCTGCGCCTACAGGTAAAGCTGTTGCAGAAGCAGCGCGACGACGCCGACCGCGCCAGCCACGATGCCCAGGCCAGCCTGCGTTCGCTGGAAACCCGTATCGGCCACGCCGACATCGTTCTGGCCGAAGCCCAGGCCGGCGTGGCCAGCCGTGACGAGGAAATCCTGGCCCTGCGCGCCAGCCTGTCCGCGGCCCGTGCCGAAATCGCGCGTCTGACGGCGGAGCTTTCCGCCCCGAGGCCGCGCGCCGCCCCCATCCAGCAGCCGAAACCCGCGCCGGTTCCCCGCCCCCGCCACGCCCCTGCCCCCGAGGCGATCGAGGACGAACCCGAGCCCGTGAAATGGTGGATCAAGAAGAAATAAGCAGGCTCTTCCTGATCATACGGCAAGCCCGCGCCGATCGGCGCGCCAACCCGTGATCCGCGACATGCGGAACACGGCACGCCTGTCCATCGTGCTTGATCGGCTCGCGATCGTCCTCGTCGTCGCCTGCATGGGCGGCGCTGCCGCCATCCTCATGATGGCACCGCTGGTCAACGGGCTTTTCCTGCTGCTGCGCGATATCTTCGGCATCCTGTTCCTGCCGTTCTCCTTCCTGTTCGGCATGGCCGGACAGACGGACCATGCGCATATCATGGGCAACGTCGTCGGCGGCATGGGCACGGACCTGCTCGCCCATCCCGCGCGCACACTGGCCGCCGCCACCGCCAGCGCTTTCAGTGCCGTGCTGTTCGTCGTCGCACTCGGCCCGGCCGGGCGTGGCGTCATGGCCGCCTCCCTGGCCGCCGGGCTCGTGGCCTTCTGGCTGGGCGGCCTGACGACGGGAATGATCCTGCTGCCCGGCCTGATGATCGAAATCCTCTACCTGCTGCGTCCCGCCCACCCTCGCGATGCAATGCCGGGCCAGTAACGATCACGGAACAGGCCGGCCGCCCACATTCTCAGGCGGTCGCCAATGTCCGGCGCATGATCTTGCCCGATACCGTCGTCGGCAATTGCCGCACGAACAGCACCTCCTTCAGCCCCACCCACCGTCCCAGCCCGCACGCGACCCGCTCGGCAATCTCCGCCGCCCACCCCGGTCGCACCGGCCACGAGGCCGGCACCACATAGGCAACCGGCCGCTGCCCCCGCAGCCCGTCCGACACGGCCACGACCGCACAGGCATGGACTTTCTCATGCCCGGCAATGATCTTCTCGATCTGCACACCGGAAACCCGACGCCCCGCCACCTTGATGACATCGTCGGAACGCCCCAGCATATGCACGGCCTGGTCATCCGTGATCACCCCTTCATCGAAGGTGCGATAACAGCCCCCACCCTCCGCCAGATACGCAGTCGGGGGCCGCAGCGCGCCCGTCTTCCATATCCCGGCGAGGCAGCCCGGCGGCAGCGGTAACGCCAGCAATATCTCCCCATTTGTCTCCCCGGCCACCGCCGGGCGCACCACCGGCGAAAAGCCGGGAGCAGGCCGGCCGATATCATTCAGGATCGCCGCCGGCTCCGCCTCGGGCAGCCCGAAGAAATGCGCGGTAATGCTCCATCCGGTTTCGGTCTGCCACCAATGATTCACCACCGGCCGATCGAAGCAGCCCCGCGCCCAGTCCAGCAGGGTCGGATCGGCATATTCCCCGGCCACGAAAACCCGCTTCAGCGCCGGCAGAGCGCGGCCGGAAAAATCCGCGCCGCCCTGGCGCATCAGCCGCAACTGCGTCGGCGTCGTGAACAGGCATTTCACATCATGCGCAGCGCAAAGCCGCCCGATCACCGAGGCTGAAGGGCACCCTTCCACGATGACGCTGGTCCCCCCGCCCAGCAAAGGCGCGTAGACCCCATAGGAATGCCCGACCACCCAGCCGAGATCCGACGTGGTAAAGAAGCAATCCCCCGGCCCGCAGCCATAGATCAGGTCCATGGACAGGCTCAGGGCAACCGCATGGCCGCCATTGTCGCGGACAATCCCCTTGGGCGTTCCCGTCGTCCCGGACGTATGCAGAATATAAAGCGGGTTCTCGGCCCGCACCGGCACCGGCGCCACCGGCGGATACCGCTCCAGCACATGAAAATCATGGTCCCGCCCCACCGCCATCCGCATCGGGCAGGCTTCACGCTGAACGATGACGCAACCAGCGGGCACATGCGCCGCCCCGGCCAGCGCCTCGTCCAGCGTCGCCTGCGCCGGCACCACCGTCCGCCCCTGAAAACTGCAACTGGCCGCGACAACGATCTTCGGCGTCACGTCATCGATCCGCCGCGCCAGTTCCGCCGCCGCATAGCCGGCAAAGACCACCACATGCACCGCTCCCAGCCGCGCACAGGCCAGCATGGCGATCGCGATTTCCACCATGCAGGGCGCCGCGATCAACACCCGGTCCCCCCTGTCCACACCCAACGTCCGCAACCCGCCGGCAAACCCGGCAACCCGCTGCTGAAGTGCGGCGTAGGACAGGCTCCGCGTCTCCCCCGTCGCGCAGGAATGCCAGACCAGGGCGGGCTGCTCCCCCCGCCCGGCCGCCACATGCCGGTCCACCGCATTATGGCAGCTATTGAGCGTGCCGCCGGCAAACCAGTCATGCCACCCGTCCGCGCGCGGCCGACAGGCGGCAACCGGCGCCTGCTCCCACGCGATGCGCCGCGCGGCCTCCAGCCAGAACCCTTCAGGATCGGCCGAAGCCGCATGCCGCATGGCATCGTAGGTCGTCCACGGAAGCATGGCGCATGTCCTCCTTCAGGCGATCGGGATCTCTTTTCCGGTAATCTGGCCGGCAAGCCACGCGGCATCGCGCGAGATGCCGGAAAACCGGCCAGACCCCCAGGTGTGCAGCCAGGGCAGGCCCAGAAAGTAGAAACCGGGCGCATCGGTCACCCCCCGATCCCACACCGGCTTCGTCGCCCCATTGAAGACCGGCACGTCGATCCAGCGATAATCCGGCCGAAACCCGATGCACCACAGGATGGCGGCAATCCCCGCCGCCTTCAGGTCCAGCGGCGTGTTTCCGCGCTCAGGCTCCCACACCGGCACATAAGGGGCTTCGACCGGCGCCGCGATTCCCACCCGCGCGATATGGGCGTCGATCGAAGCCTTGATGTCGGCATTGGTCTTGTCCGCGTCGTCGAGATTCTCCCTCAGATCGGGCAGGAAATGCGCAACCTCGTCGCGAATGGTCTCCAGCGTGCCATGCAGCCGCACTCCCTCCTTCGCGAACTGCCGCAGATCGAGATCATGCCCACCATTGCGGCCGGTGACATAATGGTTGGTCTTGTCGCGCGCCCCGTCCCGCAGCGGATGCCGGTCCACCGTCAGGTCGTAGAATTTCATGTCCGCCAGCCAGTCCACCACATCGCGCCCGCGATAGAAGCGCGAAACACGCGGCGCGGTGCCGACGCACAGATGCACCTTCCGACCTTCGAGATGCAGGTCCTCCACAATCTGCGCGCCCGACTGCCCGCTGCCCACCACCAGCACCGCCCCCTCGGGAAGCTGCGCCGCATTCCGGTAATCCTGCGAATGAATCTGGACAATCGCAGGATCAATCGCCCCGGCATAACCGGGGATCACCGCATCATGATAGGCACCGGACGCGATCACGACATGCTGGGCGTGCCATACCGCCTCATCGGCCACCACGCGGTACCCGCCCTCTTCGTGCCGCGTCACGGACGTCACCCGCGTATGCTCGCGCAGCGGCGGCGTAAAGGAGGCCCGAAAGGACCGCACATAATCAATGATCTCGTTCTTCATCATGAAGCCATGCGGATCATTCCCCGCATAAGGGTGCCCCGGCAATTGGCACTGCCAGTTCGGGGTGACGAGGCAGAAATTATCCCACCGCTCGTCATCCCAGGAATGGCAAGCCGTTCCCGCCTCCAGCACGACATGGTCCACCGCCTCGCGGCAGAGATACCAGCTCAGCGAAAGCCCGGCCTGCCCGCCGCCGACAATCACGACGGGAATGGTTTTTTCATTCTGTGACATAAGGATATTCCGCAAAGGGATTTCAGTCGAACGACAGGACACGCACCCGCGCATCCTCCGAATCAGCAAAGCGCGCGCAGAGCGTGCGAATGGTCTGCAACTGGCCGAGCGCCCGGCTGCATGGAAACCCGTACCGGGCCTGCACCCGCGCGCTGGCCTCCGTCAGCGCCGCGTCCGCGCGGGCCAGGAAGTCCGCAACCGGATAATCCGCCCCCGGCACCAGATGATCGCGCACCACCAGCGAGGGCGAATAACAGTCGCTCTCCGTCCCGTCCGGCCAGCGGACACGAAAGATCATTTCAGGCATTGATCGAACTCTCCTGAAGCACCCCGGCGCGGGGCAACGCCGCCAGACGCCGATAGGCAGGGATGTGCCGCGCCGCGACATCGTGCCAGCGGAAGCGGCGCGCGACCGCAGGGCCAACGGCCCCGAAACGGGCGCGACAGCCGAGCCGCAGCGCGTCATGCAGGGCACCGACAAGGGTGTCGGGCTGCTCCGGCACACACCACAGGGCCTCGTCACCACGTAGATGCTCGGTAAAAGGCGCGGCATCGGGCACGATGATCGGGGTGCCGCAGGCCAGCGCCTCGACCGGGCACAGCCCGAACCCTTCACAGTGCGAGGGATAGGCCAGCACCGCCGCCTGCCGGTAGAACGCCCCCATATCGGCATCCGCGACCGGCCCCGTCACCGTTACGGAATCCGCATACCCACTGGCCGACAGAAGCGCGGCAAAAGCCGCGCGATAATCGGAATGATCCAGCAGCGACGCACCCCCGACGACGGCAAGATGCACATCCGCCCGCACCGCGCGCAGGCGCAGAAACGCCTCAAGCAGAGCAAGCGTATTCTTCCGCCGCTCGATCCCGCCCACCGACAGGATCAGATGCCGATCCAGCGGCACCCCGTGGCGCCCCCACAACGCACGATCCTGCTCCTTCTCCTCCGGCGAAAACCGCAGCGGATCGACCCCGTTACCAACGACCGGCGCCACACGCCCCCACTCCGCAAGCAGGGTGCGTTCCCACAATGCGCTGACGGTAAAAAGCTCCGCCGCCGCCCGCAGCCCCCGCGCCTGTCGAAACGCCAGACCGGGGTCGGCAAAACGGTCGAGATGATGAACAGTGCGCGCAAATCCCGAAATCCGCCCTTCCACCACCAGATCCGCCAGCGCATTGGCGCTGATCGGATCCTGCGCATGCAGCACGTCATACCGCGCATCCCGCAACGCCTCGCGCATGGCGGCGACATGGCATTCCACCCGCGCGGACAGGTCCCGCATCTCCGGCACCGGAATACAGCGCACGGCACAGCGCGGCGTGCGAAAAAACCCCTCTCCGCCGGCATCGGGCGCAATCAGCGTCGCCTCATGCCCGGCGTCGCACAAGGCCTCGGCCAGCGCCATGCCATGCACCACGCCGCCGCGCGGATTGGTCGAGTGGGTGAGAATACCGATCGAAAGCGTCATGGCGCACAACCGATCAGAGGCTGCCGCCCCAGATCCCAGAACGTCTCGCGCACGCCGTCATGCAGCACGTCCAGCGTCCGCGCCCCGTCACAGGCGCCAATGACAGCGGCCGCAATGCCCCGCGCCTGAAAGCGGGCCAGAATGGCCCCCGCATCTGCGGGCCGCGCGGTCAGCAGATAGCCATAGCTGGGAAAGGCGCCGAGCCAGCGTTCCATCGGCGCGCCATCGGGCCGGGGGACCGCATCCAGATCCACCGTCACCCCGATCCGCGAACATTCCGCCAGCATCACGGCGGTCCCCAGAATCCCCGCCATGCTGATATCCTTGGCCGCCCGGCTCAGCCCCGCCTCCGCGATCTCCGGCAGCACCTCCAGATCGGCCCGCAACCGCGCGGCATCCCCACCTGCCCCCGTTTCCGAACTGGCATCCCAAAACGGATACGGGTCATGCCATTTCCCCCGCAGATCGATGGCGGCAACCAGAACCTCGCCCGGCCGGGCATCGAAACTGGTCAGCAGCCGCCGCGCCCGCCCGAGAATGGCCACCGACAGCGAGCAATGCGCACTGCCGAGGTTGGTATGCCCCCCGACCACCGGAATGCCATAAGCCCGCGCCCCATCCCGCAACCCATGCAGGATCGGCGCGGCACCCCGGGCGCTCTCGCCCCACAGCGTATCGACAACCGCAATCGCCCGCCCGCCCATCGCCGCGATGTCGCTGGCATTGACCATCACGCCGCAATAGCCGGCGAACCAGGGCATGGCGCGCACGAACCCGTCCTGAAATCCCTCGCTGGCAAAAAGAAGATAGCCATCGCCATCCGGAATCGCCGCGCAATCGTCCCCCAGCCGGATGGCATCGGCGCCCCCATAACCCAGCGCGGCAACCGTCCCGGCGATATCGCGTTTCGCGGCCATCGCGCGACTCTCCCGCAGGCCATGCAGCATCGCGGCAAGGCCACGCATCCTCACGCGCTCCGCCGCGAAACGGGCTGGGGGCGCAGCAGCCATGTCTGCGCCCGCCCATGCGCCGAATAGCGGGAAAGATCGGCCTCCATCTCATGATGCGGCAGGCCATGCAGCGTGATGGCCCCGAGGCTCGTCCAGTGCAGGCGACGGAAGAACAGCACATTCTGCTCCTGCACCTGCGCGAAGAAACGCCGCGCCCCAAGCCCATGCGCGGTACACACCGCCATGCGGATCAGTTCCGCCCCGATCCGCCCCAACCGGCGATGCTCCGCATGCACCGCCAGCCGCGAACCGCGCCAGATGCCCGGCTCGGCCTCATGGATACGCACGGCCCCGACAATCCGGTCCGGCATCCCGGCCACGCAGCAGGAGGCGATAATGGGCATGGCCCGCGCATCTATGGCATCGCGATCGTCATCCTGAAAAACCCCCTGCTCCCGACAGAAGATTTCACGCCGCAAGGCATAATGCCCCGCCCGCTCCCATTTCGAGCGCGCAAGCCGCACGATATATTCCGTCGGAACGAAGGGGCGATCCTCGATCTCATCCATGACCGAACCTCACTGCTCGTACGTCGAGAGAGACGAACACGCGCCACAGCGGCCACACCCGGCCCGGATATCGGTCGATTTCATGTTCGCCGCCCGCAGCATCCCACCTAGCGGGGCCAGAACGGATTTCATGAAATCGGACGAAGGCGGCGCATGGTTCTCCAGCGGCGTGCCCGAAATCGGCACGAACGGCACCACGAACGGATAGACTCCAAGCGCAATCAGCCGCTGCGCCAGCGCCAGGATCTCCTCGACCGTATCCCCCAACCCGGCCAGCAGATAGGTATTCACCTGCCCACGCCCGAAAACCGGCACCGCGCTGGCAAAAGCCTCCAGATAGCGATCGACGCTGACGGTCGCCTTGCCGGGCATGATCCGCTCCCGCACCGCCTGCGTCGCGGCTTCCAGATGCATGCCCAGACTATCCGCCCCGGCCTCGCGCAGCCGCCCGAACCAGGCATGGTCACGCGGCGGCTCGCACTGCACCTGCAACGGCAGGTCGACCGCCGCCCGGATCGCACGGGCCGAGTCCGCCAGCACGGCGGCCCCCCGATCCACGATATTGGGCGTGCCGGTCGTCAGCACCATGTCGCGCACATGGTCCAGTTCCACCGCCGCCTTCGCGACCTCGGCCAATTGCGCGGGCGTCTTGTAGGCAATGGTCCGGCCGGCCTCCAGCGACTGGCCGATGGCACAGAACTGGCACGATGTCCGCCGGTCGGCATAGCGGATGCAGGTCTGGTGCACGGTGGTCGCCAGCGTATCGCGCCCATGCAGCAGCGCGATCTTCCAGTACGGAATGCCGTCCGCCGTCTCCAGCCCGTAAAAACGCGGCGGTGCGGGAAAGCGGATCGGCGCCACCGCCTGCCCGTCGCGCACCAGCATGCTGGTGCCGTCATCCCCCGGCACGCTCGCCTGAAAAGGCGAGCGCCGCGCATCGGCGGTATAAACCGGCACCATCACCGTCTGTCCGGCGATGGTGATCGCCTTGTGGTCCGAAGGACCGGCGCCCCCCTTGCGGGTCACGCCCCCAGTCTGCTCCCCGATCTGCAACCCGAAGGATTGCAGGTCGGTGATCAATTGCCTCCCGGCAATGGTGCCAATGACTGGAACACTCATGACAGCGCCTCCCCTGCGGCCGCCTCCGTCCCCACGCCATACGCATGCACGGTCCGCGCCGGACGCCGGTCGATCAGCAGACTGAGCAGTTCGGGCCGCGCATAATGCCCCACCGAGTCCATCATCCGCTTGCGCTTGGTAATCAGCGCGAAATCCAGATCGGCGATCACCATCCCCTCGCCCTCGGTCAGCGGGGTGCCGAGCAGCTTGCCTTCCGGCGAGACGATCGCGGTAAAACAGCCTCCCCGCAGCGGGCCTTCCAAAGCCGGATCACCCGCAACCTGGCTGACCTGCTCGTCGGTCAGCCAACCGGTGGCATTCACGACGAAACAGCCGGATTCCAGCGCATGATGCCGGATCGTGACCTCCATCTGGTCGGCGAATATCTGCCCGACCAGCGAGCCGGGAAACTGCGCGCAATGAATCTCCTCATGCTGGGTCATCAGCGCGTAGCGGGCCAGCGGATTGTAATGTTCCCAGCAGGCCAGCGCGCCGATACGCCCCACCGCGCTGTCCACCACCTTCAGCCCCGCGCCATCGCCCTGCCCCCAGACCATCCGCTCGTGATAGGTCGGGGTGATCTTGCGCCGCCGAAGCAAAATCTCACCCGTGGCATCGAAGATAATCTGCGTATTATACAGCGTGCCATGATCGCGCTCGTTCACGCCCAGCACGACCACCATCCCGGTCTCGCGCGCCGCCTCCGCCACCATCCCCGTTACCGGACCGGGAATGACGACCGCGCGTTCGTATAGCGCCAGATGCTCGCCGCCCAAGCGAAAAGCCGGCTGGATAAACGAGAAATAAGGATAATAAGGCACAAGGGTTTCGGGAAAGACCGCCAGCTTCACGCCCCGTTCCGCGGCGTCGCGAATGCTCTGGCAGACTTTCCGCGCGGTCCCCGATCCATCATCGCCCAGAACGGGCGAAATCTGGATGGCCGCGGCGCGCACGATGCGTGACATGCCGATGGTCCTTCCCGCGATCGAAAATCAGAGCGTCCAGGTATCGAGGATGAAGGCATTGTCCCGGCGATGCAGCAGCACCAGGTCCAGCACATCCTGCGGATTGATCGGCGTAATCCCCGGAATCAGCGACGGCTCGCCATGGCCATACAGCGCCTGGAGCGCGAACCGGCAGGCATAGACCTTGCCGCCTTCTTCGATGATTTTCGCAATCTGCTTGTTGCAGTTCATATGCCCCGGAAAGGCTTCATCTCCCAACCGCGGAAAGCCGCGCTGGATGCCGAGCGTCACGCCCGGCCCGTAAAGCAGAACCGAGGTCTCGAACCCCTTGCGGATCAGCCGTGTCGCCTGCAACAGATTGACGAACCCGATCGAACCTTCGAACGCAACGGTATGGAAGGTCACCAGCGCCTTCTCGCCCGGATTGGCTTTAACGTCCTCGAAAACCTTGTTTTCGTAATCGACGAAGATATCGCCATCCTTGTGGGGGGCGCGTTCGACTGTCGGCATGATGGATCTCCCGTATGGATCGCTATCCGGCGGCGCGAAGCAAGCCGCCCTGACGGGAGATGTCGTGGCACGGGATCAGGCGGGAGGTAAAATCTTGTATGGATCACGCCTCCACTACAATGAAGACAATCTCATCCACCCACCCCGGAATGCCGATTTCAATTCCATACAATATCGAATCATGCAGGGTACAATAGCCTCCCTCCCCCACAACCTATTGTTATTCCTCCCTCCAAAAATCACGTACTCGTGAACAAACCACCTCTTTATCTGATGCCCCCCAGGCACCCGACCACCACCAGCACGCCAACCCGGCCAATGTCTCACACGATATCGGCAAAGCCCGGCGAGCGTTTATGCTGAAGCACCGACACCACCCCACGCAGCGACTCTTCAAGGCTCGCCGCATCCGGCGCACTCCCCAGCGCAACCCGCGCCCGCTGCGGCGGCTCGCCGCTGATCGTGAACACCGTGCTGGGCACCAGCGCCAGCCCCCGGCGGCGCGCATAGGCCACGAAATCCGTGCTGCCCCACCAATCCGGCAATTTCAGCCACACATGCGGGCCATCGGGATTCATGCAGTGCCCCTCGCCCAGAATCCGGCGGGCGATGGACTGCCGCAAACGCAGTTCGGTGCGGATCGCATGCAGAATCCGCTCCGCTTCCCCCGTCTGCATCCAGCGCGCGGTCAATGCGCTCAGCAGCCCCGCATTGGTCAGCGCGATCGCCCTGATCGCGGCGGTCACGCGGCGCGCCATATCCGTACCCGGCAACGCCACATAGGCCGTGCGCAGACCGGGGCTGAGCGTCTTGGCCAGCGTCGCCACATAGAAAACGCGCCCATGATCCAACGCCGCCAGCGCCGGCGGCCGATCGTCCATCAGCAGGCTGTACGGATCGTCCTCCACCACATGCAGATGATGAAGCTGCGCCACCGCCAGAATGTCCCGTCGCCGTTGCAGCGACATGGTCGCCGTGGTCGGATTATGAATGGTGGGAATGCAGTACAGCAGCCGTGGATGATGCTGCGCGCACACCCGGTCGAGTTGCTCCGGCATCATCCCCTCGGCATCGCTGTCCACCCCGACGAGGATCAGCCCGAACTGCGCGGCGATGGTGCGGATGCCCGGATAGGCAATCCGGTCGGTCACGATGACATCGCCGGGCTGGGTCAGCGTGGTGACGATGGCCGCCAGCGCGCTCTGTGCCCCCGGCGCCACCAGCACTTCGTCCACCCGGCGCGGCCCGACCACGGGCGCGATCCATTTCGCCCCAAGCTGGCGCTCCTCCATCGTCCCGCCGGTCACGCGGTAGGACATCAGGCTGTTCAGATCCTGCTGTTTCAGCAGCGCCGCGATATCGGCGTGGATCATTTTCTGGAGCGGCGGGTCCTGCGGCACCGGCGGCAGGTTCATGGTCAGGTCGATCACCGCCGGCCCGGTATGCCGCCAGTGGCTCTCTCCCGCGCCGACGCGGATAAACGTCCCCCGCCCCACCGTGGCGTCGATCAGCCCCCGCCGCCGCGCCTCGGTAAAGGCGCGGGTCACGGTGGTCAGGTTGGTGCCCAGATACGCCGCGATCGTCCGCTGTGGCGGCAGCCGGTCCCCCTCCCGCAGGTCCCCCTTGCGGATCGACAGCGCCAGCGCGTCCACCAGCGTGAGATAGATCGCCCCCGCATTATGATCGATCCGCTCTTTCCAGTGCGCGAGATAGGGCCGGTTCGACATCGGGCAGGGACTTTCACAAGAGAGCCGGTTGAAGCGTACACCTCCATACAATACCGGCCATCCCGGCGCGATATTGTATGCACCCCACCCCCTCACACCCTTCCCCGCCCGACATGCTATGCTCCCCGCCACACCGACGCCCCGCCGACGAGACACCGAACATGACCCGATCCCCCACGCCCTACCGCACACTGGACCCGGCCGGCATCCGCGCGTTTCTCGCCGCCCAACCCGCCCTCGCGACACGCCTGGGCGGCCAGCCGGACGCCTGGCGGGTGCGCGAGGTCAGTGACGGCAACCTCAACAATGTGTTCCTGATCGACGGCCCGGCCGGCGGCGTCTGCTTCAAGCAGTCCCTGCCCCACGTCCGGGTAGACCCAGACTGGAAGATGCCGCTGGACCGCACGGCGTTCGAGGCCGCCTATCTGCGCGCCGTCCGCCCCCATGTCGGCAATCTCACGACCGAACTGCTGCATTTCGACCCCGACCTGTTCGTGCTGGTGGTCGAAAGCCTGAACGGCCACGTCGTGCTGCGTCACGGCCTGATGCAGGGCGGCGACTGGCCGAAAGCCGCCGCCGCCATCGGCCGCTTCGTGGCCCGCGCCACGTTCCACACCTCGCCGCTGGCCCTCAAATTCGAGGCGTCATCGGCCCTGCTCGCCCCCTTCGCCCGCAACCACACCCTCACCCGCATCACCGTCGATCTGGTGCTGACCGACCCCTACCACGCCCACCCGCGCAACCACTGGCTCAGCCCGGAACTGGACCCGATCGTGGCGAACCTGCGCGCCGACCCGGCCGTGCGCCGCCGCGTCGGCCAGATGCAGGCCCGCTTCCTCACCTGCCAGCAGGCCCTGCTGCACGGCGACCTGCACACGGGCTCGGTGATGGTCGCGGACCAAGATAGCCGCGTCATCGACGGCGAATTCGCCCTCCCCGGCCCGATCGGCTTCGATTGCGGCCTGTTCGTCGGCAACCTGCTGATGCACCTGTTCGCCACCCCCACGCCGGAAGGCCGCACCCGCGCCCTGCGCGACATCACACAATTCTGGACCCATTTCCGGCAGGATTTCACCACCCTCTGGACCAACGCGGTCGCCCATTCCCACTCCGGCGACGCCTACGCCGCCCCCCTGTTCCGCGACGACCCCACATCCCTGCAACAGGTACAGACCCAGTTCCTCGACGCCATCGAAGCCGACACGATCGCCTTCGCCGCGCTGGAAATCATCCGCCGCCTCACCGGCTACGCCCACGTCGCCGATTTCGACGTGATCGCCGACCGCACGGCCCGCGCGGCAAGACAGGAGGCCGCCCTGCGCCTGGCCCAGGACCTGCTGGCCCACCCAGAACACACATCCACCGTCGCGGCACTCAGCGCGCGTGCCGCCGATCGTGCAGCCTGAAGAAGCCTCCCGAAATGCGTTCCCTGACGGCGACTGAATGGCAACCACCCTCTCCGCAACGCTCCGCCGCGCCGCGCGGAACCTCACGACACCCGATCCCGATCAGACGACGCTGCTCCCGGACACATCGACAGCCGAAACCCGGCCGCGAGGTCCACGAATAGGCTATTCACTCGCCGTCAGGATGGCGCTCGTCGACTTCGCCGCTGGAAACAGACGAACAGAACAAGATTGATCGTCTACATCATCCTGTCGGGTCTCATTTTCTTCGTTCTGCATCTCCCCAGGAAGAGCCACGGCATTTTCACCCAGCACTCCGTCTCCGATGCCGTCGTCATCGGATTGATATCCGGCAGTCTCTTCAGCCTCACCTACTACAAATCCGTCCGTCAGCATTACCGTCCCTATCTCACCACCGCCCTCTGTCACGGGCTCAGCAACGGACTGCTGGAAGTCCTCTCTTTCCTGTAAAGCGTCCCTTGCACATGCCCGCCTGCGGTTTACGGCTCGCATGGGCTGCGCAATAAGGGCGCTCCCGCTCCGCCCCTCCCTTCGGCATCTGAGGCCCCATGATCCGTCTCGACACTATCAGCAAGCATAACGGCCATCGCGTCATCTTCATCGAGGCGTCGGCGTCGCTGCAAAAAGGGGAGAAGATCGGGCTGGTCGGGCCGAACGGCGCGGGCAAGACGACGCTGTTCCGCCTGATCACCGGCCAGGAAGAACCCGACGAAGGCCAGGTCCTGACCGACCGCGGCGTTTCGGTCGGCTTCTTCAACCAGGATGTCGGCGAGATGTCGGGCCGCAGCGCGGCCGCCGAGGTCATGAACGGCGCCGGCCCGGTGGCCGAGATCGGGGCGGAACTGGCCGAACTGGAAACCGCGATGGCCGACCCGGAGCGGTTCGACGAACTGGATGCCATTCTCGAACGGTTCGGCGAGGTCCAGGCCCGTTTCGAGGAACTGGGCGGCTACGCGCTGGAAGGCCGCGCGCGCGAAGTCCTGCACGGGCTGGGTTTCAGCCAGGAGATGATGGACGGCGACGTGGGCCGCCTGTCGGGCGGGTGGAAGATGCGCGTGGCCCTGGCCCGCATCCTGCTGATGAAGCCGGACGTGATGCTGCTCGACGAACCGAGCAACCATCTCGACCTGGAAAGCCTGATCTGGCTGGAGCAGTTCCTCGCCGGCTATGACGGCGCCCTGCTGATGACCTCGCACGACCGCGCCTTCATGAACCGGATCATCAACAAGGTGATCGAGATCGACGGCGGCACGCTGACCAGCTTCTCGGGCGATTACGAGTTCTACGAGCAGCAGCGCGCCATGAACGAAAAGCAGCAGCAGGCGCAGTTCGACCGCCAGCAGGCCATGCTGGCAAAGGAAGTCGCCTTCATCGAACGCTTCAAGGCCCGCGCCTCCCACGCCGCGCAGGTGCAGAGCCGGGTGAAGAAACTCGACAAGATCGACCGGGTCGAGCCCCCCAAGCGCCGCCAGACCCTCTCCTTCACCTTTCCGCAGGCCCCGCGCTCGGGCGACGCGGTCGTCAATCTGCGCGGCGTGGACAAATCATACGGCAGCCGGGTGATCTACAAGGATCTCGACCTGCTGATCCGCCGGCAGGAGCGCTGCTGCGTGCTCGGCGTCAACGGCGCCGGCAAATCCACCCTGCTGAAACTGGTAACCGGCACCACCGAGCCCGATGCCGGCACGGTCACGCTCGGCGGCAGCGTCAAGATGGGCTATTTCGCCCAGCACGCCATGGATCTGCTCGACGGCGGCCGGACCATCTTCGAAACCCTGAACGACGCCTTCCCCCTCGCCCCCCAGGGCTCGCTCCGGGCACTGGCCGGCGGCTTCGGCTTTTCGGGCGACGATATCGACAAGGTCTGCCGCGTGCTCTCCGGTGGCGAAAAGGCCCGGCTGGTCCTGGCCCTGATGCTGTACGACCCGCCGAACTTCCTGGTGCTCGACGAGCCGACCAACCATCTCGACATCGCGACCAAGGAAATGCTGATCACCGCCCTGGCCGATTACGACGGCACGATGCTGTTCGTCTCCCACGACCGGCATTTCCTCGCCGCCCTGTCCAACCGCGTCCTGGAACTGACACCGGAAGGGCTCCACCGTTATGATGGCGGCTATACCGAATATGTCGCCCGCACCGGCCGCGAGGCACCCGGCCTGCATGCCTGAGCGGCCGCGTGCCGTAACGGGATGCTGCTCTTCATCCTCGCGCTCATGTCGATATCGAACGTGGAAGCCCAACAATCTTTAAGATACGAACCTTCCGTAGTCAGCCTACATGGTTCAATACAGCGCGTTCCCTGTGTCGAGCCCGACAGCCAGCATGTCTCCATCCAATGCCAGACCCTGCGATTGACGATCAGCCGCCCGGTCGATATCGGCCACGGCGTCGAAATCGATACGCCGGTCACCAATCAACGGCATTTCGACATCGTGCTTGAACGGGATTCCATTGTGGCCGGCGATACCGGCGCGCAAGCCCGGACAGCATTGTCAGGGCTGGTGGACAAACCGGTAAAGGCCATCGGGTCGCTGACATACACCCCCACAGCCGGAACCACGATCGTTCGTTTCGTGGTCAAGGATATCGAGAGGGACAACCGCTAGGAATACGGCTGCTTTTCCCCGGCCAGGACCGCGGCTGGCCCATGCCGGGAAGCATGTTTCAGCGCCCCATCCGCCTCCCGGTCCGCCATCCGCCTATGGCACACCGGGAAGCCGAACCGGCGATCAGAACTCCGCCGACAGGGTGAAGTGATACACACGCGGCAGCCCCGCATACAGGCTCGATGCGGCACCCGACGTCCCACTCGGCGCACCGGTATAAACCGACGCCCAATACCGTTCGTTGGTCACGTTGCTGACGCCGAACCGCGCAACCCACGGAAAGCGGGCAACATGGAAGGCATAGCGCGTACCCAGTTCCAGCGTCGTGTACGACCCGGTATGGAGCGTATTGGTCACGTTGGCCGCGCGGTTGCCCATGTAATGGACACCGGCATTGAACGCCCAGCCCGACGCGAAGGCGCCCCACCGCGCCGGCAGGCGATAATCCAGCAGCAGGCTGGCCTGCAACGGCGCCGCGCCGACGATCTCCTTGTCGTTATAGGCGGCGGTTTTACTCCCCACCAGTTCCGCATCCAGCCAGGTCATACCGGCAAGAACGGAAAGGTTCGGCAGAACCTCGCCCGAAACCTGGGCTTCCACACCATAATTGCGCTGCGTGCCGCCATAAGTATAAGTCTGGCAGGTCCTGCCGCCCGCGCACGTACCATTCGCCGCCGCAACATACATCGCATAAGGCGACGTCATGCGGAAACCAGCAACGTTAAGCTGCATTTTCTGATAACGCAGCTTATAGCCGACCTCATATTCCTCAGCATGCGCAATCGGCAATGCGATGTTCGTATTGGTATAATACTGGCTGTTCGGCGTCACCGGCCCCGCCTCGACCGACCGCCCATAGGTGAAATAGAAGGTCTGGTTGTCGGTCGGTTTGTACATCAGGCTGGTCGTCGGGCTAAAGGCCGCGTTGGCCGAAAAGGTTTTCCGCAGCGCACTGCTGGCATTCAGCGCACCCTTCTGGTCAAGCCAGCTCCAGGCGAGCGTCCCCATGATCGACCAGTGTTTATCAATCGTCAGCGTGTCTCCAACGATAAAGGACTGGCTGACGATGCTGCTGGATTTGTAGCGCCCCTCATAATAAGGCTGCCTGCCGTTGGTGGGCGCGTCCCCATACATATTGTATGTGCCAAGGCTCTGCGCGGGCGTCACCCCCCTGACAGGATTGTAGTTCCCCATCATGTAGCCATTGGTGCCGATCACCAGATCATGCCTGACCGGGCCGGTGTAAACACGGCCGTTGAAATACGCCATGTTGCTGCCAACACGGAAGTCGTTGGCCGTCGTGGTCGCCGTGGCGCGCGAGGAATAGAACCCATCCGTCCCCCCGGTCGCGGTCAGCGTATCGCTGACCCCGAAGGACTGCCGCATGGCGTCCTGGTAAAGCCCGCCCAGCGTAAAGCTCCAGTCATCGTTGATCTGGTGCCGGACCTTGGCCAGGAACGTATTGGTCTCCATGTTATAGCCGCTCCATCCCGGCGCCAGACGCCTGCCCAGATCCGGCGCTTCGGGCAATTGCCCGCCGATACCGGTCGGATTGGCGGCAGTACCGGCCGGAATACCAAAGCCGGGGGCGAGGCCACGCGCGACGTAGGTATAATGGCTGGCATCGAGTTCGATCACCGTCCTGTCATCCAGATGGATATCGAAATCCGCGCTGACCATCTCACGCCGGATCGCGCTTCCCGACGCATAGCCCGTGCCATCGGCATGCAGCATGTTCAGGCGGTAGCCGAACCAGCCATTCCGGCCGACGCGCCCGGAGATATCGCCATTGACGATCGGCGTGCCGATGGAATCCGCACCGACCGAAAGCCGCTCCGTCCGCCGGTCGGTCGGGCGCTTGAGCGTATATTCAAAGACGCCAGCCGGATTCTCCGGCCCATACATCGCCCCCGCCAGCCCGTTGAGGACTTGCAGGTTATCGACCCATTCCGCCGGATAAGGCGTGGTGGAAACCACGTTCAGCCCGTCGAGGCGCGAGTTCGCCACCACATCGGCCTCGAACCCGCGCGACTGCGGGCGAGACGTATTGGGGTCCCCCCGGATCTCCAACTGCACCGAAGGCAGGTACTGCGCCATGTCATTGATGTTGCGGATCTGCTGGTTGACCACGACGTCATGCGGAACGCCCATGATGGAATAAGGCGTATCCAGCGTGTCCCGATTACCCAGCGGCCCGAGATAGACGGTCTTGTTCATATATTTGGCGGCCGTGCCATCCGCCGCATGATGGCCAAGGACGGTGACCGTCTCACCGTTGGAACCATCCAGTATCCCGGCAATGGGGGCCGCTCCGGCCGGGACTTTCGCAGCCCGCGTTCCGGCGGCGCGCGCCTTGGCCGGCTCCGTCTTGCCGGGGGCATGGCTACCGGTCTTGCCCTGCGTGGAAACAGTCGGCGCGGCCAGCGCCGAAGTGGTCAATAGAAAGGCGCCAAATGTTCCGGCGATGAAAAAGGGAGAAAAGCGATGATGCATGGATCTGGCGCGCCCGGATGATGAACAGAGACCGTAAGTTGTGTCTTTGTTGCCACCCCCAATCCGGCCCTGTCTATATACGACCGTATATAGGTCCATATACGATGAAATATAATCACAGACTGTTGCCGGAATCATACAGGTGCGACGCGGCAAGGCCGCCCGTCGAATGCACCCACTCCGGCAACCATTCGACCGATCGAAGACGATCCGCAACAGACGCGGCAATCCTCCGTTTTCCTGCTTGCCGTCATCCTTTCGCAGCAGGCATGATCGTCTTCATGCGCCGTTTCCTGCCAATCCCTGCCCTGCTCCTGCCGAATATCGCCGCCGCAGCGCCAAACCCCACCCCCGCCGAGATCGTGGCCCACGCCCCGGATGCCGCCTGGGCGGATGTCCCGCCGGACCGGCTGCTGGTCATGACACTGGCCGACGGCGCGCAGGTGACGATCGAACTCGCCCCCCAGTTCGCACCGGTCCACACCGGCAATATCGTGCGCCAGGCCCGCGCCCACGGATGGGACGGCGGCGCGATCGTCCGCGTGCAGGACAATTACGTCGTGCAATGGACCACCCGCGACGGAAAGGCCAAGCCACCCGCAGGCTTCGTCGCCCATCCGCCTGCGGAATATGATCGCGCGCGTCAGGATATCGCCATTCGTCCGCTCGGCTTTCCCGATCCCTACGCGCCGTCGTCCGGCTTCTGGTCAGGGTGGCCCGTCGCCGCCGAGGGCGACCGCGTCTGGCTTCCCCATTGCTACGGCATGGTCGGCGCTGGCCGCGACATGCCCCCCGATACCGGCGACGGGCAGGAACTGTACGCCGTCAACAGCGAAGCCCCCCGCCAGCTCGACCGCAATCTCGCCGTCGTAGGGCGCGTTCTCACCGGCATGGAGCATTTCGGCGCCTTGCCGCGCGGCACGGCCGCCCTGGGCTTTTACGCCAGAAAGGATCAGAACGTCGCAATCCGGAGCATCTCGCTCGCCGCCGACCTGCCCCGCGCCAGTCAGCCGCATCTTCAGGTCATGCGCACCGACAGCCCCACATTCACGGAATACCTGAACGCCCGCGCCAACCGCACGGACCCGTTCTTCGTCCGTCCCGCCAACGGTGTCGCGTTGTGCAACGTGCCGGTGCCCGTGCGGCCAAAGCCGTAAGGCCGTATTCGTTCTTTTTTGAAAAAAAGAACCAAAAAACTTTTATTCGTTCTGGGACTTTTTGCTGGGGGCAGCGAATATCCCTGAACGCTTAGCCTAGCGCAGGCCATCTACGAAATCAGCGATCCTGGCGCAGGCTTCGCGCAGCACGTCGTCACTCGTGGCGCAGGAAAGCCGCAGGTAAGGGCCGAGCCCGAACGCACTGCCATGCACACAGGCCACATGCTGTTCTTCCAGCAGCGCACGGGCAAAATCCTCGTCCGTCCGCACCTCCTGCCCGCCCCGGCTGGTCCGCCCCAGGCAACCGGCAATGCCGGGATAGGCATAGAACGCCCCCTGCGGCATGGCGCAGGTCACACCGGGAATGGCCCGCAAGGCTTCCACCACCATCGTACGGCGCCGCGCATAGGTATCGCGCATCTCCCCGATCAGCGATGCCGGCCCGTCCAGCGCCGCCGCAGCAGCAGCCTGCGCGATCGAACAGATGCCCGAGGTCGCATTGCCCTGAATCCGCGTCATCATGCGGATCAGCCGCTCCGGACCACCCGCATAACCCACGCGCCAGCCGGTCATGGCATAGGATTTGGAAACCCCGTTCACCGTCAGGATACGCGACGCCAGATCCGGCGCCACAGCCGCCAGCGCATGATGCCGCGCCCCGTCGAAAACCAGATGTTCATAGATCTCGTCGGAAAGAATCCACGCCTGCGGGTACCGGCGCAGCACCTCGGCGACGGCTTCCAGATCCGCCAGCCCCATCACCGCGCCGGTCGGATTGCTGGGAAAGTTCAGCACCACCCAGCGCGTGCGCGACGACATCGCCGCCTCCAGCGCCGGCGCGGTCAGCCGAAACCCGTCTTCCTCGCGGCATTCGGCCACCACCGGCACCCCGCCGAACAGCCGCGCCGCAAGCGGATAGCTGACCCAGTACGGCGCCGGGATCACCACCTCGTCGCCTGCATCGATCGTCGCCATGAAGGCGTTGAAGATCACCTGCTTGCCGCCGTTGGAGACCATGATCTCCGACAGCTTGTAATCCAGCCCGTTCTCACGCGCGAATTTGCGCGCGATCGCCGCCTTCAGCGCCGGCGTGCCATCGACGGGCGGATATTTCGTCTGCCCGTCGAGCGCCGCCCGATGCGCGGCCTCGATCACCGCGCGCGGGGTCGCGAAATCCGGCTCGCCCAGCGCCAGCGACAGCACCTGATGCCCCTCGGCCCGCAACGCCCGCGCCCGCACCGCCATGGCGATGGTGGCAGGCGATTCCAGCCGCCCGGTGCGGGCGGCAAAGCCGGGTTCATCCACGATCATCGCACGCCCCCTCAGCGCAGACCGGCGCAGAAGCGCTGAATGCGCGCACAGGCCTCGCGCAGGCTCTCGGTGTCGGTGGCATAGGAAATGCGGAAATGCCCGGCGAACATGAAGGCCGCGCCATGCACCGCCGCCACGCCCTCTTCCTCCAGCAGCGCGGTGACGAAATCCTCGTCATTGCCGATGGTGCGCCCGCCGGCACTCACCTTCCCCAGACAGCCTTCGATCGACGGAAAGACATAGAACGCCCCCTCCGGCCGATGGCAGCGCAGCCCCTTGGCTTGATTAAGCATCCCCACCACCAGGTCGCGCCGGTCCTGATAAGCCCGCACCATCTCGCCGATAAACTCTTGCGGGCCGGAAAGGGCCTCCACCGCCGCCGCCTGGCTGATCGAGCAGGTGCCGGAGGTCGACTGGCTCTGCAACTTGTTCATCGCCTTGGTCAGCACCGCCGGCGCGCCCGAAAAACCGATGCGCCAGCCGGTCATGGCATAGGCTTTCGACACCCCGTTCATCGTCACGGTGCGGTCGCGCAGCTTCGGCTCCACCTGCACGATGGTCGCGGGCACGAAGCCGTCATAAACCAGCTTGTCATAGATATCGTCGGTAAAGATCCACACATCCGGGTGCCGCAGCAGCACATCGCAGATCGGCCGCAGATCCTCGGCCGAATAGGCCGCCCCCGTCGGGTTGCAGGGCGAATTGAGGAAGAACCACTTGGTCCGGGGCGTGATCGCGGCCTCCAGATCCTCGGCCCGCAGCTTGAAGCCGGTCTCCTCCGGGCACGGCACGATCACCGGCACCCCGTCGGCCAGCGCCACGATGTCGGGGTACGACACCCAGCACGGCGCGGGGATGACCGCCTCGTCCCCCGGATTCAGGGTCGCGACCATCGCGTTGTAGATCACCTGCTTGCCGCCGGTGGAAACGATGATCTCGTCGGCCGAGTAATCCAGCCCGGAATCGATGCGGAACCGTTCGGCCACCGCCCGGCGCAGCGCCAGGGTCCCGGCCACGTCGGTATATTTGGTCTGGCCCTCGGCGATCGCACGGATCGCCGCGTCCTTGATGTTCTGCGGCGTGTCGAAATCGGGCTCGCCGGCCGACAGGCTGATAATATCCTGTCCAGCCGCCTTCAAGGCGCGCGCCTTGGTCGAAATGGCGATGGTCTGGCTGGGGCTGACCTTGTTCAGACGGGCGGCGATAAGATCCATGACACCAAGTCCACAGTAACGGGGAAACCAGTAACGGGGGAACGCGCCGGCACCACAGACGGCCCGGCGGGCGCACACCGTAATGCGAAGTGCCGGCCGAGGAAACCGCCCATCGCCACAGATCAGGCCGGCAGGGCCGCTTTTCCCATCGCGGCGTCGCGCACGGCCCGCGCATCATACCCCGCCGCCCGCAGCGCCCGCAGGGTCTGTGCCCGGTCGCGCTTGGCCAGCCGGCGGCCCGCGTCATCCAGCAGCAGCGGATGATGGACATAATCCGGCGCCGGCCAGCCCATCAGCACCTGCAACAGCCGATGCACCGATGTCGCGGGGCGCAGGTCCTCGCCCCGCGTCACCAGGCTGACCCCCTGCAACGCATCGTCATGCGTCACGCACAGATGATAGGACGCCGGGCAATCCTTGCGCGCCAGCACCACATCGCCAAACGGCGCGACCGGCGCCGACACCATCCGCCGCTCCCCCCCGACCCATTCCCGCCAGTTCATCACGTCGCCGCCCGCCTCGGCGGTCGCCCGCGCCATGTCCAGCCGCAGCACATGCGGCACCCCGGCCGCGATGCGTTCGGCCCGCTCCGCCGCCGACAGGCCGCGACAGGTGCCGCCATAGGCCAGCGTGCCGTCGGGGGCATGATGCGGCGCATGGGCGGCCTCGGCGGCCTCCCGCCTGATATCGGCGCGGGTGCAGAAACAGGGATAGAGCAGTCCGCGCCCCGCCAGTTCATCCAGCACGCCCCGATAATCCGCCATATGATCGGACTGCCGGCGAACCGCCCCATCCGGCACGATGCCCAGCCAGGCAAGATCCTCCACGATCGCCGCCTCGAACGCCTCGCGGCAACGGCCGGGATCGATATCCTCGATCCGGAACAGGAAGCGCCCGCCCGAATCGCAGGCCGCATGCCACGCCACCAGCGCGGCAGCGGCATGCCCCAGATGCAGAAAACCGGTCGGGCTGGGCGCAAAGCGCGTCGCCCACCCACGACCATCCTGCGGATTTCCATCCTGAAAACAGCAGGATGCCGTCATGCCTTCACATCCTCTCGCGCGCCACCATGCCGCATAACCGGCACGAATCCCCCGCTCTCCCTTGCGGAAACACCGAATATTTGCGATATGGATTGAAGGTTCTCAACGGCGCATATCATTCGGCGTTCCGATTTTGAGTAACAACGCCTGATGATGGTGTGGCGGCATCGCGAAAGGATGCGCCCCTTGCTTGCTGGCAGTCCACATTATCCGGCCCTGGTCCTGAATGCTGATTTCAGGCCACTTTCCTATTTCCCGCTCTCGCTCTGGTCATGGCAGGATGCCATCAAGGCCGTATTCCTCGACCGGGTCTCGGTCCTCAGCGAATATGATGAGGAAGTCCGCTCCCCCAGCCGGTCGCTTCGACTACCCAGCGTCATCGCCCTGAAGGATTACATCCCGACCGCGCGCCGACCGGCCTTTACCCGTTTCAATGTCTTCCTGCGCGACAATTTCGCCTGCCAATATTGTCTCGACCGCCTGCCGACCCACGACCTGACGTTCGATCACGTCGTTCCCCGCTGCAAGGGCGGCCGCACCACCTGGGAAAACGTCGTCACCGCCTGTAGCCCCTGCAACCTGATGAAGGGCTCGCGGATGCCGCACGAACTCCATATGTATCCGCGCCGCACTCCCGCCCAGCCCTCAACCTGGGAACTCCAGGAAAACGGCCGTTCCTTCCCGCCCAACTACCTGCATGAAAGCTGGCGGGACTATCTCTACTGGGACAGCGAACTGGATACCTGAGAAAGGCTGCCAGCAAAGTCACCGTGCCGCCGATCCAGCGCGCATGTCCTCTCGCCCGGCAGGCCGATTTTGCAAACGGTCTCGAAGACCGGCCGAAAACGCGCGTGGGCAGCCCACTCGCTCCCCAGCCCACGTTTCGATCAGCCTCCGAGAGAGAGCGCGAGCGAACGCGCCCCCTCCTAGCCCCCGCTTATCGCGATCACCCGAGACGCATTCTCCCTTCCCCCCGGCAGCCGGAATTTTTCCACCAGCCCGCTGAGCCTGCGCCCTTCGGCGGCCAACTGCCGGGAGGTTCCGTTGAATGTCTCGGCAACGGCCGTATTCTGCTGGGTTGTCTGGTCCAGCGCCCCCATGGCGGCGTTGATTTCCGACAGGCTCGATGACTGCTCCTTCGCCGCTACGGCGATGGCATCCAGATGCTGCCCCATCTGGTCGATGAAATCGGAAATCGTCCGCAGCGTCCCGCTGCAATCCTTGACCCGGCTGGCCCCTTCCTTCACGTCGGCGGCGGTCGCGCGGATCACGCCGCGCACATCCCGCGCGGCGTCGGCGCTTTTCTGCGCCAGCATGCGCACTTCGCTGGCCACCACGGTAAAGCCCCTGCCGGCCTCCCCCGCCCTGGCCGCCTCGACGCTGGCATTCAGCGCCAGGATATTGGTCTGGAAGGCAATCCCGTCGATCATGTCGACGATCGCGGCAATCTTCTCCGATCCCTGCTCGATCCGCCGCATCGCCTCTTCCGTCTCCAGCGTAACGGTGCTCGACGTCGCGGCCGACCGGCGGGCCCGCGTCCCGATCTCGCGGGCCATCTCCGAGCGTTCCGCCGTATCCGCCACGCTCCGGGCAATCTCCGCCACGGCCGTATTCGTCTCCTCCAGCGTGGCAGCCTGGTGCTCGGTGCGCCGTGCCAGCGTCTCCGCGCCGCCCGCCAGCCCATGCGTGCCGTCGCTGATCACGCGAACGGCGCCCGACATATGGCCGAACGCCGCGCCAAGCTGCGCCAGCGACCGGTTGAAATCGCGACGCAGGGATTCGAATTCCGCCGAAAACGGCGTAGCGATCTGAAAGGAAAGGTCGCCGCCCGCCATCCGCCTCAACCCGTCGGCCAACGCGCTGGTCGCCTGAAGCAACCGTTCCCGCGCCTCGGCTTCCGCCCGCTCCTGAATGGCCACGCGCTCAGCCTCCGCACGGCGGCGCTGGCCCTCCGCATCCCGCTCCAGCGCCTGCTTCGCGATGGCCGCAACACGAAAGACCTCAAGCGAACGGGAAATCGCGCCGATCTCGTCCCGCCGGCCGGCCATGGGAAAGACCAGATCAGTCTCTCCCGCCGCCAGCCGGGTAATGGAAGCATTGATCCGCTGAAGCGGCCGCAGGATCTTGTACAGAACCACGAGAATAGCCGCCAGCATCACGACGAACAGCACGGCATAGGCCGCATAAACCCAACGAACCGTCGTCCTGTAGGCGGCCTCCGACTCAACACCATAGGACGCAGCATCCCCGATGCTGCCATCAAGGAACGAGGTCAGGGTCTCCGAGACCGTTTCCTCGGCATCGACCAGCCCCTGGCTGGCCGTCACCACCGCATGGGCATGGTCCTGGGAAACCGACCAGTCCTTGAACGTATCGTCGTGCAGGTCTTTGTACTGATACCACTGCTCCTGAATATTATGGAACAGCGCCTGCTCCCGATCGGTCGTAATAAACGGCACATACCGGTCGATAGCATGGGCGATCCTGTCGGACGCCGCGTCGCTTTCGCCGGCAAGCGTCTTGAAATCACCCTGCGACGCCACGGTAAGCTGGCGGATCTCGATACCCCGGAAATTCTGGATCTCGGTGCGAAGGGTCGAAAGCGCCTTGATGCTGGCCAGCGACCGGTTGGTAATGTCCTCGACCCGCCCGTTGACGTAAGTCAGCCCCCGTATCGAAAACAGTCCCGAAACGATACAGGAAAGAACGATAAAAAACAGAACAATACTCAACGATCCTTTGATGCCGGGCGATCGCACAAGCCATCCTTTCGCTCTCTCGCGCCACCACAGCAGGCGATGGGCGCGCGACCCTACAATCGAACCCCCACCCGAATTATTAAGTTTATATGTACTTTTCCGCCGCACCGTCGGCGGCACGCCACCTAATTTCCTGGCAAACCCCGATACGCCGCCCTATCATCCCGCCCCATGCGCGGCCCTGCCAAGGCCAAAGAGCCGCATCCGCGCCTTGACCCAGATCATGGAATCCCGTTCAGCGCCCTCACCATAGTGCACGCCATTTCTGATCATGGAGCACCGTCATGGCACGCGTTTCCGGAAAAGTCGCGATCGTCACAGGCGCCGCCCTCGGCATCGGCAAGGCAACCGCCCTGCTGCTGGCCAGGGAAGGCGCGAAGGTCGCGGTCGCCGACCTGAAGGCCGATGAAGGCCACGCCGTCGTCGCCGAAATCGAGGCAGCGGGCGGCGAAGCCCTCTTCGTACCCCTCGATGTCAGCCGCGAAGAGGACTGGACGCGGGCCATCGCCGCCGTCCTGGCCCGCTTCGGCCGGCTGGACATCGCGGTCAACAATGCCGGCATCGCCTATGCCGGCACGGTGGAAAGCACCAGCCTGGACGACTGGCGCCGCGTGCAGTCGATCAATCTCGACGGCGTGTTCCTGGGCACGAAGGCCGCCGTCGCCGCCATGAAGGACCATGGCGGTTCGATCATCAACCTGTCCTCGATCGAGGGCCTGATCGGCGACCCCACCCTGGCCGCCTACAACGCCAGCAAGGGCGGCGTGCGTCTGTTCACCAAGTCGGCCGCCCTGCATTGCGCCCGCTCCGGCTACCGGGTCCGCGTCAATTCGGTCCATCCCGGCTATATCTGGACCCCGATGGTCCAGGGCCTGACGGGCGAAAGCCCGGACCAGGCCGCCGCGCGCAAGCGGCTGGAGGCCCTGCACCCGGTCGGCCATCTGGGCGAAGCCGACGACATCGCCTACGGCATCCTTTACCTGGCCTCCGACGAATCGAAATTCATGACCGGCAGCGAACTGGTCATCGATGGCGGCTATACCGCCCAGTAAGAGCGCATTTTACCGGACGAAAATCTGCCAAAAGCAGCTTTTCGTCCACACCTGCCAAAAAAAGACGGCGTTTCAGGCATATTTCGTTACGATCGGATTAGACATTTTTCCGATCCCGCTGCTACCGTCCCGACATCTTTAACTATTGGGACACGCTCCTCCATGAGCAAGGCTTTCATCGCCGCCGTTCTTCAGGATTCTCTTAGCTGCACGGGTGTCGCCGCCGGCAAGGCCGCCAACGACCTGATCGATGCGATCGTGGCCGAGCTGCACAAGGAAGGCGGCTTCACCCTGCCCTCCTTCGGCACCTTCAGCGTGCACAAGACAAAGGCCCGCAAGGCTCTCAACCCCCGCACCGGCGAGCCGGTCAAGGTCAAGGCCGGCAAGACCGTCCGCTTCAAGGCCAGCCCGAACCTGAAAAAGGCGGTCTGATCGGCCCGGGCGGGCCGCCCCGCCCGCCCCCATGCATCCTTTGCGAGGCAGGCCGCGTTCCTTCCGGGAACCGGCCGGGCGCCCCTCCCCCCGGACCACCGCCTCGGGAAAGACCGCTCCATGCCCACCCAGTCCCCGCGCCTGACGATCCGCTATTGCGTCCGCTGCAACTGGCTGCTGCGCGCGGCCTGGATGGCGCAGGAACTTCTCTCGACCTTCGGCGCCGTACTGGGCGAGGTCGCGCTGATCCCCGACGACAGCGGCGGCCGCTTCGAGATCATGCTGGATGACACCCTGCTGTGGGAACGCACCCGCGACGGCGGCTTCCCCGGCCCCAAGGACCTGAAGCAGAGAGTGCGCGACAGAATTGATCCCGAGAGATCCCTAGGCCACACCGACCGCTAAAAGCGTGGCTGGACATGCGCGCTGGCGACGATCCGACGCGCGTTTCCTGCGCTCCGATGCTCACGGCCATCAAGGCCGCTCCGCTTCGGTGCTCGGAAACACACGACGGCCGTGCCGCTTCGCGGCACTCTCGCTCACCAGCCCACATGTCCAGCCACGCTTTCCCTCCACCAGAATGACGCCACATTCCACTGCGTTCCGCTTCGCGGTATGAGAGGACGTTCGACGACCGGAGCATGTCCATGAGCCACCAGCCTGCCGATCAACGTGTCACGCCGGACGACCTGCTGGACAGTGTCGCGGCCATCCTGGCCGACGAACCCGACCTGATCGCCAATGCCGCGAATGTCGCCGCCCTGCTGTTCGAGGCCCTGCCCCGCATCAACTGGGCCGGCTTCTATTTCCTGCGCGACGACCAGCTTGTCCTCGGGCCGTTCCAGGGCCGGGTCGCCTGCACCCGCATCCCGCTGGGCAAGGGCGTATGCGGCACCGCCGCAACCCGCCGCGAGACCATCGTGGTGGCGGACGTCCACGCCTTTCCCGGCCATATCGCCTGCGACGCCGCCTCGGCCTCGGAAATCGTGGTGCCGCTGCTCGCCGGCGACCGGCTGATCGGCGTCCTGGATATCGACAGCCCGATCCCCGACCGCTTCACACCGCAGGACCGGCAGCTTGTGGAAGCGGTGGCCGCATTGCTCGTCCGCGCTCTTCCGGCATAACGTCCCGCTCCGGCGCCGCCCCGGCCGCTTCATCGCGCGGCAGGTCGGCATAAAAGGCCACCGTGTTCCGGCCGGCCGCCTTGGCGTGATACATCGCATGGTCCGCGCACCAGAGCAGATGCGCCGGTGTATCCGCATCGCCGGGCGCCGCCGCCACCCCGATGCTGGCGGTGACGGGATAAGACGCCGCATCGACCTGAAAACCACCGCGAAATTTCAGCAGGAAGGCGTCGATCAGCGTCCCGACCACAGCACTCCGTGGGTCGGCCATGATCAGCGCGGTGAATTCGTCTCCCGACAGCCGCGCCACGATCCCCATCGCCTCGGCCCCGTCCTCGGTCGCGTCGCGAACGGCGGCACTCAGCGCATGCGCTACCGCCTCCAGCAACGCATCCCCGGTCCGGTGCCCATGCACGTCATTGACCTGCTTGAAATTGTCCAGATCGATGAACAGCATGGTCAGCGGCCGGCCGGTCGTGGCGCTGAGTTGATAGAACTGGTCGAGCTTGTCGTTGAAATAGATCCGGTTGCCGATCCCCGTCACCAGATCCGTCTCGTAAAGCTGCCGGATCTGCCGCAGCGATCGCGTCAACTGGCCATGCAGCAGCCGCACGTTCGCCGCCAGCCGACCGACCTCCCCCATATCGGGTACATCGATATCCTGCCGGCGATTTTCCGTAATCGCCGTCACCTGCCGGTCAAGTTCCTCGACCGGCGCGATGATATAGCGGCGCACCAGCGCCATCAGCACCGAGACCGACACCACGCTGAGCACGATGACGAACAGGCCGGTCACGGCGGCAAAGCGCGTCAGCGGGCCACGCAGATAGGCGACGGACGGCGTCTCCTGCGCATAAAGACCAGGCGCCAGCCGAATACTGGCGGATAATTCCCCGTGCGATACCGGCGGCAAATCCGTCAGCGCGACCGGCGCGCCATATTCCCTGGCCATGGTGTCGCGGATCGTCTCGAACCGGCGGGGCCGCACCGCCACCTGCATGACGACCGACTGATCCGGCTGCGGCCCCGCAACGCCCACGCCCCCCGTGCGCGCCTGCACCTTCGCGGCCATCGCCAGATAGGTCGTGCCGTCTCCTTCGGTCACCAGTCCCGAACGCGAAGCCACATCATCGTTCAGCACCGCCTGCGCGAAGGCCGACTGGCCGGCCCCCAGCTTCTGGAACGGGTCCGTGCCATTGTCGAAATAGAAGATCTGCTTCCCATCCGTCTGGAAAACGCTGCACGACACGTTCGCCCCGTCATTGGGAACGAGCGATTGCAGGCTGTCCTGCACACCGATCGCCAGAACCCTGGTCCGGTATTCGGCATCGCTTTCATCGACGAAAGTCAGAAAGGCCGGACTGTTGCGCACCACATACAGCAATTGCGAATCCAGCGACGCATAGTCGGAATAGGCATTCTGAAGCTGCGACAGATTCTGCTGAAGCCTGGCCCTGTTCTGCGTGAGCAGCGCATGGCGATACCCCAGATACGCCGCCCCGCCCGCCAGGATATGCCCCAGCAGGACGATAGGGAACAGAACCGCGAGCGCGCGCCTACTGAGCGTCATGAATCGCCAGCAGGGCACTGAGGATATGCCGGCGCAACGGCAGGCTGGCGGTCGGAAAAGGCCCGCGATAGAGAATGGGGTACTCCGCGGGCGGGTAGATCTGCGGGTCCTCGCGCATCCTGGCCGGCAACAGGGCGGCGGCATGCGGGTTGGTCGTCGGCTGGCGCAGGAACATGGCATTCGCCGCCGCATTGTCGGCCTGCGCCAGAAACGCGACGAACCGTTCCGCCATGCCCGGATTGCGCGTACGCTTGGGCACGACCAGGCAGTCGGTCCACACCATGGCGCCCTCGCGCGGCGTCACGAAGCGCCACGTCTCCGTCCCCGCGCCGGCCATGTTCAGGGTCTTCTGGTCTCCCGTCGCTCCCAGGCCGATAAAGATCCGCCCCCGGATATCGCGCCGCCTCTGCGCCGTCGAGGGCAGGCCATAGGTCAGCACGGCGGGCGACTGCGCGCGCAGCAGTTCGAAGGCCCGCCGCAGATCCCCCGGATCGCCGCTGTTCATCGGGCGCCCCATGAAATTCAGGGCGGCGGCCAGCAATTCCTCCTGGTCGTCGGTCATGGCGATATGCCCGGCCAGCGCGGGGTCCGGCTTCAGCAGGTCGCCCCACGATTGCGGCGCCACCTTCAGGCGGTCGGCGCGATAGACGATCCCGGTATTCCCCCAGCTATACGGCACGCCGTATCGCCCGCACATGCCACGCCACTGCTCCTCGCTGCGCGACGTCTCGGGCAAGGGCAGGCCGGACTGATCCAGCAGCAGTCCCCGCTCGCCGAACGCCTGGACATGGGCACTATCGACCACGGCCAGATCGATCGGCGCATCGACGTTCGCGATCAGCAGGTCCCGCCGGTCGCCATTGTCGAAGACGATCTGATTGACCGCGACCCCGGTCATGGCCGTCCAGGCCCGCACCACGTCGGGGCTGATCCCCCATTCCCAGATAAGGAAATTCAGGGCATTCGCCTGCGCGACGACGGGCCGCAGGGCCAGAAGGGCCAGACCGACCCCCAGCATCGCGGCCAGAAAACGCGGGCCGCCCCCCTGCCCGGCAGATCGCCTGTTCAAACGGCCTGTCACACCGGCTCGCACGCTACCCCGATCCGTCACAAAATCGCCTCGTCCGGCGCGCCTGTCCCCATAGCCGCGTCGCCTGAATGTCCGTCGCCCCATCATGCGAAGCACCGAAAAAACACCCGCAACAGGCACCACGCGCCGCCATCGCCAAGGATCGGCGACGTGCTATTGCGCATTTCGGTTTCGCAATCAACTCTCCACGGGCGACGATCCAGGCGCCGGCAAAACAATGCCGGTTCTCTTCGTTTTTCTATCACGCCCCCCGGCGCACATAACAGAAATTTGTTGCGACAGAGGATTAACGACTCCTCTCTCCGCCGGCGCATGGCCCCTCTATACCCCCTCGATCGCCCCTCCCACACACCACCCCCGCTTTCCCGCCCCGACCGGTTTGGCTACGCTGCCGTCCCGTCCAGCAAAGGTCCGCGCGTGCTCGACTCATCCCCTCTCATTCCGCCGATGCCGCCTCTTCTGTCGGAACATGCCGGGGGCCTGCGCGTTCTCACGTCCCTGCGGCGCAACGGCTATTCGGCCTTTCCACAGCGTTGCTTCACCCAGCCGGTGGTCAGCCTGCGCGCGCTGGGCCGCCCGCTGGTGCTGGCCGCCGGCCCCGAATCCATGCAGGCGATCCTGACATCGGATGCCGGGCATTATCGCCGCATGCGCGTCGGCCAGCGCGTGCTCAGCCCCATCGTCGGGCGCGGCCTGCTGGTCAGCGAGGGCGATACGTGGCGGCGGCAGCGCCGCGCCATGGCCCCGGCCTTCACCCCGCGCACGGTGCCCGTGCTGGCCGGACATATCGCCGCCTGCGCCGAGCGGGGCTGCCGAAACCTGGAGACCAGCGGACCGATCGACCTGTTCTCGACCATGCGGCGCCTGGCGCTGGATGTCGCGGCGGTTTCCATGTTCTCGCTGGAGATCGGCGCGTTCGACCAGCCTTTGCGTAACGCCGTCACCCGCTTCATGACCGGTATCGGCACGCCTCGCCCTTCCGATTTCCTGCTGCCACCCGGCACGCCGACCCTGCTGGGCTGGCGCCGCGCGCGTTTCCGCCGCCAATGGGTGGCATTGATCGGCCAGATCATCGCCGCGCGCCACGCGCAGGCCCCCACCGATGCCCCGCGCGACCTGTTCGACCTTATGCAGACGGCCTTCGGCGACCAGGGCGGCGGCACCACGTCCGAACTGATCGACGAAGTCGCCACCATGATCGTGGCCGGGCATGAAACGACGGCATCGGTCCTGTTCTGGTCCTGCCTGCTGCTGGCCCAGTCCCCCCGATGGCAGAACGAGATCGCGCAGGAAGTGCGGGACAAGGACCTGACGCCGGATGGCGCGGCCTTCTCGCTGCCCTCCCTGCACGTCACGACGGCCGTGGTGCGCGAAACCCTGCGCCTCTATCCGCCCGCCTTCATGAGCGGCCGGGAAACCGTGGGCGAAACCGACCTGTGCGGCCACGCCCTGCCCGACAACGCGATGGTGCTGCTGCCCTTCTGGATGCTGCACCGCAACCCCGCCCTGTGGCACGCCCCGGCGCAATTCGACCCCCGGCGTTTTCTGGACCGCCCCGATCCCCCGCGCTTCAGCTTCCTGCCGTTCGGCGCCGGGCCGCATGTCTGCATCGGCGCGCAACTGGCCATGACCGAGGCCGTGCTGGTGCTGGCCCGCCTGCTCCAGGATTTCGCGCTCACCCTCGCCGACCACCGGCCGGTGCTGCCGGTCGGGGTGCTCTCGACGCGGCCCAGCCACGCCCCCGCCTTCCACCTGCGCCGCCGCTGACCTCACCCGCCGGCCACAGGATGCTTCCCACAGCTTCCATCGAGGACGCCGCCATGTCATCCAATCCGCCCGACGCCTTCCATTCCTACCGCCCCGCCACCGGCCACGGCCTGAAGCACGACCCGTTCAACGCCATCGTGGGGCCACGCCCGATCGGCTGGATTTCCTCGGTCGACGCGGCGGGCCGGGCCAATCTCGCGCCCTACAGTTTCTTCAACGCCTTCAACTACCAGCCGCCGATCATCGGCTTTTCCAGCATCGGCTGGAAAGACACGGTGGCCAATATCCACGCCACGGGCGAATTCGTGTGGAACCTCGCTACCCTGCCCCTGGCCGGTTCGATGAATCTGAGTTCCGCCGCGGTCCCGCCCGATGTCAGCGAATTCGACCTCGCCAGCCTGGCCCGCCTGCCCTCCACGCAGGTCCGCCCGCCACGGGTGGCGGACAGTCCGGTGCATTTCGAATGCCGCCTGACCCAGATGCTGCAACTGCGCACCGCCGGGGGCGAGGATGTCGAAAGCTGGATGGTCTTCGGCGAGGTGGTGGCGGTGCATATCCGGCGCAGCCTGCTGGCCGAAGGCCGTTACGACACCGCCGGAGCGCAACCCATCCTGCGCGCCGGCGGCCCCGGCGATTACGCCGCGATCCGGCGCGACGCGATGTTCGATATGGGCCGCCCCACCGAGGAAACCTGGCAGGCCATCCTCTCCCGCCAGCCCTGAACCGGTCCCGACGCGATCAGCGATAAACCAGCCCACCGTCGATCAGGACCGCCTGCCCCGTCATGTAATCGGAATCGGGGCCGGAGAGGTACGACACCAGCCCCGCCACGTCTTCGGGCGTCTGCGCCCGGCCCAGGGCGATGCCATCGACATATTTGCGGAAGGTCGCCCCTTTCTCCGCCCCCGTGATTTCCGAGAAAAGCTGGTCAATCTCGACCCACATGCTGGTCCCCACCACGCCGGGGCAATAGGCGTTCACGGTAATGCCCTTGCTGGCATATTCCTTCGCCGCCGCCTGGGTCAGCCCGCGCACGGCGAATTTCGTCGCCGAATAGACGCCCAGCAGCGCAAACCCGTCATGCCCCGCGATCGAACAGGCGTTGATGATCTTGCCCTTCTGCCCGCTGGCGATAAACCGGTCGGCCGCCGCCTGAATCCCCCACAGCACACCCTGGACATTGATCCGGAAGATGCGCTCCACATCCTCCGGCATCACCGAGGCCAGCGCCTTGACCTGCGCGATGCCGGCGTTATTGACCATGATGTCAAAACCGCCCAGTTCCCGCGCGGCATGATCGACCGCCGCCCGCACCTGCGCCCGGTCACCCACGTCAGCCATGAAAATGGTGGCTTTGCGCCCCAGGGCCGCGATTTCCGCCGCCACTTCGCTCAGACCCTCGGCTTTCAGATCGACCAGCGCCACGTCCGCGCCATCCTGTGCCAGACGCAGGGCAATGCCGCGGCCGATACCCTGAGCCGCCCCCGTAACCAGCGCGACCTTTCCCGTGATTGCCATCGTACTCTTCTCCTGTTGAGCCGCGCGGGACGCCGGCTGTCTGCCCTCAGATCGCCATAGGCCGATACCGCACGAAAGAGCGTGCCGCCCCGCTCTCACGTCCTCGTGACAGGCCCGCACAACACCTGTCGCGGTCTTGCGACAGCGGCACGCCGGACACCGGCCAGAACGCACCACGGTTCCGCCTCAATTTTATTTACTACCGCAACAAAACTATAACATGACAGTCCCGACAGGCGAGCGATATAGAGCAGCCATTCGCTCTCGCCCTTGGGAAATCCTCATATGTCCAGATCGTATCCGCACGGTCTCATTCGCGGCGGCCTGATGCTCATGACCGCCCTGTCCCCGATCCCCTTCGCATCCGCGATCGCCGCCCCGGACGATCAGGCCGCACTCCGTGCTTCGCCACATCGGGAAAAAGCGGCGTTCCGACCATCGTCTGCCGAGGAAAGACTGGAAGTGCGCGCCACGCGCAAACCTGTCGGCGGCGGCCTGATGACCGGCCATACCGGCACGACCGCGCAAAGCACGGTGACGAAAGAAGCCTTCGATCTGCTGCGCCCCTCGGCCAACGCCGCGACCCTGGTCGAGACGGTACCAGGCGTGATCGCAACGACAGGCGATCCGACGGGGCTGTTCGACGGCGGGTCGATCTCCATTCGCGGCTTCGACCGGAACCTGATCGGCTTCACCGTCGATGGCGTACCGATGAACGATGCCAGCACCTACGATTTCGTGCTGACGGCCAACAACGATTCAGAAAATTACTGCAACGTTGTCGTCACCCAGGCGGGCTCCGATCCGCTCTCGCCCCAGCGTGGCGAAATCGGCGGCTCGATGGCTTACCATACCTGTGCACCGACGAAGGCACGCAAGGCGTTCATCGAGCAGACCGGCGGCAGCTACGACCTGGTCAGAACCTTCGCCCGCTACAATACCGGCGCGATGCTGGACGGGCGCCTGACGAACTACATCAGTTTTTCCCGTTCCACCGCCAGCGTCTATAATCAGGACAAGGGCGGCATCCTGAAATATCACGGCGATCTGCGCTCGCATCTCGATCTCGGCGCGGGAAACACGATCGACCTGATGGCATTCCGCGACTACAAATACGGCGGCAAGAACCGGAATGTGACGCTGGCCCAATACAGGGCCTATGGCTACGATAACGGATACGGCACCGATCTGGACTCTTTCCTCGGCCTCAATCCCACGCCGGTGGCCGGCACCGCACAGACGGCGGTCTATGCCAACACCGGGGCCGCTGTCCCCTATACAGCCCATAACCTGCCTTATTACGGCATGATGAATACCGTCGGCGACCGCTGGCTGATCACCCTTGCCGGCCATTTCGCGCCCACGCCGCACACCCGCCTGACGGTTCAGCCCTATTATCATCACCAATATGGCGGAAGCACCGCGGAAACATTGCTGAAGGAGGCGAGCAGCCTGCACCGCGCCGTCGACCTCAATGGCGACGGCGACACGAAAGACGCCGTGGTCGTCAACAGCTTCAGCCAAAGCGCCTTCGACCGGATCGGCAACCTCCTGCGCCTTGAGCAGGATATCGGCCGGGTGACGATCGAGGGGGGATACTGGTTCGAGCGCCTGTTCCAGCATCAATCCAACCCGTTCCAGTCCATCAATGAAGACGGTACGGTGGATGACATCCTGTTCTCCAGCGCCGCCAACCTGCTTCAGGACGCCACCGGCAGGGTCCTGCAAAACCGGCTCTGGAAAACCGACATGACGACGCACCAGCTTTCCGTTGGTGCGACCGGGCGTTTTTTCCACGACCGCCTGCTGGTCACACTTGGAACACGCTGGCAGCAGAACGCGCGTCGCTTCGAGAACCTGCCCAGCGACCAGGCTCAATCCTATAAATGGTATGCTGTGGAGCGCGACTTCACGCGCATGATGCCCAGTGCCGGCGCCCGCTATTTCATAACGCCCAACCACCAGGTCTTCGCCAGCATCAGCACGGGTCAACGGCTGCCGCCCAATTTCGTGGATCAGCAACTGGTGGACAAGAAGACCGGCGCGATCGGGGCCGCACCCGATATCAACGCCGAGACCAGCGTCAGCGTGGACTGGGGATATCGCTTCCAGCACAAATGGTTCAACATGCAGGTGACCGGCTTCGATATCGAATTTTACAACCGCATCGGCCTGTTCGCCAACCCGTTCGATCCCCTGGCCGCCGCGACCTACGCCAATCTCGGCGGCACACACAACCGGGGAGCGGAACTGGAAATCGGCACGACACCTTGGCGCGGTTTCAGCTTCTACGGTTCGGCCACCTATACCAGCGCGAAAATGGCCGCCGACATTCCCTATCCCTCCGGGGGCACCACGGTCTATCTGCCTACGAAAGGCAAGCAGTTCTATAACACACCGCCATGGATCGGCGTCGCGCAGATGACATACCGCAACGGGCCGGTCAGCGGTTCGCTCCGCGTGCGCTATGTCGGCCGAAGCGACACGACCCTGACGAACGACCAGTCCGCCGCCCCTTACGCGACGGTCGATCTGTCCGTAGGCTATCGCTTCCCCACCGTCACGCTGGCCGAAGGCATCGCCATGAGCGCGCCGAAACTCCTGATCAACGTTACCAACATCTTCAACAAAGGCTATCTGACCCCGACCGGCGGCGTGAACCCCAATTCCTACAATCTGGCCGCGTCCGGGCCGGGCGCCTCCACCCCCACTTACACGCTGGGCTCGCCCCGCGCCGTTTCCGCAACCTTCTCGGCAGAATTCTGAGCCATGGCCCTCACCGCTCCGACGACCCGCCGCCGTGTCCTCTCGGCCATCGCCGGCAGCCTCCTGCCCGCATGCACCGGCCGCGCCGCCCAGATCCCCGAGGTCGGACGCAAGTTCGACGCCAGCGGCGCGGCGCTGCCATTCCACGGCAATACGATCATCATCCCGCTCGATCGCGGCTCGGCAGCAGCCACCCTGATGGCAACACTGCATGACGCCCTGGCGGACAGTCCGATTGCACGCCAGATCGCCCTTCTCCCCCTCTCGTCATTCCACATGACGGTCTTCGAGGGCGTGAACGACCACGACCGCACCCCTCGGAACTGGCCCGCCGCCCTGCCGATCGACGCGCCGATCGCTACCGCGACGCAGTACGCGACCCGTGCGCTGACCGCCGCCCCGTTCGACTATCCGCAACCCATCGTCATGCGCGCCAGGGGCCTGAGCATCACCGATCGCGGTGTCCGGCTCAATGTCACGGGCTTCGACGACACGCAGGAAGGCGCCATCCGTCACCTGCGCGACGAAATCGCCGCCCGGCTGGCAATCCACCGGCCCAGTCACGCCCGGTACGGATTCCACATGTCGCTGGCCTACACGATCGCCCCGCTGGACCCGGACGCGAGAGCCCGGACACAGGCACGCATCGATGCCCTGCTCGCGGAAACACCGGCGGAACGGCGCGCCCTTTCCCTCGGCGCCCCGCGCTTCTGCACCTATGACGACATGCTTGCCTTCACGCCGCTTTTTCCGCTACCGCGCCAGTCATGACAGCTCCGATTCCAGACCTGATTCCATCGGAACGCCGCGTTCTCGAACTGGTCAGACGCCATGGTGCCATTTCGCGTGCCCGCCTGTCTCCCCTGGCCCACGTCACGCCCTCCACGCTGACCCGCGTTGCGGGATCTTTGCTCAATCTGGGTCTGGTACGCGAGGGCGCCCGCCACAATGACGGGCGCAAGGGCGTGCCCGAGCAATTGCTGGAACTCGATCCGCAAGGCGCGATGACCTACGGACTGTCGATCGGCTACAACCACCTGCATCTCATGGCTCTCGACTTCACCGGCCGGATCATTCTCGACCGTGTGGAACCCACCCGCTCCGACGATCCGCAGATCGTCGTCACACATGCCCGTTCGATGCTGGCGGCCCACCGGCCGGCGGCGGCACGATACGCCCGCGTCCTGGGGCTGGGGATCGCACTGCCAGGCGCCTTCACCGAGGGCGGCAGGCGGCGCCTGCCCGTACCGGGCATCGAGCAGTGGGGCACGCTCGACATCACTGGACAATTCGCGGCCATCAGTAACCTGCCAATCTATCATGACAATGACGCCAATGCCGCGGCATTGGCCGAAGCCCTGTTCAACCGAGACCTCTCGGCGGACGGCTTCGCCTATGCATACCTCACCAACGGTGTCGGCGGCGCCCTGGTCGAAGGCGGGCGGGTCCGACAGGGGCATAACGGCAACGCCGGCGAATTCGGCATGTGCTTCCCGCGCAGCCACGCACGCCCCTCCGCCGAGGATTTCGCGATTTTCCTGGCGGAACATGGGCACGGAGACGGATCGACCGCCGCTCTCGACAGTCTGACACCTCCCGAAGCCTTGGTCGATCAATGGGTCGAACGGGCCGGCCGACAACTCGCGCGCCTGCTCGATACCCTGATCTGGGTGCTGGATCCGGCACAATTCGTCATCGGGGGCACGCTTCCGCTGGATGTACGCCGAAAACTGGCGACCTTCCTTCAGGATGCGCCGCTCGAATCCCTGGAAAACGGACTGAGCAGACCCGCCATTCATGCCTCGTCCCTGAACGGCCCCGTGGCACTCGGCGCCGCTTCCCTGCCCCTGAGTCAGTTTCTGCCCTGACATGGCGGTCAGCCGCCGCACCCGGATCGCCTATGCCGCCGCCCATGGCGGCAAAAGCCTGATCTGGCACGCTGACGAAGTGCTGACCTTTCCCCTCCTGACGGCCATAGCGGGCCTGTCCGCACACGCGGCCGCCATCGTTTTCGCCATATGGTTCGCGGTGGGCGCGTTCGCCGGCTACGGCTTCGGGCGCTTCGACGACCGCAGGCAGGCCCCGGTCCCCCTGTTCGCCCGCGCGTTCTGCCTCACGATCCTGTTCTGCGCCCTGCTCCTCGAAGCCCTGTCGCATGCGCCGATCCCTCTTCTGCTGGCGACGGGCCTGCTGCTGCATCTGGTCTATGCATGGCTCGATGCCCAGGCCAACAGCCTGATCTCCCGCCTGTCGGCCAGCGAAGCCGACCGGCACAGCCTGTCCCGCTGGCGGTCGGCCAGCGGAGTGCTGGCCAATATCGCTGTGACGTTCGTGCTCATGCAGTTCATGGCCAGCCACGACGATACGCTCCGCTGGCCGCTCATGGTGACAGCGGTCGGACTGGCCGCGACCTCCCTTGCGGGCATGGCCGGGTTCCTCTGGCTGCCACACGGACCCGCGCTCATGACCGCCCCCGCCACGCCGCCCGCGTCCGCGACCGTTCTGCCGGTGCCCTGGAAGGGGCTGTTCGTCCTGTTTCTTCTGGCCATCATGGACAATGCGGCCACCCAGGCCATCATTCGCCACGCCGTCGATGCCGGCGCCACCAACGCCTACATCCTTCGCATGGCCGGAGAATTATGCGGAATCACGGCCACCGTTCTGGTTGACAGATGGACCCAGGGCCGCGTGGTCGGCATGCTCGGCATTCCAGCGGCCATCCTGCTGTCCGCCACGGCGATACATGCCTCCGCCAGCTCTGTTGCGGGCATGGACATCCCGCTCTCCTTCGCCTTCGTCATCGGCCTTGGCCACGGCATGAATGTCGTCGGCTTCTGGGCGGCGGTGGCGGCGTGGTCCCCCGCACACAGACAGGCCGAAACCGCCGGCGCCGCCACCTTGCTGTTCCGGCTCGCGCTCTCGCTCGCCAATCTGGCGACATTCCTGACAGTCTGATCCAGGCACAGCCGCCAAAGCGGGTTCCATACCCCCGATCAGACAATAAACCCCGCCACGGCCATCGGCCGTGACGGGGCACAAAACGCCAGTCAGCCCGCGTGAGGCACGCCAGCCTCTGTCAGTCGTTACCGCCGAAAGACGGGCGGGTGGATTCGAACAGGAACCAGGTCCGGCGCTCGGTTTCGTCGATCCAGTTTTCCAGCAGGCTCGCCGTCGCCACGTCGCCGCCCTCGTCGCAGATCGCATGCACCGCGCGCAGCCGGCCCGTCAGCGCCAGATTATCCTCGCGCAGTTCGGCCAGCATGTCTTCCGGCGTCACATAAAGCGCGTCGTTATCGGCAACCTTGGTCAGGCGGCTGATCTCGCCGATCGAATGCAGCGTCGTCCCCCCCAGCTTGCGCGCGCGCTCGGCCAGCGGGTCGGTCATGGCGAAAATCTGGTCGCTCTGCTCGTCCAGCAGCAGATGGAAATCACGGAAATGGCGACCGCTCATGTGCCAGTGGAAATTCTTGGTCTTGATATAGAGCGCGAACACATCGGCCAGAACGGAGCGCAGACCGGCGGAAATGCCTTCGACCGCCTCTTTCTTCAGATCGGTCGGTGTCCCGAGATAGGTGTGAACATGGGCCTCGCCAGCGGTCAGACCCTTGGACTTGTTCGACATTGTCTTCTCCATGAACATGACGTTCGACAGGCCATGTGGGGAGCGGTCCCGGCATCGGCAACCCCGCCGCCCCGCCGTCATGGAACAATCATATCGGGCATGCGCCTGCATCCCGGCTTCCATGGACCTGAGATAAATCAATACCCTCCCGACCCGCCCCTCCAGAAAGCACCGCTCCCCCGGAAACGGACACCCGACCATAATTTATGTTGCAATTAATATTCATTCTCATTATTAGTCAGGAACTCACGGCGTTCCGGCAGTTCCCAACCGTCGATTTCCCAACCCTCGCGCCGTGAAACCTCAAGCGGCATCGCCATCCTCCGATGGCGGTGCCGTTTTTTCATCCCCTCCCGCAACCGGTCGTCAGACCGCGAACAGATCCCGATAGCGCGAAGGCTGGCACCGCAGATACTGGTCCGGCGCTTTCACCCGCGCCCCCAGATGGGCCGCCGCGTGCCACGGCCAGCGGGGGTCGTACAGGATCGTCCGCGCCAGCGCCACCATGTCCGCATCGCCGGTGGCGACGATCCCTTCCGCCTGGTCGAAATCGGTAATCAGGCCCACCGCCACCACGGGCAGATCCACCTGCTGCCGCACGGCCCGCGCCAGCGGAACCTGATAGCTGGGCGACACGGGAATCTCCTGCAACGGGCTCAATCCCGCACTGGAGACATGAACGGCATCGCACCCCCGTTCCTTCAGGCGCTGCGCGAAGGCCACAGTCTGGTCGATCGTCCATCCCCCGTCCACCCAGTCGGTACCCGAAACGCGGACCGAAACAGGCTTGTCCGGAAAGGACTGACGCACGGCATCGAAGACCTCCAGCGGAAAGCGCATACGGTTTTCCAGCGAGCCGCCATAATCGTCATCCCGAAGGTTGGACAGCGGCGAGAGGAACTGATGCAGCAGATAACCATGCGCGGCATGCACCTGCACCAGGTCCAGCCCCAGCCGCGCCGCCCGCTTCGCGGAGGCCGCGAAAGCCTCGCGCACCTGCCGCATGCCCGCGCGGTCCAAGGCCAGCGGCGCATGCGTCTCCGGCGTAAACGCCACGGCCGAAGGGGCGACCGTCCGCCATCCGTCCACGGCGTCGGGCGCGATCTGCCGCCCGCCTTTCCACGGCACCTCGCACGACGCCTTGCGCCCGGCATGCGAAAGCTGGATGCCCACCGGAATGTCCGACCACGCCCGCACACCGTCCAGAACGCGGCGCAGCGCCGCTTCCGTGCCGTCATCCCACAGCCCGACATCGCCATAGGTAATGCGGCCTTCCGGCAGCACGGCGGTCGCCTCGATCGTCAGCAGCCCGGCCCCCGACAGCGCCAGAGTCCCCAGATGGATCAGATGCCAGTCCGTCATCCGGCCCTCGGCCGCCGAATACTGGCACATCGGCGCAATGACGATCCGATTGGCCAGCGCAAGCCCACCGACCTCCACCGGCTGAAACAACCTCGATCGCGTCATGGAAATCCTCCGTCTTCATGCGGCGCGTTTTTCGGTCAGGCACTCATGCGCGGTAGGAAAACCCGCCGCACCGCCGCAGATAAGCCCGCAATTCCCGCAGGAACACATCCACATTCGCCCGCCCGCCCTGCCGGTGCGGCCGCAGCGCATAGAAATCGATGCTCTCCCCGGAAAGCTCCGGCAGAACATGCACCAGCTTGCCCGATTTCAGGTCGTCATGAACGTCGCACATCAGCTTGTAGGCGATTCCCTGCCCCGACAAGGCCCAGTCATGGATCACCTCGCAACTCGTCGAGGACAGGCGCGGCTGCACCGTCACCACCTCCCTGTTCTCCTCCTCGCCGAACGCCCAACGGTTGACCAGCGTCATGGATTTGCTGCGCCGCAGGCAAAGACAGTCATGCACCGCCAGATCCTGAAGCGTCGCAGGCGCCGCCGCGCGGGCCAGATAGGTCGGCGAGGCACACAGAATGCGCGTCGTCGAAGCCAGATGCGTCACGATGGCGGTCGGCATGTCGGGCATGCCCAGCCGCACGATCAGGTCCAGGCAGTCGCCGAATTCGTGCCGCCCCTCGCTGACCAGCGCCAGCCCGATTTTCAGTTCCGGATACCGTTCGTTGAACGCCTCCACGAAGGGCGCGATCAGGCGCCGCCCCAGTTCCAGCGGCGCGCCGATATTCAGGCTGCCCTGCGGCATCCGCTCGGCCGAGGAAATCTCGGCTTCCAGATCGGTGATATCGGTCACGATCCGCAGCGCGCGATCATACAGGATCTGCCCCGTGTCGCTCAGTTTGAAGCGCCGCGTGCTCCGGTTCACCAGGCAACTGCCCAGCCGGCCCTCCAGCCGGGCCAGCCGCCGCGACACCACGGCCGGCGAGGTCCCCATGCCGCGCGCCGCCTTGGTCATGCTCTGCGCCTCGGCCAGCATCACGAAGAACCTCAGATCGCCTACTTCATCGTAGATCATTTTTGGACGGCTCCCATTTTTGTCGCCTGAGCATAAATCTTTTGTCCCATTTTGAATAGAAAAAACCGCTCGAATGGCCTACAGTCCTCTCGTATAAATGAATAATTATTCACGAAACATCCAATGAAACAGTCAAAACAAGAACAATAAGAATACTGCCTGAAGCCACAAGGCTTCACTTACTTGGCCTTTTGTTTCAAGAGGAGTCATTCCAAAAGTGACGCAGTTAAAACACGCCCACTCCAACGATCTGGCACAGCAATTGATCGGCACCTGGAAGCTCGTTTCCTATCAGGTCGAAGACAAGAAGACCGGCGAGATGATCGAGGCCATGGGCGAAACCCCGCGCGGCCGGGTCGTTTTCACCGCCGACGGCTGGGTCGCCTTCAACCTGGAAGGCAGCGACCGCCAGCCGGCCGAGACGGACTGGGACCGCGCGCAGCTCATGAAAACGCTGGTTGCCTATATCGGCCGCTACCGGATCGAGCAGGACCAGTGGATCACCGACGTCGAAACCGCCTGGGCGCCCGAATGGGTCGGCACGGAACAACGGCGGACCGTCAGCGTCGAGGGTTCCTACGCCACCGTGGTCACGCCCTGGCGCGAAATGCCCAACTGGGCCGATCGCGGCGCCTCCCGCAGCCTGATCCGCTTCGAACGCGCCTGACCGCCAGACCGGAAATGCGCACCGGTGACGTGCGCATTCCCCCCCTGCGACACAACGGCAGCGCATGCGCATTCCGGGGACCAGACGGCCACGAATTGCCGATTGAGCCTTGTCACCGGATCTGTTCGGATACCCCCACCCGGATGGCTTTCGCCACGGGGAAACATCCCTGCACCATGACGGACCTGATTGGGATGTGAAGAGCCCGAACGCTTTCTTCCCTGTTCTTTCCGTAAAACGATGCATGACGGGTTCAAGGATCCGTCCGGAGATGATCATATGACAAAAGCATCAGACCTCCTCATCGCAGCCCTGGAAAACGAGGGCGTCGATCGAATTTTCGGCATTCCCGGCGAAGAGAATCTCGATATCGTGGAGTCTCTGCGCACGTCCTCGATCAAGCTCACGGTCACGCGCCACGAACAGGCGGCGGCCTTCATGGCCGCGACCCATGGCCGCCTCACGGGCAAGCCGGGCGTATGCCTCGCAACACTCGGTCCGGGCGCGCTCAATCTCGCCACCGGCGCCGCATACGCCCATCTGGGCGCGATGCCGATGGTGATGCTGACCGGCCAGAAGCCGATCCTGTCGGAACGCCAGGCCCGCTTCCAGATCGTCGACGTGGTGGCGACGATGCGCCCGCTCACCAAGATGGCGCGGCAGATCGTCTCCGCCCACATGATCCCGACCCTGATCCGCGACGCCTTCCGCGTGGCGGCGGAAGAACGTCCCGGCCCGGTCCACCTCGAACTGCCCGAAGACATCGCGCGCGAGGAATGCGGCAATCTGGCGCCGATCCATCCGCACCCCATCGACGCCCCCGTCGCCGGTGACGAGGCGCTGCGCATCGCGGCCAACCTGCTGCTGTCCGCCAAGCGCCCGCTGGTCATGCTGGGGGCCGCGGCCTCCCGCCCCCGCCTGGCCGGCAAATTGTATGAATTCTTCTCGCGCACGCGCCTGCCCTATTTCACGACCCAGATGGGCAAGGGCGCGGTCGGCGGATGCAGCGACCTCTACATGGGCACCGCCGCGCTGAGCGAACGCGATTACGTCCACGAGGCCATCGAACGCGCGGACCTGATCCTGTCGATCGGCCACGACACAGTCGAAAAACCCCCTTTCATCATGGGCGCCAACGGGCCGGACGTCGTGCATTTCGGCTACGAGCCCGCGCAGGTCGAACAGGTCTATTTCCCGCAGGCCGAAGTCATCGGCGATATCGGCGTCTCGCTGTCGCGCCTGGCCGATCAGGTCGAGGGCCGCCTCACCAACGCCGATGCCCTTCTCGGCCTGCGCGACGGCATCCTGGCGCACATCCTGGAGGGCTCGACCGACAATCGCTGGACGCCACAGCGGGTCGTCGCCGATATCCGCAAGGTCATGCCGCAGGACGGCATCGTGACGCTGGATAACGGGATGTACAAGATCTGGTTCGCGCGCAACTACCGCACCAGCGTCGCGAACACGCTCCTGCTGGACAACGCGCTGGCGACCATGGGCGCGGGCCTGCCATCGGCCATCGCGGCGGCCCTCCTCTACCCCGAGCGGCGCGTGCTGGCCGTCTCGGGCGATGGCGGCTTCATGATGAACAGCCAGGAGATCGAAACCGCCGTCCGCCTCAAGCTCAACCTCGTGTCCCTGATCATCGACGACGGCGCCTTCGGCATGATCCGCTGGAAACAGGCGGTCGATCATTTCCCCGATTACGGCATGACCTTCGGCAACCCCGATTTCGTCAAATACGCCGAATCCTACGGCGCCAGGGGCCATTTCGTCGAAAAGATCGAAGATTTCGAAGCAACACTCGAACGCGCCTTCGTCGAGGGCGGCGTGCAGATCATCGCCATCCCGATCGACTATTCCGACAATATCCGCGTACTGATCGACGAACTGAGCAAGCGCATCCCCGTCACCTGAACACTCTCCCCCCGCCGGGCGCCCGCATCCATCCCCCAACGGCGCCCGGTCATGGCGTAAGCCGGCCGCCCCGTCCGGTTCACCGACCGTACGAACCTGCCGACAGCGCATACGAAACCACACCTCAAAACAAAAAAATCCGTGGCATTCCGTAAATATTTTATCATTCGATCCCAATAAATCCACACACACCCCAAATGGAATCGACACCCGCCCGTCTTTCCATCAGGCAAAACAGACAGAAGCCAACATTCAGAAATCTTCTCTATTGACAGGCATTTTCCTTTGACCATCCCCGCCATTCATGACACCACGAAAAGAAATCCAGACACAAACCAACCCACGGCAACTGATCGACATATCCCCCGTTTCCTCTCCAAGCCCCTCTGAACACAATAGAAATCCGTCTTTCGATCAGGCCCGACCACAAACCTCAAAAGGCGCTCCCAGCAGAGCCTCCAGTCAATTCGGACCAAACCGTTTTATGAACACTGACGAGCCCGCCCCCCGCGATGCCTCGCCCCTCGCCGCCATGCGCCAGAAGATGAATCAGGCCGACGCCGCGTTCCGACGCGACCTGCCAGCCGCGCGAGACGAAGCCGATCTCCTTCGTCTCGCGCGGCGCACGCTCGACCTCTGCGAGGATGTCGCGGAGACACTCCGGCAGATCAGCCCCACCGCGCCACTGGCCTGCACAAAAGGCTGCGATACGTGCTGCCGCAGCCTGGTGCAGGTCAATCCGCTGTTCGCGCTTCTTGCCGTCCATGAGGCACGGCAGACCTTCCCGCCGGATCGCCTTCAGGCCCTGAAAGACCGCACGGAGGCCGGCGTCCCGTTCTGCCCGTTTCTCTTCGAGGGAAGCTGCTCGATCTACGCTGCCCGCCCCATGGTATGCAGGGGTTACTATAGCCTGAATGTCGATTTATGCAGGCAGGGAGATTTCTGCGAAAAGCATCTCGGCTACCAGGGCGATCAGGCGCACGCCGCGCACCAGTTCATGATCTTTCTGTTCGCCCTGGAAAAACGCCTGGAAAGCATCGAAGCCGAAATCGGCCTCCGGAACGAGCCCGTCTTTCTCAACACCGCAGCCCGGACGCTTCTCGCCACGCCCGATGCACCCGAGCGCTGGCGCACCGGCGCCCAGCCCTTCGACCCGCCGCCATTGCAACCCGAATCATAGCGGAAAAAGCCCATTCGTCCGGTGCGCCTGAATGCAGAATACCCTGCCGACCAGGCCCACCGCGCACGTCGTTGCGCGTCCGATCAATCGGACGCCACGACTGACGATGAGCGATATATTTACACCCCGCCCCTATGCTCTCGCGCGAGAAACTCGCCCCAGGGAGGCAGGCATGGACATGTATATCGGCTTCGATTCCGCATGGACCGACAGCCCGAAGGCACCCGGTGCCATCTGCGCCGTCGGTATCGAGAACAGCCATCCAGCATGCTTCCACCCACCGCGACGGGTTTCCTTCGACCAGGCTCTCGCCTTCATCCAGACCGTCCGCTCCCGACACGGCACCACACTTGTCGCGCTGGATCAACCGACGATCGTGCCCAATGCCACCGGCATGCGGCCGGTAGAGCGGGTAGCCGCCACCCTCGTCAGTTGGCTTGGCGGCGGCGTGCAGCCGGCCAATCGGGGGCGATCGGGCATGTTCTGCAACGCCTCGCCAATCTGGCGTTTCCTGACGGCATTGAACGCCAAGGAGCATCCCGAGGAAGCGCGGCAGGCGACCAGCGGACTCTATCTGATGGAGGTCTTCCCGGCTCTCGCACTGGCATCACTACGCGACGACTTCTACGGGCGGCTAAACGCGCCCCGATATAATCCGGCGCGCGCAAAGACCTTTCGCATGGCCGACTGGATCCACGTCGCGACATGCGCCGCGCAACAGGCCCGGCTTCTGGGCTGCACGGAACTGGCGGAATGGTGCCGCGTCGCGGGTGAAACGGCCAGCCCCCGCAAGCCGGATCAGGACAAGCTGGACGCGGCACTCTGTGTGCTGATCGCGCTCCATTGGCGGCTACGCCATCGTGAAGCGTCCTTGCTCCTTGGCGATCGATGTTCGGGCTACATGGTTCTGCCGGCAAGTCAGCCGGTGCGCGAATATCTGACGCGATCTGCCCGCAGACTTTCGGTAAAGATAGACGGCAGCATCCCGATCTGACAACCACAGCCCCGCCACAGGAATCGAGGCCGGGTTACCGGCACCGGGTAAGGTGGCCGCGTCGCGACGATCATGGCCGGGGACCGCGCGCACCGCACATCAGCGCGCCATAGCGGCCCGAAAACGGGCCGCCGGGAGGTCACTGATATAAACGGTCGTCCGATCACGCCGCGTCAGTGATGCCTCCCACCACCGCCGGGGCCGCCACGACCACCGCCACCGCCCCCATGGCCGCCCCCGGGACCACCACCATGTCCGCCACCGCCAGGACCGCCGGGTCCACCGCCACCATGTCCGCCGCGACCACCGCCACCATATCCACCGCCACCGGGGCGACCATCCCCGCGCCCTCCGCCCCCGCGTCCGCCGAAACCGCCACCACCATGTGGTCCACCACGCCAGCGACCGCCGACATAGGGGCCGACCCGATATCCGGGGCCCCAGCCGCCGCCCCAGCCACCACCCCAGCCGGGGCCGTAGTCGTAATAGCCGCCATTTCCACCGCCATACCCACCATAATCGGCACAACCGCCAAGAAGCCCGATGAGGGAAAGCGCGCCGATCATGATGCGGACGCGAAAGAAACCGCGCTTCATTTCGCGTTCTCCGTCTGCTCTGCTGGCGTCGGGTCGGCCCCATGCCATTCCATAAGCCCGAACACCGTTCCGGCGGGGTCCGACACGATTGCGATCATCACGTTCCGGCGGTCCGGATGCGGCTGGACCAGCACCTTTCCACCCAGCCGCTCGACCGCTTCGGCCGAGGCGCCAACACCATCCACCTGAACGAAGGTCACCCAGCGCCCCCGAGCGTTGGGCAGCACGCGCGCCGGCAGCGGGTTGACGGTCCCCCGCGTGACGGATTGAGACAGCAGCAGATACGCGGTGTCCTTGGTCGCATCCGGCGCGGCCTGCACCTGATAGCCGAAGACCTTCTGATAGAATCCGGCAGCCGTGAACGGGTCGCGCGTCAGCAGAGCGCTCCAGATCCATTCGCCCTGCGCGGGCGGCACGTCGTCGTCCGGCGCGTCCCCCGTCCGGGCATGGAAGGCGGCAAAAGGCGCGCCCTGCGGATCAGCCAGGATCGTTTCCTCCCCTTGCGCAAGACCGCTCTCGGCGACGGCGGCAGGCGGCATGATCACCCTGCCACCCCAATATGTCGTCTTGGCCACCGCATCGGCCGGATCGATTACCGAGAGCACAGGCAACCACGCCGGACTCCCATGCCGTGGGGGATGAGGCCGTTCGATCAGACTGGCGACCGGCCGATCATGAACCAGGGCCACGACCGCCCGCCCCCGTGGGCTGGTCGCATCGCGGTACGTCCACCCAAGCAACGCGCCATAGAAGGCTTTTGCCGCGTCCAGGTCCGGCGTCGCGAGTTCGGCGTAAAGCAGCTTTCCCGGCATGTGCGCTACAGAGGACACCGCCTCAACGAACGGGGCATCGTCGGCAACGGCCGGCCGGGCAAGGCTCGCCAGGGCCATCCCCAATGTAACCCCGAGCACCGCCACGCGGCGCCCGGATATATGCCAGCGAAACACGCGCGGGTTCAGTAATGACACGTCTGGAGTTCCTCTCTTCCGACCGGCGCCAGGCAGCGGCCCCGTATGAAGCGGCACGAGTTCCCGCACCGGGCGACGAAGCAGTCTGCGTGTGATGGCAATAACACCGAACCCCTTATGCGCGTTTCACTGCCTGCATGGGTAAAAGCCTGCATGAGTAAAAGTCTTCGTGCGCAAAAATTCCGACGATGACGCATCCTCACGGGGCGCGCGGTTTCCGGCAGACATGCGCCCACCCGGGATGATCAGGCAGCAATCATCCAGACACGAAGAGGCGACAGCATGGCAGCCGTGCGCTCCATGCGCGCCAAAAAGAAAATGCGCGCCGGCAGCGAGCCAACGCGCATTTCCAGGCATGCTCAACCGAACCTGCCCCATTCTGTCCCATCAAACCGTTGCCGGACAGACACACCGCCCGGCAGGCGGCAAGCCAGGAAAACCCTTCGCTGTCTCCGCCCGCCCTTACGGGAAGGTGGCCGAAAGCGTCGCCATGACGACAAACGGAGAGCCGATAACATAGGTCGGCTGAGAACCGCTGAGCTTCTTCCCGGTGACGATGCCCGTCTGCGCCGCCGCATTGGTCGTATAGCCATACATCGAGGACAGGTAATGCGCGTCCCCGATATTGACCAGATTGATCTTCAGCTTGGGCGAGATATTCCCGATCTTCGGCAGACGCCGCCCGAAGCCGAGATTGGCGGTGATGTAATGGGGAATGCTCTGGTCGTTCATCAGGGTCGAGTACTGGGAATCCGTATATTGCAAATTAAAGTTCCCGAACCAGGTCCCATCGTTATAGGTCAGGCCGAGCGAGCCTGAGAATTTCGGCGCCCCGACCTCCTGCTTTCCCTTGGTCGCCAGATAGTCGCCGGCATAGGCAATATTGTTGCCATTACGGGTATGCATATACTGGCCGGAGGCATAGACGCTCACATGGTGCCAGGGATGCGTAGCCACTTCCGCCTGAATGCCATAGGCCTCCAGCCCACCGGCATTGATCAACTGCGAAATCGTGGAGGTCGATCCGGGCTGGTAGCTCAGGGCGGAAATCTGATGGTTGGTAACGTTGTAATGGAACCCGGCCACATTGGCCATCACGGCGCCACTATAGCGATACCCGATTTCCTCGGTGATCATATATTCCGGCTTGTAATCCGACATCGGTATGGACGCAGGCTTGCCGGTAGAACGGCTGTACGTCGCAAGCTGGGAGCTCAGTCCCGCCGGGAGATGATAGCCAGTCGTGCCGTTGATATAGATCTGATGATGCGGATTGAACTGATAATTGATCAGAACCTGAGGTGACGGAACGAAGACATTCTTGATCGACTTGTAATTGTTTCCGACAACACCTGGCAGATCCTGGGTATATTGCCGATTGGCCATCGCCATCCTGATACCGCCATCGATCGTCAGGCGATGGTTGAAGAACGATATCTTGTCGTCAACGGCAAAGCTGTTCAATTGCTGCAAGGCATTTTCATTATCTTCGTTCAGAGGAACCCCGCCGTTCGCCGTCAGCGGCACCTTGGAACTCCATTGCCCGGTGCTGCTGACAGGATAGAACCGCTCGCTCGCCGCTTCCTGGGCGTAGGAATACCAGTACGACACGCTCAGCGTATTGAATTTATGCTGCCAGTGCCCGACCAGATTCACACCTGACGACAAGGTGTACCAGTCCGAAATCTCCGCTCCCGTCAGCTTGCTGCTGGTCGGATCATATCCAGGAAGATTATTGTAATTATCGAGATATTTATAGGGAACCGCACCGACATAGCCATTCTTGACCGGGATCGTCTCCCCATAATAGTAAGGTCCATGAAACTCGACCGAATAGGCTTCCGCGTCGAGGCTCAGCCCATGACCGAAACTGAAATGGTTTTTCAGCGCGCCGTAATACGATCCGGTATTCTTGCCGTTCAGGTCCTGGTAATGCGTATCTCCGGGCGAATAATGGTCATCCAGCCCGTAATTCATCCCATAGGTTTTCCAGTTCGCCAGCGATGGATACAGCCATTCATTCTGCGCGGCCTGCGTAAAACCGAAAATAATTTCGGAATTGCTGTTGGCCGTCCAGCTCTTCGTCAGTGCCGCGTCCACATGCCATTTCCTGATATCACCCGTCCCGCGCCACATGTCAGAACGCGCGTAAGACCCGGAAATGAAGCCACGAACGCCCGTATGCCCGATCTCACCGGTATCGTAGCGAATGAAATCCTTATTGGTACCATAAGAGCCACCGGACGCGGCAACATAGAAATTCTGCTTGTCGGACGGCCTGCGGATCGAAGCGGAAATCTCGGCGCCAGTCGCATTGTAGGTAGGCGAATTGATATCCACCGATCCCTGCATCACATTGATCTGGCTGATATTCTCGCTATCCACCAGTGACGGGGTATATGTGCTGTAGGTAAAGGGATTCGCGGCCGGCATTCCCTCCAGCGTCACGCCGATTTCCGCCTGGGCCATGCCCCGGATATGAAGCGTCGAGAACGAGGTCGTCAGCGGACCTTCACTGGCGGAGACGACACCAGGCACCATCTGGATAAGGGACTCGATCGTCGAGGTCGGCGACTGCATATCGATATAGTCATGGGTCAGCGTACTGACGGTCTTCGGCGTCGTATGCTTCACCATCATACCGCCCCCCGCCATGGTCCGGTATCCCAGAACATCCAGTTTCTCAGCTTTCGATTTCTCGACCGATCTGGAAGATTTCCCATCCTTCGCGGCAGCAGCGGATGTACCGTTCCCGCCCGGCGTCCAATGCGCCGTGCCGTCATTGGAATCAGTCTTCTGATTCTTGCCCGCCGCGTCGGCGGCCGTGCCGTAACAACATATGACACATGCCGAAAAAAGAAGATATTTCTTCACTTGAGTCCCCTGGTACCATGCTGCCGCCACCGCTCCGACATCCGCGGAACGACCAGCGTCGATCTATCGATCCGGATCGGTCGCCAGAGAGACACCGCCCATACAGGGAACCCTCAACGAAGCGGGCTCTTCTTCATTGAACTGTCATAAACCAAGCTTTCTTCTGCAAAAGATTCCGCCTACGCAGAATCAACGTCGCAACATTCAGGGGCCCGCCAGCACGTCCACTTGCAGATCATGGTTGACGACAACATCCGTCCATGCACGCCGCTTATGGCCCGGTGCGTTGTCTGAAGCGTCCCGGGTTTCCCGGAGGCTCCTATCTGCGAGAAGGAGCTATCATGAACACGATGAGCCAGAGATTTTCTCCTGAGGTCCGGGAACGTGCGGTCCGTATGGTTGGTGAGCATCGGGCCGACTACGGCTCGGAATGGCCTGCGATGACATCGATTGCTGCCAGGATTGGTTGCCCGGCGGAGACTTTGTGCCGCTGGTGCCGCGATGAGGCCAGGCGGCGAGAGGGGCCGGCTGGGCAAGCTGGTGACGAGCGGGTTCGGCTCAAGGAGCTTGAACGCGAGGTCAAGGAATTGCGCCGCGCCAATGAGATCCTGCGCAAGACCTCCGCGTATTTTGCGATGGCGGAGTTCGACCGCCGCGGGAAATGATGATGTCGTTCATCGACGGCCATCGTGAGGAGTTGGGTATCGAGCCGATCTGCCGCGAACTGGCGATCGCCCCATCCTCCTGTCATGAACATGCCGCGCGTATGCCCGGCGCGTCGTCGGCTGGAAGGTCAGCACGTCGGCCACTGCCGGCTTCGTGCTCGACGCCCTGGAGCAGGCGATCCATGCACGCAGGCCCAGCCCCGAGGATGCTTTGATCCACCAAAGTGACCGGGGCGTCCAATACCTAGCCATGAACTATACCCAACGCCTGGCCGAGGCCAATCTGGTGCCTTCGGTCGGTAGCGTCGGGGATTCCTGTGACAACGCCCTGGCCGAGACCATCAACGGCCTCTACAAGGCCGAAATCATCTGCCGGCAAGCCTCTTGGCCAAGCGTATCGGCCGTGGAAATGGCAACATTACGCTGGGTCGATTGGTTCAACAACCACCGCCTCTTTGGTCCTATCGGCTATATCCCTCCCGCCGAGGCCGAGGCCAACTACTATGCAGCCCTTCAGATCATCGATATGGCTGCGTGACTCAAACCAATTAGCCTCCGGGAAACCCGGGACGCTTCAGAGCCTGAAGAGGAGCAAGCCCGGAGACACAATGTCAGAGCTTCTGCCTCATGTGCTCACGTAACTCGTTGCACTTTTTAGCGTAATGCGAGGCTTTCGAGGCGGTGAAGAGATTGACACCCAACGCCCCCGCCAAAGAAATAAAGGAAAGGCTCGTCAGCATTTCGCCAGACAAGGAAAGCGTATCGTTATAGTGAATAGCCGAATACCACAGCAGACCAAGGCTCAATATAGCGCCAAAAAAGCCGAACACCCCAGTCGAGCGCATGAGAGAATCTTCAACACTCTCGAACGCGGCGGTCTCCCGCCACAGATCGAATAACTGTCGATCCACGGCCCCAACGGCTTCGGCGTGATCGCTCTTTTCAACCGCCGTCCGCTTATGGGGATTCTTCCTGTGGATCTCCAGTTCTTCTCTCGCCTTGGCAAAGACGCGCCGCCGTTCCTTGATCGCGGGCAGGCTGATATCCACAAAACTCAATATAGCCACGTTGAGACCCGCGGATAATTGCGTGATCGCCTGAAAATCTCCCCAAGTCGTCATCCAGGTTGCGCCCTTTTTACCCACTTTACCTTACGAAGCGGAATTCATAATGAAAAATGCCCCCCAAAGGTAGTCAGGGGAACGCACACCTGCCCTTAATGATCGGTCGCGATTCATGGGCGCATTCCACCGCTGCCAGGCACCCGGATACCGACCATATTGGCTCCGCCCGAATTTAAGGCTTAACTCGCTCCCGGTCCGCGGATCGCGCGATCTGATGGCCGATCTCAAATCTGAAGGACGAACTCAATGGCGTTGCATCCAAAAGAGAAAGCCGAACAGATGGCAAAGGAACTCGGGGCCCAGGCTCTGCCGGAAGCCGAGAAGCGCTATGGCGTGGCGCTGGAAATGCTGGACCTCAAGGAACAGGGCTTCTGGCTCGACGTGATCGAACACATCAAGACACAATAAAACCACCTCCCTGGAACCGCCCCGGCCACACAGGTCGGGGCAGATCCTGGCGTGCATAGCGGCCATTGAAAAATGGCTCCGTGCCCCCGTCGGCAGGCTGCCGTGCTGACAGGCATATGCGGTTGCCGCTCTTCGCACGCGCCAGATGCGTCTGCTCTGGGTCACACTCCCTGCCACGAGCCCGCCTTGTCGCCTGGGTCGATCGTGCGGTTGCCTCAAGGGTTTGCCAGCGTCGATCTGCCAGCGTCGCGCCGGACGATGCAACAGGGTCAGGATAGCCTCCGTTCCGGCCCACAATCCCTGCCATCCCATTCTCACTGTTCGGTCCAATCAGGCAGCCCCTGCGTGCGCGATCGCCAGATCGTCCCAAAATTCATCCCATTTCCCAATCACCACCTCGGATCTTCATCTTTCCGGTATCATCGAACCATCATGAATGGCGGCTGGCCTCGACGGTCAGAGCCAATCTGGAAATACACATTGGCAGCGGCTCTCTTTCGGACCGGCGCGTAGGTATTTGATCCTTATAAGGGCAGATGCGCGTTCCTCTTACTACCTGTCGTGGGCATCGTTCATTAACTCTGTCCAGTACCGATACAGGGAAAGAGGACTCAACCCAGATGACGACTTGGGGAGATTTTCAGGCGATCGCGCAATTATCCGCGGGCCTCAATGTGGCTATATTCAGCTTCGTGGACATCAGCCTGCCCGCGATCAAGGAGCGACGGCGCGTCTTCGCCAAGGCGAGAGAAGAACTAGAGATCCACAGAAAGAACCCCCACAAGCGCACACCGGAAGAAGAGAGCAAGCACACCGAAGCCGTCGGAGCCATAGATCGGCAGTTATTCGATTTATGGCGGGAAACAGCCGCGTTTGAGAGCACTGAAGACTCTCTCCTGCGTTCAACGGGGGTATTCGGTTTCTTCGGTGCCGTATTGAGCCTTGCTCTCTTGTGGTATTCAGCCACGCATTATGACGACACGCTTTCCACATTCGGCGAGAGTCTGACGAGCCTCTCTTTTATTTCCTTGGCGGGCGCATTGTGCGTCAATCTCTTCACCGCCTCGAAAGCCTCGCGTTACGCCAAAAGATGCAATGAATTGCGCGAACGCATGCGGCAGGAACTTTGACTCCGAAAGTTTTCGTTCGCCAGACAAGACCCCCGGTCAAGATTGCCGTTTCGCCCGCCTTTCATGCGACCTGTCCACAGTCTTACCACCATCGACTTGCTAACTTGCGCCGTCTCGACCCTGGCCGCCTCGCCAGAGGTCGCAGAGGCTGCTTCAAACGTTCGATCGACACCACATCCCTGCGTCGGAGTTGCGACCCTGCCGCGCCCTTGACCGCCTGGCAACGCGAGGGTCTGTTATGGCTTGATCCAGTCTGCTGCGGCAGCGATGTGGATGACGGCGACGAACGATGTTGCTGTTTTTTCGTATCCGGTTGTGACAGCACGCGACTCCTTGAGGCGAGCCCAGAGGTTCTCAACGAGATGCCGGTACCGGTAGACCCATTTTGGGCAGGCGACCGCCCCATCGCGTCGTTTCGCAGGAATGGCGGGCCGGGCTCCCATGTCCCATATCCGTTCACGAAAGGCGTTCGACGCGTAGCCCTTGTCCGCCACGACCCACAGGGGAATGGCGGGAAGGCTGTCGAGCATGGCTGGTGCCAGGGACAGTTCATGAGGCTGTCCAAGGGTCAGCGCAAAACCAAAGGCTTTTCCATGACCATCAGCGATCACGCAGACTTTCGTGCCATAACCGCCGCGAGAGCGGCCAAGTGCTCACGATCGCTGCTATCGTGCGCCGCAGATCATGGGGCGGCGTCTTGCCTCGTGACCGAACCGCCTCAATCAGAGGTTCCCAGATCGCCCATGTCTCGTCCGTAAAAGTGCCCGTTCCTTCTCCTTCTTCCATCCCATACAATATGGGAAGAATTTTAAAATTTAACAGACCCTAGGTAAAACGGTCAAGGCGATAGGGGGTAGCCTCGACGATCGGGGCCTGTCCAGTCAGCAGATCGACAGCCAACGCGCCTGCGGCGAGAGACGTGCCGAACCCGTGGCCGGAAAAGCCCGACGCAAGCGTAAGCCCCGGCATTTTCGTCACCGCGCCGATCACGGGAAGAGAATCAGGCGTGATATCCATGGTCCCCGCCCAGCTCTGCGCGACGGCCGCGTTGCCAAAGGTCGGCCATGCCCGCACGAGATTGTCCATGGCCTCGGCAACCAGCGCCGCATTCGCAGCAGGGTCCTTGACGCGCACGCGCTCGAACGGCGAAACGGCGGCCTTGTCCCAGCGGCGCGCCAGCATAAGGTCTTCGACGAACTCGCGACCGATCCCAATCCGCAGGTTCCCGATCTGCTGACGTAATGTCGGCAGATAGCGCATCCCGATCCGCAGATGGTCCAGTGTCAGGGGCGCGTCCAATGCACCACGTTGGGTAATGGTGTAGCCACCATCCAGCCGTTTGCGGAACGAGAAATCGGGTGCTCCGACAGCGATCTCGCCCATACCGTCCAGAGGGCTCGTGCGCAAAGCCGAGCAGACCAGCGGCAGGGTCGGCAGGCCGATTCCCAGATTTCCCAAAAAACGCCGGGACCACAGGCCCCCGGCAAGCAGAACCTGCTCACACCGCATTTCGCCGCGCTCGGTGACGAGGCCCTTGACCTGTCCCCCCTCCATGGAGAGCGTGCGTACGGCACATTGTTCGACGATGATCGCGCCATGCCTGGTCGCCGCACGGGCGATCGCACTGGCCGCGCGTGTCGGCTCGGCACGCCCGTCAGAAGGGGTGTAGATGCCGCCAGCCCAGGTCCCCTGGCCATGCGGCACCAACATATCGACCTGGGGTGCCGTCAGCAGGCGCGAATCAAGCGACAGGTCGCGAACGGAGTCGAGCCAACCCCGATGCATGTCCATCTCGGCCTGTGTCCGAGCCAGATACATAATACCCGCCTGCCGGTAGCCGACATCCTCGCCCACCCGCGCGGCGAGGCCGGCCCACAGCCGGTCGGCCACGCAAGCCAGGGGAACATCGGCGACCGATCGACCCATCTTGCGAATCCAGCCCAGATTGCGGGAGGATTGCTCGCCCGCCAAACGGCCCTTTTCCAGCACGACGACCGGAATACCGCGCTCGGCGAGCACAAGCGCCGCCGTCAAACCGACGATCCCTCCCCCGATGATGCCGACGACGGTCGAAGACGGAAGATCCTCCGAGGTCGGAACGGGAGACACGACTGGAGCCATGGGAACAAGCCTCGACGACAGGAAAGGAAAGACACGGCGTGGTGACAGCACGCCTTCAGAGCCTGACCGAAAATGTGGGCTGGCGAGCGAGAGCGGCCCGTGTCGGGCCGCGCCCGACATGTGTTTCCGAGCACCGAAGCGCAGGGAACACGCGTTGGATCGCCGCCAGCGCGCATTTTCGGTCTGGCTCTCAGATCACCACGCTCTCGACCGGCATGCGCGATGCGCCGCGAAAGGCGGTGACTTCGAGTTCGACCTTGTAGATCGTGCTCCCCAGGGGCGGGCAGGTCACGGTGGCGGCCGGACGACTGGCCCGGAAGCTTTCGCCCACCACGCCCATGACGATCGGCACATCCTTCGGGTCCTGCACGAAGATGCGGGCGGCCACGATATCCGCCAGATCGGCATCCACGGCCTGAAGAGCACGCGAGATATTGGCGAAGACCTGAATCGTCTGGTCGCGGACATCCTCCGGCATTTCCTGTGTCTGTGGGTCCCGCCCAGCGGTATTGGACACGAAGATCCAGTCACCGACGGCAACGGCGCGCGAATAGCTGCCCATTGCCTCGTATATGGACGCCGTGGCGACCTTGCGTATCGTGGACATGATGTTTCCTTTCGTTGCCGGCATCAGGCCAGGACCGGCCGGTCCCAGAGATTGAGCGTGACGCCGATTCCGTCACGGATCGCGTTGCGGTAGATGACCGTGCCCCACGCCACATCCTCGACCGGCATGCCGCCGACAGACATGATGATGATCTCGTCGTCATTGCGCCGTCCCGGCGCGTCGCGCGCGACGATGCCGCCGATATCCTCCAGCTCTTCCCTGGCCATGCGTCCATCGGCAATCATGTCCATGAACTTGCAGCCGATCATCGGCACCGTGTTATGGAGCGGGTGCGGAATTTCCTCATACCAGGCATCATACAATCCGATATTATCGACGACTTTCCGGACAGTCTTATCTTCCAGACCGGAATCGATATTGCAGAGCGACGGCATGGCCATAAACGCCCCCGGCTTGACCCAGTCACGCCGGACGATGGGATAGGTCCGCGCGTCGCCCGCACTGCCGGACGTGCAATAACTGACGATATCGCTGTCCCTCACCACATCCTCATCCCTCTCAACAACCGTAATCTCGCGGAGCTGCGGATAGGTTTCTCGTGCCCAGGCACAGAACGCCGCGAGACTCGCCTGTCCCCGCCCCTTGATTCTGAGTGTGTCGATCCCCGGTCGGGCCACGATGCAGGCACTGAGTACGGTGCGCGCCATCACCCCCGGACCGAGAATGCCGATGCTCCGCGCATCGGCCCGTGCCAGATGGCGCGCGCCCACCCCGGGGATCGCGCCGGTGCGATAAGCGGACAGCAGGTTACCCGACATCAGGGCCAGCGGCGCGCCGGTATCGGTATCATTAAGCATGAACATCAGGATGGAACGGGGAAGACCCTTCTCCCGATTGGCGATGTTCGATCCGTACCATTTCATGCCCGTTGTTCCGAACCGGCCACCCAGATAAGCCGGCATTGCCATGAAGCGCCGATCCGGCGTCGGCTTCGGCATCGTCGGAAAAGGCGAATGTGCGGGAAAGCTGACCATGGCGCCGTGGGAATCGCTGTTGGGGCCGGCCATACGGTAATCGCCAGCGTGGAGAAGGGCGAACATCTCCTCCATGGTATCGACGCAGCCAGCCATGTCGGCCACGCCCGCGCGCAGCATGTCCTGTTCGGAGAGATAGAGGAAATCGATGCGTGGAAGCCCCTGCCCCACCGTCGTCTCCGACAGGGATACAGAATCCTGGCTCGTCTTCATCATGAATGGATATCTTTCTTTTATACGCGGCACAGAGTCGCACATGTCCGGCGGCTCCGGTCCATGCGGGGCCGCGACGGACATCAGAAACGGGCGGACAGAGTCCCGAAGAACTGCCGGGGCGCACCGACGAACACCGTCGGCAGATCGCCCGCCATCGGAAAGCCTGCAACCCCCATGCCGCCGATATAGGTTGTATTAAACAGGTTATAGATATTAAAAGAGGCTTTCAGATTACGGAGCACGCCGATCGCACCGAAATCGTATGAAACGCCAAGATTGGCCAGCCAGTATGACGGCACATGCGCGTCGTTCATATAAGACAGAGGACGACGGGACAGATAGTTCACGTTGAAATTCAACATGACATTCCGGACCTGATAACTGATACCCGCTTTGTACATATATTTTGGATAGGCAACCTGGTTCTTTCCGTTCAGATTGTAATATTCGCCGCCATACATGGTGCCGCCCTGGTATCGCGCATCGGCATAACTGAACATGTTGTCGATCGACAGGTTACGAATCGGACGGATCGTCAGAGCCGCATCCGCGCCATCGGTCGTCTCCGACCCCACATCGGAATAGGAATTGACAAGCTGGTAAACCGGCCCCGTCGTGACGGTAAGGGCACGATTGTAATAATGAATATGAAAATAATCGACGCTGGCCGAAAGCAGGTCGGATGAATAACGATAGCCCACGACATAGGTCCAGGTGCGCTCGGGACGCAGGCCCTGCCTGCCCTGCTGGAACGCCTGCTGGTTGGAGTCGCCCCACAGGCCCGAGGGATTGCTGCCCCAGATGCTGTAAGGATAGGTTTTCATATTCTCGGCGATATCGACATAGAATTCATGATTCAGGATCGGGTGCCAGCTCAACGAGACGTGCGGCAGGAACGCATTGGACGCGGTGAGCGACCCGGAAGGCAGCGCATCCTGGCCGCTATAGGCGGTATTGTTATAAGACGCGCCGCCGTGCGTCGTCTGCGTCAGCGAACGGAATCCGGCGAGAAGCCGCAGATCGTCCCTGATCTGCCATTCGTCCTGAAGATAGAACTGAAACAGATTGGTGCTGAAGGAACTGGCCCATGCGGTCGCATAAGGCCCGACAAACGGCCCGGTTGCCGAGCGGACCGGCCCTTCGCCCGGATAGGGCTGGGCAAACAGCCGCTCCGGCATGTCCGACGTCTCGTTCTCGAACCAGAATCCCGTCCGGATGGTGTGACGGCCCAGCGTGTAATGAAAGCTCTGGATACCGCCGATACGTCGCGTGTTCATCATGATGACGGACTGGGAGAGGCTGGCCCCGTTCGGTGAGGGAATGGTGGCCGAAGCCTCGGAATCCCCGCTACCCACATGCGCGTACAACAGGGTTGTGGATGACAGCCGCGACGTCAGGTCTTCGTTCAGCTTCAGATAGGACAGATAGTTCCGCTGGATGGTCGCCGCGTCGTAATAGGTCGCGAACGCCTCGTCCGCGCCGTTGCCCAGTGCCTGCACCGCGGGCGTGTAAATGCCGTTCGCGGCATCATAGGCTTCCTGATAGTTCGGGGTCAGATAGCTCCAGTCCTTCCCCAGCCGGTTCACCATGTTCATGCTCATGTTCAGGTAGTTGTTCTGGTTGTAGTTGGACCAGCCGAAAAACCCCGTGAGCGTCCCATGCGGACCGAGCGGCTGGACGAGCTTCATATTGGCCTGCTGCTCGGTCTGATGCCCGTAACCCTTCCACAGCTTGTTGTCGGTCCGGGCGTAGGCGACGTAGAATCTGGTCCCCGTCGGGTTGAGCACACCGCTGTCAAAGCGGCCGAAGGTCCGGAAATTGGCGTTGCTGCCAAAGGTCTGGGAAATCCGTCCCCCCATCCTGTTCTCCGGATCGGCGGTCGTGAACTGGATCGCGCCCCCCAGATTCTCCGCACCCGGCACGTCGAGCGCGCCCGCGCCCTGCGAGGCGCTGACCGTCGCGATATTGTCCTGGATCACTGCCTGATTGATATCGAGACCGTTGCCGGAAAAGAAATACTGGTCGCCCAGCGGTACGCCATCCATCGCAAAGGCAAGCTGGTTCTGGCTGAACCCCCGCATGTAGGTGGTATTGGCCAAGCTATCCACACCATAAGGGTCGTCCGATGCGAAAGAGACGCCCGGCGTGGTCATGGCAAGCGCCTGAAGCGGGCTGGAGCCGGGCACGAAGCGATCCAGCGTCGTGCGGGTCACAACCTGTTCCGCCGGACTGTGCGCAAGCCGGCGGGTACTGACGGTCAGGGTTTCCGCCGTCCTGGCAGGGGTCCGGAGCGGGGTCCGTGTCCGTGACGGCGCACGCCGCCCGGCACCAGCACCAGCACCAGCACCGGCACCAGCACCGGCACCGGCACCAGCACCGGCACCGGCACCGGCACCGGCCGGATGCGATGCCTTGACGGCATGCCGCGACACCGGCTCGGCGCGCGCGCCGGACAAGGCCAGCACGCTGACGCCAAACAGGAACAGCGCCATCGTGGCTCTCTCCCGACGAACGAACGGTCGGGCATGCCGGATGCCGGCCGCGGACGAGGCGACAGGCCCCCGGTTGCAAGGCTGCTGCAAAGGCAACATGATGGGCGTCCTTTCTCTTCGTTTTCCAGTAGTCAGAACGATTGATGAATATGCGCGGCGAAGCGCGGTCAGACGGTCATGCGACGGGGCGCGATCAGGAAGGTCAGAATGCCGGTCAGGCCGATGCCGGCCAGCGGCCAGCACGAAAGAATCAGCGAGTTCCGGCAAAGGATCTGGGGATTCACGACGATGAAGACGAACTCGACCAGAAGCCCGGCGAGAACGAGCGCGACCCACGGCATCATGGAACGAGGAAGCATCGTCCGGCCTCCCGTACCAAGGCCGGCGACGAAAGACAGACAGACGGCTATCTGGGTAACAACGATGCCGAATATCGCGATTTCAGAACAGACAGGAAAAACGACACGGTACGGGTCAAGGCCGAAAACAAGGCAGAGCATCACCCCCGCGATCAACGACGCGGTCTGGACATGATAAGTCGCACCGCGCCTGGCCGATGAGGCCCTGTCACGCAACAAAAGAAACAACGACAGATATTCATCGATATTGCGGCCGAGCGAGAGAATGCAGGCGAACAGGCTGACGATCAGCAGGATGCGAATGCCCGCATTGCACCATTGTCCCATGAGCAGGCGGATCGCGTCGAAATAGAGCCCTTCCTGCTTCTGCACCGCCTGGGCAGCGATATCCGAGGGAAAATAATAGGCCTCGATACAGTATGCGGACACGACATACAGGAGCGTGATGACCAGGACCGAGAGATAGGTTGCCCGTCGCTCGTTACGTGCCGCCTGTGGCGTGTTGTCCTTGAACATCGACGTGGCTTCAAGCCCGACGAAGGAACCCACGATAAAGGCCAGCGTGGCACCGGTCCTGTCATGCATCAATGCGGCACCGGAAAAGCTCCTGTGCAGGCTGCCGGGAATATTCGCGTGAAAGACCAGGAAGAGATTGACGATGAAAAGCACCGACAGTTCGACGCCGATGATGAGGCCCAGAATCAGCGCCGATGTCCTGACGGGCCGCCGACAGAGCGGATTGGCGAGCAACAGTGCCGCTATGCTCCACACCCAGGGCGAGAGCGAGGCACCGGCGGGACCGAGCACGTCACGAATGAAGACGCCGAACAGCGCCGCCACGCCCAGCTGGATGAACAGGTAGGACACCAGCGAAACGGCCCCCATGGCGAACGAGACGCGCCTGCCCAGCCCGTGTGCGATATAGGTATGATAGGCGCCGGATGCCGGCATGCTGCGTGCGGCCGAGAGAAGCAGCTTGTAAAAGGCGAGATACAGCAGGCCCGTCAACAGGAACATCTCCGGCACCACCGATGTCATGCCGGAAGCAAAGGCGGCCGGAACAGCCCCGAACACGGTTGTGAGCGGAGCCGCCGCGGAGATCACGAAGAGGCTGATCGTCATCGCGCCGGGCGGGCCGTTCAGAGGCTTGCCACTCATCTGATGTTCCTCCTCCGAAGCACACGTTATCGTGTCGCAACGTTACGGTGCCGGAGAGGTCGAACCGTATTGCATAGTGCGCCAAAAAGATAACATTATGCGCCATCGTTCATCATGATGGCCAAAAGCGATGCGGGAACACAAACCGACCCTGCCGAGCTATCCCTTCCTGCGTGCGTCGGCGCTGCGGCCGGTGCTCCAGCATCTGGTGTCCCGAGGATTCGATGCGAAGGATTCTTTTAAAAAATACGGAATCAATATGGATGATGCCAGAAATCCATATAGTTTCGTTTCGCTGAACGCCTATGTCCGCCTGTTCGAATTCGCCGCATCGCGTCTGAACAATCCGATGCTGGGGGCGGATATCGGCAACGGGTTCAGACCGTCCGACCTGGGGCCGAGAGGCGTGCTGTTCTCGCTTTCCGGCACGCTCGGGCGCGCCCTTCAGAGAATCGCGGCCGAAGGCGACACCTTTCAGAGTCACAGTTCATTCTATTTCGACTTCGATTCCGAAATATCGACGGTGCATTATTCCATCAGGGATCGAAGAATATGGCCGCGCCGTCAGGACGCCGAATATTCCCTGGCCAGCCTCTGCCAGATGATCCGCATGTATTTCCACGCCGACTGGCGACCGGTCGAAATCCGGTTCGAGCATGACGATACCGGTCAGGCGCGAAAGCTGGAACGACTGTTCCGCAGTCCCGTCGTCTTCGGCGCCCCCGGCAATGCCATCATTTTCGAAAGCAACCGGCTGGACGAAAGCGTGCGCGAGGAAGATCGCGGCCTGATCAACATACTCGAACGGCACATAGACGATATTTCCGGACACGATCATCAGGACGAGATCATGACGAGTGTCCACGCCGTGATCGAAAATCATATAGGGCGGGAAAAGATAACGGTATCGTTTATCGCGGGTGCCCTCGGTCTCTCGTCAAGAACATTGCAGAGACGCCTTCAGGAGAAGGGTGTAACGCTGCGGCATTGCCTTGATGAGTTCAGGCGGGAAAATGCCGCCGCCCGCATGGAAAACGGAGAGGGCCATCTTTCCAAGATCGGATTTTCTCTCGGTTATTCGGAGGCCACCGCGTTCTGGCGCGCCCGCCGCCGATGGGAAAAGTCCCGGCAGGACGACTGAACGTCCATCGAGAACAGATCCCCTGCCTGAATACGCAGGGTCGAACAGATGAGAATGTCCGCATAACCGGTAAGCCAGCGCCTTGCCGTCGAGACGGCATTGGGTGGAAAGGCTCCGGACATGCGCGCTGGCGAGCGGGGGCGGCCCCGCATAAGCCGCACCCGTTCCATGTTCCGAAGCCTCGGAGCGGCGCGGCCTTAACGGCCCGGTCGCCCCCACGGCTCTCTGAAGGGGCAGGATGGCGCAGCGCAGGATGCGCCTCCCTGCCCGGCGGATACCGCGACGGCCGACAGCGAACGGGTCGAAGACCGGAACGCGACGAAAGACATCCACCCACGAACCATCAGTCAGACCATCAGTCGAACTGTCAGAACGACACGCCGCCCTGAATATACCATTGCCGGCCGCGATCGAAGGATTTCTGGAAGTTCCCGAAACTGCCGGAGTAGCTGCCCCAGGCCATGAACTTCTCGTTCGTGGCGTTATCCAGCCCCACCATGAAATTATAACGCTCGCTCTTGCTCTGCCATCGCGCGCTCAGATTGACCGTGATGAACTTCTTCTGGATCAGCGTATCATACATGATCGCATTCAGGTTGGCATTATAGCGCGAACGATACGTCGCATCCGCGCGCGGCGTCAGCGTGCCATACGTGCCGAAATCGAACCGCTTGGACAGACCCAGGTTTCCAGTCCATTTCGATACAAGAACGAACATGGTATCCAGATTGAGTCCCTGAACGCTCGATGTCAGCTTCGTATAATGGGCATCGGTCATGCCGACCGAACCCATGACCGACCATCCATCGCCAAGCGCGTATTGCGATTCCAGTTCAAAGCCCGAGATCTGCGCCTTGCCGGCATTGGTGTAGTATGGTCCGATATTGGTGGCATCGGCCACCAGCAACTGCACGTCGTCGTAGAACGTGAAGAATCCGGCCGCACTGACGCGCAATCTGTGTCCCAGCCCATAGAATTTCAGGCCGCCTTCGAAGGAATTCACACTTTCCGGGCGGAACGACGGCGCGGCCGGGGCGATATTGGCCAGGCGCTGGGTAAAGCCCCCGCCCTTGAATCCCTGCGAGAACGTCGAATACGCCATCAGTTCCGGTGTGATCTGGTAGGACAGATTCACCATCGGCGTCCAGCGCGCGTTGTTGTTGTGATAACGCTGATACGGGACCAGACGTGTGCCATACGGTTCGTAGAAAATCGGCGGCCCGATGGTATTCTTGTAATATTGGTTGGGCAGAAAACTTTTATTGTCTTCGGTGTAGCGCACGCCGGCGGTAATATTGAACTTCTTCGTCACGGAATAGGTCGCCTGCGCGTAGGCCGCGTAGCTCCTGTCCGTAAACGAGCCGCCGCTGAGAAGGCTCATGATATAGAACTGCGTCGGATTGATATCGTATCCGGACTGATCGAAATAATACACACCGGCCGAGTAATGCAGATGATTGTTGAACGCCCGCCCGTTCGCCTGCACTTCTTCGGAAAACTGCTTTTCCTGATAATTGTCATAGACGTAATTGATGCCGATCGGCGATCCATCGCGATCCTGGGCAAACTTGCCCATGCTCTTCCGATAGGAAGTGATCGATTTCAGCTCCAGATAACGCGAGAGTTCATAGTCGATCGTCGCGGAGGTCGACCAGCCGACGAGGTTCGAGAAATCGGGGTCGGACCCGTAATTGGTGTTCTTGCTGAAATAGCGGGAATTATAGCAGTTCGGTCCCGTGCAGTTCGTCAGGCTGCCGCCGGCAAGAGTGTTGGCAAGGGAAATCATCCCATTGGTCGAATCCGGATTGACACCGGTGGTCACGAAGGGGGCGCCATTGCTGCGATCCCGGTTCCAGTCGCCGCGCAGGGTGATGTTCAGCTTTTCGACGGGGTTCCATCGCACTGCGCCCTTGAAGACGCGGCTGTCCTGGCTGCCCATTTCACGCTGGTTCTTCTGATACGGCGCATGCACGTATCCGTCCTGCATGAAACTGCCGACAGAAAAATTCGCAAACAGATGTTCCGCCAGCGGCACATTGAAGAATGCGCGGGCATTGATCCGGTTGGCCGTTCCGTATTTCACGTCCGCCCTGGCCGCCAGCACGCTGTCCGGTGCCAGCGATGTCACGGAAACGGCGCCGCCGATCGTATTTCGCCCGAACAGCGTCCCCTGCGGACCGCGCAGCACCGAAACACTGCCGATATCCACCATATTCAGCACCGAGCCGACAGGGCTGCCGACATAAACGCCATCGACATACATGGCAACGCCCGGATCGACGCCGAACGAGAAATCCGTCTGGCCGATACCGCGGATAAAGACGGCGGCGGCGTTCGCAACACCGGAATTCGAGGCGACATTGCCGAATGTGATGTTCGGCGAAAGATCCTGTATCTTCGCGATCGAGGTAATCCCCCGCTCGGTAAACTGTGTTCCTGTAACGGTCGTCATGGAAATCGGGGTCCGCTCGATACGCTCGTTGCGCCGCCGGGCCGTGACCATCACATCTTCCAGATGTGCCGCCTGATAGTGTGGGGCCGGCTTGCCGGCCGGAGGACTCGCCGACGCCGCTTTCTTCGCGGTGCTCGCGCCGGCATTCTTCGTCCGAGCGGTCTCGGCAGCAGCCGCGTTCAGTATCAGCGCCATGGTCAGGGCGGAGCAACCGGTAAAGCGAAGCATGGTTCCCACGCCGCGCTTCTTACGGAATATCTGCCAGTCCGCAGGGGCATTGCATATGCCTGATCGCATATCCTCATTTCTCCCTTCATCCACATGTATATCAAAACGATATCGTAATATATCGGAACACAGGCAGGCCACCTGGGCGCACTCCCTGAGTGAGTGCGCCCATCCCCTGTTACACGACCTCAGCAGGCTCCGATGAGGTTATTATGTGAATGTTCAAGCGATATGTCTATCATTATTGTTTCGTGTCAGGATTGATTTTGCGAATTTTCCAATCCCGACCGTCCCCGGTCACCTGGACCTTTTCAAAAGGAAGTTCCTGATATCCTCGATATCGTTCGGGCTGAGAGCCTTGTCGAACCCCACCATGCCGTAATTGGCCAGCGCGCCCCGTCCGACGACGCTGTAGAATCCGTCGCGCGTTTCAAGCGCGCCGGACCAGCGCAGGTCGGGCAGCACACCGGCCGCAATCGCGTTGTCGCCATGGCAGGCCATGCAATAATCCTGATAATGCGCATAGCCGCGCTGTGCCCGCGCAGCATCGAAGGGCAGCGTATTGCGGACCGGGACCTGCCCCTGGCGGGTTTCCACCGGCAGATGGTCCTTACCATCCAGGGCAAACACCAGCAGCCGCGCGTGATTGACGCTGTGATTGCGGATTCGCGCCAACGCGCCGCCCATCAATGGAAAGACCCCGCCCCAGCCGGCCATGACCGCGACATATTGCCGTCCTTTGACCTCATAACTGATCGGCGGCGCAACGATACCGGTATGCGCGTCGAACGTGTAGAGCGTTTTCCCGTTCCGTGCGTCATATGCCTCGAAGCGGCCGGTCGCCGTGCCCTGGAACACGATGTCCCCCGCCGTTGCCAGGACGCCCCCATTCCAGGGCGCGTCGTGCGGAACGCGGAATGCCGCCTTGCCCGCAACCGGGTCCCATGCCAGGAGCCACCCCTGAACCGTCTTCGAGACCTCGGCCACGACCTGCGGATCGTCCGGCAGGCCGGTCATGTCGATTCCAAGATTCACGCCCATGCCGTGCAGCCTGAAATTTTCGCGCGCCTTGAACGGTTCGGGCAATTGCTGGGCTGGAATATAGACATACCCCGTTTTCGGGCTGTACGACATGGGTGCCCAATTATGCCCCCCCAGCGAACCGGGAATGCCCATCCATGTCTTTCCGGTCAGCGACCACATGGCATCGGGCACGATATCCGGCCGGCCGGTGACCGGGTCGATGCTTCTGGCCCAGTTCTGGAACGTATAGGGAATGGCGGAGATGAAGGCACCGGTGCGGGCATCAAGCGTATAGAAAAAGCCGTTCTTCGGGGCCTGCACGATGACGTGCCTCATCTCCCCCTTCAGCGGCAGATCCAGGATCATCATCGGCTGGCTGGCCGTGAAATCCCATTGATCCTTCGGCGTTTCCTGGAAGTGCCAGACATATTCGCCCGTTTCCGGCCGGATCGCCACGATGCTGGCCAGAAACAGATTGTCGCCGGTTCCGTTGGAGCGGAATTTGTAGCTCCAGGGCGCACCGTTGCCGACGCCGAGATAGACCAGGTCGGTCACCGGATCGTAGACGATGGAATCCCAGACCGTTCCACCGCCCCCGGAATGGACCCACCCGCCATCCGGGCTCCATGTCGGGTACGCCGCCTTAGCCAGAATCGCGTCCGAGACGGCGTGATCGGGCTTGTTGCCGGGCGCGGGGACCGTGAAAAACCGCCATTTCAGCTTGCCGGTCTCGGCATCGAAGCCCGAGACGAAGCCTCGGGCACCGAATTCCGCCCCGCCATTGCCGATCATGACCACGCCCTTCGCAATACGCGGCGCACCATCGACCGTGTAGGAGCGGATATCCCCCAGGGCGGCATCGACGGGGATGGTATCGACGCTCCAGACCAAGTGTCCGGTCCGGGCATCCAGAGCGATCAGCCGCCCGTCGAACGTTCCGAAATAGATCCGGCCCTTCCAGTAGGCCGCGCCGCGATTGACGGTATCGCAGCACCCCCTGCTGGCGACCGTCCCCGGCACACCCGGATCGTAGTGCCACAGGACCGCGCCCGTCGCGGCGTCCAGCGCCTCGACGCGGCTCCAGTTGGTGGTGACGTACATGATGCCGTCAATGACGAGCGGCGTCGCCTCCTCGCCGCGCATCGAGGGCAGGTCCTGATGCCACGCCAGGCCCAGGCGGCCGACGGTTGCGGTATTGACCGCATCCAGCGGGCTGTATCGCTGCTCGGACGCCGTACGGCCATACTGGGGCCAGTCGCCACGCGGCACGGGGTCCGCGAGGGGCGTGGACGCCGCGGGCGCGGGGGCGAGGTCGGCGGCCGCCAGGCGCAGCGGTGCCGCCGCGACCAGACATGCCGCGCCAAATGTCCGAAAAAAAGCCGCGCTGCGCATGGTACCCAATCCCCTCAATGACGGATGCAGATGGTCTTGGTCTCGGTGAAGGCATCCAGCCAGCCGGTACCGAAATCCCGGCCCATTCCGGATTCCTTCACACCGCCGAAGGGCATGTTCGGATCGATCATGACATGGCTGTTGACCCAGACCGTTCCGGCCTGCATCAGTGGCGGCATATCCATCGCGGCGGCCAGGCTGGTCGTCCAGACGCTGGCGGCCAGCCCGAACGGCGTGTCGTTCGCGCGCGCCAGGGCCTCGGCCGCGTCCGCGACCCGTGTCAGCGTCATGACCGGCCCGAAGACTTCTTCCCTGACCAGCGGAATCGCGTCGTCGGGATTCAGCACCAGCGCCGGGCGCACATAGAAACCGGACGTATCGGGAACCTCCTGTCCAAAAACAACCTCCGCCCCCCGCTCGACCGCGCCATCGACAAAAGCCCGCACCTTCTTCTGCTGCATCGCGGAGACCAGCGGATTGATCTGCGCGGCCTCGTCCATGCCGGGTCCGATGCGCATGCCGGCGATGACGTCCCGCAACCCCTCGGCCACACGGTCGAACAGCGGCGCTTCGATATAGACGCGCGAGCAGGCCGCACAGACCTGTCCCTGGTTCAGAAACCCCGCGAGCGTCAGGCCGGCGACCACACGCGCCGGGTCCGCGTCCGCCAGCACGATGGCCGGATTTTTTCCGCCAAGTTCCAGCGACGCACGCACGAGCCTGTCCGCGCAGACGCGGGCGATCCGCTTACCGACCGGTGTCGACCCGGTAAAGCTGACTTTCGCCACATCCGGATGCCGCACAAGCGCATCGCCCGCGACGGCACCAAGGCCGGTCACGACGTTGAACACGCCATCGGGCACGCCGGCTTCGCTGGCCAGTTCGGCAAGTTTCAGCAAGGTCAGCGGCGTGACCTCGGACGGCTTGGCGACGACCGAGCAACCCGCCGCCAGGGCCGGCAGCACCTTCCACACACCGATCGCCAGGGGAAAGTTCCACGGCACGATACCGGCGACCACGCCGATCGGCTCCTTGCTCGTATAGGTGGTATAGCGCGCGTCCGGCGGCAGCGGGATGGAGACATCGAGGCTCTGTCCGGTGATTTTCGTACTCAGCCCGGCCACATAGCGTATCCAGCTCTGCGCGCCCCCCGCCTCGACGATCCGCGAGAGAACAATCGATTTTCCCTGCTCCAGCGTTTCAAGCTGGGCAAGGATTTCGGCGTCCCGCTCCACCAGATCGGCAAGACGGAGCAGGATCCGCTCGCGCTCGCCCGGCCGCATCAGCCGCCACACGCCCGAATCGAAAGCGCGCTTCGCTGACGCGACAGCCCGGTCTACGTCCTTTGCTGTCGCATCGGCGATGGAGGCGATCGGTTCGCCCGTCGCGGGGTCGAAAACGGATATCCGCTCCTGTCCCGACGACGAAACCCATTCTCCATCCAAGAAGAGTCCATGTTCGCGGGAAAGGAAATCCCGAACCTGCGGGAGACACTGCACCGTCGTCATATGGAGTATTCCATGTTGCATGGGGCGGCCGAAACCATGCCCTGTTGCGTAAGATGTGTCGGGAAGGACGCATGCCCGCCGGAGACGCGCGCGGAGCGAATCCCGGTCAGCAGCGGCGCGTCAGGCATCGCCCCGTTTCTCCCGACACAGGGGCCGGACAGGATTCGTGATCCCGATTCTCAAACGGCATCCCGACTGACGCCGACAAAGCTGACGGCCGATTGCATCGAAACACACGATTCTCACCACCTGCGGATTGCAAAGCTGCTGCGACGGACGAAGCCTGTCAGTTGATGCTATGAGGCAATAGTGGATAATTCAAGTTAATTGTGACGGTTTCGCATCGGATTCGCAGCCCGCCATAATGGTGAATTACGGGACAAGAGTCGGGTTCACGAAGGTCATCGGTCCCTCGTCGTTCTACGGCGCGTGCGACAGGGCGCGATGGCGCTTCAGATAGAACGGCGCCGTCCCCGCGATCATGAGTGCGCCGGCCATGCTGGCGGTCACCGCCACGATCGGCAGGGCGTATCGGATACCGTCCGCGGCGGTGAACACCCGGTCGTCCAGCATGCCGATCAGCATCGAACCTGCCGACAATCCGATCAGGGCATTGCATAGCAACATGATCGCCGAAATCTGCGCCCGCATCGCACGCGGCGATACCGTCTGAATGACGAAGGCCGACGGCGCCATGGGAAAGGAGGCGAAGAAGAACGCAAGCGCAAAGAATACCAGGCCCGCATTTCCCTTGCCGCACAGGGCGCTCGCCAGAAACATCAGCGCCGCGCCCGCCATGCCTCCCGCTCCGACGATCATCGGCCCCTGGACGATCCCGCGCGTCGTCAGGGCATCGATCAGTCGCCCGCTGGTATAGATCCCACCACACCCGCAGACGATCGCGATCGCTCCCATGACGCCCCCGACGGTGCCGTGCGGCATGGCCATGACGCGCATCAGATAGGCCGGCGACCAGGCCATGAGCGAGAACAGCATGATCGCACTGCATGAGTATCCGAGGAAATGCAGAGGAAACAGCCATTTCTGTCCAACAATGAATTCGTATGTTTTCATCAACCCCGCTCGCGCCTCGATCGCGCCGCGCGTTGAGGGTTCATGGACGAACAATGCGATGACCGCCGCCAGCAGCAGGCCCGGCAGGCCGACAATCACGAAGCAGAACTTCCACGGCACCAGGCCGCCGGGCACGGCCCCGGCATGCAGCACGTCCATCAGCAGCCCGCCGGACAGATAGGCCAGTCCGGCCCCCAGGAACGAACCGGCGGAAAACAGGGCGATGATCCGCCCCAGCCGTGCCGGCGGCACGATATCGGCCAGAAAGGAATAGACGGCCGGCACCAGCGCGGCCTCGCCGATCCCCACGCCCATCCGGCAGAAGAACAGCCCCCAGAACCCATCGGACAATCCGCAGCCGATCGTGGACAGGCTCCACAAGGCCAGGCCGCCGACGATGATCGGCGGCCGTGGAAACCGGTCGGCCAGCATCGAGATCGGCAGTCCGAGTACCGAATACAGGACCGCGAACGCAAAGCCGTTCAAAACGGCGAACTGGAAATCGTTCAGATGCAGATCGGCCTTTACCGGCCCGATCAGCAGGGACAGGATCTGCCGGTCGACGAATGACAGTACATAGGCACAACCGAACAGGAAGGTCGTCGGCAGCGGACGCGGCCCGCGCATGGCGAATGGGAGCATTCTCTACTTTTCCAGGCTGTCATGGCGGACGAACGATCAGGAACGGTGCCCCTGCATCGATCAGGCTATAGTATAAATCAGTTGAAAATGCCACCATTTCGATATAGGTTTTATAACGATAAAGAATCTTTAATCAGGGACCGCCCCTCCCGGAAACCGGCATTCATGACCCAGCCATCCACGCAGGAAGAATGTACCCCCTCCCATGCCCGCCCGACCGGGCATGTCACGACGATCCGCCTCCGCACCGTCGCCGCGGCCACGATCGGCAATATCGTCGAATGGTATGATTTCGCGCTCTACACGGCCGCCACACCGCTGGTCTTCCAGCGCCTGTTCTTCGCCCGGCACGATGACGGGTTGCTGGCACAGATCGAGCCCATGCTGGTCTTCGGTGCGGGCTTTCTGGTCCGCCCCGCCGGCGGCATCCTGTTCGGGCTGCTGGGCGACAGGCTGAGCCACGCGCGCGCCCTGCGCTACACCCTTACGATCATCGGCATCGCCACCGCAGCCATCGGCCTGCTACCGGGCCAGGCGACGATCGGGGTGCTGGCGCCGCTTCTGCTGCTGGTGCTGCGACTGGCCCAGGGTTTCGCCGCCGGCGGCGAATGGGCGGGCGCCGTGCTCCTGCTCGGCGCCGACAATCCCGCCGCCCGCCATCGCGGGATCGCGTTCGCCCTGACCCAGTCCGGCGTCGCCGCCGGCATGGTCCTGGGGGGCGCGGCTCTCTGGGCTGCCCGCCAACTGCCCGAAGCCGCTTTCCTGTCATGGGGCTGGCGCATCCCCTTTCTGGCGGCGTTTCCCTTCCTCCTGCTGGGCCTCTGGCTTCGCGCCACGCCCCACCGGGATACCCCCATCGTCCGCTCCGCGCGTCCGCACGCTGCGTCACAAGGGATGGGGCTGCAAGGGATGGGGCTCCCCCCAATACTGTTCACTTAGAGTGATAATCTGCTAGGTTCTCTCCGATGGGAGGGAAGCGGCATGGCGCGAATAGCAGCGGCGTTCGATGGAGACGCGGGAATTGGTGAT
>NZ_JABEQN010000019.1 GCF_014174165.1 Gluconacetobacter dulcium | reverse complement strand
GAACTGCCCCAGCATGTCCGCCGACATCGCACGCAATACGCGCGGATGCACATTCACCGGGCCAGGCCCCATCAGCAGCCGATGCGGCGGGTCAATCTGTCCGAACACCCTATCTTTCCTCCTGCGTCAGCGCCGCTCCGGCGCCCGCTCCCGTCTGTTCGAACCGGCTGACGAAGGCCGTCATCGCCTCAAGCGCCACCTGCACGTCCTCAACCTCGACCGCCTCGGCGGGGTTGTGGCTGATCCCACCGCGACAGCGCAGAAACACCATCGAAACCGGCGCCAGCCGCGCCATCACCATCGCATCATGCCCGGCACCGCTCACCAGCACGCGCGGCGCGGCCCCCGTGACCGCACTGACCGCATCGGCCATCAGGGCGCTCAGTCCGCTGTCGCACGGCGTCGCCGGCAGATCCTGCTGAAGCGTCAGCTCCAGCCCCACGCCGCGCCGCGCGGCAATCTCCGGCAGCACCGCCTGAATGGCCTCGGCCGCACGGTCGCGTACCCCGTCCACGCCAGCCCGAATATCGATGCTGAAAGTGACGGCACCCGGCACCACGTTCGGCACACCCGGCCCGACCTCCATCCGCCCGACCGTCGCCACCAGGTCTTCAGGCCCGGCACCGCCGATCCGCTCCACCGCCAGCACCATCTCGGCGGCGGCGGCCAGCGCGTCATGGCGCAGGCGCATCGCCATGGTGCCGGCATGCCCCGCGACCCCCGTCACCACGGCGCGAAAGCGATATTGGGCGGCAATGGCGCTGACGACGCCCAGCGCATGGCCTTCGGCCTCCAGCACCGGCCCCTGTTCGATATGCGCCTCGACATAGGCCAGAACGTCCTCGCGTTCCCGCGCCGCATCGACAAAGCGCGTCACGTCGAGGCCGAAACCATCCAGCGCCTCGGCCAGCCCCACGCCCGCCGCATCGACCAGCGCCAGATCCTGATCCCCCAGCACCCCGGCCACGGCGCGCGTGGTCAACATCGAGACCGGAAAGCGCGACCCCTCCTCGTCTCCGAAGCCGATCACCTCGATCGCAAAGGCAAAGCGGCGTCCGCGCTCGGCAAACCACGCCACCGTCTCGATCCCCAGCATCACGCCCAGCATGCCGTCATAGCGCCCGCCGTCACGCACGCTGTCGACATGCGAGCCGATCACCAGCGCCGGCGCATCGGGGTGCCGGCCTTCATAGCGGCCGACGATATTGCCGGCGGCATCGACCCGCGCGGTCATCCCCGCTTCGGTCATCCAGGCCGCGATCCGGTCCAGCGTCGCCGCATGCCCCGCCCCCAGATAGGGGCGGAACAGATGATCGTCGGAATCCGAATAAGGCGCGACGCCCAGATCGTCACACCGCGCGACCGCGCGCAGGCCAGACGCCGTCTCGCGCGCAGGCATCTTCACCATGCCGCCACCATCCCGTCGCTGCGCGGATCGGTCGCCCCTTCGATCAGGCCCGACGGATGCAGCACCAGCGCCCCGGCATGTCCCATCGTCGCGGTAAAGGCCGGCATGGGCTCCAATATATGCCCCGCCGCCGCCATCCGCGCGATCACCTCGGGTGCGAACCGGTCCTCATATTTCAGGCTGGTGCTGGTCTCGCCCCAGGTCCGCCCCAGCAGCCAGCGCGGCGCCGTCACCGCCTGCTGCAAAGGCACGCCATAGCGGGCATAGCGGGTAAAGACCGCCGCCTGCGTCTGGGGCTGCCCCTCGCCGCCCATGGTGCCATAGACCATGGTGCGCCCATCGGCGAAGCGCGCACCGGCCGGATTGAGCGTATGGAACGGCTTGCGCCCCGGACGCAGCGCATTCCACCCCGTCTCGGCCAACTGGAAACTGGCCCCGCGATTCTGCCAGACGATCCCGCTGCGCGGCAGAACCACGCCCGAGCCATATTCGAAATACACGCTCTGGATCATGCTGACGGCAACACCATCGGCATCCACCGCGCCCATCCACACCGTATCGCCCATCTGCGGCGGATGCGGCCACGGCGCCGCAATTTCAGGATCGATATCCAACGCCATGCGATCCAGCGCCATGGCGTCGTCCAGCACCTCCTGCGCCGCCACAGACATGAAGGCCGGATCGCCCACATGCGTATCGCGATACCGAAAGGCCTGTTTCGTCGCTTCGACCAGCCCGTGGAAATAATCGAACCCGTCGACCTCTTCGGCCCGCAGCCGGTCGAACAGCGCCAGGATCAGCAACGACGCAACACCCTGGGTCGGCGGCGCCATGTTGAACAGCCGCGCCCCCGCGATATCGACATGCAGCGGCGGCCGCGCCTGCGCATGGTGCGTGTTCAGGTCCGCCAGATCCAGCGGGCTGCCCAACTGGCGCAGATCCTCGGCCAGATCCCGCGCCAACGCACCGCGATAAAAGGAGTCCAGCCCGTCCCCCGCCAACCGGCGCAATGTGTGCGCCAGGGCCTGGTTATGCAGGATATCGCCCGCCTGGGGCGCATGTCCGCCCGGCAGGAAAAACTGCCGGAAACCGGGAATGGCCGCCAGTTCGCCCATCTTGGCGGCGGTCAGCGCGGCGCCCCCCTCGGTAATCGGCACGCCCTGCTCGGCATAATAGATCGCATCCCGCAGCAGCCGATGCAGGCCCAGCCCAGGCTGCATCGCATGGCTCCACTCCAGCGCGAGATCCCATCCGGACACCGTGCCGGCCACCGTATTGGCCGCCAGCGGCCCGCGCCACGGAATCGTATCGCACCCGGCAGCCCGATAGAATGCCAGATCGGCACGCCGCGCGGCGGCCCCGCAGGCATCGATCGTCTCGGTCCGGCCATCGGGCCACATCACCAGCCAGAAGGCATCGCCGCCGATGCCGGTCATGTGCGGATAGACAACGGCCAGCGCCGCCGCCGTCGCCACCACCGCCTCGATCGCCGTGCCGCCGTCGCGCAGCACGTCCAGGCCGGCCTGGCTGGCCAGATGATGAGGGGATGTCACCATCCCACGCAGGGAACGGGGAGTATTCAGCATGGCCTAACGTCCCTTCACTGCCGGAAGCGGCACCCTGCCGACCAGCCCCGCCCGCGCCAGCGCGCCGGCCAGGGCAAACAATGCGGCTTCCCGCCCCGGCGCCGCAATCAATTGCATCCCCAGCGGCAGGCCACCGGTGCCCAGCAGCGGCGCGCTGAGAATCGGCACGCCCGCCAGACTCAGCGGCTGCGTATAGAGGCCCAGATTGGCCCGCGCCGAGACGACCTGCCCATCCACCACGATGGTCGGCTGATCGACCGACGGCGCCTCGCCCACCGTCGCCGGGGCAATCAGCACATCCGCCGAACGGAACAGCGCATGGACCTGCTCGCGGAACCAGCCACGGAACCGATGCGCCTGCACCAGCGTGGCCGAGGGCAGCAGCGCCCCGGCAATCAGCCGGTCACGGGTCGCGGGGTCATAGCGCAGCGCATGCCTGCGCAGGCGCGGCAGATGCAGCGTCCCGCCCTCGGCCGCCGTAATCAGGAACGACGCGGCGCGCGCCCGCGCCACCTCGGGCAGTTCCACCGTCTCCAGCCCGCCCAGATGCGCCGCCACCGCGTCGATCGCACCGACCAGCGCGTCCGACAGATTGGTGCCGAACCACCCGCCCAGCTTCGCAACCCGCAGGTCCGATGCCGCCGGCAGTTCGGGCATCGGTCCGCCGGCCATGACTTCGTACGCCACACGCAGCCCATCCAGCGTCCCGGCAAACGGCCCCACCACGTCCAGACTGGCGGAAAAGGGATAGGCCCCCTCGCGCGGCACGCTGCCAAGCGTGGGTTTCAGCCCCCACACGCCGCACAGCGACGCCGGCACGCGAATCGAACCGTTGGTGTCCGACCCCAGCGTCAGCGGCAGCAGCCCCGCCGCCACGGCGGCCGCCGAACCACCCGACGACCCACCGGCCAGCCGCGCCGTGTCATGCGGATTGCGGGTGATGCCGTAATGGGCATTGTCGGTGGCGAATCCGTAGGCGAATTCGTCCATGTTCAGGCTGGCGACCGGAATCGCGCCCGCCGCGCGCAGGCGCGCGACCACGGTGGCGTCATGCGCCGCCGGCGGCGATTCCCGCAACACCACCGACCCCGCCGTCGTCACCTCCCCGGCCACGTCGAACAGATCCTTCACCCCGAACGGCACGCCCGCCAGCGGCCCCGGATCGTCGCCGGCGGCAAGGCGGCGGTCGATCCGCTCGGCCTCGCCCACCGCGCGCGGCCCGAAAATACGGGTCACGCTGTTGATGGATGTGTCACGGACCTGAATCGCGGCGATCGTTTCCGTCATCACGGAAACGGCGCTGCGGCGCCCCTGGCGGATATCGGCGGCAATGGCCAGCACGTCGAACGGATCACTCATGGCGGGCGTGCTCATGGACGGTATTCGTATGCCGGTTCACACGTATCCGGCAGGGCAAACCCATGGACCAGATCGGCATAGCGCCGCAGCAGCGCCCGGTTGGCCACCACGCCCGGCAGGCATGATCCGTCGATGCTCAGGCCGATATCGCGCGCGGTGGCGATGACGATCGCCTCCTCCGGCACGAAGCTGTCACCATCCTGTTCGCTCATGGGCTTGTCCCCTCCCGTTGCCTGCCGCGCCGCCACGCCGGCAGAATCACGCGGGATCATGCATCCGGAGGGTCGAGGCTGACCAGTTCCGGCGTGACATAATTCAGCAACTGCTCAAGGTGCCAGGCCCCATCGGCCACGAACAGATCCCGCCCCAGCCCCCGCGCCAGCCGCTCCACGCCAAAGCGCATGCCGCTGATCGACGCCCCCGACAGCCCCATGCTGGGCGTCGCGCTGAAGGTGAAATTATGGATGTTCGCCAGCATCGGTGCCAGCGGATCGGCCGCGTCGCGCGGCAGAAACTGGTAGGACTCGCCCAGATAAGGGTGCGCCGCCAGCACGGCACTGTCCTCGCCCTCCGGCGGGGTAAAGCGATCGCGCCACAGCGCCACCGACCCGGCGAAGGACGCGGTCTCCGGCCGCAATGCCATATCGACGGCAAAGCCGGTGCCGATGATCACGAAATCGAATCGCATCTCGCCATCGGGCGTCCGCACGACGATGTCATCGCCCTCCATCCGCGCCCCGGTCCAGCCACAGCCGGTATGGTAGCTGAAAGTCGGGTGCCGACGGCAGCGCCAGAACGTATCCTGCGGCGGCGGCTGGTTCAGTTCGTAGATATGCCGCATGAACCGCCAGCGCAGCGTATCGGACAGCGCGGAGAAATGGGCCAGGAACCCGGCATTCTCCATCCAGCGATAAGGATTCACCGAGGGAATGACCCGCCGGCGCAGACACAGCGCGACCGAGGCGGCCCCTTCCTCCAGCGCCGTCGCGGCATTGTCGAAGGCCGACGCCCCCGCCCCCAGCACGCCGATCCGCTTGCCGCGCAGGGCGGCGAAATCAATGGGCTCGGACGTATGCGCATAGCGTTCGCGCGGCAGGGCCTCGCGGATAAAATCCGGCACATGCCACCGCCCGCCACCGTCGATCCCGGTCGCCAGCACCAGCTTGCGCGCCAGATGCCGAAACTCCCGTCCCTCAGCGTCCACAAAGGTCAGGCGCAGCAGCCCGTCTTCCCACGCCACATGCGTAAACGTGCGGTCGTTCTCCACCGGCAGGTCCAGCACGGCGCGATACCAGTCCAGATAGGACTGCCAGTCCCCACGCGGGATCTTGTCCAGATTCTCCCACGCCTCGGCGCCATACCGCGCTTCATACCAGGCGCGCGGCGTCAGGTCCGGAATCCCCAGATCCGGGCCGGTGACATATTTCGGCGTCCGCAACGTGATCATGCGGGCGAAGGTGATCCACGGCCCCTCGCCGCCGCGCGATGCCCGGTCGAAAATCCGGACATTGCTGATATTGCCGCGCTTCAGCGCAAAAGCCGTGGCCAGCCCACCCTGGCCCGCGCCGACGATGGCGACATCCAGCACCGGCTCGCCATCGCGCGTCAGGCGCGGCGTCCAGTCATGGCGCGGATAGTCGATAACGGCCAGATCCCGCCTGACCTGGGCATCGAGCGCCGCAAGGCGTTCTTCCGGCGTTTCTCCCGTTGAACGATTATCGTGATCGGCAGCCATCCACGCCTCCTTGCTCTTCCCTGGTCGGACAGGTCCATGGACCGACGGCGCGGGTCCGTGTCCCCCGACACGGACCCTGGGTTCCCCAACCCGCACCATCACGGCACCGAAACTAACCGGACAGGGGGGCGTTCCGTCCAGTAGAATAAATTGACCATTACGTTGCCCGTTCGGCAACAATTCCAGATAACGTAAAATCACCAAAAAGAATCATAATATATTGTTTTTAAAAATTATCTATTCCGCAACAAGGTCCTCGGTCCCCAGAATGCGTGCGGCCTCTTCCTGTTCCCGCAGGGCCTCGCGCACCTCCACGATCAGCCGCTCCAGCGCCGGGGGCAGCCACCGCGCCTCGCGGACATACACACCCAGATCGGTCATGGCCCTCGGGTCGTCCAGCGGCACATGGGCCAGCGCGCCGCGCCCGATATCGAACGCCAGCGCCAGCCGGGACTGAAAGGCCAGGCCCGCCCCGGCCGCCACCATCCGGTTGGTCAGTTCGATCGACCCGGTTTCCAGCACCACATCCAGCCTGTCGCGCCAGGGGTGGAGCATCGGCTCCATCACCTGATGAAGCGACAGCGATTCGCTCGGCAGGATCAGCCGATAATCCAGACAATCCTCCATCCGCACGCTACGCCGGCCGGCCAGCGGATGGTCGGCCGGCATCACCACCCCCACCGGAAAGCACGCCACCGCCACGCGGCGCAGATCGTCCGGTTCGTTCAGCGAGAACGCGATGCCCAGGTCCGTCGTGCCGCCGCTCAACGCCGCCACGATCTGCGCGGGCGACCCCGTCTCCGCGTGCAGGTCGATATCCGGCCAGACTCGGGTCATGCGCGCCAACAGCCGCGCCATCAGGTCGCCAGCAATGCCTTCCACCATCATCACGCCGATGCGCCCCCCCCGCATCCCCGCCAGGGCTGCGATCTGCTCGTCGGTCCGCACGGCATCCTGCATGACGGTGACGATGTGCCGGGCCACGATTTCCCCCACCGCCGTAAGCACCATCCCGCCCGGCAGACGGTCGAACAGCGGCGCGCCGATCTCGTCCTCCATCTGGGCGATCTGCCGCGTCAGGGCAGAGGGCGTCACGTTCAACTGCCGCGCCGCCTCGCGGATCGAGCCATGGTCGCGCACCGCGTTGAAATACAGGATGCACCGCGCATGCAGCCGCATCATGTGCTGGCTTCGAGCCGACCGCCTCATGTCCTGTTCCCCATGCCTACTGCTCCGCTCCCGCATCATCGCCATGCAGCAGGCGTTCGACAATTTCCGCCGCCACCAGCGCCGCGATAATTTCCGGCCGCTTGTCGCGGATGCCCCGGTCCCCGATCGGGCACACCAGCCGCGCGATCCGCTCCGGCCCCAGACCCACGGCGCGAAACCCGGCCTCGAACCCCCGCCGTTTCGTCCTGGACCCGATCAACCCGACATAGCGGAGATCATCCCGTTCCAGTGCCGCGCCGACGATCAGCGCATCCAGCCGATGGCTGGGCGTCAGCACCAGAACGCCGGCCCCGGCCGGCGCGGCCGCCAGCACCTCTTCCCAGCTTTCGGTCATCCGCACCACAACCCCGTCGGGCACCAGCCCGAACTCTTCCTCACGCGGATCGACCCAGACCAGACGCAAAGGCAGCGGCGCCAGCGCGCGGGCCAGGGCCCGCCCCACATGCCCTGCCCCGAACAGCAGCAGATGCGGCAGCGCCGCCCGCGCGGTTTCGGCATCGCGCACGATCGCATCCAGCATCACGTCATCCGCGCGCTCGATGCGCACGCGCACCCGGCCGCCGCAGCACTGCCCCAGTTCCGGCCCGAGCGGAATCTCCAGTTCCCCCGCCGTACCGGTACCGGCCAGCAAGGCCCGCGCCCGCGCCACGCACTCCCACTCCAGCCGCCCCCCGCCGATCGTGCCGACCAACGCGCCCGGCACCACCAGCATGAAAGACCCGGCCTCGCGCGGGGTCGATCCCACGGCCGCGCGGATACTGACGCGCGCAACGGGCCACCCGTCCCGCCGCCAGCCAGCCAGCGCCGCGATCATGTCGTCCATGGCCCGAACGGCCGTCAGTCTCCGGCTCCGGCATCCACCCGCGCGGCGGCGCGGGCACGCATCCGCTCGGCCGCGCGCAAGATCGCCTCGGGCGTCGCCGGCGCATCCAGACCGGGGCAGGAGCGATACCCATCCAGACTGGCCAGCGCATCCGAAATCGCATGCAGCACCGCCACCCCATGCACAAAGGGCGGCTCCCCGACCGCCTTGGAGCGAAAGATCGTCTCCTCCCGATTGGGCGCCCGCTCCAGCAGGGCGACGTTGAAGATGCCCGGCCGGTCGGAACAGGCCGGAATCTTGTAGGTGCTGGGCGCATGGGTGCGCAGCCGTCCGCTGTCGTCCCAGACCAGTTCCTCGGTGGTCAGCCAACCGGCCCCCTGCACGAAGGCCCCTTCGACCTGCCCGATATCAATCGCCGGATTCAGCGATTGCCCGGCATCATGCAGGATATCGACCCGCTCGATCCGCATCTCCCCGGTCAGCAGGTCGATGGCAACCTCCGCGCACGCGGCGCCATAGGCAAAATAGAAGAACGGCCGCCCCCGCCCCGTATCCGGGTTCCAGGAGATTTTCGGCGTCTTGTAAAAACCGTTCGACGACATCGACACACGCGCGAAATAGGCAGCCTTCGTCAGGTCCGGGAACGGCACCACCGTCTCGCCGACATGCACCCCGTCCGGCAGAAAGCGCACCGCATCCTCCGGCACGCCCCAATGCCCGGCGGCAAACGCAACCAGCCGCCCCCTGATCCGGCGCACGGCATCCAGCACCGCCATGCCGTTCAGGTCCGCACCACTGGAGGCCGCGGTGGCCGAGGTATTGGGCACCTTGCCGGTGGTGGTGGCGGTAATCCGGACCCGGTCGGCCGGCAGGCCGAATTCCCGCATCGCAATCTGCACCATCTTGGTGTGCAGCCCCTGCCCCATCTCGGTGCCGCCATGGTTCACCTGCACCGAACCATCGGTATAGACATGCACCAGCGCACCCGCCTGATTGTAGTGGGTGGCGGTAAAGGAAATGCCGAACTTCACCGGCGTCAGCGCAATCCCGCGCCGAATATGCGGGCTGTCCTCATTGGCGGCCCGGATCGCGGCACGGCGCGCGCGATAAGCGCACCCCTCGGCCAGTTCCACCATGATCTCCGCCGCGATCGAATCCTCGACCGTCATATGATACGGCGTCAGGTCGCGCGTGCCGGTGCCATAGACATTGCGCAGCCGTACATCCAGCGGGTCCAGCCCGGTGGCGAAGGCAATCTCCTCGATCACCCGTTCCGCCGCCACGATCCCCTGCGGCCCACCGAAACCGCGATAGGCGGTGTTGGACTGCGTATTGGTCTTCAGCGGTTCCGAGCGCAGCCGCACATCGGGATAATAATAGGCATTGTCGGCATGAAACAGCGCCCGATCCGTCACCGGCCCCGACAGGTCGGCCGACCACCCGCACCGCGCCGCCAGCACCATGTCCACGGCGCGGATGCGCCCGTCATCATCGAATCCCACCGTGTAATCGACCGCGAAATCATGACGCTTGCCCGTCATCATCATGTCGTCGTCGCGATCCAGCCGCATCTTGGCCGCGCGCCCGGTCAGTTCGGCCGCCAGCGCCGCCAGACAGGCCGGCCCGTTGGCCTGCGTCTCCTTGCCACCAAACCCACCACCCATGCGGCGGATCTCGGTCGTCACCAGATTGCTCGGCCGATCGAGCACATGCGCCACCATATGCTGGGTCTCGGTCGGATGCTGGGTGGAGGACCAGACCCGCATCTCCCCCTCCTCGCCCGGCTGCGCCAGCGCCGCCTGCCCTTCGAGGTAGAAATGCTCCTGCCCCCCCATCACGATCCGGCCCGACAGGCGGCGGGGCGATTCCGCCAGCCCCTTTTCCACATCGCCACGCCGCATGGTCAGCGCACGCCACACCAGCGCACCACCGGCGGCCCGTGCCTGGTCGATATCCAGCACGGCCGGCAGGTCTTCATAAACGATCCGTGCCAGACGCGCCGCCCGCCGCCCCTGGCCGCGCGTCTCGGCGACAACGGCAAAGATCGGCTGCCCATGGAACGACACGATGTCCGACGCCAGCAGCGGCTCGTCATTCTTCCCCACCGGGCTGATCTGGTTGTGGCCGGGAATATCCGCCGCCGTCAGCACCCGCACCACACCCGGCGCGGCGCGCACGTCATCCAGATTCATCGAAACAATTCGCGCATGCGCCCGTGTACTCAGGCCCGGCACCACATGCACCAGCCCCTTGGGCTCCGGCATGTCGTCGATATAGGCGGCGGAACCCGAGACATGCATCGCGGCACTCTCATGCCGCAGGCTCTGCGACGCGCCACCGGCCACCACCGCCGCACACGCATCAGCCGCAAGACCGATCACCAGATCAGACATGGGCCACCTCCCGCCCCCGCCCGGCCAGCCGCGTTTCAGCGCGCGCAACCCCCGGCGCCGTCTCGGCGAACAACCGTGTCAGCAGGTTGGCGGCCACCGTGCGACGATACCAGTCGCTGGCCCGCATGTCGGAAATCGGCGCGAAATCGGTTGCAATCGCCGCCCGCGCCGCCTCCAGGGCGGCCTCGTTCCATATCCGCCCCCGCAACGCATCCTCGGTCGCGCGGGCACGACACGGGGTCGCGGCCATGCCGCCAAAGGCAATCCGCGCCTCGCCGATCCGCCCCTCCCCATCCAGCACCAGCGCAAAAGCCCCCAGCAGCGCCGAGATATCCTGATCGAAGCGTTTGGAAATCTTGTAGGCGCGAAACAGCATCCCGGCCGCCGGCACCGGCACGGTCACGGCCTCGACAAATTCACCCGGCTGACGGTCCTGCCGCCCATACGCCAGAAAATAATCTTCCAGCTTCACCACCCGCCGCACAGCACCCCGCCGCAGATGCAACGTGGCCCCGGCGGCGATCAGCACCGGCGGCCCATCGCCGATCGGCGAGCCATTGGCGATATTGCCGCAGACCGTGCCGGCATTGCGCACCTGCGTCGATCCGAGGCGCCGCACGATCTCGCCCGCATCCGGCAGCAACTCCGCCAGCGCGGCACGCGCCTCGCCATAAGTCACGGCCGCACCGATCCGCAGCCCCTCCGCCGTCCGGTCCAGCCCCTTCAGGTCGGCGATCCCACCGATCAGGACGACATGCGGCAGCACCCGCAGCCCCTTGGTGACCCACAGCCCCACATCGGTCCCCCCCGCCACGATCGTGGCCTCCGGGTCCTCGATCAAAGCCGCCGCCAGCGCATCGGCATCGGCCGGAATCGTCAGCCGCCCTTCCGGCGCGGTCATGCAAACCGTCCGCCCATCGCGCAGCGCCACCAGACGGGCCACGATCGCATCCGCCTCGGCGTCGAACCGGTCGGGTCCGGCCGTCATGGCCTGCTTCATCGCCCGCACGATCGGCGCATACCCGGTACAGCGGCACAGATTGCCCGCCAGCGCGTCGTCGATCGGCCCGTCCTCGGCCACCGCCCCCGGCGCCTTGCGATAGGCGACCATCGACATCACGAATCCCGGCGTGCAGAAGCCGCATTGCGAGCCATGCAAATCCACCATCGCCTGCTGGACCGGATGCAGCGCGCCGTCCGCCGCCCGCAGATCCTCGACCGTGAACAACTGCGCGCCGTCCAGCATCGCCACGAACTGGATGCACGCATTCACCGCCCGCCAGACCAGCGAGCCCCCCTCCAGCCGAACGACCAGCACGGTGCAGGCGCCGCAATCGCCTTCGTTGCATCCCTCCTTGGTGCCGGTCCGCCCCCGATGCTCCCGCAGCCAGTCCAGAACCGTCAGGGTCGGCGGCACGGATGCCAGTTCACACAGCGTATCGCCCAGATAGAAGCGGATATGGTCGCGCATCGTTCGGTTCCGTCGAGCAAGTGACATGCCCCGAAGGGCGAATGTCCTGGCTGCCCACCCCCCGCAGGACAGACAACCGGAACGCGGGTCCGAATCACCTCCCCCGAGGCCATCCGGTCCCGACCAGTCTATGGCCTACAGTCGGGGAAGGAAACGGTCGGCCTCACGACGCAAGCCCGTTCACCGCCCCGGTGCCCACCGTCTCGTTGCGCCGGATCTGGGCGGCCATCTCGGGTCCGAAGCACGGCCGTTCCACATACCGTCCCGCCCCCCGCACGGTGCGCAGATCGCCGTCCGACCACACCACGCGCCCGGCACTGATCGTATGCCGCGCCAGCCCGGTCAGGCTCATCCCCTCATAGAGGTTGTAATCCACGTTCTGGTGATGGGTGGCGGCCGAAACGGTGCGGCTGGCCTCGGCATCCCACAGCACCAGGTCGGCATCCGCCCCCGGCACGATCGCGCCCTTGCGCGGATGGATGTTGAAGATTTTCGCCGTGTTGGCCGAGGTCACGGCCACGAATTCCTGCGGCGTCAGGCGCCCGGTCCGCACGCCATGGTGCCACAGCACGCTCATCCGGTCCTCGATTCCCGGCGTGCCGTTGGGGATTTTCGTAAAATCGTCGCGCCCCTGCTCCTTCTGTCCGGCACAGAAACAGCAATGATCGGTCGCCGTCGTCTGCAACTGGCCCGACGCCAGACCCGCCCACAGCGCCTTCTGGTGGTGCTTCGGCCGAAAAGGCGGGCTCATGACATGCCGCGCCGCCCCCAGCCAGTCCGGATCGGCATAAACGCTGTCGTCGATCACCAGATGCTGCGCCAGCACCTCGCCATACACGCGCTGCCCGCGCGCGCGGGCAGCGGCGATGGCCGCCGTCGCCTCCTCGGTCGAGACATGCACGATATAGACCGGCGCCCCCAGCAGCCCGGCAATGGCAATCACCCGCTGCGCCGCTTCCCCCTCGACCGAAGGCGGCCGCGAAAGCGGATGCCCGGCCGGGCCGGTCAGCCCGCGCCGCAGCAGATCCTGCTGAAGAAAGGCCACGGCATCGCCATTCTCGGCATGCACGTTGCACAGGGCACCCAGTTCCAGCGCCCGGCCGATCGAGCGCAGCAGCACGCCGTCATCGACCATCAGCGCGCCCTTGTAGGCCATGAAATGCTTGAAGGAATTAACGCCGCATTCCCGCACCAGCGTGCCCATGTCGGCATGGACCTGCTCATCCCAATGGGTCACCGCGACGTGGAACGAATAATCGGCCACCGCCTTTTCCGCCTTGGCTCGCCAGTCCTTCCAGGCCCCCAGCAGCGAACCACCGCGTTCGGGAATGACGAAATCGATGATCGTGGTCGTCCCGCCGGCCACACCGGCTTCGGTCCCGGTCTGGAAATCGTCGCTGGCCACCGAGCCCATGAAGGGCATTTCCATATGCGTATGCGGGTCGATGCCGCCGGGCATCACCAGCAACCCGCCCGCATCCACGACCATGCACCCCGTCGGCACCTCCAGCGCCGGCCCCACGGCGGCAATCCGCCCCGAATCGTCACACAGCACATCGGCCCGCCGCGTGTCCTCGGCAGTCACCACCGTTCCGCCCTGCACCAGAAGCATTGCTGCCTTTCCCCCCACCGCTATCGCACCCTGGCAGCATGCCATCCGGCGGCCGGATCGGGAATGGTGCAACCCTGTAACAACCGAAATACCGTTTTCCCGCTTGCGCGACGCGCGCAAAGCCTAAAATCTTGTGCCATGTCCCGCCCCAGCCCCCTCGCCCCGTCCCTGACCCTCGCCACCGCCCAGGAGCGGCCGGTCGGGGCGCCCCGCCGCGCCAGCACCGGGCAGATCCTGCGGGCCGCCGAACGGGAATTCGGCCGCGACGGCTACAAGGGGGCCAGCATGGCCGGCATCGCCGCCGCGGCCGGCCTGCCCAAGGCCAACATCCATTATTATTTCGGCACCAAGGAGGACCTGTACCGCGCGGTGCTGGAAAACATTCTGGACAACTGGCTGGGCGACGCAACGGTCTGGATTCACGCCGACGCCACACCCCGCGCGGCGCTGGAAGGCTATATCCGCTCGAAAATCGCCTTCTCGCGCGACCGGCCCGACGCCTCGCGCATCTTCGCGCACGAAGTCCTGCAAGGCGCGCCGAACATCCAGAATTACTTCAACACGTCTCTGCGCGACTACGCCCAGACGCTGGAGGATGTCTTCAGCATCTGGCAGCGAACAGGACAGATGCGCCCCATAAACGGCGCGCATTTCCTGTTCTGCATCTGGGCAATGACCCAGACCTATGCCGACATGAGCGCCCAGGTCTGCACGGTGCTGCGCAAGCCCGCTCTCGCCGAGCAGGATTACAACGACGCCGCCAACACGATCATCACGCTGATTCTAAACGGGATAGAAATGACCTGATATCCGTCCTACGCTTGCATCCGGTGCTCCCCCTCCATCCGTTCTCGCACCCGCATTCACGGTATCGCACCGGTCATCCATTTATCTGACGACACGATCCGCCCCACACCGTCGCATCAGTCGGCGCGGGCAAGGCCAGGCCCGCCGGCAAAACGGCGCGGATCGCATTGCAGGAGAGCAGACATGATCAGTTCGGGCATCCTTCAGGCCGGCGGCAACATCACGGTGGACGGCACGGCACTGTGGGCCGACATCCTGGAAACCGCGCGGATCGGCGGCACCCCCAAGGGCGGCATCCGGCGCCTGACCCTGACGGAGGAAGACCGCCAGGTGCGCGCATGGTTCGCCGCCGCCTGCACGTCCCTGGGCTGCACCGTCACCCACGATTCGATGGGCAACCAGTTCGCCCGCCGCCCCGGCCGCGACGCCGGCCTGCCGCCGATCACGATGGGCAGCCATCTCGACACCCAGCCGACCGGCGGCAAGTTCGACGGCATCGTGGGCGTGCTGGGCGGCCTGGCCGTGCTGCGCGCCCTGCACGCATCGGGCCACGAAACCCGCCACCCGATCGAACTGATCAACTGGACGAACGAGGAAGGCTCGCGCTTCGCCCCCGCCATGCTCGCCTCCGGCGTCTTCGCCGGCGTGTTCACCGAGCAGGAAGCCCTGGACAAGACCGACCGCGACGGCATCCGCTTCGGCGACGCACTGGCGGCCATCGGCTATCGCGGCGCGCCACCCTGCGGCCAGCATCCGGTCGCCGCCTATTTCGAACTGCATATCGAACAAGGCCCGATCCTGGAAGCCGAGGAGAAAACCATCGGCATCGTCACCGGCGTGCAGGGCATGCGCTGGTACGAAGTCACGCTGACCGGGCGCGATTCACACGCCGGCACCACGCCCATGCCCATGCGCGCCGACGCCCTGCTGGCGGCGGCCCGGATCATCGAGGCCGTCAGCACGGTCGCCCTGGCCCATGGGCCGGATGCGGTCGGCACGGTCGGATTGCTGGAAAACCGCCCCAACAGCCGCAACGTCGTCCCCGGCGAAGTCTTCTTCACCATCGACCTGCGCCACCCCGACGACGCGGTGGTGATGGCGATGGAAACCGACCTGCGCGGACGGATCGAGCAGATCGTCACCGACGCCGGAATCGCCCTGGCGATGGAGCGGGTGTGGGACTCGCCGGCCGTGCATTTCGATCCTGCCTGCATCGCCTCGGTCCGCACCGCCACCGAATCCTTCGGCTATCCGGCACGCGACATCGTCTCGGGCGCCGGGCATGACGCCGCCTACATGGCCCGCGTCGCCCCCACGACCATGATCTTCGTCCCCTGCGCGGGCGGCCTCAGCCACAACGAGGCGGAAAGCGCCGAGCCGGGCGATGTCGCGGCCGGCGCCAACGTGCTGCTGCGCGCGGTGCTGGACGCCGATGCAAGACTGAATCCCTAACCATCCCTAACCATATAGTGAGCGGCAACCGGGCAAAAAATCATCTAGCCCGGCGACGCCGCGTGTTCCATCCTGCGATGGTTGCGGGGCCGTGACGGTTATCTCCAGGCCGGACGGACTCGCATGTTCGATCTCAGGAGCCTTCCGCGATGCCGCCGACCAATCACGATGCGTTCTGGATGCCGTTCACGGCCAACCGGCAATTCCGCCGGACGCCGCGCATGCTGGTTGCGGCCGACGGCATGTATTACACGTCCGAGGACGGGCGGAAGGTTCTCGACGGATGCGCCGGCCTATGGTGCGTGAATGCGGGCCATAACCGCCCCCGCATCACCGAGGCGGTCCAGAAGACCATCGCCACGCTGGATTTCGCGCCGACCTTCCAGATGGGCCACCCGCTGGCCTTCCAGGCGGCCGACCGGATCGCCGCCCTGGCGCCGGGCGACCTGAATCACGTCTTCTTCTGCAATTCGGGGTCCGAGGCCGCCGATACCGCGCTGAAAATCGCCATCGCCTATCACCGCGTGCGCGGCGACGGCGCCCGCACCCGCCTGATCGGGCGCGAACGCGGCTATCACGGCGTGGGGTTCGGCGGCATTTCCGTCGGCGGCATCTCCGGCAACCGCAAGCTGTACGGCGCGCTGCTGACCGGCGTCGATCACCTGCCCCACACGCTGGACCTGGAGCGCAACGCCTTCACCAAGGGCCTCCCGGCCTACGGCGCGGAACTGGCCGACAATCTGGAACGCATCGTCACCCTGCACGACCCCTCGACCATCGCCGCCGTCATGGTGGAACCCATGGCCGGATCGACCGGCGTGCTGCCGCCCCCCGTCGGCTACCTGAAGCGCCTGCGCGAGATCTGCGACAAATACGGCATCCTGCTGATCTTCGACGAGGTCATCACCGGTTTCGGCCGCATGGGCGGCACGCCCTTCGCGTCCGAGAAATTCGGCGTGCTGCCCGACATCCTCACCTGCGCGAAGGGCATCACCAACGGCACCATCCCGATGGGCGCCGCGATCGCGCGCGACCATGTGTACGAAGCGTTCATGAACGGCCCCGAAACCGGGATCGAACTGCCGCACGGCTACACCTATTCCGGCCATCCGGTCGCCTGCGCCGCCTCGCTCGCAACCCTCGACACCTACGCCGAGGAAAACCTGTTCGAACGCGCGGGCGACATCGCCCCCTATTTCGAGGAAGCCGCCCACGCCCTGCGCGGCCTGCCGCACGTCATCGACATCCGCAATGTCGGCCTGGTCGCGGGGATCGAACTCAGCCCCCGCCCCGGCGCGCCGGGCGCACGGGCGTACGAGATTTTCGACCGCGCGTTCCACAAGGGCGTGCTGGTCCGCTACACCGGCGATGTCATCGCCATCTCCCCGCCGCTGATCATCCAGAAATCCGAGATCGACCAACTGTTCGGCACGCTGGCCGACATTCTCCGCACGGTCGAGTAGAAGATAAAGGGCACGCATGGCAGACACCACGCCGGCCGGCTACGATCCGGGCCTGTACAACGCCGACCTGGCACCGGTCCCGCCCGCGCGGCGGGACTGGACATGGCTGAACATGGCCACGGTCTGGATGGGCATGGTCCACAATATCGTGGTCTACGAGGCCGCGGCGGGGCTGATGGCCCTGGGTTTCTCGGCATGGGAATGCCTCCAGGTCGTCGCGGTCGCCTATGTCGTCCTGTTCCTGGCGATGTGGTTCAACGCGCGCGCGGGCACACGGTACGGCATTCCGTTCTGCGTGCTGATCCGTTCCGCCTTCGGCCCGTCCGGCGCGCAGGTTCCGGTCCTGCTGCGCGGCTTCTGCGCCATCTTCTGGTTCTCGGTGCAATCCTATGCCGCCGCCCAGGCCGTCGATGCCATCCTCTCGACCCTGATCGGCGGCTGGCGCGCGCTCCATCCGTCGTTCCTGGGCATGCAGGCGCATATGTGGCTGGCCATGGCGCTGATCTGGGCCCTGCATGCCTGGATCGCCGGCCACGGCGTGCATCGCATCCGCAATTTCGAGCTGGTCGCCGGCCCGCTGGTCATCGCCATCGGTCTGCTGGCCACCATCTGGGCGCTCAGGGTCGGCCACGGGCCGGGGCCGTTGTTCGCGCAGCCGTCGCGCCTGCATGGCGGCGCGTTCTGGTCCGCCTTCGCGCTGGGCGTCACCGGCATGATCGGCATCTGGGCGACCTTCGCCGTCAACATTCCCGACCTCTCGCGCTTCGTCCGCTCCGAGCGCGACCAGGTGATCGGCCAGGCCATCGGCCTGCCGGTCACGGCCCTGGTCTTCACCCCGATGGGCATCATCACCACCTCGGCCACCATGATCCTGTTCGGCCGGCCGATCTGGAACCCGGTCGAACTGCTGCTGACATTGAATCACCCCGTGATCACGGTGCTGGGCGGGGCGACGCTGGTGCTGGCCACCCTGTCGGTCAATGTCGTGGCCAACATCATGCCCGCCGCCTACGACCTGATGAACCTGATGCCACGCCGGCTGAATTTCGACCGTGCGTCCTCCCTGGTGCTGGTGCTGGGCGTCTTCTTCGTGCCCTGGATGTGGTTCGACGACGCGGCGAGCATCTATCAGGTGCTGAACGTGGTCGGCGGCCTGCTGGGGCCGGTCACCGGGATCATGCTGGCCGATTTCTACCTGGTGCGCCGCCAGATGCTGGACATACCGGCCCTTTATCGCCGAGGTGACCACTATGACGGACGCAACGGCTGGAATCCCCCGGCACTGGTGGCCTTCGCGGGCGGCGGCGCACTGGCCTCCGCCGGCCAGTTCCTGCCGGCCCTGTCCGGGGTCAGCGCCCTCTCATGGTTCGTCGGCGTCGCGGCCGGCGCCGGGATCTATCTCGCCCTCTCCCCGCGCCACCTTCCCGAGCCGGTGAACCAGAGCATATCGCCGTCGGGCGCCTGATTCCGCTTAACGGGCCGAACGACCCTCACTGCGGATAGGCGGAATCCCGCAGCACGCGCCCAGGCTCGAAATGCGCGATCCTGCACGTATGGTCCTGCAATTCCTCGCCCGACGCGCGGTCGCCCGACACCGGCTTGACCATATCGTCCAGCAGGATGAAACCGGGCCGCCCACCGGGCCACACCGTCCCCACCACCACCAGCGTATGCCCGCCCATCTCGCGCGCCGGATCGGCCAGCGAGGCCGCCAGCCGCCGGAACGGATAGGTGCCATCCAGCTCCTGCCCGTCGATCCGCGTGGCGCGATAGCGATGCCCCGCCAGCGTCAGCGGCGTCCAGCCGGCGCCGATCTGCGGCCGCGCCCAATGCAGCGCCACGCGGATCTCGGGCGCCAGGCAATCGACGTGGATATGCAACTGGTTCTGCGAACGGCCACGCTGCGAATTGATCGCGAGCGCCACCGCCTCGCGCGGCATGGTATGGCCCAGCCCCGCCAGCACGCGGCCGACCTGATGCCACGCCGCACCGAAATAATCCGGCGCGTTCGGGCTCAGGATCGCGGGGTCTTCCATTCCGGTGACCCGATCGGTCGGAATCAGCAGATACTGCGTCGCACCGTCACGGTCCTTCAAAACCGCATAGCCATGGACGAGGTCGACGGCGGCACACGGCGCGGGTGTATTCTCGCCCAGCTCGTCGGGCACGCACCGCCCATGCACGATCTTCCACAGCACATCCGGATCGTGGTCGGGTTTGGGCGGACCATTGGCCCGCGCGGTCGCCAGCAACACCCCCGCCGCCATCAGCGCGGGAAGACACCACCCCAGTACCCGAGGCTTCATGCCGTGCCGGCCTCCTCGATCCGCGCGGGCAGCGCGAATGCTTCGGCCAGCCGGTCCAGCCGGCGCCGCACGCTTTCACCGCGCACCACGCCACGCCCCTGCGCCAGATGCAGCGTCACTTCGCCGGCCGAACGCTTGATCCATGTCCCGTCGAGCAGTTCCTCGGTCCCGCCGCACACCGTATAGGCCAGCCGCAGCACCAGCCCCAGGACGAGCGCCCGCTGGAAATCCTCGGCCGTCAGCAGCAGGCGCGACGGTTGCAGGAAATCATGGCCCAGTTCGGCCTCGTAGCGCACCGCCAGCGTCAGGGCGACGAAGGCGCGGGCCTGATGATCGAACCCGACGCCCTGCATCCGCAGCACCCGCAGATAGGTCTGCTCGGCCCGGTATTCAGGATGATCGTACGACCCGATATCCGACAGCAGGCACGCCGCCCGGCGCAGCCGGCGCTGCGGCGTGCTCTCATCGCCAAAGAGCGGAGCCGTCCAGTTCATCAACTGGTCCGGCAGGGTCTCGCTGCGCCCCAGACGGCGGCACATCTCGCGCGCCACGGCTTCCTGCGGGTCCAGCGCCGCGACCGACGCCGCGACCCGACGCATGTACCACCCCTCGCGCAGGCCATCGACGCAGAAGACCACGCTCGATGGCTGCAACCGGCGCAGCAGACGGCGCAGCACGATGGCGGCGAAGGGCACATCCTCCAGCCGCTTGCGCGGCGCGCCGGGCACCCGCTCCAACGTCCGGCGCGGCGTGTTGACGACCCACTCGGTCATGTCCCGCGCCCCCTCGCCCGACAGGGTGAAGAGATGCACGATATTCAGCGGATAATTGGTCCGGGCGATCTGCAACCGCGCCAGCGCGCGGAAAGCGCCCCCCACCAGATAGAGCGGCCGCCCCACCACATCGTCCAGCCAGCCGACCTGCGCGATGTCGGCATCGGCAATAGTCCGCGCCTTCTGCAAATCCCCCTCGGCGCGGTCGTTCAGCCGGATCACCCCCAGCCGCAGGGTGCAGGCATCCAGCTTCCGCCCGGCGGAAAGGCGGATCAGTTCCAGCGATCCGCCGCCGATATCGGCCACCAGCCCATCGGCCTCCGGCAGCCCGCACAGCACGCCGGTCGCCGAATAATCGGCCTCTTCCTCACCCGAAAGCACGCGGATCGGCACGCCGGGCATCCGCGCGCGCAGGGCGGCGACGAATTCCGGGCCATTGGTCGCATCGCGCACGGCGGCGGTGGCCAGGATCTCGAACGGATCGGCATCCATGCCGCGCGCGATGGCATGGAACCGGTCCATGACCTGCATCGCCAGGCCCACGCCCTCCTCGTTCAGCCGCCCGGTGGCATTCAGCCCCCGCCCCAGACGCAGCACCGCCTTTTCGTTGAAGATGGGAATCGGATTCCGCGAAATACCGTCAAAGACGACCAGCCGGACGGAATTGGACCCCAGATCGACAACGGCCGAACGGCGATGCGGAACCCGGATCATCGGGCCAGGCACATGCGAACGGCGACCGACGGAAGCTGCGTCATGCTGAAACCTTCACTGGAACCTTCACTGAAACCCTCAATCATCGAGTATCCGGTCCTGATGCCGCGGCAACGGCGTGCTGACCCGGACGGCACTGTCCTGCGCGGCAGTCCCCCGCCCGGACAGCGAAGGATTGGTCATGAAATAATCATGGGCCGAAAACGGCCGGGCACCGGGTTCGAGCCGCCGCCACACGCCATTCTGCTGCAACACCCAGGATTGCAGATTGTCTTTCAGGTCCGTGACCATGATCTGGTCCAGGACCTGTGCATGCACCGTCGGGTCGCGCATCGGTACCATGCTTTCCACCCGCCAGTCCATGTTCCGCACCATCCAGTCGGCGGAGGAAATATAGACCTTCGCATAACGCGACGGCAGCCGATGCCCGTCGCCGAAGGCGAAGATCCGGGAATGTTCCAGAAAGCGCCCCACGATCGACTTGACGCGGATATTCTCCGAAAGCCCCGCCACCCCCGGCCGCAGGCAGCAGATGCCGCGCACAACGGCCATGATCCGCACCCCGGCGCAGGAGGCACGATACAGGCGGTCGATCAGGTCCGGATCGACCAGCGAATTCATCTTCAGCCAGATCTGCCCCGGCCGCCCGGCGCGCACATGCTCGATCTCGGCCTGGATCAGCTCTTCCAGCGTGCGGCGGATCGTCACCGGCGAGAAGGCGATGGCCTCCATCCGCGCGGGCATGGCATAGCCGGTCATGTAGTTGAACAGCCGCGCCGAATCCCGCGCCAGTTCCGGGTCACAGGTAAAGAACGAGAGGTCGGTATAAATCCGCGCCGTGATCGGATGATAGTTCCCGGTGCCGAAATGGGCATAGGACCGCAGCGTCCCGCCCTCGCGCCGCACGACCAGACTGAGCTTGGCATGGGTCTTCAGGTCCGCGAAGCCGAACACCACCTGCGCCCCGGCCGCCTCCAGCGCGCGGGCAAGGCGGATATTGGCTTCCTCGTCGAAACGGGCGCGCAGCTCCACCATCGCGGTGACCGATTTCCCGGCCTCGGCCGCCTCGATCAGCGCCTTGACGATCGGGCTGTCGCGCGAGGTCCGATACAGCGTCTGCTTGATCGCGACCACCGCCGGGTCCTGGGCCGCCTGCCGCAGGAACTGCACCACCACGTCGAAACTCTCGAACGGATGATGGACGATCATGTCCTTCGCGCGGATGGCGGCAAAGCAGTCGCCCCCGAAATCGATCACCCGCTCGGGAAAGCGCGGCGTATAGGGCGGAAACAGCAGTTCGGGCCGATCGTCCACGATCAGTTGTTTCAGGTCCACCACCCCGATCAGCCCCGGCTGGATCTCGATCTCGTCGGGCGGCACGTCCAGGTCGGTGGCCACCGCCTGCCCCAGATCGGGCGGCATGCGGGAATCGATATCCAGATGGATCACCACCCCCCGGCGCCGGCGCTTCAGCGCGCTTTCGTAGGAGCGGACCAGATCCTCGGCCTCGTCCTCGAATTCCACGTCGGTATCGCGGATCACCCGCAGCACGCCCCAGTCGCCCGCCACCATGCCGGGGAACAGCCGGTCGATGCACAGCGCGATCATGTTTTCCAGCATGATGAACCGGGCGACGCCCGGCGGCGACAGGCTGGCCGGCAGGCGGATGAAGCGGTCGATCTGGGCCGGCAGCAGGATCATCGCGCTCATGACGAAGCGCCCGCTCTCCTTGCTCATCAGCCGCAGCGAGAGGGCCAGCCCCATATGCGGAATGAACGGCAGAGGATGCGCGGGGTCGATCGCCAGCGGCGTCAGAACGGGAAAGACCCGGTCCATGAAGCAGCTATCCAGCCATTCGCGGTCGGCGTCGGTAATATGGTCCAGGCCGCAGACAACGACTCCGGCGTCGGCCAGCAGGCCGCGCAGATCCTTCCAGATCCGCTGCTGCTCGCGCAGCAGGCGCGCGGTGCGGGTGCGCACGGCCGCAAGCTGCTGCGCCGGGGTCAGCCCGTCGGGCGACATGCTCAGCAGCCCTTCGCGCACCTGCCCCACCAGGCCGGCCACGCGCACCGAATAGAATTCGTCCAGGTTCCCCGCGCTGATCGACAGGAAACGCAGCCGCTCCAGCAGCGGATTGCGCGGATTATCCGCCTCGTCGACCACCCGCTGGTTGAAATCGAGCCACGACAATTCGCGATTGATGAACCGGGCCGGGGAATGCAGGTCGATCGGCGGTGGCGGCGGTGTCTGCACGGGTGGCGCCAACCGCCGCCGCGTCGCCGGCGCGGCCACGCGCTTGCCGGTCGTCCGTCCGGATGTCCGGCGCGCGGGCGTTTTCCCCGTCGGTCTGGTCAATCCACTCTCCTGCCACAAATCCGCCTTCGTCCGTCAAACTAGGCGGAACCACCTGTCCTGCCAACGCGGTAGTATATGAAGTTTTCCTAGCGGACAGGCAGATCCACCAGCCGCTCGGCCGGGATCTCGCCTTGGTCCAGCAGGTCATGCAGCGCCGACACCGCCAGCGCGCGGGTCACACGCCGCCCCGCCGCCAGCCCGGCCTGATCCAGCCGGATCGCGGCATCGCGAATGGCCGAGGCGGTGCGCGGCAGGCGGCGCAACAGCCACTCGGTCACCGGCTGGCTGACCACGATCTGCCGGTCCGCCAGATGGCGCAGCAGCAGAATCCGCAGCAGCGCGTCCTCGGGCTGGCGCAGTTCGATCGCCATCGTCGCACGCAGCCTGCTGGCCAGGTCCGGCAGGTCAACCGGCCAGCGCGCGGGCGCCAGCCGCGCCGCCATCACCAGCGCAATCCGCTGTTCGCGCGCCGCGTTCAGCAGATGCAGGATCGCCTGCTGGTCCGCCGCATGGTCCGCATCATCCACCGCCACGGCCCGAAAGGTCTCCGCCGGCCCGTCGAGCAGTTCCCCCAGCATCGCGCGCGTCACATCGGGGCCGCGCAGTAACACGGCCCCCTGCTCCCGCGCCCAGATCTCAAGCAGGTGCGTCTTGCCGGCACCGGCCGCGCCCCACAGCGCCAGCCTGTGCTCGGGCCACGGATTCACACCCAGCAGCCAGGCCCGCGCGGCGTTGTTCGACCCTGCGGCGACGAAATCGGCGCGGGCAAAGCGGCTGCGATGCCCAAAGGGCAAGGCAAGCTGGTCCACGCCGCCCGCCGGCACCCGTTCGCCCGGATTCTGCACCGCCTGTTCAACCACTGCTTTGCGTGCCGCCTTCGCCTGCCGTAAAGGAACCCAGAGCGTTTACCCTACCTCGCCCCATTCTTCGACCCCCGCCGTTTACGAAGGCCCCGCCCATGACCTCCGCTCCCCCCTCCTCTTCGACCCCGCCCGCCGGCGCCACCTACCGCGACGCAGGCGTGGACATCGAAGCCGGCGACGCGCTGGTCGATGCCATCAAGCCGGCGGCGAAGGCGACGGACCGTCCCGGCACCATGGGCGGCCTGGGCGGATTCGGGGCGCTGTTCGACCTCAAGGCAGCCGGTTTCACCGATCCGGTCCTCGTGTCCTGCACCGACGGCGTCGGCACCAAGCTGATGATTGCCATCGAAAGCGGCCTGCACGAAACCGTCGGCATCGACCTGGTGGCGATGTGCGTGAACGATCTGGTGGTGCAGGGCGCGGAGCCGCTGTTTTTCCTGGATTATTTCGCCACCGGCCGCCTGGCGGTCGAAGACGCGGCCAAGGTGGTGCGCGGCATCGCCCAGGGCTGCGCCGAGTCGGGCTGCGCGCTGGTCGGCGGCGAGACCGCCGAGATGCCGGGCATGTACGCGCCCGGTCATTATGACCTCGCCGGCTTCTCCGTCGGCGCCGCCGAACGCGCGGCGCTGCTGCCCAACGCCATCGCCGCCGGCGACACGCTGATCGGGCTTTCGGCCAGCGGCGTGCATTCCAACGGCTTCTCGCTGGTCCGCGCCATCGTCACCCGCAGCGGCCTGACATGGGACGCTCCCTGTCCCTTCGCCGAGGGCCAGACCCTGGCCCAGGCGCTGATGGCGCCCACGCGCCTCTACGTGAAGCCGGTGCTGGACCTGCACCGGCAGGGCCTGATCCAGGGTGCCGCGCACATCACCGGCGGCGGCCTGCCCGGCAACCTGCCGCGCGTGCTGCCCGCCGGCCTGACGGCGGTGATCGACGGCGCATCCTGGCAGATCCCCCCGGTCTTCCGCTGGCTGGCCCGGACCGGTCAGGTCGATGCCGACGAGATGCTCAAAGTGTTCAATTGCGGCATCGGCATGGTGCTGGTCGCCCGCGACGCCGAGGCCGCCCTGGCCGCCCTGCGCGCGGCGGGCGAATCCCCGGTCGTGATCGGAACGCTCGAAGCTTCGGCCCCCGACGCCCCCGCCGGCCTGCGCTTCACCACCCGCCCCGACTTCACGGGCTGATCTGCCCGTGAGCGCCTTTCCGCCGGACGATCGCTGCCCGATCGCCATCCTGATCAGCGGGCGCGGCAGCAACATGCGCGCGCTGATCGACGCCTGTGCCGCGCCGGATTTCCCGGCCCGCATCGTCATGGTCCTCAGCAACCGGCCAGACGCGCCGGGCCTGGATGTCGCCCGCGCGGCGGGCCTGCGCGCCGAAGCCATCGACCACCGCCCTTTCGGCAAGGACCGCGCGGCGCATGAGCGCGCGGTAGACGCCCTGCTGCGCGAGGCCGGGGTGCAACTGGTGTGCCTCGCCGGCTACATGCGCCTGCTCACGCCGTTCCTGACCGAAGCCTGGGCCGGACGGATGCTCAACATCCACCCCAGCCTGCTCCCCGCCTTCCCCGGCCTGCACACGCACGAACGCGCGCTGCAAGCGGGCGTAAAGCTGCATGGCTGCACGGTCCATCTGGTCACGGAGGTGATGGATGACGGCCCGATCCTGGGCCAGGCGGCGGTGCCGGTCCATCCGGGCGACACGCCCGACGCCCTCGCCGCGCGCGTGCTGAAACAGGAGCATCGCCTGTATCCAGCCGCCCTCCTCAACCTCCTGCGGCCGGAAACGGCATCATCCGGACATCGCGAGGCCGCGCTGCTGGTCGTCTGACCAGCAGCGGATCAGCCGCCCGGAAATCGCGTCAGGCGGCATGCTCCGGCCCGGCGCCGTCCGCGCCGGCCACGCGAACGGTATTCCGGCCGGCCCTCTTGGCGGCATAGAGGGCAACGTCCGCCTTCGCCATGAACTGGCGCCAGGTCAGACCTTTCCCCGCGGCAAGGCCGAAACTCGCGGTAACGGCAATCCGTCCCGCATCTGCATTCCTCACGTCCAGATCCCCGACCGCCTGATGCAGGCGATGCGCCAGAGACAGGGCGTCGATCAGATGGCGGGTCCGGACGAGAACGGCGAACTCCTCCCCTCCCACCCGCGCCACCAGGTCGCCGGGCCGGATCTGCGCACGCAATGCCCCGGCCACCGCCACCAGAACCCGGTCCCCCTCGCCATGGCCGTATCGATCGTTGATGGCTTTGAAATGATCGATATCCAATAGAATGAGAAAGACCTGTTTTTCGGGCGTTTCCGCTTCCATCACCGATTCTGCAAGCGTCTCAAGAGCCCGCCGGTTGAGCAGTTGGGTCAGTTCGTCGGTTTCGGCCAGATGCTTCAGGTGCCGGGTCTGTACGGCCCGTTCCTGCAACTTGTCGCGCAGAATCGCGAGCGCCTCGAACAGCGGCTGCAACTCCCTGCCGCCGTGGTGGCGGAACGGCAGGGTGACAGGCCGATCATGCACCAGCCCCACAACGGCTTCGCTGGCTTGCAGCAGGGGACGCAGCACACGCATGTGGACCAGCAGCACCATGCCGGCAATCAGCCCGACAACCGCCAGCATCACGGCGCTCACAACCCAGAGCAGTTCGAATGCATGTCGCTCCCGTTGCCGGTAATGGGAAAGCAGACCGTCCAGAAAGCTGTTCCGCCAGATTTCCAGCGGCGCCAGCGTCCGGACATACCGGTCGTTAAACGTCTCGATGCTCTCCGTATACCGCTCGGCGTGCGTTCCCTCCTCGATCACGCGCGCCACCAAGGGCTGTCCGTCGCCAAAGAATGCCGCCTCCGCGTTGGCCCGCAGGGCAAAAAGGCCCGGTCCGCGATCCGTCAGATTGGCGCCCAGATCAAGCAACTCCCATTGTATGGCCATGCGGCCCGCCAACCGGTCGCGGGCAGAGATATCGCGCTCCGAGACCGCCTCATGGGTAATCAGCGCGGGCACGACGACCGAGCCGAGCCGCCCGCCGTCATCGCGCAAGGTACAGAGAATCAGCGCGAACTGAACGGGAGCAGCCAACCCGGAATCGGTCCGCATGAGCAATGCGGCTTCCGCCGTGATCACGGCGCGATAGCCATCATAGGCCGCGAACTGTGCCTCGATCGCCTGTTGAATAGCCTCACGCCGGGGCACCGGCTGCGCGGCGGCCTGATCGACCAATGCCCGTGCCCGACCCAGCAGCGTTGCCGTCTCCTGAAGCGGCTTGGCCGGCACGATTCCCGCCTCCCGCGCCAGAGCCCGATCGGTCCTCGCTCGCGCGGCCTGCAATCGGCTGCGCAACAGGGCTGTCTCCCCACCCATCACGATATTGGATGGCGCACGCTCGGCACTGATGTCATTGGCCGTCTCCAGCACCTGCCGAAACCTCTCCACCCCCGCAGCATCGTGCCGGGCACTCAGAAAGGTCTGGAAGAAGGCATGTGCCAGAAGCAGTCCGGTCACGGTGGTGAACAGCAGCACGGCACACGCGGCGCCGATCCACAAACGCCTGCCGATCCAGAACCGGCGCGGCGGTAGGTATTCGCTATCGGAGATCATGACAAAAAAAACGCCGGTTCGGCACCAACCGTCGTCAATACAACATCAGGTCAGTTGCAGGAGACGTTCAATCGGCATTCAAAATCGCAAAAGTCCGAACCTGACAGACCTTTCCATTCGAGATTCTCAGCGCCCATCCTGAACACTTCGAACGATCCGCCAACTTACCGACAAAAAAATCCCAATAAAAATCACAAAATAATACAGACTCTTCAAACGAATAGGGACAAAACACGCAAACGGTCCCGAAACATCTTCCCAGTTTCATCAACCGGAAAAAGACCGGTCCGTTCCCGAACAGGAACCGCCTCCCCTGCTCCCGAAATCCGGAAGCAGGGGCAGCCGGCACCGTCACATGCCGATCAGGGCAGGATTTCGGTCTGCGCGAAGAAGAACGCGATCTCGTTGTTCGCGTTTTCCAGGCTGTCCGAACCATGGACCGAGTTCGCTTCGATGCTCTCGGCGAATTCGGCGCGCACGGTGCCGGGGGCGGCCTTCTTCGGGTCGGTGGCGCCCATGACGTCACGATGCTTCAGGACGGCGTTCTCGCCTTCCAGAACCTGCACCACGACCGGGCCGGAGATCATGAACGACACCAGGTCGTTGTAGAACGGACGCTCCTTGTGGACGGCATAGAACGCGCCGGCGACCGCTTCGGTCAGCTGCACGCGCTTCTGCGCCACGATCCGCAGGCCGGCATCTTCGAACACGGCATTGATCTTGCCGGTCAGGTTGCGCCGGGTCGCGTCCGGCTTGATGATCGAGAGGGTACGTTCGGTCGCCATGATATGGCTCCTTTTTTATGGTCGCGTTGCATGACCGGGACCTCCTGCCCATCCGGACCGGCGCCCCTTACGCGCGCCATCTAGAGCATATTGGGCAGGACTGGTAGGTACAGCGTCACGAATCCTGCCCGACCAGCCGGGCACGCCGCCACATTTCCGGAGCCCGCCCCCGTGAGTCTGCTCGTCATCTCCGACCTGACCCTCCGCATCGCGGGGCGCACCCTGCTGGACGGAGCGTCTCTCAGCGTCGATCCGGGGCGCAAGATCGGCCTGGTCGGGCGCAACGGCGCGGGCAAATCCACCCTGCTGGCCGCCATCGCCGGCGACATCGCGCCCGATGGCGGCACCATCACCCTCTCCTCCCGCGCCCGCATGGCCCGCATCCGGCAGGAGGCCCCATCCGGCGACGCCAACCTGCTCGATACCGTGCTCGCCGGTGATCTCGAACGCACGGCCCTCCTGGCCGAGTCCGAACACACGGCCGATCCTGCGCGCCTGGCCGACATTCACGAGCGCCTGCGGGCCATCGGCGCCGACAGCGCCCCCTCCCGCGCCGCCACCATCCTCTCGGGGCTGGGTTTCGACGCCGCCGCCCAGGCCCGCCCGGTCTCGGATTTCTCGGGCGGCTGGCGGATGCGCGTGGCGCTGGCCACCGCGCTGTTCCTCAACCCGGACCTGCTGCTGCTCGACGAACCGACCAACCATCTCGACCTGGAAGCCACGATCTGGCTGGAAAGCTGGCTGGCCCGCTTCTCCGGCGCCGCATTGATCGTCAGCCACGATCGCGGCCTGCTGGACCGCTCGGTGGACGCCATCGCCCATCTCGACCAGCGCCGCCTGTCGCTGACCCCCGGCGGTTATGACGAATTCGTCCGCATCCGCACCGAGCAGGCCCTCCAGCAGGCCCGCGCCGCCGAGCGCATCGCCGCCCAGCGCGCGCATATGCAATCCTTCGTCGATCGCTTCCGCGCCAAGGCCACCAAGGCCCGGCAGGCCCAGGCCCGCGTCAAGGCACTGGAAAAACTGCCGGTGATCGAAGCGGTGATCGAGGACACCCCCACCCGTTTCGCCTTCCCCGAACCCACGCCCCTGCCCCCGCCGATGCTGACGCTGGACCGCGTATCGGTCGGCTATGACGGCCGGCCGATCCTCTCCAACCTGTCCCTGCGGCTGGACATGGAAGACCGGGTCGCGCTTCTGGGCGCGAACGGCAACGGCAAATCGACCTTCGCCAAGCTGATCGCCGGCCGCCTGGCCCCGCTCTCGGGCACGGCCAACCACAATCCGCGCCTGCGGGTCGGCTATTTCGCCCAGCATCAGGCCGAGGAACTGGTGCCCGATGAAACGCCGGTCGCCCACATGGCCCGCGCCATGCCCAAGGCGCCCCCCACGGCCGTGCGCGCCCAGCTCGCCCGCTTCGGGCTGGATGCCGACCGCGCCGACACGGTCACGCGCGACCTCTCGGGCGGCGAGAAAGCGCGCCTGCTGCTGGCGCTGGCCACCCGCGACGCCCCGCACCTGCTGATCCTGGACGAACCGACCAACCATCTGGACCTCGACGCGCGCGAGGCGCTGATCCGCGCCCTGGCCGCGTTCGAAGGCGCGGTGCTGCTGATCAGCCATGACCCGCATCTGGTCGAACTGGTCGCCGACCGGCTGTGGCTGGTCGGCGACGGCACGGTGCGCCCCTTCGACGGCGACATGGCCGACTATCGCGTCTGGCTGTCCGAGCGCGCCCGCGCCGCCAGCCGCCCGGCAACACCCGCGGCCGCCCCCAGGCGCGAGGACCGGCGCGACCGCGCCGAAGCCCGCAAGGCCGTGGCCCCCCTGCGCAAGAAGGCACGCGACGCCGAAGCCCGCATCGGCAAACTGACGGCGGAACGCGCCCGGCTGGAAACCCGCCTGGCCGACCCGGCCCTCTACGCCACCGGCAGCGCGGAAGATGTCACGGCCATCAACACCCGCCTCGCCGCGATCGGCCGCGAAGAGGCAGCGGCCGAGGAAGAATGGCTGCTGGCCGAAGCGGCGATCGAGGAAGCCTCGGCCCAGGAATGACCGCACCACAGGGCAGCCCCGCTCACCGGCCCGACCCGCCATCCGGTATCCTTTCGTTCATCAGGGCGTTGTCAGGATAGCATTCCGCCTCGCCCCGCCTCGACGACATCGACGCAGGCAGGCGGATATGCGAACCCTTCACGGGTGCCAGCCCCTGAAATCCCTCGGGTGCCGGGTCTGTCGCCAGAGCTGTCTGAATCAATGATGCGTGGCCTGTCCCAGGCCACCAGCCGACCACAAAGCGGAAACGCCATGCCCCCCATCGCCGTGACCGAGTCCCAACCCGCTACTTCCGAGGAAAAGCGGGAATCCCAGCACGACACATCCTCCACCGATCCCCGCGCCGTGCAGTTGGCCAAAATCCATACCCTGCTCCAGAGAACGATCCTGCTGACCGCCGTGATCCTGTCGATCTGGCTGCTCGGCCCCGTGCTGATGGTCGTCTTCGCCGCAACGCTGCTCGCGGTCATCCTGCATAATCTGGCAACGCTGGCCCAACGCCGGATCAAGCTCCCCTACTGGCTGGCCCTGTCCCTGGTCGTCGTCATCCTGCTGACCGCATTCGGCGGCTTGATCTGGAGCAGCGGCCCCACCATCGCCGAGCAGGCCACACGCCTGCGCGTGGCGCTGACCACGCAGGCTTATGCCGTGCGGACTCAACTGGGCACCAGCGAGTTCGGGCGCACGCTGCTGGACCATCTGCCGCAGGCGCTGGGCGGCAACCAGACCGGCGGGGGCACCGACGGCATGGGCTCGCGCATCGCCGGGTCCATGACCGGCGTCCTGTCCTCGGCCTTCGGCGCGGTCGGCACGCTGGCCGTCATCCTCATCGCCGGGCTCTATTTCGCGCTGTCGCCCACCCTCTACGTCAACGGCCTGCTGCGCCTGTTCCCCATCGCCCACCGTCCCACCGCCCGCGAACTCCTGCTGGTGGCGGGCCGCACCCTGTGGGCCTGGACCGCCGGGCAGGCGCTGGACATGTTCGTCGTCGGCGTGCTGTCCGCACTCGGCCTGTGGTTCATCGGCGTGCCGCTGGCCCTGGCACTGGGCGTCGTCGCCGGCCTGGCGAACTTCATCCCCTATATCGGCGCCTTCATCGGCGCGATCCCCGCCATCCTGCTCGGCCTGTCGGTCGGCACGCGCGAGGGGCTGATGGTGCTGACGCTCTATACCGCCATCCAGTTCTTCGAGGGCAACGTCATGGCGCCGCTGATCCAGCGCCACGCGGTGCAGATGCCGCCGGGCGTCACCATCCTGTCGCAGACCGTGTTCGGCACCATCCTGGGGCTCCCCGGCCTGATCCTGGCCTCACCGCTCACCGCCGCCCTGCTGGCGGTGATGGACCGCGCCAGCCCGCCACTCAAGGACTCCGACCGGGTCTGAAAGCCCGACGGAGCGTGTGGTCCGGCTCACCGGCCCGTCACGGCTGGCCGTTTACGGGGCAGAGTCAGGGGGGCGGACATAGGGGCGGATATCCACGCCCCGCATGCCAGCATGGCCCGCCGCCGCCAGCCCTTCGGCGCTGTCCTCCAGCACCAGGCAACATTCCGGCGCGGCGCCCAGCCGGCGCGCGGCCTCCAGAAACAGGTCCGGCGCCGGCTTCGCCCGCGCCACATCGTCGATCGTCACCACAGTATCGAACAGGTCCAGCAGCCCGGTATGGGTCAGAGACGCCAGAACGATCTCCCGCGACCCGCTGGAGGCCACGGCCATCGGCAACGTGCCGCGATACCGGCGGGCAAGGTCCGCCACCACCGCGATTTCCCGCAGATCGGTCATGGCCGCCAGCACGTTCCGCCGGGCGGCCCGCAGAATGGCCGGGCGATCGAGCGGCCGCCCCAGTTCCGTTTCCATCAGGTCCAGCACCATCTGTTCCGACAGGCCGCCCCGGCCGTGGAACCATTCCGGCGCCACCTCATGCGCGGCCTCCGCCTGCAACGCCGCCAGCCACCCGCGCAGATAGAGCGGCAGCGTATCGACCAGCGTGCCATCGCAATCGAAGATCAGCGCCGCCGTCCGCGCCGGAACGGCGATCACGGAAAAGCGGTCCGCTCGTACGGATGCTGGTCCACAAGCTGGCGCAGCGCCGCGAAATCGGCTTCGGAAAACTGATGCACGCGGATCACCGCCCCCGGCCGATCCTCAAGGAACACGGTATTGTTCCAGTCGGCGGCGCTGATGCCGGTCCACAGCGTCATGCTATAGGGCACGGGCTTGCCGTCTGCCCCGACCGGCCGGTTCGCCGTCAAAGTAATGGTGGCATCACCCGACGAGGGCGGCGTCTGCCCCAGCGGCCCCCAGACGGCGCGATGATGCTGCAACCAGTCGTTGAGCGTATGGATCTCCGCCGCCGACAGCGCGCGCTGCTGGCGCATCGGCCCCACACTGATCACGCCACTCGTCATCTCGGGAATGGTCAGGGGCTTGAAATTCGGCATCGCGAAGGACCACAGCACGGCCGAAGTCCCGACCGTGACCGTCAGGAAGCCCAGAAGCAGTGCTGTTTCCCGTCTCATACCTGTTGTCTTTCTCGTTTAACCGCGAACGGCCGCGATAACCCGCGCGACCTCCGCATCCGTCAGTTCGGGGTGGATGGGCAGCGCAAGAATACGGCAAGCCAGTTCTTCGGCAACAGGCAACGGCGTTCCGTCATGCGAGCCCTGATATGCGGGCTGAAGATGGAGCGGCCGCGGATAATAGATCGCCGAGGGCACGCCCCGCGCCTTCAGCCGGTCCTGCAACGCCGCGCGCGCGGCTTCATTTTCGGTCAATACGGCATAAACCGCCCACGCGCTCTGCGCATGCGGCACCCGCGCCGGCGTCACGACATGCCCTTCCAGCCCGGCGTCATAGGCATCCGCAATGGCGTCTCGCCGCGCGAGTTCGGCATCGAACCCTTCCAGCTTCGCCAGCAGCACCGCCGCCTGAAGCGTATCGAGCCGCCCGTTCATGCCGATACGCAGCACCTCGTACCGCGTCGTGCCTTCGCCATGGGTGCGCAGCGAGCGATACAGCTCCGCCCGCTCCGGGTCGTCGGTCAGGATCGCGCCGCCATCGCCATAACCGCCCAGCGGCTTGGACGGGAAGAAGGACAGGGTGGTGGCTGTCGCCTCGCATCCCAGCTTGCGGCCCGCCAGCGCGCCGCCGAACGACTGGGCGCAATCATCCATCAGGAACAGCCCTTCCCGCTCCGCGATCGCGCGCAGTTCCGGCCACGGCGCCGGCTGGCCGAACAGATCGACCCCCACGATCGCACGCGGGCGCAGTCGCCCGTCGGCCCGCACCTGGGCAATCCGCCGTTCCAGGCTGGCCGGGTCGATCTGGAAGGTCCGGGGGTCGACATCGACGAAAACCGGCGTCGCCTTCAGCAGCAGCGGCACTTCGGCCGTCGCCGTGTAGGTAAAGGCCGGCAGGAAAACGGCGTCCCCCGCCCCGATTCCCTCGGCCATCATCACGATCTGGATCGCATCGGTGCCCGAGGACACGCCGACACACTGGTCCGCCCCGGCATAGGCCGCCAGCGCCTGCTCCAGTTCCGCCACCTCGGGGCCCATCACGAACCGGCAATGCGCCATCACGGTATCGACCCGCCGTCGGATCGCATCGCCCAGCCGCGCCTGCTGCGCCGGCAGGTCGAGAAACGCGATGGGCGGAAGGCTGTCGGGCAGCGGAGCAGTCATGAATGCATCGTCCTTTCGGCGTCGGTCGGTTCCGCCATCGTATCGTGCGGATCGCCGGTCGGGTTATGGGCGAATTCGGGAACGAGACCCCTGATCAGCGCAAGGACGGCCGGCGCGTCCCCTCTATGGCAGGCCACGGCCAGCCGGTCGATCACCAGCCCCACCGCGCGGCTGTCCACGATACGCGGCGTCGCCATGCGCAGGCCGGGGTGGTCGGTCGCCACCGGCGCCTCGCGCCCGTGGAACAGTTCCTCGAACAGCTTTTCGCCCGGCCGAAGGCCGGTGAAGCGGATCGGCACGTCCACCTGCGGGCGCAGCCCCGCCAGCCGGATCATCTGCCGCGCCAGATCGACGATCTTCACCGGCTTGCCCATGTCCAGCACGAAAATCCCGCCATTGCGCAGCAGCGTATCCGTCCCGCTTCCCGCCTGGTCGCGGATCGTCCCGCGCACGCTGGCCTGCAGGACCAGCCCCACCGCTTCCGAGACCGTCATGAAATAACGCTGCATGTCGGGGTGGGTCACGGTCAGCGGCCCGCCCCGCTCCAACTGGCGGCGAAACAGCGGCACGACCGATCCGGTCGATCCCAGCACATTGCCAAACCGCACGGTCACGCAGCGCATGGCCTCGCCGCCGCGGCTGCGGGCCGCGACATCCAGCGCCTGGCAGTACATTTCGGCCGCGCGCTTGGAAGCCCCCATCAGACTGGACGGATTCACCGCCTTGTCGGTCGAAACCATCACCAGCGCCAGCGCCCCGTTGCGCGCCGCCGCATCGGCCACCACGCGGGTGCCGATCACGTTGGTCAACACCCCCTCGCACGGATTGGCCTCGACCATCGGCACATGCTTCAGGGCGGCGGCATGAAAGACCAGTTCGGGGCGATAGAGGGCACAGACCTCTTCCATCCGGTCGCGATCGCGCACATCGGCCAATATCGCCTCGCGCCGGATATCCGGCGCGCGCTCGGACAATTCAAGGTCGATCTGCCACAGCGCGAACTCCCCATGGTCCAGCAGCAGCAGGCGCCCCGGCGCATATCCCGCGATCTGCCGCGCCAGTTCCGAGCCGATCGAGCCCCCCGCCCCGGTCACCAGAACCGTGCGGCCGCCCAGCAGCGCCGCCATCCCCTCCCGGTCCAGATCGACCAGCGGCCGGTTCAGCAGTTCCTCGATCGCGATCGGCCGCAGTTCCAGCCGGGCGGCGGGGGTCAGGTCGGTCAGGTCCGGCGCCCGCTGGACGGACAGGCCGCGCTGCTCGGCCGATGTCAGCACCCGCGCCAGTTCCTCGCCCCGGAAGTCGGCATCGGTCACGATCAGCAGGTCCGGCCACCCGCTCCCGCCGCGCGCCCGGTCCAGGATCTCGTCCATCGTCCGCACATGGCCCAGAATCGGCACACCGTGGATTCGGCGCCCCGTCTGCCGCCGCCCCCCGGTCATGATGCCCGCGACCCGGAACGCCGGATGCGCCGCGCGCTCGATGGCGCGGATGAACAGGTCGGCGGACTGATCGGACCCGATCAGCACCACCTGCGCGGACGGATAACGCCGCGTGGAATGCCGGCAGGACAGGCGATAGACCACCCGCACGCCCCCCAGCAGCACCAGCAGCACCAGCGCATGGATAAAGGGAAAAGCCGGCGTCGGGATCGGAAAGCCGGTAACATACAGACCCAGCGAGAACAGCATGGCGCTCGCCGCCGAGGCCCCGGCGATTCCCAGCAGGTCATCCACCCCGGAAAAGCGCCAATATTGCTGCTGGACGCGAAACGGCAGACTGCTGATCACCAGCGTGATCGCCCCGCCCGCGATAAACCACAAAGGATGCAGCAGCCCGCCGCCGGGGTCGGCCAGCCAGCGGGCAAGCGGGGCCGAGAGCGCGGCAAGCCCCCCATCCAGCATCACGTTGACGGCGATTCGGTTGACCGGGCGCCGCCCGGCGTCGGGCTCGCCGGGGTCGTCACCGGGGTCAGGGCGTTGCGAAGCCATTGTGCCGATCATATAGCCCAGCCCATTCCATGCTAGAAGAAGCCATGACGACAAAACAGCACGGCAGGCGGTCGTGATCGCCTCCCCCCCGCCCCTGGCCTTCCCGTTCCTGCTGTTCGCCACCTGGATCGCCGCCGCCCTGACCGTGGCGGCGACGATCCGCCTGGGCGTCATGGACCATCCGGGGCATCGCAGTTCGCACACGCTTCCCACGCCCAAGGGCGGCGGCATCGGCATCGTGGCGGCGTTCGTGCTGGCGGTCCCGGCCGGGCGCATGCTGCACGGCCTGCCGCCGCTGGACCTGCCCCTCGCCGGCCTGCTGGCCGCGACGGCCCTGCTGGGCGCGGTCTCCTGGCTGGACGATGTCTATCAATGGTCCCCTCTGCTGAAGCTGGGGGCACAGGTCGCGGCATCGGTCCTGGTGGCTCTCACGCTCCCGGTCCCCGCCGGCCTGCCCGCCACGCTGCCCCTTCCCTGGGCCGCATCGCTGGCCGCGCCCGCGTGGTTCGTCCTGTCGGTCTGCTGTCTGGTGTTCATGACCAACGCGGTCAATTTCATGGATGGGCTGAACGGGCTGGTATCGGGTTCGGTCATGCTGGCCGCCCTCGCCCTCGGCCTCCTGGCGGCGGGGACGACTCTCGGCGGCATGGCTCTGGTGCTGGCGGCGGCGCTGGCCGGCTTCCTGCCGTTCAATTTTCCAAAGGCCCGCATCTTCATGGGCGATGTCGGCAGCCAGCCCTGCGGCCTGCTGGCCGGCGCATTCGGCCTCGCCTGCGCCACCCAGCCGGGCCTGACCGCATGGTACGTGGTGCCGATGCTGCTGGCCGGCCTGATCTACGATGTCCTCTATACGCTGGCCCGCCGCTGGCGAAACGGCGCCCGCCTGATGGAGGGCCACCGCGAGCATCTCTACCAGCGCGCAACACAGTCCGGCCTCTCGCCGGTCACCGTCACCCTCATACATTGGGGGTTCGTCCTGTGGGGAAGCGTGACGGCCTGGACCGTTCTACATGGCCTGTCGGGCCTGCATGGCCTGTCGGGCACGGCAGCGGGTCTGCTCATGGTCCTGCTGCCGCAACTGGCCTGGAGCGCCGTCGTCGAGCGGCGCATGCGGCAACCGACCCGGCCCGTCTGAGCGACGAACCGGGCCGGCGCCGAAAGACCCGTCAGTGGGTCAGCGTCAGTTCCAGCCCCTGGGCAGCGGCGGCCAGCCGCGCACCCTTCGAGATGGTTTCGATCTTGATCGTCACGCCATTGCCGTTGTGCAGCAGGCTGCCACCCACACCATTGCCAACCGTGGCTTCACCGTTGCCGGCCACATAGGTGCCGTCGAAATCGTGCAGGTTCTTCAGGTTATAGACGGTGCCCGTACCTTCGATCTTCGAATAGCCGACGGCGGCGATCGACCCGCCCTTGACGGTGAAGTTGTAGGTATGGTGCCCGAAGGTCAGCTTGCCGGAGCCCCACGTCCAGCCGACGCCGACATCGGCCGATTTCGCAACCAGCCGGATATGCCCGACGGGCGTCCCCAGGTCGTCGGCGGCACGGGCGGTGACCGGGCCAGGAAGGGACGTCATCAGAAACGGAACGGCGAGAGCGGCCACGGCAGCGATACGCGATGCCATACGCATGATCTTTCTCCTAATCGTCTGTTCTGATCGGCTGAATTAACGCCCGAAAATACACGCCATCAGGGGGAATCGGCGGGCGCGGAAACGCGCGTGCGGACCATCGGTCACGCACGGCCACCGGCCAATTCATCCGATCGGTCTGTCGTCTTCCAGAATGGAACGGGTGGTGGCCCGGACGGGCCACCACCCCACCGCGTCAGCCGGCGGCGCGACGCGGCGCGCGCTCTTCGCGCACGATCTTGGCAGTGCGGGCGGCCGTGGGCACACCGGCGGCCTCGCCCATGATCGAACGCAGTTCGCGCAGATAGGCCGAGCCCTTCAGCGTGCGCTGCACCAGAACCGAGCGGCGGTCCATCGGGTCCACCTTGCGGCGGGCCAGATCCAGTTCCCCGAGCCGGTCGAGCGCACGGGTGATGGCCGGCTTGGATACGTTCAGCGCGGCGGCGAGGCCACGGACGGTATGCGCCCCTTCCTCAAGGTAGCAGGTGAGGAAGACGCCAAGCTGGCGGGCCGACAGATCCGGCCCGTCACGGCGCACCATGGCAACGATGGTATCGCGCAGCGTGTTGACCAGCTGATCGGTGGTCGATGAGTTCTGAGCCATAGTGAAAAAGCCTTTCCCGGGGAGGTCGGCAACGCCCCCCAAAATTTTTGCCGTCAGCGTTCCCGCTCAGGGTCCGACGGTCATTCCAGAACCGTATATAGTTTCAGAATGCGACAGATATAAGCCCGTGAAATGAGAATAGTTCGTTCATGTTCATTATTTCACGATTACGTATTTTCCCTTGTCGGCAGCGTTCGCAACAAAGATGCGTACACGGCCCGCAAAACCGGTATTTCCCCTCCTTCCGGCCGTCCGGAACGGTAATGATCGTTCCACGCATACACATCGATATGTGCCCAGCGCACGCCTGTTTTGATGAATTTTTTTAAAAACAGCGCCGCCGTGAGCGCGCCCGCCATAGGTTTTGCCGCCACATTGTTCAAATCGGCCACCGGACTCCGCAGCCACGCGGCATAATCGTCCCACAGGGGCAGCCGCCACAGCGGGTCGCCGCACGACGTGCCGGCGTCGAGAATCGCCTGCGCGACCGCGTCGTCATTGCTGAACAGCGCCGGCAGGTCCGGGCCCAGCGCCACACGGGCGGCACCGGTCAGGGTGGCGGCGTCGATCAGCAGGTCCGGGTCCGTCTCGCTGGCCTCGGTCAGCAGGTCGCACAGCACCAGCCGCCCCTCGGCATCCGTATTGCCGATCTCCACCGTCAGGCCCGACCGCGTGACCACCACGTCCGATGGCCGCATGGCCGTGCCCGAGATACTGTTCTCCACGCATCCCAGGCGCAGTTCCAGCCGAACGGGCAGGTCGCGCGTCATCACCAGATGCGCCAGGGCCAGCATGATGGCGGCCCCGCCCATGTCCTTCTTCATGCGCAGCATGCCCGCCGCCGGCTTGATGTCGTAACCGCCGGTATCGAAACACACCCCCTTGCCCACCAGCGACAGCAGCGGGGCTTTCGCTCCGGCCCGGCTGCCCTCCCAGCGCGCGATCACCACCTTGGGCGCCCGCTCCGATCCCGCGCCGACATGCGCGACGGTGGGATAGGCCCGCGCCAGCTTCCGCCCCTTCACGATCTCCACCCGCGCTCCCAGCGGTTCCAGCAGGGTACGGGCCGCCTCGGCCAGTTCGGCCGGCCCCATCAGGTTGGGCGGCGCGTTGATCAGGTCCCGCCCCAGCCGGATCGCCTGCGCGACCTCCGCTCCGGCGGCCCCGCCGGCCGGCACGACCAGACGCGCGATATCCCGCTCCGGCCGCGCGGCCCGGCCAAAGGCGGGCATCTGATACGCCCCGAGGCAGAAGCCCAGAACCGCGATATCCGGGGCAATGCCCGCAGGCAGCGCGATCTTCCACGCGCCCGGCGGCAGATCCTTCGCCAGCCTGCCGAACTGAAACGGGTCCGCCCCCGCCTGCACGACCAGCACCGCCGCCGCCACCCCGTCCTTGCCCGGCACCAGCCCCAGTTCCCCGACCAGCCCCCGAAAACCCGACTCGCGCAGGAACGCGGCGCCGGATTCACCGACTCGTTCGGCCAGGGTGCCGAACTCGGCAGGCGTGATCGCGTGAATCACGCGCACGCCGCTGCGTCGCCCTCGCGTGGACGGCAGCAGGCAGGGGAATTCTTCAATGGACATCAGCGACCTCCGCAACCCGAACACCATCAGCGTGCGTCCTGCGGTCGGGCAACGCAACCGGTCGCGCACGTATTCTACAATCCGGGCGCGGGTTTTGCTTGCAATCCATCCGGCGTCATCTGAGCATGGCCCCATGATGGGTGCATCCCCGGGGGCCGGCTCCCCCAGTGCCGCGCGACACGCCTTCCACCCTGCACATGCCAGGCGAATCAGGGCCGTCCTCGGGCCGACCAACACGGGCAAGACCCATCTCGCCATCGAGCGGCTGCTCGCCCATTCCAGCGGCATCATCGGCTTTCCCCTGCGCCTGCTGGCCCGCGAGAATTACGAGCGCATGGTCGCCGCCAAAGGTGTCGGCGCCGTCGCGCTGATCACCGGCGAGGAAAAGATCGTCCCGCCGAACGCCCGCTGGTTCTCCTGCACCGTCGAGGCCATGCCGCTCGACCAGCGCGCCGAATTCGTCGCGGTCGACGAAATCCAGCTCTGCGCCGACCCCGACCGGGGCCATATCTTCACCGACCGGCTGCTCCATGCGCGCGGCATGGTGGAAACCATGTTCCTGGGCGCGGAGACCATTCGCCCGCTGCTGCGCCGCCTGGTACCGGGCATCGAGATCGACACCCGGCCCCGCCTCTCCAGCCTGACCCATCTGGGTGCCAGCAAGCTGACGCGCCTGCCCCCCCGCTCCGCCATCGTCGCCTTCTCGGCCACCGAAGTCTACGCGATCGCCGAACTGATCCGGCGGCGGCGCGGCGGCTGCGCCGTCGTCATGGGCCAGCTCTCCCCACGCACGCGCAACGCACAGGTGGCGCTCTATCAGGAGCGCGAGGTCGATTACCTGGTGGCGACCGACGCCATCGGCATGGGCCTGAACATGGACGTCAACCATGTCGCCTTCGCCGGCCTGTCGAAATTCGACGGCCTGCGGGCGCGCCGCCTCCATCCCGCCGAAATCGCCCAGATCGCCGGCCGCGCCGGACGCGGCATGCGCGACGGCACCTTCGGCACCGCCGGCACCTGCCCGCCCCTGCCCGAGGAGGTGGTCGAGGCCGTCGAAACCCACCGTTTCGACCCGATCGAGCGCCTGTTCTGGCGCAACAGCGATCTGGATTTCGCCAACCCCGAGGCCCTTCTGGCCAGCCTGAACCGCCCCCCGCCGACGATCGGCCTCACCGCCGGCAACGAGGCGACGGATGTCCTCACCCTCGGCAGCCTGGCGGCGGTGCCGGACATCCGCACCCTCGTCCGCTCCCCCCGCGCCACCCGTCTGCTTTGGGAAGCCTGCCAGATCCCCGATTTCCGCAAACTGGGCGACGAGAGCCACACCCGGCTCTGCGCGCGGATCTTCACCCACGTCATGCGCGACGAGCATGTGCCAGAGGCGTGGATGGAGTCCCAGATCGCGGGCTTCAGCAAGACCGAAGGCGATATCGACTCCCTGATGCACCGCCTCTCGGGCATTCGCGTCTGCGCCTATATCGCCGCCCGCCGCGACTGGGTACGGCACGCTACCCAGTGGCAGGAGCGCACCCGCGCGGTCGAGGACCAGTTGTCCGATGCGCTGCACGAACGGCTGACCGCCCGCTTCGTCGACCGCCGCGCCGCCTCCCTGATCCGCCGCCTGGACGAAGCCGCCGAGGAAGACCTGCTGTCCGCCGTCACCGCCCAGGGCGACGTGGTGGTGGAGGGCCATCCGGTGGGCCGGGTGGTCGGCCTGGACCTGGTGGCGGACACCGCCGGGGCGCTGCCCGACCAGCGCCTCCTGCTGCGCGCCGCCCGCCGCGCCCTGCGCACCGAAATCCCCCGCCGCGTCCAGGCGCTCACCCAGGCCCCCGACGACGCCTTCGCGTTCTCCGCCGACGGGCGCTTCGTGGAATGGGACGGCGGCACCGTCGCCCGCCTGCGCGGCGGCGACCACCTGCTGCGGCCCCGCATCGAGGTCATGGACAATTCCTTCCTCGACGGCGCGCAGAAGGAACGTATCCGGGCGCATCTCGCCCAGTGGCTGGACCGGCAGGTGCGCGGCGCGATGGCCCCCCTGTTCGCCGCCCGCGCCGCCGTGGAAGCGGACCCGACCCTGCGCGGCATCCTGCACCGGCTGGAAGAACAGGGCGGCGTGGTCGCCGACAGCCTATCCGTGCCCCCGGCCCAACGGGCTCGTCTCAAGGCGCTCGGCGTGCGCATCGGGCGTCATGCGGTGCTGATGCCGTCGCTGCTCCGCCCCCACGCCATGCACCTGCGCGCCATCCTGCTGGCGGCGCGGGCCGGGCGGAAACTGCCCGACCTGCCACCCGCCGGCGCGGTCTCGGTCCCGGCCGACGGCCCGCATGACGCCATCCTGGCGCAACTGGGCTGGATCGCCGCCGGCCCGGTGCGTCTCAGGCTGGATATCGCCGAGAAACTGTCCGGCGAGCTACGCTGGCGCGCGCGCAACGGCCCGGTCCCCCTGCCAGACGGCCTGCCCTCGCGGCTGGGCGTCCGTCCGGAAATGGTGGCGGCGATCCTGAAGGCACTGGAGATTCCCGTCCGCGCCGCCCGCCCCCTCGGCGCCGGCGAATACGGCCCGGCCGCGCCGGCAATGCTGGCGGTAACTCAAGACGCGCGACGCCGGCAGCGACACCGGACACCCAACCCGCCGACCGAAGCACCACCCCGGCCATCAAAGCCAAAGGGCCAGGCACCCGGCGCCGTTCGTCCCGTCCCGCCGGTCCGGGCACCCCGCCCCATCCCCGACGGCCCGTTCGCGGCACTCGCCGCCCTGAAATACCCACGGCTATGAGCCGCGAACGCTCCGCGCCCGAAGACGCCGCGACCCAGCGGCTCGATAGCTGGCTATGGTGCGCGCGCTTCGCCCGCAGCCGGGCCGACTGCGCCCGCATCGCCCAGGCCGGCCTGGTGCGCATCAACCGGCAGCGCACCGAAAAGGCCCATGCGCTGGTACGCCCCGGAGATGTCCTGACCCTGCCGCCGCCGACCGGTGACGGCGTGATGGTGCTGCGCATCGTGGCACTGGCCCAGCGGCGCGGATCGGCCCCCGTCGCACGCCTGCTCTACGAGGTCGTGCCCGAACGCGCCCTGTCGCCCGCGGAGTAAGCGCCAGCATCCCGACATGGCGGCATGGCGTCTTTGACTTGCCATGGCTTCAAAAGACTTTCATACCAGCCCGCATCATAGGTGGGGAGCCCGTTGGCGGCGCCTCGCAGGCCCAAGGCTGATGATGTCGTCGTCACGACGTTATCGCAGCTATAGATAATCGGAGATGAACGATGACCTACGTGGTCACCGAAAACTGCATCCGCTGCAAGTTCATGGACTGTGTCGAGGTGTGCCCGGTCGATTGCTTCTATGCCGGTGAAAACTTCCTGGTCATCAACCCCGACGAATGCATCGATTGCGGCGTGTGCGAGCCGGAATGCCCGGCCGAAGCCATCGTCCCCGACAGCGACGACCGCGCCGCCGCCTGGGCCGAGATCAATGCCAGCTATTCCACCAAATGGCCCAACATCACCCGCAAAGGCACCGCGCCCGCCGATGCCGAGGAATGGAAGGACGAGCCCGGCAAGAAAGATCTCCTGTCGCCGGAACCGCACAAGGACTGACGCCACAAGATCGGAGCGGCAACCCGCCGCTTTCGACCCAGACATGAAAAAGGCCGGTGAGGTTTCCCTCACCGGCCTTTTTCATGTCTGGCATCCATCCAATCCGGGTGCCTCGCGGCACCCGGACAGGCGGATATCAGCGCGACATCATGTTGATCGAGGTGTCATGCATGATGAACAGCGTGCCGACAACCAGAACGAAGACCGTCAGAACCGTGAAGGCAAACGCCATCACGTTCCAACGCTGTTCCGACGACGTGTTCATATGGAGGAAGAACACCAGATGAACCACAACTTGCACGGCAGCCAGGATCGCAATGGCAGCAATCGTCCCGGAGGGCGAGAAGCTGTGAGCCATCACGATGCCGAAAGCCGCGACCGTCAGCAGGACAGAGATAACGAACCCGGTAAGGTAAGACCCTACGCTCCCGTGGCTCGCTCCCGAATGGTCCGTATGCGCGTGCGCGTCAGCCATCAGATCACACTCATCAGATAGACAAAGGTGAAGACACAGATCCAGACGATGTCCAGAAAGTGCCAGAACAGGCTGAGGCAGGTCAGCTTGTTCGTCATCCGCTCGGACAGAACGGTCTGGCCGCCCGTCTGAACAATCAGAACCGCCATCCACAGCAGGCCGCAGGTCACGTGCAGCCCGTGGGTCCCGACCAGGGTGAAGAAGGCCGACAGGAACGCACTGCGATCCGGTCCGTTGCCTTCCGCAACCATGTGCGAGAACTCACGGATTTCCATGAACAGGAAGCCCAGGCCCAGGAGGAAGGTAATCCCGAGCCAGCCCCGCAGTGCGCCCACCTTGTTCTGGTGCGCGCAGATCATGCCGAAGCCGTAGGTGATCGAGCTGAGCAGCAGGATCGCCGTCTCGATCCCGACCCCGCCCAGTTCGAAGACGTCCTTGCCGGTGGGACCACCGGCAAACTGGGTCCGCAGCACCGAGAACACCGCGAACAGCGTTCCGAAGATGATGCAGTCGGTCATCAGATACAGCCAGAACCCGAACACCACGGGAGATTCGTGGTGCTCGTCGTGGGCGTGGGCCGCATCAGCAGTCATATCGTGCGCCATTATTCCGCCGCCTGTGCTGCCAGAAGGTTACGGGTATGCTCGTTCTCGATACGGGCAACCTCGGACGCCGGCACATAGTAGTCGACATCGTTGTTGCTGCTCCGCGCGATCACGGTCGCGATGACACCGATCAGGCCGACCGCCGCCAGCCACCAGATCCACCAGACCGCGGCAAAGCCGAGGATCAGGCTGAACATGCCGACGAAGAAGCCGGCAGCCGTATTCTTCGGCATATGGATCGGCTGGTAGTTCGAACCGGCGGCACGGGTGTCGATGCCGGCTTCCTTGTCATGGGCGAACGCATCCAGGTCATGCACCGCAGGAACAACCGCGAAGTTGTAGAACGGCGGGGGCGAGGAGGTCGACCATTCCAGCGTGCGCGCGTTCCACGGATCACCCGTCAGATCGCGGTTTTCGGCCAGGTTGCGGTCACGGATCGAGACATAGAGCTGCGTCAGCTGGCAGACGATGCCCAGGGCGATCATCACGGCGCCGGCTTCGGCAACCAGCAGCCACGGATACCACTCGGGGTTGTCGTAGTGGTTCATACGACGGGTCATGCCTTCGAAGCCCAGGACATAGAGCGGCATGAACGCGAAGTAGAAGCCAACGAACCACAGCCAGAACGCCCGCTTGCCCCAGGCTTCGTTCAGCTTGAAGCCGAAAGCCTTCGGGAACCAGAAGTTCATCGCCGCGACATAGCCGAAATACACACCGCCGATGATGACGTTGTGGAAGTGGGCGATAACGAACAGCGAGTTATGCAGCACGAAGTCGGCGGCCGGAATGGCCAGCATGACGCCGGTCATGCCACCGATGGTGAAGGTGATCATGAAGCCGATCACCCAGTACATGGTCGCGTGAAACTCGACGCGGCCCTTATACATGGTGAACAGCCAGTTGAAGATCTTCACGCCCGTCGGAATGGCGATGATCATCGTCATGATGCCGAAGAACGTATTGACGTTGGCGCCGGCACCCATGGTGAAGAAGTGATGCAGCCACACGACCATCGACAGGACCATGATCGAGCAGGTCGCATAGACCATGGTGTTGTAGCCGAACAGCGGCTTGCGCGAGAAGGTCTGCGTGATTTCCGAGAACGCACCGAACGCGGGCAGAACCAGGATGTAAACTTCCGGATGTCCCCAGCCCCAGATCACGCTCAGATAGAGCATCTGGTTGCCGCCACCATCGTTGGTGAAGAAGTGCATGCCCAGGTAACGGTCCAGACCCAGCAGGCCCAGGGCCACGGTCAGGATCGGGAAGGAAAGCATGATCAGCACGCTGGTGCAGAAGATGGTCCAGGTGAACACCGGCATCTTCATGAAGGTCATGCCCGGAGCGCGCATCTTCACGATGGTGGTGAAGAAGTTCACACCGGTCAGCAGGGTGCCGACACCCGAAAGCTGAACCGCCCAGATATAGTAGTCGACACCGACCCCAGGGCTGAACTGCTGCTCGGACAGAGGCGGATACGCCAGCCAGCCGCACTGCGAGAACTCACCGATGAACAGCGACACGTTGATCAGCACGAAGCTGATGGTCGTCATCCAGAAGCTGAGCGAGTTCAGGAAGGGGAAGGCCACGTCGCGCGCGCCGATCTGCAGCGGCACGATCACGTTCATCAGCCCGGTCATGAACGCCATCGCCATGAAGAAGATCATGATGGTGCCGTGGGCCGAGAAGATCTGGTCGTAGTGATGCGGCGGCAGGTAGCCCGGGTTGCCGGCATAAGCCAGCGCGAGCTGCGAGCGCATCATGATGGCGTCCGCGAAGCCACGGAACAGGGCGACCAGGGCCAGGACGATATACATCACGCCCAGACGCTTGTGGTCTACCGAAGTGAACCACTCTTTCCAGAGATAGCCCCACTTGCCGTAATAGGTGATGAGCCCAAGCACCGCCAGACCGGCGATCGCCGCACCGGCAAAGGTGCCGACAAGGATAGGCACATCGATCGGAATATCCGACCAGCTTAATTTTCCTAACATCGGTCCTATTCCTTCATATTCATGTCGGACATCGCGGACTGCACATGCAACATCTTGCCCGTGCTCTTATCCATGACCATGCCATTGTTGTACTTGGCCACGATCTGGTCGAACAGGCCAGGTTCGGCATGCGAGAAATACTCGACCGGATTCGCCTCGCTGGGCGCGGCCAGCTTGGAATAGTTCGAGTTGTCGAGTTGCTCGGACGCCGCCTTCACCTTCTGGACCCAGGCTGCGTAATCGTCGTTGCTCATCGCCAGCGCGCGGAAGCGCATGTCCGAGAAGCCCCGGCCGCTGAAATTCGCGGACTCGCCCAGGTAGTTGCCGGCCGTATTGGCCACCAGGTGCAACTGGGTCTGCATGCCGGCCATCGCGTAGATCTGCGAGCCAAGCTGCGGAATGAAGAACGAGTTCATCACCGCGTCGGACGTGATCCGGAAGTCAACCGGCGTATTCACCGGGAAGGCCATCTGGTTGACGGTCGCGATCCCCTCGTCGGGGTAGATGAACAGCCACTTCCAGTCCAGCGCGACAACCTCGACGTGAATCGGCTTCACGTTGGCTTCTTCTTCAAGCGGACGGTAGGGGTCCAGAGAATGACAGGTCTGGTAGGTCAGCACTGCCAGGAAGAGAATGATCAGGGACGGAACGACCCAGATCACCACTTCGATCTTGTTCGAATGCGACCATTTCGGCAGGTATTCGGCACTCGTGTTCGAGTGACGATACTGCCATGCGAACAGCAGCGTCAGAACGATGACCGGCACGACCACAAGCAGCATCGCATAGGTCGAGGTCAGGATCAGGCTCTTCTCCTGGGCACCGACAGTACCCTTCGGATCGAACAGTGCCCAGTCACATCCCGCCAAGAGGAACGCTGAGGACAAACACAATAAACTCGATAATCTTGGCAAGATTTTTTTCTTCATCTCACGCCTCGTTGGTTTCGACATCACCCTTGCTCATATGCTCGCTTCGTTCACGGGCCCCCAAAGCAACAACGGCCATGCTTCACGTCTGCCGCGAATCCCGATGTGGGTCTCTCGCCGTCTGTTACATCCGTTGATATCCAACCGCCGTCTACCTCCCTCTTGGAATAGGAGGCCTTCGCCGGATCGATCCCGTCATGAGTTTTCGTCGGCTTCCTGGCCTTGATCCTGATCAAGGATCGGAATGGTCATACGTATTTTCCATCCCACCGAACCAGACCGGGCCTCATGTGCCGCCGCGTGCCTCGAGCGTCCTGTCTGCGCAGCTATCCTTTCGTCCATAGTTCTCTTACCGCCTTATCCGACCGGAAGGACCCCACAAGCAAGCCTTCACAGAATGTTTCAGATTATTTCGAACAAGCCGAGACGACAGCAATAATTTGTTTTATTTCAATTGGATAGAATAAGATGCCCAACATCACATCCGCGTCATCTCACTCTTTCCCGAGAAGAATAAGTCTTATTTTGGACGAAATTTTATACTCCATATCACCACCCGCCTGATTTTTCGGCGTCGATCGGCGAGGGATAAAAAAAAGCCCCGCCTTTCGGCGGGGCCCTGATTGTCATGCGCGAGCCGGAAACGATTCGCGTGACCTCAATTGTTCTGGTTGTTACGCACACCCATGAACTGCAAGAGGAATTGAAAGAGGTTGATGAAGTTCAGATACAGCGACAAGGCATCGTAGACCGCCCGCTTGGCCGCACCGTCCGGCCCGTCATAATAGGCGAACTGCTGATACGTCATCTTGATCCGCTGCGTGTCGAACGCGGTCAGGCCGATAAAGATGAACACGCCGACGACACTGTAGAGCATATAGACCATCGGGCTGTGCAGGAACAGATTGACCACCCCCGCGATCACCAGCCCGAACAGGCCCATGATCAGGAACGAGCCGAAGCGCGTCAGGTCGGTACGGGTCACATACCCCCAGATCGACATGGCCGAGAACGTGCCGGCCGTGACGAAGAACACGCGCACCACCGAAACGCCGGTGAAGGTCAGGAGAATGCTGGACAGGCTGGCGCCCATGACGCCGCAGAACAGCCAGAACAGCATCTGCACCGCCTGCCGCGACAGCCGGTTCACCCCCAGCGACATGACCAGGACAAAGCCCAGCGGCGCGAACATCGCCAGCATGCCCAGCCCGGTCGGCCGCACGGCCACGCCACCGTTGGGCATCAGCATTTCGGCAAAGAACGCGCCCCGCAGACTCGTGTTGGCGACCAGGTAGGCCACAAGCCCGGTCAGCACCAGCCCTGACGCCATCCAGTTATAGACCCGGAGCATATAGGCACGCAGCCCCTGGTCGATGACTCCAGCGCCGACCCCGGTGCCTGCGGGTCGGGACATTGTTCGAAAATCCGGGCTGAAAGCCATGACATCCTTCCTTCGTCCGGGCAATTCCGGACACAACTGTAGCTGTGATGTGGGAGAAGCCGACGACATTTCAAGGAAAATCGTCTCGTTTCCGGATGACTTTTCCGCAAGATAGGCTCACCCGACATCAGACGGCCCATATCATAAGGCAACGGAAGGAAGCACCAAAGCCTTCCCCACGCCAGGAAGCACGACCGTGAGACTTTTCATCGCCCTCGGTGTCGGTTCCCCCCTCAGTGACGCCATCGCGGCCATGCGCGGCAGCCTGGCCGGTGTCCGATGGGTCGATCCCGCCACCTGTCACGTCACGCTTCGCTTTCTCGGCGAAGTCTCCGGCCGTGACCGGCTCGATGAGATCGACATGGCCCTCTCGGCCATCCGCGCTCCGAGCATCATCCTGCAGCCGGAAGCGCCGGGCGTCTTCCAGCGGGATGACGGCCGGCAAACCCTCTGGATCGGAATCGAACGCAGCGACCCCCTGCTCCATTTGCACCGCAAGGTCGATACCGCTCTGCGCCGCTCGGCAGGCATGGAAATCGAACGCAGGCGCTTCATGCCGCACATCACCATCGGCACAATCACCTCACCGGCACCCGACCTGCTCGCTTCCTGGCTGGCCCGCTGGTCCCCCCTGCCCCTTCCGCCCGTCGAAGTCCCGCGCCTGACCCTTTTCCGATCGCTGCGCGGCCCGGACGAGCCCGTTTATGAAAGTCTGGCCGAGTACGATCTGGCCCGGTGACAGGATTCTCATCCGCCCTCAATTCCGGTTCGGCCAAAAACCCGACACCCAATTTCATCCGGATTATGAATATATTTAATTACATTAATGCATATTAATGTTGCGCCCAGAGACCGGAAATATATTATACATCCCCGACCGACTGCAAAAAAAAGGCATAAAATCAGTCTGATGAGCGACAACATGCTCTTGCGTCACGGGTTCCGTGCCCCCCCATCACATCCCGATGTGTCAGGGCACGCCTCCCGGAGCACACAAAATCGTCAGAAGACTGAATTTACAGCCCCAGTATGGTCGCCGTGGGCCTGCTTCCTTCCGGTCAAGGACCGGGGCTGTCGGGTTATATTTTCTATTGTCACGAGGACATCGGACATGATGCGAGCTGCTTTCCGGAAAGGACGTTCTCTGCGAGGAACGCTTGCCGCCGGAACGATATGCGCCGTCACACTGTGCGGCTATGCCGCCATTGCGGCTGACCCTGTTGCAAACGATACAGGAGAGGCGATCATCCATGCCGATGACCATCCTGGCGATTGGATGACATACGGCCGGACCTATTCCGAGCAGCGCTATAGCCCGCTCGACCAGATCAACCGCTCCAATGTCGGCAATCTGAAGCTGGCCTGGTATTACGATCTGGACACCAATCGTGGCCAGGAAGGCACACCGCTCGTCGTCAACGGCGTCATGTACGCGACGACGAACTGGAGCAAGATGAAGGCCCTCGATGCAGCCACGGGCAAGCTGCTGTGGGCGTACGATCCGCGGGTGCCCGGCAACATCGCCGACAAGGGCTGCTGCGATACCGTCAATCGCGGCGCGGCCTACTGGAACGGCAAGGTCTATTTCGGCACGTTCGACGGCCGCCTGATCGCGCTGGATGCCAAGACCGGCAAGCTGGTCTGGAGCGTCAACACCATCCCCACCGACGCCGCACTGGGCCATCAGCGCTCCTATACGGTTGACGGTGCGCCGCGCATCGCCCGCGGCCGTGTCATCATCGGCAATGGCGGCGCGGAGTTCGGCGCCCGCGGCTTCGTCTCGGCCTTCGACGCCGAGACCGGCAAGCTCGACTGGCGCTTCTTCACCGTTCCGAATCCCGAGAACAAGCCCGATCACGCCGCGTCCGACAGCGTGCTGATGAACAAGGCTTACCAGACCTGGAGCCCCACCGGCGCCTGGACCAAGCAGGGCGGCGGCGGCACCGTGTGGGACTCGATCGTCTACGACCCGGTGACCGACCTGGTCTACCTGGGCGTCGGCAACGGCTCGCCGTGGAACTACAAGTTCCGCTCCGACGGCAAGGGCGACAATTTCTTCCTGGGCAGCATCGTGGCGATCAAGCCCGATACCGGCGAGTATGTCTGGCACTTCCAGGAAACGCCGATGGACCAGTGGGATTACACCTCGGTCCAGCAGATCATGACCCTCGACCTGCCGATCAATGGCGAAATGCGCCACGTCATCGTGCATGCGCCCAAGAACGGCTTCTTCTACGTCATAGACGCCAAGACCGGCGAGTTCCTGTCGGGCAAGAACTATGTCTACGTGAACTGGGCCAGCGGCCTGGACCCGAAGACCGGCCGGCCGATCTATAATCCGGAAGCCCTGTGGACCCTCACCGGCAAGGACTGGTACGGCATCCCTGGTGACCTGGGCGGTCATAACTTCGCGGCGATGGCCTTCAGCCCGCGCACCGGCCTGGTCTACATCCCGGCGCAGCAGGTTCCGTTCGTGTATTCCAACCAGGTCGGCGGCTTCAAGGCCCATCCGGACAGCTGGAATCTCGGCCTGGACATGAACAAGGTCGGCCTGCCCGACAAGCAGGACGTCAAGGACGCCTTCATCAAGGATCTGAAGGGCTGGATCGTGGCCTGGGATCCGATCAAGCAGCAGGAAGCCTTCCGCGTCGATCACAAGGGACCGTGGAACGGCGGCATCGTGGCCACCGGCGGCGACCTTCTGTTCCAGGGCCTGGCGAACGGCGAATTCCACGCCTACGACGCCACGAACGGCAACGACCTGTTCACCTTCGCGGCACAGAGCGGCATCATCGCACCGCCGGTCACCTATCTGGCGAACGGCAAGCAGTATGTCGCCGTCGAAGTGGGCTGGGGCGGCATCTATCCGTTCTTCCTGGGCGGCATCGCGCGCACCAGCGGATGGACCGTCAACCATTCCCGCGTCATCGCCTTCTCGCTCGACGGCAAGGCCAAGCTGCCCCCGCAGAACGACAAGGGCTATCTGCCGGTCAAGCCGCCCGCCGAATTCGACGAGAAGCGGACGGATAACGGCTACTTCCAGTTCCAGACCTATTGCGCGGCCTGCCATGGCGACAATGGCGAAGCCGGCGGTGTTCTGCCCGATCTGCGCTGGTCCGGCGCGATCCGCCACCAGGACGCGTTCTATAACGTCGTCGGTCGCGGCGCGCTGACGGCCTACGGCATGGATCGCTTCGATTCCTCGATGTCGCCCACGCAGATCGAGGATATCCGGCAGTTCCTGCTGAAGCGCGCCAACGAAACCTACCAGAGGGAGGTTGATGCCCGGAAGAACGCGGAAGGCATTCCCGCACAATGAGACACTTCCGCTCGATCTTCCGTTTTTTCCGCATCAACGCGACGCATGGTGAACAGAATGCTCAACAGGCTTAAAGTTGCGATCGGCACGGCGGCGTTCAGCCTCCTTGCCACCGCTGCAATGGCTCAGGCGCCCGATCAGGCGCTGATCGACAAGGGCGCCTATGTCGCCCGCCTGGGTGACTGCGTGGCCTGCCACACCGCCCTCCACGGACAAGCCTATGCGGGTGGTCTGGAGATCAAGAGCCCGATCGGCACGATCTATTCGACCAACATCACGCCCAGCGCCGACGGTATCGGCGGCTACAGCTTCGAGGAATTCGACCAGGCGGTCCGCCACGGCATCCGCAAGGACGGTTCGACGCTGTATCCGGCCATGCCCTACCCGGCCTTCTCGCGCATGACGCAGGACGACATGCGCGCGCTCTATGCGTATTTCATGCATGGCGTGAAGCCGGTGGCCCAGCCCAACCGGGCCAACGGGATTTCGTGGCCGATGTCCATGCGCTGGCCGCTGGCGATCTGGCGCACGCTGTTCGCGCCGGCTCCGGCCGACTTCAAGCCCGCGGCCGGCACCGATCCGGACGTGGCGCGCGGTGAATATCTGGTCACCGGCCCCGGCCATTGCGGCGCCTGCCACACCCCGCGCGGCTTCGCCATGCAGGAAAAAGCGCTGGATGCCAGCGGCGGCCCGGTCTTCCTGGCCGGCGGCGCGCCGATCGACAACTGGGTGGCGCCGAGCCTGCGCAACGACCCGGTGGTGGGCATCGGGCGCTGGTCCGAGGACGACCTGTACTACTTCCTCAAGACCGGTCGTATCGATCATTCCGCCGTCTTCGGCGGTATGGCCGACGTCGTGGGCTGGAGCACCCAGTATTTCACCGACGACGATCTGCGCGCGATGGCCAAATACCTGAAGAGCCTGCCGCCGGTTCCCCCGGCCCAGGGCAATTACACGTATGACGCCTCGACCACCGACATGCTGAACGCGGGCAAGACCTCCTCTTCGCCGGGCGCCGACGTCTACCTGCGCGAATGCGCCATCTGCCATCGCAATGACGGCGGCGGCGTGGCCCGCATGTTCCCGCCGCTGGCGGGCAACCCCGTGGTGGCGACGGAAAACCCGACCTCGCTGGTCAACGTGGTCGTCCATGGCGGCGTGCTGCCGCCGACCAACTGGGCGCCGTCGGCGGTGGCCATGCCGGGCTACGGCAAGACGCTGTCGGCCCAGCAGATCGCGGATGTGGTCAACTTCATCCGGACCGGATGGGGCAACCATGCGCCGGCGAACGTCACGGCGGCCGATGTGGCGAAGCTGCGTGACGTCGGTGCCGCGATCGGCGGAAGCGGCTTCGGCGCACCGAGCAGCAGCTGGCTGCTCCTGCACCCGCAGCCCTATGGCGCAGGCTGGACCTTCGCACCGCAGACCCATGCCGGGGTGGACGAGGCGCAGTAAACAGCGTCCGACCAGCCAGGTCTCTTTTCAGCCGCCGCGGGGCCTCCCCGCGGCGGTTTTCTTATGTCCGGCGATCGGGCATAGATAAAACATGACCCAGCATCATCCAGCGGACCGCATCGTTGTCCTGACAGGTGCCGGAATCAGCCGGGAATCCGGCCTGGAGACGTTCCGTGACGCCGACGGCCTGTGGAGCCGACATAACATCGCGGATGTCTGCACACCGGAAGGCTTCCGCCGGGACCCGATGCTGGTCGACCGTTTCTATAACGGGCGCCGGGCGGAACTGGCGGGCGTCCAGCCCAACGCCGCCCATCTGGCCCTGGCGGAACTGGAGCGAGCCGCGCATGACGGGCGCTGGAACGGCGAACTCCTGATCGTCACCCAGAATATCGACGATTTGCACGAACGCGCGGGCAGCCACAACGTGCTGCATATGCACGGTGAATTGCGGCGGGTCCGCTGCACGTCCTGCGGCGCCACCCCCGAATGGCTGGGCGACTGCCTGCCCGACACCCCCTGTCCGGCCTGCCACCGTCCCACCCTGCGCCCCGATGTGGTCTGGTTCGGTGAGGTGCCGCTTCATATGGACCGCATCGAAACCGCCCTGGCCGGCTGCGACCGCTTCGTGACGATCGGCACCTCCGGCACGGTCTATCCAGCCGCCGGCTTCGTGGCTCAGGTCCGCGACCATGCCGAAACGGTGGACATCAACCTCGACCCACCCCAGGTCCCCACCCTGTTCGACCGCACGCTGATAGGCCCCGCAACCCGCATGGTCCCCCAATGGGTCATAGAACTCCTGGGCGCATGACAGACCGCACCAGGGCGGCGGACGATCTCACCGCCCTCGTCGCACAGGTGCGCGCATGCCGTGTCTGTGCCGACAGCCTGCCGCTGGGACCACGCCCGGTGCTGCATGTCTCACCGACCGCCCGCCTGTTGATCGCAAGCCAGGCCCCCGGCACACGGGTTCATGAAACGGGAATTTCGTTCAACGATGCTTCCGGCGACCGGCTACGGGGCTGGCTCGGCATGGATCGCGAGACCTTCTACGACTCCAGCCGCATCGCCATCCTGCCGATGGGCCTGTGCTATCCGGGCCGCATGCCCAAGGGTGGCGACCGCCCGCCGCGCCCGGAATGCGCCCCGCTCTGGCGGGAGAAGCTGCTGGCCTGCATGCCCGACATCACCCTGACCCTCCTGGTCGGGTCCTACGCCCAGGCGGCAGTCCTGGGGCCGGGCCGCGTGGAAGACCGCGTGCGCGATTTCCGCGCTTATCTGCCCCGCTATTTTCCCCTGCCGCATCCGTCCTGGCGCACCGGGGCGTGGGAGCGCCGCAATCCCTGGTTTACGGCAGAGGTCCTCCCGGCGCTGCGCGCCGCCATTGCCCCCCTGCTGGCACCGTCCCGACAGGTCACGACGCCGCCACAGCGTGCATGATCGTCACCACCAGCCCCTCGATCCCCGCCGAGAGGATCTGCACGCCGATACACAGCAGGATCAGCGCGGCAAGGCGCGAGACGATCCGCGCGCCCGTCACCCCCAGCAGAACGACCAGCCGCTCGGCATAGGAATAAGCCAGCCACACCGTTCCCGCCACGACGATCGCGGCCGCCGAAACCGCGAGATAGAAGGGCAGCCACGCGGGCGATGCCGGCCGCGAGGCACTCAGCGCGATCGCGACCGCGATCGAACCCGGCCCGACCGTGAACGGCATGGTCATCGGAAAGAAGGCCATTTCCGTCCAACTCGGCAGCGTGACGGTCCGCCCGCCCTGCATGGCCTGCTTTTCCTTGCGCGCGGCGGCTTCCTCCGGCGCCTGAAGCAGCGCCCAGGCCCGCACGGCCACCACCAGCCCACCGGCGATCCGCAGCGAATCCACCGTAATGCCGAAGAATGCGAGAATCGCACTGCCGGCCCAGATCGAAGCGATCAGAAGCGCCGCCGAATAGAGCGCGACCGTCCGGGCCAGTGCCAGCGTTTCGCTCCGCTCGCGCCCGGCGGTCACCTGCGAGAAGATCAGCGACGCCCCAAGCGGATTGACGATCGAGAACAGGGCAGGAAACGCCAGCAGAAACGTATTGCTGAAGACGGAGAGCGCATCCTTCCAACCGAGGGAAGCAATGCCATGAAGGCCTGGGGACATCGGAACGCATTCCAAGGAGCGATCTGGCGGCAATGCCCGACCAGTCGCCACCAGTCGAAAGCCGGCTATCGTTTTTCCCAGACTGACGCGGCCGTCAAGCCCCGTCCGGACGCATGGCGGGCACGCCCCCACCCGTCTGCATCACAGCAATGACAGGCTGCACGCTCTGCGGCAGGCAGCACAGATACCGGTCGTCGCCGGTTTCCTCCACCAGCGGCCAGGATGTCAGGCCCAGATCGTTATAGACATCGAGCATCGAGGCTCCGACCTGCCAGAATGCCGGCTGCCTGCCCTCCTGCACCGCCAGATCCCGCAGCCACCAGATGGCGGAGGCACAATCGGCCGACTTCCCGGCAGGATCGCCCAGCCCGATGAGAAAGGTCTGCGTCCGCACGAACGGCAGCAGGGCAAGGCCGGCTTCGCCGGGGATCAGCCCGGTGGGCGGGATCGGCCCCAGATCGTCCAGCGCATGATCCAGCGCCTGGTATTCGGCGTCGCCAGCGGTGTCCCAGGGCCGCACGGCAATCCGTCCAGGACGCACCAGCCGGCCGATCATGACCAGACCGAGCAAAACGGCCAGCCCCATGACCCATTGCGCAATGCCGTGGGAGGAGGTGAACAGCATGACCTCCCACCAACTCCCGCCCACCTCGTCCTGCGGCCCGGAGCAGACCAGCACCAGCACGCAGCCGATCAGCAGCACCAGCGACAGCCCGGTGCGGAACGACAGCGGTTCGCTCAGGATGCGCGCGTGCCGGTAGTAGGAACTGCGGAACGGCGCGATCAGAACCGCCACCAGTCCCAGAATGCCCGGCACGGCCAGCGACGCCCCCCGCAGCAGGGTCAGCGCGACCGCCCCCACCAGCAGGCCCAGCGTCAGTTTCCAGGCCAGCGTCACGCGCTGCGACAGGCCCACGGCCAGCCCGATCAGCGCCACGCCGATCAGCGACAGCAGGTAATCGCCCGCCACGCCCACCAGATGATGCAGCCCGCCGGCATTGCTCCACGACGCGGGGTCCAGGATCGTCAGCGCGATCAGCAGCGCCCCGCAGATCGAAACCGCCCCCGTCGCCACCACGACCGAGAAATCGGCCTCGCTCTCGCGAATCACATGGCTGGGCCGGATGTCGCGCGGCCCGCGCCGGGGGATACGGGGCGCGCCCTTGCGCGCCAGGGCGGCATCCCCGCGCAGGAACAGTTCGTGCCCCGCGAACATCAGCCCGGCGAGAAAGAGCGGGATGATGTAATAGAACAACCGGAAGACCAGAATGGTGCTGACGATCTGCGACGGCGGCAGATACGCCCCCAGCGCCAGCATCATCGCCCCGTCGAACACCCCCAGCCCCCCCGGCACGCTGGCCACCAGACCGGCGGTGTAGGAGGCGATATAGATGGCCAGGAACACCCCATATCCCAGCCCGACCCCCGACGGCAGGAAGATATAGGCAATCCCCGCCGTGGCGGCGACCTCGGCGGCCGCGACCACCATCTGGGCAAACGCCATGGGCGGCCGGGGCAGCACGATGGTCCAGCGGCAGATCCGCACCTGCGTCAGCCACAGCCCGAGCAGGATATAGCCTCCCACCACCGCCCAAAGCAGCAGCCCGATCCCCGCCAGTACCAGATGCGGCAGATGCGCGCCGATGACCGGTATCGCACCGGGCTCCAGCAGCAGCACGGCCCCGATCAGCGCCCCCGCCCCTAGCAGATAGGTCGCGGAACAGAACGCGATGATCTGGGCGATATCGAACGCCCCCACCCCCCAGTTGCCATACAGCCGAAAGCGCACGGCCGCCCCGGAAATCGCGGCGAAACCAAGGTTGTGCGACAGCACATACGAACAGAACGAGGCAAAGGCCGCCTTGCGGAACGACAGCCGATGCCCGACCTGCACCACCGCCAGGCAATCGTAGAAGGACAGGATGAAATAGGACAGGACCGTACAGCCGATCCCCAGCATCATGGTCGTGGCCGGTATGGTCCTCAGCGCCGCGCGGATATCATCCCAATGCAGGTCCCGCACCTCATGCTGGACCACGACGATCGCGGCGACCATCAGGCACAGGCCCACCACATGCGGCAGATGCCGCAGCAGCCGCCGCCAACCCGGCGCCGGCGGCGGGGGGCCATCCGGCGGAAGGGAGCAGTTCAGAACCATCAGAGAGCGAACCCGGCCATGGCAGAGGTCACCACCCCTGCGTCAACCGGCGGCGACAGACGCGGTCCCGGCCACCGCTCGAAGCAGCGCCGCCTCGATCAGCGCCACGGTTTCCGCCACCCCGTAGAGACCGATGAAAATACCGAATCGCGGCCCCTCCTTCTGGCCCAACAGGACCTCGTACAGGCAGCCGAACCAGCTCCGCAGCGGCTCGAACCCATGCCGCTTGCCGATCTCGAAGACCAGATTCTGCAACATGTCGGGGTCGGTCGCGTCCCCCTCCAGCCCGCGCAGCGTCTCCGCCAGATCGGCCAGGGCCGCGCGCTCCCGCGCATCGGGCTCCCGGTAAGTCTTCGAAGGCCGCACGAAATCCGCGTAATAGACGATCGCGTGATCCACCAGCCGCGCCAGCATCGGGCAGGTCTCGGGCGAGGCCGCCGCATCATAGCGGTGAATGAACCGCCACAGCACATCGGGCGTATCCGCGTTCGCGGCGCTGGCCAGGTTGAGCAGCATGGCGAAGGTCAGCGGGCTGCCCGCGCGGTCGTCGATCCGCCCGGCATGGATGAACCAGGCCGGATTGGCCAGCAGCGCCGACTCATCGGCCTCCTGCGCGCGGGCACGCGCGACATTGGCCAGATACTCGTCCGCCGCCTTGGGAATAACGTCGAAGAACAGGCGCTTCGCCCGCTGGGGCGCGTTGAACATATACTGGCCCAGGCTCTCGGCGGGCGCATAGCGCAGCCATTCCTCGACCGAGATGCCGTTGCCCTTGGATTTGGAGATCTTCTGGCCGTTCTCGTCCAGAAACAGCTCGTAGGTCAGGCCGGCCGGCGCCTCGCCACCCAGAATGCGGCAGATCTTGCCCGACAGCTTCACGCTGTCGATCAGGTCCTTGCCCGACATCTCGTAATCGACGCCCAGCGCGAACCAGCGCATGGCCCAGTCCGCCTTCCACTGCATCTTCGCATGGCCGCCGGTCACCGGGGTCTCGAACGTCTCGCCGTCCTCGTCGGTCCAGCGCACCGTCCCCGCCACGGGGTCGATGCCATCCATGCGCACCTGCATCACCAGCCCGGTGCGCGGATGAATCGGCAGAACGGGGGAATAGGTCGCGCGGCGATCCGGGCCAAGCGTCGGCGCGATGACGGCGACGATCTCGTCATGCACCTCCAGCACCCGGCGCAACGCCGCGTCGAAGCGGCCACTGGCATAATATTCGGTGGAGGACGCGAATTCATATTCAAAGCCGAATCCGTCCAGAAACGACCGCAGCCGCGCATTGTTGTGGGCGGCAAAGGATTCGTGGGTGCCGAACGGGTCGGGAATGCGCGACAGCGGCTTGCCCAGATGCTGGCGCAGCATGTCACCATTGGGCACATTGTCCGGCACCTTGCGCAGCGCGTCCATGTCGTCGGAAAAGGCGAGCAGCCGCGTCGGCCGCCCCGTCAGGCGCGTATAGGCCTGGCGGACCCAACTGGTCCGCGCCACCTCGCCGAAGGTGCCGATATGCGGCAGGCCGGACGGCCCATAGCCGGTTTCCAGCAGGGCGGGCGCGTCGGCCGGCAGGGCTTTGCGTTCGACATGGGCGGCCAGCTTGGCCGCCTCTTCGAACGGCCAGGCCTTGGGCAGGGAAGCGGGATCGAGACGGTTCTGATCGGACATGATGCGCAGGAAGCTATGAACTGAAACCTGACCGGTCAATCCATACCATACATCATCCCTCCATCGGGCCTCCATCGGGTGGGCGACAGACGGCGATTTGTCCCCTATATGTTCCCTTGATGGCCACACCGCCCCCCTCTGCCGACCTGCCGCCCGCCCTGGTGGCGCGTCACGGCACCTGCTCGCTGCTGACGTCCGACGGCGAACTCCTGGCCGTGCCGGGCGAGGAAGCGGCACGGCTGCTGCGGGACATGCCGCCGCCCCTGGTCGTCCACGCGCCGCTGACCGCACGCCGGCTGGGCCTGCCCCCCCAGCCCCAGCCGACAGCGTGGCTGGACCTGCTGGACCTGTTCCTCTTCGCCATGCCCGGCCGCACGATCCCGCCGACCGCGCGGGGGCTGGCCATGGCCCTGGGCCTGGATGCGGCGCGGATCGGCAAGGCCGAAGCCGACCTGCTGCCCGACCTCGCGGATCTCCTGCTCGACCATATCGCTTCCCTGCGCCCCACCCCGGCGGGCGAGGAAATGGCGGCGCTGGCGGTCAGGATGGACCGCGCCGGCTGGGCCTGGGGTCCCAGCGTGCTGGCCACCCTGGGCGCCGCCCACCCCCTGCCGGCCGAATCCCTGCAACCGGGCGACGCCATCCGCGTCTGGCGCCGCCTGCCCAAATGGGAGGAAACGGCTCCCCGCCCGCCCCCGTCCAGCCAGCCGGTCCCGGTGGCGGACGCCCGCCGCCGGCTGGCCGAGATGCTGGGCGCGCAGGCCGAAAGCCGCGCCGGCCAGGCCGATTTCGCGGGCGCGGCCAGCGCCGCCTTCGCCCCGCGCCTGACGCGGGGCGACCCGCACATGGTCCTGGCCGAAGCGGGCACCGGCACCGGCAAGACGCTGGGCTACGTCGCGCCCGCCAGCCTGTGGGCCGAACGCAATGGCGGCTCCGTCTGGATCAGCACCTACACACGGCACCTGCAACGCCAGATCGAGGGCGAACTCACACGCCTCCACCCCGACCCGGCCATCCGGCGGCAACATGTCGTCCTGCGCAAAGGCCGGGAAAACTACCTGTGCCTGCTGAACATGGAAGAAGCCGTGAACGTCGCCGGCAACCGGGGCGGTCCCACTGGCAGCCCCACTGGCAGCCTCTCAGGCAGCATCATCGCGCTGTCGCTACTGGCCCGCTGGGCCGGCGTCACCGCCGATGGCGACCTGATGGGCGGCGACCTGCCCGGCTGGTTCGGCGACCTGTTCGGGCGCGGCACGCTGGCGGGCGTGGCGGACCGGCGGGGCGAATGTATCCACGGCGCCTGCCCGCATTATCAACGCTGCTTCGTCGAACATTCGATCCGGCGCGCCCGCCAGGCCGATCTGGTCATCGCCAACCACGCGCTGGTGATGACGCAGGCCGCATGGCACGCGATGGGCGACGAGACGGCCTCCGACGAAGACAATATCCCCACCCGCTACGTGTTCGACGAAGGCCATCATGTGATGGACGCCGCCGACAGCGCCTTCTCGGTCGAACTGTCGGGGCTGGAAGCGGCCGAACTCCGCCGCTGGCTGCTGGGCGCCGAAGGCGCGCGCTCCCGCGCCCGTGGCCTCAAGCGCCGGCTGGACGATCTGGTGGTGGGCGACGCCAGACTGGAATCTCCGCTGGATGCCGTGTTGCAGGCCGCCCACGCCCTGCCCGCGCCCGGCTGGTCCGGCCGCCTGGCCGGCATGCTGCGCGCCGCCATGCCCGCCCCGCCCGGCGAGGACCACACGGCCAGGGACACACCGCCCCCCGCGCGCGACACGCTGCCCAATCCCTGCGAACAGTTCCTGCACCTGCTGGCCTGCCAGGTCCTCGCCCGCAGCCGCGCCGGCGACCCGGCCCAGCCGCACACCATGCCGGGCGCCATCGAATGCGACCTGCATCCGCTGGCCGAGGACGTGTCGCCGGCCGCAAACACGCTGGCGCGGGCACTGGACCGTCTGTCGGTCGCCCTGCGCACTCTAGTCGACCGCCTGCTGGAACGTCTGGACGACGAATCGGGCGACCTCGACCCCGCGACCCGCGAGCGGATCGAGGCCGCGGTCCGCACGATGCGCCGCCGCGCCCTCAGCCGGGTGGACGGATGGAGCGCGATGCTGCGCGCAATCGGCGAGGTCCGCGACGGCACCAGCCTCGGCGCCCCGCAATATGTCGATTTCATCCGCATGGACCGCCGCGAGGGCCAGCGCCCCGGCGAGCAGGATGTCGGGCTGCACCGCCACTGGCTGGACCCGACCATCCCCTTCGCCACCGTGCTGGCGGCCCCGGCCCATGGCGTCCTGATCACCTCGGCCACCCTGCGCGACGAAAACGCCAAGGGCGACCCGGAGGAAGCCGAACGCGCGTGGGAGGCCGCCGAGGCCCGGACCGGCGCCAGCCACCTGCCCTCGCCGGCACTGCGCGCCGCGCTGGCCAGCCCGTTCGATTATCGCCACCAGAGCCGCGCCTTCGTCGTCACCGACGTGGCCCATGACGATATCGGCGCGCTGGCCGCCGCCTATCGCACGCTGTTCCTGGCCGCCGGCGGCGGCGGCCTGGGCCTGTTCACCGCGATTTCCCGCCTGCGCGCCGTGCATCGGCGGCTGTCGCAACCGCTGGAGGAAGCGGGCATCCCGCTTTACGCCCAGCATGTCGACGGCATGGATAATGCCACGCTGGTCGATATCTTCCGTTCGGAAGAAAATTCCTGCCTGCTGGGCACGGATGCGATGCGCGACGGGGTCGATGTCCCCGGCAACGCGCTGCGTCTGGTGGTGTTCGAGCGCGTGCCGTGGCCCCGTCCCGACATCCTGCATCGCGAACGCCGCACGCACCTGTCGCACGGGGCGCCGGGCGAGTATGACGACCGGATCGCGCGCCTGCGCCTGCGCCAGGCATTCGGCCGGCTGATCCGCAGCACGGGAGACCGGGGGGCGTTCGTACTGCTCGACCGCCGGGCACCCTCACGGCTGATGTCGGCCTTCCCCGATGGCGTTGCCGTCCACCGGGCCGGGCTGGCCGAAACCGCGCGGGACCTGCAAGCCTTCCTGCGCGCCTCGGCGGACGGGGAACATACGATGCCCCCCGCCCCGTAATCCTGCCTTCAGAGCGGCTTGAGGTTCGATGCCGCCGCCTTGCCGCGCTCGGTCACGACGTCATAGCTGACGCGCTGGTTCTCGTTCAGGCCCCGCAGACCCGCCGCCTGAACGGCCGTGATGTGCACGAACACATCCTTGCCCCCGTCCTCGGGCATGATGAAGCCAAAACCCTTGGTTGCGTTGAACCACTTCACGGTACCCGTCGCCATAGTCACTTCGTCCCTTGTTGCCGGCATGATGCCGCTCGACCGATGTCTGCCCGACACGCGATACCCGGCGGGCCACCGCCGACGACCAGCATCGATCCAGATGCGGTTATGGGCGCACGAACCCTGCCGGTTTGTCAAACCATCCGGGTGCCCGTTTTTTTAAAAATCATGACATCCTGGCCGCGCCGGGCCGCCTGCCGCGGCAGGACATCAGGCCAGATGCAGCATCCGGATCAGGCCCAGCCCAAGTCCCGTCAGGCCAAGGAGCGACAGCGCCACCGTCGCCATCACCCGTCCCCCCGCCCTGGCCACCATGCGCAGGTCGGCCCCCAGCCCCAGCGCCGCCATGGATATGACGGTCAGGAACGCCGCGCCATCGCCAAGCGGCGCGGCCACGCCAACGGGCACCAGCCCCAGCAGCCGGCAGGCCGCAAGCAGCAGGAAACCGACAAGAAACCACGGCACAAGGCGCGGCCGCCGCGCCCCCGTCACCGCCCCTGCCGCCCCCTCTCCGCCGGCCGAGGGAGTCACCAGCGACAGCACCAGACAGACCGGCCCCAGCATCAACACCCGCGCCAGTTTGACCAGCATGCCCATCTGCACCGCCACCGCCCCCAGCGGCGCGGCGGCGGCAATGACCTGCGGCACGGCATAGACGGTCAATCCCGCCAGGGCACCATAGGCCACGCCGCTCATGCCCAGAAGGATGCCAAGCAGCGGAAGACCCAGCACGACCGCCACACCGAACAGCGCGGTAAAGGCGATCGACGCCGCGATCTCGTCATCGTCGGCCGCGATCACCGGGGCGATCGCGGCGATGGCCGAATTGCCGCAGATCGCATTGCCGCAGGCAACCAGCAACGCCATGCGCGCCGGCACACCGCACAGCCGGCCGATCCCGAACCCCAGCACGATCGCCACAGCCACCACGCCGGCAATACCGGCCAGCAACGCCGGGTCGGCCGCGCGGATCACCGTATCGCTGACCGACGCGCCCAGCAGCACGATCGCGATTTCAAGCGGGTATTTCGCGCAGAAGGCAATGCCGGCCCGCCATTTCCGGGCGGGCACCCACCGGCTGCGCAGAGCCGTCCCGCACAGGATCGCCAGCACCAGCGCCTCCAGCCAAGCCCTGCCGGTCAACACGCGCTCCGCCTCCGCCAGCCCATAGGCCAGAACCGTAACCAGCAGACTGAGCAGAATGCCCGGCGCAAGCCGTTCCCGCGTGGCGCCGGCGGATATCACCATCGGGTGAAGGACTGGAATCGTCATGGCAGCTTCCTTTCGCCACCCGTGCTACTCCCGGACCAATCATTCTATCCAACGCATCGTTTCTGTGGTTCCAATCAGAAAAACCGATCAATCAGGACGCATCATCTCCATGACTCCGGCTCCATGACCCCCGCGCCATGACCCTGGAACAGCTTCGCCTCTTCATCGCCGTTGCCGAACGCGAGCACATGACGGCCGGCGCACGGGCGCTGAACGTCACCCAATCGGCCGCATCGGCGGCGATCGCGGCGCTGGAGGACCGCCACGAGGTCAGGCTGTTCCACCGGGTCGGCCGAGGCATCACCCTTACCGAGGCCGGCCGGCTGTTCCTCACCGAGGCCCGCGCCGTGCTGGCCCGCGCCACCGCCGCCGAACATGTGCTGGACGATCTGGGCGCGCTCCGGCGCGGCACGCTGCGCCTTGTCGCCAGCCAGACCATCGCCGCCTACTGGCTGCCCGCCCTGCTCGCGGCGTTCCGTCGCCAGTATCCGGCCCTGTCGGTCGACCTGGCAATCCGCAACACCGAACAGGCAGCGGCACAGGTCCATGACGGCGAAGCCGATATCGGGATCGTCGAAGGCGCAATCGACGACCCGGCCCTGGCACACTGGCCGATCGGCGAGGACAGGCTCTTGCTGGTGCGGGCCGAGCCCTTCCCGGATACCCCCCTCACCGCCGCATGGATGCAGCAGGCGCGCTGGATCATGCGTGAGGAAGGCTCGGGCACGCGCTCGACGCTCAACCAGCATCTGCGCCGGCTCGGCATCGACCCCGATACGCTGGATATCGCCCTGGTGCTGCCATCCAACGAAAGCGTGCGGACCGCCGTCGAGGCCGGCGCCGGCATTGCCGCCCTGTCCTCCCTGGTCGTCGCCCCCGGCATCCGCGCGGGGGTCCTGCATGCGGTGCCCGTCCCGTTCGGCCCAAGGCCCTTCTTCGGGCTCCGCCACAAGGAGCGCTATCGCAGCCGCGCGGCGGAAGCCCTGCTGGCCTTCATCACCGCCCACGCGGGCATCGCCCCCGGCCAATAGAACAAAAAAAAGCCGCCCGCGAACGGACGGCTCTTTTCCTGCCGGAAAAAGCGGCTTCCGGTCCGGGCACAAGGCCCGGACCGACAGGCTGATGGATCAGAAATCCATGTCGCCCATGCCACCCATGCCGCCACCGGGGGCCGGCGGGGCCTTCTTTTCCGGCTTCTCGGCCACCATCGCTTCGGTGGTGATCAGCAGGCCGGCAACCGACGCCGCATCCTGCAGCGCGGTACGGACAACCTTGGTCGGGTCGATGATACCGGCCGCGACCAGATCCTTGTAATCGCCGATCTGGGCGTCGAAGCCGAAATTGTAGTCGCTGACTTCCAGCACCTTGCCGGCGATCACCGCACCGTCTTCGCCCGCATTGTGGGCGATCTGGCGCAGCGGAGCCTGCAGGGCCTTGCGGATGATCTCCGCACCGACGCGCTGGTCCTCGTTGTGGAAGTGCAGATGGCTCAGCGCGGTCGACGCACGCGCCAGCGCGGTGCCACCACCCGGAACGATGCCTTCCTCGACGGCGGCGCGGGTCGCATGCAGCGCGTCGTCAACGCGGTCCTTGCGCTCCTTCACCTCGACCTCGGTCGAGCCGCCGACGCGGATGACGGCAACGCCACCAGCCAGCTTCGCCAGACGCTCCTGCAGCTTCTCGCGATCGTAGTCCGAGGAGGTCTCCTCGATCTGCGCGCGGATCTGGGCGCAACGACCCTTGATGTCGTCGGATGCGCCGGCACCCTCGACGATCGTGGTGTTTTCCTTCTCGATCCGGACCTTCTTCGCGCGGCCCAGCATCGCCAGGGTCACGGTTTCCAGCTTGATGCCCAGATCTTCGCTGATCACCTGGCCACCGGTCAGGATCGCGATGTCTTCCAGCATCGCCTTGCGACGATCGCCGAAGCCCGGAGCCTTGACGGCGGCGATCTTCAGGCCGCCACGCAGCTTGTTGACGACCAGGGTCGCCAGCGCCTCGCCATCGACGTCTTCCGCCAGGATCAGCAGCGGACGGCCGGACTGCACGACGCTCTCGAGCAGCGGCAGCATCGGCTGAAGCGACGAGAGCTTCTTCTCGTGGATCAGGATGTAGGGGTTATCCAGATCGGCGATCATCTTTTCCGCATTCGTGATGAAATACGGGGAGATGTAACCGCGATCGAACTGCATGCCCTCGACGACGTCCAGCTCGGTGTGCAGGCCCTTGGCCTCTTCCACCGTGATGACGCCCTCGCTGCCGACCTTCTGCATGGCCTGCGAGATCATCTCGCCGATCTCATGCTCGCCGTTGGCGGAGATCGTGCCGACCTGCGCCGTCTCGGCCGGGGTCGTGATCTTCTTGGTGTTCTTCTTCAGCTCTTCGACGACGGCCACGACGGCCTTGTCGATGCCGCGCTTCAGGTCCATCGGGTTCATGCCGGCGGCCACGGCCTTGGCACCCTCGCGGATGATGGCCTGCGCCAGCACGGTCGCCGTCGTCGTGCCGTCACCGGCCACGTCGTTGGTCTTCGAGGCCACTTCGCGCACCATCTGGGCGCCCATGTTCTCGAACTTGTCGGCCAGCTCGATTTCCTTGGCGACCGACACACCGTCCTTCGTGATGCGCGGCGCGCCGAAGCTCTTGTCGAGCACGACGTTCCGGCCCTTCGGACCCAGGGTCACCTTCACCGCGTCGGCCAGAATGTCCACGCCCCGCAGCATGCGCTGGCGTGCTTCACCGCCGAACTTTACGTCCTTGGCTGCCATTTCAGAATTCTCCTGTAGGAAACTCGTTCATCAGAAAGGAAAGTAGAAGGACCTCAGGCGATCACGCCCATGATGTCGCTTTCCTTCATGATCAGCAGCTCCTCGCCATTGATCTTGACCTCGGTGCCCGACCATTTGCCGAACAGCACCTTGTCGCCCGCCTTCACGTCGAGGGCGACGATCTGTCCCTGCTCGTTCCGCGCGCCGGGACCGACGGAGATGACTTCGCCTTCCATCGGCTTTTCCTTGGCGGTGTCGGGGATGATGATGCCGCCAGCCGTCTTCTCTTCGCCGGTCAGGCGACGGACGACCACACGGTCATGCAGGGGCCGAAAATTCGTCATTATGGATCGCTCCACGTCTAAAAAAGGTAACGCCCTTGAATAAGCAACGCCACCGGGTTGGCACGCGCGCCAGAGCCGCGTCGCTTTAGCACTCTCCTTGCGAGAGTGCCACGCAACAGGTAGGAGCCCACCCCCTCCCTGTCAACGCCTTGGCAGCACTTTCTTTCGACGACTGCCAAGTTTCTGGGAACAAAGAATTTTTCTTGAAATCCTCCTGCGGGCTCAAGCAGGCTGGCCTTGCACGCCCAACCGTCGATCCAGCGAGGTGTCCATGTCTCTGCGGCTCCAGCTCAACGACTACCGCCTGACGACCGCCGAAATCCTCTATCGCCTGCCCGATCACCCGACCCTGCTCCAGACCTATATCTGGCAGGAGCTCGACCTGGCGCCGTCCTATCCGCAACTCCGCCGGTTCCTCGATTTCTGGACCCGTTCGCTGGAAGGGCAACTGCACTCGGTCAGGGTCGCCCAGCAGGGGCCGATCTCCCCGCCGGCGCTGCGCCACGCCACGGCATGCCTCACGTTACATTGAACCGCACGACAGTGACCGCACGCCCCTGACGGCCCCCAGGCGTTCATCACCCCTGCCCATCTCCCTCGGGCTCGGCGGAAAGCTGCGCGCCGTCCAGCACCCGCCGGGCGCGCTCGGCCTCCTGCCGCTCGCGGTCGCGTTCGGCCGGCGTCCTGCCGTGCAGCGCGCGATTGCGCGCCGCAATGGCGGCCTGCTCCGCGCGGACCTTGCGCTTGCGCGCCTGTCGCAGGTTGACGATCTCGGTCATACCGTCACTCTACCGGCCCTGATCGGGACAGAAAAGGACCTGCCGCATGGGCCAGACCATCACCCTGACCGCCACCGACGGCCACACGCTCTCCGCTTACACGGCCGGCTCGGCCGATGCCGCCCGCGCGCTGGTCGTGGTGCAGGAGATTTTCGGCGTGAACCACCACATTCGCACCGTCGCCGACTCCTTCGCCGCCGAAGGCTACCGCGTCATCGCCCCCGCCCTGTTCGACCGCGCGGAGCGCGGCGTGGAACTGCCCTACGACCAGGACGGCGTGCGCAAGGGCCTGGACCTGCGCGCCGCGATCCCGCCCGAAGACACGCTGCGCGACATCGCCGCCGCCGCGCGCGCACTGGGCCTGCCACCGGCCCATACCGGCATCATCGGCTATTGCTGGGGCGGCACCATCGCCTGGCAGGCCGCCTGCCGCACCGACGCTTTCGGCGCGGCCGTCGGCTGGTATGGCGGCGGCATCGCCGCCGAGCGAACCCTTGCGCCTCATTGCCCGGTAGAACTGCATTTCGGCGAGACCGACGCCGCGATCCCGCTCTCCGACATCGCCGCCATCCGCGCCGCCCACCCCGACCTGCCGGTCTACACCTACCCGGATGCCGGGCACGGCTTCGGCTGCCCGGAACGCGCCAGCTTCAACGCCCCGGCGGCCCACCTCGCCCGCACCCGCAGCCTGGCCTTCTTCGATCGGACGCTTTAATGCACGAAAATCGCAGGATATCGTCCGTCATGTGACATTCGTTCGGATGCCGGCCGCTACCCGACACGCGTCCATCGACGGGTCGAAAGCGGCCGGAGCCAAAGTCCGCCCATCGGCTTTAAAGATCGTCCGCCATGTTTCGCACTCCAGGCGACGCAGGTTTTCGCACTCCACCACCGCCTGATCAGCGAGCGTCGCTGCCGTAGGCACCAACGCATCAGGCCGGCAACCATGGTCTCGCTGCGTCTCAAGGAGCATTCCAGGCGAAACCGCTCGTCGCCGATGGTCGAGGAACTGGCATCGTCACGCAATTCGACCGGCCATGGCTGGACGGCATACATGATGCCGCGCGAATTCCAGTAATGATCCAGAAAAACGTCCACCGCCTCTACAAACCTGCCGGATGCCGCCAGCAGGGCGCGCGCGCCGGCAGGGGTGAGCCAATAGGCATGGCTACCGCTGCATCCGCTGAGAAGAAGGCGGATTTCGTAACGTTCCGACAGCTCTCCAGCGAACAGCGACCGCCGTCGTCGATTTCCGCCCATGCGGATGAAATGCGGCGCAGGCGGATCGGCCGACAGGCGCCGCAACAGATCGGGCAGATCGTCCGACAAGGCAACGTCGTCTTCCAGAACGAGAGTGGATTTCCCGGAGCGCGCAATCGTTTCCCAGGCGCGCCGATGGCTCAGGAAACAGCCGATTTCGTTGGATGTCAGGGCGGTATCGCGTCGCCGCCGCCTCGCGTCCTGATCGCAACGCGCCACCTGGTCGGGGGAAAGTTCACGTCCGTCGATCGCTTCGATGCGCGCCGCCGACAGGCTCAATGCTCTGAACTGGTCGTTCATGGCCATCCGACGGTCAGAACTGCGCTCAAGATTGATGTAGAGGATCGAGACCCGACCCTCCCGCGCCGTTGCCCCGGATGATGGTAATGGACGCACGGACTGATCTTCCCCTTCTGGCGCCAGGTACCCCGCATCGTCAGCAGCGACGATTTGCATCCCAACCCGAATGACGCGTTTTACATATTATAGTTGATAACGCGGAAACGGGTAAAGCTGGATTGTGGGCGTATGGATATGCGCCAGCTTGTCGGCAGAAATTTTGCCCGGCTCCGGCGAGAACGCGGATTGACCCAGCAGCAGGTCGAGGAACGCTCCGGGTTCAGCCAGCAATATCTGAGCGATCTTGAGCGTGGGATGCGCAATCCCAGCATCATCAGCCTGTACGAGATCGCCAAGGCCCTGGATGCGAGCCCTCTGGACCTGCTTCAGGGCGCGCCGGCACCGCGATCACGCAGGGTTCCCGCCGCGCCAGGGACGCCCGAACCTCAACAACCTCAACGGCCCGTTGAGGTCGAAACCCCGATCAACCGGGGATCGATCGGAATCGACGATCCGGCGGACACCTCCCCCGATCGCCTGTTCGTTCTTGGCGATGCGCAATGGGAGCGGATGCGGTCACGGCTGGAGCGCTGGAAGCCATCCGCCACCACAGGCAGGAAAGGCGAAAACTGCCGTCTTTTCGTGGAAGCGGTCTTATGGATCGTCAGGACCGGCCGGCCCTGGCGCGCGTTACCAGCCACCTTCGGCAACTGGAACTCGATTTACAGACGCTATCAGGACTGGGCGAAAACCGGCACCTTCGCCGTCATGCTCGACGATATATCCGGCGATGATGATGCCCCCGTGGAAATGCGGGACGACATGATCGTCTGGAAAAAAACGACGCCCGCCGCGCCGACCGCCCGGCCGATACCGGGCCGCCTCCGCGCGTAGAACGCGCCGCCTGGCGCGCATGATCCATCCATGCCTGCCACGCAAAGTCCGCCGAACGCGCGGCGCCGGCAAGGCCGACGCCGCCTGCTCCCGCGTCAGCCGCGCGAGAGCACGCGCCCGGCGATGGTCTCCAGCCTGGCCAGCAGGGCCGGGTCGCGCTTCTCCGGCGCGGTGATCAGCGCATGTTCCAGCGCCCGGTCACACCCGGCCGGGCACAGCCCGCGCGGACGGCCCAGGGTCGGGATCACCGACTTCACCAGCGCCCTGGCCCGGTCGGCGTTCGATAGCATGACCTTCACGACGGCATCGACCGTCACGCTGTCATGGTCGGGGTGCCAGCAATCGTAATCCGTCACCATGGCCACGGTCGCGTAACAAATCTCCGCCTCACGGGCCAGCTTGGCCTCCGGCATGTTGGTCATGCCGACCACCGAGCAGCCCCAGGACCGGTAAAGATTGCTCTCCGCCTTGGTCGAGAATTGCGGCCCTTCCATCACCAGATAGGTGCCGCCGCGCGTCACATCCAGCTTCAGTTCCCGCGCCGCCTCTTCCAGCACGTCGCCGATGCGCGGGCACAGCGGGTCGGCCACCGACACATGGGCCACGCAGCCGGTATCGAAGAAGCTCTTCTCCCGCGCGAAGGACCGGTCGATGAATTGGTCGATGATGACGAAATGCCCCGGCGGCAGCTCCTCCTTCAGCGACCCCACGGCCGAAAGCGACACGATGTCGGTCACGCCCGACATCTTCAGCGCCGCGATGTTGGCCCGATAGTTCAGGCGCGACGGCGGGATCGGATGCCCCCGCCCGTGGCGCGGCAGGAACACGCAGCGCACGCCGTCCAGCCGGCCGAACAGCAACTGGTCGGAGGGCTGGCCCCACGGGGTTTCGACCGTGCGCCACGCCTTGTCTTCCAGCCCGTCGATATCATACAGGCCCGATCCGCCGATCAGGCCGATCACGGGTTCGACGGCGTCCTGAGCAGACGCAAGGGGGGCGGTTTCAGTGGACATCGGACCAGACTCTCCGTTTCAGAAGGAACGCCAGAACGGCAAGGAAAAGCAGATACAGCACCACCTGCGCGCCCAGCCGGTGGCGCGCCTCCAGATGAGGCTGCGCCACCCACGCCAGAAAGGTGGTGACATCCCGCGCCTCCTGCGCCGTGGTGGCGGGCGTGCCGTCGGTATAGACAACCTGCCCGTCGCGCAACGGCGGCGGCATCGCGATTTCGCGGTCGCTGGCATAGGGGTTGTAGACGGCGCCGGCATGGCTGGGCCGGTACCCCGGTGGCGGCGGCCGATATCCGGTCAGCAACGCATAGATCCGGTCCGGCCCGCCGGGATAGACCAGCGCCAGCCGCGACTGGTCGGGGGGCGCCACACCGTGATTGGCCGCCGCGGCGGCCTCGGGATTGACGAACGGGTCACGGAAATGATCGGCCGGCGTGGCCGCGCGCGTCACCGGGTCGCCCTGCGCGTCCACCCCGCCCGGCACCTGCTGCGTGGCCGCGATCCGGCCGACCTGCTCCATGGTCAGCCCCATGCGCGTCAGGTCGCCATAGGTCATGGCCTTCATGCCATGACAGGCCGAACAGACCTGGGCATAGACGGCATACCCGCGCTGGACGGCGGAAAGATCGAATCGCCCCAGCGGCCCCTCGAAGCTCCAGGCCCGATGCGGCGCCCGGTCATGCGGCCCAGCCTGCGCAAGCGCCGGCGACAGATCGGCCAGCGGCGCGGCAAAAGCCAGCACCGACACCCACCGCAGGATCACCCCGCCCCTCATGCCCCGCGCCCCCCGGCAATGCTCTCCGGCAGCACGACCCCCCGCTCCCATCGCGCCGAGAGTGGCAGCAGAACCAGAAAATGCGCGAAATAATAAACCACCGCGATCCGCCCCGCGATCATCCACCCCCCCTGCGCATGATGCCGACCGACGAAGCCCAGCAGGATGAAGCAGACGACCAGCACCCCCATGCCGACCCGATAAAGCGGCCGAAACCGCGCCGAACGGATCGGCGAGCGGTCGAGCCACGGCACCAGGAACAACACCAGGATCGCCCCCACCGAGGCCAGCAACCCGCCGAATTTCGACGGCACCGACTGAAGAATCCCGTAGAACGGCAGGAAATACCATTCGGGCTCGATATCGGCCGGCGTATGCAGCGGGTTGGCCGGGCGGAAATTCTCGGCCTCGAACACCACGTTGGGCAGAAAAAACACCACCACCGCGAACAGCAGCGCGAACAGGATCAGCCCCAGCGCGTCCTTGCTGGTATAATAAGGGTGAAACGGCACCGTATCGCGCGGCCCTGTGGGCTCGATCCCCAGCGGGTTGTTCGAGCCCGTCACATGCAGCGCCGCGACATGCACCCCCACCACGCCCAGCACCGCGAAGGCCAGCACCATGTGCAGGATGAAGAAGCGATGCAGCGACACATCCCCCGGCGCATCGCCCCCCTGGAGAAAATGCTCCAGCCACGGCCCCACGACCGGCACCGCATCGACCGCCTTGCCCGCGACATCCGCGCCCCAGTACGACATCTGCCCCCAGGGCAGGACGTATCCGGCAAAGGCGGTGAACATCACCATCGCCAGCAGCACCAGTCCGGTCAGCCACAGCATTTCGCGCGGCGCCTTGTAAGACCCGTAATACAGGCCGCGAAACAGATGGATATACAGCGCGGCCAGAAACATGCTGGCGCCGGTCACATGGATCGACCGCAGCAGCCACCCGCTCGGCACCTGGCGCTCGATCGCCTCGATCGACGCAAACGCCCCGGCGGCGGTGGGCGTGTAATTGATCGCGAGGAAAATGCCCGTCGCCAGCATCACCAGCAGCACGACCGTCAGGATCGCACCGAAATTCCACAACCCGTTCAGGTTGCGGGGCGTCCGATAATCGACATATTCCCGGCGAAAGGCCGAGACGACCGGCAGTCGCGCGTCCAGCCAGGGCAGAATGCCCGTCTTCTCCTGTCGATCCTGCGTATCGCGGGAACCTGCGTCCGTCATTCGGTCCTCAATCCTCCGCCCCAACGGCGCCCGCCTTCCATAACGGCCCCCCGCCCCTTCTTGCAATTGCCCCCATGATCGGACTCTATGGGCAGCGTTTCAAACCCCCCGCTCCGCCGACCCGTCCGACGCAGAAGATGACCCGACCATGACAGAAACCCGCGCGCCCATCCCCCATGACCATCTGAGGCCGGAGGCCCGCGCCTGGTTCGAAACCCTGCGCGACCGCATCTGCGCCGCCTTCGAGCAGATCGAGCAGGACGCCGCCGACGTGCAGACCCTGCCCGGCCGCGACACCGCCGGCACATTCGTCCGCACCCCGTGGGACCGCGTGAACGAAGACGGCACGCCGGGCGGCGGCGGGGTCATCAGCCTGATGCGCGGCCGGGTGTTCGAGAAGGTCGGCGTCAACGTCTCGACGGTCGAAGGCACGTTCAGCCCCGAATTCCGCGCCACCATCCCCGGCGCGGAGGAAGACCCGCGCTTCTTCGCCACCGGCATCAGCCTGGTGGCGCATATGTGCAATCCCCGCGTCCCCGCCGCCCATTTCAACACGCGGATGATCATCACCACCCAGGGCTGGTTCGGCGGCGGCGGCGACCTGACGCCGATGTTCCCCGACAGCCCCGAGGCGCAGGAAGACGCCGTGCGCTTCCACGCCGGCTTCCGCGCGGCCTGCGACGCGCACGACCCGGCCTACTACCCGCGCTTCAAGGAATGGTGCGACCGCTATTTCTTCCTGCCCCACCGCAACGAGCCGCGCGGCCTGGGCGGCATCTTCTACGACCGGCTGAATACCGGCGACCTGGCGGCCGATTTCGCCTTCACCCGCGATGTCGGCCTGGCCTTCCTCGAAACCTACCCCGCCATCGTCCGCCACCGCATGACCGAACGCTGGACCGAGGACGAACGCCGCGCGCAACTGGTCCGGCGTGGCCGCTATGTGGAATTCAACCTGATCCACGATCGCGGCACCCTGTTCGGCCTCAAGACCGGCGGCAATACCGAGGCGATCCTGATGAGTCTTCCCCCCGAGGTCCACTGGCCGTAAACTCCCGCCTTCGCCGCCGAGGGCCGCCCCGGCACCTGCCATAGACTCGCCGCATTCCAGCGCGAAACAGGCGCTGGAATGTCCCCTGCCGTGGAGATGCCGCCTTTGCCCGCGACCCGACCTGTTCCCTCTTCTGACCAACGGCCCGGTCGGGCCTAGATGCGCATGCACCGCCGCCAGTTTCTTGCCATGGCGGGTTTCGCCGCACTCGCCGGTATTCCCGCCGCCGCCCGCGCGGGTGGCCTGACGCACATCGCCGCCATCGCCCCTGCCGGCGGCACCGTCATCGACCCCACCCTGCTGGTCGCCGGCAGCGCCGAGAGCGCCGCGGGCCGCTGGAGCACCGTGCTGGCCCCGGCCCTGGCACAGGGGCTGGGCTCGCCCGCTCCGCTGGCCACGCACCTCACCAGCGGGCTGGACGGCGTGACCGGCGCCAACCAGTTCGATACCCAGACGGTGCCGGACGGCGCCACCGCCCTGCTGGTCCCCGGCGCGGCGCTGGTGGCCTCGCTGGCCGGCGATCCTCGCGCCCATTACGATTTCGGCCGCTGGGTCCCGCTGCTGTTCAGCCTGGTCTCGCCCATCGTGGTCGGCCGGGCGGACCTGCACCGCACCCTGCGCGACCTGGTGCGCGACCGCCCGATCCGGGTCGCGGTGTCCAGCGATCACAGCATCGAACTGGCCACCGTCATGGCCATGGCCATCTTCGGCTTCCGCCCAATCCCGGTCACAGGCTTCGCCACGCCGCAGGAAGCCCTGACCGCATTGCGTGACGGCAAGGTGGACGTGGTGCAGATCTCCGACCCCATGCCCCCCCAGACGCTGGACGCCCTGCTGGCCCCGCTGGAACAGACCGGCGCCACGCCACTCTTCACGCTGACCGACAATGTCCGCGTGACCGTCCATGGCACGCCGGTGCCCAGCTTCGCCGAGCGTTTCAATCAGGAACGCGGCCGCCCCCCCGCCGGCCTCCTCTACGACGCCTGGAAGATCGTCGCCGCCGCCGCATCGCTCGATATCGGGCTGATGCTGCCGATGCTCACCCCGCCGGAACAGGTCGCCGGCTGGCGCCACGCGGTCGGCCTCGCCAGCAGCCAGGGCGCGCTCGACACGCTCAGGAACGATGCCGGCCGCACCCTGGTCAGCGGCCCCGATTGCGGCCGCTACCTGCACGACATGACGGGCGAAATCACCGCCGTGCTGATGCTCCGCCGCTGGCTGGCCGTCCACACGGCGGAATGGCGCCTGGGATAAGAGGCACCCCGCCCGACACCAGCGTCAGACGCGCGCCCGGCGCAGCAGGATGCGCACCGATCCCTGATTGGCGGCATGGGGATGCACCACCGCCAGGATCAGCGGCCGCAGGTCCGGGCGCCCCAGCCAGAAGGGCAGTTCGCGGCGCAGAACCCCGCCATCGCGGCCCGACCCCAGGCCGGTAATGACTTCCACACAACGCAGATTGTCGGACCGGGCCTGGATCAGAAACCCATGCAGGCGCTGGAAGGCCGCATGGGCGTTCTGGCCGTGCAGGTCGAGCGTCCGCGACGGACGCAGCTTGCCGCTGACCAGCGTCCGCCAGCTCGTATCGTCCAGACCCGGCCCGCGATGGCCGATGGCGATTTCCGCCCGCGACCGCACCAGCGTAAAACCCGGCCGCGCCAGGCGGGGCACCTCGGATGGCGGCGCGGCGGGCACGGACGGGGCAACACGCTCCCGTCGCTCCGCCCCCGGACCGGCGGCGGGCGCGGCCGGCGGCGCGGCGTCCAGAGGCGCCGGCCGGGCAGCCCTGCGGGCCAGCGGCTGGATATCGCGCACGAAGGCCGACCACAGCGCCTGTTCGTCTTTCCCGAGGACCCGTCGACGGCGCACCCCTGTTCTCCCCGCCCGCCGGCGGGCGACCCCATGCCGCCCATCGCCCCGATCCGCCTGATCTTAAAGCAGTTCGCGCCCGGATCGAAGCCCGGACGCGCGCTGCATCGAGTGAGGCGCGTCAGGGCGCCTGCGTGCCGGCCAGGGGCTGCCCCTGATAGGTGCCGGTCAAAGTGCGCAGAAAGGCCACGATATCAGCGATATCATGATCGGACAGCGTGTGATCGGGCGTCTGGTAGCGCGCCATCAGCCGCACCGCCTCTTCCAGGGTCTTGACGCTGCCATCGTGGAAATAGGGCGCGGTCAGCGCGATATTGCGCAGGTTCGGCACCTTGAAGCGTTCCATGTCGTCAGGCGACTGGGTCACGGTAAAGCGCCCCTTGTCGGCATCGGTCACGGCCCCGCCGCGCGCGGCGAAGTAATCGCCCTCCAGCCCCATCACCTCGAAAGCCTGCCCGCCCAGCGAAACGCCGGTATGGCACCCCGAGCAGCCAATGCTCTTGAACAGCGCATACCCGTTCTTTTCCTGGGCATTCAGCGCCTGCTCGTCACCCTTCAGATAGCGGTCGAAACGGCTGTCGGGCGTGATCAGCGTCTTTTCATATTCCGCGATGGCATCGGTGATCCGCCCCTTGTCGATATCGTCGGACCCGAACGCATCATGGAAGGCCGAGACATAGGTCGGGTCTTGCTTCACCTTGTCCGCCACGATCGCCCAGTCGTGCGAGCCCATTTCCAGCGGGTTCATCACCGGCCCGGCCGCCTGCTCGGCCAGCGTCGCGGCGCGTCCGTTCCAGAACTGGCTCTTGTTGAAGACCGAATCATAAACGGTCGGCACGTTGATCGGCCCATGCTGGCCACCAATCCCCAGCGCCGTGACGCGCCCGTCCACACCCCCATGATCCAGCGCGTGGCAACTGGCGCAATTCAGCGTGCCGTCACCCGACAATTGCTTGTCGAAGAACAGCCGCTGGCCCAGGGCCACCTTGGCCGCATCCACGGGCACGCTCTCGGGCACGGGCTGGACCGGCTCCCCGGCAAAGCGCGCGGCAACACCCGGCGTCGCATAATGCGCACGGCGCTCGGCGGCGACCCAGTTCAGCAGCGCATCACGCTGCGCCTGCGACAGATGGGCATGCCAGTGCATCAGCAGATACAGCGTCGGCGGCATCCGGTTCTGGCGAATCACTTCCTCGATCCGCGCCAGTTGCTCCTCGGACGGAACAGCCCCGGTCTGGAACGCTTCGATCACCGGCTCGATGCGGAAATGGCGCAAGCCCCGGTCGACATCGCGCTGCATCAACTGGTTGGCGACCGGCACATGGAAGTAGAAAGGCAGTTCGACATTGCGCGCATGGCAATAATCGCATCGTGCCTCACGAATCGCCGCGAACGCGGCCGAAGTCACCGGGTCCGCCAGCGTCGGCGAATGGGTATCCAGCGTCGGTGCCGTTTCATGGTCGAAATGGGTCAGATACCCCACAACGCCGCCATAGGCGACAATCCCCAGAACCGCGACCGAAACTATTGCTTTACGCACCGACACGTCCACTCCTCCATTTTCGTCTCAAGGGAGGGTGTGCCGGATATAGAAAACATCTGTCAAAGTCATATTTTTAATAAAAACGATTGATCCGGTCGATCAGGCGGAGATTTCATCCTGCTCCATGGCCAGTTTCAGCCGCTCCCGCGCCACTTTTACATAGGCAGCGTCCAATTCGATCCCGACACCGCGCGCGCTTTCCATCTGGGCGGCCACCAGCGTGGTCCCTGTTCCCATGAACGGGTCCAGCACCACCGCATCCGGCCGGCCATGCAGACGAATGCACTGACGCGGCAACTGCACCGGGAAGGTCCCCGGATGATTGAATTTCTGCGCCTTGTCGCGCACCGTCTCATAGGGGATGAACCAGGTATCCCCCCGGCAGCGCCTGTCCTGTTCATGCCCGCGCCGCGCGATGTTCGATTTGTCCTTGTACGGCACCCCGATATCCAGCCGGCGCAGTTCCACGGTGCCGGAGCGCGTCAGATGGAACAGATGCTCGTGATTGCGGTGCAGATAGCGCGCGCTGTTGACCGGCTTGAAATGACCATACGTATCGTCGTGGACCGAGATCGACTTGATCCAACTGATATGGTTCTGCAAATGGAAGATCTCGCGCAGCCGCACCGCCAGTTCGAACGGCAGCCAGGGCTGCGCCGACGATCCCGCGATATTCAGGAAAAACGACCCGTCAGGCCGCATCACCCGATGCAGTTCGCGCGCCACCGCCATCATCCAGTCCAGATACTGGTCTTCCGACATGCGGTCGCGATAGGTCCGATACCCCAGGCCGATATTATAGGGCGGCGAGGTCACGACGACATCGACCGAATCCGCCTCCATCCGGCGCAGTTCGCGCAGGCAGTCGTTCCGCACCAGAAGATGCGGCCCCATCGCCTGGCGCACGGCACGGGGGGCACGGGTGCCGCCTCCCGGCCCGCTTCGCGGCGCCATCAGGGTCGGGTAACGACGGGGCGCGGCGTCAGGGCGATCATCCGGCCGTGCTGGCGCATCGCGCCGGCGGTCTGCTCGGCCTCGTCGCCCCAGCCCAGGAACAGGTCGGCCCGTCCCGCACCCTTGATGTCGGTCCCGATATCCTGCGCATAGACCAGCCGACGCCAGGTCTGGTTCGCCGGCGCAGGCAACGTCGTCTCGACCCAGACGGGCGTACCCAGCGGAATCACACGCCGATCCACGGCCGCCGAGCGCCCCGGTTCCAGCGGCACGCCCATCGCACCCGGCGCGCCCTGGGTTGCCGGCACATCGTCCAGGGCATTGAAGAACACGTAGTTCGGATTCTCCTCCATCACCGCCCGGGCCTGGGCGGGATGAGCCGTCAGCCAGGCGCGGATCGACTGCATGCTCACCACATCCTCGCTCATCTCGCCCTTCTGTACCAGCACGCGCCCCAGCGGCACATAAGGCTGTCCGTTCTTGCCGCCGAAGCCCAGCCGCACGATCTGCCCGCTGGGCAGGCGCACACGGCCCGACCCCTGGATCTGAAGGAAGAACAGGTCCGCCGGATCGGCCACCCAGAGCAATTCCAGGTTCCGCCCGGCCAGCGCCCCCGCATCGATCTGCGCCCGCGACCAGTAAGGTACGAACCGCCCCCCCTGCCAGCGGCCGGACACCATACGCCCGTCGGTCGCCCGCGCCCGCGCCAGATCCTCCGGCACCCGATAGACCGGCGTCTGGTAAATGCCCCCCCGCGACAGCGCGCCCCGAATCTCGGGCTCGTAATAGCCGGTAAAGAGCGCCGAGGACGACACCAGCACCGGTGCGAACCATGTTTCATAAAAGTGCTGCGCCGCCACACCGTCTCCGGCAGGCACCGCCGTCGCCGCCTGACAGGCCGGCAGCCAGTCGCCGACATGCGCGCCCGGCCCGCTGTCAGGCCCCAGCGTGGCCTCGGCCGGCAGGCGACCCAGATAGCGGCATTCCGCCAGGAAAGCCGGCAACGCACGCGCCGCCTCGTCCGGCCCCCAGCCCGACAGGGCGGTGAATGCGACCGGCTGGCGCTCGCCTTCCTGCCCCGTTTCGGCGCAGGCGGACAGCAGAAGGATCGCGGCGGCGCAAACGCCCCGCATGACGGCAGGCAGACGGAAATAGCTCAAGGAAACAGCCAGACTTGCTCTATCTATACAAAAGACGGGCGGACAACCGCCACCGGACAGGACCGCTCAGCCGCGCGATCAGGCGCTACGGCTGGCCGCCAGACGCCACGCCGCGCCACCGATCGACGCCCCCAGCAGACGCTCGAACGTCCACAGGTCCGAAAACTCGGTCACGGCATCGGTACCCGCCACGGGGTGCCCATCCTTGTCCAGCGTCAGACTGATCTGGTCCGAGACGATGCGCACGTCGATCCGCGCGCGCGGCGCGCCGGCGAACTGGTCGATGGCGGCATCGACGATCGCGAGGCTGGTCATGGCGCGCACCTCGCTCTTCTGGGTCTCCCCCGCCTGCTCGCGCGACTGGATCGCGGCATCGAAGGCGTTGAAAGCCTCGGCGGTCAGCCGTTCGCGCAGCATGGCCCGGTCGCCGGCGGCAAAGGCTTGGACCACCTGGCGAAACGAGACCTCGACCCCGCGCAGAAACTGCGCCGGCACGAAATCGCGCTCCTGTGCGGCAATGGCCGCCAGCACTTGCCCCACCCTGGTCTCGGGTGCCGGCACGTCATAGTCGGTCAACGGGGCCGGCGGCTCGGCGCGGCCTTCGATCACCGGGCCGGGCCGTGGCACCGGGGCGGCGGGCGATGCGGGCTCGACCCCCACCCGCGTGCCCAGGATGCTGCGCAGACGCAGCGCGAGGAACGCCGCGATCAGCCCGAACAGCACCAGGTCGAACGGAAAATGACTCAACGAAAAATCCATCACCACGCCTAACCGAAAGGCGCGCCGGACCAGCCGGCAGCGCAATCTCTCTCCATTGCCCTAACACATAGGCAACGCATCCTGCCGACACAATGCGGCAGGACGATGCAGGGCACGATGAATTTCCATCCCGCCGCTCCCCGAGGTTGGCGAACGTCGCGGGGCATGCTACCGGCGATACCCGTTATCCGCCTTCATTGCCCGCAAGGAAATCCTCGTTCATGTCAGATTCGACCCAGCTCCCCGCCGACGGAAGCCAGAATGCCCCGCCGGCGCTGCCGTTGGCCATCAACGTCCAGTATATCAAGGATCTGTCGTTCGAAGTCCCCTCGGGCGCCGAGATTTTCGCCACGCTGCGCTCGAATCCCCAGATTTCGGTGAACATCGACGTGCAGGCCAACCGCCTGCCGCCCGAGCAGCCGGTGTTCGAGGTCGTGGTGTCGATCAAGACCGAAGCCGTGGAAGCCCCGGAAAAGGAAGGCGCCGCCCCCGGCCGCACGGTGTTCGTCGCCGAACTGGCCTACGCCGCGGTGGTGACCCTGGGCAACGCGCCCGACGACCTGGTCGAGCCGATCCTGCTGGTGGAAGTGCCGCGCCTGATCTTCCCGTATGTGCGCAACATCATCAGCGACATCACGCGCGACGGCGGCTTCCCGCCGGTCGTCCTCCAGCCGATCGATTTCGTCGCCCTGTGGCAGGCCAAGCGCGCCAACTTCCCCCAGACGGCCGGCAACGCCTGATCCACTCCAAGTCCCTGTTATCGAATGGAAAGGCCCGCCCCGTGCGGGCCTTTTTCTGTTGGGGAGCACGGCGCCCCACCCCGAGCAATCCAAGAACATATATTTTTTTTATCTAAAGAGATATCAAACAGTATAATAAAAAAGTATCTAGTATTTATATAAAAAATCTCAATTTTTTGAAAATAATTTCTCATACAACATATTTATTTGACGAATAACACAAAGAAACACAGATATATATTTGCCAAAATTTCTCCATATTTTACGATATTCCTCCTTCAAATCCGCGTATATTTCTTATACCATGCACACACACGCTTGATGACAGGAGAACAGAAAGTATCATTTGCGCACCCCATGCGCGAATATGGAATCAATACCGGTTTTACTCTATTCTGAACTATTCAGAATATTTTTATAATAAAAACCGTCCCACGCGATATATTATCGCACACCGAGATTTCGCCATGGAAATGGTGATTTCCGCGTCCTGGACGCGCATCCCTACATGATGATTTCGGAATCGATCCTTTGCGCACGCCGCATCGCGATTCCGAACGCAGCTTGCATCGATGCTTCGTAATGAGGCGAAGCCCCTCACCGTTATGTTGGCTGCCTGTTAAAGAGGAGACCCTCCCCTTGACGCAGACAGATACTCTGCTGCCCAGCCCTTCCCTCGTCGAACGAATGGGCATCCCGCGCTCCCTGCTCTGGGGCTTCATCGGGCTGCTTCTGTTCATGGTCGGCGATGGGGTCGAGGCCGGCTACCTGGCCCCCTATCTCGAAAATCACGGCGTCACGTCGCGTGACGTGGCCTTCCTGTTCACCGTCTACGGCGTCGCCGTGTCCATCTCGTCCTGGCTGTCGGGTCCGCTGTCGGATCTGTGGGGGCCGAAGCGCGTCATGTGGATCGGCCTGGCCATCTGGGCCGCTTTCGAAGTCGTCTTCCTGATGGCCGGCATCATGACCGGCAATTACACGGTCATGCTCGCCGCCTACACGCTGCGCGGCCTGGGCTATCCGCTGTTCGCCTATGGCTTCCTGGTCTGGATCGCCGCCGCCACCCCGCCGCGCCAACTGGGCTCGGCCGCCGGCTGGTTCTGGTTCGCCTTCTCCGGCGGCCTGCCCACGCTGGGCTCGCTGTTCGCCAGCGTCACGATCCCGCTGGTCGGCGAAATCACGACCTTCTGGCTGTCACTGGTGCTGGTGGTCGCAGGCGGCTGCGTCGCCCTGCTGATGACGCGCGAACCGCGTGGCGCCAGCCGCCTGGCCCCCGCCAATGTCTCGGTGGGCGGCATCTTCTTCGGTTCGATCTCCATCCTGTGGCGCGAACCCCGCACGTTCATGGCGCTGATCGTCCGCACCATCAACACCTCGTCGGAATATGCGTTCCTGGTGATCATGCCCGCCTTCTTCACCAAGGTGGTCGGCTTCTCCCTGTCACAGTGGCTGGTGCTGCTCTCGATCGTGTTCATGAGCAACATCCTGTTCAACCTGATGTCGGGCATGCTGGCCGACAGGCTGGGCCATCGCACGGTGGTGTCTGTCGCCGGCTGCCTCGGCGCGGCGGTCTCGGTCCCGGCCTTCTATTATGTGCCGCTGGCCTTCCACGGCAATTTCCTCATCGCGGCTCTGGTCGGCATCTTCTACGGCGCGACCATCGCGGCGTTCGTCCCGCTCTCGGGCCTGGTCCCGCAGATCTGCCCGAAAGAGAAGGCCGCCGCCCTGTCGGCCCTGGGCCTTGGCGCCGGGGCCAGCACCTGGGTCGGGCCGGCCATCGTCACCTGGTTCCAGGGCTGGCACGGCATCGAGGGGATCATCTGGATCTTCTCCGGCCTCTATGTCTTCGCCGGCCTGCTGACGCTGTCCCTCTCGATCCCGGACCACGCGCGCGCCTACATGCGCCAGGCCCGCGCTCGGGGCGAGGATCTAAGCGCAGGCGTCGCCGCCTTCCATTGACGCCGAGGCCAGGCCGCCCGACAGGCGGCCTGGCCCACCTGGAGCATTGTTTTTGCGCGCATCTTTATCCGACCGGACGAGTCCATCCGGTCGGATGATGCGCTAGCGGGCGGCCACCCCCAGCAGGGCAAGCATCGCCGCCTGATCGGGCGTCGCCGCCCGGACGATCTCCCCCCAGGGCGCCGAGGCAAGCACTTCGGCCGCCCTGTCGGAAATCGCGATGGCCCGCGCCTCGCGCAACTTCTCCCGCACATCGCGCGGCAGATGCCGCAGGAACTGGCGCGCCGTCTCGGCCGAGAAGAACAACGCCGCCGCCACCCCACCGCCGCCGATCAGCGCCCGCAGCCCCTCCGGGGACGGCATCCCGGAGCGAATGCGATAGACGCACCGCCGCGCGACCCTGAAACCGCCACGCCGCAAGGCGTCCGCCAGATCCAGCCCATATCCCGGCGCCGTCGCCAGCAGCAGCACGCCACCGGCAGGCGGCCACTCCGCCCGCACCAGATCGGCCAGCGCATCGGCCGTCCCATCCGCCGCCGTCACCCGCACGAATCCAGCCGCCCGCGCACGCCGCGCCGTCGCCGCACCCACCGCCAGAATCGGCATGTCCGCCGGCACCTGCCCCGCCAGCGCGGTCACCGCCTGCCCACTCGTCACGAGAATCGCCTGCACGCCGCGCACCGGCAACGGCCCATGCACAATCGGCTCGGCCCGCAGCGCCGGCAGGGCCACCGCGTGCCAGCCCAGCGCCGTCACGGCCGCCATGGTCTCACTCAACCCCGGCTCCGGCCGGGTCACCAGCACCGCCGGTCGCGCCCCGCCCGAGGGCGAAGCGCCCACCCGATCAGGGCGCAAAAATATCCGCGGGGCTGTCGGCCCGCAGGCTGTGGCCCAGTTCGCGCCCCATCCGCTCGGCATCGGCCGGCGCACCGGTCACGACGCGCCGCAGCAGGAACGACCCATCCTCCCGCGCCACCAGCCCGGTCAGGCGCAACATCGGCCCGCCGCCCTGCGCATCATCGATCAGCCGGGCATACCCGCCGATCGGCGTACGGCACGATCCATCCAGTTCCGCCAGCAACGCGCGCTCGGCGGTGGACACGGCCCGCGCCTCGTAATCCTCGATCGCCGACAGCAGTTCGCGCAATTCGATATCGCTCTCGCGCACCGTCACGCCCACGATCCCCTGGCCCGCCGCCGGCACCATGATCTCGGGGTCGAGAATGATATCCGCCCGATCCCCCATGCCCAGCCGCCGCAGCCCCGCCAGCGCCAGCAGGGTGGCCTCGCACTGCCCCGCCGCCAGCTTGTCCAGCCGCGTCTGCACATTGCCGCGCAGCAGGCCGAAGCGCAGGTCGGGCCGGTCATGCAGCATCTGCGCCTGCCGCCGCACCGACGCGCAGCCGACCAGCGCGCCCCGCGGCAGACTGTCGAAAGGCGCCGCCGGATCGACCTGATCCGGCTGCACGGCCCCCGGCCGCAGGATCAGCACATCGCGCGCATCCTCGCGCCGCAGGGTGCAGGCCAGCACCAGGCCGGGCGGCAGCGTGGTTTCCAGGTCCTTCAGGCTATGGACCGCGAAATCGATCCGCCCGTCCGACAGCGCATCATGGATTTCCTTGGCGAACAGCCCCTTGCCGCCAATCTCCGCCAGCCGGCGGTTCTGGACCTGATCGCCGGTAGTGTTGATCTGATGCTCCTGAAACGCCCCCATGTCGCGCAGCACGGGGCAGAAGCGCGTCAGCATCGTCAGAAAGGCCCGCGTCTGCACCAGCGCCAGCGGCGACGCCCGCGTGCCGACACGCAGCGGCAATTGCCGACGATGCGGCAGGGCGGGGCGCAATACACCCTGCTTCTGGCGCGCGGCGGCCTCGGCCGCGATCTTTTGCAATGCCGATGCCTGGGCGGTCGGCCGGTCGGAGACGGAGGGCGGAACGAAAACCATTTGCTGTCTCTATTCCCGCGACGCCCCAAAGAAAAGATGACATAACGCCCGACGGAACTGTCTTTTATGCAATGATCATGTCTTCACCTTCCCTCGGCGCCCCGGCGCCGGCCGAATCTGCGGTCCAAGCGCCTATTCTGGCGATCGAATCGTCGTGCGACGACACCGCCTGCGCCATCCTGGCCCCCGACGGCACCATCCTGGCCGAAATCGTGCTGTCGCAGTCCGGTCACATCCCCTTCGGCGGCGTGGTGCCGGAAATCGCGGCCCGCGCGCATCTGGCGGCCCTGCCCGGCCTGGTGCGCCAGACGCTCGACGCGGCGGCCCTGCCGGCCGAGGCCCTGGGCGCCGTCGCCGCCAGCACCGGCCCCGGCCTGATCGGCGGGCTGATCGTGGGCGCGGGCGTCGGCAAGGGGCTCGCGGTGGCGCTGGGCCGCCCCTTCATCGCGGTCAACCATATCGAGGCCCACGCCCTTACCGCGCGCCTGCCCGGCCTGGTGCCCGGCGGCGCCCGCTTTCCCTACCTGCTGCTGCTGGTCTCCGGCGGCCATTGCCAGTGCATCGCCGTCGAGGGCGTGGGCCGCTACCGCAAACTCGGCGGCACGATCGACGACGCGGCCGGCGAGGCTTTCGACAAGGTCGCCAAGATGCTCGGCCTCGGCTGGCCCGGCGGCCCGGCGGTCGAAGCCCTGGCGCGCGAGGGCGATCCCACGCCCTGGCCGCTGCCCCGCCCCCTCCACGGCCGGCCGGGCTGCGATTTCTCGTTCTCCGGCCTGAAGACCGCCGTGGCGCAGAAACTGGCGCCCTACGCGATGGACGCCCTGCCCCGCCCGGTCGCCGCCGGCATCGCCGCCAGCTTCCAGAACGCGGTGGCCGATATCGTGGGCGACCGCGTGGCCCACGCACTGGACATGATGCCGGACGCCACGCTGCTGGTCGCAGCCGGCGGCGTCGCGGCCAACGGCGCCCTGCGCGCCCGCCTCGACACGCTGGCCCAGACACGCGGCCTGCCCTTCGCCGCGCCGCCGCTGCGCCTGTGCACCGACAACGCCGTCATGGTCGGCTGGGCCGCCATCGAGACCCTGCGCGCCCGCCACGCCCTCGGCCTGCCGCCATTGGACGAGCTGGACCTCCTCCCCCGCCCCCGCTGGCCACTGGATCAGATGGCGGCACGCCTGGACGCCACCGCCGCATGAATTACCGCCACGCCTTCCACGCCGGCAATTTCGCCGACTGCATGAAGCACGCATTGCTGGTGCTGCTGCTCCAGGCATTGGCCCGCAAACCGGCGGCCTTTTCGGTGCTGGACACCCACGCCGGCATCGGACGCTACGATCTGGGCGGCACGCAGGCCACCCGCACCCTGGAATGGCAAGGCGGGATCGGCCGCCTGCTGCACGCCCCGCCGGCCGACCTGCCCCCCGCCTATCTCGATCTGGTCCGCCGGGCCGGCGCGCCGGACATCTATCCGGGCTCCCCCCTGATCGCGGCGATGATGCTGCGCCCGCAGGACCGGCTGGTCTGCTGCGAACTGCACCCCGAAGACAGCCAAGCCCTGCGCGCCCTGTTCGCCGGCAACAGCCAGGTCTCGGTCCACGCCCGCGACGGCTACGCCGCCCTGCCCGCCCTTCTCCCCCCGCGCGAGGCCAGGCGCGGCCTGATCCTGATCGACCCGCCCTTCGAGCAGCCCGACGAATTCACCCGCCTGGCCGAAGGGCTGAAGGCGGCGCACCGGCGCTTCGCCACCGGCATCCTGGCCGGCTGGTATCCGATCAAGCACCGCGCCCCCGTGCGCGCCTTCCTCGATTCGCTGCGCGATTCGGGAATGCGCGACATCGTGGCGCTGGAACTCACCCTGCGCCCGCCGCTCGACCCCACGCGCCTCAACGGCTGCGGACTGGTAGTGATCAACCCCCCCTTCGGCTTCGTCGAAGCCGCCCTTCCCGCCCTGCGCGCGCTGACCCATCTCTCTCCCGACGGCACGGGAGAAGCCACCGTCACGCGCATCGTGGAGGAATAGGCGCATGGCCGCACACATCGCCGTCATCGGCGCCGGCGCCTGGGGCATCGCCCTGGCCACCCAGGCCGCGCGCGCTGGGGCACGGGTCCATCTGTGGGCGCGGAACCCCGAAACCCTGACCGACGCCCGCACCCTGCCCCGCCTGCCACAGATCACGCTGCCCGAGACGATCACCGTCACCCGCGCGATGCCCACCCGGGCCGACGCCGTGCTGCTGGCCGTCCCGATGCAGCATCTCCGCGCCGTACTGGCGCAGATGCCCGCCGCCGGCCCGATGATCGCCTGTTGCAAGGGCGTGGAGCGCGACACGCTGGCCCTGCCATTGCAGATCATCGCCGACCGTCACCCAGACCTACCGCGCGCCGTCCTTTCCGGCCCCAATTTCGCACATGAAGTGGCCCAGGGCCTGCCCACCGCCGCCGTGCTGGCCTGCGCCGACCTGTCGCTGGCCCGCACCCTGGCCGATCACCTGACCACCGCGACCTTCCGCCTCTATGCCAGCGACGACGCCATCGGCGTGCAGGTCGGCGGCGCCGCCAAGAACGTCATCGCCATCGCCGCCGGCGCCACCATCGGCGCGGGCCTGGGCGAAAACGCCCGCGCTTCGCTGATGACGCGCGGCCTCGCCGAACTGGGCCGTCTGGCACTGGGGCTGGGCGGCCGCGCCGCCACCCTGTCGGGCCTGGCCGGCGTCGGCGACCTGATCCTGACGTGCACCGGCCCGTCATCACGCAATTTCAGCCTCGGCCTGGCCCTCGGACGCGGCGAATCACTGGCCGAAATCCTGGGCAGCCGCACCACCGTCGCCGAAGGCGTCGCCACCGCCCCGGCCATCCTCACCCTGGCCCGGGCCCACGGCATCACGGTCCCGGTCATCGAAACCGTCTCGCTGCTCCTGGCCGGCGACATCGACCTGCCCGAAGCCCGCGACCGCCTGCTCAGCCGCCCCGTCGGTTTCGAATAATCCCGCCTTCAATCACAATTTATCGCGGAAACCGCCCATTCAACCGCCAGCAGGCTCCTGCTGGGCCGCCAGCAGCACCGGCAACACCATAAAGACGCTGACCATACCCAATACGGCACAGAAAGGCCCATAACCGCCCAGAAAGCCGGGAATGGAAAAGAACCCGAGGCTGACGGCCAGAACCGTCATGCTGAAAATCTTCTGCCGATCCACGGGAAAAAGCCGCGCCTGCGCCACCGGCAACGCGCGGCAGGCAAAGCGCCAGACAAGCCAGACCGCGAACGCGCTGACAAACGGAAACAGACCCCAGACCGAAATCCCCAACCCCCTGGCCAGCAGCGCCATATCACCATGACTGGTCAGAACCCGAAGCGGGGCATAGCTCCAGACATTGAAGGTCGAAAACGCATCGACCCACACCAGCCCCCACAAGACGATCGGCGCCGCCACACGCCCAATCAGACGATGACAGATCAGGGCCGTGCCGCCATTGGCCAGCAGAGGCCCCGCCGCAGCGATCAGCGCGGCCTGCCAGCCCCTCCCGCTCGCGAAGATCGGCGCATAATCGACATTTTCGTCGATCTGCTGCTGAAGGAGAATATTGTCGATGGCGGCCGTCCCGTAATGCAAGGCCAACGGATCGCCTTTCCACCCCAATCCCCACGCCACAAAGGAATGCGCATATTCATGCGCAAAGAAATCGAACGCATGCGCAAGCAGGACGGACCCCAGTACAGCCACCCCGAAACCCAGCATGTGCCCACGATTGCACAGACCCGTTCCCCGCATCAGCGCCCCGTCTCCAACCGGGAGACATGCAGAACCGCCTCGCTCGTTTCCCATATCGTCACACATCCCGGCGCGTGCAGATCCTCTTTGTATCCTCTTTCAGCGCGCGGCGATCTGGCGATTTCATAACGAACCCTGTCCGATGGATCATCGCCAGCCTCCACCAGCCAGGCCGGCTTGCCATCGTACGAGGCCACGATATCCCCGACCACCTCTGCGGTGATTTGTTTCTTTCCTCCATCGTACTGCCATGTCGGCAACGTGTAGCGGCCACCTTCGGCCAGCGGCAACGCCGCGAGCATCACCCCCAAAAGATGCCCATCCCAGGTCGGCCCGTTCAGCGCGACGGAAATCCTCTTGCTACCGGAGGAACTTTCCCTTGTCCCCCATATCCGCCGGGCATCGTAGCGCAGCCGGATACTCTCCCAGTTCCTGTCGCTCCTGTCGCGTCCGCGCGTACCATCCATCATGATCGGCAGCAGACTGGCGCGATCCACCACATAATGCTCGCGCACCTCGCGGCCGACCAGTTTCAGATGCAATACGATATCCCAGACCCGCCGACCGTTCAGTTCCGTCTTCCGAAGAACCCGCCAGAGACGGCCGTTTTCCTGACCGTCCATCTTCAGCACAAAATACGTCGCACCTGCCTCCAGACGCTCCCCCTGCATCGGCGGCGGGGCCGCGGCCGTCAGCACAAGACAGGCGGCAGTCAGAAAAAGCCTTTTCATCCTGCCACGCTCCCACCCGTCTGGCCGCACCTGGAGCCATATCCGTTCACACCGGTTCACGGATACGGCTCTAGACTATTGATTTTTAACGCATCTTTATCCGTCCAGACGAGTCCATCCGGTCGGATGACGCTCTAATGCGAAAGCTCCGTCACCATCGCCGTCAGGATATCGAGTGCCGGCCCCACGCTCGCCACCGGCGTCCGCTCGTTCAGCCCATGCATGAACGAATCCGAATTGCGGATGAACAGCGGGCTCACGGCGTAACTCGGTACCCCATGGGACCGGAACCACATGCTGTCGCTGGCCCCAGAGCCCAACGAAGGAAAAACGGCCACGCGCGGATAGACACCATGCACGGCATGCTCGATGGCACCCACGACATCGGCCCGCATGGGCGAAGCCGGCGTCTCGACCGACCCTTCCGTCACATCCGTGATGGTCATGGCGGGATCGGCCGCCGCCTGCTTCAGTTCGCCCAGAATCTCCGCGCGCGAATGTCCGGGAAAGATCCGGCAATTCACATTGGCCGTCACCCGCTGCGGCAGCGCGTTGAGGGCGTGGCCGCCATTGATTTCGGTCACCACGCAGGTGGTGCCGATCCGCCCGACGAAAGACGGATCGGCCGACAGGGTTTCGATCGCGGCCTCGTCCGTCGGCTCGGCCGCGAAGGCCCGCATCGCCGCCGCGATCGGCGCGGCCTCCCATTGCGCCGCACCCAGAAAATACCCCCGGCTCAAATCATTGATTTCCGGCCGGAAGCGATAATGCTGAATGCGCAAGATATCTTCCGCCATCTCGGCAATCGCATTCAAAGGACGCGGTTCGGAAGAATGGCCACCCGGATTGGTCACGACCAGCCGATAATCGGCATAGGTCTTCTCCCCGCCCTCCCAGGCGAAATAATCGGGCGTGCCCGTTTTCTCGTCGATGACGCCGTTCGCCCCATCCACATTCAGCACCAGTTCGGCGCCGGCCAGCTTCTCCGCGATGATGGCCCCCGTCGCCATCGCGGTTTCCTCGTCGCCGGAAAACGCGATGATGATGTCGCGCCGGGGCCGGTATCCCGCGCACTTCAACCCGACCAGCGTCTCGATCGCAATCGCATCATCCAGCTTCATGTCCGTGGCGCCGCGCCCCAGCAGAAAGCCCTTCTCCATTTTCGGCGTAAAGGGATCATGCGTCCAATCCTCGGCCTTGGCCTCGACGACATCCATATGCCCCGAAATCACCAGCGGCTTCAGCGACGGATCACGCCCCGGCCACCGCGCGATCAGATAAGCGGTGTCCCTGTAAGGCGTGATCGCAATATCGGAAGCGGAAAACCCACCCGCGACCAGCGCATCCCGAAACAATTGCGCCACCTGCGGCGTCTGGTTCCCCGGCCCGACGACCGAGCGCAACGCAATCGCCTTTTCCGCCAGAGCCAGCGACGCCTCCACCGCCTGGCGGTCGCCTGCGGAGGCCGCCCACGCATGGCCCGCCATACTGAACACGAGGGCAGCACCGGCGAACAGACACTTACTGGTCTTCCGCCCGATGAACTCGTCGCCGTTTTCAGACCGGATTATGTTGCTTAAAGACAATGGAAACAGCCCCAAAGATTGATCAAAAGGCAATAATTGCATAGCAGGATCGTTCCGGATCGAAAACCGCATATCAGCAATAACGGTCAAACCCCGACGACACGGGCACAGGCACGGGACACCGCTCATGGACTGGCCCTCTACCGCCCCGATCTTACCGATTGCCTGGCTGGCTCTGAAGCACCGAGCGCAGTCGGTCTCATAAGAAGCGGATTATCATGCCAGGCCAATAACACCCTATAAAAACAACCTGCTTTTAAACGGGTGAAATATCAGACCCGGTTTGGGCCTTTGCCCAGCCACGAATTTGTGCCGCAAGCCAGAACATCACAGGGTCATGGCCGCGTTTACGAGACCATAGCATGGAATAATCGATACTGATCGCATCAAATGGCAGCGGGAATGTTGCAAGCCCATGACGGCGCGCAAGAAGACTGGCAATAGGTGAGGGCAATGTCGCGACGGCCCTTGTCCCCCGTACATAATCGGCAGTGGATAGAATAGACCGGGTTGACACAAGGCAGCGCCGCACACGATTGATCATTTTGAAATAATCGCTAATGAAAGACGGTCGATTATCTGAAAATGCAACAATCACATGCTCAATATCCAGATACCAAGGCAAGATGACTGATGGCGGTGTCATCATGGATGGATCATACATACAGGAAAAGCCTGTTTTCATCAGGATTTCACGCTGGATCTCTGGCGGGCTGTCGCCAGAAATCGTGAAGGCCATATCGAATTTTCCGCGCAGCAGATCGTCGTTCACCGATTGCCAGTCCGTGGGCTGGATTTCGAAGTGCGCCTCTGCGACCTGAGAGCTTATAACATCGACAATACCGGGCAGCAGGAGTTGTTCCACGTCCTCGGCCGCCCCGAAAGTCATGCGCAGACGTGTGCGGGACGGTTCGAAGGGCGGTGGCGCGAACACCTCCTGCAAATATCGCAATGGCTCATGACAATCGGCCCAGATCTGTTGCGCCCGCGGGGTTGGAACAAGCACTCCCGCGCCACGCACGAACAGCGGGTCCCCGAAACAGTCGCGCAACCTGGCCAGAGCCTGGCTGACAGCCGGCTGCGAGCGATTAAGGCGCCGCGCTGCTCGCCCTACATGCCGTTCGATCATGAGCATGTCGAACACATGCAGGAGGTTCAGATCGGTGCTCATTATAAGATATCCTTATTATGGAATCATAAAAATGGCGATTGGAAATAGGTTTTCGAATTATGTCACATTTTTCGCCATAGAGCAGGCTGTTTGAATAGGGGCTAATGATGACTTTCGTTCTCAAAGACAGGATTACCGGACCGGAAGCATGGAAAGGGGCTGCCTTGCAGGCTGGCAATCAATGGTTGCGGCCCCTCTCTCCCGCCATGCTTGAAGCGCTGGACACAGCCCTTGCATCGGCCAAGTCCGCGGGTCTGGGTATTCTGGACCTGACAACGGAAAATTTTTCCTTGAAGACGGTGCAGTCCGAAATTGAGGATTTTATTGCCGAACTCCAGAATGGAAGAGGCTTTCTGGTTCTACGTGGCCTGCCGGTAACACGTTATACGGAACAGGATATGGCGCTCCTGTATTACGGATTGGGCCTGCATATGGGTACACCGGTCAGCCAGAACGAAAAGGGCGAATTACTGGCGGAAGTCATCAATACAGGAGACCTGAACGACCCCAAAACCCGGGTTTACCAGACTAATGCCCATCTGCCCTATCATTCCGACCTGTCTGATGTGGTCGGCCTCCTGAGCCTGCGCAAGGCACACGAAGGCGGGGCCAGCAGTCTGATCAGCGTTGCCACGATCTATAACCGGATCATGGAAGACTATCCGGAGTTCCTGGCCCTGTTTTATCGCCCGCTTTATTTTGCTCATCTGGGCGAGGCGCAACCCAGCCTGTCCCCCATTTTTTCTTTTCATGACGGCAAGCTGAGCTGCCGTTACATGCGCCAGTATATTGAACTGGGGCATGACCTGCGTGGCCTCCCCCTCTCACGCGTCGAACGCCGAGCCTGTGATATTTTCGATGCAATTCTGGATGAGCCTGACCTGCGGCTCGAGATGATTTTGGAACCGGGGGACATGCAGTTTGCAAACAACTACGCTGTCCTTCATTCCCGGACGGGGTTTATCGATGATAAAAATGTGGAGCATCGTCGCAAACTATTACGCCTGTGGCTCAAACTGGCGGTTCCGCGCAATCTGGCGCCAGACTTTCCAGGGAGAAATGGAATTGCCAAGCGTGCAATAAATTAACTGACAGCTCAGCGGGAGGGTTCGAAAAACCCTGGTTCTGAACTGTTGGCTGTGATTCCATCCCTTTTGTGATGATTGGGGGAATGGCTCATGAAGCAGGCGGGTTTCTTTGATGTTGACGAGCGCCGTGCCCGGTCAAGCGGGCTGGGCGATCAGCTCGAAGCGTTTTCCCCGACTATCGCAGATGGGTTTGTTCGTCCGGACCGTGGGTATCACCCGGGCCACCATGAAGATCGGGCTGGCCAATATCGTCAACACCATGCGCCGCTTCCGCTTCCTCGAGAGGTTGAACGCGAGCGCGTAGCCATTCCCAATGGCACAGCGCCCGATCTGCGCAAAACACAGATCGAAAGTCACCCCGTAAACCGTCAATCAGAACGACAAAAACCTGAAATCATAAGCCGGACACATCAATCAACGGTTCTTCGATCCCTCCAGGTGGACGATCGAGATCATCAAGCGCAGCGATCGGGCAGAAGGCTTTGTCGTCCTGCCAAAACGCTGGATCGTGGAGCACAGCTTCGCATGGCTCGGACGCTGTTGCCGCCTCACGAGAGATGTCGAGGCAATAATTTCCTCGGCCCACGCACGGCTGATGATCGCTCATATCCGCAGAGTTCTGCCGAAAATCAATCAAACCGCTTTCTGATTCAAGCTCTGAACGTATTTTATATCTGGGGAGGAACAATAGCTGTTCCATGAACCAAAGTTGCCCAACCCGTTTTATAGACAAGGTAAGCAATAAAATCATCACTATCTGTTGGATTCACCTGTGGAATACCAGGATTCTTTTTCCATATATCACAAAATATTCTTTCAGCGACCACTCTTGGAGAATCTTCCGAGAAAATTGGCAATTCTTTTTTTTCATCATATTCGACTATCACGTTCTTTGATATTGCAAATTCAAAAAAATCAATAAGGTTCGTTATGCCCTCTTCCGTAATCAAATCCTCATTATCGTTTTTGTTTATGTTTTTCCATATGGAATACACGGACAAACCAGCAACACACTCCAATTCATCTGAAAATTCTTTTAACATATCTATAAATTATCCCTATAAAATGAAAACTATAATTTATTTATACTGTTTGATGATTTTTTGACAAATCAATCGTCCAGTCTCATGCGGATTTGATTATGTTTCTGAGAGTAAAATCCCTCAAGTCTGTTTTTATCTTATAAATAGAGAAGCGGCGGCAATGGCTTCGCCCGGTGGGCGTCACCATCACAGCCACCGTCGCCGGAAGGCTGGGCCATTGATTCTTTGTCCTGGACATCAACCTATCAAGAATTTTTCCGACCGACGAAAATGTCGTCCAACAACCATTCGCAACTGCCCAAAGCTGACCAGGCATGTCATTCCTGATCGTCTCGCAGGCTCGTGCAATGCTCGGTTCTTTATACTCGACACCCGCAAGTCAATCAGGAAGACAAAGCGTTGTTCCCTCATTGAGAACAGCCCAGCCATTAAATTTCACCGCCATGTAAGCAAAGAATCTATTATCGTTATCACCATCATATTCCGGCAATTGATCCAGCGGAAAATCTGCGAAAATCCGATCGAAAACAACATCTGGATCATCGCCGGAAAATATAGGTCTCTTTTTTTCCAAATCATATTCGATAATCCGATTATGAACAATCGCATACTCAAAAAATTCTTTCAATTTTAAAAATTTCTCCCGTGTTGTCATTGTTTTTTCATTGCGAAGACCCAATGCCCACCATATACCAAGTCCATTTTCAGTATTTATACTAAGCATAAAATCGTCGAAGTTAGTTTTGTAATTTATCACAGAAATGCTCCATTAAAATCAAACTTCATTTTTCTTACGCCATTACTCAAAATAGGATCAAACTGAATAGTCCAGTCCTTTCCCGATGCGGAAACATTTCGAAGCGATACGACCCCTCTAGAGCAGATCCTGTTTGAATGCGTGCATTCAAACAGGTGAAGATGCTCGTAAAAACAATAAACTAGAACATTTCCACCGAACCGGTTTTCGGTGGAAATGCTCTAGAGCATCATCCGACCAGATGGACCCATCTGGTTGGATAAAGATGCTCGAAAAATCAATAATCTAGAGCCATATCCGTGAACCAGTGTGAACGGATATGACTCTAGGAGTTGAAACTCTCCCGCCTCCCGTTTTTTTGAGACACCCGATAAGCACGTGAGACACGTGCGGAGGTGTTACGATGACGACCGAGCTGAAGAACGACGCGAAACGACCGGGGCATGGG
>NZ_JABEQN010000018.1 GCF_014174165.1 Gluconacetobacter dulcium | reverse complement strand
CTCCAGAACGTCAATGCCTATGACAGTAGGCTCAAGGACTGGATGCGCCGCTTCAGAGGCGTCGCTACAAAATATCTCGCAACCTATCTCGGATGGCGCCGCATGATCGAGGCGCTCCAAAACGCCCTCGCTCCCCCTTCTATCCTTATCGCTTGCACCCAGCCAGCCTGCCTCAACACCTAACGACAACAGAGCCTTCGGAAAGCTGCACCTATTCCGTCGGCGTCATCCAGGGCGGCGAGTGGGCAAACTGCGTCGCCACCACCTGCGACGCCCGGATATTGATGAGCGGTGCCCGGACGGAAGAAGAGCGTCAGGCCGGCATCGCGCGCCTTCTGGCGCTCCAGCCGTCCTCGCCGGACGTGGCGCTCACCATCACACCCACCGTCATGCGCCCCCTCTGGACGCCGGGAGAAGGCTGCCGCCAACTGGTCGCACACGCCCAGGCAATCTGCGACGCGCTCGGCCTCGCAACCGCCGCCGAGAGCGGATTCGGCGGATCGGACGGCAATTTCACGGGCGCGATGGGCATTCCCACGCTCGACGGGCTGGGTGTCCTCGGCAGCGGCATCCACACGCTCGACGAGCATCTCCTGGTCGGCAGCCTGCTGCCGCGCGCCAGACTTCTCGCCGGCCTGCTCCTGCAACTCGCCGTGCAACCGGACGCCGCGCAATCCTGACCGCCAGACCGACCGACGGAAGAACCTCACGATGAACGACCGCACAAACACATTCGACTGCGAACAGACACTCGCCAACGGCACCTACTGGATGCCCTTCACCGCGAACAGGCGGGTCCGCGCGAACCCCGCCGGACGCATCATCGCGTCTGCGGCCGGGCCATATTACCATACCCAGGATGGTCATGCCCTGTTCGACACGCTGTCGGGCCTGTGGTGCACGCCGCTGGGCCACGCCCACCCCGGAATCGTCGAAGCCCTGAAGCGGCAGGCCGAAACGCTCGATTACTGCACGGCTTTCCAGATGACCAACCCGGTCACGGTGCGGCTCGCCGAACGCATTGCCAACCTCGCCCCCGATGGGCTCAATCACGTCTTCTTCGCCAATTCAGGCTCGGAATCGGTCGATACCGCGCTCAAGATCGCACTGGGCTACCACCGCCTGCGCGACGCAGGCGGCCGTTTCCGCATGATCGGGCGCGAACGCGGCTATCATGGCGTGGGGTTCGGCGGCATGTCGGTCGGCGGCATCGTACCCAACCGCAGGATGTTCGCCACCGCGATGCTCAACGGCGTCGACCATCTGCGCCACACCCACGATCCGGCGCACATGGCCTTCTCGAAGGGCCAGCCGACATGGGGCATGGAACGCGCCGAGGACCTCGAACGCCTGGTCGCCCTGCACGACGCCTCGACCATCGCCGCCGTAATCGTCGAACCCGTCCAGGGCTCGACCGGGGTGCTGGTTCCTCCGGTGGGCTATCTGGAACGCCTGCGGCAGATCTGTACCCGTCACGGCATCCTGCTGATCTTCGATGAAGTCATCACCGGCTTCGGGCGACTGGGCGAGAATTTCGCCGCCCAGCGCTTCAACGTCAAACCGGACATGATCACCTTCGCCAAGGCGGTGACCAACGGCGTGGTCCCGATGGGCGGCGTCATCGTCACCGACGCGATCTACGAAACCTTCATGACCGGCCCGGAAAACGCCATCGAGTTCGCTCACGGCTATACCTATTCCGGCCATCCGCTGGCGGCGGCGGTCGGCCACGCGGTGCTGGACGCGATGGAGCAGGATTCCCTCATCGCCAGGGTCCGCAGCCTGGAGCCGGTGCTGGAAGACGCCATCCACACGCTCGACGGTCGGCCGGGCGTCGCCGACGTGCGCAATATCGGCCTGACGGCGGCGATCGACCTCGTACCGGCACCCGACGCACCCGGCGCCCGCGGCACGGCCCTGTTCGAACAGGGCCTGAAACACGGACTTCTGCTGCGCTGCACCGGCGACACGGTATCGTTCGGGCCGCCCTTCATCTCCACGCCGCAGCAACTGCGCGACATGGTGGGCACCGTCAGGCAGATTATCGACACCCTCGCCTGACCCGCGCGGCGAGGTCACGCCAAAGCCCCCGCTCAGCAGGGCGGGGGAAACCCGCGCGGTCAGGCGCCCCCTTCGGCGTACGGGTTGCGCGTCCCGCGCAGCAACAGCCGGATCGGCGTGCCGGGCAGGTCGAATGCCTCACGCAGGCCGTTCACCAGATAGCGCTGGTAATCCTCGGGCAGCAGTTCGGCACGGGTGCCGAACAGGATGAAGGTCGGCGGCCGGGCCTTCGCCTGCGTCATGTAGCGCAGCTTCAGCCGGCGCCCGCTCACCAGCGGCGGGCTGTGCCGCTCCAGCATCATCTCGAACCAGCGGTTCAGCGCGCCGGTGGGAATGCGCTTGTTCCACACCTCATGCGCCCGCCGCACCACCGGCAGCAACTTGTGCACATTGGCCCCCGTCAGCGCCGAGAACGACACCACCGGAATCCCGCGCATCTGCGCCAGCGAGGTCTCGATCCGGTCCGAAATCGCCTGCCTGGTGGCAATCCGGTCTTCCACCGCATCCCACTTGTTCAGCGCCAGCACGCAGCAGCGCCCTTCGCGCTCGATCAGGCGCGCGATCTGAAGGTCCTGCTCATGCACCCCCAGCGTGGCATCCAGCGCCAGCACCACCACTTCGGCCATCTTCAGCGCCTCGATGGTGGCGGAGGTGGACATCTTCTCCAGCCCGTCCTCCACCCGCGCCCGGCGCCGCAGCCCGGCGGTATCGACAAGCTGGATCGGCCCCTGCTCGTCATGCAGCAGCACGGTGACGGAATCGCGGGTCAGGCCGGGCTCCGGCCCGGTGATCATCCGTTCCTCGCCCAGCAGGCGGTTCAGCAGGGTCGATTTGCCGGCATTGGGCCGGCCGACGATCGCCAGCCGCAGCGGGCCGGGCGGCCGCTCGTCCAGTTCCTCGCCGTCCTCGCCATAGGCCACGGGCTCCACCGGCTCCGGCGGCACCTCGGGCGGCATGCGGTCCGCGATCTCGCCCATCAGTTCCGACAGGCCCTCGCCATGCTCGGCGGAAATCGCCAGCGGCGTTCCCAGCCCCAGCGCGAACGCCTCCATCGCGGCAGCCGCACCCTGGCGCCCCTCGGCCTTGTTCGCCACCAGCAGCACCGGCCGCCCCTGGCGGCGGATCCAGGCGGCGAAATGCTCGTCCGCCGGCGTAATGCCCGCGCGCGCATCGATGCAGAACAGCACCAGATCCGCCTGCGCCACCGCCGCTTCCGACGAAGCGCGCATCCGCCCGTACAGCGTATCGGGCGCGGCCTCCTCCAGCCCGGCGGTATCGATCAGCCGCACCCGCCGCCCGCGCACGGTGGCCTCGGCTTCCTTGCGGTCGCGGGTCACGCCCGGCGTGTCGGCGACAAGCGCCTGCCGCCGCCCCACGAGGCGGTTGAACAGGGTGGACTTGCCGACATTCGGACGCCCGGCGATCGCGACGATCGGCAGGTCATCCCCGGTCGGAACGGAAGGAAGCTTGGCCAAGATATGAAACTGTCCCTGGAGCAACGATGCGTTCGCCCATGCTGGCGCATCCCGCTCTCTCTTTACATCGTTTCAGAGCCCGATTCACGCCTCGGATCGCAGCGACCCAAGGCGATCAGACTCCGTTGCAGCGTCGGCCACAGCGTCAGCTATAGGCGTTCAGCTTGCCGTCATCGGTCACGATCAGCAGCCGGCCATCCACCACGATCGGTGCCACCGTGGCAACCCCCGGCAGCTTGCCGATCGTCAGCAGCGCCCCGGTCGCGGGGTCGACCGTCGCATAACCGGTCTCGGGTATGGTGCTGATGCACACCAGCTTGCCCCCGGCCATGATCGGCCCGGTCCAGGTCACGCCATCCTTCTGCGCCTCGACCCGACGATAGCGCCGCAACTGGGTGATCCAGCGCACATGGCCGTTCACCCGATCGAGGCAGGCAAGCTGCTGGTCCAGGGAAATGACATAGACCCAGTTATCGATCACCAGCATCGTGTCCTGCCCGGCCACGGTGCGTTCCCACAGCCGGCGGCCCGACCGCAGATCGACCGCCACCATCACCGACCCGGCGCTGATGGCATAGACCGTGTTGTCCACAATCACCGGCATCCCGCGCACGCAGGAGAAATCGACCGTCGATTCCTGGCCATTGGTGCTGCCCAGCGTGTCGCTCCACACCACCTCGCCACTCGCCACCCGCAGCGCGACCAGATCGCCCGAGCCGAACCCGGCCACCACCACATCCCCCACCACGGCGGGCGCGGGCTGGCCGAAGATCACGGTCACGGCCTCGGTGGCGGTATAGGTCCACAGCACCTTCCCCGTCGCCGCGTCCAGCGCCATCAGGCGCTCGTCGATCGTGCCGAAAAACAGCCGGCCATCCACCACCGTCGGCGCCGAGCGACCCGGCGTGTCGATATCGACCCGCCATTTCACCGTGCCGGTCGCGGCCTCGACCGCCAGCACCTGCCCTACGCCATCGACGATATAGAGCGTGTCGCCGACAATGCTGATCCCGCCGCCGAGATTGCTGGAGCGCATCTTCTTCGGCTTGGGCGTAAACTGCCAGATCTGGCGCATGCGCGGCCATTCGAAGGCCCGGATCACCCCCTGCGCGTCAGCGACAAAGATCCGCCCGTTCGAGACGACCGGCGTCGCCGGCAACACGCCGCGCCCGCTATCGCCCAACGCCGCGTACGAAAGCAGTTCGGGTTCCGACACCCCGGCCCCGATGCCGTGCGACCACTCGCGCCGCATCTGGCCGCTCCAGGCCATGTTCACCCCGTCATGCGAGGGCACGCGCCCCGGCTGCAACCATTCGCTGATCGTGGTCTGGGCAGGCAGCGCGATCGGCGTCTTGTCTTCAGGATCGACCATCAGGCCGGCACCCGTCGTCAGAACATCGACGCGCTTGCCCGCCATCAGTGGCTTGTCGTCATCATCGAACAGGCTGCATCCGGCCAGGACCGGCACCATCGCGCCACCAAGAAGCGCATGCCGGCGGGTCAGAACTTTGTTCATGTAAATCCTGCGCTACGAAAGGAAAACGGGGCCATTTCGGTCTCGGTACGCCCGACGGCATGAAAACACTGTCCGCGCGACACCGCCAGTAGAGAGACCGCCAGCAGAGAGAGCGACCGGAGAAGACGCATCCCCGCGCCCCACCCCGGCCGGATACGGTCTAGGAGGGCGCGGCATTCAGCGTCTGGAGCATGCCGCCGGCCCGGCTGCGCAGGCCCTCCGGCACGTCGATCTGCGTCGTGATCTGGCTCAGCTTCCGCCGCGCATCGGCCACACGCCCCTGCCGCAGGTCCAGCATCGCCTCGCTTTCCTGCGCCAGTCCGCGCCAGGGCTTGCCCGCACCGTCCAGCGTGGCGAGGCGCGAGCGCAGCACCGCCGGGTCCCCGTCGTCGATCTGGTGCTGCACCCACAGCAGGCTCGCCAGCCCGCGCAGCAACGGGTCGGCCGCCTGATCGTCGGACACCTGCGTCCACAGCGCCAGCGCGCCCTTGGTATCGCCGCTGGAGGCCAGCAGCGCCGCGCGTTCCAGCCGCGACAGCGTGCGCAATCCGGAAGGCACGTTATCCAGCGTCGCCAGACGCGCCATCGCATCCTTCTGCTGGGGCGTCAGCGCACTGGTCTCACCAGGGGCGATATGGCTGGTATCGGCCAGATGCAGCGCCGCGAAATAGGTCGCACCCCATGCCTGGGCATCCTGCCGGCCACGCCAGGCATGGTACTGCCAGCCCCCCACACCGGCGGCAGCCACCACCGCCACGGCCACTGCCGCGCCGACATAGCGCCGGGCCATCAGCCGCAGACGCTCCATGCGCATGTCGTCGTCGACTTCCCTGAAGATGTCGTCAGCCACGTCTCAACCGCTCTCCGCATCCAGCCCAAACGGACCATGGCCCGTCATTCCAAGCGCGGACCATAGCGGTCCCGGCGCACGCGGGCAACAAACCCGCGTGCAACGGGCCGCCCCGGTTCAGGCGCGCGGCCGGCGCGCTCGTTCAGGGGTGCGAAAAGCGCGCGGCCCCGGCCTTCAGGTCGGCCGTCAGCTTCGCGAAATGCCCGGCGATCCGCTGCTGCACGGCCACGCTGGTCTGATGGACCTGCCCGATCCGCGCCTTGGCCTCGGCGCTGATCGCGCTCTCGTCGCGCGCGGCGGCGGAACTGACGCAGGCGTTATAGGTCCGCGCGGCCTTTTCATACGCCGTCACGGCATCCACGCTGGCATTGTATTTCGCCACGGAACTGGAATCGACGGCAGGCGCCACCGGCTCCTTCCCGCAGGCCGGCGCGGACCACGCGGCATCCGCCGCACGCGCCACGGAAGGGCCGCCCGCCACGGCCACGGTCAGACACAGGGCAGCGGCACAACCCGACAACCGGGCCGATATCATAGCACGCAAGACACATCCTTCTCGACTACGGTCCCGCCGTCACGATGACGGAAATCGCGGACGGTGCCGCCTATGCCGACAAGATGTCAAAATCAGGGCGCAAAGCACGCCAGCCGGCCCACAGGCGCGCCCAGGATCGTATCCTCGCGCATCACCGCCTGCCCGCGCACGATCGTCGCCATCGGCCAGCCCGTCACCGCCATGCCGTCGAACGGCGTCCAGCCGGCCGGGGTGGCGATCCAGTCATTGGCGATCCGCCGCTTCGCCGCCATATCGACCAGCGTGAAATCGGCATCATACCCCATGGCGATCCGCCCCTTGGCCTGCAGGCCGTAAACCCGCGCCGGCCCGGCCGCCATCAGGTCCACCATCCGGCCCAGCGACAGCCGGCCGGCATTCACATGGTCCAGCATCACCGGCACCAGGGTCTGCACACCCGTCAGCCCGGCCGGGGTGGCGGGCCAGGGCTTCGCCTTCGCTTCCAGGGAATGCGGCGCGTGGTCCGAGCCGATCGTGTCCACCATGCCGCTCCGCACCGCTTCCCACGAGGCTTCGTAATGCCGCCGGTCGCGGATCGGCGGATTCATCACCGCCAGCGCCCCCAGCGTCTCGTAACAGTCCGGCGCCACCTGGGTCAGATGGTTCACCAGCACCTCGACGGTGGCGATATCCCGATGCTCCGCCAGCCAGTCCAGTTCCTCCGCGGTCGAAGTGTGCAGGATATGCACCGGCCGCCGCGCGCGCCGCGCCAGCCCCACGATGCGCCGCGTACCCAGAAAGGCGCATTCCTCGTCGCGCCAGAACGGATGGCTCTCGTAAGACATCCCCTCGGTCAGCAGTTTCCTGCGCGCCTGAAGGCGATATTCATCCTCGGAATGAAAGGCCACACGCCGATGCCCGTGCTCCAGCACCTGGCGAATGCCCTCGTCATCCTCGATCATCAGGTCGCCGGTCGAAGACCCGGCGAAGACCTTGACCGCGCACACACCGTCAAACTGTTCATACTCGCCCAGACGCGGCGTGTTCCCGCGCGTGGCGCCGACATACATCGCAAAATCGACCCAGCTTTCGCGCGAAGCATATTCCTGCTTCCAGCGCAGCATATCCCCGTCGATGATCGAGGGCGCGGTATTGGGCATGTCGAACACAGTGGTCACGCCCCCCAGCGCCGCCGCCCGCGTGCCGGTCGGAATGCTCTCCACCGCCGCATTGCCCGGATCGCGCAGATGCACATGCGGGTCGATCAGCCCCGGCAGCACATGCAGCCCCGCGGCGTCGATCACCTCGTCCGCCTCGTCCGCCATGCTGACCGACAGGCTGGCGATCCGCCCCGCACGCACGCCGATATCGGTCCGCGCCTCGCCCCAGGGCAGCACGCAAATCCCATTGCGGATGATCAGATCGTAATGCATCGGTCCCTCGCAGCCAGTCGCCTCCCCGCGAGGTACTCCCATCATCCTGCCCCGGCAAGACCGCACGACGATCTCCCGCCCCGCACCAGACACGGGATTTCCCCGAAATCGCCTCGCCGGGGAATTTCATGCCCATCCTCCGCGTTCTCACCAGCGGCAATGCAGGCAGGGAGGGTCCCATGAATGCACTCTACGGCCAGGGCTGGCTCCAGCTCGGCGAACTGGCCCTCGCCTTCATCCTGTCGGCCCTGATCGGCATCGAGCGCGAAATCCGGCAGAAAAGTGCCGGCGTGCGCACCTACACGCTGGTCGGCGTCGCCGCCGCGCTGTTCATGCTGGTGTCCAAATACGGCTTCGACGACGTGCTGCGCCCGCAGGCCGTCGTCGTCGACCCGTCGCGCATCGCGGCCCAGATCGTCTCCGGCATCGGCTTCATCGGCGGCGGCGTCATCTTCATGCGCCGCGATGTCGTGCGCGGCCTCACCACGGCGGCGTCGGTGTGGCTCACAGCCGCGCTAGGCATGGCCTGCGGCGCGGGCATGCCACTCCTCGCAATCGCCACCACCATCGGCCATTTCGTCATCATGTTCGGCTTCCCGAAGATCATCAGCCGCCTCCGGATCAACCGAAAGAACGACACGATCCTGCGCCTGGTCTACGAAGATGGACGCGGCCTCCTGCGTACGATTTTGCTGCGTTGCACCCAGTGCCGCTTCACGATCGAACAGGTGCGGGTAAGCAGTCACCTTTCTAACGACGAAGAGCCACTCACGCGCGACGGCAGCCCCGTCGTACCCATTTTCCACTCCCCAACCGTAACCCTGTTCATGCGCGTGAGGGGCAAGCGCCCGATAACGCATCTCGTCGAGAGGTTAAGCGAAATCGACGGCGTACGAATGGTCGAAACCAGCGAGGATGAGGGTCTCGAATAAAACACCGCCACGACGTGTCAGACGCTTCCTCGATACTGGCTGCTCCGCAGACGGATCAGCAATATGAAGTCCAGGGGCGAATGTGCTACGGGAACTGCCCCCTGACGACCGATACACCGGATACGCTGAAAGACGACTGCGCATGTCCCGCGACCACGACCTCGATCCTCAGTTGCTCCGGTCTTTTCTGGCCGTAGCGGACACGCTTCACTTCACTACGGCAGCGCATATGCGCGGGGTCAGCCAGTCGACGATCAGTCAGCATATCAACAGATTGGAAAAGATACTCGGCCGCTCCCTGCTGGAGCGCAACACAAAGGACACGCGGCTGACGGAGGACGGGCAGATGCTCGTTCCGCATGCCAAGCAGATTCTTGCGGCATGCGAGGCCGCGTTCGACGAATTCGAACCCGATTTCCTCTCGGGCCATATCCGTTTCGGCGTCTCGGACGATCTTGTCCTGTCCCACCTGCCCGAAGTCCTACGCGAATTCCGCACCATGTACCCGAGCGTGCACGTCTCCCTGGTCGTCGGGCTGAGTTCGGAACTCAACAACCGCCTGCAGTCGGGGGAACTGGATGTCGCCTGCACAAAACGCTTCCTGCCGTCGAGCGAAGTATTCGAAGGCGAATGCGTATTGTGGCGCGAACGGCTGCGCTGGCTCGGCGCCAGAGGGTTCGACCTGCAAGCGGGCATGCCCGTACCGCTGGTGGCATATGAAAAAGAGAGCCTGAATCGCCGCCGGACGATCGAGGCCCTGAACCAGGCAGGTCTCGCGTGGCAACTCTCATTCGTCAGTGACCATCTGAGCGCGCTGATCGCGGGCGTCCGGGCTGGCTACGGGGTCTTCATGCAGTCCGCGCTGCTGATCGACGACAGCATCGTCCCCGTGGAAGCCTCCGAACTGCCTCCGCTGCCAGAACTGGAATTTCTTCTGGTGCCGGGACGCTCGACACGGGCGGTCAGAGCCCTGATGCGCACATTGATGGAAAACGTCTCACGCGTCGCGCCGCAAGGAGGCGAGATCCCTGCGGCGCTTGCGACACCTCAACGGGCAACCGCATAGCCCTGCATACCGCGCGGATTGGCCCCTGCGTAAAGCCTGCCATCCGCCTCACGACGAACCGCGGAGAGTCGACCTTCGCTCCAGTCGCCACCGACCACGACATCATGTCCACGGCCCCGAAGATCGTCCACGACATTCGCACCGAAGCGACCTTCGACAACAAGCCGTCCGGGATGCGCGACATGCGGCCAGAAACTGCCGGGCCAGTGCTCGCTATGAAAGCTCGGGGCATCGATCGCCTCCTGAATGTTCATGCCGAAACGGGTCATGCGCATGTAAAAGATGAACGACCACTGATCCTGCTGGTCGCCACCCGGCGTGCCAAAAGCCATCCATGGTTTTCCATCCTTGAGCACGAAGCTGGGGGTCAGGGTGGTCCGGGGGCGTTTACCCGGCATGAGGACATTTGAATGTCCCAACCGTAGCGAAAACATCTGGGCACGAGAGCCAAGGCCAAAACCGAGTTCCGGGATCACGGGCGCGGACTGGAGCCACCCGCCCGACGGCGTGGCACTCACCATGTTGCCCTGGGCATCCACGACATCGATATGACAGGTATCCCCCTTCGCGACCCCCATATTGGAGACGGTCGGCTCACCGACACCGCTTGCATTGCCACCATCCAACTGCGTAACAGGCCAGAATCCGAACTCCGGCGTCCTGCCTTCCGGGTGTCCCGGACGCAGTTCGAGCGAAGCCCGATCTCCGATCAGCCCCCGTCTCACAGTATTGTAGCCATCGGAAAGCAGCGTTACGAGCGGGACATCGGGACTGTCGCCATAAAAGGCCTCGCGGTCGGCATAGGCCAGTTTGGCGCATTCGGTAACGGTGTGGAGAAAATCGGCGCCACAAGGATCCATGCCCGTGACATCGAAGCCCTGCATCAGCGCAAGCTGCTGAAGAAACACCGGCCCCTGGCTCCATGCACCGCATTTCAGAACGGTATACCGACCATCTCGCAATGAAACCGGTTCCTCAACAGTAGCCCGCCACGAGGCGAGGTCCGCCGAGGTCAGAAACCCCACATGCGCCGTTCCGCTGCTGTCCATCATCGGAATCCGGCAGAAACGGTCGATAGCCTCCGCGACGAAGCCATTATACCAGGCATGCCGGACGGCATCGATGCGATCCTCACGCGTCGCGCCGGTTGCGGCACTCTTCAGACGTTCGAAAGTCTCCGCCAGCACCGGACGGCATAGAAGCGAACCCACGGCCGGAACATCGCCGTCAGGCATGAACGTCTTCGCATTCTCAGGCCAGTGTTCCCGAAAAAGACTCTCCACGCTGGCGATGGTCGCAACCATCTGCGGCATGACGGGCACCCCCCGCACGGCGTAGAAGATCGCATATTCAATAACGTCCACGAAATCCCAGGAGCCGAACTCACGCAACATCAGGCACCAGGCATCGAAGGCGCCGGGAACGACGGCGGCCAGATGCCCGGTTCCCGGAATCTCGTCCAGACCAAGAGCATGATAGGCGTCGATGGTCGCGCCAGCAGGAGCAACGCCCTGCCCGCAGATCACATGCTGCCGGCCGGTTTCGGCATGACTGACGATGATAGGAGCATCTCCGGCCGGCCCGTTCAGATGCGGTTCCGCGACCCACAAGGCAAATCCGGCGGCGACGGCAGCGTCGAATGCATTCCCCCCTCGTTCCAGCACAGCCTGCCCGACGCTGCTGGCGAGCCAGTGCGTGCTGGCAACGGCACCAAAGGTGCCAGAGAGTTCAGGGCGTGTCAGGAAAGACGTCATACTGCTCTTTCTTTCTTCTTGCTTGCAACATGCATGTTCGCAGTCCGCTGTGCGGATACGAGGATCATGGCGGACAGGACGCAGACGGCTATCACATATCCGATCCATGACAGTCGGCTGCCCGTCAGGCCGATGATCCACGCAAAGACCAGTTGCGCGGTGGACCCGAACAGGGTGACACCGATCGAGTAGGACAGACCGATGCCGAAGGCCCGCTGCTCCTTCGGAAATAGCGAAGCCAGGAACGCCATGCCCGCACCGCCTGATACGGCATTGCCGATCATGAGAATGGCACACGCAAGGGTGAGACTGCCCAGAGAGGGCGCCTGAAGCATGAGCCAGAAGACGGGAAAATAAATCGCCGCATTGATCAGTCTGGAAATGACGATCACCCGGCGCGCACCATACCTGTCGGCCAGCAGACCACCGGCGAGCGAACCCGCAAACCCGACGACGCCATTGCTGATATTGATCAGCAATGCCTTGCGAATTGGCATATGCAACGTATGGACCGCATATGTAACGACGAACTGAAAGAAATATTGCTGGATGGTGCTTCCAGCCTCATAGACGATTCCGATGGGCAGGCGCCTGACCGCATGGCCGTGAAACCGCCGCAGGAAATCGGCAAAAGACAAGCGTTCGTCATCGGACGGAACGGCCTCTTCCAGTGTTTTCCTGAGATAGATCCCGACCGGAGCGATCAGCATTCCAAAGACGAACGGCAACCGCCACGCCCACGCGCGAATCGTATGCTCATCGAAACATAGAAAAAGAACCAACCCCAGAAGTCCGGAAATCAACGCGCCTATATGTTGCCCCGTAGTCTGCCAGCTTCCGGCAAGGCCCATCCGCTCTTCCGGGGCGTTTTCCACAAGGATGGACGTCGCCGCGCCGAGTTCCCCGCCTGCAGCGAATCCCTGCAACAGCCGCGCGACGACAAGGGCGAATGGCGCGACAATGCCGATCGTGGCATAACCGGGCAGGAAGGCGATGATCGCACTGCCCGCCGCCATGACCCAGACAGTCAGTGTCATAGCCGCACGGCGACCGTGCCGGTCCGCGTAGGCGCCAATGATAAATGCCCCGAGCGGGCGGACAAAAAAGCCGATGCCAAAGGTGGCAAGCGTCAGCAGCAGCGCGGTATCGCTGTGCCCGGCGGGGAAGAAGGTGTGCGAAATAATGGTCGCGAACGTGGCATAGGCCGTAAAGTCAAACAATTCAAACGCGTTTCCGACGGCGGCACCAACGATGTTCCTTCGGGACGATGCGGGTGTCGGGCTCATGTGTTCGACCTTCAATATGCCAGAGACATGCGGCCGCCAATGAAGCGGGGAGGTCCAGGGATATAGAAATACGTGGTGGAGGCATTCCCGGCCGTTTCGGCATAATGCCGGTTCAGGATATTGCTCGCATAGGCCGTGACGGACCATGGACCATTTTTGGGCCGGAACGTCAGATGCGCGCCGAGCAGAAAATAGGTCGGTAGACGGTAAACCCCGACACCACCAGGCGTGATCGCCTGACTGTCACGGTACATCCAGTCCACGCCGCCTTCGACATTGTAGCGGGTAAAGACATCGCTACGATAATCGGCTTCCCCGTTCAGGGTCAGTTTGGGAATGCCGGAATCGACACCAGCGAAACTATCGTAGAAACCCTGCCAGATTCCTGTCTTCGCGAAGTAGGCATTGGTCTTCCCACGATCGATATTGTTGAAGACCTGATAGGTACCGCGTTCCCATCCAAGATTCTGCGTCAGGAAAACATGCGGAAGCGGATGCGCCTCAATGGTTGTCTCAAAGCCCCAGATTTCCGATTTCGGCGCGTTGACGATCTGCGACAGCGGCCCGTAATTCGGCACCAGGAAGGTACCGACGACCTGCTGTCCATGATAATCGTCATAGAAGGCGGCTGCATTCAGGCGCAGACGGTTGGGAATGAGGTCGCTCTTGAATCCAGCTTCGAACGCCAGAACGGTTTCAGGTTCAAACGGGGCGAGCTGCGCCTGCGATACGGTATTATTGGCCGTAAAGCCACCAGGTTTGAAGCCCTTGCTGGCTTTGAAATAGAGCAGAGTTCCCTTCGTGGCCTGCCACTGCACGCCCAGAACGCCCGATACCTGTGCAGAGAGAGTCGATTCGTTATTGAACTGCTTGTCGTTGATACCGAAATGCACGGTACTGAGGCCAATCAGCGCGCGCTGATCCAGCGTGTGGTGCAGCCCCCCGAACAGCGTGACATTGTACGGCAGCCTGTAGCTGATATGCCCGTATTCCGAAATGCTCTGCTGAGTGGAACGGAATGCGGTCTCGCTCAGATAACCGCGCTGGGGCAGATAGTCCGTAAAATCGAAATAGTAGTTCTGCAACATGCGCGTACGGTTATAGAACGCTCCGACATCCCATTGCAGACGGTCACTGGCGCTTGAATTATGAAGCCGCACCTCCTGCGAGAACACGTTGGCGACGATATTACGATAGGTGTCGCCGGTCGAAAGCGCCGTCGCATCCTGATCCGTAAACTCGCCGACACGCTCCGTCTCATAGGCGCTGATGGCCGAAAGCGTCACCTTTCCGAAATCATGACTCATATTAAGGTCGGCACCCCAGAGCGTGTTGTGTTCGCTGGGCATAAGGCTGGCCGATCGCCCGATCTTCTGGGCGAATTGCGGACGCAGGCTCCATTCGGCCTGCTGATATCCAAGTTGCGGAATGGGCTGGGAGGCAACGAAACCCAGCACAGGGCGCCCCGTCACCACCTGGTCATCATCCTGCATCCAGTGGCCGGTAAGTTTGATGGTGGTGTGCGCGTCCGGGGTCCATTTGATCTTGGCGCGCAGCGCGCCGTCATTGGCATTGCCCAGATGCGTATGGTTCTGCGGATCGTACTGCCAGCCGCCCCCATGAACGGTCTGGCCGGCAATACGAAAGGACAGGTTGCGGGCAATGGGACCGGAAATAAACAGATCGGTTCTCGATCGCGCGTAACTGGCGATATCCTCCGTCACGCCGCCATGCCAGTCGGACGTGGGATCATTGGTATGAAGGGAAACCTCGCCGCCCGTATCGGCCATGCCGTGGGTAAATCCGACCGGCCCCGGTGTGACATCGACATTGGAGAGGTCGAACATCTGTCCGCTCATCATGGTGCTGAGCGGAAACGCGACATCATCGATATAGGTCATCACCGAAGACATATTGTTCTGTGTAAAATCGTTGAAACCGATGCCACGGATGAAGAAGTTGGTGGTACCGGTTCCATTCATGCTCTGGATGGTGACATTCGGTGCAACACGCTGAAGCCCCTTGACGTCAAATACCCCTCTGTTGACAAGCGTGTCGGCCGAAATATGCGTGACGGAATCGGCCTCATGCTGGGCTTTTGAAAAACTGAAGGCTCGCCGTGCAGAGTTCACGGTAATCGCTTCCCCCGCATCACTGCCGTCCTCACCAGAAACCGCGTGCGGCACTCTCCGCATGGCACGCGGCGCGTGGCGGTGGCTGCCCTTTCCAGCATCGCGGGGAGTGCTCTGCGCATGCGCGCCGAATAGCGGAGCTCCAACAGTCAGCGTGATGCCGAGGGCCGACACCATCAGGTGCAGTTTGCGCGTTTGCACTGTGCGAGCAGTTTCATGACCGGCCATGCATCCCCACTATTCGATTATCCAATATCACTAAGGCGTCGTTATTCCGATAAGAGATAATATCCGGTTTTGCAATGAAATTTTTCAGCATTTTTTTTGCCAGGAAAAGCCAACAAATTGATTTCTAATGATATTAATTTTAGCTGGAGAGAAATCTGCTCACCCCTGCGTCCTGCCGTTTCTCCATCGGAGACGGCATCACGCCGACACCTGCTCCCCCACATGTCGAAACAGGCGTTGGCAGAGGCTTGGAGTACGAGTGGCTCTTCCTAAACATGGAGCGTGCGAAGGAGATGACATGGAGACTTGCGAGCGTTGAAGCGTAGCGTTCGTAATCTTCGACGAGTCTACGGTATCGTGTCGCCTCCACCGGCATTCCATCAATGTTGCCCGTGGGACCTTGGCCAGTTCCGCCCATGCAAAAGATCGTTCTACGCCCTATCGGCGCAACAGCAGCACAAAGCCGAGTTTGTCTTCCGTCAATTTGACGATTTCGAGGGCGCTGCCATAAGCCCGTGCTGCCTCGGCCGGCCTCTCGCCTCCGATTGCGGGGCGATCATCCCGGTTGGCTGGCGTGACGCGCAGTGCCAGCGGATGGCCAAACATCTCCACGGCCATATGCCGCTTCGAGCCCTTTTTGCGTTTGGCCCCATCATAGCCGGCGCGCGCTGCGCTCTCCGGTGTCGAACGCAAGGTTCGGCTGCCGAAGATGGCCCCGTAGGTCCGGCCTTGCGCAGCACAATCCGCTGGTCGGATGCCAGCATCTCGAAACAACCTGCCTCCATCCAACGACGAGACGGCTGATAGCCCGCCGACCAGGGCGGCAGATCGTTTGACATGGCGCGCCAGGCGATCCCGTAGCGGATCACGTAGCGCAGACCGTTGAACAGTTCGCGTAAATTACGGCGCCTCTGTCCCATTTTTTCACACATTAGAACAAGATAGGGGACAACAAACAGCTACTCTTCATTCAATACGTCAGAGGAACACAGTTTCCGAACTCGCACGACCCGTCATTACCAAACAAATCACGCAAAAATTACATAATATCCTCTAATGTATTTTTCCACGAGCGTCTTCACCTGTCTGAACGGACATTCCCCGGCAACATCTTCCCCGGATTCAGAATATCGTTCGGATCGAGCGTGCGCTTCAGCGCCCGCATCACGTCCAGCGCCACCGGATCATGCTCGTCCGCCATGAACGCGCGCTTGCCCAGTCCCACCCCATGTTCGCCACTGCACGACCCGCCGAGCGCCAATGCCCGCCGGACGATCTTCCGATCCAGCGCCCAGGCTTGCTCCAGCCCTTCCGGCGTCGGTGGCGCAAGGATGATCGTATGGAAATTGCCGTCCCCGACATGGCCCACGATCGGCGCGGTCAGGCCAGATTCCGCGATATCCGCCTTCACCCCGGTCACCAGTTCCGTCAGCGCCGAGATCGGCACGATCGCGTCGGTCGTCATGGCGCGATAACCGGGGCGATAGGCCAGACAGGCCCAGTAGGCATGATGCCGCGCCCGCCAGAGCGCGGCACGCTGGTCCGGATCGGTATGCCAGTCGAAACCCAGCCCCCCGCGATCCGCCACGATGGCCTCCACCGCGGCAATCTGCTCGCGCACCGAATCCGGGCCACCGACGAATTCCAGAAACAGCGTCGGCAGCGCCCGCAACCCGGCCAGGCTGGAATAGCGGATGCTGGCATCCATCTGCACATCGTCCAGCAGTTCGACCCGCCCGATCGGCACGCCGAACTGCAGAATGTCGATGGCCGTCGCCACCGCATCGGCAAGCGTCTCGAACTGCACCACGGCGGCGGCAATGGTTTCGGGGATCGGGTGCAGCCGCAACTGGATTTCCGTAATCACCCCCAGCGTGCCTTCCGAGCCGATCAGCAGATGCGTCAGGTCGTACCCGGTCGAGGATTTCCGCACCCGCCCGCCGGTCCGCATTACCCGCCCATCGGCCAGCACCACGGTCAGTCCCAGCACATTCTCGCGGATCGTGCCGTAGCGCACCGCCGCCGTGCCGGAAGCGCGCGTGGCGCACATGCCGCCGATCGTGGCCTCCCCACCGGGATCGACGGGGAAGAACAACCCGGTATCGCGCAGGATCTGGTTCAGCGCCTGCCGCGTGATCCCCGCCTGCACCCGGCAATCCATATCCTGCGGATGAACCGACAACAGGTCCGTCATCCGCGACAGATCGAGGCTGATCCCGCCTTCCGGCGGATTGACGTGCCCTTCCAGCGACGTTCCGGCCCCGAACGCCGTCAGCGGCACGCCATGGGCGCTGCACAGCGCCAGCGTCTGCGCCACGTCATCGGTGCTCTGCGCAAACACCACGGCCCCCGGCAGGCTCGGGGCATGATGCCCCTCGCCATGACTATGCTGCTCACGCACCGCCTCGGCGGTCGAAACCCGGTCTTCCCCCAGCCGCGCACGCAACGCCGCAATCAGGTCGGTATTCATGTGCGCCCTGCTTCCCTTCGCATCAACCCGTCAGGTCAGGCCCCATCACCCGGCCGGACGGCATCCTCAACACTGACCTGCCGCACTGCCTGATGCAATCGGCCCCCGACGGACAATTCAAAAAACCGGACAGACTGAAGGGCGACATCAGGTCTCTGACGACCCGATGATGAACGGAAGCGTGGCGCGCGCCATATCTGCGGCGGTGATTGCAGCACATCGCAGCAGAGCGGCCATGATGACCAAGCGCACCAAAGCGCAGTTACAAACATGCCTGCAATGGCATGTCCCCTACAGCAGCGACAGCAGCCGCGCCTCCAGCCGCGCGGACTGCGCGGGCGCACTCAGCGTCTCCCGCACCACCTTCAACGCGGCCTCCGCCATCCCGTCACGGACACCGGGGGCCAGCATCGCCTGCATGGCATCGGCCAGCGCCACCGCATCGGCGGCCGGCACCACGATCCCCGCCCCGCAAGGCTGCAACACATCCGCCAGCCCCGACTGGTCGGACCCGATCACCGGCACCCCGCGCGCCATCGCCTCCACCGCCACGCTGGGCAACCCCTCGCGGTCACCACCGGCCGAGACCACGCTGGGCACCACCAGCGCAATCGCCCGCTCCATCAGCGCCGCCAGGTCCGCCGCCGCCAGCCACCCGGTAAAGCGCACGGTCTCCAGCCCCGCCGCATACGCCCGCATCGCCGGCAACAGCGGCCCATCCCCCGCCAGCACCACCGAGGGCATCAGCCCGCGCGCCGCCAGCACCCGCAGCGCGTCGATCAGGGTCACAACCCCCTTCTTGTCCACGAACCGCCCGGCGAACACGAACTGCTCCGCCGGCCCGGCGGCAAGCGCCGCCGGCTCCACCCCGATCGGGATCACATCCAGCAGATCCGGCCGCACCCCCCGCTCCAGCAACCTGTCCCGCACGCCCTCCGAAACACAGACGAACAGTGACGCATAATCCTGCAACGCCCGCCATCGCCTGCGGAAAATGGAAGGCATCCCCCCCCGCCGGTAATGCTTGTCCTTGAAGGCATCGCCGCCATGAAACGTCACCGCCAGCGGCACGCCCAGCGCGCGGGCCATCGGCAGCGCCAGTGCCCCGCCGCGCCCGAACTGCGCATGCACCAGCACCGGCGCCAGGTCGGCGACCTCCCGCACTCCCCCCCAGCCAAACTGCTTGAATGCGGCCTGACGCAGCGGCCGCAACGGCCCATCCCCGCCGAGAAACCGCACCTCACCCGGCAGATCGCCCACTGCCCCCTCCCACCGGCACCCTACCCAGCAGGGCCGCAGATCCCGGAATCCGATATATTGCCGCCGCATGAAGGCATGTTCCGAAGCCGGCAGCAGACGGTCCCGATAGACGAGAACGGTCTTCACCCGCCTGCACCCGTCAAATCGGCCATCACGGGCGCCCGCTCCATCAGCCCGATCGCCGCCTCCACCACCGGCGCGACCGCCAGCCCCGCGATCGGCGCGCTCCCTTCCGGCCCCGGCGCGGCAATACCGCGCGCACATCGCCCCACCGGCCCGTATTCCGACATGCGACTAGGCCCGAACAGCCCCAGCGTCGGCGTCTCGACCGCCGCCGAAAGATGCATCAGCCCCGAATCATTGCCGACAAATCCCGCGCACCGCCCCAGCACCGCCGCCACCTGCGCCAGCGTCAACCCGCCCCCGGCATCGACGGCATCCGGCAGCGCCGCCAGCACCGGGGCCGCCATCCGCCGCTCGGTCTCGCCAGGCCCGTACAGGATAACGGGCCGCAGCCCCGGCCAGCGATCCTGCAAGGCGCGGGCCAGCGCAATGAAGTGGTCGGCCGGCCACACCTTGCCCGCCCAGTTCGCCGTGGGCGCCAGCGCCAGCCATACCGGCCCGTCGGGCAGCATCGCCGCCGCCCGCGCCCGATCGCCCGCGCCGGTCCACATCACCGGCAAGGGCGGCGGCGACAGGCGCAGCACCTGGCCCAGATGCGCGATCCGCGCGCCCTGCCGCCGCCCGCCGCGCATGATCGCCCGCCGCCGCGCCGCCAGAAACAGCGTCACCGCCGACCCGCGCAGATCCACGCACAGATCCCACCGCGTCCCGACACACGCGCGCCACAGCGCCAGCCAGTGCAGATCATATTTCCGCTTGGTCACCACGATGGTGCGCTCACGCCGGGGCATCGCCTCGAACAGCCCCGCCGCGACCGGCCCGCAGGCAATGGTGAAGCGCGCCTGCGGATAGCGGGCCAGCAGAACATCCAGCAACCCGGTGGACAGCACCGCGTCCCCCAGACGTGTAGAGGTGATGAACAGGATACGCATGGTCAGCGAGCCTACCCCATTGCCCCGCCCGGCGAAATCGCCCCTTCTCCAACCCGGTGACAGACCACACATCACAACCAGTCCGCACAGGCGGCGACGCCGATCGAACACGATAACCCCTGCCCGGAAACGCACAGCGGGGCCGTCCTCCGCCCCCATTTCCAGACAGGTCCAGGAGGCATAGGATCACAGGCATGGTTGACACGACACATCTCGCCCACCTCCCCGACCGCGCCGTCCTGGCCCTCTCCGGCCTCGACCGGCACAGCTTCCTTCAGGGGCTGGTGTCCAACGACGTCACCGAAGCGACACCGGGCCACGCGGTCTGGGCGGCGCTGCTGACGGCACAGGGCCGCTGGGTGGCCGATTTCTTCCTGTTCGCCGACCCCGACGGCGCGCGTTTGCTGCTGGATTGCGAGGCCGCGCAGGCCGACATGATTCGCCAGCGCCTGCTGCGCTACCGCCTGCGTTCCGACATCTCGATCGACGAAACCGGTTTCGCCGTCCATGCCGCGTGGGGCGCGGTGCCGCCGATGATCGATTCCGCCATCGGCGCCCCCGACCCGCGCCTCGCCGAAGCCGGCTGGCGCCTGCTGCTGCCACGCCCGGCAGAGGGCGCCGCCGACCACGCCGCCTACGACGCCCACCGCCTGGCGCTGGGCCTTCCCGACGGCTCGCGCGACTGCGAGGACGGCAAGACCCTGTTGCTGGAAGCCAATTTCGAGGCGCTGAACGGCATCTCCTGGACCAAGGGCTGCTATATGGGCCAGGAGCTGACCGCCCGCACCCGCTATCGCGGCCTGGTCAAGCGCAAGCTGCTGCCCGTCACCGGCGCAGCCCTCCCCCCGCCCGGCACGCCGCTGCTCCAGGCCGGAAAGGAAGCCGGACACATGGCCTCCTCGCGTGACGGACGCGGACTGGCCATGGTGCGGCTGGCCCACCGCAGCGACGAACTGACGACGGAAGGCGGCCATTCGGTGCAGGTCCACATTCCCGACTGGCTGACCCTGCCGGAAGCCGACACGCCCAAAGACTGAGCCGAACCCACCCTGTCGCGCCACGCCTGCTGGACAGGCGCGCCACCATGGAGTGTTGTGCCCGCCATGACCGACACCGCCCCCGCCTATACGGCCCCCGACGCCACCACCCGCGCCGCCATGCTCGACACGGCGCGCTTCGATGCCGCCGGCCTGATCGCCGCCATCGCCCAGCAGCACGACACGGGCGAAATCCTGATGCTGGCGTGGATGAATCGCGAAGCTCTGGACGAAACCCTGCGCGCCGGCCGCGTCTGCTATTATTCGCGCAGCCGCGGCGGCCTGTGGCGCAAGGGCGAGACCTCCGGCCAGGTGCAACGTCTGGTCGATGCACGCCTGGATTGCGACCGCGACGCGGTGCTGCTGCTGGTCGACCAGACCGGCGTGGCCTGTCATACCGGCCGCCGAAGCTGCTTCTTCAGCGCCATGCGCCCCACGGGACTGGTCGAGACCAGCGCGCCGCTGATCGCCGCCGACACCCTCTACGGGCGCGGCTGACGCACCGCGCCCGCCCCCTTTTCACTGAAAGCGCCTCCGATGTCCCAGCCTGCCCCCTCGCCCGTCGGCAAGATCGTCTTCCTCGTCGTCCTGCTCACCGCGACGATCGGGCTTGGCGTCTATACGATCCACTCGGCCTTCACGGCCCTGCACAGCACGGTCCAGGACGGCACGACCACGCAGCACCCCGCCCCCCACGATTCCGCAAAACAGTAACCGGCGCGTCGCACTCTTGACGTCCCCGCACGCCTGTCCGCTTCCGGACAAGGCGTCCGTTCGCGGACAGAACCCTCTTTCGACCCGAAAAAGATCAATTTTTACAATGGAGTATAAATCATCCCCTTTCCGGTAAACTGTCTCCGAACCACAGGAGACAGTTCATGCACCGGCCAATGCCCTCTCCTCGGCCCCTCGCTGCCAAACCCGCCCGCTCCCCGACGAGGAACGAATCGCGCCGGTCATCAGCCACGACCGAACCCGCCCCACAACTTGCCTCATCTCAAGATTTCGTTGTGATTTTACAACAAAAAACGGTATGCAGGACCATGTTCAACCGGATCGGACTCTTCAGGGCAGAGCGCGGCCTCACCCGCAAGGCGCTGGCGGATCTCGTGGACGTCAATCCACAGACCATCGGGTTTCTGGAACGGGGCGATTACAGGCCCAGCCTGGAACTCGCGCTCAAGATCGCCCAGGTCTTCGACGTGCCGGTCGAAATCATTTTCTCGCTCGAACCGTTTGAAACCATCTCAGCCATGTTGCAGGGAAAGACCGGCACATGACGGAGCAGGGTCGCAACATTCGGCCAGCGCGTCGATAACGCCTGCCTGTCCAGCAGCACCGCGCGGGAACCGCGTCCAGTAGCGCGCTTGGTCGTTTGCACGATATAATACAATGCACTACTATGGAAACATGATAGAAAAGACACAATTTTCCACGTTACGAAGCGCTGATACAAACAGGAAGGTTATTGCCGCCGCGCGCGAGGCATTTCTACGTGACGGTTTCGGCGGCACCAGCATGGACGACCTTGCGTCGGCAGCAAAAGTTGCGCGTCGTACTTTGTACAACCAATTTGGCAGCAAGGAGAATTTATTCCGGGCTGTCGTTACTGATATGTGGGGCCGTATAGATCCCGCGGAGTTGATCGAAGAAGCCGCCGCGGGAAAGGGGCCGAAAGAAGGATTGCAGGCTATTGGACTTGCGCTCGCCAGTCATTGGGCGAGTCCTACGGTTATTGCGTTCCTACGTCTTGCAATCGTGGAAGGCGAGCGTTTTCCCGAGCTGCCAAGAAGTTTTTATAAATACGGAAAAGAGCCTATTGTTCTCGCGGTGCAAGCGTATCTGGAGCGGATGGTACAGGATCATGTCCTGTATATTGAGGATACATTGATTGCTACCCAGCAGTTCATCGGCATGCTCAATGAGCCCCTGCTTTGGATGCGTCTGATCGATACGGACAGCAACGTGGATGCCGCGCGATGTGCCGATATCGCGAATCGCGCAGTACGTCTTTTTTTCGCTGGATACGGCGCAAAAACTTAAAGGAAGGTCCGGCGCGCATTTTTTTGTTTTCAAAGTGCACTGCCCAGTGCAGTGCATATCGCTCCATCTCGGAGGAGCTATGAAATGACTTCGGACACGTTGCTGAAAACCTATCGCTGGTCTTCCAATGATCCTAAGGACAAATTTTCGGTCGAGAATCCGGCAACCGGCGAAATCATCGCGTGGGTGCGCTGCCTATGCAGGATCCGGCGGCAGCCATTGAGGAGCTACGTCGCTGCGTGCTTGATTTTGGATTTTGCGGTGCTTTGATCAATGATCATACGAACGGGCACTACCTGGATGAACCGCAGTTTGACTCTTTCTGGGCCGCTCTGGTGGAGCTGGATGTGCCGCTCTATATTCATCCAGGCGCGCCCAGAACCGATCACTGGCGCGTTCTTGATGGGCACCCGAATCTCGTCGGCCCGACCTGGACATGGGGCGTCGAAGCCGCCGGACACGCCATGCGGATCATCTACGCGGGAATATTTGATCGACATCCCAAGGCGAAACTCATCCTCGGACACATGGGCGAATATCTGCCATTCCAGTTGTGGCGGCTCGATTCCCGTTACAAAACTCTTGCCAATCAGAATCTTCAAAACCTGCCCTCAACGTATTTCGGGCGAAATATATTTATCACAACAAGCGGCGTTTTTTCTCATGCTGCCCTGGTCGGTGCAATCATGGCCATTGGGGAGGATGCTGTCATGTTTTCCATCGATTACCCCTTTTAATCCTCCGCTGAAGCCCTTGAGTTCTTGCGAACGGCACCGATCACTTCGGAGCAACGAGAAAAGATCGCACACCTGAATGCAACGCACCTTCTTAAACTTTAGAGACCGATCCGAAAGTTTTTGAACAATACCAGCCTGTTGTGCTTCATCCGTCCTGGCGAAGAGATGGGGTGAATGGTGGCATGGGCTGGTATTGCCCGTCGCGGGCATAGCCGGGAGGGACTGCGATATCCATCGGATATGACGGATGCGGAGTGGGCTTTGGTCTTGCCATTCGTGCCTGCGGCAAGACGTGGCGGACGCCCTCGAACGACAGACATGCGCGAAGTCATCAACGCCATGCTTCATATCGCGTCAGGCGGGTGTGCGTGGCGTCACCTGCCGAAATGCTTTCCACCGGTCTCGACGGTTCGACGTTATTTTTATGCGGGACGTGATGCCAGACTGTTCGAGGTGATGAACCCGGTGCCGGTCATGCCCCTGCGGGAGATTGAAGGGCGGGAGACGGCCCCCTTATATCCTGCGACGCAGTCAGGTTCCTTAAGGACATGACCGGCCTGTCATTACGCTGCAAATCGCGTCGATGATCCGTCCCTCGAATTCGCGCGGCAGATCATGGCCCATGCCGTCGATTGGCAGGTAAACCGCGTTCGGTATGGAGCGCACCGTATCCTGACCGCAGAGGGGCGGTATCAACGGATCATCAGTGCCATGGATGACGAGGGTCGGTACCGTGACGTTTGCAAGTCGCGCGCGCCGGTCTCCAGCCACCGCCATGGCAGCTATCTGCCGCAGGGTGCCCCCCGGATCGTAGCAACGCCGTATTTCATCAAGGAGAATGGCGCGATGGGCCTCTTCATCGAAGGGATAACCCATGCCCGCAATCCGGCGCGCGAACGCGAGACGCACCGCCAGAAAGCCTTCGCGGTCGATCACAGGATCAGGCGCGGGGCGCATCATCATCGCCATGACATCGGGTTCCGCCTGCGGCAAGGCCGGATTGCCGGTACTCGACATGATCGACGTGAGGGAAAGGACCCGGTCGGCATGATCGCTCGCGAGGACCTGGGCGATCATGCCCCCCATCGAGCGCCCAACGACATGCGCCCTGGCGATCCCGAGCGCATCAAGGAGGCCGATCGCATCCGCCGCCATGTCGTCAAGCCTATACGGCACGTCGGGTCTGCGCCCGGCCATCAGAGCAGTTGCGAGCGCGCCGAAATCCGGCGCGGCCGAAGCGCTGAAATGCGTCGAGCGACCCGCATCGCGGTTGTCGAAACGGATCACGCGATAGCCTCGCGCGGCCAGCGCCTTGCAGAGCGGCGCGGACCAGCGGATCATCTGCGTTCCAAGCCCCGAAATCAGTAGGACCGGTTCCGTATCGGCATGGCCGAAACTGTCCCAGGCGAGTTCGATGCCATTGGCCTTTGCAATATTCATCGCCTCGCTCCTGCAAGGGGCAGCGCCATTTCGGACAGTGGGAGAAGTCGAGAATCCTCTACTGCTGCCGTGCGGTGACCAAGTCCGGCGCGATACGCCTTATGGCTGGCGAAGGAGAGAAAAGACGCAACATTGGCCTGCCTGATCAGCATTGCCAGATCCCAATGTTCAGCGGCGGGGCCGATCAAGAAGGGGCCGCCACGGCCAAGAAACAGGATATCGCCACCGGTTTCTCGCAAGAAGGGCAGCGTATGCTCAATATAGCGATCAAACGCCTCGGCACCGCTGATCGGCCGGGAAGGTGTCAGACCGGGATGGCCCGAATAATCAGCCACATCCCTGAAGCGCAGCAGGTTGAGCATGACGACGGGGCCAGCAAGATCGCGCTGTACGAACGTGCGGCCGGCCTCCTGTGTCGGTTCCAGGTAGGAAATGGTGTCGGCTCCGGTCATCGGTGTTCCGTCGAATGGCGGGTCAAGCGTTTTGGTTCTCGCCCGCACGGAATGCGAGACGCAGCGCATAGGTGCGGATATCTTCAGGCCACGCAGCGATCCGTTGCTCCAATGCTGGCCGGTCGTCTGCGAAGAGGGCGCGGGTCGCTTCTTCGTAGCCGGGCAGATCGCCCGCGATCGCCTGCATGAAATGATACGCGGCCTCCTGGGCCGCGCGCCTCTGCTGGCGTGGGCTCGTCGTTTTGCGCGCCTCATCCACGAGGCGCCTGAGCGTCGCAGAAGCCCCGCCGGGCTGACTTGTGAGCCATTCCCACTGCCGGGGCAGCAAGGTCACCTCTCGGGCGACAACGCCCAATTTCGGTCGGCCTCGAATTTTCAGGCCCTGAGCTTCGTCCGATCCCCGCGGGTCCGACACCGCATCGTTTTTGGGGCGATAGCGCCCCTCACAGGGCGCAGGGGGCTGGGAAATCCGATCAAGAATCTCGGCATCGCTGCCGCGCAGATCAAGATCGACAATGCGACCCGTCACGTCGTCGAACACGAGAACCGTGTCCGCCACGCCGGTCGATTGCCGAACTGCCAAGGCCACGTCAGGGAGGGTGCCCGTGAGCAGCAATCGGTACCCGATAAATGCCGTGCAGGTCTTGAGAGAAGGATCGGACATGTGGTGCTCGCTCAATGGATTGTCCGATTAATACCCGGACAAAAATGAACACGTCAATTATATCCGGGTAAAATAATGCACTTCCCTTCGACCGACCCTACCCGGAACGCTCATTCTGTCTCCCGATTGTTGATTTGCATTGAGAAATGCCCTTTAGGGGCAATCCCGTTCACATAGCGTAAGAGTTATGTCGTTCTGGCCGTCTTGATCGAGAGAGGCGGAATGACACGCACGGTCGCGGACCTCCCTGCGGGGTCCAGAATTACGGATCACATCAGCCTCGGCGTGATCGCGCGGTTCTGCGGTGCCTGCTCGAAGGGATCCGGTGGTTGAAGGGTCCATCCGCGACACTGAGGGTCGCCAGCAAGGCCGGCATCTCCCAGGCCCGGACACGCCTGGACTGGGCAGTGATGCGCCATCTCCATGACGCCGCCATCAGGCCGATCGCAACCAGGGGGCACGAAGGGCGCGTGGTTCGCGGACTGGCGGATCGTCACAGCACCCGTCGAACGCCCTCGCCTCCAGGCAGAGTACCGGTACGCCCTGTTCCGGTTCCCTGAACGGCATATTTTCTTCCATGTCGCCGGCAACGACCAACGGACAGCCCGCGTGGCCCCATGTCCGCCCCGTCTCGGCGCCCGAAACCGCGCCGATCATCAAGGACCATTTAAAAAATGGCCGTCGAAAGAAGAAAGAATCAGCGTTCCAGCACGGCCATCAACTCGGCCGCCGCCGCATCGTCCGGATCGCCCGCCGGCGCCGCCAGCGAAGCCGCGATGGCGCGAAAGCCCGCCCGTTGCAGGGCGGCGCTGCGCCCGTCGGTCAGCAGCCGATGCACGGTGTCCGCCAGCAGGCCGGGCCGGCAGCGTTCCTGCAACAGTTCCGGCACCAGCCGATGCCCGGCCAGCAGATTGACCATCGCCACATAAGGCACGCGGATCAGCCGCCGCGCCAGCGCCGCCGTGATCGGGTTGACGCGATAGGTCACCGCCATCGGCACCCCGGCCAGCGCCAGTTCCAGCGTCGAGGTCCCCGATTTGGTCAACGCCGCCCCCGCCGCCGCGAAGGCATCATGCTTTTCCGCCAGATCGGTGACCACGATCGGCCGCAGCGGCCAGTCGGCCACCCCCCGCCGCACCACATCCGCCACCACGGGCGAAACCGGCACCACCGGCACGATACCGGGGCAGGTCGCCATCAAAATACGCAGGGTCCGCCCCAGCACCGGCAACAGACGCGGCGCCTCCGACCGGCGACTCCCCGGCATCAGGATCAGCACGGGCGTATCGGCCGCAATTCCATGCCGCGCCCGAAACGCCGCCCCGTCCCCGCGATCGACCCCCGATTGCAGCACCGGATGCCCGACAAACAGCGCATCGAGCCCATGCCGGCCGAAAAAATCCGGCTCGAACGGCAGCAGACACAGCAGCCGGTCCCACAGACCGGGAAACTCCCGCACTCGATGCTCCCGCCACGCCCACACCTGCGGCGCGACATAATGCACGCGCGGAATACCCAGCTCCGCAATCCGCCGCAGCAGACGCAGCGCAAAGCCGGGGCTGTCGATCGTCACCACCAGGTCGGGCCGCGTGGCGGCGATATCCGCCACCGCCTGGTCCAACCGACGCGAGAGATGCCGCAGCCGGGGCAGCACTTCCACCAGCCCCATCACCGCCAGGTCGCGCAGCGGAAACAGGCTGCGCAGCCCGGCACCCTCCATCCGCGTGCCACCGACCCCGGCGAACCGCAGCGTCGGATCCCGCCGGCGCAACGCCGCCATCAGCCGCGCGCCCAGCACGTCGCCGCTGGCCTCGCCAGCCAGAATCCAGACCGTCCGGCCGGGCGCGGCCTCCGCCATGCGGGTCAGCCTTCCCCGCGCAGCGTCGCCCCGCACGCCTTCTGCACCGCCGCCACCACGGCACCGCACACGGCCTCGATCTCGGCATCGGTCAGGCTGGCCTTGACCGGCTGCAACGTCACCTCGACACCCAGCGACTTGCTGCCCTCGGGCACCTTGTCACCCTCATAAACGTCGAACAGCCGCACACCGGCGATCAGCGTCCGCTCGGCCCCCCGCGCCGCACGCAGCACGGTTTCCGCCGCCACGTCGCGTCCGACGACAAAGGCGAAATCCCGATGCACCGGCTGGAACGCCGACAGTTCGGGCGCCGCCCGCCGCCGCCGTTTGGGCTCGGCAATCGCGTCGAGAAACAGCTCGAACCCCACGACCGGCCGGTCCAGCCCCCGCCCGGCCAGCAGCGCCGGATGCAACTGGCCGAACACGCCCAGCACGATCTTCGGCCCCTGCCGGAGCACGCCCGAACGACCGGGATGATAATGGCCCGGCGCATCCGCCGTCACGCTGACGCCCTCGACGGGCGCCCCCAGCGCCGCCAGCACCGCCAGCGCATCGGCCTTGACATCCCACAGATCGACCGGCTCGGCCGCCCGGCCGGGGAAGCGCGACGCGTGCCCGCTGCGCAGCGCCGCCGCAATCTGGTTCTGCCCGGTTTCCGAGAAGCCCGGCCCGACCTCGAACAGCCCCAGGTCCGGATATCCCTGTGCCGTATTGCGCTCGACGGCCGCCAGCAGATTGACCAGCGGCGTCGGCCGCATCTGGTCCAGATCGGCGGCAATCGGGTTCAGCAGACGCAGACTCTCCGGCGCCGCGCCGAAGCGCGCGCACGCCTCCTGCGCCGCGAAGGAATAGGCCACCGTCTCCAACAGCCCGCGCGCCGCCAGCACGCGCCGCGCCGTGGCCGCCCGCGTCTGGCGCGGCGTCAGCGCCGGCAGCGGCACGGCGGACAGCGCGGGCAGCGACACCGGCACAATCGAATCCAGCCCGCGCAGACGCAGGATCTCCTCGATCAGGTCGCATTCGGAATCGACCGCCACGGCCCCCTCGGCGGCGGCGAACGCCCGCTCGGCCGAAAGATCCGGCGCCTGGTCCAGCACCATCTTCATGGCGATGTCGTTGCGCCACGACGGCACATCCACCACCACCCGCGCCTCGTCGCGCTCGCGCACTTCAAAGCCCAGTGCCTCCAGCGACGCCACGGCCTCGTCCGCCGGCACATCCAGCCCGCCCAGCCCGGCAACCCGCGCGAAGCGCAGATGCGCCTCCCGCTGCCACGCCGGCGCGTCACCGGCCGAAACCACCTCGCTGGCCTCACCGCCGCACAGGTCGATGATCATCCGCGTCGCCGCTTCCAGCGCCGCCACCGGCAACGCCTGGTCCACACCGCGCTCGAAGCGGTGCCGCGCATCGGAATGCAGCCCCAGCCGCCGCCCGCTCAGCGCGATCCGCACCGGGTCGAACAGCGCGCATTCCACGAACACGCTCGTGGTCTCGTCAGTGGCCCCGGTCGCCTCGCCGCCCATGATGCCCGCCAGCGACTGCACCCCCGCCGCATCGGCGATCACGCAATCCTCGGGCGACACCACCACGTCGCGCCCGTCCAGCGCGCGGAAGCTCTCGCCCGCGCCCCGGCAGATCGTCAGCCGCCCGCCGGTCAGGCGGTCGGCATCGAACACATGCAGCGGCCGGCCCAGATCGAAGGCGAAGAAATTGGTGATATCCACCAGCGCCGAGATCGGCCGCAGTCCGATCGCCCGCAGCCGCTTCTGCAACCAGTCCGGGCTGGGGCCATTGCGCACGCCGCGCACGGTCCGCCCCAGCACCCACGGGCAGGCTTCGGGGAAGTCATTGGCCCACGTCACGGGCGAGTCGAACGTGCCTTCCACGGTCTCGGCCAGCCAGGGGCGCAGATGCCCCAGCCCCGCCGCCGCCAGATCGCGGGCAATGCCGCGCACCGCCAGCGCATCGCCCCGGTTCGGCGTCACCGCAATCTCGATCACCGGATCGTTCAGCCCGGCGAACGCGGCATAGGACAGCCCGGTCTCCGTGCCCTCGGGCAGTTCGGCAATGCCGTCATGCTCCTCGCCCAGCCCCAGTTCGCGCAGCGAGCACAGCATGCCGCCGCTCGCCTCGCCCCGGATCGACCCGGCCTTGATGGTGATGTCCGAGCCCGGAATCCACGTTCCCGGCGGCGCGAAGATCACCGACAGCCCGGTGCGCGCATTCGGCGCGCCGCAGACCACCTGCACCTCCTCGAAGCCCGGCCCGGCATCGACGCGGCACACGCGCAGCCGGTCGGCATTGGGGTGCTGCACCGCCTCGACGATGCGGGCGGTGCGGAAGCCGGCCAGCCGGGCGCCGGGGTCGTCGACGCCCTCCACCTCCAGCCCGATCGTGTTCAGCTTGGCGCAGATCTCATCGACCGTGGCATGGGTATCCAGATGGTCGCGCAGCCAGGACAGGGTGAACTTCATCGATCACAGACCTTCATGCAGCAGGGCCGGCGACAGCGGGCTGGTGCCGTAATGGCGCAACCAGCGCACGTCGCTCTCATAGAACGAACGCAGGTCCGGAATCCCGTGGCGCAGCATGGTCAGGCGCTCGATCCCCATTCCGAAGGCGAAGCCCTGCCATTCGCGCGGGTCCAGCCCGCAATTGGCCAGCACGCGCGGATGCACCATGCCCGAGCCCAGAACCTCCAGCCAGTCGCCGCCGCCGCCGATCTCGCCGGTCTTGCGCGACCAGCCGATATCCACCTCCATCGACGGCTCGGTGAACGGGAAATACGAGGCCCGGAACCGCACCGGCAGATTCGGCTGGCCGAAATAGGCGCGCAGGAAATCGATCAGGCAGCCCTTCAGATGCGCCAGCGTGATCCCCCGGTCGATCACCAGCCCCTCGCATTGATGGAACATCGGCGAGTGGGTGGCATCATGATCCGCACGATAGGTCCGCCCCGGCGCGATGATGCGGATCGGCGGCTCCTCGCCCAGCATGGTGCGGATCTGCACGCCAGAGGTCTGGGTGCGCAGCACCCGCTCGCGCAGGCTGCCCTGCTCGGCCGGCAGATAGAACGTATCCTGGTCGGTGCGCGCCGGATGATGGTCAGGCGTATTGAGCGCCGAGAAATTATGCCAGTCGGTCTCGATATCCGGCCCCTCGGCCACCTTGAAGCCCATGGCGCCGAAAATGGCGGTCATCTCTTCCATGGTGCGGCTGATCGGGTGGATCGCCCCCTGCGATTCGGGCCGCGCGGGCAGCGTCACGTCCACCCGTTCCGAAGCCAGGCGCGCATTCAGGGCCGCAGCCTCGATCTCCACGCCCCGCGCCTCGACGGCGCGCGACAGCTCGTCGCGCAGGCGGTTCAGCGCCCCGCCGCGCAGCTTGCGCTCGTCGGGCGACATCCGGCCCAGTTCCTTCAGCAGGCCGGTCAGCCGGCCAGACTTGCCCAGCGTGCCCACACGCACGGCATCCCATTCCCGCCGGTCGCCGGCGGCGGCGAGCGCGGCCAGCGTCTCCTGCCGCAGGGTTTCGAGATCGTCGCTCATGGCACCTCGCTGGAAACAGACACGCGATAGAACAGATAAGATGGGGTATTAAACCGCAGACCTGCGCGGATACAGCCTCCGACGGCGGGAATAAACCCCCAAAAGCAGAACGGGCCGCCCCTTGTGGGGGCGGCCCGTTCCAGATCACCACCGTAAAGGAGCAATCAAGCCGCCAGAGCGGCCTGCGCCTTCTTCACGATCTCGGCAAAGGAGGCGGCATCGTCATACGCGATGGCGGCCAGCACCTTGCGGTCGATCTCGATCCCGGCCTTGTCCAGCGCGAAGATGAACTTGCTGTAGGTCAGGCCATGCTCGCGCACCGCGGCATTGATGCGCTGGATCCACAGGGCGCGGAAATCGCGCTTCTTGTTCCGGCGGTCGCGGTAGGCATACTGAAGCGACTTTTCCAGGCGCTCCAGGGCAATGCGGTAGTTGGTCGAAGACCGGCCGCGGAAGCCCTTGGACTGCTCAAGGACCTTCTTGTGACGGGCGTGCGTCGTGACGCCCCGCTTAACACGTGCCATGTTTCAGGTGCTCCTTATGCCAGCCCGTAGGGCGCCCACTGCTTCACAGTCTTCCCGTCCATTTCGGTCAGGGTCTGCGAGCCGCGGTTGGTGCGCTTCATCTTCTGCGAGCGGTTGATCAGGCCGTGGCGCTTGTTGCCCGGCCCAGCCAGCACCTTGCCGGTCGCGGTGATCTTGAACCGCTTCTTGACCGACGACTTGGTCTTCATCTTGGGCATTTTCATCTCCTTCAATTCTGCGGGCTGCGACCGCAAACGGTCAGACAGCAGTCACGGCCGGGCATGCCCATTTCAGGCCCGGACGCGCGAACAGGTCGCTGCCTATAAACAAACCCCACCCCGCAATCAAGCCTTGCGTTCCCCCTTTGCAGCCGCGATGACGGAATTCCCTCGAAGCCGCCGGGCACAAGGCGGCCGACCGGCCAACCGGCCATCAACCAGGGAACATCCGATGACCATCCTTCCCCCCTTCGGCGCGGTCCCGCCCGCCGTGCTGGTCCCGTCATACGACCGGGCCGCCGTGCGCCCCGGCATCGCCCATCTCAGCGTGGGCAATTTCCACCGCGCGCACCAGGCGGTCTATATCGACCGCGTGCTGGCGCGGCCGGGCAACGCGCAATGGGGCATCCTGGGCATCGGCGTGATGGACGACCCGCCCGAACGCGCCAAGGCCGAATCGCTACTGGCCCAGCACGGGCTCTACACCCTGACCGAATGCCCGGCCGACGCACCGGACAGCGTGCGCGTCGTCGGCGCGATCGTGGAGTACCTGCACGCGCCCGACGACCGCGCGGCCGCCATCCACCGCCTGGCCGACCCGGCGATCCGCATCGTCAGCCTCACCGTCACCGAAGGCGGCTATTACATTGACGCCGACGGCCACTTCCAGCTCGACCACCCCACGATCGCCGAAGACCTCGCCCGCCCGGTGCCGCACACCGTCTTCGGCCTGGTGACCGAGGCCCTGCGCCTGCGCCGCGATGCCGGCGCCGGCCCGTTCACGGTCCTGTCCTGCGACAACCTGCCCCATAACGGCCACGTCGCCCGCACCGCCTTCCTCACATGGGCCCGCGCCCGCGACGCCGAGCTGGCCGACTGGATCGAAGCCCACGTCACCTTCCCCAGCACCATGGTCGACCGCATCACGCCGGGCGTCGGCCCGCTGGACATCACGCGCCTCGACGCCGGCAGCGGCGTGGACGACCGCGTGCCCGTCTTCTGCGAGGATTTCATCCAGTGGGTGATCGAGGATAAATTCTGCGCCGGCCGCCCGCCACTGGAAGAGGTCGGCGTCCTGTTCACCGGCGATGTCACGCCCTACGAGCAGGTCAAGCTGCGCATGCTCAACGCCTCGCACTCCATGCTCGGCCTGCCCGGCATGCTGATGGGCTACCGCGTCGTCAGCGACATCATGCACAATCCCGAAATGGTGGCGCTGCTGGAACATTACCTGGCCCAGGATGCCGAACCGCTGCTCCAGGCCCCGCCGGGCATGGAACTGCGCGCCTACGCGGCCCAGCTCCTGCGCCGTTTCAGCAACGTGGCCATCAGCGACCAGCTTCCCCGCATCGCCTCCGACAGCGCGTCGAAACTGCCGGTCTTCGTCCGCCCCACCGCCGAAGGCACGCTGGCACGCGGGGCGGACGCCGCACGCATCGCCTTCCTGCTGTCCTGCTTCGCCGAATATCTGCGCGGCCACGACGATACGGGCGCCACCTACGAACTCCAAGAACCCCATCTCAGCCCCGAAGACCTCGCCCTGGCCGCCGACGAGGACCCGGCAAAGGCGCTGGACATGTCGGTGTTCGACGGCTGGGGCCTTCGCGACCACCCGGCCTTCGTGGACCTGTTCACCCAGACCCGCACGTTCCTGCGCACCGGCGGCACCCGCGCCTGTCTTCGCGCACTCGTCAGCCCGCCGGAGTCCGCCCCCGGACTCTGACATCCCGGACATGGCAGGCCATGACCACGGAAAGTTGATAATGTTTCACATCGCACTGAAACGTTGTTACGAATCGCATGACCGCCATGTTCACGACGCATAAATCCGTGGTGCATCCGCGATCCGTCTTCCAACAATCATTGGGCACTTCATGATAAATCGAAACGGGACACCTCCCGTGCTTACCATCACCGCCGGGGTTTTCGCCCTGATCGGCCTCTATCTGCTGGCAGGGGGCGTCTGGCTCACCGCGCTCGGCGGGTCGCCCTATTACCTCATCGCCGGCGTGGCGATGCTGGTCACCGCGGGGCTGCTGTTCCGCAGAAAGCGCGAGGCGCTGTGGGTCTACGCCGCCCTGCTGATCGGGACCATGGTCTGGGCGGTCAAGGAGGTCGGTTTCGATTTCTGGGCCCTGGCGCCGCGCGGCGACGTGCTGGTGCCGCTGGGCATCTGGCTGCTGCTGCCGCCGGTCACGCGCCATCTCGGCCCCGTCAGCGTCGCGACCATCCTGCCGCTGCGCGCCTCGGTGGTGGCGGCGGTCGCCGTCATCGCCGCCGCTCTCATGAACGACCCGCAGGACCGCGCCGGCTCCCTGCCCCAGATCGCCGGCAACGCGCCGACACCGGGCGACGCCACCGCCATGCCCGACGAAGACTGGCAGGCTTACGGCCGCACCCAGTTCGGCGACCGCTTCAGCCCGCTGAAGCAGATCACCACGGCCAACGTGCGCGACCTGAAAGTGGCCTGGACCTTCCGCACCGGCGACGTGAAGCGCCCCGACGATCCGGGCGAATTCACCGACGAAGTCACGCCGATCAAGATCCGCGACACCGTCTATCTCTGCTCGCCGCACCAGATCCTGTTCGCGCTCGACGCCGCGACCGGCAAGCAGAAATGGACGTTCGATCCGCAGATCAAATACAACGCCACCTTCCAGCACATGACCTGCCGCGGCGTGTCGTACCACGAGACCCAGCCGGGCGCCGAGACGATCGACGGCGCGCAGGCCCCGATCGACTGCCCCCGCCGCATCTTCCTGCCGACCAATGACGGCCACCTCTACGCGCTGGACGCCGAGACCGGCGAACGCTGCTCCCATTTCGGCGATAACGGCGTCATCGACCTCCAGGAGCACATGACGGTCAAGACACCGGGCTTCTACGAGGCCACGTCCCCCCCGGTGGTCACCGACAAGGCGGTCATCGTCTCGGGCGCGGTGATGGACAATTACTCGACGCATGAGCCCTCGGGCGTCACGCGCGGCTTCGACGTCTATACCGGCCAGTTGATCTGGGCCTTCGACCCCAGCAACCCCGACCCGAACGAAATGCCGTCCGAGACGCACCATTTCGTTCCCAACTCGCCCAATTCCTGGATCGTGTCGTCCTACGACCCGAAACTGAACCTGATCTACATCCCCATGGGCGTGCAGACCCCCGACATCTGGGGCGGCAACCGCACCCCGGATGCCGAGCGTTATGCCAGCGCGATCGTGGCGCTGAACGCCGATACCGGCAAGCTGGCGTGGTCCTACCAGACCGTGCATCACGATCTGTGGGACATGGACATCCCCGCCCAGCCCAGCCTGGTCGATATCCGCACCGCGTCGGGCGAGATCGTGCCGACGCTCTACGCCCCGGCCAAGACCGGCAACATCTTCGTGCTCGACCGCCGCACCGGCGCGCTGATCGTCCCCGCACCCGAAACCAGGGTGCCGCAGGGCCCGGCGCCGGGCGACCACCTCTCCCCCACCCAGCCGTTCTCCGAGCTGACCTTCCGCCCGAAGAACAACCTGACGGACGCCGACATGTGGGGCGGCACCATGTTCGACCAGCTCATGTGCCGCATCATGTTCCACCAGTTGCGCTATGAGGGGCCGTTCACCCCGCCGTCGCTGCAAGGCACGCTGGTGTTCCCCGGCAATCTGGGCATGTTCGAGTGGGGCGGCCTGGCGGTCGATCCGCAACGGCAGATCGCCATCGCCAACCCCATCGCCATCCCCTTCGTCTCGCGCCTGATCCCGCGCGGCCCCGGCAACCCGGCCACGCCGGACCATTCCAAGCCCTCCGGGTCGGAAACCGGCATCCAGCCGCAGTTCGGCGTGCCCTACGGCGTCACGCTCAACCCGTTCCTGTCGCCGCTGGGCCTGCCGTGCAAGCAGCCGGGCTGGGGCTACATGGCGGGCATCGACCTGCGGACGAACAAGATCGTCTGGATGCACCGCAACGGCACGACCCGCGACAGCGCCCCCATCCCCCTGCCCTTCAAGGTCGGCATCCCCAGCCTGGGCGGCCCGCTGACCACGGCCGGCGGCGTTGCCTTCCTCACCTCGACGGCCGATTATTACATCCGCGCCTATGACGTCACCACCGGCCGCCAGCTCTGGCAGGACCGCCTGCCCGCGGGCGGCCAGTCCACCCCCATGACCTATGCGGTCAACGGGCGTCAGTTCATCGTCACCGCCGATGGCGGTCACGGCTCGTTCGGGACCAAACTGGGCGACTACGTCGTCGCCTATGCCTTGCCGGAAGGGCACTGACGACGACACTTTCCTCTGTCCGTGACAAAAATTTCAACAAATTGTGATTTTTAAAATTCACGATTTATTGATTAAAATTTTGTCACAAAGCTTGCTTCAAGGTTGCAGGCTGCCGGGCGGCTCCATAAGAGGGGCCGCCCGGCACAAGACGGACAGGGACGGAACGCCATTTTCCACCCCACCAAAGTTCGCACGCACGGCAACCTGCCACCGCGCATGACAGAGGGGTGACGACATGCGGTTTCCGTCCACCAGAGATTCATGATCAGCCGCACCGCCATCCTGCGCCTCGCAGCCGGCGCGGTCGGTCTCGGCGCCGTCGCCGGCGCGGGCTTCCTGGCCTATGCGCTGCATCCCGCCATCGCGCCGATCGCGCCCCCCGCCGCCACCAGCTTTTCCGCCGAAAGTGTCGAGCGCGGGCGTGTCCTCGCCGCCGGCGGCTATTGCGCGGAATGCCACACCCGCCGCGACGGGCAGCCGGGCATCCCTCTGGCCGGCGACTACGCCATGGCCACGCCCTTCGGCACCATCTATTCCAGCAACATCACGCCCGACGCCAAAACCGGCATCGGCACATGGTCGCTGGCCGCCTTCACCCGCGCCATGCGCTACGGCGTGTCGCGTGACGGCGCCAACCTGTTCCCCGCCTTCCCGTTCGACCATTTCACGCACATGACCGACGGCGACATCGCCGACGTCTATGCGTTCCTGATGGCGCAGAAGCCGGTTTCGTCGGTCAAGCGCGAGAACACGCTGCCCTTCCCGTTCAGCATGCGCATCCTCCAGGCCGGCTGGAAGCTGCTGTTCCTGCATCCGGGCGCATACAAGAACGACCCGGCGCATGACGCCGAGTGGAATCGCGGCGCCTACCTCGCCGAGGGCCTGAGCCATTGCAGCGCCTGCCACACCCCGCGCAACGCGATGGGGGCCGAAAAGGCCAGCGCCCCCTATGACGGCGCCCCGGTCGATAACTGGATCGCCCCGCCGCTCAACGCCACCAACCCCACCCCCGTCACCTGGACGGAAAACGAATTCTTCCAGTATCTGCGCTATGGCGTGGCCCCGCTGCACGGCAGCGCCGCCGGCCCGATGTCGCCAGTGGTCCATGGCGGCCTGAGCGAGATGCCGGAATCCGACATCCGCGCCATCGCCCACTACCTGGCCAATATCGACCATGCCGACGCCCGCCAGCCCGGCGACGCCCAGCATCTGGCCACGGCCATGGCCAGCTCGACGCGCGACCTCACCACGCCGCAGACGGCCGACGCCGATGCCCGGCTCTACCAGGGCGCCTGCGCGGCCTGCCATGCCAATACCGGCACGCATCCGGTGCTGGGCCGTCCCGAACTGGCGCTGAACAACGCGCTGTGGCTGGACGAGCCGACCAACCTCTATCAGGTGATCCTGCGCGGCATCGGCACCGAGGAAGGGCAGAGCGGCATCACCATGCCCAGCTTCTACCACGCGCTGACCGACGCCGACCTGGCCCGCCTGGCCGCCTATCTGCGCCGCACCCGCACCACCCTGCCGCCCTGGACCGACCTGGAGAAGAAAGCCGCCGCCGTCCGCGCGACGCTTCCGGCCCCACCGGTCGCCGCGTCCCATTGAGAGACGGAGTCCCGACATGACCAGCTTTCGGCTCAATGGCCACGACATCTCGGTCGACGTTCCCGAGGACACCCCCCTGCTGTGGGTGATCCGTGACGAAATCGGCCTCACCGGCACCAAGTTCGGCTGCGGCATCGGCATGTGCGGCGCCTGCACCGTGCATGTGGGCGGCCGCGCCACCCGCTCCTGCATCACCCCGGTCTCGGCGGTCGAAGGCGCGGACATCACGACCATCGAGGGGCTGGACCCGGCGGGCACCCACCCGGTGCAGGAAGCCTGGAAGGATCTGCAAGTTCCGCAATGCGGCTACTGCCAGTCCGGCCAGATCATGCAGGCCGCCAGCTTGCTCAAGGATTTTCCGCAGCCGACCGACGAGGATATCGACGCCGTGATGGGCGGCTCTCTGTGCCGCTGCATGACCTATATCCGCATCCGCGACGCCATCAAGAAGGCCGCGGCCGCCACCGGGGGAGAACCGTCCAATGGGTAAGTTCGGTCGCATCGCCCTCGGCCAGCGCGCCGGCCACGCGGACGGGTCCGGCCTGTCCCGGCGCGGCTTCCTGATGGCGGCCGTGGGGGCCGGCGTCATGTTCGGCTTCCCCGCCGCCCCGCGCGCCGCCCAGCAGTTCCCCGCCACCGGCCTGCCCGGCGACGGCGCGTTCGAACCCACGATCTGGTGCGCCATCGCGCCCGACGGCGCCATCACCGTCAACATCATCCGCGCCGAGATGGGCCAGCATGTGGGCACCGCCCTGGCCCGCATCATCGCCGACGAGATGAACGCGGACTGGAGCCGCGTCACGATCAACTACGTGGACAGCGACCCCAAATGGGGCCTGATGGTCACCGGCGGAAGCTGGTCGGTGTGGATGACGTGGGACGTCTTCCGCCAGGCCGGCGCCGCCGCGCGCATCGCCCTGACCGAGGCCGGCGCCACCCTGCTGGGCATCCCCGCCGCCCAGTGTACCACCCGCAACGGCATGGTCATCGGCGGCGGCAGGAGCATCGGCTACGGCGATATCGTCGCCCGCGCCCACCCCGCGCGCAGCTTCACGCCCGACGAACTGGCCAAACTGCCGCTCAAGCCGGCCGCCGACCGCCACCTGATCGGCAACAAGGACCTCAAGGCCCTCGACATTCCGGCCAAGACCAACGGCACCGCCCTCTACGGCATCGACGCCAAGGTCGAGGGCATGGTCTATGCCCGCCCCAAAATGCCGCCCACCCGCTACGGCGCGCGCGTCCGCTCGGTCGATGACAGCGCCGCCCGCGCGGTCAAAGGCTACCAGCGCTATCTGGTGATCGAGGACCCGTCCGAGGTCGTACAGGGCTGGGTCGTCGCCATCGCCAGCACCTACAGCGCCGCCATCCGCGCCGCCGACCTGCTGAAAGTGGACTGGATACCCGGCGAAACGATCAACGTGTCCGAAAAGGACGTGATCGACCACGGCAGAACCCAGATCGACCGCAAGGAAGGCGGCGTGATGGTGTTCGACGACAAAGGCGTGGACAGCACCTTCGCCGCCGCCGCCTCGGTTTTTTCGCAGGATTATACCTGCGCCTCGGTCATGCACTACCAGCTCGAACCGACCAACGCGCTGGCGTTCGAGAAGGACGGCATCTTCGAGATCCACGCCGGCAACCAGTGGCAGTCGCTGATCCTGCCCACGCTGGCCAAGGCGCTGGGCCGGCCGGAGAAGAGCATCGTCCTGCGCAGTTACCTGCTGGGCGGCGGCTTCGGCCGCCGGCTGAACGGCGATTACATGATCCCGGCCGCCCTGGCATCGAAGGCGCTGGGCAAGCCGGTCAAGCTGATCCTGACCCGCTCGGACGACATGCAGTTCGACTCGTTCCGCTCGCCCTCCATCCAGCGCATCCGCGTGGCGTTCGACGGCAGCAAGGCCATAACGGCCATGGAATACCATGCCTCGGCGGGCTGGCCGACGCAGGTGATGGCCCCGGCCTTCATGCCCAAGGGCGTGGACGGCAAACCGTACGACCCGTTCGCCATCGCCGGCGGCGACCATTGGTACGAGGTCGGGCCGCTGCGCGTGCGCGCGCTGTCCAACGACCTCGCCAACCGCACCTTCCGGCCGGGCTGGCTGCGTTCGGTCAGCCCCGGCTGGGTCAGTTGGGGCCTGGAATCCTCGTGGGATGAAATCGCCCATCTCCAGGGCCGCGACCCGGTCCAGTTCCGGCTGGAGCACCTCACCGGCGCCGGTCGCAACAAGGGCGAGGCACCGGATTCCACCGGCGGCGCGCTCCGTCAGGCAGCCGTGATCCGCCGGGTGGCCGAAAAGGCCGGCTGGGGCCGTCCCCTGCCCAAGGACACCGCGCTGGGCATTGCCAGCACCTTCGGACAGGAACGCGGCATGCCGACCTGGATCGCCTGCGCCGCCCTGGTGCATGTCGATCGCGCCACCGGCATCGTCCGCTGCCAGAAACTCACCCTGGTGGTCGATGCCGGCACCATCGTCGACCCCGACGGCGCCCGCGCCCAGACCGAAGGCGCGGCCCTGTGGGGCCTCAGCATGGCGCTGTTCGAGGGTTCGGAGATCGTGGGCGGCCTGCCGCGCGACCGCAACCTCAACACCTACACCCCGCTGCGCATCGCCGACGTGCCGGAGATGGATATCGAATTCGTCACCAACACCGAAAAGCCGACCGGCCTTGGCGAACCCGGCACCACGCCGATCGCCCCGGCCATCGGCAACGCGATCTTCAACGCGGTCGGCGTGCGCATGCGCCACCTGCCGATCCGCCCGGCGGACGTGCTGCGCGCCCTGAAGGAAAAAGGCGCCTCAGCCGCCTGATCGCCCCAAGGGCAACGCCTGGCGGGCCGTCCGTCCGCCAGGCGCGCGAGGCTATCCTGAAAAACACCGGGTCGGTCTTCACGAAACCCGTTCGGCGAAAATGCGCCGGCTTATTGTTTGTCCAAGCCCCTTCACCTGTCTGAATGCCCGCATTCAGACAGACCCCGCGCTAGAAGCTGAAACCGAACGTCCCGAAAACCTGCCGCGGCGCCGATGCGTGAAAGACCTGAATGGTCCCCGATTTGTCGGACGGCGCGAACACGCTGTTGTCGAAGTTCGACGCATAGCGCTTGTCGGTCAGGTTGGTGATGTTCAGCGCCAGCTTGGCGCCTCTCATGAAGCCGATGGAATTGAAATCGTAGCCAAGCCCGAGATCGACCGTGCCATACCCGCCGAAGCTGGCATCGTTGGTGTAGGTATAATAGCGCCGGCTGGTATATTTGCCCTGGATCGAAGCCCAGAAACCGTTCCACCGCGCGGTCAGCATGCTCGCGGCCATTTTCTCCGGCGTGTCCACCTGCTGCCTGCCGGCGGTGCGATAGAGCATGCAGGTCGTCGTGCACCAGTTCAGGTCGTTGTCATAGGTCGTCCGGTTGAACGACGCCGAATTGTACCAGCTCAGCCATTTCAGCGGCTGCCACAGCACCCCGAGTTCCGCGCCCCGGCTCGTGACGCTGCCGGCATTGTGGAAGGAATTGCCACAACCCGCATTCTGCTGCTGGTTGGTCGGGCAGGGATTGTACTGCAACAGCCGATTATCGAATTTCGTCCAGTACCCGGTCACCGAAGCCTGGAGCGACCCGCTCACATAGCGGTAGCCGCCTTCGACGCTGCGCGACGTCTCGGGCTTCAGCGTCTTCCCCTGCGCATCCCACACGGCCTGCGACACCGATTGCGGGCCAAGCTTGAATCCCCCCTGGAACATCGCCATGTTTTCGGAATAACTCGCGAACATCTCATGTCGCGGCGCGATCTGATAATGCAGCCCGACCTGCGGCAGGAAGTAATCCTTGGCCGTCAGCGTGCCGCTGGCAAACTGGCTGGACGCCGGCGGCGCCGTCCTGGCAATCCCCCGCTCGGCCTGGGCATCCGATCTGGAATAGCTGCCCTTGAAACCGAAATCGATCGTCAGCGCGTCATTGAAGAATTTGGCCGAGTCCTGAACATAGAATTGCCGCGTCTGCCAGGTGGTTTTCTGCACCCATTGGGCCAGGTCGGGCTGGCCTTGCAGATATTGCGCCAGGCTGAAGGGTCCGGTGACGTTGGTCCAGATATAGCGCGCGGCGCTGCTGGTATTGTCTTCCACCCAGAACCCGGCCTGAAGATGGTTGAAACCGACGACCCAATTCAGGTTGCCCAGCACGCCGGTCCGGTCGATGGTATAGCGCGTATCGCGGATCTGCACCGGCAGGTCGTCGGCGGTGGTCGCCGTGCCCTGCGTGGACCATCCGGTGATCCAGTTATTGCCGGCCCCCGTGTCGGTATGATGATAAACCTGAAGATGCGCGCTCAGGGTTCTGGTGATGTTATAATCCCCGGCGACATAGAACAGATTGTCGTCACGCAGGATCTGGCCGTTGGTATAGGTGACATCCGACAGCTTCTCCGGCGCTTTCGAGGGCACGCATTTGGTCGGCGCCTTCGGCTTGGTCACCGAGCAATAGGCGCGATCCAGATAAGATTGCCAGTCCGGCGCATAACCGCCCCAGTCCCAGCCAAGGCGCGAGAGCATGTTCTGCGACAGATAAGGCGTGTCGGCCTGATTGGTGCGCGAAACGTCCCCGTAGGCGGTGATCGAACCGTTATGGAACTGATACACCACCTTGCCGTTGAACTGCCCGACGGTGGACCCGTTATCGGCGCGCTGATGCACGAACAGGTTCTGCTCGCCATACTGCCCTGAAAAATAGGCCGAGAATCCGGCATGTTCGCCGGTATCGAAGCGCGCGAAGGTACGCTTCCCGTCCTCGCTGCCAAAGCTCTGATTGACCGTGAACCCCATCTTCCTGCGGGGCTTGCTGGTCATATAGGTGACCGCCCCGCCGAGATTGCTGGTCGAGGCGATACCCAGGCCGGCGATCCCCGTCGCAAGATCGGCATGGCCGAGATTGTCCGAGATCAGCGCGCGGTTGATGCTGAGGCCGTTATAATTGTTGTACGCACCGTCGCCGAGCGGCATGCCGTCGAGCGTGTAGCCCAGATGCGTGGTGCTGTAGCCGCGCACTTGCAGGGTCATCGACTGCTCGTTGATGCCAAGCGCATCCATTGATTGCGCGCTGACGCCCGGCAGGATGTTCAGCGCCTTCTGCACGCTCACCCCAGGCGGCAGCACGTCCAGGTTCGACCGCAACAGGGTCGAAACCGAACGGGCCTGGCCCTTGCCGACGGTCGTGATCATCTCGGACGCACCCGCGTCCGCGCGGATGGGCGTCAGGGGAGCCCCCTGCGCCGCCGCATCCTGGCTGGTGACGACGACATAAATCCCCGCGCCGGTCTTCCGGACGACCAGGCCGGTGTCGGCAAGCATCCGTTCAAGCGCCTGCCCAACCGTCATTGCCCCGCTGATGGCGCGCGTATGGCGCCCTTCCGCGACCCGGCCGGAAATCACGATCTGAATCTTCGCCTGCTGGGCGAATTGCCTTACGGCACTGGCGACATCCTGCGCGGGCACGTCGAAGGTCGCGACTTGCGCCAGCGCCGGGGCGGCGATCAGGACGGCGGACACGGTCGAACCCACGGCCAGCCGGTGAAACAGAGCGTGCATGAAGCATTCCCAAGGATGTTTTGTCTTCTCGACGTCCCCGGAAACGGTTTCCTTATCGGTTCTCGTGATTTTTTCGCGGATCGATCACGATATCGTCCTGTTCGACGCGCGCCTCGGCCCCCAGGCTCGCCGCGGCGGCACGCGCGAAGCCCGTCACGTCATCCATGTGAAACGATCCGTAGAGGCTTTCCCGACCCAGCGCGGGGCTGCCGACGCGCAGATGCAGCCGGTTATGCCGGTTGATCTCGGCCACCGCGCTGTCCAGCGTTTCACCGTCCAGTTCAAGCCGCCCTTCCTGCCACGCCAGCATCCGCTCGATGTCCGTGGGGGCGAGGCGCACCGCTTCCGGCCGGGGTCCGTCCATCGCGTGTTTCGGAAACCGGGCGCGCTGGCCCGCCGTCAGGCTGATCCGACCCGCCGGAGAATCGACCCTGACCGCCCCTTCGGTGACCAGGACTTCGACATCGCCCACAGGGTCGTCATCCGTCACCTGGAACGCCGTGCCGATATCGGTGATGACGACCTGCGCCACGGTCACGCGAAAAGGGCGCCGCGCATCGTGCGTCGCGCGAAACAGCACCTTGCCGGCTTGCATGCGCACATCGCGGTGCCCCGCGTCGAAGGCGATGTCGATCCGGCTTCCCGCGTCGATCAGCACCGACGACCCATCGCTGAGCGCCACCGACCGGACCTCGCCGGTCTGGGTCACATACCGCTCTCCCGACGGGTCGAGAAGCAGGACGGCGACAAGCGACGCCACCAGCGCGGCCATCCCCCCGCCGATAAAGGTCAGTCGCTTCCAGGCCGGAGCATGCCCGCTCCCGGCCTGCGCGCCCCCGCCCCGCGCATCCCTGGCCGGCGCGCCCTCGTCAGGCGCACTCTCGTCAGGCACGCGGCCATCCGCCCTTCTCTCGCCCGGCGTGCCCACGTCCGTCCGCCCCGCGCGGGCGGACACCGGCTCGAACAGCGCCAGCGCGGCCTGCGCGCGCAGCAGGGCGCCGACATGCCGGGGGCTGCACGAGACCCATTCGTTCAGGCCCGGATGATCCCGATCCGGCATGGCGTCCAGCTTCGCGGCCCAGGCGGCCGCTTCGGCCTCTATCTCCCTAGCCGATTTTTCGCCACTGATCGTCAATCTTCCACTCTTCTTCGACAGGGTCTCGCAGCGCCCGCTGGATCAGGCGCAACGCCTTCTGAATGTCATTTTCGACTACATTCTCGCTCACGCCAAGGCGTCTCGAAATTTCCCGCTGCGATATCCCCTCCATCCGCCTCCAGGTAAAGATCGTCCGGCATCGCTCGGGCAGCGTGGCAAGCAATGTCTCGACCAGTTCCAACTGCTGGCGCGCCGAAACGGCGGCCTCGATATCCGTTGCCTCATCCTCGACGGTCAGCGTCGCGTTTTCCGTAAAATCCTCAAGCCGGACGACCCGCGCCCGCCGGCGGCTGTCACGCCAGGCATTCTTGACGATCTGCATGAAATAGGCGCCCGGCCGGTCAATGTGATCCACCGACCGCAGCGTCGCCAGACGGCAATAGGCATCCTGGATCAGGTCGTCGATATCGCTCTCCGCGATGCCGAGCCGGCGCAACGCCCCCCTGACCTTCTGCTCCTGCGGGATCACGTGCGACGAGACCCATCGAACGATATGAGGCGGGCAAACGGTCAAGTTCCAGATGTCTCCAAGGCCATGTTGCTGGCCCGAAGTCGGGAACCTATCGTGACGACAAACCGTCAGACACGCGAATTTATTATGACAGCGGCCCCGCCGCCGGACGCCGCCATTCCCCGGCAGACGGGGAATGGCCTTTCCACACGATGGAACCGCATCGCGGCGGCTCCACGCTTCGGCATTACAGGGTCAGGTTGGCACGCAGGTAGTAATACCCGCCATTCATGTCGAGCTGCGACGTGCTCATGTAATATTGCGGCACGCCCAGATAACGGTTCCCGTCCGGCACCCGGCTGGGGCGGGCATCGAACAGATTGTTCGCCCCCAGCGTGAACGACCAGTTCCGGTTGGCACGAAAGGTAATGTCCAGGTTCGTGATGAATTTCGGCGTGTTCCGAAACGGCAGGAACATCGTGCTGGACAGCGACCCCGTATTGGCGGCCCCCGTATAGTAGGTCAGTTGCGACGTGGTCTGGCCATAGCGGATCTCATGCACGCCCACCGTCCAGGCCCCGCGCGTGAAACGTCCGCCAAAGATCATCTTGCTGCGCGGATAGGCCGTGGTGATGTACGCGATGCTCTGCGCCGACAGCAGCGGCTTCCCGGTCGCGGAATCCGCCTGATGGCTCAGACGGGTCCGGTTCAGGTTGATGGCCACATCCCAGTCGATCCGCCCCACATCGCCCAGTCGCGTCGGATAGGTCGCCGTCAGGTCCAGCCCCTGCGTGCGCGTGCTGGCCACATTGGCAAACCAGTTGGTCGAGAGCGAGGCCGCCGTCCACTGGTCCGATCCCTCAGGCAGCGTAAAGCCGTTCAGCTTCAGGGCAGAGCGCGCCGCGTCGCCGGTGATGTTGCCACCGGGCAGGATCTGGTCACGCAGGTTGATCTGATAGACATCGACCGTCACATGCAGGTTCTTCACCGGCTCGACAATTACCCCGCCCGTCGCGTTGGTGGAGCGCTCCGGCTTCAGCGCCGCCGCGCCATTGGCCAGCGCACCGGGCGAATTGGCGGCGATCAGCCCGCGCGCCGCCGTCGGCGACAGCGTCAGAGAACTGTAATGCTCCTGCGCCAGCGTGGGCGCATGGAACCCGTTGGAAATGGTGGCGCGAAACGCCAGCCATTTGAACGCATCGTAGCGGGTAGACAGTTTCCCGGTCTCGGTATCCCCCACATCGGTATAATGCTCGAACCGCCCGGCCAGATCGAACTGCCAGTTCTTCAGCAGATGCGTGGCAATATCCACATATCCGCCGACGACATCGCGGTTGAAATTGCCGGCATTGCCCGCATTGGTCCCCGCCAGCGCGTCCGACCCACTGCCATAGGTCGAATCCGGCGATCCGGTGCCCACCGAATAGCTCTCGTAGCGATAGGTCGCGCCCCCGGCCACATTGATGCTGTGCGGCCAGCCCGAGAGATGGAATGCCCGGCTCAGATCGAAGCTGTTGCTCCACTGCGCATTGTTGAATCCCTGCGCCGCGATCGCCGTCGGCGTCCGCCCGGTATCCCGCGCCACCGCGAAATTCGCCGAATCCTTCAACCCGATCGCGTCATAGTCACGCCCGTAGACCGAGGACAGGTCCCAGTTCCACCCCAGCAGCACGCCCTTTACGCCGGCCGTGACTTCCCAGTCGTTTTCATCGATCGTCTCCAACGGCGAATAGCCGTTCGGATAGATGGCGGCATATTCAGGATGCGTCGCCAGCGAACTGGGCAGACGATAGTTCTGGAACGCCTCGCCATGCCGGTGCGCATAGGTCGCCAGCGCATAGGCATGGATATCGTCCGTCAGGTCATACCCCGCCTTCACCGCCACGCTTTCGCGCGTCTGCTCCGGCCGGCCTTGCAGCTTGTTGATCTTGGTCCCCGTCCGCAGGTCCGGCGCGCTGCGGAACGTGTGGTCCTCATGCACGAAATCGCCGCTGACATGCACGAACCCGCGCGCCCCCAGCTTCGCCCCGCCATCCAGATACACGCCCTGCTGAAACCCGTCCTTCGCCGCCGTGATGCCGGTAATCGACTGGGCGTTGAACCCATGGTCCTGCGTCTTGAGGATGATGTTCACCACCCCCGCCACGGCGTCCGACCCATATTGCGCCGAAGCCCCGTCGCGCAGGATCTCCACATGATCGATCGCCGCCATCGGAATCATGTCGATATCGACCGGCGTGGTCCCCTGCTGCGGCCCGCCATCGGCATAGAGATTCGCCGTGGTATGGCGCCGCTTGCCATCCACCAGCACCAGCGTCTCGTTCGGGCTCAACCCGCGCAGGCTGAAGGCCGAGGTCAGCGCGCCGGTATCGAAGCCGCCGGTCGGCAGCGTCAGCGAAGGCAGCAACTGCCCCAACGCCTCGCGCAACGTCGGCTGCCCCGTCTGCGCAAGCTGCCGGGCCGAGACGATGTCGATCGGCGCCAAGCTGTCCCGCGCCTTCTTCCCGGTCTCGCGGGTACCGGTCACGATAATGGCTTCCCCCGCATCGGCCGGCCGGGCGGGCTGAATCACGGCGGCACCATGCGGGGCATTCAACACCTGGGCGCCACTCCGGCCGGTCCGGGTGCCATGCTGCGGTGTGGCATCCGCCGCCGGATCAGCCGCCCACGCCTCCACGGCCGGGAAGGCCGTCAGGATCGACGCGGCCAGCAGCGCCCGCCGGGCATGAAGACGGCAACCAACGACAACTCTCCTTCTGCTGACAGGCACGAAATCCAGGGCGAGCGAGCGGAAGGATGACACGATAGCGGCTCCACATTAAACGACAAAAAATCGTTGTTTGAAAAAATCACAACAACGCCCCGCCTTCGTATCAGCGACCATACGAAATGTGAATTAATCCTATCCGCATCCCCCATTCTTCCATCCAGAATGTGGCAAATTCACCACACTCCGTTGCACAAAAAGAACATCCTGTCCCCAGGCACCCACTGCCCCGCCAACAGCAGAACGCCGCCCCTCTCGTACGGCACACACGGCCGCATTTTATCGCGACGGTACGCCACGCCTGAAAACAAGCGTCCCCACCACATGCCGCCCGTCCTCCGAGGCAACGGTCATGACCAGCCGCGCCCGATCAGCCGACAGCGTCCAGCGCATCACGGCAACGCGCAGGGTATCGCCGGTCCGCACCTCCTGCGTCACGACCAGCGCCGCCCCATCCCGCCGCGCGGCAACGGTGCGCAGGGTGCTGGTCCCCAGCACGGTCCGCGCGGGAAAACGCACGACACGTCCATCGGTCGGCAGGTCCAGCGTCACATGCTGCGCCCGTCCCCGTGCCGTCGCCACGATCACATCCGTGATCCGGTCGCCATGATCGACGATCGTATCCCTCCGCGCCTCCGGCTGCTGGAGGTCGCGATAATCGCTCTCCGCCTCATCCAGGCACCACGTCCCGGAAAACCCGGCCTCCCGCCCCTGCGCCGGCAGGCCGAGCAGGAACACGACCAGCACCGTCACAACAGCCTTCATCACCGCACGCCCGGCGCCACCCACGACGCCCCCCACCGGCTCGGCTTCGCCCCCATGACGAAATGCAGGGTGCGGCCATCCATCATGTCCCGATAAGTCACCATGGGCGCCGACAGCGCCGCACCATCCAGCGTCGCCGACCGGATATACCGATTATCCGCCGTATTATGGTCCGCCACGACGGTAAACACCCGCCCATCCGCCATCCGCACCCGCGCGCGCGAAACCAGCGGCGACCCGATCATGTACGTGCCCGAGGCCGGATTCACCGGATAAAACCCCAAAGCCGAAAATACGTACCAGGCCGACATCTGTCCGCAATCGTCGTCGCCATCCAGCCCGGACACACGGTCGGCATATTCCGTACGCATGATCTCGCGCACCCGCTCCTGCGTTTTCCAAGGTTGCCCGACGAAATCGTAAAGATACGGCACATGATGCGACGGCTCGTTGCTGTGCCAGTTGTAATTGCCGTCGAAATAGCGGTCCAGCCGCCCGGCCAGCGCCGCGCGCCCGCCCATCAGTCCGCTCAGGCCACCGACATCATGCAGCACGTCGAAGGTGTAGACCCACTTTCCACCCTCGGTCCATCCGGTGTCGGGGTCGGCCCACGACCCGTCAAGATTGCGCGCCTGCATGAACCGCGTGGCCGGATTGAACAATTTCCGGTAATCCTCCGACCGACGCAGGAACTGTTCATAATCCGCCTGCCTGCCCACAGCCCTGGCCACCTGGGCCACGCACCAATCGTCATACGCATCGTCCAGCGTGCTGGACGCGGATTCCGCCGTCCGGTCGGCCGGCACATAGCCCAGCCGTAGCGCATAACTCAGCCCGCCCCGCGCCTCGTAGGGCGTGCCCGGCTTGCGGTCGCGCCAGTCGTTGGTGGCATCGCCATCGGGCGGCACCGTCGCATCCTTGCGCACGGCCTCCCAGGCCAGCGCCCGGTCGAACCCGGCAAACCCCTTGCCGATCGCCTCAGCCACCAGCGAATCCGCATGGGTGCCGATCATGATGTTGGTATAGGACGGATTGGGCCATTTCGGCATCCAGCCCCCCTGCTGGTAATCCTGGAGCAGGGCCTGCACCATCCCGCCGATCCGCTCGGGCGCCACCAGCGTCAGCAGGCTGAACTCGGCACGGAACACATCCCAGGTCGCAAAATCGGTATAGCTTTCCCCCGCATGCACCTGGTCGTCAAACGCGCTGTAATAGCGCCCATATTCCGAAAGCGAGCGCGGATAGAGCAGCGCATGGTACAGCGCGGTATAAAAGATATGCCGCTGTTCCCCGCTCAACCCCTCCACCGCGATCCTGTCCAGCTTCTCCCGCCAGGCGTCGTGCAACGTCCTGCGCAGGGTCTCGAAATCCCACCCCGGAATCTCCCGCCGCAGATTCTCCCGCGCCTGTTCCACACTGATGAAGGACGTGCCCACACGCACCTCCACGGCATCCGTTCCGGCATCGAACGTCGCGAACGCCCCCGTGCTCCGGTCGGGCGCCGGCGTGGCCGGATAGGTGGCCATTTTCGCCGGCTGGCTGAACTGCACGACGAAATAACCACGAAAGCGCGGCAGCGTCAGCGGCCCCAGATCGGCATCCGAACGACGGGGATTATATCCGGCAATTTCCCCCTTCGCCTCATCCACCGACACGCCGCCCGCAACCCCCGGCCGGCTGGCCTCGACCATCACCCGCCGCGCCGCGCCGGCCGGAAAGACGAAGCGGAACAGCGCCGAATGCGCCGCCGCCGTCATCTCGGCGCGGATCGCCTGCCCGCCCGTCCCCATCACCACCCGGTAATAATCCGGCCGCGCCTCCTCGTCCCGGTGACTGAACGGCAATGCCCGCTCGGCCAGCCCGCTCCGCGCCGCCCCGCTTTCGGGCATGATCACGACATCGCCATAATCCCCCATCCACAACGCCGCCTGATGGGTGCCGACAAAGCCGGAAATGGAACGGTCCCTGTCATAATACGACAATCCCGGATGCCCGCTCTGCCGCGTCTGCGCCACCCAGCCCGTCATGCCGAAAGGCGGCGTCACCACCGGCATGGTGCGGCCATACCCGATCGCCCCGCCACCGGTCCCGATCAGCGGATGCACCAGATCGACCAGATCCTCCGCACGCGCCACCCCACTGGCCACCCCACTGGACGCCCCACTGGCAAACCCCAGAACGACAGCGGCAAAAACGGCATATCGGCTCACGGTGCCGCGCCCCTGTCCAGAAGCCGGGAAAAGGTCGCCAGCGGGCACACCGCCTCCCCGCCACAGCCGGGCACCGCCAGATACGCCATATCCGGCGGATACGCCCCATCCCCAGCCCGCAGCCGCGCGGGCATCGGCGACTGGAACAGCACCCGCACCACCGGGTGCCCACCCTGCGCATCCGTCAGCAGGGCAAAGCCCAGCGCACTGCCCACGGGCACGTCATCCATCGCATAACCCGGCGCATGCACATGCAGGCCAAGCTGCGCCAGCAGCGGCACGATGGTGCCGTCATGCCCCATCCACACCGTCAGCGCCGGCCCGTCGGCACGGGTCAGTTCGGCCGCGATCGCCGCACGCAGAGGCTGGCTGAGCACCGGCGCCAGCGTCGGCAACCCGGTCATCACATGCAGCATCGCCGCATGCAGGTCGGACAGGCGGGCAAACGTGGCGTCATCCAGCACACCCCAAGCCATCCGGGCCGCCGGCTGGCCGGACAACGCCCCCAGCATGATCGCCTCCGCCACCGACGATGCCGGCAACAGCGATCCGGAAAGCGTCAGATGCCGCCCGGACGCATCGACATCCAGCACCGCCGGCATCCCGTCATCGGCGCACAGCGCCCCCCGCCCCGGACAACCGGCCAGGCGCCGCAGCACCGACAGCCCCTCGCGCGGCGGCCCCGCCAGCAGGCCGGCGGCCGCCGCCTCCGCCCGCAGGGCCGGCAGCAGCGCCCGCAGATCCACAGGCCGCTCGGCCTCCAGCGGCGAGAACACCCTGTCCGGCACCCCGATCGGCTGATGCACGATCGCAGCCGGGCAACCGGGCGCAAAACCGGCGGCAAACGCCTCCGCGCTCGCAACCGTCCGCCGGCTGGAATTGGCCCGCAGCCGCACCCTGTCCGCCGCCGGGCACCCGCCGTCCGCCAGCCCTGCCATGTCATTGCCGGCCATCAGCGCGCGTTCCCACACCCCGAGCCCGCGCATCTGCGCCACCCCCTCGGGCGTCAGGTCGCCCGGCACTCCGCTCCACACCGTCCACACATGGTCGATCACCGCGCGCGAGGGCACCTGATCCGCCAGCGGCGACCGCAGACCATGCCGCACCACCAATATCAGCTTGCGCAGGTGCAGCGCCTCGGGCGCACGCGGCTCGATCGCCCCATCCCGGCACGCGGCCGGCGCGCTCACCGGGTTGCACCGCGCCGCCAGCCCGGTCCCGAACCCCACGCGATATCCCGTCCAGCGCGCAGGCTCGAAATCGGGATAGTCGGTGCTGACCAGTTGGGCACCGCTGGCCAGCGCCGCATCCCGCCGCGTCGGGTCGCCGCTGCGCCCCTCCACCGTATTGGCGTCGGCGCGCGTGCGCACCAGCATGTGCCGCCGCACCAGGTCCGCAATCGCCTCGGGCGGCCCGTCATTCAGCTCCGTAAAGGCGGCATCGTCAGCCTCCGGCGGCGCGTTGGTAAACGCCACCCGCCCCCGCAGGCCCGGATGCCCCTCCAGATACAGCGCCCGGTTCGACCGCTGGTCGAGCAGAAAGACCACCTTCCCCCGCGCCGCATCCACGCCCGGCCAGCCCTGCGCCATAACGGCCGCGCGCAGGCTCGGCGCATTGCCCCGCACCTGATCCGGCGTCAGCACCTCACCCGGCGCGAATACCGAGCGGATCTCCCTCTCCAGCGCATCGAAGGTCCGCCCGGTAAACGGCTCGGGCTCGGTCAGCGGCGCGCGCCTGCCCTGTTCGACCTCCAGCAGCACGAACAGCGGCAGATGCCCCGGATGCGCCCGCGACCACGCCCGCACCTGCCCCAGACAGACCAGCAACGGCTCGCAGGTGGCCCGCTGGTCGATATCGGGGATATGCATCACCTTGAAGCCGGGCCGGCGCATCAGGGCCGCGTTGCCCGTATCGGCAGGCGGCAACCCCGCCTCCGCCAGCCAGCGCGCCGATCGCGGATGCGCAAACCGCCCCCCCGCCGTATCGGCATAAACATCCAGTTCGATCTGCCGGATCCCATGATCGAACTGCGTCGGCAGGTCCGCATGGGCATAGTCCAGCCCCTGCGCCGCGGCCGGGTCGCGCCGCGCCAGCAGCGCCGCGATCGAAGGCGCCAGCCCGGCATGATAGCTGTTATGCGACCCGATCACCTGGATCTGGTCCAGTCGCGGCCCCTCCGCCGCCCGCGCGGCGGGCGGGCACGCCCGCAGCAGACACAACGCCGCCAGGCAGGCCCCCGCCGCGCGACCGGCGCGGCGGGGAAACGCGACCGGCATCAGAACTGACCCATCAGCGACAGGCGGAAATTCCGCCCCAGGATCGGCCGCGCCAGGAAGACATTCTGCCCGGCCTGCGAACTCAGCACCTCGCCCGAACGCGGATTGCCCTCCGTCAGCCCCAGCGAATTGTTCAGGTTCTGGCCCGAGAGGTTGAAGGTCAGATAAGGCGTGATCGCATAGGTCGCCCCGAAATTGATCACCGTATAGGCCGGCAGGCGCTGGGTATTGGCCACGTCGGCATAGCGCAGGCCGTAATGCTCGATATCGGCCTGCAACAGCAGCCTGCCGTCCAGCAGATGCAGGCGCGGCGTCACGCGAAACATCACCGGCGGCGTGCGCAGCAGATGGTTGCCGGTATAATCGAGCAGATTGGGCGACCCGTTGCTCAGCACCAGATACCGCATCCTGCCGAAGCGCCCATTCTGCGCGGTGCCGGAAAACACCACGTCGAAATACTGGCTGGGGCGCAGCGTCCCTTCGAATTCCAGCCCGTAGGTATGGGTGGTCGCCGTGATCGTCTGCTGGTTGTACGACCCCGTCTTCACGTCGAAGACCAGGTTGTTGATGCCGTAGCTCGGATAGTCGGTATTGAACCCGGTCAGGAAAAGATCCGCATAGCGCGACTGATATTTCACGCCGCCTTCATACATGAAGATCTTCTGCGTAATCGGCGCCGCCACCGGATTGGTGATGAACGAGGCCAGGCTGGGCAGGCGATAGGCACGGGTAAACCGGGCGAAGAAGCCGAGATTGGGCTGAAGCTGGTAATTCACGCCGATCGTGCCGCCAAACCCGGAGAAGCTGGCGTTATAAGGCGTGTAAATCCCTTTGCCCGACAGCATGTTCGACAGATAGGGCGCGGCACCCGCCACCACGCTGTGGCTGCCCTCGACCAGCCCGCCGGTCCGCTGCGCCTCGTAGCGCACGCCGGCATCCACGCGCAGCTTCTTCGTAATGGCCCATTCGTCGGTCGCATAACCGGCCACATCGGTGTCGTCGCCCCGCCCGTTGGCGAATTCGGTGCCATAGCGGGTATAGCCGTTCTGCGTGGTCGATCCCACGACCTGCCCCGCCGCATTCACCGCGTCGATGTTCAGAAGCTGCGCGTGCGGCATCGTATCCAGCAGCAGGTTGGCCGAATAGCGCGTGAAATCCTCCTTGAAATAGGTCACGAACGCCCCGATCGCCACGTCATGATGGCCAAGGAACGAGAAGGATTTTTCCAGCTTGAAGTCGTTCATGACCTCATGCTCGTTCATCCACACCGCGCGCAGCGAGGCATCGGTGACGTAATTGTTGCCCGTCATGGCCGGGGAGAATTGCTGACCGGGATCGTTCACATACCGCAACTGCCAGGCACTCGCCCCGGCGAACATCGACCCGGCATCCCCCAGGCCGGCCAGCCGCTTGCCGGCATCCGTCACGGCGCTTGGCGACAGCACGGTCCAGGTGGCGTTCATCGCGCGATAGCGGAACGTGTCGGTCAGGTGCCACCCGTCGGCCAGATCATGCCGGAATCCGGCCGTCACCTGATGCAGGTTGATATGAATGCCGCTTTGCAGGTCGATATGCTTCGTGCTGCCACCGGGGCCGGGCAGATACGCATTCTCCAGCACGGAAGACGAATACTCGCCGGTATTGGCATTGAAGCCGGGCAGCGACACGATATTGCCCGACGTGTCGCGGGTTACGGGAATATCGGTAAAGAGCGTCGTCCGGTCGTCCAGATGCTTGTAATCGACGAAGATACTGCCGCCATGGCTGAAATCGCGGCTGACATTGGCCCGAATCTGCCCGCCCGAATTGGCGCGGAAGCCGGGGTCGCGCACACCGTTTTCCACCCGGTAGAACCCGCCCAGGCTCCAGCGCCACGCGCCGGCCGGCCCGCCCAGCCACGCATCGGTGCGGTACAGCCCGTCATCGCCGAATGTCTGCTTGGCCAGCCCCGAAAGTTTCCTGGTGCCCCGCCGCGACAGGAAATTGACCAGCCCGCCCGGCGCGTTCTGCGCCACGATGGAACTCGGCCCGCCCCGCACCACCTGGATCTGCTTCATCGTCTCGTCGATCCGAAACGAGTCATCGGCGTTCAGATATCCCAGCGCCGGGTCCGACTGCACCGGCAGCCCGTCTTCCTCAAGCTGGACCGATCCATACCCGTCCACCGGAATACCGCGCGCCCGGATATTGGCCCCCACTTCACCCCCCGAGGCTTCGACCCAGAAACCCGGCGTGTTCTTCAGCGCCTCGGACACCGAAGAGGTCCCACGCACCCGCAGATCCTCCTGCGAAATGGTGGTGATCGCATAGCTGGCGTCGATCTTCCGCTGCTGCTTGCTGGAGGCACGGCCGGTCACGATCACGGCTTCGCCTTCCGGCAGTACGGCCGGCGTCATCGCGGCCCGCGAGGCGCGCCGAAGCAGCCACACGCCATCGGCCTTCGACTGCACCGAAACGCCGGTATCCTTGAGCATCTCGTCCAGCGCCTGCTCGGGCGTCTTCTTCCCCTGCACGGTGCTGGAGCGGACATTTTCCACATCATGCCCATCCACCGCCACATGCACGCCAGACTGGCGGCTGAACTGCGTCAGGGCGGAGGAAAGCGGTTGCGCCGGGATGGAAAAATCCTTCTCGGCGGCGGACTGTGCAACGGCGGCACGCGGCATCACCAGCGGCAGCATGCTCACCGATGCCATGGCCAGGCCAAAGAGATGAACGGACGGAAAAGCGGCACAGAACGAGAGGCGACGACGCAGGGTCTTTCTTTTCACAGGATCTATCCGGGCTTTTCATAGGGTGGAGAACAGCAGTGAGTTGCCCCGCGCCCCGGATTTCCGCCTCCCGTTTTTGTGAAAGTTAAATGACGAACGGCCTGAATGACGACCGACAGGGATCAGAAAATATCCAGCCGCCCCGGCGATCCCACGTAATCGACATGCAGCACGCTGCGCGCCACCCGCGCGAATGCATCGGGGTCGTCAAGCGCGAACGATCCCATCAGCACGCGCCCGCCGGCCTGCCCATGCACCACCAGTTTCCTGCTGTTATAGCGGTTGAAGATCGCGGCGGCATCGCCAAGCGTCTCGCCCTGCAATTCCACCACGCCGCGCTCCCAGTTGGTGGCACGCGCCAGTTCCTCCGCCGTCAGGGCGTGCAGCCGGGGGGCGGCGTCCGCCACCATGGTCAGGCAATCCCCGGCATGCAGCATAAAGCGCTCCCCGGTTCCCCGCCGAATCGCCACGGCACTGCCGGAGAGCAGCAGGCCGACCGTCTTCTCCCCCGCGATCGAGACCTGCATCCGCCCCACGGAGCGAAAGATCAGGCCACCGGCATCCAGCCGCGCCTCCCGCCGGCTCGACACCACGCACCGCCCGTCCAGCAGCCGCGCATCCGCCCCGCCGACCAGCAGGCCGGAGAAACAGTCCAGCCGAACCGTCCCCCCCGCAATCGCCACCGAGCGCGGCGCCGCATCCCGCACGCTGAAAAAGCGCCCCATCTCGCGCGAGGGCGCCGGCCGGGCGCCGACCATCAGCGCCGCCGAAGCCGCCACCATGGCCCGGCGCGAAAGCCGTCGCACCGGGGCCGGCCGGGCATGCCGGAACGCGAACGCCTCGGGCGGCCGGCAGGCTTCGGGGGCAGGCGCGCCCGCACCGGGCTTCAGCGCCGCCGCGCGCTCCGTCGCCTGCCAGACCACCTGCGCGCGGATCATCGCCCCACGGTGGCGGATATCGGCCCCCAGCCACCGGTCCAGTTCGGCCTGCTCGCCCGCGCTCAGCGCGGCGCGATCCATCCGCGTCACCCAGTCCGCGGCGACCGTGTCAGGCGTTGGATTTTCCACTCCGGAGATCACCGGGCGCCGACCCGCCGCCCTGCGCGGGCAGGTCTCTGCCGGCATAGGCCGTGCCGATGATCCTGAGCGCCCTGGCAAGCTGCTTTTCGACCACATTCTCCGAAACATTCAGGTGAAGCGCACATTCGCGTTGTGAATATCCATAAAAGCGACGCAACACGAACACGTCCCGGCACCGATCCGGCAGGTCGCGCGCGACCTGATCGAGAAAACGCAGTTCCTGTCGCGCAGTCACCGACCGTTCGACCGCCTGCCCCAGGTCGGGAATCTCCGCGCCGGAAAAATCCGTCAGGGAATCGAACGAAACGATCCGTGCCTTGCGATAGTGTTGAAGAACCAGATGACGCGCCACACCAAAAAACCATGCACGCGGAAATCTGATGGAAACAGGATCCGCTTCGGCAAGCTCGACCCAGGCCTGCTGGATGATGTCGTCGATTTCGATCCCCGAAAAACGCCGCAACCATCTCCGCACATCCCCCTCATGCGGAAGAACATGGGTCGCCAGCCAATGATTTCGCTCTTCGGGAAGCAATGGACCATATCCAGTCGCAAAAGGACGGCGCGTCGATAACACGCCGCCCGTGCGGGAAATGTGATAAACTCGTGACAACCCACCCCGCCCGATCGGCCCCGACGGCATGGAAGTCCGGCGCATGGCGCGGTATGGTCCGCCCATGCCGATCCTGCCCTACATCGTCGCCGCCACCTTTTTCATGGAGTATCTGGACTCCACCATCATCGCCACGGCGCTGCCCGCGATGGCGCGCAGCTTCCATGTCGGCCCCAACGAACTCAGCCTGGGCATGACGGCGTATATGCTCACGCTGGCGGTCTTCATCCCGATCAGCGGCTGGATGGCCGACCGCTTCGGCTCGCGCACCATCTTCGCCACGGCGGTCACGGTCTTCACCGCCGCCTCGGTGCTCTGCGGCTTCGCCGGCAGCGTGTCCATGTTCGTCGCGGCACGGGTGCTCCAGGGGCTGGGCGGCGCCATGATGGTGCCGGTCGGGCGCTTCATCGTGGTGCGCAATACCGAAACCAGCCGCATGATCCAGGCCATCTCCACCATCACCTGGCCGGCGGTCGCAGCCCCTGTGGTCGGCCCCACGGTCGGCGGCATGATCGTCACCTTCGCAAGCTGGCACTGGATCTTCTTCATCAACCTGCCGCTGGGCCTGGCGGTTCTGGGCGTCATCTTCGCCGTGGTGCCGCAGCAGTTCGGCGAACGCCGCCCGCTGGACTGGGGCGGCTTCGTGCTGGGCGGCGTCTCGCTCACCGCCCTCCTGCTGGGCACCGAACTGGCCAGCAACACGCAGGCCAGCCCCCTGCTGGCCACCCTGCTGTTCGGCGCCGGCCTGCTGCTGGGCACCGCCACCCTGCGCCACGCGGCCGGCCGCGCGCATCCGCTGCTCGATTTCCGGCTGATGCGCCACCCCACCTTCGCCATCACGGTGCTGGCGGGCACGCTCTCGCGCCTGACGATCGACGCCATCCCCTACCTGGTGCCGTTGCTGCTCCAGATCGGCTTCGGCCTCACCGCCTTCCATGCCGGTTCGCTGATGCTGGCCTTCGCGCTGGGCAATCTGGGCATGAAGATGTTCACCACCCGCCTCCTCCAGCATTTCGGCTTCCGCACCACCGCCGCCGTCAACGCGGCCCTGGGGGCACTGTTCGTCTTGCTGGCGGGCACCATGGTCCCGGCCACCCCGGTCACGCTCCTGCTGCTGGTGCTGCTGGGCTGCGGCGTCACGCGCTCGATGCAGTACACGCTACTGGCCACCCTGGGCTATGCCGATATCGGCGCGCAGGAAAAAGGCCCCGCCAGCACGTTGCTCAGCGTCAGCCAGCAGATGTGCATCGGCATGGCCGTCGCCTTCGCCGCCCTCACCCTGCGGCTGATCGCGACCCTGCGCGGCGAACACCCTTCCACCGACGCCTTCACGCCCACCGATTTCCACTGGGCGTTCCTGATCGTCGCGATCCCCCTGATCCTCTCGATCCCAGGCTATCTGCGCCTCGACCGCACCGCCGGCGCCGCCCTCCGCCAGGGATCCTGATCCCATGGCAGCGACCACAGATATGCACCCCGTCACAGGATATGGAAGGAATGCAGGACATGCGGCGATATCCGATGATCGGCGCCCTCTTGCTCGTGCAGGCCGCAACGCTCCTCCCCGCCCAGGCGCAGGACGACACCGGCAACCGCGTCACGACATATGGCCCCTATGACGCCCCGCCCGGCGGCACCGCTCCCGCCTACGCGCCGCCGACGACCGAACGGGGCAAGCCGTTCCCTCCCGGCCAATATCCGTACGCCTACCCGCCCTTGCAGCAATACCCGGTACTGCCCTATCCCGAGCCAACCCTCCCCACCCAGCCGGCACCAACGCCCCCGCCGGCACCTGTAGCAGCAGCCCCCACGCAGGCACCATCACCCGACACGGCCTGTCCCACCGGCCGGTTCTTCGATCAGATGACGAAAACCTGCGAGAGTCCCTGACGACCGCTTGCTCGACGGTCGAAAGTCCGATAGGTGCGCTCGGCACGCTCCGGCTACACACCCGCGCACGGCAGACAAACACCATGTCGCATCCAGCCCGTTTCCTGCGACGCGCCATTCTCGTCCTGTCGTCGGCGGCCCTCATGGGGCATCATATCGGCGCCTATGCCGCCGATACCGCGCGCCACATCCATCAATTCGGCATGAGCGGCACGATCGGCGATCGCCCCATCGCGATGGTCGCCACCCTCGAAAACGGTACCCGCGTCGTCGATATCCACTATTCCTATGCGTCGCAGGGCAGGACGATTCCGCTCACGGCCACGATCGCGCGGCAGACGGTCACGTTGTCCGCCCCCGATGGCGGTGTTTTCGACCTGCATTTCGTCTCGTCGGCCCACCCAGCCCCCGCGATCCTGGATTTCGATACCGCGACCGGATTGCAGGGAACCTGGCATCACGGGTCCGATCGCCAGCCCGTCTCCATCCGGTTCGTCCTCAGCCGCGACCACCTGGAAGACTGCATTTTCTACCCGTCCTCGATCGTCTCGGGAAAACCGCATTTCCCCGACCAGGGCTGCGAACATACGCCGGACCGAACGCTGCTGAACGCCTGCATCACGAAACCCTACGTCTCCGACGCAACGACCGTCCGCTGTCTCGACAGCACATTGCACACCTGCCGCGCCGACCAGCGCAACATGACGATGTGCGCCCTGAACCTGAGTTCATACCTGGAACAGGTCATCGCCCAGCGCCTCGATACCGGCGGCCACGCCCTCCTCGACGGCCACGCGTACCGACGCTGGGACAAAAAAATCGCCGCAAGCTGCAAGGCGACTTCTGACTTCAGCCCCGATGGAAGCGGCTATGCCGCCGACCAGGATCTCTGCACCGCCCGCGAACGGCTCCGCCTTCTGCAAAACGGCCTCCGCCCCTCCGCCACCCCCATCCGCCCGCATCGCGCGCCACAATGAAAGGCCGACACAGGCCAGAGGCATGGCGCACACCCTCACCGTCGCGAACGATGTCAGGAACGCCGGCGCCTTCCCCTCCCTGCACTCAGTTCTGGCGCCAGGGCAGGCCATCAGCCTTCCATCCGGCCTTGGCGCCCCGATGGCCCTCCGCATCCAGCGGCCCCTCGAATCCACCAGCCACGTTGAACACATGCGCGAACCCCGCCATCCGTGCCGCCATCGCGGCGGAATGGCTGCGCGCACCGGAACGGCAGATGAAATGGATCTCATGCTCCGGCGTCAGTCCCGCCGCCTGAAGCTGCTCCAGGAAACGCGGGTTCGGCTGGCCGCTGAGACCCTGCCAGGAAACCGGGATCACCTGCTTGCCGACCGACGACAGGTCGGGCAGGCCCACGAACATCCATTCCGCGTCGGTACGCACGTCGACCAGTTGCGCCTGCGGGCGGCTGCCCAGTTCGTCCCAGGTCCGGGTGGGGGCTACGTCCTCGATCATCTTGTGTCCCATCGCAAGAATGCACATTGTGCGCATGACGGTCGCCCGGCCCTGGCCGGGCGCATTCCGGCAGCCACAGGTTGCCACGCACGTTGCGGAGAAGGTGCTGCGTTATGGGCCAAAGTGCAAATCCCGCCCCGATCGGCTGGACGACCTCGTCCCCCGACATGACTGCCGCGATCGGCCACACGCCGCTGATCCGCCTGCGGCGCGCGTCGGAACTGACGGGCTGCGAGATCCTGGGCAAGGCGGAATTCATGAATCCCGGCGGCTCGGTCAAGGACCGCGCCGCCCTGGCCATCATCGACGACGCCGAGCGTCGGGGCGTGCTCAAGCCCGGCGGCACGGTGGTCGAGGGCACGGCGGGCAATACCGGAATCGGCCTCACGCTGGTCGCCAACGCACGCGGCTACCGCTCGGTGATCGTCATGCCGGAGACCCAGAGCCAGGAGAAGATCGACTTCCTGCGCATGATCGGCGCCGACCTGCGCCTGGTGCCGGCCAAGCCGTTCCGCGATCCGGGCAACTACGTCCACGTCTCCCGCCGCCTGGCGGAAGAAACGGGCGCGGTCTGGGCCAATCAGTTCGACAACCTCGCCAACCGCGAGGGTCACCGCACGACCACCGGCCCCGAGATCTGGACCCAGACCGAAGGGAAAATCGACGCCTTCACCTGCTCCTGCGGCACCGGCGGCACGCTGGCCGGCATCACGCTGGGGCTGGAGGATTCCGCCCGCGCTGCGGGCCGCGCCCGTCCCCGCATCGTGCTGGCCGATCCGGAAGGCTCGGCCCTGTATGGCTGGGTGAAGTCCGGCGACATGAGCATCAGCGGCGGCTCGATCACCGAGGGCATCGGCCAGTCGCGCGTCACCGGCAACCTGGAAGGCATCGCCATCGACGACGCCGAACGCATCCCGGATGCCGAGGCGCTGGACCTGATCTACGACCTGCTGATCCACGAGGGCCTGTCGATCGGCGGCTCATCGGGCATCAACGTCGCGGCGGCCATCCGCGTGGCACGCCAGATGGGCCCCGGTCACACCATCGTCACCATCCTGTGCGACGGCGGCAGCCGCTACCAGTCCAAGCTGTTCAACCCCGCCTTCCTGCGCGAGAAGAACCTGCCCGTCCCGTCCTGGCTCGCCTGAAAGGCCGTCAGCAAGGTCACCCTGCCGGCCGATCCGGCAGGGTGACCCGATCAAACAGCCTCAGCCCGGAGGCCGAAAGAGCGACGCCCTTACGACACCCTTTCGGCCGTATCCTTCCTCCCGGCGACGGCCGGCGCCGTATTCCCGCGCGCCGTATCGCCCATCAGCAGCGCGACCAGAATCACGCAGACCAGCCCCGCCCCCGCCAGGATCAGGAACGCCAGCGAGACCGAGCGATCGGCCACCGTGCCGGCCAGCGAGGTCGAGAAACTGGCCCCAGCCCCCATGGCCAGCCCCAGAATCCCCATGCACATGTTAAACCGGCCGCTGATGCGCGTCAGGTCGGCGGCCACCAGCGGCATCATCACCCCGAACGACGACGAACTGACCCCGTCCAGCAACTGGATCGCGATGATCAGATAGGGGTTGGAGGTCGTCGCCAGCAGGGCGGCACGCAGCGGCAGGGTGGCGAACGTCACCAGCATCACGGGGCGCCGCCCGACCGTTTCCGCCAGCCGGCCGATGATCGGCGACAGCGCCGCGCCGACAAGCTGCGGCAGCAGGATGCAGGCCGCGATCACGATCTCGGCGATATTGCCCGCGTCCTTGGTCACCTGCCCGGCCGCCAGCGACAGGATGCCCGCCGCCGACAGATGGAAGAAGGCAACGCAGATCGCAAAGGCGAACAACCGCCGGTCGCGCAGCAATTCCCACATCGCGCCCTTGGTGCGCGGCGGCCGCTCGCCCTCGGCCACGGCGGAGGTGTTGATCGAGGCCGCGGCTTCGACCGGCTCGATCATCATCAGCGCCAGCAACCCGGGCATCGCCAGCGCGGCACCGAGAAAGAACGTGGCCTGCGGCGAAACCCAGTATCCCACTGCGCCCATCAGGCCGGAGCCGATGGCATTGCCGATCGAGGCAAAACTGGCATTGCGGCCGAACCGCGCGCCCAGCAGCCCCTTGCCGTCATCGGGCAGACGCAGCACCTGCGCCGCCACCACCGCCAGCGTGATCGCGCCGATCGCGGGCGTCAGCGTACAGCTCGCCAGCCCGTGCAGCACCTCGGCCAGCGCCACCGGCAATTGCTGCGGAAAGATGGCCAGCAGCAAGCAGCAGAAGATCACGGCCAGGATCGAGAACGCCGCAACGCGATGCTTGTCGCGCAGCCGGTCGACCAGCATGCCCGCCGGAACCTGGCTGACCATGGCGGTGACCGACCCGATACTGAGCACATAGCCGATCTGCCCCTGCGTCCAGTGGGCACCGGTCAGATACACCGCGATGAACGAGCCGAAAGAAGCCTGTAGGTTTCCGACGAAGAAATTGAGCAAATCCAGCCCGCGCTGGCTGTTCCTGGGCAGTTTCACGCAGGGCCGTCCCCGTGCCGCCTCAGGGTGCGGTGAATCGCCGCACACCGTTCATCATGCAGGATCATCGCGCCATGAACCCCGACCGTCCCGAAGACGCATGCCCGTCCGGCGGTCCGTCCCCACCGCCCCCCACGGCACCGGGCACCAGCGGCGGCGGCGCAGGCTGGGGCTCGACCGAAACCGGCCCCGGCTCGGCTTCCGCCGGTGCCACGACCGGGGCTACCGGGGCCGCCACCGGCGCGGCCGGCCCTGCGGGCGTGGGCGCGGGCGGTGGCGCCTGAATCACCTTCACATCCATCGACGTCGCGTCATAAGCCGGCGCCGAGCGCACACTGGCGGCATCGATGCGCAGTTTGACCGGGCTTTTTTCCGTCAGCCCGCTCATCACGAACGCATCCCAGGCAATGGCCACACGCCGGTTGCCCACCCCCAGAAAGCCGCCGACATCCACCACGGCGGCGGCCGGATGCCCTTCCTGGTCCAGCAGCACGTCGATCACCTGCCCCACATGGTTGCCATCCGGCGCCACCACGTCACGGTCGATCAGGCTGCCCAGCCGGTGCGTGGCCGTGGCCGCCGCGCCATGCGCCTGCTCCGGTCGGGGCGACGGCGGCACCAGCAGGGCCGGCGGCGGCGGGGCCGTCAACTCGGGCAGGTCACCCGTCGGCATGTCCCGCGCGGGATTGCCGACAAAGCCTCCCCCCGGCGCGCCAGCCGGTATCGGCCCCACCTGCTCCGCCGCGCGCACGGCCCCGGACGACAGGACGAGAAGAACCGACAGCGCACCGACCAGAACCGCCGGACGCACGAAACGGCCGGGCGTACGCGCGACCGGGGACAGGGTGGAATGTTCCATCCCCAATCCTGTGCATGAACCGGGCGCTCCTGTCACAGGCTTCGAGGGGGTCCGGACCGTTTTTTTTTCCACAGGCCCGCTCCCCTCCAATTGCAACCGAATGAAACATCGACTGCACGGGCCGAAAAAGAGCGGTAAAGTAGAGGCATGGAGCCCATGCCTCACATTCTGGTCGTCGATGACGACCGCGAAATCCGCGATCTTCTCGCCCGTTTCCTCGAACGCAACATGTTCCGCGTCACCACGGCGCGTGACGGGCGTGAAACCCGCAAGGCATGGCAGGCCGGCCATTACCAGATCGTGGTGCTGGACCTGATGCTGCCCGGCGAATCCGGGCTGGAGCTCGCCCGCTGGCTGCGCGAGCAGGCGAATGTCCCCATCATCATGCTCACGGCGATGGGCGACGAGACCGATCGCATCATCGGGCTGGAAATGGGCGCCGACGATTACCTGGCCAAACCCTTCAACCCGCGCGAATTGCTGGCGCGAATCCGCGCCATCCTGCGCCGCACGAGCGAAGCCCCCATCACGCGCGGCCCCGACGGCCACACGCAATGCCTCCATTTCTCGGGCTGGATGCTGGACGCCACACGCCGGCGTCTGCTCAACCCCGACGGCACCGAGGTCGCGCTGACCGGCGGCGAATACGACCTGCTGATTGCCCTGCTCGACCGTGCCAACCGGGTGCTGACCCGCGACATGCTGTTCGACCTGCTGCGCGGCCGCCAGGCCGGCCCCTTCGACCGCGCGATCGACGTCGCCATCAGCCGCCTGCGCCGCAAGCTGGAAGATAACGGCCGCAACGCACAGTTGATCAAGACCGTCCGCGGCGGCGGCTACGTGCTGGCATCCGACGTTGAACGCCGCTAAATGCGCTCTATGCCCCACGCGCATGCCCCGACCCCATGACCCGAACTGAATGAACGCCGCCGATCCGGGGCCGGCCGCCGAAGCGCGTGCCCTTCCCCGCCGCATGCTCCGCTGGTTCCTGCCCCGCTCGCTGGCCGCCCGCACCAGCCTGCTGCTGATCGTGGGCCTGGGCATCATCGAGGCCATCGGCCTCGGCGTCCACGCGCTCGACCGCATCGATTTCGACCGCCGCATGATCCAGCAGGAAAGCCAGAATCATGTCGGCATGATCTACCGCTCGATCGTCGAGACCCAGCCGGAGAATCGCGCGGCCGAACTGGCGGCGCTGCACCCGCCCGCGACGTTCCACATCACCCTCACCCCCGGCCCCGATCCCGCCATGGTCGACCAGACGGCCGACGACCCGATGGCCCACATGCACATGGGCCGCCCCCCCTTCGGGCACCAGCCCTTCGAGCAGCCCCCCTTCTCCCGGGGCGCCCAGGGACTGCCGCCGCTGCCGGCCCACATGCGGCCCCGGCAGATCCTGTTCGGCACGCTGCCCCACGGTGCGCGCGGCCGGGCGGTGTCCTTCCTGCTGCCCGACGAAACGCGATGGCTGACCATCCGCTACACCCTGCCCTCACCCAACCCGTTCCGCTCCCCCACCTTCCCCACCGCCTTCGCGCTGATGACGGTGGCCGGCAGCGTACTCATCGTCTGGGGCGTGCGGCGGCTGGTCGCTCCCGTCGGCACCCTGGCGGCGGCGGCCGAGGCCCTCGGCCGCGATGTCAACGCCCCGCCAATGTCCGAGGACGGACCGCTGGAAATCGCCCGCGCGGCGCAGGCCTTCAACACCATGGCCAGCCGCATCCGGCGTTTCCTGACCGACCGCACCTTGATGCTCACGGCGATCGGCCACGACCTGCGCACCCCGATCACCCGGCTGAAACTGCGCGCCGAATTCGTCGAGGACGACGAACTGCGCAACAAATTCCTGGCCGATCTCGACGAACTGGAAGCCATGGTCTCCGCCACCCTCGCCTTCGGCCGCGACACGTCGCGGCGCGAACCGATGGGCCGGCTGGACCTGACGGCCCTGCTCCAGACCATCCTGGACGAAGCCGCCGAAACCCACCCCGACCACGCCGAGGCGATCGGCTTCGCCGAACCGCCGCCGGCGGTCACGATCGCGGCCCGCCCGGTGGCGCTGAAGCGCGCGCTCAACAACCTGGTCCAGAACGCCATCCTCTACGGTGGCGGCGCACAGGTCACGCTGGAAGCCCCGCAACCGGGCAACGAGGGCGAACGCCTGGTCACGGTCCTGATCGAGGATGACGGTCCCGGCCTGCCGCCCGAAGACCTGAACCGTATGTTCGAGCCGTTCGTCCGCGCCGAGGTCAGCCGCAACCGCGAAACCGGCGGCACCGGCCTCGGCCTGGCCATCGCCCGCAACATCATCTGGGGCCTCGGCGGTGACATCCGCCTGGGCAACCGCATGCCGCACGGCCTGCGCGCCACAGTGACCCTGGTCTGCTAGAGCCCTGATGGCCGCCGCGCCTGACGCAATCAAGATGTCTGGCCATGCAGAAATGGCCACAAAGAAGCAAAAGCGGACAAGGCGCTCGATACAAACCCAAAAGTAACGCAATGTATCCACGCAGCGCCAGCCGTCATTTTTCTTGATTTGCCGGGCAGTGATTTATCTTTCTTTGTGGCGCGACGGCCACAAGGACGAGTTCATGACTGTCTCCGCGTTCGATACCAGACGAATGACCACCCGCGCAGGGATATGCCGGATACCGGGCGACTTCCCTGACGGGCCATTCCATCCCTGTCGCCGCCCCCGCGACCGCTCGCGGACCAGATCCCACCACGTCGTATTGTGGTCCGGACCCCAGAGGCCGGCAACGGGCACATGACGCGGACAACGCCCGGTCAGGCGAGAAAAAATGCCACCAGCGCAATCCCGATGGAGCCAGGCCGTACCCTTCCCGCCGCCTCTCCCGTAAAGAGGCTGCCCGGTCCCGATCTCACCATGCCCGCCGGCCACCGGCGGACGCGCACCGACAGCAATGTCGGACGATGTGCCCTGACAGCGGGAACACGCTAAAATGGCGGAACAGAACCCCAAAACCACCCCATCGGAGGCGAAGCGCCCGGACGATTCCCCCGGCACGATCTCGGCGGAGAGCGTTTATAACCGCCCTGGCGCGGCCGATGCGCTTCCCCCCATCGTCACGCTCAACGCCTACACCCAGCTCATCGCCCTGAATACCGGCATCCGGATTCTGTATTGGCAGTCCACGACCGAAAAGGCGTTTCGTTATTCTGTCCGCCACGACGACGATCTGATCTATTTCGGGGCTTATACCGATGGTGCCGCGCGGCTCGAAGCCCACTGCCATGACGGGCTCGCATCCTACAACACCGAAGGCGGCTGCAACGATGCCTACGTCGCCTACCGCCCCGGCTGCCTGATCGACTTCACCAAGACGGCCGGGGCAGGGTCCGGCGTCACCATCGCCATCAGCCCCTCGGTGCTGGCCGAACTGTCGGCCGAGGATGCGACCGTGCTGGATCGGCGGCTGCGCTCGGGGCATTGTTTCAGCCAGATCCGGGGCGGCCGTGAGCTTATGGGACTGGCCACCGGCCTGCGGGCGGCACGAAACCGCACGGTACCGGGCAGCCAGTTGCAGATGCTGGGCGGAAGTCTCTCTTTCATGGGGCTCCTGGTCGAACAGGTTTTCGGGCAGGACGAAACCCCGACACGCCTTTCCCGCGCCGAGGTCCGGCAAATGCAGACCGTCCGCGATTGTCTGTTGGCCGACCTTGCCGCGCCACCGCGTCTCGACCGCCTTGCCCGGCAGGCGGGCATGAGCGTCTCGCGCCTGCAACGCAGCTTTCGGCTCCTGTATGGCAGCAGCGTTTACGCATTGTTCCAGAAAGAACGGATGGATGAAGCACGTCGCCTGTTGCTCGCCGACGATGACTCCATCCTCAGCGTCGCGGCCGCGTTAGGGTACAGCAACCCCGGCCATTTCTCCGCCGCCTTTCGCAGGCAGTTCGGACTCAACCCGTCCGAACTGCGGCGCACGGCCCGATTCAGGCGATGACGACCGCCCCCCTGTTGAGCTTGGGCTCGCGCCAGAACATCTGGTGCGCGAGCCGTTCCACCATATGCGGCGGAAGGGTCAGGGCGCGATTCACCGGCGCGACACGGGGCCGGACCGCATGCAGACCGGGCGTACCAAGCGCGCTGTCGAAAATCGAGGCATCCGGCCCCTTCACATTCTCCGTATCGTAGGAGAATGCGGGCAACCCGAGGCTCTTTTCCAGTTCAGCGAGCACGCCACGCGGGTCGCGGACCAGACGATCGTACTCCACGATCATCAGCCTATCCGCATGCGGGCCGAAAAACGCCTCGTTCACAAGCCGCCATGCGTACCCGAATGCCCCCTCCCGAGACATCAGGTAGTCGATCCGGTCATGTTGCGTGGCGCGATGCGCGATGGGGACCAGCCGCGAGCGCAGAAGCGGATCACCGGCGACGAGACGCTCGAACGAGTTCAAGATCCAGACCGGGTCCCTGACGCAGCAGATCATTTTCGCATCCGGATACAGCGCGGCCAGCAATGGAACATGCGCGCACCAGTCGCGGCCGATATCCACAAGCACCGGTTTGCCGTGCGCACCGGCATGGTATCCCTCGACCACTCCCCGCAGAAGCCGCTGCCATTGGCCGTCGCGAAACGCCGTCTCATATTCCCCCTCGCTCATCAGCGACATCAGACGCACCAGCATAGGGGCGACGGGGGTATTATGCCCCGCGGCATGAACGCCGGGATGCTGGTTCAAGAGCGCGGCAAGCAGCGTCGATCCCGAACGCGGGAGGCCGGAGATAACGTGAACGGCATGAGAAGACATCATGGCCACATGCATAGCCGCGCCCAATGCGCGCCCTCTTCCCCAAAACGGGATTTTCGTACCCCGATCCGGTCTTTCGCCCACGCCAACGCCCCCGCACCTTTCCACGCCAGACCATGAAACGTCACGACGCTCCGGAAACGGCGGAAACCGACATGTCGGCAAACGGCACGATCGTCCCTTTCATTAAACCTGCGCCGCTTGCTCACGCGGCGCTTGTCGGGCGTTGTAACGCGTGGCATCCCGCCCCTGACATCCGACATGGCGAACCGATCATGCTCGACCGCCTCTACGCCCGCACCCTTTCCCTGGCCGCCAGCCGCCACGCCCCGCTCTGGCTGGCCGTGATCGCGTTCGCCGAGGCCAGCGTCTTCCCCCTGCCGCCCGACATCCTGCTGGTGCCGATGGTGCTGGCCCACCGCGACCGCGCCTGGGCGCTGGCGGCGCTGTGCACGCTGGCCAGCGTCTGCGGCGGCCTCCTGGGCTGGTATATCGGCGCCGTCCTGCTGCAACACGTCGCCATGCCGATCATCCATTTCTACCATGCGGAAGCCCGGCTGATCGCGTTGCAGGAGCAGTTCCGCCAGTGGGGCGTGGCGATCATCCTCTTCAAGGGCCTCACGCCGATCCCCTTCAAGATCGTCACCATCGCCAGCGGCGCCGCGCATTTTCCGCTGCTGCCCTTCGTCCTGGCCTGCATCGCCACGCGCGGCGCCCGCTTCTTCCTGCTCGCCGCCCTGCTCCGCCGCTATGGCGCGCCGATCCAGTCCTTCATCGAACGCCGCCTGACCCTGGTGGCCGCCCTGTTCGGCGTCGTGCTGGTCGGCGGCTTCGCGGCCCTCAAATACCTGTAGAACGCATAACCGGGCATAACCGCCCCGACTTGCGGCGCGCCCGATCCAAGAGCAAACAGGGCGGCAGACAGACCTGCCCAGCGGAGCCCGCCCCATGCCTCACCAGATCGCCGTCATTACCGGAGCCGGTGCCGGAATCGGCCGCGCGACCGCGCGGACCCTGGCCCGCGCCGGCTGCGACGTCGCGCTGATCGGCCGCGACGCGGCCCGCCTGGAAGACGCGGCGGCGGAACTGGCCGAACTCCACATCCGCACCCTCACCATCCCCGCCGATGTCACCGACGCCGAGGCGCTGGAGCGCGCCGCCGACCAGATCGAAGCGACACTCGGCCCGATCACCCTGTGGGTAAACTGCGCCGGCGCCGGCGTCAGCGGCCAGTTCGTGGAACTGCCACCCGAGGAAATCCGCCGCGCGACCGAGGTCACCTACCTGGGCACCGTCTTCGGCACCCGCACGGCGCTGATCCGCATGCGGCGACGCGGCTACGGCACCATCGTCAATCTCGACGCCATTTCCCTGCCGCGCCCGCTGCGCAGCATCGAAAGCGGCGCACGGGCAGCGATCCGCGCCTTCACCGAAAGCCTGCGCCCCGAAATCCTGCATGACGGCGACCGCATCCTGCTCTCGCTGGTCAGGCTGCCGGCCATCAACACCCCGCGCTTCGTCTGGACGCGCAACCATACCGGCAAGCGCCTGCGCCCCGCCGGCCCGGTCTTCGAGCCCGAAATCGCGGCCGAGGCGATCAGCCGCGCCGCCTTCGGCCGCCACCGCGACGTCCGGGTAGGTCTGTCGGGCATCGGCCATCGCATGGCGGCATTCCTAGCCCCCGCACTGCTGGACCGCCGCCAGGCCGACCACGCCTACCACCAGCAACTGGAAAAATACCCTGCCCCGGACAACACACCGGACAATCTGTTCACCCCGGTCTCCGGCGCCCACGGGGCGCACGGCCCCTTCGACCATCTCAGCCGTCGCACCATGCCGGTACTGCTGACCACCACCCTGCGCACGATCCTCACCGGCACCGCGCTGGCCGCCGGCATGGGCGCACTCCTCGTCACCCTGCGTCGGAAGCGCTGAGGACCAGACCGCGCGTTCAAACAGCCTCCGCCTCTTCTCTTCCAACCCGCGAGATCCCCATTTCCTCGATGGGGCTGCCCCGCGACGGTTTTTTTTCCCTCCACGGCATCCCCGGCACGGGATCGCGCGCTTGGCTCTTCGCGGGTGCAGCCGATCGCGGCTGAACGACCGCCAGGCCCAGGCGCCGCGTCGCGTCCCGTCGACAGGAGACCGCTTCCGTGGACCAGCCGGCAGACGCTCCCCTTCCTCCCTCCGACGCGCTTGCCGGCCTGACCGGGCACGAAGCCCAGGCCCGGTTGCAGACCGACGGCTTCAACGAACTTCCGCGCCAGGAACGCCGCACCCCGCTGGCCATCATGCGCGAGGTCCTGCGCGAGCCCATGCTCGCCCTGCTGCTGGTCGGCGGCGGCATCTATCTCCTGCTGGGCGACCTGCACGAGGCGCTGATCCTGCTGGCCTTCGCCTGCGTCTCCATCGCCATCACCGTGATTCAGGAAACCCGGACCGAACGGGTGCTGGACGCCCTGCGCGACCTGACGAGCCCCCGCGCCCTGGTCATCCGTGACGGCACGCGAAAGCGCATTCCCGGCCGCGAAGTGGTCCGGGGCGACCTCATCGTGCTCGCCGAAGGCGACCGGGTCCCGGCCGATGCGCTGCTGATGCGCGCGCAGGATCTGCTCGCCGACGAATCCCTGCTGACGGGCGAAGCCGTCGCCGTGCGCAAATCCGTCGCGACCGCGACGCCCCCCACGGCCCGGCCGGGCGGCGACGACCAGCCCTTCGTCTATTCCGGCTCGCTGATCGTGCGCGGCAGCGGCATCGCCGAAGTGCGCGCCACCGGCTCGGGCAGCGAGATCGGCCGGATCGGCCAGTCGCTCCGCATGCTGGAGACCGAACCACCACGCCTGCGCGCCCAGACGGCCCGCCTGACCCGCCTCTGCGCGATCGGCGGCGGCCTGGTCAGCGCCCTCGCCCTGGTGCTGTACGGCACATTGCGCGGCGGCTGGCTCGACGCGGTACTGGCCGCCATCACGATCGGCATGAGCATGCTGCCGGAGGAATTTCCGGTCGTGCTCACCGTGTTCATGGCGATGGGGGCATGGCGCATCTCGCGCGCCCGCGTGCTGACCCGCCGCGCGGCGGCCATCGAAACCCTCGGCTCGGCCACCGTCCTCTGCACCGACAAGACCGGAACCCTGACCGAGAACCGCATGTCAATTGCCGAACTGCGGGTCAGCGACGGCGAAACCATGGCCCCACCCGCGTCCCTGACGGCCCTCTCTCCGCAGGCACAGGCCCTGGCCTTCCACGGCCTGCTGGCCAGCGCCCCCCAGCCGTTCGACCCGATGGAAACCGCCTTCCACGATTTCGCCCGCACCGCCCTGCCCGAACGCCCGCTCCCGACACAGTCGGGCTGGACCCTCGCACGCACCTACGGCCTGCGCCCCGACCTGCTGGCCGTCACACAGGTCTGGCGGCCCGACGCCGCACAGCCCTCCTGCGTGGTCGCCGCGAAAGGCGCGCCGGAAGCCATCGCCGCACTCTGCCATCTGGACGACACACGCCGCGCCGCCATCGGCCAGACCCTCGACGCCATGGCGGCCAGAGGTCTCCGCGTCCTCGGCGTCGCCAAAGCCTCCTTCGAAGGAACGGATTTTCCCGAAACCCCACACGGCTTCACGTTCCAGTTCCTCGGCCTCGTCGGCATTGCCGATCCCCTGCGGCCCAGCGTGCCGGATGCGGTGCGCGACTGCCGGTCGGCCGGCATCCGCGTCATGATGATCACCGGCGATTACCCGGAAACCGCCCGTGCCATCGCAGGCGCGGCCGGGATCGACAATGGCGCAACCATCCTGACCGGCGCCGCCATCGAAACGCTGGCCGAACCCGCCCTGCGGGAGCATCTCCGCACCGCAACCATCTGCGCCCGCATCATGCCGGAACAGAAGCTGCGGATCGTGCAGGCCCTGAAAGCCGGCGACGAGACCGTCGCCATGACGGGCGACGGCGTCAACGACGCGCCGGCGCTGAAAGCCGCGCATATCGGCATCGCCATGGGCGGACGCGGCACCGACGTGGCGCGCGAGGCCGCCGCGATCGTCCTGCTGGATGACGATTTCAGCTCCATCGTCACCGCCATCCGCCTGGGGCGGCGCATCTACGACAATCTGCGCAAGGCGATGGGCTTCGTCTTCGCCGTGCATGTGCCCATCGCCGGCCTGGCGCTGCTGCCGCTGGTCCTGGACTATCCCCTCATCTTCTCGCCGATCCACATCGCCTTCCTCGAGATGATCATCGACCCGGTCTGCACCATGGCCTTCGAGGCCGAGACCGAAGAAGACGACATCATGCGCCGTCCCCCCCGCCCGCCCGCCGAACCCCTGTTCTCGCGGCCGCTGATCATCTGGAGCCTGCTCCAGGGCCTGCTGGTCTTCCTCCTCGTCGGCGGGCTCTTCCTGGTCGCCACCCAGCGCGCCATGCCGGCCGAAGAAGCGCGCGCCCTCACCTTCGTCTCGCTGGTGCTCTCGATCGTCAGCCTGATCCTGGTGAACCGGTCGTTCAGCACCTCCCTGGTCACGGCCATAAGGCGGCCCAACGCCACCCTGCTCTGGATTCTCGGGACGATGACCACCGTCCTCGCATCCAGCGTGCTGGTGCCGGCCGTCCGGAACCTCTTCCGCTTCGCCCCCCTGCATTGGCACGATCTGGGCCTGAGCATCGGCGCGGCGGCCACCGTGCTGGTCGTGCTGGAAATCGCCAAGACCTTCTGGCGCGATCGCTTGAGGTTCTGAAAGCGCCGTTTGCAAAATCACCCTGCCGACGCAGCCAACTTCATCGCACTGCCTCTGAAAAATCGGCGCAGGAACGGCCTCGCCCCCGCATCACCCTCTGACCTGCGTCACCATTTGAGCCGCATGCCGGCGGTCAGCGCGGCGGTCCCGACCGCGCTACCGGTATTGGTCTCCCGATGGCCGCCGAACATGTTGATCGTCAGGTCCATGCCGGGCACGCCCTTGACGGGATAGGCAGCGGTCACGGTCCGTCCCGTCTCCATCGGCACGGGGCTGGCATTGCTCTGCTCAATATCGAACGGCCCCACATGCCCTGTCCTGCCCGATGCCGGCGGCGCCAGCGAATATGTCGGGGCGGTCACAGAATACCCCGATCCTCCGGCCCCCATTCCGCCCCCCGCCGCCGCTCCGGCATGCCCTGCCCCGAAAGCTCCAGGCACGGCAGGCTGGGGCGCGGCAGGCTGGGGCGCGGCAGGCTGCGGCACGGCAGGCTGCGGCGCCGTCATTGTCGGCGTCGGCGGCATGAAATAGGATGCGGCCGGCGCACCGGATGCAGGACGCCCCGCCGACGCCATCGCGACGACGACCCCGATGCGAAAGAACGGCCATTCTCCCTTCGCCACGCCATGGAGCGACCGGACAGGCCGGCCCTCTCTCTGCAGGGGCAGAATCATGCGCATGGGCAGGCATCCAGGCTGTAACATCCGAGCAACATGCGGCAGGAAAGCGCAGGACCAGAAATCAGGAATTGCAACCATCCACCGGCCCACGACACAAAGCGTTATTCCGGCACAAGGACGATCTCTCCTGCCCCGATCACTTCTGCCCTGGTCACTCCTGCGCCGGCCACTCCAGCGCCGGTCACTCCCGCCCGAAACCACGCCGCCACCCGGCCATCGGCCCGCTTGACAGAAAATCCCCCGCCGCTCCAACGTCCTGCAATGTTTTCCGAAGCGCGGGCGATGACAGATCAGGACACCTCACCACAGGCCATCCCCGATCGGGAGCCCCCGGTACAGATCGCCCATCTGCGCAAGGTGCTCGGCGGCCGAACCGTTCTCGACGATCTCAGCCTGACGCTGCGCCCCGGCGAGATCGCGGCCCTTCTCGGCCCCAACGGTGCCGGCAAGACCACCCTGATCGGCTGCCTGCTCGGCCTGCTCTCGGCCGATGCCGGCACGGTGCGGCTGTGGGGCGAGGACGCCTCCGCCCTGCGTGCCGAAACCAGGGCACGCATCGGCTTCGTTCCCCAGACCATGACCGGTTTCACCTGGTTCCGGGTCGGGGAACTGATGGCCTATCTGGCCGACTACCGCGCCCGCCCCACCGACACCGAAGACCGGACATGGGAGGAATGGGCCGCCCTCGACCCCACCGCGCGGATCAAGACGCTCTCGGGCGGCGAGCGTCAGCGGCTGGCGATCGTGCTCGCCTTGCGCTTCCGCCCCGACCTGATCGTGCTGGACGAGCCCGTCGCCAGCCTCGACCCGCAGGCCCGCTACGATTTCATGCGCCTGCTGCCGGCCTATGCGCGGCGCACGGGTGCCAGCGTGCTGATTTCCTCGCACATCATCTCCGACCTTCAGGACATCAGCGACCGCGTCATCATGATGCGCCACGGCCGGATCATGCTGGACATGACGGCAGCGGAGATCGCCGCCACCGTCCGCCGCCTCTCCACACCGCCCGAGACGGAATGGGGCGTCGAGACCATCGCCGACCAGGGCGCGGACGGTGTGTGGGTGCGCGGCTGGCATCCGGCGCTGGACGACGCGGCGGCCGGCGCGGGCAACATCCTGCTGCCGGGCGATGTCGAACGGCTGTTCCTGGCCCTGACCCGATAACCGCCCGATGAACGACACGCTGCGCGCGCTCCGGCTCTACGCCTCGCCGGTCTTCTTCCGGGAAAACCCCACCCTGATCTCGGCGGCGGTCTATCTCGCCATCACCGCCTTCAACCTGGCCCATCCGTCGCGCACCCATCCCGCCGGCATCCACGATATCGGCCTGTTCTGGTGGATGGCGCAGCAGGGGGTGTTCACCGGCCTGTCCTGCCAGTACTGGCGCCAGGTACGTTCGCCGCTGGCGGCCATGTATCCGCGCCTGATCGCGGCGGAATACCGGGCGATCCACGTCATGCTCGTGCTGGGCCTGCTGCTGCTGGCCGTGCCCGCGCTCATCCTGGGCCTGCCCCTGCTCAACGTGCTGGCGCTGGAATCCGTCAATCTCGCCATCAGCACCGGCAGCGATCTGACCGGACCGAAAATCCTGCGCCCCCGCCTGCGCAAAATCCGCGTCGTCATCGTGTTCGGTCTGTTCTTCATGTTCATGAGCCCCACGATGCAGGATACGCTGATGCGGGCGCCATGGTTCCTGGCCCTGGGCCTGCTGGCCACGACCCTGTCGGCAACGCTGATCGAACTCCATCACAGCCCCTTCGCCCATCCCGACACCCCGGCACCCGCCATCCCCCGACCGGACCACAAGCCGCCGAATGCCGTGTTCCGTAGCCTGAAGCACGCGCTGATGTGGCAACCGCCCCCTCTGCGCCGGATTCCCCTGCCCAACGGCCTGGCCTCGGGCAGTCCACTGGGAATGCTGGCGCAGTCGGCCGTCACCCTGATCGTGTTCACGACCTTCGTCGTGCTGGTCAACGCGATCAGCAGCCTTCACGCCCCCACGCTTCTTCTGGTGCGCACCGCCGCCACCGCCACGCTGGGCCAGGTCGCGATGCTCGGCGCCATGCCCCTCCCCAACTGGATGCTGTCGCGGCGCGACTGGCCGTTCCTGCTGTCGCTCGGCCCGTTCGGCGCGCGGTCGGATTTCACGCGCGCCCTCTATCGCGCCCATGCCGGTCGCGCCGTGATGGCCGGCACGATCCTGGGCCTGTTCGCCGCCATCACCGTCACGCTCCTCGGCACGATGCCACCGTTGCGCGCGCTGGCGGCAGGTCTCGCGCTGGCCGCTGTCATCGTCGGCGGCAGCTACCTGCCCAGCCTGGCGGTATTCTCGCCCCTGACCAATCGTCCGGGGTTCATCCTGGTTCTGTCGATGCTGGGCAGCCTGGCGGGCATCCAGATCTACACCACACTCCTGTTCGTCATGTCCCCGGTGCCGCCATTGGCCTGGGCACTCCCCGTCATGGCCATCGCCTTCGCACTGGTGATGGCCCGCCTGGCCCCCCGCGCCCTGGCCCGCGCCGACTGGCCCATCGAGCCACCGGCCCTCTGACGACCAGGCCCCATCCCCTCCCAAAACTCATAGAAATTTAAGGTGTTCCCTCTATGAGATAAGTTATGCTCACCCCATAAAACAGCGACACCGGAAAACGGCACCATATGAAAATACTGGTCGCGCCCAACGGAAGAACGTGGAATCAGAACAGCAGGGATTTTTTTCAATATTTCGGATTCTTTGAAAAAAACACCGACTTCATCTCCCATTCCGTCCAAAATCTCGGCTTTGCCACCGTAGAGACATTTGCAACCTATACACACATCCGCTTCCAGCCCGCGTCATTCGCAACGGCCTGCCTGCAACGGATCATCGAGATCCTCCTGACACAACCGCATTCACGCATCATCCTGGAGCGTTCCGGATCATACCCTGCGCCACTGGAGGTCCTGCACAACCGCAACGACGCCATTGCCCGCCTGCGCATCCTCCAGAGCGCAGCGCGGGACGACCATGACATCCCGGCGGCGCCCACCATCATTCCCCTGTCCCTGGATCGCCTCGACGATGCAAAGCGCGCCAGCCTGCAAACGGCCCTGGCCGCCTGGCGCGAAGCCCGTCGCCATACGACGACACGCAACGTGGCCGAAATCGCCACCAGCCCCGTATTCGGCGGCGGCGGCCTGGCCTGGCTGCCGGGCCGGGACCGCTGCCAGATCGCGGCATGGCCACGCACCTACGAGACATATAGCGGCCAGTCCCACGAAGATCGGGTCGGCCGCGACATCCGGGACCTCCCCGATGCCGCCTACATGCTGCCGACGACCCGCGCCTTTTTCACGGCGGCATCCAGCCAGGAACCCCGCCTGGACCTGATCGAGGCCCGCATGACAAGCGCCGACGGCACCCGGTTCTGGTGCCGTTACGAGCGACTGGTCCTGCCCTGGCGCGCAAGCCCTTCGGACATGTTCGTCTGTTCGGTACCCCTGGTCAGGCTGGTCCGACGCATCTAGATGCCCTGTCCGTTCACACCGGTTCACGGACAGGGCTCTGGATTATTGATTTTTCGAGCATCTTCATCCGACCAGATGAGTCCATTTAGTCGGATGATGCTCCAACCTGCGAGACTGTTTCATCGTCCCGAAGCAGGGCACCCGTGCGAGCATAGAATTTCAGCCCATGCCCGACCAGCGGTGCGTTGTGATCCAAACCCGTAAAGAACTCCGCCGCCTCGTTCTCGCCTTTCAGAACTCGGATCGTATAGCTGCCATAACACTCCGTGGCGCACCGTAACTTCCATAATAGCTTGTAGGCAGACGCGCCCAGTACACTTTGTCCGCGACATTGTTCACCGTCAGCGTGGTAGAAAGGTGGGGCGTGACCTTGTACCCCACCTGCAAATCCAGGACAGTATAGCCACCCTGCCAGACAACGTAGTCACGCGAGGTCCGGGAGGAAACCAGAAGACCGGTACCGAACGACAGGTCTTTCAACATACCCCGCTGAATCGTGTAAGTGGACCACAGTTTGAAATTATGCTTCGGTTCTTCGGGCTGAAGGCTCAGATTGCCATATACCGGGTCGGAAAGATACTGTGTCTCCAGCCAGGTATAACCAGCATAGATATTCCACCCCGGCAACGGACGTCCGTTGATCTCAACCTCGACGCCCCGGCTTCGCGCACGACCGGATGAAACGTAATAGCGTATATCCGTGGGATCGCCGACAGCCCGATTGTTTGTCTCCAGTTGGAAAGCTGCCAAAGACGCCAGGAGGTTTCCAGAAAGAAAGGCTCCCTTCAATCCAGCCTCATACTGACGTCCCGTAGCAGGTTTCAATCCCCCACCAGAGGCTGTCAACTCCGTCTGTGGCGTGAAAATCGACGAGAAACTGAAATAGGCCGTCAACTCGCGCGTCAGATCGTACAGCATGCCCGCATTTGGCGTCAGCTTGCCTTCCACTCCCGGCTGGCCCGAACGGGTCAATCGCTCAGGGAGAATGGTGCGGCTGTCGGCCCAGTAGGAACTGACACGCCCACCGAGAACCAGGGTCAGATTCTTGATCGGGTGAAGCCGAGCCTGCGCATAAGCGCCCCATTGCTCTGTGGTCGTATCGTTACCGCCGGAATAGGGAAAATTGGGCTTTGGCAGGACGGCATCGAATATATTCAATGCGGATGTGGGGCCAGATCCGTACAGGCTCCGTTTATAAACTTGGTACATATTCGTCCCGACCAGAAAATCGATCGGACGACCCATAATATTCATTCTATAGTTGAGATTCGAGTCCGCACCAATCATATTTTGACGGTTCAGATTGCTTTGTTCGAAATATTTTGACAATTTTGTATTGAAATTAACGCCACCACCCATATAACTATATATTCCGGATGAATCCAGATATCTATCAATGACACTTGTTGACCATATCAGATTTTTACCGAAAGAATGCGTGATATTGACATAGCCTTCACCCATGGAATTCGGACTATCGTTCCAGGAAGAGCCAAAAAATGCACTCCTGGGAAAATTCAGAAATTTGTTGTTTGTATATCGAGATTGACCGTAATCAAATGGCCCGCGATCGGAATATTGATAAGAACCCGAGACTGTCAGCCTGGTCTGTGCGTCGATATCATAATCGACGATCGCATAGAGCATTGCTTCCGACTGATGCACTTCGTGAACGAATGAATCTGCGCTCTGACCGGACGCAACAATTCGAGCACGCAATGTATGACTTGCATTGAGCGGAGCATTGATGTCGATATAGGGGCGCACATTATTCCACGAACCGGCCTGGACGCCAACATGGGTAGCAAATGCGTCCTGTGTATGCTTGCGCACCAAATTGACGGAGCCCGCACCGGAACCCGTTCCCTGCAACAGCCCGGTCGGACCGCGCATCACCTCAACGCGATCATACATCATCATATCAAATTGCGGTAAATACTGAATGCCGGAGACAACCGGCATCCCATCATACTGCACGTCAAGAGTATAGCCGCGCGACATGAAATAAGCGGTACCATCACCATAGGGCGACGCCGTAACCCCTGTCGTGAAGCGCAGCACATCTTCGACCGACACCATGTTCTGGTCGAGAATACGCTGCTGCGTAACGACCGATACCGAATTGGGTATCTGACGAACCGAAAGCGGCAGCTTGCCCGCGACCGTCACGCGATCGGCCGAATAGCGGCCATCATGAAGCGTATCGGCGGAATCCAGCAGACCGGCAAGAGACTGCTGCAACTGGCCCGAGACACGGACGGGGCCGAGAGTGATCGCCGAGGACGCGACAACAACCTTATAAGCGTGCGATCCCGTCGGAAGGTAGCTCAGCCCCGTTCCCTGCAAAAGTCGCGACAAAGCCGCAGGAGGCGTAAAAGTGCCCCGGAGGCCAGCGGTCGTTTTGCCCGCGAGCATCGGTGCCTGCGAGGTCAGCGGCGCATGGGCCTGGGTACTGAAGGTCACGAGCGCGTCGGAGAGCGATCCGGCCGGGATGTCGAAATTGACGCCTGGACCATCAGGATGAAACGGCGATGGTGCCCCGGACCCGGGACGAGACGTACTATTCTGGTAGTTAGCAGTCTGCGCACTGGCTTTTTTCATGAACAGTGGCGTGAAGGCTGTCGTTCCCGCCAGAAGAAGGAACGATACCGCCGCCCTCCGCAGCGGTTTTCCAGAAGAACATGGCGACGGAACATGCGCGTCCGATCGTTCTTTTTGAGACTGATGCCCCTTCCCTGGCGGCGTCTGTCTCATCGCACGACAATCAGCGAAGCCGCGTCCGGAAGCAGACGCCCCCGGCAAGAGGTCGAAAAATCTGTAAAAGGCTCCATCGTCGCTGCGCTCTCCGTCTTGTCCAATCGTCAGGCTGCCCAAAAATGCAATTCATTCGCATTCTTGGTTCTCGACTAGACAGATGCGGGGGCGGTGCGATTTTTCCCTCCAACGGCGGATTTTTTTTGCGCATGGGATGGAATATCGCGACATCCCCATGGAACTATTATATTTTTTTCTTTCTTTTTTGACATGGATGACATCAGACCGAACGCTCTCCGCGTCAGGACAATAAATTCCCGGAGACGATCATCCTTACCGCTCCGTGGTCTGATCACACCGAGCACATAGGCGAGCGGGCGTTCTTCAGCGTGCCCTGACGATATCGATCCAGGACGACAGTGAAGACACATGACCACCATAAGCTTCGACGATCAGGCGCAATGACGCTTCCGGCTGCCGCAGATCGTATGTCCCGGTAACCCGCTTTTTCGCCAGTTCCCTGTCAGCAAGAACGATCCTTGTCGCCATCCACGGACGCAAGGCATCGATCAGAGCCGCAACAGTCTGATCACGGGCGATCAGCGTCCCGTCGCGCCAGGCACCGATGGTCGCGGCAGGTGCGGTGCCCGCAGTGGCAGTCCCACCCGCTACCTGCTCCCATTCGCCCGCGTGCAGATTCCGTTCGACGATGCCGGACCGAGTGGAGGCCACATGCACCTCGCCTTCCCGCACGGCGACCGTCGTCGCGTCACCGTCCATCCGAACATCGAATACCGTTCCGACATCGGTGGCTGTGACCGTACCGGCCGTCACGCGAAACGGCCGCGTGGGGTCATGACGAACATCGAACAGAGCCTCGCCCTGAAGCAGACGGACCCGCCGCTCCGAACCGTTGATCGTAAGGGATACGGCCGCACGCGGGGCGAGTACGATCTCACTGCCATCCGCCAGGCGGATATCGCGCGTCTGGGCCACCGGCGCATAATGGTCGGCACTCAGTCGCACGAGCATATCGGGGGGCACGAAAGCGAACGCAGCACACGCCGCCGCGAGAGCCAGCGCGCAACCCGGCAGGAGCCGACGGGCAACGCGTCGCGCGTCCCTGCGCCGGACAGGCGTGACGGAGGTGGAAGCCGGCGTGTGAAGACTGCGTGGAACCGCCGCCATGACGGAGGCCGTCACATTCATGTCTTCCCACGCCCGGACATGCGCCGGGTCACTCGCCAGCCATTCGGTGAACCGACGTTTCAAATCCTCGTCATTCGGATCTTCTCGAAGAAAAAGATACCAGCCTGCCGCAGCCTGCGCCGGCGTCTTCCGTTCAGTCATGACGAGCAAAGCCTCCCGGAACGCACGACGACAGCCATCCTGATCTCACACCCGAAGCAGGAATCGAAAAGCCGTCTCCTCCAACAGATGCGCGGCGAGAGATGTTTTTCCGTCGGATTCCAAACCACACGCGACGTTATTGTCCTTCCTTGCGGACACGGTCGCAGATCACCATGCCTTCCTCGATAAGGCCATGGACACGTGTCAGGGAAAGCCCCAGACGGATGCCGATTTCCCGCAGCTTCATCCCCTTGAAATGATACATGTGGATTGCCTGCCTCTGGCGTTCGTCGGGCAACGCGGCGATCGTGTCGAGAATGCGTTGCATCGTCTCTCGGGACGCGGCGGTTTCTTCCGGCGAAACCTGCCCGTCGGCCAGTCCGGCCGTCGCGGCCTCGAAATCCGTGCCGGCGGTGGCTTCCAGCACCTGCCTGCGCCCACGGGTGATCACCAGATTGCGCACCATGGTGCGGAGATAATTCAGCGGAGCGGCGATCGTCTCGATCCGCTGTCGGCTGAACAGGAGCCACACGTCCTGCACGATATCCTCGGCGACCGCCTGGTCGCCCGACAGCCGGGTCGCATAGGACAGAAGACTGGCCCGATGGGTCTGATAAAGTTCCAGCGATGTGCGCGCACGGTTCAACGCAAGGCCCCCTCCAGAGGCTCAGATCCTCGTCCGTCCGATGCCAGAGCCATATCCGTTCACACCGGTTCACGGATATGGCGCTAGATTATTGATTTTTCGAGCATCCTCATCCGACCAGATGAGTCCATCCGGTCGGATGATGCTCAAAGTTGCGACTACTTCTCAAGTCGATGCCACAAATCGGCATGGTTCGCAACCGGATCAGAAATGCGTCGGCAGCGGATGTCTGGAGAGAAAAACCTGAGTGCGGTGCATCTACCTTAGCCTCAATACCGCTCAAGTAGAAAATTCCAGCTCAATATGGCCGTGTATTCAGGAAGAACAGTACCCCATCTCAGGATGCGGCAGGTTTTCACAAAGAATGGCGGACGATCATGCCCGCCATTCAATGAAGACCCGGAAGACCCAATACCGGAAAACCCAATACCGGAAAACACAGTCCCGATCGTGCGCGCGCGTCAGAAAGCCTGAAGCGCAGGTGCCCTCTTCGGGCGAGACGCGGGCTGACCGGGCCGTTCACGCGCACGGCCCAATTCGAAACGGCCGACGAGCTTCTGAAGTTCGCCGCTCATCATTGCCAGATTATGGCTGGCGGCGGCGCTCTGTTCCGCCACGGCGGCGTTCTGCTGGGTGGTCTGCTCCATGCTGGTCATCGCGAGATTCAACTCGCTGATACTTGTTGCCTGATCCCGGGCCGCCGTCGCGATGTTGGAGACCAGGCCGCTGATTTCCTCCACCTGGCTGACAATCCGGTGCAACGCTTCACCGGTTTCCCGCACCGCGCCCACCCCGTCTTTGACCTGTAGCGCGGAACTGGCGATCAGCGCCGAAATCTCCTTGACCGCTTCGGCCGCGCGATGTGCCAGATTACGGACTTCCGTCGCAACAACCGCAAAGCCACGCCCCGCATCCCCAGCCCGCGCCGCCTCCACGCTGGCATTGAGCGCCAGAATATTGGTCTGGAAGGCAACCGCGTTGATCATCTCGACGATACCCGAGATTTCGCGCGATGACGCGTCGATCCGAGACATGGCGTCAATCGCCTGACCAACGACAATACCAGCCTGTTTGGCATCGTTCCGCGACGTGTTGACAACCGTATGCGCGTGCGTGGTCTCTTCCGTCGTCTTCTGGACGCGCTGGGTGATCTGCGTCAGTGCCGCCGACGTTTCCTCCAGAGTGGCGGCCTGCTGTTCGGTGCGCCGCGACAGGTCATCGGCGGCCGTGGACAGTTCATGCGTGCTGTTGCCGATGCTGTAGGCCGAGCCTGACACAGACCCGAAAGCCTCCGACAGTTGAGCGATGGACTCGTTGAAGTTTTCGCGCAACGGCTCCAGACTCGCGGCGAAACGGGTCGCGATCTGCACCGAAAGGTCGCCGCGAGACACTTTTTGCAGCCCGTCGGCAAGGCTGTCGATTGCCGTCTGCAACTGGCGGGCGGCTTCCTCCGCGCGCTCCTGCGCGGCCTGCCGCTCGGCCTCCTGTTGCCGGCGCAATGCGTCGGCTTCCTTCTCCAATCGGGTCTTGTCGATCGCGGCCAGGCGGAACACCTCCACGGCATCCGCCATGGCGCCGATTTCATCGTGTCTGCCCGTATACGGAACCTGCGTTGCCGTATCGCCGCCGGCCAGACCGCGCATGGACTGGGCAATCACAGGAAGCGGTCGCAGCATCCGTTTGACGATGACGCCGGTCGCAATCACGCAGATCAGAATGACGAAACCCGCCATCACGATCAGCGTCCGAAGAAAGCTGTTGATCGTGGCGGCGATCTTCTCTTGCCTGAGCGCGACATCGAGGCTTCCGAGAATTTTCCCCGTTGGCGAGAAGATCGGATAATAAACAACCCTCAACCTCTCTCCCGCCAAGAGGATTTCACCCTCCGCGGGTTGCCCCTGCACCAAAGTTTTGTAAACCGCGCTGTCGGGGTCGAGGGGCGTGCCGAGGACGCGCTGACTTTCTCCATTTTTGTCGTCTGCGTCGCTGATCATGCGCCTGATGAAGCTACGGCCATTGTCGTCGACGACGAACAGGACGGCCCGCCCCCCCAGAATACGGACCATGGCATCCGTCATACGATGATCGTCATAGTGCGAGGGCAGATTTTCAGCCGTGATCCGTTGAACCGCTCCGCTGGCGTCCCATGCAACATGGACCCCAGGCATATCGCGTTCAAAGAGGCTGGCCGCCGCACGCATACTGGCATGGAGTGAATCCTGCACGGATTGCTGCATCTCATCACGCACAAGATGCGTAACGGTCATGACGATAGCAACGGAACAAATAATAAGGGAAAAGCAAACCATGGCAATATTCTTGCCAACAAGTCCAAATCTCAGCATGGAAAGGAAATCCCTAATGCGTTATTATTTTCGTAAGGCGTGATAATAAAATCCAGGCTGTACCGACCCACCCCCATTCATTACGTATTATTTATGAATTGAAATACAGATACCATTATATTTATTTCATCTCAATATATTCTGGAAAAGCGATGAAAATATATAAGCCTTTCGCACATCACGTGCCGGAGAGAATTAACCTTTTCCTAACGATTGCAAGGTATAGTCGAAATGCTCTTATCCCCGAGAGCCTGACCGAAAATGCGCGCTGGCAAGCGAGAGCAGCCCGTTCCGGGCCGCGCCCGACATGTGTTTCCGAGCATCGGTACGGAGTGGCTCGGAACGGCGTGGCCTTGCTGGCCATGCGCACCGAAGCCCAGAAAACGCGCGGAGGACACGCCGCCAGCCGCGCATTTTCGGTCAGGCTGCCAGAGGATGCGTGCTGGGCAGTTGCCGTTGACGCGGCTGTTTCAGCCGGCATCCCGCCTGCCCCGCGCGGGGAAAGGGAACGATCCAGACCATCGACCCAGGAGCACGCTCACCGAAAACCGGCACGATGGAAATACCCTGGTTTACTGCTTGCACGCGCCACGTCCCCCGTTTGAACGCACGCATTCAAACAGGATACGCGCTAGCTCGGCCGCCCCGTCCCACCCGTGCTGGGGTGCATCATCGCCTGATGCCGCGTCAGGGCCTGAGCCACCCGCCGCGAATCCTCGGGCGCCAGCGCCAGCCCGACCGGGCCATAGGCCGGATGCTGGAAAGCAATCAGCGATCCCTCGCTCAGCGCCTCGGGCTGCACCGCCCAGTTGGTGCGCAACACCGGCACCACCGGCACCCCCTCGATCGGCGGCGGCGGCAAGGTCTCGACCATCGCGCTGCGAACCGTGCCCAGAGAGGCGATCAGTTCGCTCAACTGCTCCAGCGTAAAGGCAATCGTGCCCTCCACCCCGCTGCCATCGAGAAACGCCAGCGTGGCCGTCCCGCGATCATCGGACAAGCTGACCTGCATGCGCGCGCTCATTTCGACCTCCCCACCTCGTCACCGGGCAGGATACCACATCGCGCGGCGATCCCGGCACACGGACGAAGCAGACCGACCGATTCCACCCGGCCCGCCCGCCTGTCCGGACACAGTCAGGCGTGAAGCGGCCCCGCCCACACCCACCAGCCGGGCCGTTCCACCGCCGCCTGCGCGTCCTGGGCCGCCTGCGGCGAGTCGAACAACGCAAAACAGGTCGCGCCCGAGCCGCTCATGCGCGCCAGCCGACAGCCGGGCACGGCCTCCAGCACATCCAGCACCGTGCGGATCGTCGGGCAGATGGCACAGGCCGCGTCCTGAAGATCGTTGGTCAAACCTGAAAGATCCCGCACCATCGCCGCCACGTCGGGCCAGGCGGAAGGCAGGCTTGCCGCCGGCGTGAAGACCGGCGCCCGCGCGCGGAACACGGCGGGCGTGGAAACCGCCTCGCCGCAATTCACCAGCATGATCCCGCAGGCCGGCAGGGCGGGCGCGGGGTCCAGCCGCTCGCCGATTCCCCCCATCCGGGCGGCGCGCTGGTCGATGCAGACAGGCACGTCCGCCCCCAGCTCGGTCGCCAGCGCCATCAGCCGCTCGCGCGGCACATTGCCGGGCCAGGCACGCAGCAGCAGGCGCAGCGCCGCCGCCGCATCGGCCGATCCGCCACCGATGCCCGAGGCGACCGGCAGCATCTTGTCCAGGACCACACGCACCGGCTCCAGCCCGTCGGTGCCGCCGATTTCCGCCCGCAGCAGCCGCGCCGCGCGCAGGATCAGGTTGCTGTCCGCATCGGCCACCAGTCCGGCCCCGAACGGGCCGGCAATATCCAGCGAGACCGCCCCGGCCCCGCCGTGGCCGGGATGCAGGGCCAGCCTGTCGCCCGCGCCGGTAAACACGGCCAGACTGTCCAGCAGGTGATAGCCGTCCGGCCGACGGCCCGTTACGTGCAGGTAGAGGTTGATCTTCGCGTGCGCGGATTCGTACAGGGTCCCTGTCACGGGCATTTCAGTCCTTCTTCTGGCCCGACGGTGCCTGAACGGGCGGCTCGACCTGATGGACCGAACGCGCAGCGTCCGCAAGGGCGGCGCTGATCCGCCCGGCATCGGCCGGATCGCTGGCCGGCAGCCCCTGGGCGAAATGCCACTGGTTGATCGCCTCGCGCAGCCGGCCGGACTCCTGATAGGCCACGCCCAGATGGTAATTGACCGCCTGATCCTCGGGCGTCTGTTCCGCCGCGCGTTCCAGCATCACCACGCCCTCGGCCACATGCCCCCGCCGGACCAGCGCCCAGCCCAGACTGTCGCGGATCGCGGCGTTCTGCGGCTCCAGCGCCACGGCCCGACGCAGCAGAGACTCGGCGCGGGGCAGGTCCCGCCCCTGCTGCACCAGCGAATAGCCCAGATAATTCAGCAGCAGCACCTCATCGGGCGCCAGGGTCAGCGCGTGCTCCAGGTCGGCCTGCGCCTGCGGCCAGCGGTCCAGCCGGTCATAGGCGGCGGCGCGGCCGAACAGCAGCGGCCAGTCCGCGCCTGTCAGGTGCCCCGTCGCCGCGATCGCGCGGCTGTAGGACGCTTCGGCCCCCTGCCAGTCCTGCCGGTCCGATTGCAGGTCGCCCAGCGTCTGCCAGATCCGCGGCTGGCCGGGCTGGGCGGCCGTCAGGCGAAGCAGCGCCGCGTTCGCCTCGTCCCACCGCCCGGTGGCGGCATCGAGCCGCGCGCGCTGAAGCTGGATGACCGAACCCAGCGGATCGTCCGGCACGGCGCCCGCCAGCGTGTCGCGCGCCGCCACCGCCTGGCCGGCCTCGTATTGCAGCGCCGAGAGCATCAGCCGCGCCTGTCCCACCGCCGGGTCCAGCCCCAGCGCGAAACGCAGCATCATCATGCGCATGTCCCGCAACCCGCCATCATGGGCCAGCCGCCCCGACGGATCGGCCATCCGCGCCACCTCCTGCCCCACCAGCCCGGAGAGGAAGGCATAGGCCTGCGCGATCCCCTGGCACGGCGCGGCCGGCGCGGCGCGGTCCATCGCGGTCAGGATCCCCTGCCGAGACAGCGCCAGGCCGGGCGCCCCGGCGAGCAGCCCGTCGACCAGCCGCTCCGCCTGCGCGCGCTGCCCCTGGCCCACCAGCCAGTGCCCCAGCGCCAGCACGGTGAACAGGTCATGGCCCGCCGCCGGGGTGGCCAGCGCCGCGCGCGCATACCGGGCAGCCTGCTCGGGCCTGCCGGCGGCCTGGGCGATCAGCGCGGCATGAACGGCGTAATACCCCCCAAGGTCGCGGTCGGCCACCAGCGGGTCGAGTTCGGCCAGCGCGCGCTCGCCCTGGCCGGCTCCCAGCAGGGTCCAGGCCGTCAGCAGCGGGCGGATGGTCGCCAGCAGCGGGTCCTTGCGCACCCGGTCGTAATGCGCCTGCGCATCGGCCCAGTGCGCGGTCCGCACCGCCGCATTGCCCATCACCAGTTCGGCCAGCGCCTGGCCCGGCAGGCGCCCGGCCAGCGCGACAGCCGAATCGTCGCCCGCGAGGGCACTATACAGAAAGGCCCGCCGCAGCAGGGCCGGTTCGCCGGGCGCAAGCTGCGCCGCCTGACGAAACGCGCGCGCCGCCACGTCATCGTCGCCTTCCAGCGCCGCGACGGTGCCCACCAGGTACGGCCCGTCAATGCCCTCCGGCCAGGGCGCGGGCGCGGGTTTCACGGCCGACACGGGCTGGCCCACCCCCTCCCGCGCAAGGAGGGGACCGGCCGGCGCCGCCAGCGCCAGAAGAAACGCGCAAAAGGAGCGGAAACGCTGCATGATGGCGGACCCTACCGCGCGTGGGGTAAAACTGCCAAACCCCAGTTCGCCGGTCCTCTCTCCGGCGGATCGACCACCGCGCGGAAGGCCCGGAGAGCATGATGGACGCACTCGCCCTGCTGCGGCTTTATGCCGAATGGGGCGCCGACACGGCGCTGGACGACACGCCCATCGACTGGCTGGCGCGCCCCGCCCCCGCCGCGCCCCCACCGGCCGCTCCCTCTCCGTCCAGACCCTACGATGCCGCGCCGCGCCACCCCGCCGCGCGCGCCCAGCCGGGGGCCGCCACACCCGCCCCCGCCACGCCGGAACCGCGCCGCGCCCCTCCCCGGCCCGCCGCTGCCGGCGAAGACGGCGTCCCCCTGATCGACCGCGCGGTGCAGCAGGCCACCGAAGCCGCCGCCGCCGCGCACACGCTGGCGGCCCTGCACGCGGCCATGGCCGGTTTCACCGCCTGCTCGCTGCGCGATACCGCAACCCACACCGTCGCCACGCTCGGCGAGGCGCCGGGCCGCCTGCTGCTGATCGGCGAGCCCCCCGACGCCGCCGAGGACCGCAGCGGCACCCCCTTCGCCGGCCCGATGGGCGACCTGCTGGACCGTATGCTGGCCAGCATCGGCCTCGCGCGCGCCGACATGCTGCTGGCCCCGGTCATTCCGTGGCGGCCGCCGGGCGAGCGCCCGCCTTCCGCCACCGAACTGCGCATCTGCGCCCCGTTCCTGCACCGGCTGATCGTGCTGGCCGCGCCCCGAAAAATCATCGCGATGGGCAACATGCCCGCCCGGCTGCTGACCGGCGATACCACCGGCATCGCCCGCCTGCGCGGTCGCTGGCGCGACATCACGATCCCCGGCCAGGCGGCCCCGATCGCCCTGCTGCCGATGCGCCATCCCTCGCAGATCGGCGCCAGCCCCACCGCCCGACGCGATGCCTGGAAAGACCTTTTGTTGCTGCGCACAACGCTGGACCACGACAAGGTCACAGACTGAAACAGTAAGTAAATCCAGTCCGGTGGAACTTTGTCCGGATTGTGGCAGACAGCCGGATGACTGCACCGCAATACACGTTTTATTCACCTACGAATTCACACCATAAAAGGCCGTTTTAACGGCTGTTTAACCTACCTGAGCGGAACGCTTACTATAGGCCCACGTTCGAATATGGTTGCTTTCTGCCACCATAGCCTTTAGAGGCCCGTCGGCCATGCGAGGGATAACCCATACACCCCCACAGCGTGCGGTCCGTGCCTTCCTGGCCGGAGCCGCTTTTCTGGCCGGTGCGCTCGGTCCGCTTCGTGCGTCCGGCGCCACGGTGCAGCCCGGTGACGGCCATCCGTCGGGCAGCGACGAGCGGAACGAGGAAACCGCCATGGCGCTGCCACGGATCGCGCCCCCCGGCGGCGGCGCGGTCGGGCTCGCCCGTCCCCTCGCCCCCGACGACGCCGCGCGCGTCCGCCGCATCTTCAGCCTGCAACATGCCGGGTCGTTCGACGCCGCGATCCAGGAAACCGCCAATCTGCGCGACGACACGCTGCTGGGCGACATCCTGGCCGACCGCTACCTGAACCCCGGCTATCACGCCGCCGCCGGCCAGTTGCGCCTGTGGCTGCACACCTATTCCGCGCTGGCCGACGCGCCGGCGATCCATGCGCTGCTGGCCGGCCTGTCGCCGCGCGGCGCCGCCCTGCCGCCCGCCCCCGCGTCCACGGCGCTGGCGGCCGGCACCGGCGCCGCCCCCGTGCGCCTGCCGGAGGAAGACGACCCCGCCAGCCGGGCCTTCACCCGCAACCCGCTGCTCGACCGCACGGTGCGCGAGCGGTCGGAACAGGGCGCCAAGGGCGCCCGCAGCGCCCTGCACCTGATCCGCATCACCCCCGGCCTCAGCCCCCTCTACGGCGCGCAACTGCGTGCCGAGGTCGCCATGGCCCTGTTCAGCGCCGGCGATACCGCCCTGGCCATGAAAACGGGGCAGGATGCCTTTCTCGAATCCTCGGGCCGGATCGGCCTCGCCGGCTATGTCGCCGGCCTGGCGGCGTGGCGGCGCGGCCGCGCCGATATCGCCGCCCCGCTGTTCGAAGGCGCTTCCCGCGCCGAGCTGACCGCCGCCAGCGTCCGCGCCGGCGCCGCCTTCTGGGCGGCCCGCGCGCACCGCAACACCGGCGACCTGGCGGCATGGCGGCCCTGGCTGCACCGCGCCGCCGCCACCCCGCACACGTTCTACGGCCTGCTCGCCGCCCAGCTCCTGGGCCTGCGCCCCACACGGGGCGCCGGCTCGGCAGCCACCGACGGTTCCCAGCCCGACAGTTCCCAGCCCAGCGGCGCCCACCTGGCCGACGACCGGGCGATGCTGCATGCCGGCGCGCTGGTCATGGGCGAAATCGACGTGGAAGCCGTGGCGGCAACGCCGGCCGGCCGCCGCGCCTTCGCGCTGCTCCAGGTCGGCGAGACCGCCCGCGCCGAAGCCGCCCTGCGGCGACTCTGGCCCGATATCCAGGGCGACGCCGCCCTGTGCCGCTCGGTCCAGCTCGTGGCCGACGCCGCCGGCCTCAAGGCCCTCTCGACCCAGCTCGCCTCGCTGCTGGCCACCCAGGCCGGCGGGCAGGCCAGCCCGACCGGCCGCCTGCCGCTGCCGCGCCTGACACCGGGCCACGGCTTCCGCATCGACCCGGCGCTGGTCTATGCCCTGACCCGGCTGGAATCGAATTTCGACAGCGGAGCCGTCTCGGGCGCCGGCGCCCACGGGCTGATGCAGCTCATGCCGGTCACCGCCAGCTTCGTGACCGGCCAGACCGGCCGCTTCGTCGCCTCCCCCGCCCTGCTGCACAACCCGGCGGTGAATCTGGAAATCGGCCAGCTCTACATTCTCTATCTGGCCCACCTGTCCGAGCAGCATGACGAACGCCACCGCACGCCGGGCGGCGACCTGCTGCGCATGCTGGCCAGCTACAATGCCGGCCCCACCGCCATCGCCCGTCAGGACGACCCGGACGAGTATAACGACGACCCGCTGCTGTTCATCGAGTGCCTGCCCAGTACCGAAACCCGGGACTATGTCCGCCGCTCGCTGACCTATCTATGGCTCTATGCCGACCGGATGGGCCTGCCCACCCCGTCGCTGGAAACCCTGGCCCGCAACGAATGGCCCGCCTTCGCCGCCGAACGCGACCTCGCCAGCCACCCCGTCCACGCAGTCCACTAAGGCACGGGCACACCGGCGGCGAATGGTCTCTCCCGCCGCCTGCGTCCCCCTCATAGTCCCGCCCGCCCCCTAGCCAAGGTCGACGAAGGCGGCCAGCGCGTCCTCGAGCCCATGGGCCACCATCCCCGGCACGAGGCTGCCACGCAGGGCAGCGACGATTCCGAACAGCAATCCAAAGACGGCGATCTGGGCCGCCAGTACCGGCCCCTGATAGAGATGGGCAGCACCGAAGAGGACAGCCTGCGCCACAACGCCGATCCAGGTCGCGCCGGAGAGATACGCGATCTGACGTTGCAGGAGGCCCCGAAAGGCCAGTTCCTCGACCACCCCCGCACAGGCGGACACCACCAGCCAGACCGGCACCTCCCAGGCTTCGGAGAGGCTCAGTCGCCCGACAGCCGCCAGATCGCCCGGCCCCAGAAGACGCGTCAGCCCGAACGCGATCGCCTGCCAGAAGGCCAGAAGCAGCACGCCCAGCACCAGATCTCGCAGCAGCGTGCGCCGATCGAGCGGCCGCACGCTGACAAGCGCGCCAAGCGACAGCCCGACGCCACGCAGAGTGGCACGGACGAACTGGAACATCAGATATTGGCCGCCGATCAGAGACACGAAAATCCCGACCTGCTGCTGGGGATGCTGGCTGGGAGACGCCGCGCCCGTGCCCTGATGGCGCGTCAGGAACCCGGCAAGGGCGAGTGCGGCGACGATCGCGCACAATGCCGCGGTGCGCCCGAAGGACGCGACGGGCCGGGCCGTCATGGGAAGGGCGGTATCGGTCATGCACGTTCCTATTGCTACTGTGTAGTGTTAGCATGACGCAATGAACGGGATAAAGCAACCAAGTTGCGTTAACGGGGATACCGAACAGGCACCCCCGGATATCCGGCGTCGCCGGGGCGGGCGCAGCGCGCGCGTTCATGCGGCCGTGATCGAGGCGACGCTTTCCATGATGGAGGCGGGGGAGACCCCGAGGGTCGAGGAAGTCGCCCGCCGCGCGGGCGTGCAGAAAACGTCGATCTATCGCCGCTGGGGCACGCTCGAGTCGCTGGTCTTCGAGGCGGTGGGCGCACGCGCGCGCATGGCCCTTCCCTTGCCGGACACGGGATCGTGCCACGAGGACCTCAAGATCTATCTCGCCGCCAGCATCGCCTTTCATCGCTCCGATTTCGGCAAGCTTGTGACGCGCCTGGGCGTCCAGATTCCCGAGGATGCCCGCCGGGAATTCTGGCGCAAGCGCCTGGAGGCCGCCTCGGTTCTGTTAAGCCGGGGGCAGTCGCGTGGCGAGGTGGCGCCGGACCTGAATGTTGGTCTTGCGATCGAAATGCTGATCGCGCCATTTTATTTTCGCGCGCTGGTGTCCGGCGAAGAGATCTCGCCCTCGCTCACGGAGGCGCTGCTGAATATCGCCCTGCCAGCCTTCCTGCGCCGACCGGAATGACTGTCCGGACCGTCGCCCGGCCCTGCCGAGGCGGGCATGGGAAGGCACCCGTCCGCGCATCCCGGCACACAGCCTAATTCTCCGCCAGCACCTGCCGGCTGGCGCGCACCTTCAGCACCCGGCGCTGGTCCATCTCCAGCACCTCGAACAGCCAGCCGGAGAACGCGATCTTGTCCCCCACCGCCGGCACCCGGCGCAGCAGGGCCAGGATCAGCCCGGCCAGCGTGTGATAGCTGCCTTCGTCCGGCAGGTCGGCGAGGCTCAGCCGGTCCTTCACCTCGTCGGCCGGCATGAACCCGTCCAGGATCAGGATATCGTCCTGCGCGAAGCGTTCCTTGGGCGTGCTGCCGGGCTCATGATGCTCGCCCACGATGGCCTCGAACAGGTCCGAAGCCGTCACGATGCCCTCGAACGACCCATACTCGTCCAGCACCACCGCGATCCCCAGCGGGATCGAGCGCATCCGCTCCACCATGTCGAAGGCCGAGAGCGTGTCCGGCACCACCACCGGCTTGCGCAATACCGATTCGATCGAGACCGGGCGCCCGTCCAGCATCCGGTCCAGCATGTCCTTGGCCAGGATCACCCCCACCGGATTGTCCACCCCGCCCTCGCACACCACGATGCGCGAATAGACGGTATTGCGCAGGGTGCGGCGCAGTTCTTCCTGGCTGGCCCCCCGCTCGATCCAGAACAGCTCATTGCGCGGGGTCATGATCGCGCGCACCGGGCGGTCGGGCATACGCAGCAGGCGCTCGATCATGTCGCGCTCCTCCTGCTCCAGCACGCCCGACTGCGCGCCCTCGGCGATATAAGCTTTCAGTTCTTCTTCGGTCAGCGCCTCGCGCGTCGCGGCCTCCACCCCCATCAGCCGCAGCACGAGGTTCGACGACCACCCCAGCAACCACACGGCCGGGCGCGTCACCCGCGCCAGCCCCTCCAGCAGTAGCGACAGCCGGGCGGCAATGATCTCGGGATGGCGCAGCGCGATCTGCTTGGGCACCAGTTCGCCCAGCACCAGCATCAGCGAGGTGATCGCCACCACCACGATGGTGATCGAAAGCTCTCCGGCAAAGGGGCGCAGAACCGCGAAGCGCGCCAGCCACGGCGTCAGCGCGCCCTCGATCTGCGTGCCGCCGAACGTGCCCTCCAGAATCGAGACGAGCGTAATGCCGACCTGCACGGTGGGCAGGAAGCTCTGCGGATCGTCGGCCAGACGCAAGGCCCGCTCGCTGCCCTTGACGCCGGCACGCTGCATGATGGTCAGGCGCGCCCGGCGCGCCGAAATCAGGGCCAGTTCCCCCATGGCGAAAACGCCGTTGACGAGAACGAGAAGAAGAATGACGGCAATGGACGTGATCATGATGCCGCGCACTTTAATGCGGCATCGGCAAAACCTGAATACGACAATGGCGGGGCCAGCCGGCCCCGCCATTCATTATCGCCCGAAAAGGGATACCGCGATCAGTCGGCGGCATCGGCCGCGACAACCGGGGCGGAGGCAGGCGCATCCACCACCGTCACGCGCGGCGGCTTGGCCGGCTTCTTGGCGGCGGAGATTTCGGCCATGCGGGCATCCACATGCTGGGTAAAGACGTATTCGGCCGGGCGCTGGTTGGCCAGCGAGATTTCCGGCGCCATCGGCTTCTCGGTCTCGGGTCCGAACAGCGCGACCTTGGCGATGTGCCAGGGGCGACGCACCGCATCCATCACCGCCGTCGATTCATAGCCGGAATGGACCATGCAGTCGGCGCATTTCTCGTAATTGCCGGTGCCGTAATCATCCCACTTGGTGTCGTCCATCAGTTCCTGGAACGTCTTGGCATAGCCCTCGCCCAGCAGGTAGCACGGGCGCTGCCAGCCGAAGACGTTGCGCAGCGGCTTGCCCCACGGCGTGCAGTGATACTGCTCGTTGCCGGCGAGGAAGTTCAGGAACAGCGGCGACTGCGTGAAGCGCCACTTCTTGCCCTTGCCCAGGCGGAAAACGTCGCGGAAAAGCTGTTTCGTCTTCTGGCGGTTCAGGAAGTGCGCCTGATCCGGCGCCCGCTCGTAGGCATAACCCGGCGCGGTCATGATGCCGTCCACACCCATGGCCATCACTTCGTCGAAGAAATTGGCCAGACGCTTGGGGTCGGTGCCGTCGAACACGGTGCAGTTGATCGACAGGCGGAAGCCACGGGCCTTGGCCTTCTTGATCGCGGCCACGGCGCGCTCGTACACCCCGTCCTGGCAGACCGAGGCATCATGCATCGCCTGGTCGCCATCCAGATGCACATCCCACGAGAAGAAGGGCGACGGCTCGTAATCGTCCATCTTCTTTTCGAGCAGCAGCGCATTGGTGCAGAGATAGACGTATTTCTTGCGCGCGATCAGGCCCCGGATGATCTCCGGCATTTCCTTGTGCAGCAACGGCTCGCCACCCGCGACGGCGATGACGGGCGCACCGGCCTCGGTGTCCGCGTCCAGGCATTCCTGCACGCTCATGCGCTGGTTCAGGATCGCGGCGGGATAATCGATCTTGCCGCACCCGGCGCAGGCCAGGTTGCACCTGAACAGCGGCTCGAGCATCAGGACGAGCGGATAACGCTTCCGGCCCGTTACGTGCTGCTTCACGACGTAGGCGCCCACCCGGACAGCCTGCATAATAGGAACGGCCATGAACCCTCTGCTCCTGCGCCGGCATGGAGCCGGCCTCTCTCAAATCATGTGACTTGTATTATGGACACGTCCACGCAGCAGATAACAACCCGGCACGACCATAGCCGTGCATGAAAGACATAGCGAGGTTGCGGACATGCGACGCCACGATCCCGTTCCGGGGGGTATAGGACAGATCGACTCTTATACTCAATTCCCATCACATGCACTGTGACCAAATGACCACAGTGGGGAGGAAGAGTCTGTATTTGCTTCCCCCACGGGAGTAGAAACCGAACTGTAACAGACCGGGGGGCGTTACGATCGCCCCGCCCGGACACGTCGCAAACACAGAATGGACCGGACAGGGCCGCCCCGGGCCCATGATCCGGCAAGCATAACGGACGTCATCGTCATGAACCAACCCCCGCCTCCCCCCTCCACCGGCACAGCCGGGACCGCCGGCGCCGGCCAGACGGGTGCCGAGCCTGCGGGGCAGGTACCGACGAAGGGCCGCTTTCCGCTGCTGGACCGGGTCAGCGCGCCGCGCGACCTGCGCAACCTGTCGGTGGACCAGCTCCGCCAGTTGGCCGAGGAATTGCGGGCCGAGACGGTTGACGCGGTCTCGACCACCGGCGGCCATCTGGGCGCCTCGCTGGGCGTGGTGGAACTGACCGTGGCGCTGCACGCGGTGTTCGACACGCCCGACGACCGCATCATCTGGGATGTCGGCCACCAGGCCTACCCGCACAAGATCCTGACCGGCCGGCGCACGGGCATCCGCACC
>NZ_JABEQN010000017.1 GCF_014174165.1 Gluconacetobacter dulcium | reverse complement strand
TCGCGTCACCGCGGCGTCAAGCGGCTCAAACCACGTTATCCTCGTCGCCATCGTGGCAGGCCTCCACCCTATCGCCCCAATATCGTCATTATACCCTCTAAGTGAACAGTATTGGGCGTATACCCCGACCGTGACCCCCTATGAGTACCGGCCCGGATTCGTCTCCAGCCTGGCCTGGACGGCTGGGGTGAACCGGCTTGAGGGCGGATACTGGTTCGACTGGTCCACGCTGCGCCAGGTCAGTCCGATCAGCGTGGTGGAGCAAAGCGGCAGCCCCGTGCGTCTCGATGGTCTGGCCGGAACGCTTCATCTGGCCGATGGAACCCGGCTGGCCTCCTATGATGCCACGACCGTCACCCGGACGAATGCCCTGTTCCTGCATGATCACCTCGACCTGCTGGGCGGACGGCTGGGCGTGGATGCCGCGTTCAAAGAGGCGATGGTCACCAGGATCGGGCGGAACGGCCTGCCGGGAGCGCCGGCGCAGCCCGGCCTGAGCGCCGCGGAATCGCTGCCGACATTCGGGGCGCGATTCGCGATCGATCGTCGCCATTCGGTCTTCGTGAATGCGTCCACGGCGTTCAGGGTGCCGACGATGAATGCACTTTACGATACCTACAACGCCGCGACGGGGCGGGTCGCGACCGCGGCGAACCCCGAGCAGAAGCCGGAATATTCCATTTCCGAGGAGATCGGCTATCGCTATGCCGGCGATCTGCTCACGGCGGGTGTGACGTTCTTCAACTACAATTTCACCAATCGGCAGATCAGCAGCCAGGTCGTGATCAATGGTGCGCAGGTCACCCAGAACATCAATGCGGGCGGGCAGACGTCGCGTGGTGTCGATATCGAACTGGGGACGAAATCCTGGCATGGATTCCGCTTCTATGCCTCGGCCGAATATCTGCATGCGACGATCGACAATAATTTTCGTGTCGGCGCGGATGCGTTGCCGACGGCCGGAAAACTGGCGGTGCGCAGCCCGGAATTTCAGGCGGCGCTGGTCGTCAATTACGATCGCGGCCCCTTTTTCACCACGATAACCAGCCGCTTCGTCGGGCGGCAGTTCGCGACCCTGATGAACGATCAGGCCATTCCCGGCTACGTCACGGCGGATCTGGCGCTTGGCTACCATCTGCCGGCCGTCGGTCGCGCGCATCCGGTCATCAAGGTCAATCTGACCAATCTTTCCAACAATCATTACCTGTCGGGCGTGGCGGGGATCGCGGCATCGTCGCGGGCCACGCGCGGGGAAAATGGCACGCTTATCAATGCGGCGGGTACGCCGAGCTATTACGTGGGCGGCGTGTTTGCGGCCGTAGCATCATTTTCCACCAATTTCTGACGGGATCGGGAAGAAACCCCTATGAAACAGGCCAGACTGATTGCCGCCCTGGTGTGCGCGGCGGGTATCGCATGCCCCACGGCCGGGTTGCGGGCCGGCCCGACGGTCTATCCGACCGGCGTCACGATCGACCGGGCCGGCAAGACATTCGATTGCTTCACCCTGTTCAGCGCCCCTGACGGCGCGACGCACCTGATCGACATGCGGGGGCGCGAGGTGCATCGCTGGGCGCATGCCGGACTGCCCGGTGCGATGATCGATCCGGCGCTGACAGGTGGCCAGGCGGGGCATGTCCTGTTGCAGAGCGCCGCGATCGCGGGGGAGAGCGCGGGTATCATGGAAAACCGGACCGTCGCGGAATTCGACTGGAACGGCCGGCCTGTCTGGCAATGGAGCGGCCGGGAGGGCACGGGTGGGGCCCGGCAGAACCATGACTGGGCGCGGCTGCCCAATGGCGACACGGCGTTGCTGGTCGCGTTGCGCCATCCGGTCCCGCAACTCGACGGGCATGTCGTGGACGATCAGGCGATTCAGGAGGTGGCGCCGGACGGCCGGGTGGTCTGGCAATGGGTGGCGGGCGAGCATCTGGACGAATTCGGCCTGTCGCCGGCAGGGTTGGCCTATCTGAAGGAAGAGACGGGTACGCCGGGCGCGCCCAATCCTTGGGGATATCTGGAAATCAACGATATGCGTCCGCTTGGCCCCAATCGCTGGTTCGATGGGGGCGATCGTCGTTTTGCGCCGGAGAATATCATGATCGATTCCCGCAAGGGCAATATGGTCATGATCATCGCGCGCGAGACGGGGCGCGTCGTCTGGCGGCTGGGGCCGGATTTTCCCGGATCGCCGCATGATGCGGACCTGCGGCTGGCGCGCAGCGCGCTGCCGCGCCCGGTCGATCAGATTTCCGGCCAGCATGATGCGCACCTGATTCCGCCGGGCCTGCCGGGGGCGGGCGATCTGCTGGTGTTTGACGATCAGGGGCCGGCGGGCTTTCCCCGTGTTGCGCTGGGCGTGTATGTCGGGTCGCGCGTGCTGGAGATCAATCCGATCACCCGCCAGATCGTCTGGCAATATTCGGCCTATGAGTCCGGTATGCCGCCATGGACGTTCTACAGTTCATTTGTCAGCAGCGCCCAGCGCCTGCCCAATGGCAATACGCTGATCGACGAAGGCATGAACGGGCGGATCTTCCAGGTGTCGCCCGCGGGGGAGATCGTCTGGGAATATGTCAGCCCCTATCAGGGGCAGGGGACCTTCGCGGGACGGAGCGTAATGACCCGGCTGGTCTACCGGGCGCAGGCGGTGAGCCGGGAATGGCTGCCTCGGCCGATAATGGCGCGATGACGGTGCAGGCCGGACTGTGCCGCGTACCTCTCGGCGAGGCGTTCAGCATCAGAATGCCGGCGGCCGGGATGACGGTGAACGGGACGAAGACCCGGAATGCTGTGTAGGCAGGCGCGGGGCCGAGGGAGACAAGGCGCCATGAACAGGATGCCAACGACAGGCTGGAGGCCATGACCATGGCGCGCGCTACGCGTGACGGCGGACGCTTGCAGTGAGGATCGAAGCTGAAGACAGACGGCCGCTTCTATAGGGCGGCCGTCTGTGTTTGGGGCGCTTTAGAATTCGGCGCCCACGGTCAGGAAATACATACGCGGGGCGATCGGGAAGGCCGAGTAGGTGGTCGAGGCGTTGCCGATGCTGAGTGTCGACCAGCCTTTCGTATTGGTCAGGTTGGTGATGTTGCCCTGGATTTTCAGGCCGCGCACATGGGGAATGCCGTGGATGGTGTAGCCCGCGTTCAGGCTGAACAGGGCGTAGCCGCCGACATGCTGGTCGTTGGTGTAGGTGGTGTAACGCTTGCCGATGACATCGCCGATGAACTGGGCGTTGAACGCGCCCCAATTGGTCGAGGCCACGAATTTTTCGGTCCAGTTCGGCACGCCCGCGACATTCTTGCCGGCGGTCGGCACGATCGACGAACCGGTCGAATAATTGTCGTTATAGACCGACTTGTTATAGGACAGCGCGTTATAGAACGAGAAATGGCGGCCGAACTGCGTGGTGAAGGAGAAATCCATGCCGTCGGTCGAGACCGAGCCCACATTGGTCAGGATGTTGGCGCTGCCGACGATCCAGGACAGGTTGGGCGCGGAAGCGACCGACAGCAGGCGGTTCGAGAAGTGGACGTGATAATATTCGAGCTGGCCGCTGATATGCGTCAGCGGGCCGAACGCGATGTCGCGGTTGGTGCGCAGGCCGGTTTCGTAGGTCCATGACGTTTCGGGGTGGCCGTGGTCGCGGAAATGGTCGAACGCCTCCTGCGTGGTGACGCCCCAGGGGGTGGCGTTGCCGGTGCCTTCGGCCTGGAAAGCCCGCATGTTTTCCTGGATGTTCGCGAACCATTGTTCGTGCGGCGTGATGTTCCACAATGCGCCGAAGGCGGGCAGGAACGGCTTGACCGCCGCGATGGTGCCGCCCGGAACGGTCGAGCCGGTCTTGCTCGCGACCGGCAGGGTGCCGTTCGTGTAGACCAGTTCGGACTTGAAGCCGGCGTTCAGCGAGAAAGTCTTCGACACCTGCCAGGTATCCTGAAGGTGCGTGGTCCAGGTATTGGTGTAGAAATAGTTGGTGTACTGGTGGATCAGCGGGTTCTGCTGCCGGTCGTAGGGTGTGGTCGGGTCGGAGGCCGAGAACGGATACCAGCGGCGGGCCTGGGTGTTGTTGTTGCGCTCGTACCAGCCGCCCAGTTCGATATGGTGGTTGCCCAGCTTGTAGCGCAGGGTCGAGATCAGGCCGCCGCGATTGTCCCAGTATTCCGTCGTGCGGGTGGCCATGCCGCTGCCGCCGAAGACGCCGGAAAGCTGCGAGGCCGAATAGGTGGGGTAATACGCGCGGAAGAGGGTAGGCAGGCCGGCCGCCGAGATCGGGCCTGCCACGACACCTTCGCCACCGTCATGGTGGTAGTAGATCTGGTTGTCCCAGTGCAGATTTCTTGAAAAATCATGCGTCCATTTGGTGTAGGCCAGAAAATCCTCGCGCTGGGCCGCGGAATAGTAGTTCCGGTAATTCAGGCCGGCGTCCTTGTATTCGGAGGAGTTGTAGTATTTCAGGGCTTCGTTAAGATTGGGGTAGATAAAGGGTTTTTTGTAAAGTGTCGTGTATTGGGGGTCGTAGATGCTGTCTTCGTTCGGCTCGACCTTGTCCGACCAGTCGAAGAAGGTGGTGATCTTGTTGTTGTCGTCCTCGTGGACGAACTTGGCGTTGACCTGGTTGCCGCCCTGGTGGCCTGCGAAATCCCATGCGCGGGCGTCCTGGCGGACCCAGGCGACATAGGCCGAATTGCCGTTGCCGAAATCGCCGGTGTCGATGCGCGCGAAGGTGCGGAACGTGGACCAGCTGCCGAATGTCTGGTTCAACTGGCCGCCGGCCCGGTGCATCGGGTCCTGCGTCTGGAATTCCAGCGTGCCGCCCAGGTTGCTGGTCGAGGCCGTGCCCAGCGCGCCGGCGCCCGTGGAGACCGACGCACCGCCCATGATCTCGCTGATGGCCGCGCGCTGGGGCGTCAGGCCGTTATAATTGCCGTAGGACTGGTCGCCCAGCGGCATGCCGTCGAGCGTGAAGCCGAGCTGGTTCTGGTTGAAGCCGTGGATGAACAGCGATGAATTCTGTTCGTTATTGCCCCAGGGATCGGCGTTTTCGAACACCACGCCGGGAAGGATTTCCAGGGCCTTCACCGGGCTCATGCCCGGCAGCATACGCTGCATCTGCACATGACTCACGCTCTGTTCGGAGCGGGTGCGGTGTGCTGTGGAGATGATCTGCTCGGTTGCCGGAGCCGGGGCTGTCGTCGGTGCCGGGGCCTTTTGCACCGCGTTTCGACGCGGCGTCGAGCCCTGCGTGGTCGTATCGGTCGATGCCGCGTGAGCCGAGGCCACGCTCATGGCCAGCAAGGTCGTGGCCAGCAGGGTGCGGCGGCGCGACGCGGCGGAGGGAACGGCTTTTTTCAGATGTCTGGATAAGAATGTTGGCTGCATTCCGGTCTCTTCCGATCAGGGCGAATTGACGCGGCGCTCTTAGCGGAATGAGGAGACGGATGGCCCATGAAGGTTTGAAGACGTTGCCGAAAAGCCACAATCATTACAAAGTTTGTCAAACGGGATGACGCGCGCCTTATATCGGACGTGTTTGTGGGCGTGCGACGGCTACAGGCCGTTCGGAAGCCTTCGGAGAGGGGGGCGCGGTGTGAGCGGTGGAAGTGAGGGCGTTTAGCGCGCCCTGGTCGCGCGGGCGATGCATTGCGCCACCACGATGCCGCTGGCCGGGATGAGAGCAAACAGCGCGAAGACCCAGAACGTGGCCTGTTCGATGCCGGCCACGTTGCCGTCCGCCAGGCCGGCGATGTTTGCGATCATGCCCGCCCAGGCGCCGGCCAGGGCCGTCGTGTAGAGTTGCACCGTGGTCAGCGAGGCCGACGCGAGATCGCGGTCGGCGGGCTGGGCGACCATGAGCACGCGGGTGAGCAGGTGTGGCCAGGCTGCCCCGACCCCGAGCCCGACGGCCAGGAAGGCCAGGCAGACGGGCAGCATCGCCGGCCATGCGCCATTGGTGGGTGTGGACAGGTAGAACGCCAGGAAGAGGATGCCGGCCAAACCCAGCGCGGGGGCGGCGACGAGGGCGCGCGCCACGCGGGGCGGCGGGGCGCCGGCGTTGAGGATGGCGCCGGTGGACCAGCCGGCCGCCATCAGCACCGAGAGATAGCCGGCGGTGAGCGGGGATTGGTGGTGGAGGTCCTGCAGGAAGAGTGGCGCGAAGATCTCGATGACTTCCACAGTCAGGGCCAGGCAGCCCATCAAAGCGTAGAGGGGGGCGAGGGCGGAGCCCCAGGTGAGTGCGCCGGCGGGCAGCAGGCGCGTGCGGTGGTGACGGTCGAGATGGGCGAGGCCGGCGAACAGGCCGAGCACGACGAGGCATCCGGCCAGATTGGCCCAGACATGCGGGCTGGAACCGGCCACCGACAGGCACAGGACGGAGCCGACCATCAGCGCGATCTGCGCCCACGCGACGCCGGGGCGGCCGGCGGGCTGGGTGCCGGTCGTGCGGGGCAGCACGCTGATGGCCAGCAGGACGAACGGGATGCAGAGGGCCGCGAGCGTCCAGAAAGCCATGCGCCAGGCGCCGAGGCCGGCGAACAGGCCGCCGATGGCGGGGCCGATCAGCGTGGCGACGCCCCACATCGAGGACAGCATGCTCATCGCCCGTGGCCACAGGTCGGGCGGGAAGACCAGCCGGATGACGGCATAGGCCATCGAGACCAGCAGGCCCGAGCCGATCCCCTGCATCACGCGGCCGGCCAGCATCACCGGCATGGCCGGGGCGGTGGCGCAGAGCACGGCGCCGGTGGCGAAGATCGCGGTTGCGATGCCGTAGGCGGTGCGTGGGCCGAAGCGGCCGAGCGCGCGCGCCGACAGCGACGAGCCGACGATCGAGGCGGCGACGAAAAGCGACGTGTTCCACGTATAATAACGCATGCCGCCGATATCGCGCACCGCCGAGGGCAGCACGGTCATGGCCATATACAGATTGATGGCATGCAGGACGACGCCGGCGGACAGCGTGATGGAGCGCGCGGCGTTGCCGCCCGAGAACAGGGCCGCCCAGCCGGTCGGGGCATGGAGCGGGCTTGTCTTTGCGGATTGAAAGGACACGGCCGCTATCCGTGTCTTTCGTCGAGCACCGGCCAGTAGATCGGCGGCTGGAGGAGCGGGCCGGGGCGGGCGAAAAGATAGCCCTGTCCGTAATCGCAGCCCAGTTCGCGCAGGATGGCGGCCTGGGCTTCCGTCTCGATTCCTTCGGCGACGACCTGCTTGTTCAGCGCCTTGCCCAGCGAGATGATCGAGCGGACGATTTCATGCGCGTTGCGGGCCGGCATCGTGAGTTGGTGGATGAAGGAGCGGTCGATCTTGATGATATCGACCGGGAAGCGCAGCAGATGCACCAGGGAGGCGTAGCCCGTGCCGAAATCGTCGAACGCGGTGCGGCTGCCGGCCGTGTGCAGCACCTGCAGGGCCTCGGCGATCTCTTCGGACGCATGGTCCAGGGCGATGCCTTCGGTGACTTCGACGCAGAGCCGGTGGGGCGGGACCCCGGCTTCCTGCAGGCGGTTGAGGATGTGCCGCCCTGCCGCCGCGCCGAGCAGATGCACGCCGGTGAAATTGACCGCGATGTAGGCCAGCCCGTCGCCGATATGGGCCAGTGCGTCCAGGGCGATGGAAATCACCTCGTCCTGCAGGCGCGGGCCGATTGTTTCGTCCGTCAGCAGGATCTGGAAATCCGGTGGCGTCAGCAGGCCGAGTTCGGGGTGGTTCCAGCGCAGCAGGGCCTCGCTGCCGCGTTGCAGGCCCGTCTTGAGATCGACCAGGGGCTGGTAGTACAGCACGAATTCGCCGGCCGCGAGGGCATGGGGCGCGTCGGTCAGCAGGCGCGCGGCCAGGGAGTCGGCGCGGTCGAATGCCAGCGTATAGGGCTGCCGGCGGCCGCCGCCGCGCTGTTTGGCCCAGTACAGCGCCCGGTCGGCCCGGTGCATGGCGGAGACGGCGGAGCCGCTACAGTCGGTCTGCCCCACGCTGAACCAGAGCGACAGCGTACGCCCGGACTGCGACCAGGGCTCGCCCTGGAGGGCATCGAGCCGTTCGAGCAGCGTCTGGGCAAGGGGCCGGGGCACGATGATGCCGAATTCGTCGCCGCCCAGCCGGGCGACGATGGTGTCGTCGGGAACGATCTGGCCGAGACGGGTGGCCATGTGACGCAACAGATTGTCACCCAGTTCCTGCCCGTAGGAATCGTTGACCGACTTGAGATGGTCCACGTCGATCAGCAGCAGGGTGGAGAGTGGCTCGGCCTGTTCGAGAGCCGTCTGGAAAGCGGCGCGATTGCCCAGTTGGGTCAGGTGGTCGGTCATTGCCGCGCGGCGCAGCGTTTCGGCCTCGGTCTGCATGACAGCCATCGCGCGGGCCGCCTGGTCGCGCGCGCGCCCGATATCGCGCAGGCGGTAGGCGACCGTGACCGAGAGGGCGACGGATTCGAAGGCGATGCAGGCGAAGGTTGTCATGTCGATCGCGTCGCTCTGGGGCAGGAGCCCTATATTGCGGGCCAGCCGCAGGGCGAAGACCGAGATGACGGGCAGCCAGCCCAGGAGGAAGAACCAGATGATCCGGCTTTGCCTGCGGATGGCGACCGTAATCGTCGCGGCGATCCACAGCACGTCCAGAATCAGCACGCCATTGAACAGGTGATCGGTCCAGATCGGCGGAAACAGCATGTCGGCCGCCGCGATGAAGCCGGCGGCGGCGGAAAGCACGGTCAGGACATAGCCTGTCCACAGCAGGCGCCGGTGGCGCGCGTCGGCCTCGATAAGCGTGAGCAGGAGCATGGTTCCGGCGGCGATCATCGCGCCCAGGAAACAGTCGCTGAGCCGGACGGCCAGCGGGCCGGTCAGGCGGTCGTCGAAAATGCCGAGAAAATTGGTCCAGGAGAGGCAGTAGCCCAGCGCCAGGACGGTCCACGCGGCATACCAGAGCTGGAAGCGGTCGCGCCGCCCGTCATAGATGGCCAGATTATAGACCATCGCGGAAACCAGGGCGCCGATCATGATCCCGATCAGGATCAGCCACGCTGTGCTCCGCGCCGCTTCGTCATCGGGGGTGCGGGCTTCGATTTTCCGGATGAAGTGGGCGCCGTCGAGATGATGAAAGCCGATCGACAGGCTCGAGATTTCCACGCCGGGCGAATCGAAGGGGAAACGCAGCAGGCCGCCAGGCGCCCAGTCATTGCCGACATGGCCGTCGGAATAGCTGTAATTCTGGATGCTGCCGTCGCCGTTGGTCGCGGCGACTGTGATGCGGTCGAAACGATTTTCGTCGAGGAGCAGGGACCAGCCCGAGGGGAGGTCTTTCAGCACCGACGGGTCGGAGAGACGCAGCCAGACCCAGCCGTCGGTGCGGGGCGGCATGCCGCAGCCCCGGATACTGTAAGCCGAATGGCCGATCTGCTCCACCATGCCCGCCGCGCCGTCCAGGCAGATGGAAGCATGAAGATCCACCGGCGCGGCATGGGCCGACACGCCCAGTGACGAGATCAGCATTGACAGCAGGATCGCCAATGCACCTTTGAACATCAGAAGGTCTTCACCCGCATCATGGCTTCCGCCGTGACGGGCGGGAGGACAGGCTGATTGATTCCCACGAGTACCCTTATATCGATTGTTGAGACGTGGCGTCGTGCGCGGTCTGAAGTGCGGTCAGGGAAGGTTCACAGCAACCATTCTCGTCTTGTCTGGTCTTTCTTACGAGGCAAAGGTAACCAAAGTGGCAACAGCATATGCCCTCGGCGCGCGGTGGTCGAGAGCCGAGTACGCGCCGATCGTCGTGTCGTCGGACCTGTGAGAGCCTGACCGAAAATGCGGTCTGGTGAGCGGGAGTGGCCCGTCAGGGCCGCGTCCGGCGTGTGTTTCCGAGCATCGGAGCGGAGCGGCCTTGATGGCCGTGGGCATCGAAGCGCAGGACACGCGCGGAGGACACGCCACCCGCGCGCATTTTCGGTCAGGCTCTGAGGGCGTGGGGCTGGGTGGCACATGGGGAACATGGCGCACGGCCGGAAACGGGGGGATGTCGGGTCGCACTTTTGTTGAGTCTCCCGTTGCGTTCCGGCATGGCGAGGCTGTCTGTGCCTTGTTTATCTATGCCGTATCGCCTTTGAAACGTAAGCCTTTCTGCATCCCTGTCGGTGATTTACATTCTTTTCACGTTTGATTGGTTATTCTTAACGCTGCCAGGCGATATGCGGGCTTTCCAGAGGGATCGCCATGCCGGCATGGGTGGGGACGACGCGGACGGTGTAATCCGTTACCGGTCGGTCCAGTCTGGTCGTGAGCGCGTAATGGGTCAGGCCGTCGGCGTCGCGGCAGCCGGCGGGGGGGATGATCGTTATGGCGGCCGGGCCGCCATCGACGGGATCGGCGTAGAACTGCACCTGGACCGCATCGGCGGGAACAGGCCCGAGCGCGAGCGCCACGGTGACATGGTATTGCCCGTCGGGCTGCGAGATCGTTACCGAGTCAATATGCATATCGGGCCAGGATGTATCGAGCAGGTCCTGCCATTGCACGATCTCGCGCGCCGCGCGGCCGCCATCGGCCAGCCGGGCGTGGTAGCGGGCCGCCGCCGGCAGGTAAAAACGTTCGGTATAGTCGCGCACCACGCGGTTGGCGGAGAAAAGCGGCGTCAGGCGCGCCATGCTCTCGCGCATCCGCGCCACCCACGACGCGGGAATGCCCTGGGGGTCGCGGGCGTAGAAGGCCGGGGCGATTTCGGTTTCGAGCAGGGTGTACAGCGCTTCGGCCTCGGCGGCGTCCACCGCAGGGTCGTCGCCATGTTCGCGGCCGTCGCCCAGTGCCCAGCCGACTTCCGGCGCGTAGGCCTCGGCCCACCAGCCGTCCAGTTCAGACAGGTTCAGCCCGCCATTGACCAGCACCTTCATGCCGCTGGTGCCGCTGGCCTCCCACGGGCGGCGGGGGGTGTTGATCCAGAGATCGACGCCCTGGACCAGGACCTGGCCCAGCGCCATGTCGTAATCGGCCATGAAGATGACGCGGCCGCGGACATCCGGCCGGAGCGAGAACGCGATCCAGCGCGTGATCAGGGCCTGCCCCGCCATGTCGGCGGGGTGGGCCTTGCCGGCCAGCACCAGTTGCATGGGCCGTTCGTGGTGCGAGAGCAGGCGCGCGAGGCGGTCGGGGTCGTGCAGCAGCAGGTCCGGCCGCTTGTAGGTCGCGAAACGGCGGGCGAAGCCGAGCGTCAGCACGTCGGGGCTCAGGGTCGGGACCGGCAGGTCCGAGGGGCCGCCGTTGCCCGTATAGCCCTGCTGCTGGGCGCAGAGGTCGGTGATCTTGCGGACGAAGCCCGCGCGGGCCTGGCAGCGGGCGGACCACAGCGTGCGGTCGTCGAGCGCGCGGATGCGGTCGGCCACGCCCTCCTGCGTGCCGCGCCAGCGTTCGGGGCCGGCGGCTTCGGTCCAGAGCGTGTCGGCCTCGACCGAATCCCAGCTTGGCGTGTGCACGCCGTTGGTGACGTGGCCGACCGGGACTTCGCATTCCGGCCAGCGGGGAAAAAGCGGCGCGAACAGGCGGCGGCTGACGGTGCCGTGCAGGCGCGAGACGCCGTTGACCGCGCCGCTGGCGCGGATGGCCAGCCATGCCATGTTGAAGGGCTCGCCATGATCGTTCGGATTGGCGCGGCCGAGGGCCAGCAGGCTTTCCATCGGGATGCCGAGCCGGTTGGCGGTGTAGTCCGCGAGGTAGGTGCGGACCAGGTCGGGCGGAAACCGGTCGAAGCCGGCGGGGACGGCGGTGTGGGTGGTGAACAGGGTGCCAGCCCGCGCGATGGTCAGTGCCTCGCGGAAGGGGATGTGCAGCCGGTCCATCAGGCCGCATGCGCGCTCCACCGCCGCGAAGGCGGCGTGGCCTTCGTTGAGGTGGCAGACATCGGGCTGGTAGCCGAGCGTATCGAGCAGGCGCCAGCCGGCGATGCCCAGCGTGAGTTCCTGGCGCAGGCGCAGGTCGGCGTCGCCGCCGTATAGCTGGGTGGTGACGCAGCGTACGCCGGGCGGATTGGCCGGGTCGTTGGTATCCAGCAGGTAGAGCGTCGCGCGGCCGACGGTCGCCTTCCAGGCGCGAATCCACACATGGCCCCTGGCGAAACGGATCGGGATGCGCAGCACGTCGCCTTCCTTCGTCAGCACCGGGCTGATCGGCAGCAGGGACGGGTCGTTGAACGGGTAGAGCGCGTGCTGCTGGCCGTCCGGCGTCAGTTCCTGGCGGAAATAGCCCTGGGCGAACAGCAGGCCGACCGCGACCACCGGCACGCCGAGGTCGCTGGCGGCCTTGAGCTGGTCGCCCGCCACGTTGCCCAGCCCGCCCGAATAGATCGGCAGGGCCTCGCTGAGCATGTATTCCATGCTGAAATAGGCGATGCAGGACAGGGCGGAGGCATCGTGCTGCTGCGCGAACCAGGTGGGGTGGCGCAGCCCCTCGGCCTGGGCGGCCATGGCGTGGCCGACTTCGCGGCGGAAGGCGGGCTTGTTCAGCAGCGCATTGAGGTGGGCGCGCGAGGCGTTGTTGAGCGTCGTCCAGGGGTTCTGGGTGTGTTCCCAGCATTCGGGATTGATCTGGCGCCAGAGCGGATCGGTCGCGTGGTTCCAGCTCCAGCGCAGATCCAGTGCGAAGCCGTGTAATGCGCGTTCTGCCGCGCGCGCGGTCAGCGTGGGATTCTCTGGCGCCATGTCACGTCGTCTCCCTTGTGTATGTTATCGGATTGTCGCGTCTGGCCTCGTGCGCAGCAGGACGCGGATCGACCGGGCCTGGGCGGGCAGGCGCGCCATGTCGCTCACCGGCGTTGCCGTTTCGGCGGTGAGGATGTCGGCGGGTGGGGCGGCGGCGGTATCGACGAGGCTGCGCCATGGGGTGGGGCCGCCACGCGCCACCTCGGGCAGGGCGAAATGCAGCGTGTCGTCCCAGCCGTTGATGAAGACATACAGATCGTCATCCGCCATCGCGGCGCCCCGCAGGAAGAAAGCCAGGCTGCGCGAGACGGGACGCAGGTCCGGTTCGCCGCCGTCGACGCCGTGCCATGAAACGTCGTCGCGCCAGCCGACGCTGCGTGCGATGGAGGGGTGGGCGGCGCGAAAGGCGATGAGCATCCTGACGAAACGCAGGAGCGCGCTTTCGTTTTCCGTCTGGCGCCAGTCGAGCCAGTTGGTTTCGTCATCGCGGTCGTATGGGTTGGGGTCGCCGCCCCGGCTGTGGCCGAATTCGTCGCCGGCCTGGAACATCGGCGTGCCGTTGGCCAGCATCAGCAGGCAGAAGGCGTTGCGCGTCTGGCGGCGGCGGAGCGCCTGCACCGGCTCGGGTGCGCCGTCGATGCCCTGATGGCCGCAATTGGCGGCGATCTGGCCGGGATCGTCGTAGGAAAACAGGTCGCGCAGCGTCAGCCCGTCATGGATGGCGATGTAGTTGATGCTCTGATAGGGGCGGGCGGCGTGGGCGCGGTCGTCGGGGAACAGGTCGGTGCTGCCGTAGAGGCGGGTCATCAGGGCCGGCACGCAGCCGTCATCGCCGCGCAGGAAGCGGCGGATATCGTCGCGGAAGCGGGCGTTCCATTGCCGCCAGGTCCGGCCGGGAAAGGCGCGGCCCAGTTGCATCAGCGAGCCGTCACCGACCCAGGGCTCGGCGATCAGTCGCGTCTGGCGCATGTGGGCGGCGGTGGAGAGTTCGGTGATGATCGGCGGTTCCGCGAGATTGATGTGCCCGGTCTCGTCGACCGAGAACATCGAGGCGAGATCGAAGCGCAGGCCGTCGATGCCCATCTCCTCGATCCAGAACCAGGCGCTGGAGAGAATGAGCTGTCGCACCATGGGCGCTGCCACATCCAGGTCGTTGCCGCAGCCGCTGCGGTTGGTGGGGCGGAACGGAAGGCCGGGTGCGCGCGTATAATAGCTGGGATTGTCGATGCCACGATAGGACCAGACGGGACCGCCGGCATGGTCCTCGCCCGTATGGTTGTAGACGACATCGAGAAAGACTTCGATTTCGGCTTCGTGCAGGGCGGCGACCATCGCGCGGAATTCGCGCCAGGAGGTGGCGACCGTGCCATCGGAGGCGTAGCCCGCGTGGGGCGAGAAGAAATTGAGCGGCATGTAGCCCCAGAACGTCCCGTGGAGCGGATCGCGCTGGAAGATCGGCATCAGTTCCACCGCCGTGACCCCGAGCGCCTTGAGGTAGGGGATGCGGGCCGTCAGCGCGGCGTAGCTGCCGCGTTGTGCCGGGTCCACGCCGGATGAGGGGTCGCGGGTGAAGGCACGGACATGCAGTTCGTAAATGACGAGATCGTGATCGTGGCGTCGGGGGCGCCGGGAGGGCGGGGGCGTGGTGGCCGTGCGTTCCGGCAGGACGCCCAGCGGCGCGCGCCCGGCGGTCGGCCCCGGCTTGCACGCGGCGTCGCGGTCGAAGTCGGGCGGGAAGAAGACGCCGCGTGCGTAAGGGTCGAGCAGCAGTTTTTCGGCGTCGAACAGCAGCCCGTCTTCCGGGCGGTGCGGGCCGGCGACGGAGTAGCCGTAATAACAGGCGTCGCCCACCCGGTCGGCGGGGAGGCGGGCGTGCCACATATCGCCCGTCTTGTTGTGCGGCAGGCAAAAACACACACGCAGGCACGGGGTGAGGAGATCGTCCGCGCGATAGAGCAGCAGGGTGATGGCGGTGGCGTTGCGTGAGAAGAGGCTGAAATTGAACGCCTGTTCCTCGGGCAACCAGAAGGCGCCGGGCGGAAAGGAGGCGCCGTCGGACGCCGTGAAACTGCTGCTGACCGGCAACGTCGCGTTCGGCATGGCCATGCTCGCCACGGGTGGGGGTGTGCGTAGCCTAACGGGATCGTGGCGCGAAGGCGAGAAAATCCCGCTTTGGCTGGAGCGGGGCGAGGACGGGCATTGCGGGTGCCGGCGCTTTTGGGCGGCGGCGCGGTGGAGTATTTTGGTGTGAGATTTTATGTCATGAAATATTGTGTTAATTTATGGAAAAAAATCGATTCTGTTTTTATGTTTGAAAAACATTGAAATTTCCTTATAATTCCTGTTTAATTGATATTGATAACAATCAAGATGGAGGTTGATGTTTTGCGATTGAGCCGTTCCGCGTTGTCCAGTCTGCCCGCTGTCGTCTACAGGCCGCGTTTCGATCCGGCCTTGTTGAAAAGCGGGATTTTGCATCTGGGATGCGGGAGTTTTCATCGCGCGCATCAGGTCGCGGCAACCCAGGCGGCGATCCATCATGCCGGAGACGACGGACTGCGCTGGGGCATCGTGTCGGCGACGATGCGGCGGCCGACGCTGACCGATCAGCTCCGGCAGCAGGATAATTGCTACACATTGCTGACCCGCGAGCCCGATGGCACGGTGGCGTCCGTGATGGCGGCGATCTCGGAAGCCGTGTTCGCCGGGGGCGATCCGGGGGCGTTGATCGGCCGGATTGCCGATCCGCTCATCAGGATCGTGACGCTGACCGTGACGGCCAGTGGCTATCACATCACCGCCGAAGGGCGGCTGGACCCGGAATCCGACGCCATTCGCGAGGATCTGTCGCGCCCGTTCCCCCATACCGCGCCCGGTATCCTCGTGGCGGGGCTCGATCTGGTGCGGCAGCGGGGCGGCGTGCCGCCTGTGGTGCTGAGTTGCGACAACGTGGCCGAGAATGGCGATACGCTGCGGCAGGTGGTGATGGATTATGCCGCGCTGCGCGGCGACGATGCGCTGTCGGCCTGGATCGGCGCGCATGTGGTCTTTCCCAATACGATGGTCGACCGGATCACGCCGCCTTTTCAGGAGGCGGATGTTGAGGATGCACGGCGGCTTCTCGGTGGCGTGGAGGATGCGATCCCGGTTTCGGCGGAACCGTGGTTTCAGTGGATCATCCAGGCTTTCGATGGTGAGCGGCCGGTCTGGGAGGCGCATCCGGGCACGCGCTTCGTGCGCGATGTCGGTGTGTTCGAGCGGGCGAAGTTGCAGATGCTCAATGGCACGCACATGATCCTGGCCTATGCCGGGGGGCTGGCCGACCTGCCGACCGTTGCCGAGGCGGCGACCGATCCGGCGCTGGGGGCGATTGCCACGCATTTCATGCGGCATGAGCAGTCGGCCGGGGTGGCGCTGTCGGAGGAGGATCTGGATTCCTATGCCGCCGGGCTGATGACGCGCTTCTGCAATCCGGGCATCGCGCATGATGTGGAACGGATCGGGCGTAATGGCTCGGCCAAGATGGCCGCGCGGGTGATTGCGCCGATGCGGGAGAATCTGGAAGCCGGTCGGCCGGTGACGGGGGCGGTGCTGCTGATTGCGTGCTGGATCCGATGGTTTGCGCTGCATGAGCAGGAAGCGCTGGAAATCGGCCTGACGGACCCGCGGGCGGATGCGCTGCGGCAGATCTGCGCCGATGCGCGGGATGATCATCGGGCGCAGGCGGAAGCGTTTCTGGCGATGGAGGAGGTGTTCGGGCCGCCTCTGCCGGATCATGACGGGCAGGTGGCGGCTATTGCCGATATGCTGCGGCGGCTGAGCGATGGAGATGTGCGGGCTGTGTTGCGCGAGGTTGCGAAAGCGTGTTCGTAAGGGCAGATGAGTTCATACCCGCCCGGGATATAGCTGGGGTGGAAAGCATGCGGGGGCGGCAGCTTTGGGGGGGAAGCGGAAGGTCGGCTTCGAAAACACAGAATGCATAAGCGGACGTCAGCATCCCCTAAGAGTCCGGTCGAGATCATTTTGAACAATTTCAAAACCTTATAAACGGGACGTACCCCGTCCACCAAGTTTGCAACGAATAAAACTCAATGATTTCAAGGTCCGGTGAAATCTACCATACCTGCAAGTGGTTGAAATTTCATAGAAAGATCTCGGCCAGACACTAAGATACCCTGAAGGGACGAGGGTTCTTACTTCTGTTCCGTACCGACGTATCGTCTCCACAGGCAGAAAGACGTTGCTGCTGCTCACTTCAAAATAACTGCCGATGCACTATCATCTCAAGGGCACAACCTCTGGAGTTCGGTTTGCCCGCGTGACAGGATAGTCCGGTCTTCGGACAAGCTCTGGTTCTGATTAAGAATCTCAGCTTTGCTATTTTTCAGGTGGCCATCCAGGTCAGAGAATGTCTCAGATATATATTCGCCAACCATTTCCATTGCGGCATCCTTGAAGGATGAAAGATACCCATCGGCAGCATCCTGGATCGCTACCATCCTGCGTTCTTTCTCTCTTCTCTGGGCGTAATCTTGTCGGATCGCGCGACCGACGGAGTATAGAGCCGACCCTATTGCAATAGCAGGTCCAACGGCTTTACCAATTTTTTCGGCAGCAACGGCGATCTTCTTCTCGCCCACACCTTTGAACAGAGATTTCAGAATAGTGCTATCTGAGGTCTTCGAAAGGCCTTTTCCAAAGGTTAGAACATTCTCGGCTACCCCAGACATATCCTGGGCACTGATTGTCAGGATCTGTTGGCCAAGACTTCTCGACATTTCGGCTAGCTCTTGAGCTAGAACACTCGGGGTTGCATCATGCTTTATATCCATCTCAATGCGTCCAGACTGAGTGTCTTTCTTCGTGTAACTCTCGGATGGCATATAGTTGTGGTTTAGCTCGCGGAAGACCTCTTCCGTTTCCCGCACCAGAAATGTCAGGATTTTCCCATTCATTTGCTCTGTGACTTCTTCAATCTCAGAGTAGGGATAATCTGGATTGTCAGCTTTCGCACGGCAAAATGCGACAACGCGTTTTTGTTTCTCCAGGACCACCGTATCAATGGTCGAAGTTGCTGAGGTGCGGATCCGCTCCTTGCCCTTGCGAGCGCCTTGCTCCAACTCCTCGACTTTCTGACTCTCGACAGTTCCCGCCTGCTTCTCGAGTGCCGTGCTGGCAGCATCAATGACATCAATGACATCTTTGGCTGCGCTGCGGCACACAGTCGCGAAATCACAGGTTTCAAGGAACGCGTACAAACGGTTTTCAAGCTGTTCCAGTCCACTTCTCCGGATCAGCATGTTCTTACCCTCGATGCGACCTTTTAGTGCTGTCCGGGCATTTATGACGCACACAGGGACGTGCTCGAGAACGTTTTCGATGCCTGCCTTTTCAGCGGCCATCTGCATGTGTTCCCTGGCAATATTAACTACTGTCAGGTAGTCTGTTCCCTCAGGATCCAGCCCGAGCTTGTCATTAATAACGAGCATCACCCGCCGGTTCCTGGCTACAATCTCCATCATTGCTTCCCAGGTAGCGTTTTCTGCTGCGGTTCCGCCTGCGGCAACCACGAAGAGGACAACGTCGCTCTGGTTCAGGGACTCTTCAGTGACTTTTTCATGTTCGATCGGGGCATCGATACCCGGTGTATCGAGGAGTGAGTAGCCTTTCCAGTCATAACCTTTGACCTCTGCCGTTTCCGGCCGATCTGCCATCGAAGCCTTTTCGGCACCCATCAGAGCGTTCAAAAGTGTGCTTTTACCTGCATTGTAGACTCCATAAACCATGATCCGGGGGCGATCGGATTGGGCTTTAAGCTTCAGATTAGCTTCCAGGTCGTCAACCTTTTCAGGGCCGAGCCAGCGGCTGACAATTGGACTGACCTTGTCAAACGCGGTGAGGATGTCGTTGAAATCAAGAATTCCCATTTGCCAGTTCCTCTTCAATGCGCTTGGCACTGTGGTTCACGCTGGCTGCAATGCCGCGGACCTCTTCGTTGAAAAAAGACAGTGACGTCTGGTTTCCTTCCTGGACCCACTGTTCTAACGATGTCTGTAACTGCTTCCGGTTTTCTCTGGCCCAATCTTCGATCACTGCATATGCACTGTTGAACACCTCTCCGATGTTAGGGCCATGGCTGACTTTGACTTCTTTCTCGCCGTCCAGAAGTGAACCAGCCATCTTCCCCACAAAGCCGCCTACCGGGGCAGTGATGAGCGACAGCCACCCCGCTCCTGCGATACCACCAATGGCCGTACCGGCTGCGGCAGCGATATTGCTGCCCAGTTCACTCTTATGCATTCTGGTTTCCGTGATTTCCCGGAAACGAGGAATTCTGTCAGGCTCTTTGAGTTTCGCACGGAAAGCCTGCATCCCCTGATCGCGTCCGAAACGACCCAAGAGGTTCTTGCCGCGCTCCTGGAGCGAAGCAAGGAACGCGGCTCGTAACTCATTCTTCAGAGCCAGGTTCAACTGATCCTTCGAGTTCTTGATCACCAGGCTGTTGGTCACATCGCGAAGCGATTTCTTTATGTCTGTTTCAAAAGCCCCACACTCTACCCGGACCTCAGCTTCCTTCTGTAAAATGGCTTTTTCGAACCTGCTGCTGGCTGCTTCATAGACTTTCAGGTCCTCACTCAACTTGAGAAGGGACGTCCTGAGATCGGCTAGAGCCACCCTGGATCTGTAATCCAGCTTTTGGGTTCTGAATCTCTCTACCAGTGTGGAAAAGAAATCCTCCATTCCGCTGCTGGTCCACCGTTCCTGGACCGGGCAGGCTCCTTCAAAGGCAAAGCGTGCTGAGAGAGAAAGTATGGAGAAATCAGCATCTTTCAGCCCGGCCGCATCAACTGCCTTTTGAACGAGATTTCGTACTCTCTCCTGCTGTTCACCCTGCACCGAGGGAGATTTCATAATCGTCGCCTGAATGAGCTCGCCATCCGAGCCCTCGTCATCTTCAATGATGTCTGAGGCAGTTATGACTATGAGGAGCGGTTTTCCACGCCCGAGCAAACTGACGATTTCTTCGATATCAGATCTGCGTTCTGGGCTGCTCGACGTCAGGGTGTAGATGACCAAATCCGCGGTATCGACGTATTGGGATGCAAGCCTGCCGTTTTCACTGTTGACGGAGTGGATGCCTGGGGTATCAACCCATGTGAAGCCGGGAAAAGAAAAATACTGGATCGAGGACGTGGTCTCACCAACGCCTATCCCAAAGCTTTGTTGCCGGTCCATCTTTTCCGAGGACATGGCCTCGTTGAGCGAGCCACCAGCCTCGTAGAAGAATGCTGGTTTGGGATTTGCTCGCTTCACATCTTCCGCCTGCGGTGTGGGCACACCATAGGCGACGAAGTTGCCGAGCGATGATTTGCCAGCTTTAACCTTGCCGAACACGCAGACCATACGCCCCTGGCCACATTTTCCAGCGAATTCATACCGCTTGCCAAGTGACGCCAGGTCTTCGATCAGTCTGGTTGTAGTGTCCCCGATCGAAGCGCTCCAATGTTGCCTGGCCTCCCGTAGCGGATGGACGGGAGGAAGTTTCGCCCCCTCTTCGTTCACCAGTTCAACGGCTTCATACAACGTAGAACTGATGGCATTCAGAGAGGAGAAGCGCGCCTCCAACCCGTAACCGTTCTCAACCCTGACCATCTTGTCGACGACATCAAGAAAATGGCGCCGGTCTTTCACCAAGACTTTTTGAGAAGTTGCATCCATTTTCCGAGCCAAATTAAATAAGAATTCATCCGACTATAAAAGTTTGTTACAATTAGTTCAAGACCCTTCTATTTTCGGATTGATTGCAACTTCTGGTTGCTGGAAATATGCCATTTTCAGCTAAGGAATGGGCTGGCAAGATTGGTACAGGTTGCCGGGTTTTCTGCTGAAGGACCATGACTCGATGACGCACCGGACTGCGCGCCACTCCTCGACGTGAGCCCAGAGGTTCTTACCAAGGTGCTGATAACGAGAACTATTGCCGACTGTTCGCTTTCCGAAAACCAAATAAAGCTCTACTTATGACCGAAATGAGGCGGAAGCAGCCGTAATTGATAAAAACGAGATGTCGAGGGCGGACGGGGTTTGTTGCCCGCCCTTCGATCTTTTGGAATGTGTGTAGAGATGCGCGCGGGGGCTTTTGGGCGAGCATTTCCATTCAGAGACTGCTTGTAAAGCCAGCCTGTTGAACGAAGAAGTCGTTTAGTTTTGCGCCCGGTATATATGCTTCGCGCTTCGGAATGGGGCGGCCTTTGGGGGCGCCGAAGCGCAGAAAAACGCGCGTCGGACCGCCGCCGAACGGATGATGTTGCAGACAGCTTCCGGGCGTTCAGGCGTGGGCCTGTTCCAGCCAGTGGCGGACATGGTCCAGGTCGTCGACGATGGCCATGGCTTTTTGGCGAACGTCTTCGGTGGGGGCCAGGAGGTCGGGGACCACGATGACGGGGATGCCGGCGGCGTGGGCGGCGCGGGCGCCGTTGTGGGAATCTTCCAGCGCCAGGCAGGCTTCGGGGGCGATGCCGATTTTCTCCGCCGCCGTCAGGTAGGGTTCGGGGTTCGGCTTGCCGCGCGTGACATCGTCGCGCGTGACGATGGCGTCGAAGCGGGTCAGGAGGCCGACCAGTTCCAGGTGGTGGTCGGTGCGGTAGCGGCTGGACGAGGTGGCGATGGCACGGGGGAGGCTGAGCCGGTCGAGCAGGTCCAGCAGCGGGGTGACGCCCTTTTTCAGCACCAGACGGTCGCTGTCGACGTAGCGGCGGAGATGCTCTTCCTGCAACGCGAAGAAGCGTTCGAGCGGGAAATCGGTGCCGTAGGTGTCGTGCACCATCTGGCGGCAGGTGTCGGCCGGCATGCCGATCATGCCGCGGCAGAAGGCCAGCGGCACGTCATATCCGAGGTCGGTCCCCGCTTCGGCCAGCGCGTCCATCGCCAGGGTCTCGCTGTCCAGCAACAGGCCGTCCATGTCGAAAATCACGCCTTTGACGGCCTGGAAGGAGGATGCGGTCAGGTGGTGGGGGAACGGGTATCCCGGCATGCGTTATGCGTCTCTCTGCTGTTTCTTTCGCGCGCATTATCGACCGTTGGTCGGGCCTGGTGCAACCCGGGAAGAGATGTTTCGTAAATGGTATTGATTTAAAAGAGGAATTCAGGGTGTCTGCGTGGCGTGCGGCGATGGTGGATCGGGTTGGGGAGAGCCTTGCCGGCCGGCTTTGCATGGTGGGGCGTGTGCGGCGGCCTGTCGGCAATGCGCGGGCAGGGGGCGCGGGAGGGTGGAGGCTTTTGGCATTCGCGTCTATTATTGCCCGGTCGGGATGATTTTGTGGGCCGATAGTCTGCTGGTAGTCTGCTGGCTTCCTTTTTCCTGCTTGTTTGTCCGACCGGTTCGCCGGTCATTTCTGTTCGAGAGCGATCCTGTCTTGCCCGTGTCCCGGTCCCTGGTTTCTTCTCTGCGTGGTGCAGCCTCTGTCTCCGCGCCGTCCCGGCGGGAGGCGCGGCGGAGCGAGACGCATGCCGCGCTGATCGAAGGGGCGATGCGCCTACTGTCGACCCAGGGGTTCGACGCCACCACGGTTGACGAGATCGCGGCCAGTGCCGGCATTTCGCGGCGGACGCTGTTTCGGTATTTTCCGACCAAGGCCGATATCGTGACCGCGTGGGCGCAGAACATGACCGATGTGCTGACGGCCAGTGTCGAATCCTGCCCGGCGGATTTCAGCCCGCCGGATATCATTCGCACGGCGCTGGAAGCCGTGGTGCCGGAGATGGCGAAGAACCGTGCCGAGGCGTTCGCCTTCGTCTGTCTGATCGAGCGTACGCCGGCGCTGCTGTCGGTCAGCCTGCGGAAATATGCGGGGTGGGAAGATGCGCTGGCGGTCGCGCTGGCCAGCCGGCTGCCGGCTTCGCCCGATCAGGCACTGGCGGCGCGGGTGGCCGCGCGCTCGGGGATCGCGGCCTTTCGCACGGCGCTGGACGAATGGATCAGGCTGCGCGGGCGGCCGGCGCTGGTGCCGATCCTGCGCAGGGTGCTGGTATTGCAGGCGGAGCTTCTGCCCCGCCTGTCGGAAGACCCTGAATGGGTTTCCAGAGGGCGGCCGGCCCTGGGGGGGTCACGGGCACGGCCCGCGTAGCGATCAGTCCAGCCGCACCGACGGCCGCACGAACGCGTCGATCCGGTCGGCCAGGATGGACATCAGGCCACGGAACAGGCCGTACAGTTCCACCTGATGCTGGCGGTAGAGCATCAGATGGCCCAGCCGCGCACTGAGGCCGTGCAGGAAGCCGCCGCCGAAGACGGTGCCGCCCGGAAGCGTGCCCCAGCCATTGTAATTGCCCAGGGCCACGATGGCGCCCTTGTTGCGGAAGACGCAGTTGGGAACCGGGATGCCGTGGCGGAGCAGCGCCGGCAGGTGGCGGGCCAGGTGATGGGCCTGCTGGCGGGCGACCTGCGCCGTGGGCGGCAGGGGGTCAGCGGAGATGAACGAACAATCGCCCATCGCGAAGATATGCTGGTCATCCTGCGATTGCAGGTTGGGGTGGACCAGGATCTGGCCCGAGCGGCTGAGGGAGAGCCCGTCGAAGGCCGACGTGACGTCCGGTGCCTTCACCCCCGCGGCCCAGACGCGCAGGGTGGCGGAAATGCGCGTGCCGTCCTTCAGGCTCAGCCCTTCGGCGTCGGCCCCGGAGACCATGGCCGAGGTGCGGACCGAGACGCCGATGCTCTCAAGCTGGCGCTGCGCCGCTGTGGAGACGGCTTCGGGGAAGGCGGGGAGCACGCGGGGGCCGGCTTCCAGCAGGGTGATCCGCAGTTGCGGCGGGGTCGTGCCGAAGGAATGCAGGGCGACCAGATCCAGCGCCTTGTGCAGTTCGGCGGCGAGCTGGGTGCCGGTGGCGCCGCCGCCGACAATGGCGATGTCGAGCGGTTGGCCGACGGCATAGGCGCGCAGAAGCTCCATGCGGAACTTTTCGTTGAAGCCGTTGGCCTCGACCAGATTGTCGATGAACAGGCAATGTTCGGCCACGCCGGGGGTGCCGAAATCGTTGGCGCGGCTGCCGATGGCCAGGACCAGGGCGGCATATTCGACCGTGCGGCTTTCCAGCACCACTTCACCCTCGGCGGAGCGGAACGGGCCGAGAATGGCGCGCTTGTTCGCGCGGTCCAGCGCCACGATCTCGCCGGGCCAGAATTCGAAATGGCGGTTGCTGGCCTGCGCCATGAAGCTGATGCGGTCGTTCTCGTTCTGCGCCGTGCCCGCCGCGAAGCAGTGCAGCATGGGCTTCCAGACATGCGAGAAGCTCTTGTCGATCAGTGTGATCCGGGCCAGCCCCTGACGGCCCAGCGTGTCGCCCAGCCGGGTGGCCAGGGCCAGTCCCGCGACGCCGCCCCCTACGATGAGAATTTCCGGTTTTGTCGCCATCGCGTCTTCATGGTCCATCTGCAAGGGGTTGCCACGGGTGGGAGGGGCACCGTTGGGAGCGCCCGCCCGGTGATCTGGGCACCAGCCGGACTGGTGGGCTGGTGCGCGAGAGCGGCCGGACAGGCCGCGCCCGGCATGTGTCCGCGCACGCCGGAGCGGAGCGGCCTCGATGGCCGCGTGCCCCGGAGTATAGCGGACGCGCGGCGGATCGCCACCAGCGCGCCCGTCCGGTCTGGTTTTCAGAAGAAGCCGAGCTTCTTCTCGCTGTAGCTGACCAGCAGGTTTTTCGTCTGCTGGTAGTGCTCTAGCACCATCTTGTGTGTTTCACGACCGATTCCGGACTTCTTGTAGCCGCCGAAGGCGGCGTGCGCCGGATAGACGTGATAGCAGTTGATCCACACACGCCCGGCTTCGATGCCGCGCCCCATGCGGTAGCAGGTGTTCGCGTTGCGCGACCAGACGCCCGAACCGAGGCCGAATTCGGTGTCGTTGGCGATGGCCAGGGCCTCTTCCTCGGTGCGGAAGGTCGTGACCGCCAGCACCGGGCCGAAGATCTCTTCCTGGAAGATGCGCATCTTGTTGTTGCCCTTGAAGACGGTGGGCTGGACGTAGAAGCCTTCCTTGAGCACGGTGCCGAGATCGGGCGTGCCGCCGCCGGTAAGCAGTTCGGCGCCCTCGTTCCGGCCGATGTCGATGTAATCGAGGATCTTCTTCTGCTGCATCAGCGAGTTCTGGGCGCCCATCATGGTGGTGGGGTCCAGCGGGTTGCCCTGCTTGATCGCCTTGACGCGGGGCAGCGCGCGCTCGATGAAGCGCTCGTAGATCGATTCGTGCACCAGCGCGCGGCTGGGGCAGGAGCAGATCTGGCCCTGGTTGAGCGCGAACAGGGCGAAGCCTTCGATCGCCTTGTCGAGATAGTCGTCGTCATGGTCCATGACGTCGGCGAAGAAGATGTTCGGCGACTTGCCGCCCAGTTCCAGCGTCGCCGGGATCAGGTTTTCCGCCGCGGCGTGGGCGATCATCTTGCCCGTGGGCGTGGAGCCGGTGAAGGCGATCTTGGCGATGCGGTGGCTGTTGGACAGCGCGGAGCCGACATCGCGGCCCAGGCCGTTGACGATGTTGAGCGTGCCGGGCGGGAACAGGTCGCCGATCAGTTCCATCAGCACCAGGATGCTGGCGGGGGTGGTCTCGGCGGGTTTCATGACCACGCAATTGCCGGCGGCCAGCGCCGGGGCCAGCTTCCACGAGCCCATCAGCAGCGGGAAATTCCACGGGATGATCTGGCCGACCACGCCCAGGGGCTCGTGGAAATGATAGGCGATCGTGGTATCGGTGATTTCGCTCAGCGCGCCTTCCTGCGCGCGGATACAGCCGGCGAAATAGCGGAAATGGTCGATCGCCAGCGGGATGTCGGCGTTCAGGGTCTCGCGGATCGGCTTGCCGTTGTCCCACGTCTCGGCACGGGCGAGCAGGTCGAGATTCTGCTCCATCCGGTCGGCGGCCTTGAGCAGGATCAGCGAGCGGTCGGCGGGCGACGTGTGAGCCCAGCCCTTGAATGCCTTGTGGGCGGCATCCAGCGCCAGTTCGATATCCTCGGCGGTGGATTGCGGGACCTCGCACAGCACGCTTCCATCGACCGGCGTGATGTTGGACATGTAGGTGCCCTTGACCGGGGCAACCCATTCTCCGCCGATATAATTCTCGTAGCGTGCCTTGAAGGGGGGCTGTTCGTTGACAGACATGCGGACACTCCTTGGACTGCGACGGCCCGATCCGACAGGTGGCCGGAAAGGGAGCCGGACATCAAACAGGACCGGGCTGGTCCAGTTGTTGTATACCGCGTTATATAGACGGGGGGGCGTCCGGCAATCGGGGTGGAGGTCACATCCGCGTGAAAAATGGCACTGAGTGCCATAAAGCGGCTTTAAAAAATCTTATGTAAAAATTGACTTGTTTTGAAAAGAGCAGCCCGGCCGGCACGAGTCCTGCATCAGGTGCCGCCCAGTGCGCCGGTGCCGAAGGCGAGGCCGGCGGCGGCGATCAGGGTGGCGTAATAGGCGTCCGACCGGCTGATCTCGGCATCCAGCAGGCCGTTCTGGGCCAGTTGGGCCTGGGTGATCGAGCCGGTGCCGCTGCGATAGGCGGTCAGGGCGGCGTCGAAGCTGGTCTGGGAGGCCGTGCGCAGGCTGGTGGCGGCGGCGTAGGCGTGCAGGCCGGTGCGGACGGCGTTTTCCGCCGCCACGATCTGCTGGATGGAGTCGTTGACCGTCTGGCGCAGGGTGACTTCCGCGCTGTCCGACTGGTCCTGCGCCTGTTTGACCACCGCGGCGCGCAGGCCGCCGTCGAAGATCGGCACGCTGATGCCGCCGAGAACCAGGCTGCTGAAGCGGTTGGCGGAAAGATTGAGGGTGGGAGCGGAATCGCTGCCGATTCCGGGCACCGACGTGAGGTTCATCCGCCCGGTGGCGTAGGAGACGTTGCCGGTCATGAAGATGCTGGGCAGGAACGCATCGCGTGCCGCGCTGACGCGGCTGTGCGCCGCCCGCGCCGCCGCGTAGGCGGCGAGTACGTCGGGGCGCCGCGCCACCGCGCGCTTGACCATGTCCTCGCTCAGCCGGGCGTCGTCCTGGGTCAGGGGGCGGCCGGAGACGTCTTCCAGGCCGATCCTCGTGTCGGCGGAGACGCCGGTTGCGGTCAGCAGGGCGAGGTAGGTGTTTTCGTCCTCGCCTTCGGCCTGGACCAGGCGGAGGGCGACCTGGGCGGTGGCCTGCCGGGCCTGCGTCACGTCGAGGATCGTGCCCTGGCCCTGGTGCAGGCGGGCCTCGGCGGCCTGCTGGACATGCTGGGCGTTGTCCAGGGCGGTGTGCAGCAGCCGGACGCGGGCGGTGGCGGCGGCGTGGGTGTAGAAGGCGGTGGTGACGGCGTAGATCACCTTCTGATGCGCCGCCGTGAACAGCACATTGGTGGCGATCTGGGCTTGTCGCGCGGCGGCAATGGTGGCTTCGCGCCGGCCGAAATCGAACAGCAGCCATTCCAGGCCCAGCGTCTGGACCTCGCCCGCGCCGGAATTGCTGGTGCCGGGACCGTTGGCAAGGGGCAGGGTGCCGTAGCCGTTGATGGCCAGCGACGCATCGGAGGTCTGGCCATGGCTGTGGGACCAGCCGCCGACCACCGTGGCCGTCAGGTGCGGCAGGTAGGTGCTGCGGGCGATACCGACCGCCAGGGCGGCGTCGCGCGCCGTGTTCCAGGCGCGGCGGGTCTGGGGATTGGCGGATTGCGCGATGTCGATCAGGTCGGCCAGCGTGTAGGGCTGGGCCGTTCGTGCCGGCAGAGCGGGCGATGCGCCGCGTGTGACGACCTCCGGGTCGGCGGGGAGGCTGTAGCCGGGCGGCAGCGTCAGGCCGCGCTTTCCGTGACCGGGGGGGACGATCGCGCCTTCCGTCGTGACATCGGGCGTCCAGGGGCGGTCGGGGCGCGGTGGGGCGGTGGCCAGTTCGGAGGTGGCGCAGCCGGCGAGCAGCAGCAGGGTGGCGGTGGCGGTGGCGGTGGCGGTGACGGTGACGGTCTGGCGGTGGCGGGTCATGAGGCGCGGGCTTCTACTGCGGCGATGCGTGTGGCGGTTTCGGTATGAGGGTCGGTCAGCATGTCGGCGCCGAGGCGGGCGGCGTCGGCGAAGCCGGTCTGGAACGATATGATCCGGTCCATTTCCGCGCGCATGTGGATCGGTTCGGCCAGGGCGTATTCCACCTGCCGTTCGCCCTGCGAGACGGCGGATTGCAGGGCCGCCACGCAGGCGGCCTGTTCCTGCCGCGTCGTGGCCGCGTGCTGGCGGCGCAGCAGGGCCGCGACCGCGTTCAGCCGCCGGGCGATGCCGTCATAGGCGCTGGTGGGCCAGGAGCTGGTGAACATGGCGTAGGTGATGGCGTTGCCCACCATGATGCCGACGATCCGGTCGCGGGCGGTGGTCATGTCGCTGGTCGGGCCGTAGCCCTTGAGGTCGGTCAGGTAGAAGGCCAGGCCGATCTGGAAGCCGGCATAGGCGATCCGCTCGTCGCCCGTCTTGACCCAGGCGGCCAGCAGCGAGACCGCGAAGACCAGGATCAGGAAACCGGTGATGTCCTGAAGATGGGGCTGGACGAAGATGATGGCGGCGATGCCGATGGCGCCGCCGATCAGGGCGCCGCTGATGCGGAGTGTCAGCTTGGCGATCATCTCGCCCATCGTCGGCTGGGCGACGATGAAGCAGGTGATGATGCAGGTGTGGATGCCCGGCCAGTCGACGATCCGGAACAGCAGGTAGCTGCTCATGACGGCGGCGGTGCCTTTCACCGCGAAGCGGACATGGGTGGGGTTGGTGAACGCATCGGGGGTGAAGAAGCCGCTTTTCTTTTCCGCGGGTGTGTCCGGCTGTTTCGGCGGCGGGGCGGGCGTGGTGAAGACGGCCAGCAGCGCGGCCATGGTGGCGCAGGCCGGCCGGTCGGCGGGCGTGGCGGGTGCGACGATGGCGGTGGGGTAGTCGCCCTCGGCAAAGATGGCGGCCATGTGCTCCAGCGTGTCGATCAGGGCCTGTGGGGGCGGGGCGTCGGGGGCGCGTGTGGCTTCGGCCTCCGCCAGGGCCAGCACGGCGACGGCGGAGTCCGCGGCCTGATGCAGGCAGGCGAGGTCGGCCGGGCGCCAGAGCCGTTCCAGGCCGGCCATGCGCAGGGATTTCGCCATGCCCGTGGCGCCTTCGCGCAGCAGGTCGGTGGCATGGGCGCGGGCTTCGGCGTCGGTGCCGCGCAGCAGGGCCGCGCTGACGCGCAGGCGGGCGGCGATGTCGTCGGTCAGGACCCGGCGCGGCGAGGGGCAGATCAGCAGGCCCAGCACCACCATCACCGCGCCGGGCACCGCCAGGAACAGGTCGGTATAGAGCAGAGCGCGGGTGACGACTTCGCCGACCGGCACCTGGTCGATGGCCACCAGCCCGTAGACCACGATCAGCCCCAGCATATAGGCCATCGGCTTCAGCTTGCTGGCCGAGCCGAGGAAGAAGAAGCCGAGCGACAGCAGGGTGATGGCGGCGACCAGCGCCAGCGGGTGATCCAGCGTCAGGCCGATCAGCCCGTAGATCAGCAGCAGCAGGATCAGGATCAGAATATTGACCGCGATGCCGGCGACCGCGTTGGTGACACGGTCTTTCTGCCACAGCGCCATCGTGACCAGCGCCGGCACCGCGAGATCCGGCACCTGCCAGATTTCGCCGACCAGCACCGTCGCCGTGCAGCCGGCCGCCATGCGCAGCGCGTAGCCCAGCCGGCCCGGCGTAGGGTCGCGCACCAGGCGCCAGAGACGTGCCGGAGTCAGGGGGGCGTCGGTCATGTCAGGGACAGGCGGCGCCATGGCGGATTTCGACCGTGGCCGTGGCGCCCATGCGCAGCAGGGTGGGGGTGGCGCCTTGCAGGCGGACCCGCACCGGAAAGCGCTGGGCGACATGCACCCAGTCCATCTCTCTGGGCACCAGCGGCAGCGACCGCGCCAGGCCGGCGGAGTCCGCCGAGAGCACGCCCCAGCCGATGCTCTCCACCCGGCCCTGGATCGGGGTGCGGCGGTCGATCATCGAATAGACCGTGGCGCAATCGCCGGGGTGGACCATGGGCAGGGTGAGTTCGCGCAGGTTGGCCACCGCGTACCAGGCGTCGTCGGCGATCAGGGTGAACAGCACCTGCGAGGGGGCCAGGACTTCGCCGGCCTTGACCCGCAGGCTGGTGACGTAACCATCGGCCGGGGCGGTGACCGTCGTCTGGCGCAGTTCGTAGCGGGCGCGGTCCAGTGCCGCCTGGCTGGCGGCCTGGGCGGCCGTGGCGCTGGCGAGGTCGCCGATCGCGACGTTGGCCGCCGCCGATTGCTGGCGGGCCTGGGACAGCGAGATTTCGGCATCGTTCCGCGCCACTTTGGCCTGGTCGTATTGTTGCAGCGGGACGTAGGCGTGGCTTGCCAATGGCGCCAGGCGCGTGACTGTCCGGTCGGTCAGGTCGCGGTTGGTCTGGGCGCGCGTCACCTGATCGCGGGCGGTGGCGGCCTGGGCGGTGCGGACGGCCAGCAGGCGGCGCTGGTTCACCAGTTCCGCCGTGGCCAGCGCCAGGTTGGCTTCGGCCTGGCGCACCGTCAGCGCGTAGGGTTCGGGGTCGAGGCGGTAGAGCAGATCGCCCTTGTGGACATGCTGGTTCTCGTGCACCGGCAGGTCGATCAGCCGGCCGCCGACGACGGAGGCGACATGCACCAGTTCGGCGTCGATGGCGGCGCTGTCGGTGGACGGATAGGAATCGTCCTGATGGGCGACATGCAGGCCCGCGAGCGTGGCGGCTCCGATGCAGGCCACGGCGATGAGGATGCCGATGCGGCTTTTGCCGCCCATGCGTACCCGCTCCATGCTCATGGCCCGAACGCCAGCGCCCACAGGGCGAGGGCGGCCAGGGTGCCCAGGGCGACATAGGTGAACAGCCGGAAACTGAGCAGGGCGTCGATGCCGGTCAGCAGGAAGACCACGCGCAGTCCGACGGCCACCGCCACGCCCGTGAGCGCGCACAGCATCCAGGCCGGGAAATAGGCGCCGACGATCGGGAAGGAGGGCGCGCCGTGCAGCGCGCAGCCGTTCAGGGCGAGGAGGGGGAGCAGGTTTGTTCTTTTTGGGGATAAAAAGAAGCAAAAAGACTTTTGTCTCATTGGGCTCCGCATGGGCTGGCAGGATTCCATCTCTCTCCCTTTAGAAGGTTTTGCCGGTTCTTTTTTCAAAAAAACGGAAAAAAACGATCAACTGCGTAAAAGCGGCGCCATCAGGCCGGCCAGCCAGTCGGCGAACACCCGCACCCGGCGGGCGGCGTGGCGGCGATGGGGGTGCAGCAATGTGAGCGGCATGGGCTCGGCGCGCCAGTCCGGCAGCAGGTCGACCAGCGCGCCGGAGCGCAGATGGTCCTGCACGTCGAAGGCCGGGACCTGGATCATGCCCAGCCCGGCGAGGCAGCAGGCGATCAGGGCTTCGGCGCTGTTGACGGTGACGCGGCCGGGCAGGGTGAGGGTGCGCAACGTGCCGTCCTGAATCCATTCCCAGGGTTCCACCCGTCCGCTGGCGGGCGAGGCGTAGCGCACCGCCTGGTGGGCCGGCAGGTCGTCGGGGTGGCGGGGGATGCCGTGCCGGGCCAGATAGGCCGGGCTGGCGAGGTTGAGCAGGCGGAATTCGCCCATGCGGCGGGCGATCAGGGCGGAATCATGGATCGGGCCGACGCGAAGCGCGCAGTCGGTGCCGTCTTCGATCAGGTTCACGGCGCGGTCGGTTACGCCCAGTTCGATGGTGATGTCGGGGTAATGGGCGAGGAAGTCGGGCAGGGCGGGGGCGACGACCAGCCGGCCGATGCGGCCGGGCATGTCCACCCGCAGCGCGCCGCGCGGCCCGGCGGGATCGCGGCGGAACTGGCTTTCCGCTTCCTCGATGTCCGCGACCAGACGGACGCATTGTTCGTAGAAGGCCGCGCCGTCGGGCGTGGGGGCGACGCGGCGGGTGGTGCGGGCTAGCAGGCGGGTGCCCAGCCGGGCCTCGAGGTCCTGGATCGCGGTCGAGACCGTCGAGCGCGGCAGGTCCAGCGTGGCGGCTGCGCGGGTGAAACTGGCGCTTTCCACCACGCGGGCAAAGATGCGGAACAGGTCGATGCGGTCCATCGCTTCCCTCCAAACTTTCGCGACATGGGAGTGCTTGTTCGGATTCTACGACATGTGTTGTTCGGAAACGCAAATTTATCCGCGTTTTTGGAATGATATCGTGGGCCGCATGATCTCCCGCATCCGGCGGGGGAGGGACGGGAAGGAGCCATCGAGATGGCCGATCACAGCATTAGCGGAAAGACGGTCCTGATTGCCGGCGGGGCGAAGAATCTGGGTGGGCTGATCGCGCGCGACCTGGCGGCGGCCGGCGCGAAGGCGATTGCGATCCATTACAACAGCGATTCCTCGCGGCCTGACGCCGAGCGGACGCTGGCCGATATTCGCGCGGCGGGGGCCGAGGCGGTGGCTTTTCAGGCCGACCTGACCACGGCCGGGGCCTGTGCCGGGCTGTTCGCCGATACGGTGGGGGCGATCGGTCGGCCGGATATCGCGATCAATACCGTGGGCAAAGTGCTGAAGAAGCCGATCGTCGAGACCACCGAGGCCGAATTCGACGCGATGGCGGCGATCAATTCCAAGGCGGCCTATTTCTTCATCAAGGAAGCGGGGCTGTATCTGAAGGACAACGGCAAGCTGGTGACGCTGGTGACGTCGCTGCTGGGGGCCTATACGCCGTTCTATTCGACCTATGCCGGGGCCAAGGCGCCGGTGGAGCATTATACCCGCGCGGCGTCGAAGGAGTTCGGCGCGCGGGGGATTTCGGTCAACGCGGTCGGGCCGGGGCCGATGGATACGCCGTTTTTCTATGGGCAGGAGGCGCCGGAGGCCGTGGCCTATCACAAGCAGGCGGCGGCGCTTTCGGCCTTCAGCCCCACGGGCCTGACTGAGATCGAGGACGTGGCGCCGTTCATCCGTTTCCTGGTTTCTGACGGCTGGTGGATCACCGGCCAGACCATCCTGATCAATGGCGGCTACACGACCAAGTAATCGGGCCGGTCGGCAGGTCGTTCCTTCCGCGATCCGGCTTTGCGCCGGCTGGGGCCGTGTCTATGGTGACGGTCCGGGCGGCGCGGCATGGCGCCGCCCCTGTTCGTTTCGGGGGGACGGTTCTTGGGTCTGAAGCAGCGCCATATTCTGTTCATGGCATTGGGCGGGTCGGTTGGGGCCGGATTGTTCCTCGGCTCGGGCGGGGCGATCCAGCAGGCGGGAACGTCGGTGCTGCTGGCCTATGTGCTGTGTGGGATCGTCGTGTTCCTGATCGGCCGGGCGGCGGCGGAACTGGCGCTGTCCGACCCCGAGGGGCGGACGCTGAACGCCTTCGTCGGGCGGTATCTGGGCGCGCGGATGGAATTCCTGGTCGGCTGGAGCTACTGGCTGATCTGGACGCTGGTGTGCATTTCCGAAATCACCGCCGCCGGTATCTTCGTGCGCCATTGGATGCCGGACGTGCCGCAATGGGCGGTCGCCGCCGTGCTGGGAGGGGTGCTGCTGGCCGTGGGGTCGCGCGCCGTGGCCACCTTCGGCGAGATGGAATTCTGGCTGGCCATCATCAAGATCTGGGCCATCCTGGCGCTGATCGGCTGCGGGCTGGTCACGATCCTGGGGCATGTCGGGCCGGGGGGCGCACATGCTTCCTTCGGCCATCTGTGGGATGCGGGGGTGATGCTGCCGCACGGGATGGCGGGGTTTGCCGCCATCCTGCCGATGGCGCTGTTCGCCTTCGGCGGCACCGAGATCATCGCGCTGACGGCGGCGGAGACCGATGACGCCGTGCGTGTGCTGCCGCGCGTGATCAATGGCATCGTCGGGCGGATCATCGTTTTCTATGTGGGTAGCCTGGCCGTGATCATGGCGATCGTGCCGTGGGGCGAGGCGGATGCCACGCACAGCCCGTTCGTGCTGGCCTTCCAGCATATGGGGCTGCCGATGGCGGGCGAGGCGATCAATGGCGTCATGGCGCTGGCGGCGCTGTCGTCGTGCAATGCCGGGCTGTATGCCACCAGCCGCACGCTGGCGTCGCTGTCGGAAAGCGGCATGGCCTCGGCGCGGCTGCGCGAGCGCTCGGCGTCGGGGGTGCCCGCGATGGCGTTCGCGGCTTCGTTCGCGACCGTGCTGGCCGGCGTGGTGCTGAATTATTTCCTGCCCGACCGGCTGTTCGGTTACGCGATCCAGGGGGTGGCGTTTCTGCTGATTTTCGTCTGGGCGTCGATCATGGTGGCGCATCTGGCCTATCGGCGCAGCGCGGATGGCGCGCGCAGGGTGGTGGCGGCGCTGCCGGGGGCGCCGGTCAGCAATTGGCTGGCCATCGCTTTCCTGCTGGCGATCGGGCTGGATATCGTCTGGGGCGGGCGGTTGTATGTGCCGTTCCTGCTGGATGCGGCGTGGCTAACGGTGCTGGTGCTGCTGCATGGCCGGTTGTCGGCGCGGCGGGCCGGGGCCTCGGTGGTGTGAGGCCATCGGCGGAACATGACGGCCCGTGAGCCTTGTTTCGGGCGCTGCGCCCGGCTTTACGCGCCGGTCGTGGCCGCGGCCAGCACGGCTTTCACCAAGGCTTCCATGTCCACGCGGCCGTCGATCGTCACGTCTGTCGGCCAGCCGTCGAGTCCGACGGTCGGAGCGGCAGACCCCTCGGCAGCCTGACGGCTCAATTCTGCCCGTGCCGCGCCCATGGCGCGGGCCATCGTCAATATGTCCATGGATGGGTTTTCCCTCACGTTGGAGCCATGTGCAATCCTTGGCCGTGGATCTGCCGTGACCTGCCGGATCTGGCGGGATGTCGGCTGGGCATGGGCATGTCGCCATGGTCGGTCACGAATCACGCGTGGCGCGAATGCGCTGTTCTGGGATGGTCGGGGAAGGGAGACGGGGACGAGGCACTGGATTGCGTTGTGGGTGGCTGTTGTGACGCTCGCCGGCTGCGGTCAGCAGCCGATGGTCCAGAGCCCGACGATGTCCCGGTAGGGCGCCAGGCGCAGGCCCTCCAGCCGGCGCAGCAGCAGAGCCGCGACGGCAAGCGAATCCATCTCCATGATGGGCTCCATTGGCGAGCAGGAATCAAAAAGGCCGCCCCGAGGGACGGCCTTGCGAACTTGCGCATAATCGCAAGCCAGCCTGTCGGCGGCCCGCGCGCGCGGGGGAAACCCGTCTTTATGTAGATACAGAAAATCTTGACGCCCTCATTAAATGTAGCTACAAGAATGGTCATGGACATTGAGTTCGATCCGGCCAAACGGGCCATCACACTTTCCGAGCGCAGGCTTGATTTCGCCGACGCCGCGATCGTGTTTTCGGGCCTGACCGCGACGGTGCCGGATGATCGCAAGGACTATGGTGAAGAGCGGTTCATCACCGCCGGCGATCTCGATGGCCGTCTGGTTGTTCTGGTCTGGACCCCGCGCGGCGCGGCTCGCCGCATTATTTCGATGAGGCATGCACATGACCGAGAAGAAGCTCTCTGGCGCGCCCGCATGGGTTGACCCGGACGATGCGCCGGAACTGACCGAGGCGTTTTTCGATCAGGCCGAGATCCGGCAGGGCGAGAAGGTCGTCCGGAAAGGTCGGCCGCGTTCGACAAACCCGAAGAAACTGGTGTCGGTGCGCCTGGATCAGGATGTGCTGGACGGGTGGCGCGACACCGGGCCGGGCTGGCAGGGCCGGATTAACGATGCGCTACGCGACGCACTGAGGCGGGCTGGATGACGGGACCGACTTGATCTGGAGTTGCTGGGTCAGCAGGGCTACCTGCACCGTCAGGGCGGCGACCTGGTCGCGCGGGGCGACGATCGTGTCCTCCCGCTCGTCGAGATCCGACTTCAGGTCTCTGATCTGGTCCGACAGGTTTTTGATCTGGTCCTGCGCGGCTCGGCCGCCGAAACCGACGAGCCACCGGACGGTAAACAGGAAACCGCCAAATGCGGCGGCGGCCGCAGTCCATCAGGGCTGCGGCGTGATTGCAGGGTCAGACATCAGGACTCCAGGCATAAAAAACCGCCTCGGGGGTGGCGGATCGCGCATGGCGGCGGCCAGATTCCGAGTGTCCAGCGTCAGGCGCGTGAGTTGCGACGCATCGACGGTCGGCACGGCGGCGAAGGTTTCGACGGTCGTACGGGAGTCGGACAGCGACATATCGCCATGCGCCGCGATCTGGCGCGCGGTCGCTTCGGCCGAAACCGACATCGCTTCGTAGTCGCTCCGCGTGGCCCGCAGGTGCTGCGACAGGCTCGCGAGATGGGACTGCTCGCTCTCGGCCGCGACCCCGACCGCGGCGAGCGAGCCGACGGCCACGACGGCGGCCGCAGCAATCCCGACTGGTCCAGACAGGGCTGCGCCGACCAGGCCGATAGCATTTTTCAGGCCGCCCATGGTCGCGATCGCGTTCGGCGCCTGATAGAACGCCGCCTGCATGGCGCTGCCGCCCGCCAGGACCTGATCCGCGAATTTATGCACTTCGTCGGCCAGGATCCCGACCTGATAGCCGGACAGCTTGTGAGACTGCGTCAGGACATCCGTGGCATCCCGCGCTTTGCGCGCGGCTGCGACTTCCCGCCCGAGCGCATCGACCTCCTTCTGATACCCCGACACGATAGCATCCGCATCGGCCTGCGACATCTTGCCGCTGGCAACGGCGCCCCCGGATTCCTTCTGCGCCGTGGCGAGGTTTGCTTCGGCGTGCTGCAAATCGATCGTCTTGCGCGTCACTTCATCGACCGACGCGTCCAGGCGCTGCATGACGGACAGGCTCTGGGCATGCGCTTCCGTCAGGTCATCGACCGCACCCCGTGCCGCGCGGACGGCTTCGACTTCCTGCTTCAGCCGGTCGACCTGAGCCTGCTGATTGGCGATCTGGCCATTTACATCGTCGCTGGACATGCTGCCGCCCGCCACAACCGAGGATGCCATCACCTGCATCTGGGCAAGCCTGCTCTCGGCCTGCTGCAACTGGATGATGCCGCGCGAAACCTCATCCACCGAGCGGCCCATTTTCAGGAACGCAATGGTCGATACATCGATTCCCCGGCTCAGGGTCGAGGACATGCTGCCGGCGCGCAGGATGTAGGGGACGGGATCGCCACCCATCACGCCGTTGACGCGCGTGGTATAGATGGTGCCGGTCGTTCTGCCGGACTGGATGGCCTCGTCACGCAGGCGGCGCGATTCAGCGGCCACCATGCCGCGCACTTCCGCGCTATTCATGGCCGCGCTGGTATTCAGGGTGATCTGACGGCGGACAACGTTCGACCAGCGGGCAGAGGTTGCACGTCGGGCCATGGGGTGTCCTTTGCTCTTTCGTGATCTTGGATATCGCTTGCGCCGGGCGATTTTTTTGTATATACAATTTGCAATGAGATACGCTTGGGATGAAAACAAACGCCTCAGCAACATCGAGAAGCACGGTGTCGATTTCGTCTCGGCGGTTGATTTCGAGTGGCGCGCCTCTCTGGTCAGGGCCAGCCATTCAGGCGCGGCGGAGCCGAGGCTGATGGCGATGGCTCCGATCCGGACCAGAATTCACGTTCTCGTCTTCAGCATCGAAACACGGTGCGTGCGCATCATCAGCCTGCGGAAGGCCAATGCACGGGAGGTCATCATCTATGGGTCGCAAAAGTAATTTCATCGTGCCGACAGAGGCCGAGGATGCGGAGATCAACCGGGGTATCGCCCAGGATCCCGATAACCCGGAATGGACCGATGCGGATTTCGCCGAAGCGAGGCCGATCGCCGCCGTGGCCCCTTCCATGGAAGGCGTCCGCCGTGTTCGTGGCCCGCAGAAGGCGCCGGTCAAGACGCTGGTTTCCATTCGCCTTGACCCGGATGTGGTTGACCGATTGAAGCAGCAGGGTCGCGGATGGCAGGGCCGTGCCAATGATATCCTGCGCCATGCGGTCGGGCTGGACTGAAAGGCCATAAAGAAGCGCACGCTCCCTCATTGGCCGCCCCGTCAAGAAAAGAAGACCCGCAGTTCCTCGCTGATCTGCTGTGCGCGGATCGTCAGGTAGGCCCGGTCCATGACGATCACCAGATGCCGCACGAACCGCGACTGGCGCGGCCCGAGGTCCTGATTGCGGCACCAGGCGTCGATTTCATTGACCGCCAGGCCGACAGGGCGGGAAAATATCTTCTGTTTCCCCATCCCGGCCCCCAGGCCCTCGGTGAGACCTCCGCGCGATGCGTGCAATTCGTGCCAGCATCGCCAGGGGGTCATGCACCACGGCTCCGGGTCTACGCGCTTCTGGAGCGCGTCCAATGCCCTCCAGTTCAGAGGGTGTATCGGACGATCCCCCAATGCTACGAGTCAGGGGCCATGCTCAAGCGCCCAGGACAGGGCGCCGATCAGTTTTTTTCCGCGTCCTCGACTTGATCCTTGTCTTCGATACCGACCGAGGCGACGGCATCGAGCGTGAGGCGCAGCAGAATCACGTTTTCGCGGTGCAAAAGCATGTCGCGGAAGGCCGCGTTATCAGCCGCCAGAGGGGGCGCGGGTGCAATCCGGGTGATCGTGAACGTCCCGCCGACCGCGATCGGATTGCCTTCGATCGTGAGGGTGCCGGTGACGGTCTAGTTGGACTGGTTGATATTGGCCCGCGGATTGCGGAGCGCCGCGTTCAGGAAGCGGAATTCGTATCCATCGCCGTCGTCATCCATGACGGTGATGGCGATAACGCCTCACACACATGAGCCATCTGGATGGTCATGGGAGGCGTGCCATTCGAGATGGTGGCCAAGTATCTGGGCAACAGTGTCGATATGGTGGAGCGCGTCTACGGGCATCATAGCCCGGACTGGCTGCGCAGGGCCGCCGCCGCCCTCTCGGGGTTTTCTGTGCCAACTGGCACAGAGAATGTGCCGGCACACGCCGAGGAAAAGTAAGGGAAATCATGGTGCTGCTGGACAGGATTGAACTGTCGACCTCTCCCTTACCAAGGGAGTGCTCTACCACTGAGCTACAGCAGCAACGGGGTGGGCGGTTCCTACCGCCTCCGGGGGAGCGTGGCAAGCCCCCTTGGCGAGAAAACATGACCGGGTGGGTTTGCCGCCGGTCATGCCTCTCGCCGAAGCGCGGTCAGTCGTCGCGGTGGATCTTTTCCATGCGCTCGTGGCGCTCCTGCGCCTCGATCGACAGGGTGGCGATCGGGCGGGCTTCCAGGCGCTTCAGGCCGATCGGCTCGCCGGTTTCCTCGCAATAGCCGTACGATCCGTTCTCGATTCGCAGCAGCGCCTGGTTGATCTTGGAAATCAGCTTGCGAGCCCGGTCGCGGGTGCGCAGTTCCAGCGCGCGGTCGGTCTCGACGCTGGCGCGATCGGTGATGTCGGCTTCGTGAATCCCGCCCTCCGAGAGGCTGGCCAGGGTCTCGTCCGCCTCCTTCAGGAGGTCGGCGCGCCATTTCAGGAGCTTCTGGCGGAAATATTCCACCTGAAGCGGATTCATGAACTCCTCGGATTCCGAGGGCTGGTAATCGGGGGGCAGTGTGATCATGGTGCGCGTCCTTGAATTTCGCCCCTGGACGAGATTATCGCCCGACAGGGACCCGCCGCGAAACGGGCGGCTTATACGCCGGCCTCCGCCATCCGCCAAGCCTGAAGCCGCCCGGATTCGTCTGGAAAAGCGGGTTTCGAATCGGAGTTCCCCTTACGCCGGCCCATGGGGCGTGGTCTGGGCGACCCTGCGCGGGGCCGTGGCCGGAGGCGTCGCGTCGGGGAACGTGGTCTCCCATCCGCCGCCCAAGGCGGAATAAAGCTGCACCAGGTCGGTCGACAGGGTGGCCGTGCTGCTGGCCAGGTCGGTCTGCGCGCCCAGGATTCGGCGCTCGGCGTCCAGCACCGTCAGGAACGTCACCATGCCATGACGATACTGGTCGCGGGCCAGGTCCAGCCCGCGCTGGTCGGCCGCGACCTCGCGCGCCAGGCTGTCGCGGCGCATCTGTTCGTCGCGATAGGCGGTCAGGGCGTTATCGACCTCGTGCCACGCGCCCAGAACCGTCTGGCGGTAGGAAATCGCGGCTTCCTGCTGGGCCGATTTGCGCAGTTCGAGCTGACCGCGCAGTCGGCCGCCCTGGAAGATCGGCAGGGTGATCGAGGGGCCGACATTCCAGGCCCGTGCGTTCCAGAACCCCAGGTCGCGGAACGACAGGGACTGGAAGCCGAAGCCGGCGTCGATGGTCACGCGGGGGTAGAACTCGGCGACCGCCTCGCCGACCTGCGCTGTGGCCGCGTGAAGCTGGGCCTCGGCCTGGCGGATGTCGGGGCGGCGGCGGGCCAGTTCGGACGGCACGCCGGCCGGGACGCGCGGCGGCACCGGCGGGATGGCCTCGGCCTTGAGCAGTTCGCCGGCCAGGGCGGCCGGGGGTTCGCCCAGCAGCAGGCTGAGCGCGTTGATCTGCAAGGCGATCTGCTGCTCGGTCTGCGGGATACGCGCCGTTGTGGCGTCGAGCTGGGATTGCGCGCTTTCCACGTCCAGTTCGCTGACCAGTCCGGCCCGGTTGCGCTGGCGGCTGAGTTCCAGCGTGCGGGCCGCGGTGTCGCGATTGTCCAGCAGGATGTGCAACTGGGTCTGCGCCTCGCGCAGGGCCATGTAGTCGCGGGCCAGTTCGGCCATGCGGGCGGTCAGCACGCCACGCCGTTCCTCGTCCGACGCCTGCATGTCGGCTCCGGCGGCTTCGTACTGTCGGCGGACGCGGCCCCACAGATCGACCTCCCACGTCGCGTCGATACTGTCCTTCCACTGGTCGAAGAGGGGGATCGAGAGCTGGCCCGATTCGTCGGCCAGGCTGGCGCCGCCCAGTTGTCCGCCGAGGGCCTGCTGGACCTGCGGGGTCTTGCCCACGTCGCTGACGATGCGTTGCAGCATCTTGGTGCTGTATTGCGCGCGGGAGTACGACCCGGCGGCGCTGAGGCCCGGATAGCGCTCGGCCCCGGCAATGCGGAGCTGGGCGCGGCTCTGCGCCAGTCGGGCGGTGGCGATGGCGACCGACAGGTTCTGCGACGCCACGCGGCGCTCCAGTGCCGACAGTTCGGCATCGTGGAACACATCCCACCATGCGGGGTCGGGCGTTGCGTCGGAAATGTCGCTGGTGACCCGGCCGGTTGCGGGGCCGGTCGGCGGCGTGGCGCCCGGTCCGGCCCAGTGCGGAGGCGTCCAGGTCGCGGGCTTGTGGAAGTCCGGCCCGACCGCGCAACCGCCGGCCAGCGCAGACAAACCGATGATGGCGGCCCGCCAAGAATATCCCTTATGCACCAGACGGTCCCCTGCTTCCCCCGGTCCCGCCAGCGGTCCTATCGACATGACGGGAGGCAATATGACATCATCATGAATAATGACCGACCGGTTCGGTCATTGCCGATACCCTATCGGCTTTCCCCGTCTGGTCAATCCGTCCGGGCCGGAAAGCAATGCTCGCCGGAGGTTCAGTACGCACCATGTCAGCCGCTCAGTCGCCCACCGTGCCGGATCTGCCGGGGATTTCCAGCGCGAAGCGGCGGCAGATCATGGATGGCGCGGCCCGGGTCTTTGCCGAGCACGGCTACGAAGGGGCCAGCATGTCGCAGATCGCGCGGGATGCCGGGGTCTCGAAGGGGACGCTCTATAATTACTATGACAGCAAGGCGAGTCTGTTCGCGGCCTTCATCGAGGAATGCGCGTGCGAGAAGCTGCCCAACCTGTTCGAGACGATCGGGGAGGCGCAGAGTCCCGAGGCCACGCTGGAAGACATCGCCACCGCGATGATCCGGCTGACCACCTCGCCGCTGTCGCTGATGCTGAACCGCATCGTGGTGTCGGAAGCCGCGACGTTTCCACATCTGGCCGAGACGTTCTGGCAGGTGGGGCCGTGCAAGGCGGTGGGGATTCTGGCCGACTGGCTGCGGGCGCGGACCCGCGAGGGCATTCTGGACGTGCCCGATCCCGAACTGGCGGCGGAACTGTTCTATGCCCTGTGCCAGACGCGGATTACCTGGCGCAAACGTCTGCAACTGCCGGTGGATGCCGACCCCGTCCATATCGCGATGATTGCGCGGACGGTGACGCGGATGTTCCTCAACACGTTCCAGGTCGGCAAGGGGCCGCCGGTGCCGGAACCGGTTCGTGATGAAGCGGTTTGATCCAGATCAAGTCGCTCGGGCGGCATTCGCGCCATCGTTGTGACGGAACAGGCCGAGCCTGCACTCCAAATCATGTGGAAAACCGGGGCTTCGGCCCCGGTTTTTTATTTGGGCTCGTGGGGTTCGGCAGGCCCGTTCCGGTGTGTGGAAACGTCCGTCCGGGCGATCGGCACGGCGTCCGGCCCGCCTTTCGGATGCGCGCCGTTCGGACGATCGGGCGTGATGGCGGGATTCTGGCGAACTTTCCTGCTATCTCATGCGTTTAAATCTATCCGTCGGCGCAAAAATCTTCTTTCGCCGTGGCTTCGTTCCCGCCCGTCAGATCCCTCAGCCGGAGGACTCATGTCCGTCGACGTTTCCGCCACGCCTCGCCTTGCTCGCTCTTTTGGCGTTCGTCTTTCTTTTGCCCGCCCGTGTGCCGCCCTTGCGTTGATGGTGGTCGTGCTGCTTTCGGGCATCGTGCCGCGTTCGGCTCTGGTGCCGGCGGCACAGGCGCAGGATCGCGCGGCTTCGGCGCAGCGGGCCGTGGCGCCGGATCGTACCCAGTTGCGGCACCTGCTGGATACGCTGGACGATCCTCAGCGACGTGCGGCTTTTTTGCAGGATCTGCGCGCATTGCAGGCGTTGCCGCCGGGGGCCGCCGACGGGAAAGCGGCTGAGGCAGCGAAGGCGGCCAGTGCGCCCGCGCCAGCGGCTGCGGCGGATAAGCCTGCGCCGATCGCACTGGCGCCGGGCAGTCTTGGCGCCGTGGCACTGCATGGGCTGGGTGGCATGGCCGGCACGATTATCCAGCATGTGCGCCATTTCGGCGCGTTATTCAGCGATCTGAGCAGTGTGGGCATCTGGGGGGAGCGGATGATGGCGCCCGGTGCCCAGCGCGACGGCCTTGTGGCTCTGGGGTGGCGGCTGGGGCTGGTGATGTTGGTCGGGCTGGCTGTCGAGCGTGGGCTGGCGATGCTGCTGCATCGCTATCTGGTTCGGATCGATGGAAGGCTGGCGACGCGGCTGCCTCTGCCGGTGGCCGAACCGATCGCCGAGCCGATGGTCGAGCCGATCGGCGAGCCGATGGACGAAACGGACCATGCGGCGACGGCCCTGCCGCCGGGTGGGAGCGTGGAGCCTGACGGCGACGGGGCCAGCGCCGAACGGGTGCGCGTGCAGGAAGCCACAAGCCGCTGGCGCGCGGCGCGCCTGCTGCGGCAATTGCGGCTGCTGCCATGGGTCGTGCTGCGCCTGGTGCTGGAACTGGCGCCGGTGGCCGCTTTCCTCGGGGTCGCCACGCTGATGGCCAATGTCCTGGCCGGCGATGAGGACGCGGCCCTGCCGGCGGCGCAGATCATGATGATGGTCATCAATGCGTACGCGATCGGTCATGCGGCGATCGTTTTCCTCGCCGCTCTGCTCTCGCCACGGCTGCCGCATCTGCGGCCGCTGCCGCTGGGTGACGACATGGCGCGCAGTCTGACCGCCTGGACGACTGCGCTGATCGTGCTGCCTGTCGCGGCCCTGTGTCTGGCTGATGCCGGTGGGCTGCTGGGGCTGTCGGAACCGGGGCAGAATGCGATCGGGCTGGCGATCCTGCTGGCGGAACATTTGCTGGTGGCGGGATTGATCCTGAGAATGCGGCGCCCGGTCGCGGCCATGTTGCAGCCGTCGGCCGTGATGCGCTGGCGGCTGGGGCATGGGCTGTTCGACGGGCTGGCCGACCGGTGGTGGATCGTCGCGCTGGTGCTCGATGCCGCGTTGTGGCTGGTGTCGGCGGCCGATCTTCCCGGTGGTTATATGCGGATCTGGCAACTGTGCGCCATCGCGCTCGGGGTGCTGATCGTGTTCCGGGCGTTGGCGACCCTGCTGTTCGGGTTGCTGGACCGTACATTCCGGCCCGGCCAGGAGGCCGGTGCCGCCGCCGCCGGCGTGGCACTGCGTGGCGCGCGGTATTATCCCTATGTCCGTCAGGCGCTGGCGTGGATTCTCGGGATTGCGGGTGCGGTCACGCTGTTGCAGGCCTGGGGGGTGCCGGCCTTCGCGTGGTTTGCTGACGGCATGGTGGGGCGCCGGCTGGTTTCGGCCGCCGCCACGGTGCTGGTGGCGCTGGCGATCGGCATCGTCGTCTGGGAATATGTCAACGCCACGCTGGACCGGCAGATCGAGCACTATACCAGCAGCGCGCAGCCGGGACGGGCGATGCGCCTGCGTACGCTGTCGCCGATCCTGCGCACGGTGCTGCTGGTGTGTCTGAGCATCGTGGTGCTCATGACCGTGCTCAGCCAGATCGGGATCGATATCGCGCCGCTGCTGGCCGGGGCGGGGATTATCGGTGTGGCCGTCGGGTTCGGGTCGCAGAAACTGGTGCAGGATTTCATCACCGGCATCTTCCTGTTGCTGGAAAACGCGATGGAGGTGGGGGATTCGGTGACCGCCGGTGGCCTGTCCGGCACGGTGGAGACGCTGTCGATCCGTACCCTGCGGCTGCGCGCGAGCGATGGGTCGGTGCATATCATTCCCTTCAGCGCCGTTTCCACCGTCACCAACGTCAATCGCGGCCGGGGCAATGCCGCCGTCAGCGTCGATATCGCGCCGGATCAGGATATCGACCGGGTCGCCGCCGTACTGGCGGAGATCGTGCAGGATATGCGCAAGGACCCGGATCTGGCGCCCGGCATGCTGGGTGACCTGCAATATCAGGGGGTGAACGCGGTGTCTTCGCAGGCTGTGACGCTGCTTGGTCAGATCGTCTGCACCGACAAGGCGCGCTGGCCGGTGCAGCGGGCGTTCAACCGCCTGCTGGTGCAGCGCTTTGCCAGCGAGGGCATCCGGCTGGCGCGGCCGGTGCAGAGTGTGGAATTGATTCCAGCGCCTCCGGGGCCGGCGGGGGCGGAGGAGGGTGTGCCGGAGAGCGCGGCCCTGCCCGACGCCCCGGCAGGGGGCTCGCCGCCTGCATCTCGCTGAAGGCCCGACGAGGTTGCTGCCATCGCGATCATGCTGGCTTCGGATGAAGCAACCTATGTGACGGGAGCGGAGATCAATATCGACGGCGGTCTACTGGCCGGTTCTGCGGCCGTTCCGACGTGATTTCCAGGGAAATGGTTGGAAAAACCGATTGAAACTCGGGAGGTTTTCTGTGCTCCGTCTCGTTCCCTTCGGATCCGAACATTTCCCGCTGTTTTCACAATGGTTCGCCAGTCAGGCGGATGTCGTGCAGTGGGGCGGGCCGGCTTTGTCGTTCCCGCTCACGGTGCCACAGCTTGAGGGCATGCTGGCCGAGGCAGAGTCTGTGCCGCCGTCACGCCTGTGCTGGATGGTTACATGCAAAGACGCGATGGTCGGCCATGCGCAACTCGGCTTCGATTGGCGCAACGGCAATGCCCGACTGTCCCGCGTGGTCGTGGCGCCTGCTGCACGGGGGCAAGGGGTGGCGAGGCCGATGCTGCGTCTGATCGTGGACGAGGCGTTCGCGCAACCTGCGATCGGGCGCGTGGAACTGAACGTGTACACGTGGAACACGCCCGCCATTCGGACTTACGAGAAACTCGGCTTCAGGACGGAGGGGGTGCGGCGTTCTGCTGCATGCGTCGATGGGGTGTGTTGGGATGCTGCGATCATGGGATTGTTGCGGCCGGAATGGGCAATATCCGATGGCCCGCTGGATAATCCCTGACGGCCTGATGCGGGCGAACCCCGACGAGGCATCGGGCATCGGGGGCGCTGGCACGGTCTGGGTCGCCGGCGCCCCTCTGCCGCTGATGGCGGTTTATTTGAGCTGGGCCTCGTAGGCGGCGAGCAGGGTTTTGGTGTCGGTGGCGAGTTTGGTCAGGTCGGCGTTCTTGGAACTGGTAATTCCGCTTTCGAGGACGGGTTTCATTCTGGCGTCGTCGCGCGACAGGTAGCGTATGTAGGCGCGGTCGAACGCGGCGCCATGGAGGTGCTGCATCCGGTCGATGATCTTCTGGTTCGCGGCGGACGGCTTGGGGGCCAGGGTGATGGCGTGGGCTGATACCAGCTTCGCCAGCCTGTCCTGATTGCCGGTCAGGTCCTTGACCATGGTCGCGCCGAGGGTGGCGATGTCGCTGCGGGCGGCGTTGGTCTGGGCGATTTTGGCCAGGGCGATCCGGGTCAGGTCCATTTCGTTGAGTTTCTGCACGAGATCCGTGTCGGCGATCGTGAGGGTGGGGGCCTGTTGCAGGGGCGGCAGGGGCGGCACGGGGGGCTGGCCGGCCGTGCAGGCACCAAGGGCGAGAAGGGCTGCCGTGAGCGGAGGCAGGGCGCGCGATGTGTGGCGAGACAGGAGCGGCATAAGCGGCTTGAGCGACATGAGCGGCAGAGTCTCCTTGGATGTCCGTTGCGGTTCGGGATGAGGGGCCGTGAGGCCGGACCGCGTTGCGAAGGCGCCGTTGCTGGGGGCTGGCGCGACCGGGCTCCAGTTCCGTGACGGACGCCCTCCGTGCTGACGATCGGTGCCATGATGATCGTGCGGGGCGTGGAAGGCAATGGCGAAGTAAAGACGTAATTCTTTCGTTAAGATATTCGCCGATCCGGCTGTCATGAGATGGCCATAATACATGAAACAATGCGTTTCATTGAAAAAGCGACATTCTGTGCCCGGCCTGGGCCTTGCATCGACCGGAAAGAGCGCACTAGGTTCGTGCGATAGAGGCGCCGTGCGGGGCGTGGGAAGATTGATTATGGGGATAATCCAGGAATGAACTGTCGCACTCTGTGTCTGCTCGCGGTCTTTTCGCTTCCTCTTGGGCTGAGCGGGTGCGGATATATGGATTCCCGGGCGGCTCACAAGGCGCAGATCACCATGATCGGCATGACATCCTATGACCTCCAAGCCTGTGCGGGACTGCCGGCCGCCACCAAGCAGCTCAATGATACGACCCAGATCTTCATTTATACCGGAACGCATCCGCAGCCGAGCTATGGCGGTTCCACATTGATTCCGGTGGGTGATATCGCCACGACGATCGCGCAGTTCGGCGGCGGTGGCGGGACGACCTGCACCGCCGTGATCCGCCTGGATCATGACCGGGTGTCGGACGTGCATTATGCCGGCGATAACGACGAACTGGTGGGAACGGATGGAATCTGCTCCATCATCACCCGTGGATGTGCGCGCCAGCCCGAAGGCACGATGAAGAGTTCAGCCGGTGGCATCTTCGGGCCGGTTTCGGCCTTCCATCCGCCGACCACGCCGAACCAGTCGACCTCCGCCACCTATTCCGCGCAATCGGGAACGGTCGTTGCCAATCCGGACAAGAAATCGTCCGATCCGGTGATCGTGCCCCGGACGCAGTGAAAATCGCGCGGTAGGCCGCGCGACTGTTCGTAACGGCGGTTCGGCCGGGACCGCCGGGCCGCCCGTGTGGGTTATCGTGTCGATCCTGTCGCGCTGCGGTGGGGTGGCATGGTTGCCGCCGGGTTGGTATTGATCCGCCCGATGGCCTGGGCCTGGGCCTGGGCCTGGGCTTGGGCTTGGGCCTTGGTCGTGACCCAATGCAGTTCCTTCTCGGCTTCGGGGACGCTCAACGTGCCGGCATCGACATCCAGGCCGATGCGCAGGGAGGCGAGATCGACCTGTGAAATCAGGTCGTAATTGGTGCCGACCGCGCTCGGGCCATATCTGAGATGGGCGTTGGTGATGCAGGTGAACCGGTCGTAGGCGCTGCCTTTCCTGAACGGGTAGCGGGCAAAACACCGGGAGACGGCTGTATGCAGGTCGCCTTTGCCCTGATCATCATCCGTACATCCGGCCGGCAGGGCGCAGAGCACGATAACGGCGAGTATGTGCCTTTTCCCGTTGAGCATTATCTGTTCGCCGCGATACGCGTCGAGATGGGGCGGGTAAAACATTCGCGGAATAAAAAAGACGACGAAGACGCGGAGATCATATTCGATATGCGGGTATGGGGTTCGGAAGGGTATATGAGGGTATCAGGGATAGCATCGTGAAACCAACACGTCCCCGGAACCGGCGAACGAAAACATGAGCGCGTAGGGAAATGACGACCTGTCCCGTGCGTGCGCTGCGCAGCGACGACATTGATGCCGTCGCGCGGCTCTGGCGTGAGAGTGCGCTTTCTATCGGCGTCGAAGCCGACATCGTGTCGGACGTGGCGGAATATCGTGAGCGCCTCGAAGCGGAATGGAAGCGGGCGTGGCGCGTCTATGTGGCGTGTGATGCATCCGGCATCGCCGGGTTTATGGCGTTCGAGCCGGAAACGTCCTGGCTGCGGCAGCTTTTTGTGGACCCGGCGCGGAAGGGGGCGGGCATCGGGAGCAGTCTGCTCGATGTCGCCAAACGGGAGATGCCCGAGGGGTTCTGGCTGCGCACCAGTGTGGCGAATGGTGCGGCTCGACGCTTCTATGAGAAGCATGGGCTGCGCAATATCGGCGAATTTCCGCATGAGCATTGGCCTGTGACGATCGTCCGCTATCAATGGTCTCGCGAGTGCCTGTAACGGTTCGGCTTGTCAGGTTTCCAGAACATGTGACGCATCCTGCCGCTGGGCGGCGCATTCTGCGGCCAGAAAATCGATCAGCGCGCGCACGGCGGGGGATAGTCCCCGGCGGGAAGGAAAGACGGCATGTACGATGCCGGCACGCGGCCGCCAGTCGGGCAGGGCCTGGAGCAGTCGGCCCTCCTTGATATCGCGCCAGACCATCATGGTCGGAAGCTGGACGATGCCGGCGCCCGCCAGAGCGGCTTCACGCAGGACGGCCATGTCGTCGGTGGCGAGGCGGGGCGTGTGGAAGATCGTTGCCGTCTGACCGTCCGCGTTTTCGAGAAGCCATGAATGGCTGGCGGGCGGGGTGTTGAAATCGAGGCTCGGCAGCGTGTTCAGGTCGGCCGGGGAGGCCAGGGGGGCTGCGATCAATGAGGGGGCGGCAACCAGGCACTGCGTGCTGGTGTCGAGCACGCGCATGATGAGGTTTTCCGATTGCAGCGGCGGGAAGCGCACCCGGATGGCGAGATCGAACCGGTCCTCCAGCAGATCCACCCGCCGGTTCGTGCTTTCGAGGCTGAGGGTGACGGCGGGATAGCGCATGATGAACCGGGCCAGCAGCGCACCGAACTGGATGGTCAGGAGCGAGACCGGGCAACTGAGGCGGATGATGCCGCACGGTTCGGCATGATGCCGGGCGACCGATTGTTCCGCGGCTTCCGCCTCTTCCCGGACGACCACGCACCGTTCGTAGAAGCCACGCCCAGCCTCGGTTACCGAGAAATGGCGGGAGGACCGCTGGAGCAGCACGGTATCCAGCCGTTCTTCCAGCAGCCGGACCCGGCGGCTGAGGAGGGATTTCTGGAGGCCGGTGGCCTGTGCGGCGCGCGTGAAGCCGCCGTGGCGGACGACCTGCACGAAATAATAGAGATCGTTGAGGTCGTTCATCGTCTTATGAATAGGACGCACCGTTCGATGGGGCAATCTTTGTGCGCGGGCGGGAGCGCCCCATCTTGCCGTCATGCAGGGGCGTCGCTGTCGGAGCCCCGTCGATCGGGAGCATGGCAATGCAGAAGACGATTCTCGGCCGCTACGGCAATGATCGCGGCCATTGGGTGGGGGACGGCTTTCCTGTCCGTTCCCTGTTTTCCTACAGCGCGTTCGGCGCGCATCTGAGTCCGTTCCTGCTGCTGGATTATGCCGGGCCTTATACGTTCGGCCCCACGGAGGCGCGGCGTGGTGTGGGCGAGCATCCGCACAAGGGATTCGAGACGGTGACGATCGTCTATGATGGCGAGGTCGAGCACCGCGATTCCTCGGGCGGCGGCGGTGTGATCGGGCCGGGTGACGTGCAGTGGATGACGGCGGGGAACGGCATCCAGCATGAGGAATTCCATTCGGCCGACTATGCGCGCGCGGGCGGTGCGTTTCGCATGGTGCAGTTGTGGGTGAACCTGCCGGCCGCGGACAAGGGGGCGCCGGCAACCTACCAGACGCTGCGCGCGGCCGATATTCCGGTTGTTTCTCTGCCCCATGATGCCGGCACGCTGCGTGTGATCGCCGGGGATTACGGGACGGGGCATGGACCGGCGCGGCTGTTCTCGCCGTTGAATGTGTGGGACGGCACGCTGCATGCGGGCGCGCAGGTGACGCTTGACCTGCCGGTCGGGCACAGCACGGCGATCGTCCTGCTGGAAGGACGCCTGGTCGTGAATGGCGGCATGGAACTGGCGAGCGCGCAGTTCGCTCTGCTCAGCCGGGAGGGCGCGGAGGTGACGTTGCAGGCGACGGAGGCGGCCAGCTTTCTTGTCCTGACCGGACAGCCGTTGAACGAACCGATCGCCGGCTATGGCCCCTTCGTGATGAACACGCAGGAGGAGATCCGCCAGGCGATCGAGGATTTCAACAACGGACATTTCGGCGGGATTGCCGCCTGACCGGGCGGGTGCCGCCAGCCCGGTCGCGCAGCCGAAGGGGAGACTGTACCATGATCGAGATGATGATCGAACAGCGTCGCCGCAGTCTGGGCGGCGGGCTGGAAGTGGGGCGCATCCTGCCCTTCGCGCGGCGACGGATGGTCGGGCCTTTTATCTTTTTCGACCATATGGGGCCGATGGATATCGCGGCGGGGGTCGATCGCAGCCTCGATGTGCGGCCGCATCCGCATATCGGGCTTTCCACCGTCACGTACCTGTTTTCGGGGGAGGTGGTGCATCGCGACAGTCTGGGGTCGGAGCAGGCGATCCGGCCGCAGGAGGTCAACTGGATGACGGCCGGCAGCGGGATCACGCATAGCGAGCGGTTCGAGAAGGCGCGTGCGGTGGGGGACCATCTGCATGGCATCCAGGCATGGGTCGCGCTGCCGAAGGGTGATGAGGAGGCCGCGCCCTCCTTTTCGCATCATGAAGGGGACGATCTGCCGCAATGGGATGCGGCCGGCGTGCGGGGGCAGCTTATTGCGGGGCGGGCCTATGGGCTGACCGCCGCGGCGCGGACACATTCGCCGCTGTTCTATGCGCATCTTGAACTCGCGGCCGGCGCGCGGGCGGAAATTCCGACCGTCTATCCGGAGCGGGCGCTTTATATCGCCACCGGAGCGATCGAGATCGACGGCGAGCGGTATGAGGCGGGGCGGATGCTGGTGCTGGGGGCCGGGGCCTCATCTTTCCAGGCCCTGGCGCCGACGACCGCGATGGTGCTGGGGGGCGAGCCTGTCGGGGAACGGTTCCTGTTCTGGAATTTCGTCAGTTCCTCGAAGGCGCGGCTGGCGCAGGCCGCCGAGGACTGGAAGGCCGGGCGGATGAAACTGCCCGAGGCGGACCATGACGAATTCATTCCCCTGCCGTCGGGCGACCCGTCGCCGCCGCCGATGTCCTGAGAGCCTGACCGCGAATGCGCGCTGGCGGCGTGTCCTCCGCGCGTTTCCTCCGCGCGTTTTCTGGGCTTCGGTGCTCGTGGCCATCAAGGCCACTCTGCTCCGATGCTCGGAAACACACGCCGGGCGCGGCCCGATACGGGCCGTTCTCGCTCGCCAGCCCACATTTGCGGTCAGGCTCTGACAGGCCCTGACGCGGCTGACGTGCGGGAGACGGCGCGCTTTCGGTTCAGGAATTGACCGTCAGCGCACCCGTCGGCAGTTGGGTGGATGTTTTCGCGCGCGGCTTCGGGGGCGAAGGCGCGGAACGCCGATGCGGATGGCGACATCCAGACCCTCTTCGATCAGATCAAGGTTACGGTCCGACAAGACCGGGGTGGCCTGAATGTTTTCGAACCGTGCCAGGAAATCGGACGGTACTGGTGCAACGTGGTGGCGCCCGAATGTCGCCGGCGCCGTGATACGGAGCATGCCGGAGGGCTGATCCGCCTCATGCGTGGCGGTCCGGGTTAGGGCATCGTATTGCGCGATGAGGTTCCGCAATCCGAAAGACTGTCGTGCCAGAATAGCGTCTCGCCATGGTTGTGCAAAACAATGACCCTGCCGGGATGACAGCGAACGAAAGGTCGCACCGATGATGACGCTCTACGGCATGCCGTTTTCGGGCCATGCCCGATGCCGTGCCTTCGTGTAGGCGTCGGGCTGTTGTCGCGCCTCCAGTCGCTGGTGCAGGTGACGCCAATAGTCGGGGCTGACCTCGGTCGGGTCGATATCCTGCGCCTCGACCGTATCGATCGCTTCCAGCACGCGCTGGACGCGCGGCCATGAACTCTGGTGCAGCAACACCTCGCCACCCGGTTGCACGCAGGGGACGGTCTGGTAGTCTTCGCCGGAGCCGACCGTGCGCACGATGTCGATGTGCGATTCAACCGTTCCGTATTCGTTAGCGGCCCAGAGAACGAAGGCGAATACGTTGTCTGGGGAGAAGCTGAGCATGCGCCGCTGACGGTCGAGGATCGTGTCCGCGATCGGCCGCCCGAAGCGCAGCCAGCGTTCCACCACCTTTTCGATCCACGTCACTTCGACCGTCGTAATCAGCACCGGAAGGTCTCTAGATATCGCCATTTAACTCCTTGCGGGCTAGTTCTTGGCACTCCATATTTTCCGCGTCGTCCGACACTGCTTAACAGACACGGAGGATTCCAAAATGCATTTTTCTCGTATGATTCAGGCTGGTGCCTTTATTGCTACACTGGCTTGCTGCGCGGCTGCCCTGCCTGTGCAGGCTCAGGATGCGTTGCGCGTCGTTGACGCGCGGGGACACCAGGTCGGTATCCTGGTCCCGGTCCAGGGCTTCGCGACGACAGCGGCAATGCCTGATATCGACATGTTCGAGGCTGTTGATCGCATGATGGCACGCAATATGGCTCTCATGGAGGCAGTCGATCGGACATTGGCTTCGCGGCTGGACGGCGTCCTGCGCGCCGTGCCGGCTGTTGGTCACGACCTCTCGAAACAGAGCATGTCTTGGCAGCGTTTCGAGGCGGTCAGCACCGGTGGACCCACCGCCTGTACGCAGACGATCACGATCACATCAAACGGTCGGGGGGCGCCAATCGTTCATGTGTCACGCACCGGAAGCAAAGCCTGTCCGACTCTCGCCGCGCCGATGGCAGTTGACAATCCCGGAGATCAAAAGACTGGTTCCATGGCTCTGACGCCCGCCGTCGAGACGCGGACGGAAGTCCCGACAAACGGACGCGCTGGAAGCGCTCTCTAAGACAGGTGGTGGCCGGAAAACCCAAGGCCACCATCATCAGAGAGAAATATATTGATTTTCTGCGATCATCGCCATGATGGTTAACGAAAATCAACAAACCCCATGTAATTTCTCTCCGCAACACCGCTACAGAAAACAAACACAAATAAAAATAATAAAATTATTCATTAAAAAGAATCTGCATTTCGCACCCCCTTGACGAGGCAAGCATCTCTTCCAATCATGCTTTCGCTGGACGCCATCGGGTCCGGCATAGGCTCTGTGAGCCAGACAACTGGAATCCATGTTGCTTTAATCGGAGGATGTGGATGTCGACACTGAAAGGACTTTATTCCCGCTATCGCCGCTCCTTGCGCACAGCCGCCCGGAGATGGCGCAACCGACTGGAGGGAGGCGTATCATGGTAACCCGCCCCCTTTTCGAAGACGATCCGCTAGCTCCGCGTGTCCTCTCCGTGCTCCGCCGCCTCGGTCATGACGGACGGGGCGTGACGCTAACGTCTCTGGTGGCCCACACCGGTATACCGGGGATCAGACTTCGCGCCACGCTGGAACGTCTGGTCCAGGCGGGTGCGGTCGCCCCTGCCGGGTGCGATCCCCTGGCTTCTGATCTCGCGTTCCGTCTCTCCTTTCGGGCAAGAGCCGTACCGCCAGTTCCGGTCGCGGCGTAAGGTACCGACCGCGCCGGGTAGATCAGAAACGCCTTCTCCGAGCGGAAACGCCGTCTTCCCTGGAACGACCGCAGGAACGAGAGGGTGGAGCGGGGCCTTCCATCGGAGGCCCCGCGTCTCTGAAGGTGAAGTCGAAAGCAGCGAGAACAGGGAGATGTCAAGTTTTATCCATTTTCTCAACCTGAAGGCGCTTCAGCACTATTGGAACATCCATCCCCCCGTGCCCCGTTCACTGGGGACAATGCGGCCAGTTTGGTCACACTCCGCAGGAGAGATGGCGCACGCGGAACAGACTGCCAAGCAACCTCGGCGCCTTCGGCAGAGGGATAGACCACACGCCGCTGTCGGTCTCGTCCTCATGCCGCTGGTCGGAATGGCCTCGCCGGCATCGGCTCATGCGCCGCATGATGTGCTGTCGTGCGAGACAGAAACGCAGCCGGTGAACATTCCATCCATGCCACTGGACCGCGCCATCGAGATATTGGGCCGGCAGACCGGGTGCCCGGTCCTTGTCGACCCGGTTCTTATGGACGGCCGGACCTCCGCAGCCGTAAAAGGCGCCTATACGCCTCAGGCCGCCCTCCTGCATCTGTTCGGGTCCGTGCATGTCGACGTCACCGCTACTGTTTCGGGCTTGAGCGTCAGCCCTCTGGATGCGACGGCTCTGACATCGGGCGACACGCGCGCCGGCCTGAGGACTGCATCATGACTCTTCACACGGACAGGCCGAACAGAATTTTGTCGCTTCCGACCGTTCAGATCGGCACAGAACTGGCGGTCCTGCTGGCCGACTATCTCGGCGACGAGGAAAAAGGCCGGGGATATGACGGCCTCATGCGTCGGGCGGCCGACCACCGGGTTTACGATCGGGTTTCTCGCTGGAGAACCGCGTCAGACCCGGAAGCAACCACCGTCGCCGTGGTCCGAAAACTCCTGCCTGTCGCTGACCGCACGCACATGGCCAAGGCCCTGGGCTGGTCGTTGGGAGCCCTCGAAAACCAGCTGACATCGGCCTTGCCAAAGGCCGTGCGAGATCATGCCAGAACATTGTCCTGTCGTCTGCCACGCTGGCACCGGCTCTGACCCGGATGTGCGCCGGAACGACCACGTGTCTTTCCGCAGACTGTTTCAGTCCGCATGTGGGTCCGCATCCACATCCGAGGGATCGAGCGGTTCGACCAGTCCTTCCTTGTCCGGATCGATTGGTGGCTCCTCTTCGTCAGGTGCAGGCGCCGGATGCGGGCGCTGCTCCTTCTCCCGAAAAGGAAGCGGAGGCGGTTCGAACGGGCGGTGAGCGCCCATGATCCGGAACGTGTCCTGCATGGGGACGTTCTCCATTACTAAAAGAAAAGCCAGACCCAGGACGTGGGAACTATAACGCAATTCATAGATGGGAAAACGGCTATGGAAGACCTCTCCATGAAACGTTCCTGGCAGAGCAGGGACTGGTCCCGGCTCATCAAGCTGTTCAGGGGCCTGACATTCTACGAGCGTTTTGAACAGGCGATCATTCTGACCCTGATTGCGCTCATCATGCTGGTAACCGCCATAGCGACGATTCATCTGATCGGCGCGGTATGGCATTTGGTCGTCGATGTCGGAATCGATCCGATCAATCAGACGATCTTCCAGGCGATTTTTGGCGCGATCTTTACTGTTATCATCGCTCTTGAGTTCAAGCACTCCCTGCTGGTCGTTCTTGCCCAGCATGAGAACGTCATCCGGGTGCGGACCATCGTCCTGATCGCTCTCCTGGCGATTGCCCGCAAATTCATCCTGCTGGATCTGCATGATGTGACTGCCCTGGAATTGTTCGCTCTCTCGGCGGCTGTTCTGGCTCTGGGCATCGTCTACTGGCTGGTTCGCGAACAGGATGCGCGTGTCGCGCGCGATGCCAGGGAACAGGCGCATCTCGAAGATAATCCTGCGGCCCGCTGTGAGCCTGAACGGTCTTCATCCTGAAGAGTCGAGGTAAAGGCGGTCTCTAACGCCGCCTTTACTCAAAGCCCCATTACGTCCCGTGCGATGAGGACGACTTCTTCGCCGTCTCTGGCCCTGACGGCGCCAGATGATCTGTGTCGATGGGCCGGAACGGCGGAATGGGTTGTCCGGGATAATAGACCGGCCCCTTGTAATTCTGATCCAACTGGCTTGCGTTCAAGCTGTCGACCAGCATATCACCTGTGGCGTCATTCGTAATGAGTGCGCGCTCCGGTTTTGGGGATTGTGGACGTTCCCTCAGTCGCCCTCGCATCGAACGATGTTGCAGCCGCCCGGGCGAGATCAGCAGCATGTGCGTCCGACTGGCTCAGTAGAGACAAGCCCAGAGCAGCGCATGGCAGAAATATTTTCATCCTCTTCATGCTCATGACCTTTCGAGACTCTCCCCCGGCCGGATGAATGGCCGGGGGAGAGGTTTCGTCACGCTATCAGGCTGCCTCTTTCCGTGCCTCGATCTGGGGCACGGCTTCTTCCGCACGGTCCGCACGTATTGTAGAGGACGTAATCGCGATACGACGCGGCTTCATCGCTTCGGGTATCTCACGTTTCAGGGTAATGGACAGAAGTCCGTTCTCGAAGTGCGCATCGGTGACTTTCATATGCTCGGCCAGATCGAAGCGGCGTTCGAATTCTCTGCCCGCAATACCACGATGGAGATATTCGCCGGCACTTTGCGGCTCCAGCGCCTTTCGTCCTGCCACGACAAGAATATTGCGCTCCTGGGTGATCGTAAGGTCGTTCTCGGCAAGTCCGGCAACCGCCATGTCGATCCGGTAATCATCCTCACCGGTCTTGATGATATCGTAAGGCGGCCAGTTATCGGCCGTCGGAATCCGACCGGCGAGATCAAGGGCATTGAGCATTCTGTCAAAACCCACGCTCGAACGGAACAGGGGGGCAAAATCAACGGTGGCTCTCATAGCCATATCCTCCTTTGAGCAACATGGACACAAGATCAAAACTGATAGTTCTGTCTGCCGACCCCTTCGGCGGCCGGCAAATTCAATCTGGGAACTCCGTGCATGGTGTCAAGAGGCATCAAAAATGCAGAAAGGCAGGTTTGGGCGCCCTCTATCGCGTCTTCATTGCCTGCCCCATCACGATCCGGCGCTATGGCAAAAGCAGGTGTAGCAACGCCGTGAATTATGCGGCGCTTCAACTGAAGATTCTGTGCTTCTGACGCCCCGCCTTATTCACAAAACCATCAGAATAATTAATAGTTATTCATCATATCACCGAACGTTCTCCTTTTGTCGTCCGCCGGATTACGCCCGGATACGCCAGAGTACGCACACGCCTACAATTTCCGACACGAGTACCATGTCCTCGCTTCCAAAGTACAACGCCCTTGCCTTGAGGTATTCGTTTTTCATGCCCCATGATCCGGTTCTCTCCAGACGGGAAGGGCAGGACGATGACGGGCAAGGACCGCAGGGCGAAGACTGGGCCGATCGCGCCGGCCAATGATAATAACCCGTCGGGAACCGCATCCGATCCGGCGATGAAAGCGCGGATGGACGAACTGGTGTTCATCCTCGCCAGGATGCTTGGACGCCAGATCGCCCGCGAGGAATTCCAACGGCGGCTGGGTCAGATTGACACAGCCAACGACAACGATCCGTCAGACCGAAGGACAGCAAGTCGAGAGGAACCAGATGAATGACGCCTGTCCCATCCAGGGCACCATTTCAGGCAGGCCGGGATCACCTGTTTTGCGCTTCCTTTATTCGTACAAATGTATTACATTTGTCCTGCAATCAGGAGGAAGCCATGTCCGCCGTGACGTTCCGTGTCGATGACACCCTCAAGGCCGCCGCTGTCGCGAAGCTGTCGGCGCAAGGCATGTCCCTGTCCGACGTGCTGCGCGATACCCTGGCCTATATCGCCGAGACCGGCCAGCCGCCGGTCAAGCGCCGCCTTGTGACCGACGAGGATGCAAGGCTGATCGAGATCGTCCGCGAACGCCTCGCCGATCCCGCGCCGCGTCATCGCATGACGCTGGCGGACTTGAAGGCCCGCCATCCGGATGACTGAATACGCGATCGAGTTCGACGATCGTGCTCTAGGACGGCTACCGCCTCGTCTATCAGGTCGTGGAACAGCGGATCGTCATCTTCGTCATCGCGGTCGGACGCCGCGAGGATAGCGACATCTACACGGCGGCAACCGGGCGCATCCCGGAGACGCCAGCCGATCGGACACATCAGCCCAGCGGCAGAAACCGCAAGAGGTAAACCTTACAAAACCACCTATCGGGAGATTCGCCATGACCCGCGTTGCTCTCTATGCCCGCTAATCCTCGGACAACCAGCGGGGGGCTTCGATCGAGGACCAGTTCCGCCTCTGTGAGGAACGCGCCACGCGCGAGGACTGGCAGGTGGTGGAGTATTACCGCGACGCGGCCATCTTCGGGGCCAGCATGATCCTGCGCCCCGGCATCCAGACCGTGCTGCGCGACGGCTCAGGCCGGGCAGTTCGACGTCGTGCTGGCCGAATCCCTCGATCGCGTGTCCCGCGACCAGGCCGACGTCGCTACCCTGTTCAAGCGTCTCCAGTTTGCCGGCGTGACCATTGTCACCCTGGCCGAGGGCGAGATCTCCGAACTTCACGGCGGCCTCAAAGGCACGATGAACGCTTTGTTCCTCAAGGACCTAGCGATGAAGACCCATCGCGGCCTTCGGGGCCGGGTCGAGGCGGGTATCCATCCCAATGTCGCGGCGATCTTCAAGCACAAGGTCGAGCGGCTGGCGGAAACCCTGAACCACCCCGAGGACCGGCAGGAAGCGTCCGAGGCCATCCGCGCCCTGATCGAGAAGATCGTGCTTCATCCCGGCAAAGGCCGGGGCGAGATGCACGCCACGCTCCATGGCGAACTCGGAAACCTGCTCGACTTCGCCGCGTCACGCGATCAGGGGGCCAAAAACACGAACACTCCCGGAGCCAGGGCTTCGGGAGTGTCGGTATCGGGTATTGCGGGGGGGGCGCAATCGGCGGCCCCAGCGGACGCTGGAAGTTGAAGCCGATATCGCGCGCGTGGCGGCGATAGGGGAGACGGCGGAGAACCCCCCTGGGGGGCCTTGGCTGTTTGGATACTTCACGGCCGCCGATATCATGTTCGCGCCGGTGGCTTCCCGCTTCCAGACTTACGGTGTTTCCTTGGAAGGTCGTGCCGGGCGCTATCTGGAGCGGATGCTCTCTCACCCGCTGGCGCAGGCGTGGTTTGCCTCTGGACAGGATGAACCTGAAACCATTGATATGTTCGAACTGCCCACAAGCGGATAGACGGCAGATCTGCGATCACGGAGGAATAGCGCGTGGCGGCGCGAAACATGGTATGTCGCGCGCCATGGCAATCCCGATCCTTCCCGGACTGTCGCTGGCCGAGACCGAGCTGGAGGTCAGCTACATCCTTGCATCCGGCCCTGGCGGGCAGAACGTCAACAAGGTGGCCACGGCGGCGCAGTTGCGGTTTGACGCCGCGCGCTCGCCTTCGCTGCCCGAACGGGTGCGGGTGAGGCTGCTGGAAGTCGCGGGTAGCCGTGCCACGCGGGATGGGGTGATCGTGATCACGGCGCGGCGGTTTCGCACGCAGCTGCGCAACCGCGAGGATGCCATCGAGCGGCTGGCCGAATTGATCCGCGAGGCGGCGCATCGCCCCGCCTTTCGTGTGGCCACGCGGCCTGGTCGGGCCGCGCGCCAGCGCCGGCTGGATGGCAAGGCCCATCGGGCGGGTATCAAGCGGGGGCGTTCGGTGCGGTTGGATGATTAGGCGGGGCGCGCCCACGTTGGTCCGGGCAATTCGGTCCCGGGGTGAGCGATGAGCGATCTTTTCGACAGCGGGGCGCCGCTGGGGCGGGTGCCGCTGGCCGCCCAGTTGCGCCCGGCGACGCTGGATGACGTGATCGGGCAGTCGGCGGCGATCGCGCCGGGGTCTATCCTGCGCCGGCGGATTGCCGGCGGGGCGCTGGGCAGCGTCATCCTTTACGGACCGCCCGGCGTGGGCAAGACCTCGATCGCGCGGGCCGTGGGGAACATGCTCGGCAAGCGGTTCCGCCCGCTGCATGCGACGCGCAGCGGTGTTTCGGACATCCGCAAGCTGGCGGACGAGGCGCGGATGGTGCCGCTGCTGATCTTCGTCGATGAAGTGCAGCGTTTCACGGCGACCCAGACCGATGACCTGCTGGCGATCTGCGAGGAAGGCACGGCCGATTTCATCGGGGCCACCACCGGCAACCCGTATCATGTGCTGACCCCGGCGCTGGTGTCGCGCTCGACGATCCTGAAGCTGGAGCCGCTGAGTCTCGACGAGATGGAGCAGGTGGTGCGGCGTGGCATCGGCCATCTGCGCGCCGAGGGCGTGGAGATCGGGCTGACGGGGGAGCAGGTTCGCCGGATCGCGGGCCGTTCGGGGGGCGACGCGCGCCGGGCGCTGACGACGCTGGAAAGCCTGGCGGTGGGGCATGAAGCGCGGGCGGTCACGGTCAGCGACGCGATGCTGGATGAGGCTTATGCGGCGGCGCCCGTCAATCACGACCGGTCGGGCGATGCGCATTATGATGTCGTATCGGCCTTCGTGAAATCGATGCGCGGGTCGGACCCGGATGCCACGCTGTACTGGCTGGCGCGCCTGATCCATGGCGGTGAAGACCCGCGCTATATCGCGCGGCGGATCATGATCCATGCGTCGGAGGATGTGGGGCTGGCCGACAATACCGCGCTCCAGACCGCCGTGGCGGCGATGCAGGCCGTGGAGAAGATCGGGTATCCCGAGGCGCAGATCGTGCTGGCGCATGCGGCGCTGCATGTGGCGCGGGCGCCCAAATCGGGCTCGGCGTGCCGGGGGATTTCTACCGCCATGCAGTATGTGACGAGCAATCCGCCTGCCGCGGTGCCGCTGCATCTGCGCGATACCCATTACAAGGGGGCGGCGTCGCTCGGCCATGTCGGATATCGCTTTCCCCATGACGACCCGCGCGGTTGGGTGGAGCAGGTTTATGCGCCGATCGCGAAGGGGACGCTGTATCAGAGCGATGCCCGCGATGCGGCGACGTTCGAGAAGCGGGCCGATGAATATTGGCAGCGTGTGACCGGTGAGGAGCCGCCGCGCCGGGGGCGGACCTGATCCGGAGCGGAGCCCGTTCGCATGGGATGGCGGATTGTCGCTGGTGTGGATTCTTCGACAGGATCTTACGTTTTCGGGTCGTGGGCAGTTGGGACCACGATCTTCGACAGGGCCGCTTCGATGGGTGACCATTTTCCCGCGCGGGATGTCGCGGCGACGTAGCCATCGGGGCGCACCAGCCAGCGCGGCGGCCACGTCGGCATCGGTCGCGGTTTCGGGGAGGCCGAGCCTCCGCCGGATGTCAGCGAGGTCCGTTCGGTTCCCCTGGTTGTGCAGAGAGGCGAGTTGCAGGTTGGGCAGATTGGTGAGGGATGCGCGGGCGACCTGCGTCACCCGGCCGTTCGGGGCCATGAACGCGGGCGAAATCCCGCGATAGGCGCGCCCTTCCACGAGGGCGCGTCCGTCGGGCGTCCATTCGACACGCCCCCAGATGCCGTCCTGGCGGGCCTGCATCGCGACGATCCAGCCAACGGCCGGTGCCGGGCCGCCGCCTTGTCCGCCGCGTGATGCGGATTCAGCGGCGTCCAGGGCGTGCCGTCCGACGCCGTCTGGGTCTCGAACCGCCACTGGGTGGACTGGATCAAGTCCTCGCCCACCGCCGCCAGCACCCGCGACGGGTAGCGCCCGATCGCGGCGATGCGATCCAGGGCCGAGGCGATCTCTCGCATCGTCCCGGTCAGTCTGATCTGCGCCATTGATTTTCCCGTATCCGTCCGTCATCGTGCAGGCGCGGAACACGCGGTGAGAGCGCCGATATTCTCCCCAGCGCAGCCACCTCCCAAGGGGCGGATTATAGGGTTTCCGGGAGGCCCTATTCGCGTGTTCCGTCCTCCATCCTTCCCCATAGAAAACCGCGCCGCGCCAGACGCCGGCCTGTCTCTTTTTCCGGACGGGAGGCGGCGTGCGCGGGGGCGGAAGAGGAGGGGGCGTGATCGACGCGGGCGGAGGAGGGGAGTCGTCCGCGATAGGCTATATTGTTATGTTATAATATACGATATAGACTGGGCCGAACAGAACGGAATGGGCGGCCGCTGTGATGGACGAAAGAGCTGGGGTTTGCGTGTTGTCCGCAGGTGGCACGGAGGCCGGGACGCTGCCGGTTGCGGGCAACGAGCGGACGGTGCGGCATGAGATGTGGCGGCGATACGATGGGGATGACTGGGAGGCGTTCGACGTGCTGCCTCCCGCGATCCGTCAACGGGTCGCCGAACACGCTTATGATGCGTGGTCGGTGAATGTGATGGTTCTCTGGCGCCATTACAGACGGCTCCATGGACGGACGCCGCGCGCGGAACGGGCGTTGATCCGGTATCTCGATTATTGTGAAAGGCTGGAGCGGGCGGCTTTCGCCGCGCGATATGCGCAGGCATATGGCGCGGCATTGCCCCATGATGCGGCGGGCGCGACCATCCTGCGCGGCCGGCCGGCCGATGCGTCGGTGCGATGACGGGCCGCGCGCGGCGGAACGGGTGGGGGGAAGGGGATGGTGTCCCCTTCCGGCGGGTCGCGGGGTTTGACGACCGGGTTTTTTATGCCGGTTCGCCGACCTTTGGCAGAACCGTTTCCACGATCGACTGATCCAGCGCCTCGTATTCGTGATAGCGCAGGGTTCGGTAGAGGGCCTCGCGGGTTTGCATGTGGGGCAGCATGGCCTCGGTGCTGCCGTCGCGGCGCAGGGTGGTGTACAAATCTTCCTGCGCCTTGTTGGCGACCCGCAGCGAACTGACGGGCCAGATGATCATGCTGTAGCCCATGTCCGCGAATTCGCTGGCGGTGAAGAAGGGGGTGCGGCCGAATTCGGTCATGTTGGCCAACAGCTTGACGCCGGGCATGCGGCGGGCGAATTCGCGGAACATGTCCGCCGTCGTCAGGGCTTCGGGGAAGATCGCGTCGGCGCCGGCTTCGATATAGAGTTTGGCGCGCGCGACGGCGCCGTCGATGCCCTCGCTGGCCGCCGCGTCGGTGCGGGCGATGACGACCAGATCGCGCGCGGCCTTGCGGGCGGCGCCGACTTTCATGGCCATGTCGTGCGGGGTGGCGAGCTTCTTGTTGTTCAGGTGGCCGCATTTCTTGGGCAGGATCTGGTCTTCCAGATGCACGGCGCCGGCGCCCGCATCTTCGAAGGTGCGGACCATGTTCATGACGTTGAGCACCTCGCCGTAGCCGGTGTCGCCATCGACCAGCAGGGGCAGGCCGGTGGCGTTGACGATCTGGCGGATGAAGAACGTCACCTGGTCGATGGTGATGATGCCCAGGTCGGGCAGGCCCATGCTGGCCGTCATGGCCGCGCCCGAGAGATAGAGCGCGTCGAAGCCGGCGTCCTTGGCCTGTAGCGCGGCCTGTCCGTTATGGGCGCCGGGCAGTTGCAGGATGCCGGGCGCATTGAGCTGGGCGCGGAAGCGTTGGCCCGCCGATTTGTCGGCGGCGGCGCCGCCTGTCAGGTAAATCATGCTGCTTTCTCCATGCCGCCGCGCTGGTGCACGGGGGTGAAGGGCCTCTTGTCCGGCCCGATATAGTCCGCCGAGGGGCGGATGATCTTGCCGTTCTCGCGCTGTTCGATGACGTGGGCGCTCCAGCCGGTCAGGCGCGCGATGACGAAGATCGGCGTGAACATGGCGGTGGGGATGCGCATCATGTTGTAGGAAACGGCGCTGAACCAGTCGAGATTGGCGAACATGTTCCGCCGTTCGGCCATGACGCCCTCGATCCGCTCCGCCACGTTGTAGAGGCGCATCGCGCCGCTGCGGGCCGACAGGCGTTCCGCCCATTGCTTGATCACCGCGTTGCGCGGATCGGCGATGGTGTAGACCGGGTGGCCGAAGCCGATCACGACCTCGCGGTTTTCCAGCCGGCGCAGGATGTCGGCCTGGGCTTCGTCCGGCGTCTGGTACCGCTGCTGGATTTCCAGCGCCACCTCGTTGGCGCCGCCGTGGCGCGAGCCGCGCAGCGCGCCGATGCCGGCGGTGACGGCGGAATACATGTCCGACCCCGTGCCGGCCACCACGCGGCAGGCGAAGGTCGAGGCGTTGAATTCATGCTCCGCGTACAGGATCAGCGAGGCGTGCATGGCGCTGACCCACTCGGCCGGCGGGGCGTGGCCGTGCAGCATGTGCAGGAAATGGCCGCCGATGGTCTCGTCGTCGGTCTCGACGTCGATGCGTTTGCCGTTGGTCGAGAAATGATACCAGTACAGCAGCACCGAACCCATGGAGGCCAGCAGCCGGTCCGCGATTTCGCGCGCGCCGACCGGGTTCATGTCGCGCCGTTCGGGCAGGATGCAGCCCAGGGCGGACACGCCGGTACGCATGACGTCCATCGGGTGGGCGGCGGCCGGGATGTCCTCCAGCAGGCGGCGCAGGCGGACGGGCAGGCCGCGCATGGCGCGCAGGCGCTCCTTGTATTCCGCCAGTTCGGCGGCGTCGGGCAGGTGGCCGTGAATCAGCAGGTGGGCGACTTCCTCGAACGCGCAGGATTCCGCGAGGTCCTTGATGTTGTAGCCGCGATAATGCAGGTCGTTGCCGGTGTGGCCGACCGAGCTGAGGGCGGTTTCGCCGGCGGTGACGCCGGAGAGGGCGACCGATTTCTTGGGCTTGGACGCTTGGGTCATGTCACGTCTCCTTTTTGTGCCTTTTCGCAGGGCGCTGCCCTGCACCCGGAAGGGGACTCTCGTCCCCTTCACCCCTGTTCGTTGAGGGGTGGGGTGGTCTTTTATGCCGGGAAATTGAAGATTCCGGTCTTGTCGGTGGCTTTCAGCAATTGCGGCGGAAGGGTGATTTCGAGATGGCGCAGTTCGTCGGCACGCAGGGCGGGCAGGCGTTGGGCGACGTCCAGGAAGCGTTCGATTTCGGCGGGAAGCAGGATGCCTTCGGTCAGGACGCGGAATTTCCGGATGTAGTCGGGCCGGGTCCACGGGGTCGCGCCCAGGGGGTGGGCGTTGGCCACCGCCAGTTCGCCGTCCAGCTTCGTGCCGTCATTGAAGGCGATGGTGATGCGGCCGCCGAAGGCTTTTACCGCCGGATCGTCGGCGTGATAGCGGGCGGTCCATTTCGGGTCTTCCACCGTGTGGATCTTGCGCCATAGCCGTACCGTGTCTTCGCGTTGCGCGCGCTCGGGCAGGTAGGAGCGGACATGGTGCCACGCGCCGTCCTGCAGGGCGACCGCGACGATATACATGATCGAATGGTCCAGCGTCTCGCGCGAGGCCGTGGGGTCGAATTTCTGCGGGTCGTTGGAGCCGGTGCCGATCACGTAATGGGTGTGGTGGCTGGTCTCGATCAGGATGTCCTTCACGTCGTCCCAACTGCGGCCGGACGCTTTGACCTCGGCGCCCAGGCGGAAGGCGAGGTCGATCAGGGCCTGGCTTTGATATTCCGCCGAATGTTCCTTGGTGTAGCTGTCGAGGATCGCGCGTTTGGCTTCGCCGGCCTCGGGCAGGGCGACGCGGTAATGGGCATCCTTGCCGTCCAGCATCCAGGCGATCACGCCGTCTTCGCCCTCGTAGATCGGGCTGGGGGAGGTTTCGCCCAGCATGGCGCGGTCCACGGCCTCGACGGCCATCTTGCCGGCGTGGGAGGGGGCGTAGGCTTTCCATGAGGAAATCTCGCCCTTGCGGCTCTGGCGGGTGGCGGTGGTGACGTGCAGGGCGTGCTGGATCGACTGGTAGATGGTCTCGGTGGGCAGGCCCAGCAGGGTGCCGATGCCGGCCGCGACCGATGGGCCGAGATGGGCGACATGGTCGATCTTGTGCTTGTGCAGGCAGATCGCCCGCACCAGGTCGATCTGGATTTCGTAGCCGGTGGCGATGCCGCGCACCAGTTCGGCGCCCGAGCGGCCGCATTGCTGGGCCACGGCGAGGATGGCGGGGATGTTGTCGCCGGGATGCGAATATTCGGCGGCCAGGAACGTGTCGTGGTAATCCAGTTCGCGCACCGCCGTGCCGTTGGCCCAGGCGGCCCATTCGGCGTGGACGCGCACGTCCGGCCCGCAGCCGAACAGGGTGGCGCCGCCGGGCCTGGCATGGGCCAGGGCTTCGGCGCGGGCGCTGACCACCGTGTGGCGGTTGACCGAGGCGATGGCGACCGAGGCGTTGTCGATCACGCGATTGATGATCATCTCGGTGACGTCGGGGACGATGGCGACCGGGTCGGCCGCGACCTCGGCGATCTGCCAGGCCAGTTGCGCGTTGCGCGCCAGCCGGTCGCTCTCGGGGTGAACGGTGATGTCGTAATGCCGCATGGCTTCGTTCCTCTTCAGGGGCCTTGCTGCGGAGTATGGCCGTTCTCGCGCATTCGGGAATGGCGATCCGGGCGAAATGGTGCCACGGTCGGGCAGTGGTTTTGCGAAGGGTGCGAAGGTGGCAATGGCGGGCGAGAAGATCTTCGCTGGGTCGAGAATCCGTGATTTGCGCAACAGGAATGGGCAGTCGCAGCAGGGACTGGCGACGGCGCTGGGTCTCTCCGCGAGCTATCTCAACCAGATCGAGAACGATCAGCGCCCTTTGACGCCCGGCATTCTGTTAAAACTTTGCACGATGTTCGGCGTGGAGCCGACCTGGTTCAGCGACAGTGGCGATGTTCAGCGCATGCAGGTGCTGCGCGAGATCCTGGGGGACCCGCTGTTCAGTACCATGCCCTATCCGCGGCAGTTGCAGGAGGCGGTGCGGGGCGCGCCGTGGCTGTGCGACCAGTTCGTGACGCTCTATCGCGCCTTTCGCGCGTTGCGGGAGGAGCGGGGGCCGGGGGGGGCCGCGACGCCGGCGCCGCAGCCGGGCACCGGGTCGTATGACTCGGTGGGCGACTGGGTGCAGGCCGAACGGAATTATTTCGACGAGATCGACCGTGCGGCGGAAGGGCTGTACGAGACCGCGCGGCTGGACGAGGGCGGGCCGGCCGAGATGCTGGGGCGTTATCTGCGCGACCGGCACGATATCCGGATCGTGACCGATGCGGGGCTGGACCGGGAAGGGGTGATGTGGCGGTTCGACCGGCGGGCGCGCCGGTTGTCGCTGACCGGGGGCGCGCCGCCGGAGAGCAGTGCGTTCTGGCTGGCGCAGGTGATCGGGCGGCTGGATTACGGGCAGGTTCTGGCCCGGCCGGTGCGCCGATCGGGGCTGGGCAGCGCCGATGCGCGGGCGCTGGCTACCGTGGGGATGAGCAATTATTTCGCCGGGGCGCTGCTGCTGCCTTATGAGCGGTTTCGCCGGGCGGCGCGGCAGACGCGGCATGATCTGGATTTGTTGCAGCGCCAGTTCGGGGTGAGTTTCGAGCAGGTGTGCCATCGGCTCTCCACCATGCAGCGGCCGGGGGCGGAGGGGATTCCGTTCTATTTCATCAAGACCGATATCGCCGGCAATGTGCTGAAGAGCTACAGCGCCACCCGCTTCAGCCGCGCGCGGTTCGGCGGGTTGTGCGCGCAATGGAATGTGTTCGAATGTTTTTCGGCGCCGGGCAAGCTGCATGTCCAGATGTCGCGCACCACCGATGAGGCCGTCTATATCAGCGTTGCGCGGACGGTGGGGCATTCTCCGGTTTCCTATTTCGACCGGCCGCGCCTGGTGGCGATCGTGCTGGGGTGCGCGGTGTCGCATGCTCCGGAACTGGTCTATTCGGCGGGGCTGGACCTGACGGACGACCGGATGGTGATCCCGATCGGGCCGGGGTGTCGGGCCTGCATCCGCACCGATTGCCGCCATCGGGCGATCCCGGCCACCGGCTTCGGGATCGACGCGGGCAGCGAGGAGCGCGGGGTGGTGCCGTATCACATGGTGGCACCGTGAGAGCGTTGCGTGGAAATGCGTGCTTGATCGCCGCCGGCCTGGATTTCCAGGCCGGCCATGGGTGGATTGACCGCATGGCGGGTCCGTTCCATGCACGGCGTCATGAAAAGCGCGACATCGGGACAGGGAGAATGGCAGATGCATGGTGACTGGCAGATCCGGCCGGCCCGGCCGGATGAGGCCGTGCTGTTGCCGGCGGTGGAAGAGGCGTCGGGCGCGCTGTTTCGCACCATCCCCGATCTGGCCTGGATCGCGGATGACGGCGTGATGCCGGCGGAGGCGCATCTGGCGGCCATTGAGGCCGGAACGTGCTGGGTGGCTGTGGATGGCGAGGCTGTTGCCGGTTTTCTGTCCGCCCGTGTGGCGGGCGAGGACGGTGATGGCGCGGATGCCGGCCGGGCGGTGCTGCATGTGTGGGAGATGTCGGTGGCACCCGCGCATCAGGGCCGGGGACTGGGCCGGGCGTTGCTGGAGCACGCGGCTGCTTATGCGGCGGCGCAGGCGATGGCGGCTGTGACCCTGACGACGTTTCGGGATGTGGCGTGGAATGCGCCGTTCTATGCGCGCGCCGGTTTTGCGGTCCTGCCCGACGTGGCGCTGACGCCGCGTTTGCGGGACGTTCTGGCGGCGGAAGTGGCGCATGGCCTGCCGGGGGCGCGGCGGTGCGCCATGCGGCGGCCGGTTTCTCTCGTTTCCTGATCGTCCTTTCATAAACCGCCAAATTTCATGGATCGTATCATGCGTATCACCGTTTTCGACATCCAGGCCATGAAGGAGTCCGGGCAGCGGATCGCCATGCTGACGGCGTACGATCACCCATCCGCCGCGCTGGCTGAACGGGCGCAGGTGCCGATGCTGCTGGTGGGGGATTCGCTGGGGATGGTGGTCCATGGGGCCGACACCACCCTGCCGGTGACGCTGGACGACATGATCCGCCATGCGCGTGCCGTGGTGCGTGGCAGCAGCCGGGCGCTGGTGGTGGCCGACCTGCCGTTTCTGACCTATGCGACCGAGGCCGATGCCATCGCCTCCGCCCGGCGGGTGATGCAGGAGGCCGGGGTGCAGGCGCTGAAGCTGGAAGGCGGGGTATCCATTGCCCCGACGGTGCGGCGGCTGACCGAACTGGGCGTGCCGGTGATGGGCCATCTGGGCCTGACGCCGCAGGCACAGCATACGCTGGGCCTGCGCGTGCAGGCGCGGCAGGCGGAGGCGGCACGGCGGCTGGTGGAGGACGCGCTGGCCTTGCAGGATGCCGGGGCGTTTGCCCTGGTGCTGGAACTGGTGCCGGCGCCGCTGGCGGAAGCGGTGACGCAGCGGCTGCGGATTCCGGTGATCGGCATCGGGGCCGGGGCGGGGTGCGACGGGCAGGTGCAGGTGTGGCACGATCTGTTGGGCCTGTTGCCGGGTAAATCGCCGCGCCATGCAAAGCGTTATGCCGATATCGGTGTCGCGATCGAGGAGGCGGTGCGGGCCTATGTGGGCGATGTGCAATCCGGCGCCTTCCCCACGGCGGCGCAGAGCAGCAGCATGGACCCGGACGAACTGTCGCGCGCGCTGGAGGGATGACAGGGAGAGTGCTTGCGACGGTGTGACCGTCATGGCGGGGCGCGCTTCGTTTGGACACGCCTTGGGGCGGATGAGGCTTGTCCGGCGCACGCGGGGCGACGGAAGGGCGGATGATGGAAATCATAGCGGTGTCCGCAGGTCATATCGGTGCTTATGCGGCCCTGCGGGTGGCGTTGTGGCCGGCGGAGGGTGTTGCCGGGCACCGGGAAGAGATCGAGCGGGCCATGGCGGCACCGGATGCCGGTCATGTGGCCTTTCTGGCCGTTGCCGGAAGGGATGTGTGCGGCTTTGCCGAGGCGGCGCTGCGGCATGATTATGTGAATGGGTGCACGACCTCGCCCGTCGCCTTTGTCGAGGGGCTTTATGTATCGCCGGACTGGCGGCTGCACGGGGTGGCGCGCCTGTTGATCGACCGGGTGGTGGCGTGGGCGCGCGGGCTGGGATGTGCGGAAATCGCATCGGATGCGGATGTGTCCAATACGGACAGCCATGCGATGCACGCGGCATTGGGATTCGCCGAAACCGAGCGGGTCGTGTTTTTCCGACGCAGTCTGCGCTGAGAGCCTGACCGGCGCATGGTCCGGTGACGCAGGACAGGGGCAAAACCCGGCCCCGTTCCGCCTTTTTCGGGAAAATGACGTCTTTGTCGCGGGATGTGCGAAGAGGGGGGCGTCACATTGTGGCGAATGTATCAAAATATTGATGCTCGTGCTCTTTTGTTGACAGTAAGTCTCAATTGCATCAAAGCCCCGCTGCATGGTTTCAGTCGCGGAAAAGGGGCCGATGAGACAGTCAGTTCGTTTGGCGGGCATTGCTGCCCCCGTTGTGCTCATGGCGTCGTTCGGCGTGCCGGCCGTGGCGGCCGCGCCGGAACAGGATGTCGTTCAGGAGAAGGCGGCAAAGGAAAAGCAGGACGGGAAAGGCGGCAAGGAGGAAGTGATCGTGGTGACGGCGACCGGGCTGTCGCACGCCACGTCTTCCACCAAGACGCGGACGCCGATCATCGACTCTCCGCAGACCATTTCCATTGTCAGTCGCGAGGAAATCGAATTGCGGGCCTCGCCGACCGTGGCGGATGCGCTGGCCTATACCGCCGGGGTGCAGTCGGAGCCGAGCGGTATCGACAGCCGTGTCGATGAAGTGTCGGTGCGCGGTTTCGGTGCCGGTGGATTTTCCTCGAACAACAATTTCGTCGATGGGCTGCGCCTGCCGTCCGGTGGGCAATGGACGCGGACATCGTTCGATCCGTTCGCGTTGCAGCAGATCGAAGTGCTCAAGGGGCCGTCGGGTGCTCTCTACGGGCAGACGGCACCGGGGGGCATCGTCAATCTGACGACCAAGCGGCCGACCGAGCAGAGCCATGGCGAGTTCTTCCTACAAACGGCAGGCTTTACCGATCTGGGGAACTGGCAGGGGCAGGCTTCGGGCGATGTGTCGGGCAAGCTGACCAAGGACGGGGCCGTGTCGGGGCGGATCGTGGCGGTGGCGCGCTATGGCGGGACGCAGGTGAATGATGTGTCGGTCGGCCGCTATTACGTGTCGCCCAGCCTGACCTGGAAATTCGCGCCGCACTCGTCCTGGACGCTTCTGGGGCAGTATCAGCGGGATGCCGGTGGGTCCACCTTTCAGTTCCTGCCGAAGACGGGCACCCTTGTTGCGTCGAAAGGACGCCGTATCGCCAATGATGCGAATATCGGCGAGCCGGACTGGGATACGTTCGACCGTACCCAGGCACTGGCCGGTTCGTTCCTCGAACACCGTTTCAGCCGCTTTCTGACGGTGCGGAACAATCTGCGCTATACCTATCTCGACAATCTCTATCGCGCGACGGTGCTCTCCGGTGACACGCTGGCGGCCTGCCCGCCGACCCTGAAAGGGTGTGTGGCGGGCGAGACGGTCAACCGCCGTGCGGTGGAAGGGCGGGGCCGCTCGCAGGGCGTTGCCATGGATACGCAGCTCGAGGGGCATGTACGCACCGGGCCTGTGCAGCATACATTGCTGGCGGGGACGGATTTTTTCTATACCAGTTGGGAGAGTTCGCGCGATCTGGCGAACCCGGCGCTGGTGTTGCCCATGCTGGATATCTTCGATCCGGTCTCGCGCGGGGCGGCGGGTTATGAACGCGGGTTGAGGCCGCAGGTCTATAGCGCGACGGAATCGAGCCAGAAGGGCGTGTATTTTCAGGACCAGCTCAAATATGAGCGGTTGCGGGTGACGATCGGCGGGCGGCAGGACTGGGCGGAGGACGATACGCTCAACATCCTGACCAGGAAACGCTATGTCACGGATTCCAATAAATTCACCTGGCGGGCGGGGGCGGTCTATCTGCTGGATTTCGGGCTGGCGCCTTATTTCAGCTATGCGACCTCGTTCCTGCCGCTGGTGTCCGACCCGTCCACTTCGCTGGACGGCAAGCCCTTCAAGCCGACGACCGGCGACCAGTACGAGGCCGGACTGCGCTATCAGTATGGCAAATCCATCTATGTGACGTTTGGTGGTTACCAGATCACCCAGCAGAATATGACGACGGTCTCGCCCGGTGGGGAACAGTGCGGCACGACGACCTGTCTGGTGCAGACCAGCGAAGGCCGCGTCCGGGGGCTGGAACTGGAAGGCCGCGCCACCCTGCCGTGGGACATGGCGGTGATCTTCACCGGCACCCGCAGCGATGCCAAGGTCACGAAATCGAACACCGCCTTGCAGGTCGGCAATTATCTGCCGCAGGCGCCGAAATGGATGGCATCGCTGTTCGTTGACCAGCGGGTGCGTTCGGGCATGTTCCGTGGCGCGGGTGTCGGGGGCGGTGTGCGCTATACCGGCCACAGCTATGGCGATACGGCGAATACGCTGTCGATTCCGGGCTATACGTTGTTCGACATGTTCCTGCGCTACGATTTCGGTGCCGCGCATCCGCGTTATGACGGGCTGTCGTTCTCGGTCAATATGCGCAATATCGCCAACAAGCGGTTTGTCGCGACCTGCACCGCCGTGTCGGCCTGCTATTACGGGCAGGGGCGCAGCCTGACCATGCGTCTGGAATATCGCTGGTGACGGCTTCGGTCTTCTTCCTCGCGGTGGGGAGTGGGGCGTCGGTTGTGGGGGGGATGCTGTGCTATCTCGCCTCGCGGCACCAGCGCCTGCTGGTTGCCCGTCCTGCTGCGGGGCCGTGCCTGACGGGTGCGGCCGTCGCAACCTGTGTCGCGCTGGGCTGCCTGTTGCAGGTCCGGGGACCGGCGACGGCTGTGTTCATGGTCGTGCTGTTGCTGATGGCGGTCTGGAGCATCGTGCCGGCGATGGTCGCCTTCCTGATGCAGCGGGAGGGGCGGCGATGAAAGGCGCGCGGCTGGATAATCGCCAGTGGGTGGCCAAGCTGGCGGCCGGGATCGTGCCGGGCTGCGCGCTGGCCCTCGCGGTCATGGCCGTGGTCGGGGCGCTGTGCCATACGACGGGCAGCCCGATGACGCTCTCGGCGCAGTTGCTGCTGTGGTTGGCCGGATTGCTTTGGGCGGTGATCCTGTCCGGCTGTTTCCTGTTTCGCTCCGGGGGGTGGGCCTGGGGTGTGCTGGGGGGCGGGGCCGTCGCGGTCTGGCTGTTGTTCGCCGTTCTGAAGAGCGTGTTGCCATGAAGATCCGGTCCGATATCGTCGCGGTTTATCGCGAGGTTCATAGCTGGGCGGGGATTCTCGCGGGGCTGTTTCTCTTCGTCGCTTTTTATGCCGGTGCCATCAGCATGTTCGAGCAGCCGATTCAGGCGTGGCTGACGCCGCCGGCGGGCCTGCCCGCGCCGGTGTCGCTCGACCGGACGCCGGAGCTGATGGAAAAGACCTTTGCCGCGTTCCCCGAGGCACGCGCGCATTATACGGTCGTTCTGGCGCCCGATGCGACGCAGCCGGGGCGGCTGATCTGGCCCAAGGGCGGCGGCGGCCATGGGCATGGGCCGGCCGTCAGTGTCGCGGCGGCTCTGGCACCGGACGGGAGCGTGGTGACGGTGACGCAGGCGCCGTCCGAGGCAGCGCATTTCATCGACGAACTGCATCAGAAAATCGGCCTGCCGTTGCCGCACGATGTGGCGATGCCGATCATGGGGGTGGTTGCGCTGGTCTATGCGGTGGCCCTGGTGTCTGGGGTGATCGCGTTTCTGCCGGCGCTGACGCGCACGCTGTTCGCGGTGCGGCTGGAGGGCGGGAAGGCGCGTGCGTGGCTCGACCTGCATAATTTGTTCGGGTTCTTTTCGCTGCCCTTTCATATCGTCATGGCGGTCACGTCGGTCGTTTTCGCTTTCCACGAACAGATCTTCGCCGTTCAGGGGCATCTTTTCCATCAGGACAGAGTGCCGCATGTCGCGCGGATGGCGCATGGGCCGGAAGCAGCCATGCCCCGCCCGGCAGCGCCTCTGGCGCCGGCTGAACTGGTTGCGGCGCTGGCGCGGCAGGCGCCGGGATTCGTGCCCGATACGCTCGATTACGCCATGCGGCCGATGGGGCCGGGCGGCCGGACGCTGACGCTGCGCGTTGCCGGGCATGATGCGCGTTTCGGCCTGAGGGGGCCGGTCAGCGGCTTTGCCGGGCTTGATCCCTATACCGGTCGGGTGATTTCGGCGGACTATCTGCCCGGCCGGCAGTCGAACGGTTTTGCGATCGTGACCGCGTTCTTCTCGCTGCATTTCGGCAGTTATGGCGGGGCGCCCGTGCGTTTGGGGTATCTGGTGCTCGGGTTCGGCGGGGCGTTTCTGTTCTATACGGGCAATCGGTTGTGGATCATGGCCCGGCGGCGGTCCGAACGGCGGACGGGTGTCGTGACGGACACGCGCGGTACCTGGGTCCTGTCGCGCCTGACGCTGGGCTGCACCACGGGGTGCATGACCGGGGTGGCTGTCGTGCTGGCTGTCGCTGCGCTGTCGCCCGGTGCATCGTCGTATGCCGTGTTGTCCTGGGTCTATTATGCGGTCTTCCTGGCGTGCGTGCTTGGTGCGTTCTGTCTGACGGCACGGACGGGGGCGCCGGTTCTGCTGCTGGGTACGGCCGCGGCCAATCTGGTTCTCGCCATCGTGGCCGGGGGGCTGGCGGCGCACGGGATCGGCATTTCCGGCGGCATCGCGCTGACGGCCCTGCTGGTAGCCGGATGCGTGGCCGTGCCGGGGGTGCGCGGCGTGGCGGCGGGCAGGGTCGTGCAGGCTGCGGATTGAGGTGCGGGGTCCTTGTGGGGCGGTTAAGCTGATGCTCCGATAAAGACCCCGCGACAGGACGAACCATGGCCCCGGCAATCAGCGGACTGAATCATATTACCCTTGCGGTGACGGATCTGGATCGGTCCGTGGCCTTCTATCGCGATACGCTTGGCTGCGTGCTCCGCGCGCAATGGCCTGACGGTGCCTATCTCGAAGCCGGTGCGTTATGGCTCTGCCTGACCCGTGAGGAGGAAATGGGGCAGATGCCCCGGCCGGATTATACCCATATCGCTTTCAGCGTGTCCGAGGAGGATTATCCGGCGTTGGCGGAACGGCTGCGTGCCTCGTGCCGCGTGTGGCGGCAGAACCGGAGCGAGGGGGCATCGACGTATTTTCTCGATCCTGACGGACACAAGCTGGAGGTGCATGTCGGGTCTCTGGATTCGAGGCTGGCGCATTATCGGGCGCATCCGGAGAAGGGGGTGGCGGTTTTCCTCGCCTGAGGCGGCGGGAGGGTGAATGTCCGCATGGGGTGGAATGGCTGTTGCTCCGCTTCGCCGGATCGGCCATAGCCCGAGCCTGATGCAGATGTTCAATTTTACAGGCCGAGGCACCGCATGATCACACGTTGCAGCAGGCTTCGGGGTGCCGGATCGGTGTGGGCCTCGGGCGTGTCCATCGGGGCATGCATGGTGGCGCTGCTCTCTGCTGCATCCGCGCAGACCGCGCCGGAGCGGGTCGCGACGCCCGAGAGCGGTCGCCGGCCGGTGGCGGCGCGGAAAGCTCCGCCGGCTCCGACGGTGCCCGAGACGGTGGAGGTCAACGGAATCCGGCGCGCCTTTACCTATGGGGCCGCCCAGCATCTGCCGGATGCCGATACGCGCGTGACGGCGGAGCGGTTGACCGAGCGCGGGGTCGTGGATCTGCGCGGGCTGGAATATGTGGCGCCGAACCTGACGGTGCAGACCATCAACGGCACGGCTTCGACCAATTTCTATCTGCGTGGCCTGGGCTTCAACGACTTTACCCAGAACAATATGGGGCCGGTCGTGACCTATGTGGACGACGTGGCCTTTCCCTACTCGACCATGGCTTCGGGGCTGATGTTCGACATGGCGGGTGTGACCGTCACGCCCGGCCCGGTCGGCACCGAGCATGGCCAATCGACCACCGGCGGCGAGGTGAAGCTGCGGACGAACGACCCCACCGATACGTTCCATTATGGCGCGAGCGAGGACATTGCGTCCTATGCCCGCAGTCGGAGCGATGCCTATGTCTCGGGGCCGATTGCCGACGGGTTGAGCTTTCGCCTCGCCGGGCAGGTAAGGCAGGGCGGTGGCTGGCAGACTGATCCGCTGAATGGCGCGCATCTGGGCGATGCCGATAGCTGGGCACTGCGGGCCAAGCTGAAATGGACGCCTGACGCGCGGACGACGGTGATGCTCTCGGGCCATGTGGTCCGCGACCAGAGCGAGGTGGTGGGCGGTGTGCCCGTCGCGCGCCTGATCGGTTCGGCGCCGATCCCGCATCTGGGCTGGACGCAGACGGAATGGTCGGCCAGGAATGCCTTTACCGATGTGATCGGGCGCCAGCACGGGTTGAAGCCCAGCGAGAATAACTGGTTCTGGGGCGCGGACCTGCATATTGCCCATGATTTCGGCCCAGTGACCGTGACGGCAGTCAGCGCCTTCGAGACCGAGCGCGAAGCCGAGTACACCGATCAGGATGCGACGGCGGCGGCCCAGGCGGATGCCTATCGCACGATTGCCGCCAACAGCTTTACGCAGGAAGTGCGGTTGGCGAACAGTCACGCCAGCGACAGGCTGCAATGGGTGGTCGGCGCCTATTACCAGCGTTCGCGGATGAATCAGGCCTTTCCGTTCGACTACACGGATTACCTGCCGGCCCGTGGCTACATGCAGGTCTCCACCTTCGGGTTGAATCAGGAGGCCACGTCGCAGTTCGGCCATGTCAGCTATCGCCTGCCGCGCAATGTGACGCTGTTTGTGGGGCTGCTGCATGAAATCGACGACCGGGGGATTACCGGACTGACGTCGCGGATCTATGGCGGGCGCACGCTGAATTTCCACGGCGAGAACACGGCGGCGGCGCAGTTTGCCGGGCAGGTGGGGGTGTCGTGGCAGGCGACGAAGAATGTCCTGCTCTATTACAAGATGAGCAAGGGCTTCAAACCGGGGGGCTTTACCGCCAACAACACCCAGGTTCAGGCGCAGCTCGACCCTTTCAAGCCCGAAAGCGTGCTGACCTATGAACTGGGGCTGAAGAGCGACCCGATTCCCAACGTGCTGCGGATCAATGCCGCTGCGTTCTACAACGATTTTCACAATCAGCAGATTCTCGGCACGATCCTGATCCCGAATTACGGGCCGTTGAGCCAGTTGACCAATGTGCCGAAATCGGAAAGCTGGGGCTTCGAGGGCACGATCGACCTGCATCCGTTCCGCCATGTATTCGTGACCCAGAATGTCGGCTGGCAGCGCGGGAATTTCCAGAATTTTCCCACCGTCAATCGTGCGAAGACCAATGCCTATTATGCGCGGACGGGCGTATGGAAGGCGATCAACGATAATTTTTCGGGCGTGGATAACGGGCAGCCGAAACTGACGCTGAACGGGCAGCTCGACTGGCGCCAGGCCATCAGCCACGATTATGCGGTCGAGTTCGGGCCGAACTGGGTCTATCGCGGCGCGCAGGCCATGACGCCGGGTGGGACGGGCTTCTATCGCCTGCCGCCCTATTTCCTGCTGGGCGCGCATGTGACGCTGCGACCGGCGTCGGATCGCTGGCAGGTGACGGTCTATGCGTCGAACATCCTGAACCGGCAGTATTTTACCTCCGGCGGGCAGGCGACGACGACGTATCTCTACATTCCTGGTTCACCGCGTTTCATCGGCGGCCGGGTGTCCTGCGGGTTCTGAGAGCATGACGGGACAGGGGCGCCGGGGGAGCCGGCCCACCTGTCCAATGCCGTGCGGCCGTCACCACTCCGCGAAGCTGCCGTCCGCGTGGCGCCAGACCGGGTTGCGCCAGCGGTGCCCGTCGGCCGCCCGCGCACGGACATAATCCTCGTTGATCTCCACCCCCAGGCCCGGCGAGTCGGGGATGGCGACGTGGCCGTCCTTGTAGGCGAAGATTTCGGGGTTGGTGATGTAGTCCAGCAGGTCGTTGCCCCGATTGTAATGAATGCCCAGCGACTGTTCCTGGATAAAGGCATTGTAGCAGACGGCATCGAGTTGCAGGTTGGCCGCCAGGGCGATGGGGCCGAGCGGACAGTGCAGCGCCAGCGCGACATCGTAGGCTTCCGCCATGTTCGCGATCTTGCGCGTTTCGGTGATGCCGCCGGCGTGGGAGGGGTCCGGCTGGATGATGTCCACATGGCCGTCGGCCAGGATCTTCTTGAAGTCCCAGCGGGAATACAGGCGCTCGCCCAATGCGATGGGCGTGGAGCAGTGGCGGGTGATCTCTTCCAGCGCCTCGGCATGTTCGCTCAGGACCGGTTCCTCGATGAACATCAGGCGGAACGGGTCGAGTTCGCGGGCCAGGATCTTGGCCATCGGCCGGTGGACGCGGCCGTGGAAATCGACCCCGATCCCGAAATCCTGGCCCATCGCCTCGCGGATCGCCTGGACGCGGGCAAGCACCGCGTCCACCTTGGCGTGGCTGTCGACGAACTGCATTTCCTCCGTGCCGTTCATCTTCACGGCCGTGAAACCACGGCTGCCGACGTCCCGCGCCATCGCCGCCGTGTCGGCCGGCCGATCGCCGCCGATCCAGGAATAGACGCGGATGCGGTCGCGCAGCTTGCCGCCGAGCAATTGATGCACCGGCACGCCCAGAGCGCGGCCCTTGATGTCCCACAGAGCCTGGTCGATGCCGGCGATGGCGCTCATATGCTGGCCACCGCCGCGATAGAAGCCGCCGCGATACATCACCGTCCAATGATCCTCGATCAGGAACGGATCGCGGCCGATGAGGTAATCGGACAATTCGTCGACGGCGGCGGCGACGGTATGGGCGCGCCCCTCCAGCACCGGCTCGCCCCAGCCGGAAATGCCTTCATCGGTTTCGATCTTCAGAAAGCACCAGCGCGGCGGCACGATGAACGTGGTGAGTTTGGTGATCTTCATGAGCGGACCCTCTGTTCGATGATGGGGGACATTGGTGTGGGTGTCGGGTGGCGTGGCCGGCCGGCGGCTTTCAGACCAACAAGGCCGCCGGTAGTCAGGGCGGCGGCGATCAGCAGCATGCCGGAGTCGTAGCTGCCGGTTGCATCCTTGATCCGGCCGATCAGGGGGGGCAGACCCATGCCGGCGAACTGCGCCATGGCATTGATCAGCCCGATGCCGGCGGCCGATGCCGCGCCGGAAAGCTGGCCGGCGGTAGTGGCCCAGAAGACGGGCGTGGCGGCCCAGTTCAGCCCCACGGCCGCGATCAGCAGCCCATACGCGGCGACGGATGCGCCCGTCCGTGCCACCAGGATGCTGCCCGCCAGCAGCAGGCCGGACAGGAGCAGTGGCAGGCCCAGATGCAGCGCGCGTTCGCCGGTATGATCGGAATGACGGCCGTTGGCGTACATCAGGATGCAGGCCAGCAGGAACGGCAGCGCCGAGAGCAGGCCGACCAGAAGCGTGTCGCCGCCCGACATGCTCTTGATCAGGAGCGGCATGAACAACGTGACGCCGATCGTGCCGAATGCCTGCAACAGCCATACCATGGCCAGGGCCCATACCCGGCCGCTGCGCAGGGCCGGGCGCCAGTCATGGGAATGGTCCGGGCCTTGCTGGGCATGGTCGGCCGCGAGCGTCCTGGCCAGCCATGTCTTTTCCTCGGGAGACAGGAACGTGCCCGTGGTCGGGCTGTCCGGCAGGCAGACCAGGACCAGCGCACCGAGCAGAACCGCCGGCAGGCCCTCGATCATGAACAGCCAGCGCCATCCGGCAATGTTTCCCACGCCGTCGAGCTTCATCAGCAGCCCGGAGACCGGCAGGCCGATGACCGAGGCAAGGGCCGCGCCGATATAGAAGAACGACATCGCACGCCCCCGCTCGCGGGCCGGATACCACAGCGAGAGGTAATAGATGACACCGGGCGTGAAGCCGGCTTCGGCCGCGCCGAGCAGCAGGCGGACCCCGTAGAGCTGCCAGTGGCTGTTGACGAAGCCGAGCAGGACGGCGACGACACCCCACGAGACCATGATGCGCGCGATCCAGCGCCGTGCGCCGAACCGCACAAGGGCCAGATTGCTGGGGATTTCGAAAATCGTATAGGTAATGAAGAATATTCCGGCGGCGATGCCGTACATTTCCGCGGTCATCTTCAGGTCCGCGCTCATTGCCAGCGCCGCGATCGAGATGTTCGAGCGGTCGATATAGGCGGCGAAGTAGCACAGCATCAGGAAGGGTAGCAGCCGCCAGGAAATGCGCCGGATCGTGTCCGCGCGCTGTCTTTCATCAAACATGGGCGTGTGTCCCGCAGGCGCCGTTTTCCGGCGCGTTCTTATTGTTGTTTTCTGGTGGGGAGGATTATTCGAGCGCGGCCCACGCATCGGCGAAGGCGCGCGCGCGGTCGGTAACCTGGCCTGCGTTGTCGCCGGGGCGATAGAGGGCCGAACCGAGGCCGAACCCCGCCGCACCGGCCGCGACATAGGGCGCCATGGTCTCGGGCGTGATGCCGCCGACGGGCAGGAAGCGTGTGCGCTGCGGAAAGACGCTGCGCCATGCCTTGAGGACCGCCGGCGGCATGGACTCGGCAGGAAACAGCTTCAGCGCGTCGGCACCATGGCGCAGGGCGGCAAAGCCTTCGGTAGGGGTGGCGACGCCCGGCGTGCAGACCATGCCGGCGGCTTTGGCGGCCTGGATGACCTGTGGGTCGCTGTGGGGCATCACCGCCAGCCGGCCGCCGGCTTCGGCCAGCCGGTCGATCTGTTCCCCTGCGGTGACGGTGCCGGCGCCGACCAGGATGTCCGGCCCCAGCTCCGCGGCGAGGCGGCGGATACTGTCGAAGGGGTCGGGCGAGTTGAGCGGCACCTCGATGATGGCGAAGCCGGCGGTGACGAGCGCCTGGCCGATCGGTACCGCCTCGTCGGGCCGCACGCCGCGCAGGATTGCGACCAGGGGGAAACGGTCGAGGAAGCGCTGGATCATGGCATGGTCTCCTGGACGGGTTCGGGGATGACCAGTCCGGCCAGGCAGGCGATGCGCCACAGGCCGGCTTCGGCCGCGCCTTCGATGGCGGGGACATCGGTGATGCCGAAATGGCTGAGGGCGCGGCGGTAACGGGCGCAGAGCGCCGCATCGCCGATAAGGGCCAGCCGACCGGCCCCATGGCCGGCGGCCAGCGCGCCGCGGATCTCGTCGCCGATCAGCAGGCCGGACAGATAGGGCAGGCTGGCGGCCGCGGGCAGCGTGCCCAGCAGCACCTGCGCGCGTGCCGAGAATAGGAGCGCCGCGAGCCCGTCGCCGTCGCGGGCGGTCGTGACGCCCGCGTCGAAGCCGCTCTCGTCGGGGGGCAGGTCGCCTTGCAGGCGCCCCAGGATGGAATGGCCGCGCAGTACGGCGAAGAGTTCACCCGTCATGAAGGTGGCGAAGCCGGCGATGCGCCCGTCTGCGAGAACGGCCCATTTGCTATGGGTGCCGGGCAGCAGCAGCCGGCCGCGGGCCAGGCCGGGATCAATCGTCAGCGCGCCGATGATCTGTGTTTCCTCGCCGCGCATGACTTCGGCGCGCGGGGTGTCCATCGCCAAGCCGGGCACGATGTGCAGCACGCCGCCATCGCCGGAGGGAACGCTGATCAGGCTCTCGGCCATTTCGGCGGCACCGGCGGCGTTGCGGCGATAGGGGGCCTGCGCCCATCCTTGCGTGCTGCCGATCATGCCGGCGGCGATGGCAGGCAGATGCGGCCACCGCCTGCGCCACGCTCCGGCGATCTGTGCGAAGGAGGCTGGGAAACCATCCGGCGGCGTCTGCATGATTCCCAACCGTTCGGCCCGGCGTTCCAGCACCGTGCCGTCGGCTCCCAGCAGGAATGCGCGCAGCGAGGACGTGCCCCAGTCGAGCGCGATCAGACGGGGTGTCATGCGAAGGCCCTCCGCCGGGGTAGCCAGCCCAGTTCGCGCGAGATGGCCTGCGCGGTGGCGACCACGGCGGGGGCCAGTTCGTGCATGCGTGTCTCGGACATATAAACCGTGGCGCTGGCGACGCTGACGGCGGCGATCACCGTGCCGGTCGCGTCGCGGATGGCGGCGGCCACGCATCGAATGCCGGGCTCGTTCTCCTCGAAATCGAAGGCGCAGGCCGCAAGGCCGGACTGGCGCAGCCCTGCGCGATAGTCGGGCCAGGCGGGCAGCCGTGCGTTGGGCGTGGCCGGATGGCTGAGAGCCGCGTCGTAAAGCGTCCGCCACTCGGCTTCCGGCAGATCCAGCATCAGTGCCTTGCCCAGGCCGGTGGAGGCGATCGGCATGCGTTTGCCCACGCGCGACCGCATTTCCAGGCCGCGCTGCCCGGCAATCTTGTCCAGATACAGCACTTCGATGCCTTCGCGGATGCCCAGATGCACGGTGTCGCGGGTGGTGGCGCCCAGGGCATCGAGATGCGGGCGGGCTACGGCCACCACCGGCAGGGTGTCGCGGGCCAGAAAACCCATTTCCACCAGGCGGGGACCCAGAATGAACGTCTGGCCGCCACCGCTGGACGGTGCGCGCAGATAGCCCGCCTGCACCAGGGCACTGGCCAGCCGGTGGGTGGTACTGCGGCTGCATCCGATGGTGGCGGCGATGTCGGTCAATGTGCGATGGCCCGCCGCCACGGCCTCGATCACTGCCAGGCCGCGCGTCAGGGTCTGTGTCCCGGCGGGAAAGGCGACGCTATCGGTTCCTGTCATGTCCGTGTTCTTCCGTCTGCTTGCCGGCACCATGAGGCGGGTGATGGGGTGTCGTCAATATTTTGGAATGACATCTCATATAGTGGGATATGTTGGTTGATCAGCCGATGGGTTTGCTTCTATCGATACGGAAGACTGCGCAGCATCCTGGAAATTTATCCTGGTATTTCGGGACAAGTTCGGGATGCGAGACGGGGTTCAATATCAAGAGCGTCATATGAGGCGTCACATGCGTAACCAGAGAAACAGAGATCGTTCGCGGAATCGGTGGCGGGACGGGAGTCTTCGTCGGCGCTAGCGGTTGCGGCACGCCCGGCAAGACGGCGTGCCCGGCTTGAGCTGTTCTGTGCAAGCGGATCTTTTCATGAAAATTCACGATGTATCGCGGACCTTGCTGTCCGCCATGGCCCTGCTGTGTCTTCAGGATATGCCTGCATGGGCCGGGCCGGATTCTCTTGGGACGCATGCGGCGGCGCCTGTCGTTTCTCCTGCCCCCGAACCGGCCGGCAAGGCCAGCACGCGCGTGATTGTGAACAAGGGGGCGGTCGTGCGGTCTTCAGCAATCCTGCCTGCCGATAACCTGCATGTGGCGTCAGCCGACGACATGCCTTCTTCGACGCGGCAGCGCGAAAACCTGGGCGTGAACGCATCCGCCCTGGGGTCGACCTGGTCGGAAGTGCGTGTCGTGCCGACACTGGACCGGCTGCTGGGCGCGATGGGTGGCTGGCGGCAGCGCCTGTCGGATGCCGGTTTCGATTTCACCTTGAGCTATCTGGCGGAGACCGTCGGCAATGTGGCGGGCGGGCGTCGGAGAGGGGTGGATTATTCGCACCAGATCGTCATGGGAACCGATTTCGATCTTGAAAAGATGATGGGTGCAAAAGGGCTTTCGTTCCACATGCTGGGTGTCCAGCGCGCGGGCCGGAGTGTTGCGACCGATTATCTGGGGGTGACGGGCCTGACCCAGCCGCAGGAGGATTATGGAGTTGGCGGCAACGTGCTCTACAAACTGGTTTATATCTATCTTGAGCAGAAGCTGTTCGGTGGAAAGCTGCTGGTGGATGTCGGCCACATGCCGGCCAATCTCAAGTTCGGCACATCGTATTTCGCGTGCTATGCGCTCAATAACGTGACATGCGCGCATCCCACGGCATTGTCGGCCGGCACGAAATGGCGGTCCTGGCCTTTTTCGCAATGGGGCATGATGGCACGGTTCAATCCCGGTCGGCACCTCTATGCGCAGGCTGGCTTCTTCGAAGCATCGGCAACCGAAGGAGGGCGGGCGGGATTCAATTTCTCGTTTGCGCCTCTTGGTTATGTCATTCCGATGGAACTGGGGTGGGAACCCTCGCTCGGGCGCGATCGGCTGACCGGCCATTACAAGCTCGGCGGATATATCGATACGTCCGATCATCCCGATCCCTTCACCGCGCAGGACGGTACGCCGATTCTGCTCTCTCACCGGCCGGCGCGGATCGAACGTCAGCGGGGGGCGTGGTATGTGGGGGCGGACCAGATGGTGCTGCGTTACGGCACGGCGAAAGACCAGGGGCTCATTCTCTTCGGCATCGCCGGTTGGGATATGGGGGCATCGCTGCCCGCGCAGAGCCAGTATACGGTCGGCATCATCTCGCAGGGCATGTTTCCCGCCCGTGTGACGGATGCGATTTCCCTGTTCTGGTCATGGCAGAACGTCAATCGCAAGATCACACGACTACAGGAAATGCAGGCGGACCTGGGCTACGAGACGCTGCATGGCGGTGTGCGGATGCCGCAGGCGAGCTTTCAGGTCGTGGAACTGACCTACACGGCCTTCCTGACCAGAGGGCTGAAGATCCTGCCGGATCTGCAATACGTCATTCATCCGGATGCGACGCGGACCTATCCGAATGCTCTGGAGGCCGGCTTCCGGCTTCTGGCGCAGTTCTGAGCAGCGCATATAGTGGGAGAAGCCCTGAGAGCGCAGGATGAAAAAAAACGATTTTTCAGGGAATTGGCGGACCCGAAAGGATTCGAACCTTCGACCTTCGCCTTCGGAGGGCGACGCTCTATCCAGCTGAGCTACGGGTCCAGTGACGCCTCAATACCCCGAACCGTTTCGGGGCGCCAGCCCTTGTGGGCAATTATTTGCCGGCCAGGGCGCCCAGCGGCGCCAGAAACGGGGGTGGGGTGTCGCTGCCATCGTGGGGCAGGGCCTGCCAGGCAGCGGCGGCGAGGTCGCCGCCCGAGGGGAGGGGGCGGTCGGGGTCGGTGATCCATTGGGCGATATCGGCGGTCGTGGCCTGACGGCTGCGGCCGCGCAGCAGCAGGTGGTAGCCCTGCGGGATGAAGTCGCGCCGCACGCCGGGTGGCAGGTGGCGCCACAGGGTGGCCATGGCCGACGGGGGGACGAGCTGGTCGTGGCCGCCATAGATCACCAGCGTGGGACCGCGCAGATGCGGGGCGGCGTCGGCGGCCTGGTGCATCAGGGTGGCCAGGCCGGCGATGGCGCGCATGCGCGTGGCGCGCAGGGTCAGCGGGTCGAAATAGAGGCGGCGCATGGCCGCCATGTCGTCGCCCGCCACGACGTGGACGGGGAGTTCATGGCCGGTCAGGCGCCAGTCGGGTGCCGTGGCGGCCAGCAGGTGCAGCACGGTTTCGGGGGCGGGACCCAGTTTCCAGATCGCCGGGGCCAGCAGGATGGTGCCGGCGGCGGGTGGTGCGTCCGGGCGCGCCATCAGGCAGGTCAGGACCGCGCCGCCCATGCTCTCGCCCAGCAGGTAAAGCGGCACGCCGGGATGGCGGCTGGCGATGATCAGGGCTTCGTCGCGCGCATCCGCGACCATGCGGTTGGTGCCTGCCCACAGGCCGCGATCCGGCATGCCGCCGAAGCCGCGCAGGTCGGGGGCGTAGAGGGTGATGCCCTGTGCCGCGAGCGCGGGGGCCGCGAATTCCCAGGCGTCGCGGCTGTCGTCGAATCCATGCAGCGCCAGCATGACCGCCCGGACCTGTCCGCGCGCGGGCCAGACGCGGGTGGGGATTGCGGTGCCGTCGGGCAGGTGCAGGATGGTGTCGGGCGGCACCAGACGGCCATCCGCCGCCCAGGCGGCGGGCGGATGTGGCGGCGGCGGATCCTGCATCGCGCAGCCTGCGAGCAGCAGGAGCGGGGCCAGATAGCGCAGGCGTGACAGGCGGAGGTTTGAAAGCACGGTGATCCTGCGTATCATCCCCCCATCATCCTGACTACCGGCCGATGGGGCCATCATCACGAGGCGGAGCGAACATATGCAGGTCCAGACCCTTCCGGCCCAATCCGGCGATCCGGTCCCCCATCCGCGCCTCGGCCATGTCGAGACGGTGATCGTGCAGTCGCGCGTGCTGTCCTGTGACGGCGGGCTGGGGGCGCTGGGGCATCCGCGCGTGTGGCTGCGCATTGCCGGGCACCAGACCTTCTGCCCCTATTGCTCGCGCCTGTTCGTATTGAGCCCCGATGCCGGGGAAGACAGCGCGCACTGATCCGACCCAGCATGTCCAGCGACGCCCCGATTCACCTGATCCTCGTTGACGGATCGGGGTTCATCTTCCGTGCCTTCCATGCCCTGCCGCCGATGACCGCGCCCGATGGCACGCCGGTCAACGCCGTGTTCGGCTTCACCAACATGCTGGCGCGGCTGCTGCGCGACCATGTGGGCACGCATCTCGCCGTCATTTTCGATGCGGGCCGGTTGACGTTTCGCAACGAACTTTATGACCAGTACAAAGCCCATCGGCCGGAGCCGCCGGAGGATCTGCGGCCGCAATTCGCCCTGGTGCGGGACGCGACCTCGGCCTTCGGTGTGCCGGGGATCGAGGAAGCGGGGTGGGAGGCTGACGATCTGATCGCGGCCTATGCCCGCCGTGTGACCGATGCGGGGGGGCGCTGCACCATCGTTTCGTCCGACAAGGACCTGATGCAGCTTATCCGTCCGGGTGTGGAGATGCAGGACCCGATCCGCCAGAAGCCGATCGGGCCGGCCGAGGTCGAGGCGAAATTCGGCGTGACGCCCGACAAGGTGATCGACGTGCAGGCGCTGATCGGCGATTCGGTCGATAACGTGCCGGGCGTGCCGGGGATCGGACCCAAGACCGCCTCGGCGCTGATTGCGGAATATGGGTCGCTGGATGCGATCCTGGCGGCCGCGCCCGCGATGAAGGCTTCGAAACGGCGCGATAATCTGATCGAACATGCCGAGCGCGCGCGCCTGTCGCGGGAACTGGTGACGTTGCGCGAGGACGCGCCGTGCCCGGTGCCGCTGGAGGAACTGGTCTGCCGCGAGCCCGATGAGGCGGAACTGGGCGCGTGGCTGGGCCGGATGGGTTTCCGCTCGCTGGTGCATCGGATGGGGCTGAAGCAGACGGCGGCGGCGGTTGGTGTCGCCAGTCACGCGGCGGCCCCGGCCGTGGCGCGCGCCGGTGCGGAGGCCGGTGCGGAGGTCGCGCCGGGCGCGGCGCCTGCCGCACCCGATCGGGCGCCGTTTGGGCCTTATGAGACCGTACGCACCGCCGAGGCGCTGGACGCCTGGGTGGCGGAGGCGCGCCGGGTCGGGTTCTGCGCCGTCGATACCGAGACCGACGGGCTGGACCCCTTGCATGCCGGGCTGGTCGGGATCTCGCTGGCGGTGGCGCCGGGGCGCTCCTGCTACATTCCGCTGGCCCATGAGGGCGCGCCGGCGCAGGCGCAGCTTCTGCCCGAGGAGGGGGTGGAAGAAGACCCCGTCGGCGTTCAGATGCCGGTTGCCGCCGCGCTGGACAGTCTGGGTCCGCTGTTCATCGACCCATCGGTGCTGAAGATTTTCCAGAATGCCAAGTTCGACCTGCTGGTACTGACCCGTGCCGGCGCGCCGCAGCCGACGCCGATCGACGACACCATGCTGATTTCCTATGCCCAGTATGCCGGACGGCATGGGCAGGGCATGGACGAATTGTCGCGGCTGTATCTGGGCCATACGCCGATTTCCTATGACGAGGTGACGGGTACCGGGCGCAACCGTGTGCCGTTTGCGCGGGTCGATGTGGCGCGGGCGACCGCATATGCGGCCGAGGATACGGATGTGACGCTGCGGCTGTGGCTGTCGCTGCATCCGACCCTGCGGCCCAACCGGGCGCTGGCGCTGTATGAGGAGCTGGAACGGCCTCTGGTGGCTGTGCTGGCCGACATGGAACGGGCCGGCATTGCGGTGGACGTGACCGAACTGCGGCGTCTGTCGGCCGATTTCGCGGCGCGCATGGGCGAGATGGAAGTGGAGATCCATCGTCTGGCCGGCCGGTCGTTCAATGTCGGCTCGCCCAAGCAGTTGGGCGAGATCCTGTTCGACGAAATGGGTCTGGCCGGCGGCAAGCGGATGAAATCGGGCGCCTGGGGGACCGATTCGTCGGTGTTGCAGGATCTGGCCGACCAGGGGCATGACCTGCCGGCGCGCATTCTCGCCTGGCGGCAACTGGCCAAGCTGAAATCGACCTATGCCGATGCGCTGGTGAGCCAGGCCGATCCGGGGACGGAGCGGGTGCATACCTCGTTCCAGATGGCGATTACCTCGACCGGTCGCCTGTCGTCCAACGAGCCGAATTTGCAGAACATTCCCATCCGCACCGAGGAGGGCGGGCGCATTCGCCGCGCTTTTGTCGCGGCGCCGGGCCATGTGCTGCTGTCGGCGGATTATTCGCAGATCGAATTGCGGCTGCTGGCCCATGTGGCGAACATTCCAGCCCTGCGCGAGGCTTTCGCGCTGGGGCAGGATATCCATGCCCGCACGGCGTCCGAGGTCTTCGGCGTGCCGATCGAAGGGATGGACCCGCTGACGCGGCGGCGGGCCAAGGCGATCAATTTCGGCATCATCTACGGCATCAGCGCCTTCGGGCTGGGGCGGCAGCTCGGCATTCCGCCGGGCGAGGCGCGATCGTATATCGACGCCTATTTCGCCCGCTATCCCGAGATCCGCGACTATATGGACCGGATGAAGGAAGAGGCGAAGGCGAACGGCTACGTCACCACCCCGTTCGGGCGGCGGTGCTGGGTGCCGGGCATCGGCGACCGCAACGCGGCCCGCCGGTCCTATGCCGAGCGGCAGGCGATCAACGCGCCGTTGCAGGGCGGGGCGGCCGACATCATCAAGCGCGCGATGGTGCGCCTGCCGCGTGTGCTGGCCGATGCCGGGCTTGACGGACGGCTGCTGCTTCAGGTCCATGACGAACTTGTGTTCGAGGTACGGCAGGGCCAGGAGGGCGATCTGTCGGGACTCGTGAAACAGGTCATGGAATCCGCCGCCGACCTTTCGGTGAAGCTGGTGGTGGAAACCGGGACCGGAACGAACTGGGCGGACGCACATTGATGCAGAAACGGGACAAGCGCCGGCTGGCGATCGGGGCGGTCATTGCCGTGCTTTCGGCGGTGGGGGGCTATGCGGGCTACTGGGCGATGGATCGCGCCGGCCCGCTGCTTTCCACCCACGGCAACGAGATCGGCGGGTCGTTCCGGCTGGTCAGCGCGGCCGAGGGCGAGGTGTCGGACAGCAATTTCCGGGGCCGCTGGATGCTGGTCTATTTCGGCTACACGCACTGCCCCGACGAGCAATGCGGCGCGACGCTGCGGGCGATGGCCGGGGCGATGGACCTGCTGGGGCCGAAACATCGGTCCGTGGCGCCGCTGTTCATCTCGGTGGACCCGATGCGCGACACGGCCGAGGCGATGCGCGCCTATACGCTGCGCTTCGGGCCGCGCATCTTCGCCATGACCGGCGCGCCGACCATGCTCAAGGCCGTGACCGCCGAATATCATGCGCCCTACGTGCGTCATGAGGGCAAGGATGGCGATTACAGCATGGAACCGTCACCGCGTATCGTCATCATGTCGCCCGAAGGGCGCTATGCCGGCACGATCCAGTCCGATGCTTCGGCACAGGATATCGCGGACCGTCTGAACAGCCTGATGGCGGCGCAATAGGTGCGGGGGCGACGGTTCGGAGCCTGTCCGGACATGCGCTCTGGCGGCGATCCGACGCGCGTTTGCAGACAGGCTGTGAGCCTGCCTTTTCTGTTCGTCGGCATGCTGGCGGTGCTGGCGGGTATGCCAGCCGCCCGCGCGCAGGATTCCGCGCCGCCGGGCAGCGCCCGGCCGGTGGGAGACGGGCAGACGCTGGGTAGCCCGCATCGTCGGGGAACCTTGCGGCTCACGGCGTCATCCTCGGGCGGAACACTTGACCCGCAGGTGAATTATACCTCGGAATATGCCCAGCTTTTCACCGTGCTGTATGACGGGCTGCTGAATTTCCGCAAGGCGGACGATCGCACCAGTGACGAGGTGGTGGCCGATCTGGCCGAGGCGGTGCCGCAGCCCGAGGATGGCGGGCGGACCTGGCGTTTCACCCTGCGGCAGGGGGTGCGGTTCTCCACCGGGCAGGAGGTCACGGTGGCGGATGTCGCGGCCTCGATCCGGCGTCTGTTCCGGGTCGGCAGCCCGACGGCGGGGGCGTTCTACGGTGCCATCGTCGGGGCGGATCTGTGCCTGCGCGACCCCGCGCATTGCACGCTGGCGGGTGGGCTGGAGGTCGATCCGGCCACGCGGGAAGTGGTCTTTCACCTGAAGCAGCCGGACGCCGAGTTTCCGCAGAAACTGGCTTTTCCGCATGCCTCGATCCTGCCGGCGAACATGCCGGACCATGATCTGGGCAATGTGCCGGCACCGACCACGGGGCCGTACCGGTTCGTCAGCTACGATCCGGACCGGGGGGCGGTGCTGGAGCGCAATCCGTTCTTCCATGTGTGGAGCGCCGAGGCGCAGCCCGATGGCTATGTCGATCATATCCACTACGATTTCGGCCTGCCGGACGAAGCGGCGGTGACGGCGGTGGAAAACGGCCAGTATGACTGGATGTTCGACATGAAGCCGCTGGACCGGCTGGGCGAACTGGGCGCGCGCCATACCCGGCAGGTGCATATCCGCGCGCTCTACGGCATCTATTACGTGCCGATGAACGTCAATCTTCCGCCCTTCAACAACCGTCTGGCCCGTCAGGCGGTGAACCGGGCGCTGGACCGGCGGGCGATGACCATCCTGTATGGCGGCAGCGCCGTCGCCGGGCCGCTCTGCACCATGGTGCCGCCCGGCATCCCCGGCGCGCTGGATGAATGCGCCTATACGAAGGGGGCGGACCTGGACCATCCGGCGCCCTCCTGGCAGGGGCCGGATCTGGAGGGCGCACGCCGGCTGGTGGCGGCCAGCGGCACCGCCGGGCAGAAAGTGACGGTGGTGGTGCAGAACACCAATGTCGAGATGAGCATGGGGGTGTGGCTGCGCAACATGCTCCAGGCCATCGGCTACGACGCCAGCGTCAAGCCTCTGGCCCATGCGGTGCAGCTTGGATACATCCAGAATACATCGAACCATGTGCAGATCAGCCTGACGGACTGGTTTGCCGATTATCCCTGGGCCTCGAATTTTCTGGACGATCTGTTCGGCTGCGAGAATTTCCATCCCGGCACCGACAATTCGATCAACATCGCGGGCTATTGCGACAAGGACGCCCAGGCGGCGATGGACGCGGCCAAGCAGGAAACCGATCCGGCACGGGCGGCGGAACTGTGGGCGCAGGCGGGGCGGATCATCGCCCGGGATTCTCCGGCCGCACCGGCCATTCGCATCAATTATATTGATCTGGTATCGTCGCGGCTGGGGAATTATTTCTATTCGGACCTCTATCACATGATCTTCTCGCAGGTTTGGGTTCAGTGAGGGGGTTCCCGGCGCGCCTGCTCGGTGCATGGCATGGATGACGGAGCGCCGATGGTGGCGCATCGCGGTGCTACGCTGGAACTGATGGCAGCGTTCTTCGGCGGTTCGGTCGATATGCGGATTGCGTGCGCGCAATAGACTGCGCGCAACAGACTCTACGGATTGAGGCCCCGCTCCATGACGGGCTGGGGGCATCATGGGGCCGGGACGGTCGTACGCCAATCGGTCCGTTGGACGGGGAACCCGGCCTTGCTCACACAAGGCCGGGTCTCTCGCCGGGGCCGATGTCAGAAGGGTTGTTCTTCCGTCAGCCAGTCATCCTCTCCTCCGCCGATCGGCGTTCCGGGGGGAATGGTTGGAGCCGGTCGGGTGGCTTTCGCGGCCTCCCTGGCCAGACGCGGCTGGTCTTTCAGGAGCGCGCTCATCCGATGGCTCCATGATGCATCCGCATCTGTATCATGGACCGTTCCCAACTGATCGGCAGCCGTCTTGAGGGCCCCGGACAAGGCGAGAGCGACGTCGGGCGTGACCTTGGGGTTGTCGCGGACGCTGGCCATCGTCACCAATGTCCGGTAGGCAATGCGCTGCTCGACTTCGGTGCTGTGTCTGGCGATAATCTGCGACGCAATGCGGTCGAGCAGGTAATCGAGCCCCGGTTGGGCAGGGTCGTGGCCGTGCTGCAGATGGACACGCTCCAGCCGGTTCGGCCCCAGCAGGGCATTGAGTGTGATCTGGGCCGCGACGTCGGTGGCGTTGAGCGGGTCGAAGACGGCTGACCCGGCCGTCCGGAAGATTTCAGTATTATATTGAGGGTCCTCGTTGCCGTTGACCCCGAATGAGAGTTCGAGCGCCAGTGCCGGTGACACCGCCAGCACTTTCGGTGACAGTGCGTCGAGCAGCGCGTCAATTGCGGCCTTCTGCAAGCCGGCATCTGCTGGCACCGGCTTCGCGCTGACGCCGCCGACCACGGCATACCGAAAATCCACGCCACCGATGATCTTGGCCGTCGCTTCGATATTGTAGCGATGCAGAAGCCACAGCGGCACGAATTTCCTGCGAAGGTCGGACAGTGCCTCGCCCTTGCGCAACGTGCCTGGTCCGAAATTCGAAAGAGCGATCTGGCGGACGTCGAGCATATGTTTCAGGTCCGCGGGCTTGTCGGCTCCATCCGTCCACATGCTGTTTCCGGGCAGGCCCGTATCGGGATCGCGCCCGTCGATGTCGGTGCCGAAGCGAAAGCCCGCCTTTTCGATGGCATCCGCCTTTTGCGCGGCGGCGACATCGGGATCCTTTCCGGGGGCCGGATCGCCATAGAGCCAGTCGATCATATATTTGTCCCATGCCCCGACACCGGTGGCATAGGCGTCGGAGAGGTCGATCTTGCCGTCCTTGATACCGATGCGCGGCCCTGGATAATCCATCACCGAGGTCCGGTCCTGCGTGCTGCCCATGAAATTATGGATCAGGCCGATCGCATGGCCGACTTCGTGGACACCCAACTGTCTGATGCGGGCAAGCGAGACCCTGACCGCATCGTTGGCGCCCCCGCTATTCTCGGCAGCCGTGCCGGCCAGGGCCTCGAAAATCATGAGATCCTGCCGTAGACGCAGACCTTCGAGGACGACGTTTCCGCGGATGATTTCACCCGTGCGTGGATCGATGACGCCCATGCCGTATGAATAGCTGCGAGTCTGCCGTTCGTTCCAGTTGACGATATTGTAGCGGATATCCTGCGGATCGACGCCGGGCGGCAGGATCCTGACCTGGAAGGCGTCGATGAAGCCCGCGGCCTCGAACGCCTGATTCCACCAGGACACGCCTTCGGCAAGCGCGGAACGGACGGGCTCGGGCGCCGCATTGTCGATATAGAACACGATCGGCTTGACGACGCGCGATTTCGCGGCCGTGGGGTCGATTTTTACCAGGCGAAAACGGTTGGCGTATTGGAGGAGTACATCCTCGCCCAGCGGCGCCCCGAAATCATAGACCGGGCTGGCATGCGAGCCGGAGCGGATATCGAACTTCCGTGGCACGAAGCCGGCATCCGGAAGTTTCACGAGAGAGTGATGGACCGTGAAACTCACCTGCCCGGGATCGGGCGAGAGGAGCGACATTTCAGGGCCGGGCGTTTCGGACGCGAAGGTCTGGACCGCTTCGACCTCGATATTCTCGGGGAATGATTTGAGGCTGGAGAGATCGACGCCGCCCAGGGACGGAAGCTGATGGAAACCCTTGGCCCCGCTGTCCAGAACATCGGGCAGTTTCAGGCCGCCGCCATTCAGGCTGGTCGCGATATCCATCGTATCATGAAGAAAAAACGGCGTCAGGTCGGCGGTGACCGTTCCGCCGGGACCGGTTGAGATCATGTCGAGCATGCAGATTACGCTGAACGGGAAGCTGCGTTCGACACCTTCGCGGATATCCTTGTCGCCGCGGGACGTGAATTTCGGGTTTTCGAATATGACTGCGACCTTGTTCCCGATCTTGCGGAATGCGAGGACCCGTGTCGGACCGAGCATTCCATGGTCAAGCCGGATACGGGCCGATCCGACGCCGGTGCGCAGGGCGGACGCATATAAATACCGCCCATACACGCCGTTTTCGTCCGGCGAGGGCAGTGTGACAAAGATTTTTCCGGATTTCGCGTCCGTTTTCATGGAAAGCAAAGCCGGCTCCGTCGCCGCGGCAAGGGCCGGGACCGGAAGCGACAGGCTAGATGTCACGACGGGCAGTGCGATGACCAGCGACGACACGCCGCCGAGAATATGATGACGCAGGCGTAACATGGATGGACCTTTCTGCTTTCAGGATTGAATCTGGATGTCCCCGCCTGAGAGGTCCGCCCGTCACCCGTGCTGCGGTCGGGGCGGGCGTCGGCCTGCTTCAGGGCCGTGGTTGCTCTCTCGGTGTTGGCAAGGAGTTTTGAATTCTATTTCTCAGTCAATGTCGGATATTTTATTCCAAGCTGATCCAGATACGTGTCGTATTTTGTGCTGTCGTAATAATATTTCTCCATTTGCGGTCGGTATTCCTCCATGACTTTTCTGTTCAGCCAGATCGCCGGCTTGTCGGAATCTGTTATCAGCGGCGCGTAATGATCTGTCTTGAGCTGAACATTATTGAAGTAATCCTTTGCATCCGCGATCAATTTCGGTGTCGTCATCAGGTCGAGGATCGTCATCGAAAGCGCCTTGGCGCCCGCGACCGCGCCCTTATGGGCGATCGGTGTCGCCATCGACATGGCGGATGTCACATGATGACCGATCATGTTGGGGATATTCGATGGAAACCACATCGTGATCGTCGGCACCGTCCACATGATATCGCCGATGTCATCCGATCCGCCGCCAATGGATGTCGGGCGGTTTTCCGGCGTCGAGAGGGGCGCCACCTTGTCGCGAAGCGGCTCGACCTTCCTGTGATTGGCTTGCTGCACCGCTTTGGCGAAGGCCTGGTCATCCGCCGACCATTTCGGCATGCCGACGGCAACGATATTGGCATAGGCGGCTTCGGCGATCGGCTTGTTGCCGAAATTCGGCGCCGCGTATCCCAGAATCTGATGCGTTACCGTTGTACCTGTCTGGAGCGCGGCACCGTCGGCTATCTGGTTTGCGGTATCGTAGAGAGATTTGACGGCACTGAATGTCCGGTCCCGCAGAAAGTACCAGACGGACGCCGTATCGGGCACGACGTTAGGCTGGCCGCCGCCGTTCGTGATCACGTAATGGGAACGCTGTGTCACCGGTAGGTGCTCGCGCCGGAAATTCCACGCGACGTCCATCAGTTCCACGCCATCGAGTGCGCTGCGCCCTTCCCAGGGCATGCCTGCCGAATGGGCGGTCTTTCCGTGGAACGTATATTCGACGGAAACCATGCCGTTCATTCCTGCATCGCCATATCCGGTGAAGAACATGTTGCTGACATGGTTGAAGATGCAGGCGTCGACACCCTTGAACAGGCCCGAGCGCACGTAATAGGCCTTGGAAGCGAGATTTTCCTCCGCCACGCCGGGCCAGATAAGCAAGCGGCCCGGAATATGGTGCTTTTCCATCACCTCCTTGGCCGCGATCGCTGCGGCCACGACCAGTGGCATGCCGGCATTGTGGCCCTCGCCATGGCCGGGCGCGCCGGGAACGAGGGGCTTCACGTTGGGAATGCCGGGCGTCTGCGACAGGCCCAGCAGATCGTCGATATCGCTGCCGACGGCGATCAATGGACCGCCACTTCCCCATGTGGCGGTAAAGGCTGTGGGGATTCCCGCGACGCCGGGAGTCACCTTGAAACCGGCCTTCCTGAGAACCCCTTGAAGATAGGCGGATGTCCTGAATTCCTGGAATCCCGGTTCGCCATAGCTGAAGATCGTGTCGGTTCCGACCTGGATCTGCTTCGCCTGACTATCGACATCGGCGATCGCTTCGGCCTTGAGGGCCGGGTCCGCGGCGGCGAGGGCGACCACCGGCAAAGTCGCCATGCAGAATGTGGTTGCGAGCAGGAATTGATGACGGGTCATGACCTTATGCCTTTTAGAAACTGACGCTCATGGCGAGCCGGAAGGTACGACCGACGGTGTCATACAGGGATGGATTGGTCTGGGCATAAGCCGGTACGTTGTTGCCGCTGGGCCCGTTGCCGACCAGCACCGGATACGTGTTCATCATATTGCTCATCACGAACGTCGTCCGGGCCGCGCGGCCGTAGAGGTTGAATTCGTAAGACAGGGACGTGTCGAAATAGACCGCGCCGGCGATCCTGTTATTGTTGATCGTGCGGTATTGCGGCGTCGACACTGGGCAGTTTGTCGTGCACTGCACATAGTCATTTCCATAGACGCCCGCACTGAAGCCGCGTGCCGTCAGGTTGAATGTGAAATTATCGAGATTATAGAACGCGCTGATGCGGTAATCCCAACTGGGTTCATTATAGGTTCCCGACAGGGTTCCGCCGTTCACGCCAGCGTAGTTGATCGGATACGTGTTATTATTGATGACGTTTGATATGTAACGGGTGATCTCGCCATGGACATTGAAGACGCCCGGCAGCTTCTTCCAGATATTCGACATGCGGATGCGGTAGCTGGCCGCGATATCGAATCCTCGCTCCTTCTGGCTTGCGAAGTTAAACGGCTGGATGGTGATCGTGCTGAGCTGGCCGTTCGTGTAGTGGATATTGTTGCAATAGGCCGCGCCGCCCGAATAGCAGAAATCGACAGTCTGCTGGGAGGTGACCGATCCGATGGCATTTTTAATATCGATATCGTAATAATCGAACGACGCCATGAAGCCGGGCAGGAAGCGCGGACTGACCACGGCACCGACGGTCCATGTGTTGGCCGTTTCGGGGGCGAGGTGTGGATTGCCGACCGTGTTTTCGGTGAAGGCCTGGGAGCCCGTGAGAGGCGCATTCGCTGGAAGAATGACGGTGTTGGTCCGTGCCGTTCCTGCCGCGAACATTTCGTTCAGATTGGGCGCGCGGATATCATGGCTGAACGTGCCGCGGAACTTGATGTCCGGGATCGGGGAATATGTGGCACCGGCTTTCCAAGTTTCGACGCTACCCGATGTCGAATAATCAGTATAGCGGCCCGCCGCGTCGATATCGAACCCTTTCCAGACCGGCATATCGAGTTCGATATAGCCTTCCTTCACGTTATAGGCGCCCTTGGTGACCCGGTAGTTTCCATACAGCCAGCCGGACGTATAGATTGGATCGACATCGCCATCGATCGATTCACGACGCCAGTCGCCGCCCATGGCGATCGAGGCGTTGCCGCCGGGAAGGTGGAACATGGTGCCGCCGATATCGAAGGCGGCGACGTGCTGCTGCAGCGTCTGGTCGCGCGTCGGCCCGTCCTTGGCGCTGCCTTCGTAGATGTAATTCAGCGCGGCAGCGGACGGCCCGGCAGTGCCGAGGCGGTCGATGGGCACGCAGCCATTGTTCGGATCGGTAATTGAGGAACGGCAGACGATCTGCCCGTTATTCACCACGGCATCCTGCGCCTGGGCCATCCGCGCGTTATTCCATGTATTGATCAGCCGGACATGATCGAGCGTCCTGCCATACTGATAGTACCAGTCCCAATGCCATTTGTTCCCGACAAAATTGAATTTGCCGTTCATTCCGCCGACATAGCGGAACACTTCACGATCGATGTTGCTTCCGGGAACCGGGAAGCCGGCATTGCTGGTTCCCATCGTGAATGATTTCTGGCCTGCTGCGGCAAGTTTCCCGGCGACTGCGGGATAATACTGGTTCAGATATGCGTTATCAGAATTGATGACGACGCCTGTGCTCGGCGTCTGCTGATAGTAGCTTTGTCCCTGATACTTGTTCCACGAGAACTGGCCGAAGATTTCCGTATTGTCCGAGATGTCATAGGATGTGCGGTTAAAGACGCCGATTCTGTCCTCGCTCGGGGCAAGGGAGTTGGTCCCCACATGGCCATCCAGCGTTGTGGCTGTATCACCCCCGATCATATAAGGATTCGACGTCGCGTTATGGACGCCGTAATTCAGTTGCCCGGTCTGCCCGTTGCCCTTGAAATAGGTACCGGTCAGGGGACCTGATGTGATCAGGCCACCCGCGCTATAGGTGAACGGTGCAAAACCCGATCCGACGAGAAGCTGCGGTTGTCCATTGTGCGGCGTGTAGTTTGGATTGTCGATCTGGAAATAGCCGCTGTTGTTCCATGGACGATCGATGGAATCGACCCCGAATCGCTGGTAGTACTGGGCATCCACAAGGACGTGGAGCTTTCCGCCGAGGAAAGTCTTGCCTATTGTTGCGTCGAGCTTGTAGTACGGGTCGTCCGCGTAGGTCGTGAACCCGGTGCTGGCGTCGAGTTTTACGCCCTTGAAATTCTTGTTCAGAATGAAATTCACGACGCCGCCGACCGCATCGGACCCATACTGGGCCGATGCGCCGCCCGTCACGACTTCGACACGCTGCACGAGATTTTGCGGAATCGTGTTGACGTCCACAAGGCCGGTCGAAGATGACGCGATGGAACGCTGGCCGTCGATCAGGATCAGCGTACGATTGGCGCCCAGACCCCGCAAATTCACCGAGTTGATACCTGCGAGGCCGGACGACAGGAAGCCGGAACTGCTCGATGAGGTCGAGCCCTGGGTCACGGACGGCATCTGATTGACCAGATCGGATATATTCGCCGGCTGTTGGGCCGCGATGTCGGCGGCCCCCATGACCGTCACCGGCGTGGGCGAGGAGAAGCCCGTTCGCGCGATATGGCTGCCGGTCACCATCACCTGTTCGCCATCGGATGTGCGGCGAGGCGCGGCCGCTGCAGCCATGACGCGTTTGCGTTGGATGGCAGACGTCGCAGCGTTGTCTCCGGCAGTCGTCTTGGTCGCCGGTGGGGCCACCCGCGGGGCCGTTGCCGGTACTCGTGTCTTTGCATGCGGTGTCGGCGTCGCTGCTGTCGCATGCAACATGACGGGTAGGGGGACCAGTATCGTCGCTGTCAGAAGATACCGATACAAGGACTGCAATGCAGGTCTTCTTGTCACTGTCGCTTTCATTCCATACACCCGCCTAAATTTCAGGTAGCAAAGCGGCGTCGGGCGTTGCCGGAGCTTCTCTGGGCAACACTATTCCGATCCAGAAACGGATAGTAAATCAAACATCGAAACGAATTCCGCGAATTAACGGGGTTACGGTGAGAATATGTGATGGATTTCCGCATATTCTATCGATTTCGTAACGATTTTGAGCATGAAATCGGGGGACCTTTGATGTCTCTCCACTGCAAGGATGCATCTGGCCCAGATTTCGTGCGCAGCCGGCACGCTTGATCGTGGCGTTTCGGTGTGGTGTCGTTCAGGAGTGGCATGGCGCGCACGGGCGGAACCCCGTCCATCGCGGTGCACGCGGTGGCGTCGGACGGGAATGGATGCCTTTCGTCCGTCAATGCCTCATTCTAAAGGAAGAGGACCCAGGGCGCGCCTGACGTGAGCGTCTCCACCGAGCCGGTGTTCGGTGCAAATGCTCTGATCCGTCATCTTCAGTCTGCGCCTCAAGCCTGAGGACGATCGACTGGAATCGCGTTGAAGGTGCCTGTCAAACACGTCAGGCAACCCAACGGTTGGTGTCAGTAGAAGCGGACCTGGCCGATCTGCATCCAGAAAGGCGAACCCGCCGTGCAGGCGCCGCCCAGCCCAATGGCGGTGAGGTCGCTGCCATTGCCGGCCAGCGTGTCGGGCCGGCCGTGTGCCGGGGAACCGTGAAAGGTCGAGAACGGCACATTGACCGTCTGCCAGCGGTCCTGGACGGTGAAGGGTGCCTCCAGGGATGGCAAGGCCGCCTGATCCAGGGTGATGCGGGCTGGGCACGCGCTTCCGCGCACCATGAATCGGACGCCGGCCCAGCGATGCGCATCGACCGGATCGATCGCTCCGCGCGAGAGCGGTAGCACGATGCCGGCATAAGGGGCCTTTTTCTGCGACATTTCGGCCTGGATCGAGAGAATATGGTGCCCCGCGTCGTCCGGGATGATGGTCGCGACCACGATGCTGCGATCGGGGCCGCGATCGGCGGCCACGGTACGCAACGTATCGAGGGATGTCCGTCCGTCGGAGCGTTCGAAATCGTCGATCAGGAGCTGTGCCGGCGTTGCGGGACGATGGTCCTGCCGATTGGCGTCGGGCAGCGGCGGTGCATCCATGCCCCAGATCAGCCGGCCGTCTTCGATGACTGCGACCAGATGATGGACGGCGGAAATATCCGTGGCCGGATTGTCTTGGAACAGGTCGAGGTCGGCCCGCTGGCCGACGGCAATCGTGCCCCGGTCCGCTGCGATTCCGGCCAGTCGCGCGCTGGTGGCGGTTGCCGCCGTCAGGGCTTCCGCTGGCGTCAGCCCGGCACGAACCAGAAGTGCGAGTTCATGTAGGGTTGAGGGGCCGTGTGGCGTCCCCGGCATGCCAGCGTCCGTCCCGACGCCGATCGGAACGCCGGCATCGTGAAGCAGCTTGACGTTCCTGAGTGCGTTGGCGAATTTCTCGTGACGCTGCGCGACCTGTTGCGGGGCCTTGGAACTCAGCGGGCCCGGCTTGTCGGGATCGTAGACGGCAAGTGTCGGGACTTCCCCCATGCCGCTCCGGTGGATCTCTTCCACCTCCGTGGGGGTCAGCACGCTGTCCTGCAGGATATGCGCCAGAGCGTCGACATGTGCCCGCGCCGCGATCAGCCCCCGCTGGACCGTGACCGTGTGCGTAAAGACCTTCAGCCCCGCATCGTGGGCTGCGGACGCCACCGCCGCCAGCGCGTCCTCGTTCATGCTGGTGTTGTCGGGTGACATGCCATAGCGCCAGCCGTCCGTGAACGCCTTGATGAGGTCGGGACGATAGGGCAGGGCGGCGGAGACCGCCGCGCGTCCGTCCTCGGCGGTCGTGATCCAGCGGGTCGTCGCCTGGTCGGCCCAATCGGCCCCGTGACCCCCGACTGTGCTGATCCTGGCCGCGAAGCGGACATGCGGTGCGGCCAGGCCGGTCAGCCAGGCGCGCAACGGGGCATAGGCCTCCGGCGCTTCGTTGAAGTCATTGACGGTCGTGACACCGGATTTGAGATAGGCCGTAGCGATAGCAGGAACGGTTGCGGGTACGCCGGCCGATGTCCAGTGCGTATGAAGGTCGAACAGACCGGGGGTGAGCGTCAGGCCAGTCGCGTCGACGATCCGGGTGCCGGGCGGTACCGCGACATGCTCGCCGACGGCCGTGATCCGATCGCCTCGAACAAGGACGGTCTCCCTGCGGGTCCTCCCGTCAATCGCGTCGAAAACATCGGCGCCTTCGATCGCAAGCGCGGTTGGCCCGGCAGCGTAAGTGGGCAGGGGCGGGGCAGAGCCTGCGAGGACCCATGATGCGCCGAGCCACAAGCGGATACGCCACCGGTTCATATCGATCATTCCTTGTCTCCGGGGGTTTTCTGATAGATGGGAAATCGTGCGCACAATGTTTTGACGCGTTCATTGACGCTGTTTTCGACGGACGTGTCACCGTTGCCGTCGGAAGCGGCCAGGGCGGTCAGTACTTCGTCGATCATCTCGCCGATCTGGCGGAATTCCGCCTCTCGGAATCCGCGCGCCGTTGCCGCCGGGCTGCCCAGGCGGATACCCGACGTCACGGCGGGTTTCTCGGGGTCGAACGGCACGGCGTTCTTGTTCGCGGTGATCCCCGCGCGTTCCAAAGCGTGTTCCGCTGCTTTGCCCGTCACCTTCTTCGCCCGCAGGTCCACCAGCAGCAGGTGGCTGTCCGTGCCGCCCGTCACCAGTTCGAAGCCGCGCGCGACCAGGACTTCTCCCAGCACGCGGGCGTTTGCCATGACCGCTGCTTGATAATCGCTGAATTCCTGTGCCAGCGCCTCGCCAAACGCCACAGCTTTCGCCGCGATGACATGCATCAGCGGTCCACCCTGCAGACCGGGGAACACTGCCGAATTGATCTTCCTGAACAGGGTCTCGTCATTGGTCAGGATCAGGCCGCCACGCGGACCCCGCAATGTCTTGTGCGTCGTGCTGGTCACCACGTCGGCATGGGGAATTGGGCTGGGATAGAGTCCTGCCGCGACCAGACCGGCGAAATGCGCCATGTCCACCATCAGCTTCGCGCCGACCTCGTCGGCGATTGTGCGGAAGCGTGCGAAATCGATGATGCGCGGGTAGGCGGAACCGCCAGCCACGATCAGTTTCGGCCGGTGCCGGCGGGCCAGGGTTTCCATCTGGTCGTAATCCAGCAATCCGTCCTGACGTCGTACACCGTACTGTACTGCATTGAACCACTTGCCGGAGTAGTTGGGCGCCGCGCCATGAGTCAGATGGCCGCCCGCGGCCAGGCTCATGCCGAGTATCGTGTCTCCCGGAGAGAGTATGGCCATGAACGCTGCCTGGTTCGCATTGGCACCGGAATGGGGCTGCACATTGGCATAAGCCGCGCCGAAGAGGCGGGTCACGCGCATGATCGCCAGTGTCTCGACCTTATCCACCTCGCGGCACCCGCCATAATATCGTCGTCCGGGATAGCCTTCGGCATATTTGTTGGTGAGAACGCTGCCCTGCGCCTGTAGAATAGCCTCGGACACCATGTTCTCACTGGCAATCAGTTCGATCCCGTCACGCTGACGCGTCATTTCGCCGGCAATCGCCGCCGCGATCTCTGGGTCGGTCTCGTCGAGGGGCGAACGAAAGAAGCGCTTGAGCGCTGTTTCGGTCATGATGAAGCCTTTCATGGTTGCCTTGTTGCCTTCCAGCGTTTTCGGTCCGGAGGAGAGCGTTCATGGGGACAAGCGCGTGTGTTTCCAGAGTGCGGAAGAAACGGTTCAAAATGACTTGCTTATGGGATAACATAACGTGATAGTAACGATATCGGTAATTTTGGCCGCAAAATATTCGAATCTCGCTAAGATAAGGGCTTTTTTTGATGAATGCCGTCACGTCTGCTCTCGATAGCACCGATTTCAGAATCCTACGCGAAGTCGCCGCCAATGGACGAGTCAGCGACGTCCAGTTGGGAGAAAAAATCCATCTCTCCAGTACCGCATCGGCTCGTCGTAGAAAAATACTCGAAGAAACGGGCGTTATTACGGGATATACCGCCACCATTGATCTGGAACGTCTTGGAATGGGCGTCACGGTCCTTGTCCGGATCGAATTGACGTCCCAAACTGGCCAAGCGCTCGACGATTTCGAAAATGTGGCGGTCCGCTGTCCGTCCGTAACATATTGCTATTTTGTTTCGGGGGATACGGATTTTATCCTTATCCTGCATGTCAGGTCGATTGACGACTATGATCGGGTTTACCGCGACGAACTGTCGACACTGCCGCATGTCGCCCATATTCGCAGCAGTTTTGTGATCCGCAAAATTGCTCAGCGGATCGTTCCGCCTTCTGTCGGATGACGGCTCCGGGGCGGCGTACTGTTCTCCACCGGTCAAATTCCGTTGACTCCCTTTGTTATTTATAAGAAACGGGCCTCCGTGGGTTTGGTCCGCTACGTGCATGTTATCCATAAAATTGAAACGTTTTCTGTGAATGTCATGGGGCTCTGAAGCCATGTCGTGATGGATAGTGTCGGTAGACGTCAGATTTATGATGGAAACGCAATCCAGGCACGGTGCCCTATATGGGGATTGGGGATATGCGACTCGTCGGCCGGAGCGACGGAACACCTGCGCGCCCGAATGCCGGGATGCCTTGAGGATCGGAGAAGCGAAGAGGTGGTCACTCTGCAGGAATCGGCAAGCAGTGACATCCGCCGGGTGGCCGGATTATCATCCGCCGTCATGACCGATCCGATCACCCAGCGCATCGCGCGCTTCAGATGCCGTCATAGGCAAAAAATTGGGGAATGCCGCAATCGTGGCTATATGCTCTGGCGCGCCGCTGCCGGAGCCTCTGTCATCTGGCGGAATCCGGGGCAGATCGGTCCTGTTGGGGGGGGCTATCGGTCCTTGCGGAAAGAATGTTGGACCAGCGTCGCGTTCTCTGGGCGCACCATTCTGGCCATCGGCAACGCCCTGTCGTTCGTCGCATTGGAGGATATCTTCTGGCCAGCGATATAGCCGCGACACATTCCAGAATGCGGAAAGTCGAGTTGATGCGGTTGCCCCTATGAATATGCCGGCTGCATCGTCGGCGTCTTATACGCCCAGACCAGCCGGGCCGTGGCGCCGCGCCGGGCGGCGGTTGGTGCGCGATCGGGCGGCGATGGTGGCGTTGGCGGTGCTGCTGGCGGTGGCGGCGGCGTGCCTGATGGCGCCGCTTTATGCGCGCGACGTGGCGCATACCGATCCGTTTACCTCCAACGTCGCGGGGGCGGTGACGATCGACGGGCGCAGCGTTGATATCATGCAGCCCAATGACAATCCGCTGCATCTGGGCCTGTCGCCGATCGGACCGACCTGGCGCGCCTCGGCCGACCTGCTGGGGGCGGACAGCCAGGGGCGGGATCTGGCGGCGCGCCTGCTCTATGGCGGGCGGACCTCGCTGCTGATTGCCTTCTGTGCCGCCGCGCTGTGCATCGTGCTGGCGGCCGTCGTGGGCATCGTCGCCGGTTATGTCGGGGGGATCGTGGATGCCGTGCTGTCGCGCATCATGGACATCATGTGGGCGGTGCCGGTTTATCTGTTCGCGATCTCGCTTTCCATCGTGACCGTCAGCCAGGGGCTGAAGCTGGGGCCGATCGTGATCGGCAGCGATAATCTGCTGATCCCGATCTGCATCATCGCGCTGGTCTATGTGCCCTATGCGGCGCGGCCGGTGCGCGGGCGGGTGATGACGTTGCGTCGGGCGGAGTTCGTCACCGCCGCTCGGGCGCTGGGGGTGCCGGGTTATCGCATCGTGCTGCGGGATATCCTGCCCAATGTCACCGGCACGCTGGTGGTGCTGGCGCCGCTGATGATGGCGCTGGCGATGATGGCGGAATCGGCGCTGTCGTTCCTTTCCATCGGCGTGCAGGCGCCCGGCGCGTCGTGGGGGACGATCATCCAGGATGGCGAGGGGTTGATCTATACCCGCCCGATGGTGGCCATCGCGCCGGGGCTGGCGATCGTGATCGTGGTGCTGGCGCTGAACGTGCTGGGGGACGGCATGCGCGACGCGCTGGATGTGCGCGACAGCGGGCGGGAGCGCGGCTGATGGTCATGAGCGTCCTGCGGCGTCTGGGCCAGACGCTGTTCGTGCTGTTCGGGATTTCGGTGCTGGTGTTCCTGGTGTTCTTCGCCACGCCGGGAGCGGACCCGACGGCGCGCATCGCCGGCCGCAATGCCTCGCCCGAGACGATGGCGCGGGTGCGCGTGGAATACGGGTTCGACCGGCCCTTGCCGGTGCAATATGCGCGGATGATGGAAAAGCTGTTCGTGACGCGGGATCTGACCTCCTACGTCAATCGCGGGCAGAAGGTGGTGCCGGAGATTCTGGAGGCGGCGCCGGTCACGGTGTCGCTGGTTTCCGGCGCGGCGCTGATCTGGGTGGTGCTGTCGGTGGCCATGGGCATGACGGCGGCGGCTCTGCGTGGCGGCTGGGTGGATCGCGGCCTGATGATGCTGGGGCTGGTCGGGATTTCGATTCCGGTCTTCTGGCTGGGGCAGGTGGTGAATCTGGTCACGCAGAGCCGCTATCACGATAGCTGGCTGTTTTCCTGGGTGCCGGGGCTGGGCTATGTGCCGCTGACCGAGGACCCGCTGGGCTGGTTCCGCGCGCTGGTCCTGCCGTGGCTGACGCTGGCGGTGCTGTTCGTGGGCATTTACAGCCGCGTGCTGCGTGCCGATCTGGTGGCGGTGCAGAGCGAGGATTTCATGCGTACCGCCCGTGCCAAGGGGCTGTCGCCCGTGCGGGTGCTGCTGGTCCATGGGCTGCGCACGTCGATGATCACGTTCGTTTCGCTGTTCGGGCTGGATTTCGCGCAATTGGTGGGCGGTGGCGCGCTGTTGACGGAGGTGGTGTTCGGTTTGCAGGGCGTTGGGCGGCTGACCTATCAGGCGCTGTCGAACCTCGACCTGCCGCTGATCATGGCGACGGTGATGTATTCGGCGGTGTTCGTCGTGATCGCCAATGCCGTCGTGGACATGCTGTATCTCTTCCTTGACCCCCGGGTGCGCGATGGACGGTGACATGCTGCTGGCGGTGCGCGACCTGACGGTGGCGCTGCCCATCGGCGGGCGGCTGGTGCCGATCGTCGAATCCGTATCCTTTACGCTGGGCGCGCGGGAAATCCTGGGTATCGTGGGCGAGTCCGGCTCGGGCAAGAGCGTGACCTCGCTGGCGGTCATGGGGCTGATCGACGTGCCGGGCGCGCGCGTCAGCGGGTCGGTGCGCTTTCGCGGGCGCGAACTGGTGGGACTGGCGCCGCGCGCCTATCGCGCGTTGCGCGGGCGTGAGATCGCGATGATCTTTCAGGACCCGATGACGGCCTTTACGCCTGTCTATACGGTCGGGCGGCAGATCGACGAACAGATCCGCGCCCATCAGAAGATATCGCGCACCGATGCGCGCGCGCGCACCGTGCGTCTGCTGGGCGATATGGGCGTGCCCGACCCCGAGCGGGTGGCCGGGCGCCATCCGCACCAGCTTTCCGGCGGTCTGCGCCAGCGGGCGATGATTGCGATGGCGCTGTCGTGCAATCCGGCGCTGCTGATCGCCGACGAACCGACGACGGCGCTGGATGTGACGGTGCAGGCGCAGATCCTGGACCTGCTGCGCGGGTTGCGGCGGGAATACGGGTCGTCGGTGCTGCTGATCACCCACGACATGGGCGTGGTGGCCGAGACCTGCGACCGTACGCTGGTGCTGTATAGCGGGCTGGTGGCCGAGCGCGGGCCGACCGGCGCGTTGTTCGCGCAGCCGGGGCACCCGTACACGGCGGCGTTGCTGGATTCGATTCCGCCGCTGCATGGGCCGCGTCCGGCGCGTCTGCCCTCCATTCCCGGCAGTCCGCCGGCCCCCGCCGAGCGCCCGGCCGGGTGCCCCTTCGCGCCGCGCTGCGTCTATGTGCAGGATTCCTGCGCCGTGCGGCCGCCGCTGGTTGCGTGCGGGGAGCAGGATGTCGCCTGTGTGCTGCCGGCCGAGGGGCGCCCGCTGCCGCCGCGTTTCGTTTCGGAGATGCGTGCATGACCACCCGGCCGGACGCTCCGCCATCTCCGCTGATTGCAGCGGAGGATTTGCGCATGACCTACCGCGTCGGGCGCGGGCAGGTGCTGCGCGCGCTCGATGGGGTGTCGCTCGCCGTCCGGCCCGGCGAGGTGCTGGGGCTGGTGGGCGAGTCCGGTTGCGGCAAATCGACCCTCGGCCGCTGCCTGCTGCGGCTGGTGCAGCCGAGTAGCGGGCGCGTCGTCTTCGATGGCACCGACATCACCACGCTGCCCGAGCGGCGCCTGCGCCCGCTGCGGCAGGACATGCAGATGGTGTTTCAGGATTCCTATGCCGCGCTGAATCCGCGTCGCCGGGTCGGCGACCTGATTGCCGAGCCGTTGCGGGTGCATCCCGCCCCCGGCGGCGGGCGGCGCAGTCGGGCCGATATCGCCGCCCGGCTGGCGGAACTGATGGATCTGGTGGGCCTGCCGCAGGCGGCGCTGGAGCGTTATCCGCACGAATTTTCCGGCGGCCAGCGGCAACGGATCAACATCGCCCGCGCGCTGGCGCTTTCCCCCCGGCTGGTGGTCGCCGATGAGCCGGTGGCGGCGCTGGATGTGTCGATCCAGGCGCAGATCGTGAATCTGTTCATGGATCTGCGTGACCGGCTGGGGCTGACCTATGTGTTCGTCGCGCACGATCTGGCGGTGGTGCGGCAGATTTCGACCCGCGTTGCGGTCATGTATCTGGGCGCGATCGTCGAACTGGGCGAGGCCGACGCCGTGCTGCACCATCCGGCCCATCCCTACACCGCCGCCCTGATCGCTGCCGTGCCCGAGCCGGTGGTGCGCAAGGAAGGGTTGCCGCCGCCATTGCGCGGCGACGTGCCCAGCCCGATCGCACCGCCACCGGGCTGCCGGTTTCACACGCGCTGCCCGGTGGTGCGCGACCGATGCCGGGTCGATCCGCCGGTGCTGCATGCCCTGGCGGATGGGCGTGAAGTGGTCTGTCACTATCCGTTAGCCGGGGAATGAGTGCGCGAGGCTTCGGCCCGCACCCACCCAAGGCAGTCGTCTTCGAAAATTTCTTCTCGGGCAACGAGCAGGGATGAAGGGGACGACTGTACCCTTCCGGGTTCGGGCGGAGCCTGACCGTTATGCTCGGAAATGTCGCGATACGGGACAGCAACACCAGGTGGGCCATACCGTGACATGATCGAAATCATGAACGCTTCCATGTCGCAGCAGTGTGGAGGAAGGCGGAGAATGATGAAATATTCATAAAATATGGAAAGAGCGTTCTTTTTTCGGCGGCCATTTCAGTATAGGGCGCAATGCGTGGACTTGAAAATTGGGAGTCGGCGATGAGGGCGCGACGGATCGTTCTCCTGGCGGCGATGCTGGGATTGGTGATCGGGTTGGTGGTCGGGCTGGGGCCGCGTGTGCGGCCGTGGAACGGTGCGCTCGCAATGCCGGCCGTGCCCTCCGACCCCGCCGCGCTGACGGCGTGGATCGCGGCTGGTGAAGCGGCGGCCGGCCCCCTGCGGCCCGGTGCTGAAGCGCGGATCGTCTGGGCCGATCCGGCGCATCCTGCGCGCACCGCCTGCGCCATCGTCTATCTGCATGGTTTCACCGCCAGCCAGGGCGAGGGCGCGCCGGTTCATGCCGATCTCGCGCGTCTGTTCGGCTGCAATCTCTATCTGGCGCGTCTGCCGGGCCATGGGCTACAGGCGCCGGACGCCATGCGTGGCCTGACGGCGGAGCGGCTGGCGCAGGGGGCGGCGCGGGCACTGGCGATCGGCGGGGCGATCGGCGAGCGGGTGATCGTGATCGGCACCTCCACCGGCGGCGCCCTGGCGCTGGATCTCGCGGCGCGCTTTCCGCAGGCGCTCTCCGGGCTGGTTCTGTGGTCGCCACTGGTGCGCGAACGGGGGAACCAGTTGGACCCGCTGTTCTGGCCGTGGGGACTGCAATTGATGTGGCTGGTGCATAATCACGGCCATGACGTGACGCATGCTCCCGCGCTGGGGCCGGTCTGGACCGGGGATGTGCATGTCGATGGCTATGTCGCGCTGGCCGAACTGACGCGCGGGCGGATGGTCGCGCCGGTGTTTCACCAGGTCACGGCGCCGGTCTTCCTCGGTTATTACGATCGTGATCCGGCGCATACCGACCCGACGGTGGAGGTGCCGGCGATGAGGGAGATGTTCGGGCAACTGGGCACGCCGGCGGCCCTGCGCCGTCAGGTGGATTTTCCGCAGGCCGACAGTCATGTGATCGCCTCGCCGCTGCGCTCGCGCACCCCGGACGCCGTGTGTCGGGCCACGCGCGATTATCTGCGTGATGTGCTGCGTCTGCCCTATGCCCCGGATGGCGACCCGGCCGTATGCGATACGGTGCGTCCGCTCGCAGGCTAGCACCCGGCTTTATGCACGCCATCGGTGCATGGGGGCCTCTTTTCGCATGGATGGCCGCTAAAATATTGATTTATCTGAGGTTAAGAAACGTAAATCTGGACGAATCCGGTTTTCCGGCACTAGTCAGGGGGAAGGAGAGGCGGATAAAATACCGTAGGCACCGGGGCAGTGCGCCCCGATTGTCGCATCCAAGGAAGTGAGACCGATGGCTGAATGTCCGACGAATTGTAAGATCAAGTCCCCCTGCGTGAAGGGGCTCCTGGCCGTGGGTCTGGTTGCGGCGCTGGCCTTCGTGGTCAAGAAAGTGTTTTGCAACAAGAACTGAGCCTCCAGTCTCCGTCCCGGCCGCGCGCCGGGGCGGTGCCTTTCCGGTCTCGCGGGTAAAGTCGTGGCGGGATGGGAAGAGGCGGCGCCCGTGATCCGGCGGATCATCCATGTCGACATGGACGCGTTCTATGCGTCGGTCGAGCAGAGGGACGATCCGGCCTTGCGGGGGCGGCCGGTCGCCGTCGGCGGCAGTCGGCAGCGCGGCGTGGTCGCCGCCGCCAGTTACGAGGCCCGGCAATATGGCGTGCGTTCGGCCATGCCATCGGTCACCGCGCGGCGCAAATGCCCCGAACTGGTCTTCGTGCCGCCGCGCTTTGATGTTTATCGGGCGGTTTCGGCCCAGATCCACGCTGTTTTCGCCCGCTATACGAAGCTGATCCAGCCGCTTTCGCTCGACGAAGCTTATCTGGATGTCACGGTATCGTTGATCGCGCATCCGTCCGCCACCGCGATTGCCGAGGAAATCCGGGCCGCGATCCGGGCGGAGACGGGGCTGACGGCTTCGGCCGGCGTGTCGTACAACAAATTCCTGGCCAAGCTGGCATCGGATGTCCGCAAGCCCAACGGGCAATATGTCATTACTCCGCGCATGGGGCCGCGCTTTGTCGAGGCCCTGCCGGTCGAGCGGTTCCACGGCATCGGCCCCGCCACGGCGGCGCGCATGCACGCTTTGGGCATCCGCACCGGGCTGGATCTGCGGGCGTGGGACATGGAGCGTCTGGCGCGCCATTTCGGTCGGGCCGCCGCGTTTTATCATGGCATCGCGCGCGGGGTGGACGAGCGGCCGGTGGAGCCCGACCGCAAGCGCAAATCCATCGGCGCCGAACGTACGCTGGAGCAGGATATCCATCATTGGGAGCAGGCCCTGCCTGTGCTCGATCTGTTGGTCGACCGGGTGTGGGAGGCTTGCGCCAAGCGGGGGTTGGGCGGGCGCACGGTTACGGTGAAGGTTCGTTATGCCGATTTTCGTCATACTGGCCGGGCTCGTTCGCTCGCCGCGCCTCTTGCCTCCCGCGCCGCATTGCGGGAGGTGGCGGTGGGGCTGATGCGGCCGTTCTTTCCGCCCGAAATGGGGGTGCGCCTGCTGGGGGTGACGCTTTCGAACCTCGATGATGGGGAAACCGCCGCATCGGGCACGCAGTTCGCCCTCGCGCTGGACGCATCCTGACGCCGGCGGCTGGGCGCTTGCCGCGAGCGGGAGAAATGGCCCATAAATCACGGGTTTCCGGCGCCGATATCGTGGCCGGGCGCATCGCGGGATAGCATGAAATGGCGTTGCTTGTCAGAACTTCACGCGACCGGTCGGCGGCCTGGCGCACGGCGCTGCATCAGGCGGCCCCCGATCTCGATATCCGGGTATGGCCCGAATGCGGCGACCCGGCGGAAATCACCGCGCTGCTGACCTGGAAAGCGCCGCCCGATCTCGTGCAGCGTTTTCCCAACCTGCGGGTTATCTTCTCGGAGGGTGCCGGGGTCGATCAGTTTCTTTCGCTGGACCTGCCGGAGACCGTCAGCCTGGTGCGGATCGTCGATCCGGCGCTGACGGGGATGATGGTGGAATATGGCACCTGGGCCACGCTGGCCCTGCATCGGCGGATTCCGGCCTATCAGCGGGCGCAGGCGGCCCATGAATGGAAGGGCCTGCCTGATATGCTGGCGCGCGACCGGCGGGTGGGCGTGCTGGGGCTCGGCGTGCTGGGGCGCGCCCTGCTGGAGCGCCTGCGGCTGTTCGGTTTCGATTGCGCCGGCTGGAGCCGGGGGGGGCATGTGCTCGACGGCGTGATGTGCTTTGCCGGGGCGGAAGGGCTTCAGCCGTTCCTCGCCCGGACCGACATTCTGATCTGTCTGCTGCCGCTGACCGACGAGACGCGCGGTATCCTCTCGGCAGCCCATTTCGACGCCATGCCGCGCGGGGCGGCGCTGATCAATTGCGGGCGCGGCGGCCATCTGGTGGAGCAGGATCTGCTCGATGCGCTGGCGTCCGGCCAGTTGTCCCATGCGATTCTGGATGTCACGACGCCGGAGCCGCTGCCCGTGGATCATCCGTTCTGGGACCATCCCGGTGTGACCATCACGCCGCATGTCGCCAGTGACACGACGCCGGCCAGCGCCGCCGCCCAGGTGATCGAGAACCTGAAATGCCTGCAACGGGGCGAGGCGCCGGTCGGGCTGGTCGATCGCCAACGCGGTTACTGAGCAGGCGGCTTAGCCCGCATTTCTCACACGCTGATGTGGGGCGGTCTGACGGAGCGCCGTCAGCTGGTTGCGAGCGGTTCTGATCTGTTTTCGTAACAGGAAACCGAATTTTGGGCACGCGCCA
>NZ_JABEQN010000016.1 GCF_014174165.1 Gluconacetobacter dulcium | reverse complement strand
GGAAGGCGCGCGAAAGATCGCAGCCGATGACGGGCTGTGGCATGGTGAGGGCTCCTGTCCATGTCATGCGGGATCGAAAGTCCCAAGCAACTGTTCAGGGTTGAGCAAAGGCGGAAGGGACCCATGCTCCCAAACGGGCTCCAGACCCTCGGGGGGGACGGGCTCCCTTCCGCTATACATCCTCGCACATCACCAACAGACAGGGGGGGGGGCGGCGCCGTTCCGGGCGCACGGTTGCTGAACGGGTAAGGGATTTTCTGTTCTTCTTTTGAAAAGAACCGAAAATAAGACTAGATTTCCGAAAGTGTCTCCAGAAGCGCGTCAACATCCTCGATGCGGGTGTAATAGCTGGTGACCAGGCGGATGACGGTGCCATCCACACCTTCCGGCGTGTCCCAGTCGTGGAAGGCGAATCCCGCAGCGCGCAGATGGGCGATCGCCCGGTCGGGCAGCAGGACGAAGATTTCGTTGGCCTGGGTTTCGTAGAGCATCCGCGAGCCGGGGTGGCGGAACAGGCCGCCGGCCAGGCGTTGTGCCATGGCGTTGGCGTGGCGGGCGTTGTTGAGCCACAGATCGTCTTCCAGGCATGCCAGAATCTGCGCGCTCAGGAACCGCTGCTTGGACCAGTCATGGCCGGAGCGCTTGCGGCGGCGGGCGAATTGTTCGGCGTGTGCCGGGTTGAAGAAGACCACCGCCTCGGCGGCCATGGCACCGTTCTTGGTCATGCCCAGCGACAGCACGTCGATGCCGGCCTTCCATGTCGCTTCGGCCGGGCTACAGCCCAGATGGGCGATGGCGTTGGCCAGGCGAGCGCCGTCCATATGCACCGCGAGATTCCGGCTTCGGGCTCTGGCCGTCAGTTCGGCGATGTGGGCGGGCGGGTAGACGGTGCCCCATTCGGTGGCCTGGGTCAGGCTGAGTGCCGTCGGCAGGGGATTGTGCACGTCGTCGGCGGGCAGGCGGCCGAGCTTGTAGGACAGGGCCTCCGGTGTCATGCGCCCGTCTTCGGACGGGATGGTGACCAGCCGGGCGCCGCCGGTGAAGAAATCCGGTGCCGCGCACTCGGACTGGGCGATGTGGGCGCTTTCGTCGCACAGGATCGCGGCATAGGGGGGCGCGAGGGCGGCCAGCGCCAGCGCGTTCGCCGCCGTGCCGGTGGCGACGGGGAAGACCTTGACCGGGTGTTCGAAGATATCCGCCACCACGTCGTCCAGTCGCGCCGTCCAGGCGTCGCCGCCATAGGCGGGGGCGGCATCCGCGTTGGCGGCGGCCAGGGCGGACATCACGGCGGGACAGGCCGGAACGACATTGTCGCTGCTGAAGTTCTTGCGTATCTGCTCCACCACGCTATTCCCCTGCTCTTTCCGTTCCCGTTGTCCGGAGTGCCGCATGACCGAGCCAGCTTCCGCCGAAACAGCGTCCGTTCGCAACCCGTCCGCGCGCCTGATCGACGGCAAGGCATTCGCGGCGAACCTGACGCAGACGATCGCACAGGAGGTCCGCGCGTTCCATGACCGCTATCAGGTGACGCCCGGTCTGGCGGTGGTGCTGGTAGGCAACGACCCGGCCAGCGAGGTCTATGTGCGCAACAAGGCGCTCCAGACCCATCGCGCCGGCATGCGCTCGTTCATGCACATGCTGCCCGAAACCACGTCGCAGGGCGAGTTGCTGGCGTTGATCGGGCGGTTGAATCAGGACCCGGAAATTCACGGCATCCTGGTGCAGTTGCCGTTGCCCGCGGGGCTGGACCCGGTGGCGGTGACGAATGCCATTCATCCCGACAAGGATGTGGACGGTCTGGGCGAGGTGAATGCCGGCCGGCTGGCGCTGGGCCAGCCGGGTATCGTGCCCTGCACGCCGCTGGGCTGCCTGATGCTGCTGAAAGCGGAACTGGGCGACTTGCGGGGCCTGCATGCGGTGATCATCGGCGCGTCCAATCTGGTGGGGCGGCCGATGGCGCGGCTGCTGCTGGCCGAGGGCTGCACCGTGACGGTCGCGCATATCGACACGCGCGACCCCGCCGCGCTGGCGCGGCAGGGCGATATCCTGGTGGTGGCGACCGGCTGCAACGGGCTGGTGCGCGGCGACTGGATCAAGCCCGGCGCGACCGTGATCGATGTGGGCATCACCCGTATTTCGCTGCCCAACGGCAAGACGCGGCTGGTGGGTGACGTGGCGTTCGATGAGGCCGTGACCCGTGCGGGGCGGATTACCCCGGTGCCGGGCGGTGTCGGGCCGATGACGATCGCCTGCCTGCTGAACAATACCCTGGCGGCTGCCCGGCGCATTGTCGGCGCGGCCTGAGGGCGGCGGAGGGATGACGATGCGCCTGTCGGTCGAACTGATTCCGCGCGATGCGGAGGCCCTGCTGCGCGACGCGCAGCAGGTTCGCACGCATTTTCCGTTGGCCGACACGTTGAATGTGCCCAGCCTGATGCGCTTTCCGATGCAGGGGTGGCAGGCGGTGCCGCTGCTGCAACCGGTCCTGCCGCGTGTCGTGCCGCATATCCGGGCCATCGATATCGACCCTGACGGCCCGCTGCCGGGGGTGGATATTCCGGGGCTGACGGAAGTGCTGGTGGTGCGGGGCGATCCGCCGGCCGATCTGAGCCGCCGGACCTTTCCCAATTCGTCGGAAAGCGTGATCCGCCGCTATCGCCGCGAGGCGCCGCATCTGACGGTCTATGCCGCCTTCGACCCGTGGCGGCATGCGCCCTGGCGGGAGATGGAGGCGGTGACGCGCAAGAAGGAGGCCGGGGCCGCCGGCTTCTTTACCCAGCCGGTGTTCGACATGCGGATGCTGGAGCTGTGCATGGGCTGGCTGGAGGGGGAAACCGTATTCTGGGGGCTCTCGCCGGTTATCGGGCCGAAATCGCGCTCTTATTGGGAGACGACGAACCATGTCGTTTTTCCCCACGGGTTCGACCTGACGCTGGAAGCCAACATTGCATTCGCGGTTCGGGCGATCCGTGCCGTCCGGGCGGCGGGGGGGCATGTCTATCTGATGCCGCTGCGGGTGAGCCTGGCCGCCTATCTGGGGCCGATCCAGCAGGCGCTCGGCTGATACGACGCGGGGTGGGGACGGGTTACGTCCGCGCTGCAATTCCGTTAGCCTCGGGGAAAGAATCTGTTTTCCCCGAGAGGTCCTGATCGTGCCGTACCACCGTCCATGTCCACGCCTGTCCATCAGGCCAGGGTTTCAGCCGGGGATCGCCGGTACCATGACCGCGATCGGGCGTGTGCTGGGCGTCGCCATGCTGATCGTGGGCGGCGTGGCGCCCGCGCTTGCCGAAGAGGCGACACCGGCCGCCGCATCCGCCATGCCGCCGCCGGATCCGGCCCGTATCTTCGCCCCGCTGGCCTATCCGATGCCGGCCGGCAGCACGCGGTCGGCCGGTGGCGTGCCGGGTGGCGCCTATTGGCAGAACAGCGTCGATTACGAGATCAAGGCGGCGATCGACCCCACCAACCGCCTGCTTTCTGGCAGCGAAATCATCACCTACGCGAATAACAGCCCCGATGCGCTGGACGTGCTGTGGGTGCAGCTCGACCAGAATATCTATCGTGACGGTTCGCGCGGCAATTTCGTCAATCCGCAGCGCCATGGCGATCATACCGATGGCGATGTGATCGAAAGCGTGTCGATCGAACAGGACGGCAAGAGCATCCCGGTTACGCCCGTCATCTCCGACACGCGGATGCAGGTGCCGTTGCCCACGGCGCTGGAGGGCAAGGGCGGCAAGATCCGGCTGAAGATCGTCTGGCACTATACCATTCCCGGCCCCTCGGGCGGGCGCACCGCCGTCAGTTCCACCCGCAACGGCGATATCTACGAGGTGGCGCAATGGTATCCGCGCATGGCCGTCTATGACGACGTTCGCGGCTGGGATACCGCGCCCTATCTGGGACAGGAGTTCTTTCTGGACTACGGCGATATCGATTACAGCGTGACCGTGCCGTGGAACTTTACCGTGGTCGGGTCCGGCGCGCTGCTCAACCAGGCCGATGTGCTGACCCAGACCGAGCGCGACAGGCTGGCGCAGGCCGCGAAGAGCGACGAGCGGGTGATGATCCGCACCGAAGCCGATATCCACGACCCCAAGAGCCATCCGGCCCAGACCGGTACCAAGACCTGGCATTTCCGCATGAACAACACGCGCGACGTGGCGTTCGCGGCCTCGCCGGCCTTCCTGTGGGATGCGGCGCGTCTGAACCTGCCGCCGGTGGTGGTCGAGCCGGGTCATGCGCCGGTACCGCGTCTGGCGATGTCGGCCTATCCGGTGGAAGGCGCGGGACCGCATCAGTGGGACCGCTCCACGTCGTATGTGAAATACGCGATCGAATATTTCTCGCGTCGCTGGTACCCCTATCCGTGGCCGAACGCGATCAATCTGGGCGGGCATGGCGCGGCGATGGAGTATCCCGGCATCGTTTTCGACGGCATGAGCGACAAGGACCCGGAACTGTTCTGGGTCACGGCGCATGAACTGGGCCATGACTGGTTCCCGATGGTCGTGGGCTCCAACGAACGCCGCCATGCGTTCATGGACGAAGGATTCAACACCTTTATCGACACCTATGCGTCGGACGATTTCAATTCCGGCGAGTTCGCGCCTAAGCACGATGTGGAGTTCGCGCCCGCTACCGGAAAGCCGGCCGAGGATATCCTCCCGGTGCTGCGCGACCCGGCCGCGCCGCGCCTGATGACACCTTCGGACCTGATCCCCGAGCACTATCGGCATCCGGTCACCTACTTCAAGGCCGCCTATGGGCTGAAGCTGCTGCGCGAGCAGATCCTGGGTCCGGAGCGGTTCGACCGTGCCTTCCGTCGTTACATTGCGATGTGGGCCTATCGCCACCCCACGCCTTCGGATTTCTTCCGGCTGATGGACAGCGAGACGGGCGAGGATCTGTCGTGGTTCTGGCGGGGCTGGTATTTCAACAACTGGGGGCCGGATTATGCGGTGAAGTCCGCCACGCCGACCGGCGAGGGCGCGGCGCCCGGCCTGCTGGTGACGGTGGACAACAAGGGCTGGCTGCCGCTGCCGGTGACGTTGCAGGTGAGCTATACCGATGGCACCAACGCGCGCCTGACCATCCCGACCGAAGCCTGGTACCTGCGCAACGAGATCGAACTGACGATTCCCGGCTCGCGCACACCCCAGGCGGTTACCCTCGATCCGGGGCATGACATTCCGGACCTGAACCGTGCCGACAACACGCTGACCCTGGCCCCGCCCCAGCCCGCTCCGCCGGCCGCGCCGCCCGCGCGCTGAGGCCGGGGATCATTCGGGAATGGGGGCTGGTGCGCGTATCTCGCCAGCTCCGGTTCCCGGACGGGTTACTACAGCCAGTCGCGCGCGCGGATCAGGGCCAGCGCGGCCAGCGTGACCATGCAGGTGATTTCGCCATCGCGAATCATCCGGTCCAGTTCAGTCAGTTTCATCGTGTGACTGGTCAGGTCCGCCTCGGTTGCCTCTGGTCGGGGCATGCCCTGCGTCAGGCCGGTCGCCAGATAGACATGGCCGCGTTGGGTGGAATAGCCGGCCCCCTGATACAGGATGCCCGCATGGCGCAGTCGTTCGGCATGCAGGCCGGTTTCTTCTTCCAGTTCACCCCTTGCCACCGTTTCGGGATCGGCGTCGGGCCGATATTCCCACATGCCCATCGGCAGTTCCCACAACCGCGCCCGGATCGGGTATCGATACTGGCGCACCAGCGTCACGGTGGGGCCGTCCGGCCCTTCGCCCAGCGGCAGGATGACGACGAAATCCCCCCGCTCGACCACGCCGTATAGTCCTTCGCCTCCATCCGGCCGGCGGATGATGTCCTCGCGCACGCGGGTCCATGGATTTTCGTAGGCGATCCGCGAGGAGAGGGTGACGAAGCCGCCCGTATCTTCGGGGATGGGGATGGGGCTGTCGGGGGTCATGCGGGAAGTTCCTCTCGTGGTGGCGTTTCCATCATGGCGTGGGGTGGCCATGCTTGGCGAATGGCGTTGTCGGCCCGTATGGTATTGCAGTAACCGGAGTGTACACCTCGTCATGACTGTCTTACGGAGCGGGCCGGCCAACCCAACGCTGCGAATTCTCGCCGTCGTTCTGTTCAACCTGATCTGCTACGTCGATATCGGTCTGCCGCTGGCGGTCATCCCGCTCTTTGTGCATGGCACGCTGGGCTATAATACCGTCATCGCCGGATTGGCCGTGTCGCTGCAATATCTGGCGACTTTCGCCTCGCGCGCGCAGGCGGGCCGGTTCGTGGACGAGCGGGGCGCGAAGCCGGCGGTGGTGATCGGGCTTGCGATCTGCGTGCTGGCGGGGCTGGCGCTGATGCTGTCGGGCCTGTTCATGCATCGGGCCGGGTTGGCCATGCTGCTGCTGATTGCCAGCCGCATCCTGATGGGGGTGGGTGAAAGCTGGACCGCGACCGGGGCCATCCTGTGGAATATCGGGCGTGTCGGGCCGGAACGGACGGCGCAGGTGATTTCCTGGAACGGCATCACTTCCTATGGCGGTATCGCCTTCGGGGCGCCGGTGGGCGCGGTGCTGGCACAGGCCCATGGGATGCTGGGTGGGCTGGCGGGGGTGGGATTGCTCTCGGCGCTGCTGCCTGCGTTCGGATTGGCGTTGGCCACGCGATATGCCGCCGTGCCGCCGATTGCCAAGGGGGGCGAGGTCATGCCGTTCTCCCAGGTCTTCTGGCGCGTTTTGCCTTACGGCATCGTGCTGGCCTGCGGGTCGGTTGGGTTCGGGGCCATCTCGGCCTGTCTGTCACTGTATTTTGCCGACCGGCACTGGGACGGTGCGGCGGTGGGGCTGATGGTGTTCGGGCTGGTCTTCGTTCTGGTGCGGCTGTTCTTCTCGCGCCAGATCGGCCTGCGCGGCGGGATGAAGGTGGCGGTGGTGTCGCTGCTGGTCGAGGTTGCCGGGCTGCTGCTGCTCTGGCGGAGCGCGGATGTGTTCTCGGCCGATCTGGGGGCCGCGTTGACCGGGGCCGGGTTCTCGCTGGTCTTTCCGGCCCTCGGGGTGGAGGCGGTGACGCGCGCAGGCCCGCATAACCGGGGGGCGGCGCTGGGGGCCTTCAGCGTCTTTCTCGATATCGGTATCGGCCTTTCCGGCCCGATGCTGGGGCTGGTGATCCATAGCCTGGGCTATGGTCCGATGTTTCTGGTCTCGGCCCTGTTTACCGGCGCCGGGGTCGGTGCCACCCTGCTGCTGCGGGAGCGGTCCCGCCCCGATGCCGCCTGATGGCGACTGTCTTTGTGGGGCGCGGGGCGGATCGCGTGCATGATCCATCTTCAGGAGGATAACGACCCATGTCCGTTGTTGCCGTTGCCGTATTCTGCGGGTCCCGTTTCGGGGGCCGGCCAGCGTTCCAGGAGGCTGCGCGGGACCTGGGGCAGCAGCTTGGCGAAGCCGGTATGCGGTTGGTCTATGGCGGTGGCGATGTCGGGCTGATGGGCGCGGTGGCGGATGCGACGCTGGCGGCCGGTGGTGCGGTGTCTGGTGTGATCCCTTCCTTTCTTGAAGCGCGCGAGGTGATGCATCAGGGGGTGAGCGACCTGACCGTGACGGACTCGATGCACAGTCGCAAACAGTTGATGTTTGCCCGGGCCGATGCCTTCGTCGTGCTGCCCGGAGGCCTGGGTACATTCGACGAGACGATGGAAATCCTGACCTGGCGGCAATTGAAGCTGCACGACAAGCCGATCTTCATCGTCAATGTCGCCGGTTGGGCCGACCCGATGCTGGGCATGCTGCGGGCTGCGGTGGAAAACGGTTTCGCGGAAGCCTCGGCGCTGGATCTGTTCGCGGTCGTGCCTGACGTGGCCACGACGATGGTGCATCTGAAGGCCGTGGTGCGTAGCCCGGTCGTGGATGATGCCAGCCGGCTGTAGGGTTCCGCCGGGGCCGGATATGACGGCGGCATGACAAAAAACCGCTGCTCGGGCGAATAGTTGACGCCCGGGCTCTTGCGGAGAGTCGAGAGGGCATGTATAGCCCCCCACACGAGTTCGGAGTGTAGCTCAGCCTGGTAGAGCACTGTGTTCGGGACGCAGGGGCCGGAGGTTCGAATCCTCTCACTCCGACCAGATTTTCCCTTATGTCGGGCGGCGTAATGCCGTTATGGGCCGAGTCGGGAATCCTCGCTTCGCCACAACTATCTGGCCCGCTCGGTGCCGTAACTCCATAATCCGACTGAATCTGAGCAGGCCGAGTGCGGGTTATCCTGCCGTCAGCACGCTTTTCCTGCCCGTGCCAGACCATGGGCGATCAGGCGGTCGAGAATTTCGGGGTAGTTGATTCCGCTGACGGCCATCACCTTGGAATACATGCTGATATCGGTGAAGCCGGGGATCGTGTTCAGTTCGTTGACCAGGATTTGCCCGTCGGGTGTCAGGAAGAAATCCGCGCGGGCCATGCCGTCGCAGCCAAGGGCGCGGAAGGCTTGGGATGCGAGGGCTCTGATCGCATCCTCGGTCTCGCCGGGTAACTCGGCTGGCACATGCAGGCCGGCGCCGTCCTTGTCGATATATTTGGCATCGTAGGTATAGAAGCCGTGGCGGTCGGCCGGGACGATTTCACCGGTTCGCGAGACGAACAGGGTGCCGTCGGTGGCTTCGAGAACCGCGCATTCGATCTCGCGCCCCTGAATGAATTGTTCGGCAAGCAGCTTCGTGTCGTGGCGGAAGCCTTCGGACAAGGCGCCTTCATAATCCGCTCTGGTCGAGACCTTGCTGACCCCGACCGAGGAGCCTTGGCGGGCGGGCTTGATGAAGACGGGCAGACCGAGAGCAAGTTCCAGTTCTTCGAAGGTCGGCACGGCGTGCGGGTGGATCGTGACTGATCGGGCAGCAGGAATGCCGGCCTCGTTGAAGAGTCTTTTGGCGATGTCCTTGTCCAGGGCGTTCGCCGATCCGGGAATGCCGCAGCCGGCGAGCGGCACATGGGCGACTTCGGCCAGGCCCTGTACTGCGCCGTCTTCGCCGTGAAGGCCGTGCAGGACGGGAAAGAGGATGTCGATTCCAGGCAATGCGTAGGGCGCACCATCTGGCGGGAGTGCGATCACGCGCCCGTGGCCGCCCGGTACGAAACAGAGTTCTGTTCCATGGGATGGTTGCGCGAGGGTGCCGTCCTCAAGACAGCTTAGAATCCACAGCCCCTCGCGGGTGACGAAAATCGGAACGGCATCGTATTTCTCGGGAGAAAGTGCCCGCATGACATTGGTTGCGGAAAGAACCGAGACCGCATGCTCCGCCGACCGGCCACCAAAGAGAACGCCAACACGCAGCCTGGCCGTGTTACCGGTCGGAATCATCTTCTATTCCTCATCATGAATGAAGTTGAAGGGGTGAAGGGGACGACTGTCCCCTTCCGGGTGCAGGGCAGCGCCCTGCGTCATGTCCCCCTCAGGAAAACCGCCGCAGATCCAAAGTCCGAGGCTGTTCCAGCGACCGCCGCACAACGGGTGCCGGCATGGCCCCCACGGTATGGCCGAACGGAAAGAAGCGGATGCGGCGCCGGGCTTCGGCTTCGTTGGCGTTGACCGGCCGGGTTTCGTAGTTGCGGCCGCCGGGGTGGGCGACGTGGTAGGTCAGGCCGCCGATGCTGCGGCCGGTCCAGGTATCGTACACATCGAACACCAGTGGGGTCTGCACGCCGACGGTGGGGTGCAGGGCGCTGGGTGGGTTCCACGCCTTGAAGCGTACGCCGCCGACATATTCGCCCTGGCGTTCGGTGCGGGTCAGCGGCACGCCGATGCCGTTGCAGGCGAGGATGTAGCGTTCGTCCACCCAGCCGGTGACGCGGGCCTGGACCCGTTCGGCGGAACTGTCGACATAGCGCACGGTGCCGCCGGCTGCCGGTTCCTCGGCCAGGGTGTGCCAGGGTTCCAGTGCGTGGCGGAGGTCGAGCGTCATGCCCAGAAGGGGGACGGTGCCGATTTCGGGGAAGCGGAAGGCCATGTGCGGTGCGAACCAGTCGGCTTCCAGCGGGGCGCCGAGCGCGCGCAGTTCGGCGATGGCGTCGGTGAAATCGCGGCCGACGTAGTGCGGCAGCATGAAATCGTCATGCAGGCGGGTGCCCCAGCGTACCAGTCGCCGCTCGTAGGGCTGTTTCCAGAAGGCGGCGACGGCGGCGCGCATTAGCAGCATCTGGGCCGCCGCCATCTGGTGATGGGGCGGCATTTCGAAGGCGCGATATTCCACCAGCCCCAGCCGGCCGGACGAGGTTTCCGGCGCGTAGAGCTTGTCGATGCAGAATTCGGTGCGGTGCGTGTTGCCGGTGATGTCGGCGAGCAGGTTGCGGAACAGCCGGTCGGTCAGCCAGGGCGGCGTCGGCTGGTCGGGCCGGACCTGGGAGAAGGCGATTTCCAGTTCCGCCACGCTGTCGTCGCGGGCTTCGTCCACGCGGGGATGCTGCGAGGACGGGCCGATGAACAGGCCGCTGAACAGATAGGAGAGCGACGGATGGTTGTGCCAGAAGCCGACCAGCGATTTCAGCAGGTCCGGCCGGCGCAGGAACGGGCTGTCGGCGGGACGGGCGGCGCCCATCACCACATGGTTGCCGCCGCCGGTGCCGACATGGCGGCCGTCGACCATGAATTTCTCGGCGATCAGCCCGACCGCGCGGGCTTCGTCGTATAGCTGCTGGCTGCGGCCGATATGCTCGTCCCAGCTTGCGGCGGGGTGAATGTTGACCTCGATCACGCCGGGGTCGGGCGTGATCGAGAAATTGAGCAGGCGGGGGTCGCGCGGCGGCTGGTAGCCTTCCAGCACCACCTTGCGGCCGAAGGCGCGGGCGGTGTCCTCGACCGCCGCGCAGAGATCCAGCCAGTCTTCCGCCGCGTAGAGGGGAGGGAAGAAGACATGCAGGAGGCCGCCGCGTGCCTCGACGGCCAGCGCGGTGCGGACCAGTTCGGGCTCCTCGCGCCCGACTTCCACCAGATGAGCGGCGATGGCGCGGTCCAGCGGGATGCGTCCGGTGCCGCCGCCGGGATAGGGCGGCAGGGACGGGAGGTCCGACAGGGCGGGTTGTTCGCCTGCCTCGGCCCTGTCGGCGCGTCCGGGGGGCACGCTTTGCTCCGACCAACTGGGGCGCGTGCCGCCAGCCGAGGGGCCGGCGCGGCGCGCCAGGGCGGGATGGGGCGGCAGCGGCGGCACGGGGGCGAACGGATCGCGCTCCATGTCGTGGTCGATATTGTCTTCGCTGGCCCAGAGGAGGCTTTGCAGCGGCAGGCGGAAGCCGACCGGTGCGTCGCCGGGGACCAGGAACATCAGGTCGCCCCGGAAGAACCAGCGCCCGGACTGCCAGCGGCGCACGCCGTCGCGTACCACGACGCGCAGCGGCAGCACGCTGCCGACCGGCACGTTCAGTCCGTGGCCGTAGACGCGGGCGAGGCGCTCGCGCTCCAGCGGGTCGCGCAGTTTGGAATCCTCGACGATCACGTTGGCCGGTAGCCGGTGCTCGCGCCACAGATAGTAATGGATGTCCTCATAGGCCGGACTGACGAGGCCGGGATCGACCTGCAACCGCTCGGCCAGCGCGCGGCAGAAGGCGGCGGCATCCTGTTCGGTCGCGGTATCGGTGTCGTCGTCGGAGGCCAGGAGCGCGGGATCGGTCCAGACCGGTTCGCCGTCGCGGCGCCAGTGGCATAGCAGTGCCCAGCGTGGCAGTTGTTCGCCGGGGTAATGCTTGCCCAGCACATGCTGGATCGCCGCCCCTTTCGACCAGAGCGGCAGCAGGCGCCGCAGCAGGCGCCCCGCATAGGCGCGCTTGGTCGGACCCAGCGCGTCGATGTTCCACTCCGGGGCGTCCATGTCGTCGGCGGCGATGAAGGTGGGTTCGCCGCCCATGGTCAGGCCGACGGCGCCTTCTTCCAGCGTGGCATCGACCGCGCGCCCGGCCGCGACGATCGCCTGCCATTGCGCATCGGCGTAGGGGCGGGTGGTGCGGGGCGTTTCCAGCACCCGCGTGACGGCCATGGCGAAGTCGAATTCGGTCTCGCACTTGCCGACCAGGCCGGAGATCGGCGCGGCGGAGGCGGGCTCGGGCGTTGCGGCGAGGGGGATATGGCCCTCGCCCGTCAGCAGGCCGGAGGTGGCGTCCAGCCCGACCCAGCCGGCGCCGGGCAGGTAGACCTCGGCCCAGGCATGCAGGTCGGTGAAGTCCTCGGTGGGGCCTTCGGGGCCGGTCAGCGGCTTCTGGTCGGCCACGAGCTGGATCAGGTAGCCGGAAACGAAGCGCGCGGCGAAACCCAGATTGCGCAGCATCTGCACCAGCAGCCAGGCGCTGTCGCGGCACGAGCCCTTGCCCTGTTCCAGCGTTTCCTCGGGTGTCCAGACGCCGGGTTCCAGCCGCACCACATAGGCGATGCGCTGCTGGATCTGCTGGTTGAGCGCCACCAGCATGTCCACCGTGCGCTGGCGGCTCGGGTCGACGCCAGCCAGCAATTCGGCCAGCAGTGGACCCGGTTCCTCGCAGGCGCGGTAGGGGGCCAGTTCGCCGGCCAGCACGGGGTCGTAGGCGAACGGCCAGTGCTCGGCCTCGGGTTCGAGGAAAAAGTCGAATGGATTGATCGTGGCCATGTCGGCCACCAGATCCACCGTGACCTCGAAATGGGTCACGCGTTCGGGGAACACGACCCGGGCCTGATAATTGCCCGACGGGTCCTGCATCCAGTTGATGAAATGGGGTTTTGGCTCGATCCGCAGCGCGTACGACACGATCGGCGTGCGGGCGTGTGGAGCCGGACGAAGCCGGATGGTCTGTGGACCGAGCGAGACGGGACGGTCGTATTGATAACCGGTACGATGCGTCAGTGCGACATGCAGGGTCATGCGTCGACCTTGAACCAGAGTGATATTCCGCTCCGGGAACGGTAGCCCAGCATGGTCCGCCGCGCACAGGGGGGAAAGCGGAAATTCACGCGGGCTCGCCCCCGAATAATAGCAATACGGCGATGATGCCGATTGGGCCTTGGCGGCGGCGTAAATTCTTGCTTGGCTGTAACGGAAACACGGACCAGCAGGTGGGGTGGACATGAATCCTTCGCGCCTGATCTCCTGCCATGCACGGGAGAAAACGGGACAATGAGCGACCACAGAGGCGATCTGGGGCAGGACGACACGCAGCAGGGACCGGGCCTGTTCGTGTCCTATGATACACCGGATTTCTATTGCGAACTGATGAACCGGCGGGACCCGCCGCCGGCCAGCCTGACCCTGATCCGGGACAGGCTGGCGCATTTCGGGCTGACGGAACTGCGCCAGAGGGCCCGCGTCGCCGAGGCGGACCTGTATAATCTGGGCATTACCTTCACCGTTTATACCGATCGCGACGCGATCGACCGCATCCTGCCCGTGGACCTGATCCCGCGCGTGCTGACGGCCGCCGAGTGGGACCATGTCGAACGCGGGGTGCAGCAGCGGGTTGCCGCGATCAATCATTTCCTGTGGGATATCTATCACGAGCGGCGCATCCTGAAGGATGGCGTCGTGCCCGCCGGGCTGGTGCTGGGAAATTCCAACTACCGGCCGGAGATGGAAGGGCTGGACGTTCCCGGACGGGTCTATGTCCATATCAACGGCACCGACCTGGTCCGCGATGGTGCTGGGAACTTCCTGGTTCTGGAGGATAATGCGCGCACGCCCTCGGGTGTGTCCTACGTCATCGAGAACCGGCATATGATGCTGCGCAGCATGCCGGATCTGGCCGTCGGGCTGGATCTGATGCCGGTGGATGAATACGGGCCGCGCCTGCGCCGCGCACTGACCGAAACGGCACCCGCCGGCGTTCAGGATGCGCAGGTGGTGCTGCTCTCGCCCGGCATCTACAATTCCGCCTATTTCGAGCATGTCTTTCTGGCACGCGAAATGGGTGTGCCGCTGGTCGAGGGCCGCGACCTAATGGTGGAGAACGGGCGCGTCTTCATGCGTACCGTGGCGGGGCCTCGGCCGGTCCATTCGATCTATCGCCGCCTGAATGACGATTTTCTCGACCCGCATGTGTTCAATCCCGACAGTATGCTGGGCGTGCCGGGGCTGGTGGATGCCTATCGCCGGGGCAATGTGACGATCGCGAATGCGATCGGCACCGGGGTCGCGGACGACAAGGCCGTCTATGCCTACATGCCGCGCATCATCCGCTATTATCTGGGTGAGGAGCCGATCCTCTCGAACGTCGAGACCCATATTTGTGCCGAGCCGGAGGGGCTGGCCTATACGCTGGCCAATCTCGACAATCTGGTGGTCAAGCCGGTCGGTGAATCGGGCGGCTACGGGCTGATTATCGGGCCGCATGCGACCAAGGCCGAACTGGAGGCGTTCCGCGCCAGCCTGCTGGCCGATCCGGCCAATTACATCAGTCAGCCGGTGATCGATCTGTCGGTCTGCCCCACCTTGTGCGAGGCCGGGGTCGAGGCGCGGCATGTCGATCTGCGGCCCTTCGCGGTGACCGGGGACTCGACCTGGGTGCTGCCCGGTGGGCTGTCGCGCGTGGCATTGCGCAAGGGATCGCTGGTGGTCAATTCCTCGCAGGGCGGGGGATCGAAGGATACGTGGGTGCTGGCATCATGAATCCTGTCATGATCGATATTCCTCCGGGCGGCATCGGCATGCCCAACCTGTTGTCGCGCTATGCCGAATGTACCATCTGGCTGGCGCGCTACATGGAGCGGATCGAAAATCTGGCCCGCCTGATCGACGTGACCGAAACGTTCGTGCGCGCTCGCAGCACCAGCACCGGCTGGCTTTCGATCGTGCAGATCAACGCCGACGACGAACGGTTCTTCGAGCGGCATGAGGTGGCGTCGGAGGAAAATGTCGTCGGCTTCTATGTCATCGACCGGGAGAATCCGAATTCCATCGTCTCGATCGCGCATGCGGCGCGCGAGAACGCGCGTTCGCTGCGGCCGCTGATCTCGACCGAGATGTGGATGCATTTGAACATGTTCACCAATGCGGTCAGTACGCTGGGGCCGAGCGATATTCGTGCGTCCAACCTCTCCGCGCTGTGCGCGCGGCTGAAGCAGGATTGCCAGACGCATCATGGCATCACCGAAGGTACGTTCTATCGTGACCAGGCTTGGCTGTTCTATCTGATCGGCCGCAATCTGGAACGGGCCGACCAGATCACGCGGCTGATCGACATCAAATATCACACGCTGTTGCCCAGCGTCGCCGGGGTGGGGTCCGAGGTCGATATCGGCCAGTGGGCCGCCGTGCTGCGCTCGGCCGCCGCCTATCATGCCTTTCGCCGCACTGTGCGGGACGACATGACGCCGGCTCATGTCGTCGGCTTCCTGCTGAAGAATGACGGCTTTCCCCGGGCGCTTTCGACCAGCCTGCGACAGCTTTACTGGGCGGTCGGCCACCTGCGCACCGATTACGGGCTGAAGAACGGCTACGCTGCCGCCGAGCGGATCGAGGAACTGCGCGCGACCCTGGCGGAACAGACGGTGGAGGATATCATCGTGCGCGGCCTGCACGAGTTCCTCGACTGGGTGCAGCGCGAATTGCATCTGGTACAGGGCGAGATCGCCCGAGCCTTCTGGCCGCCTGCCATGCCGGCCCCGCCCGCCAATCCGGCGCCCGACGCTGGCTTCAGTCAGGAACAGTCTCAATCATGACTTCGGCGTTTAATCCCCGCCATATGCTCCATGCCACGCCATTCTATATCGACGGGGCGTGAGTCGCGCTTCTGGCCCTGCGCGTGTTTGATGTTATCGATCCGGCCACTGAAGCGCCCTGTACCGCCATTGCGCTGGGCAGTGCGGATGATGTTGACGGTGTGGTGACGGCGTCGCGGGGCAGGCGGCGCGGCTGAGCACGCATACGCGGTAGGTGCAGGAGCCTCTCCTGCGCTATGCCGAGGCGATTCTGTCGAGCTTTGGTGGCGATCTGGGCGATGACGGCCACATCATGTTCACCGGCACCGGTTCCGAAGCCAACGATCAGGCGTTGCGATATACGCTATTTCAATACGCTCGGCGGCAATTCGATGGCGATTGCGGCTGCGTAGGCGATGCTCGACATTCTGCGGGAAGAGGCGTTGTCCGTGCAGGCGGACCGCGTGGGCGACTATATTCGCGGTGTGGGCCTGTATGGCGGCGTGGAAATGGTAAAGGACGCAGCCAACAAGGAACCGGACGGTGCATTCGCGGCCGGCATCGTCAACGGCCTCAGAGATCGGCATGTTCTGATTTCGGCGACGGGATTCCACGCCAACATACTCAAGATCCACCCGCTGGTGTTCACGACGGATGATGCGGACCGGTTGCTGCTTCATGCCGAAGCGCTGCTTGAGGAACTGGCCGGATAGACAGTCCGGCGTTCGTCCGCGCGGCGTTTAAGGAGTGATCAATCTCTTGCCATCATGCTGTCGGCTGGCGTGGCGGGGCTGCGCCCTGTCCCGCATGTGGTTTTTGGCACGATCATGGTCTTTTCGTTGTTGCGGTGCCTGCACCGCCCCTCCCGGTCGCCTGGCCGCGTCCGGCTGGAGGACATTGCCGAATCCTCCGTGCTGCTTGAATCCTGTCCGGCGCGGGCCGCGTGTTTCGCGCCGGCCGATGCACGGCGCACTGATGTTGCCAACCCGTTTCTGGATTGGGTCAGCACGCCGATCGGCCTGACGGCCCATGTTCTGCGCGATGTCGTGTATGACGTGGACAGCCGGGTGCTGATCAAGGACGGGAAGCTGGTGGAGGAGACATGCTATCTCCAGCCGTCCGAAGTGCTGGCGGCATTGCGGGTCGATCGGGCGCGCCTGGTCCGTCATGCAGGGCCGGGTGTTGCGGTGCCGTGCAGCGACCACTGGCCGGGCAATTACTATCACTGGATGACGCATGCGCTGCCGGTGATGGCGGCGCTGTCGGACCGGCCGGAAATCCGCCGTTGGGGGCGGCCGTGCTGGCTGCTGCCCGACCTGCTGCCGTGGCAGCGCCAGACGCTGGATCTGCTCCGTGCCGATGGCGGTGGACGGCAGGCCCTCACGGCCGGGCGCCAGTATCGGCTGGATCGTGTCGTCTATTGCAATATCGTCGCTGGGGCAGCCGATTTCGCGCTGTCGCGCCTGTGCCAGTCGGTCTTTCCGCGTATGGCGGAGCGGGTGCCGGTTACGCGCCGGCGCGGGCTTCGCCTGTATGTCGATCGGGGTGGGGCGGGCAATCGTGCGATCCCGAACGAGGCGGTGCTGGCGGCGGCCCTGGCAGCGGAGGGATTCTGCGTGGTACGGCCCGAGCGGATGACGGTCAGCGAGCAGATCGACCTGTTCCGTGCGGCGGCGATGGTGGTGGGGCCTCTGGGGGCGGGCATGACCAATATCGGCTTCTGCCGTCCGGGCACCCTGGTCTATGAACTGGTGCCCGATCACCATGCCAATCCGTGCTTTTTGGCGATGGCGATGCGCGGACACCTGAATTACTGGGCGGATCAGTACCCCACCGGGGCGACGGCACGGGATCATGTCGCCCGTTGGGAGGCCGGAATCGACGTGGGGCGGGTATTGCGCCAGGTGTCGGGCCTCTGGTCGGGCGGTACGCGGCCGGTCCTGGTATCGGACGGCGCCGCGTAGGCCGCGCCGTCCGATGGGGTGGTTCAGGCGGCGGTGGCGCCTTTCCGGCTGCGGCCGGGGACCAGCAGGCTGATGACCACCACGGTGCCGATATTCACCAGGAGCGCCAGCAGGCCGGTCGAGACCAACTGGTGCATGCCGCCGATCGACAGCATGTGGGTGGGCTTCAGCCCGTCATGGAAGCAGACATAGGTGCCGTACAGCGTGCCCACTGCCCAGCCCGCCAGCATCGCGGGGGCCGAGAAGCGCAGCTTCGTGATGCCCAGCACGAGTGCGGGAAAGGTTTGCAGGATCCACAGGCCGCCCAGAAGCTGGAGGTCGATGGCGAAATGGGCGTTCAGGAACAGCACGCAGGCCAGCGCGCCCAGCTTGACCGCGAGGGCGACGAAGCGCGAGGCGCGGACATTGTTGCGCAGGCCGGGTGCGATGTTGCTGGTGACCAGGTTCGCGGCGCCGATCGCCATGACGGCGGCGGGGACCAGCGCGCCCACGGCGATGGCCGCGAAGCAGAAGCCGGTGAACCAGTCGGGGAAGATGGCGGTGAACAGGTTCGGGACGATCGCCGACGTATTGGTCGTCACGATCCCGGCCGCGTGCGCCATCAGCCCGAGCATGGCGATCAGGCCCAGCAGCAGCGTGTAAGCCGGCAGCATGACCGCGTTCTTGCGGATCGTGTCGGCCGAGCGCGCGGCCAGAACGCCGGTGAGCGTATGCGGATAGAGGAAGGCCGCCAGCGCCGATGACAGGGCCAGCGTGGCATAGGGCACGCTCTGGCCCGGCATCAGTGCGTGGCCTTCCGGCGGGTGGGGCAGGTGCTGCGCCGCCGTGGCGAACATGGCGCCATAGCCGCCCAGATGCAGCGGAATGACCGTGACCGCGGCCAGGACCGCGATATAGATCATGATATCCTTGATGAACGCGGTCAGCGCCGGCGCATGCAGGCCGCCCAGCCACGTATAGGCGGCCAGCGACAGGAAGGCGACGATCAGCGGGATCTCGCCCGGCAGGCCCAGGGCTTCGATGACCGTGCGGATGCCGATCAATTGAAGCGCGATATAGGGCATGACCGCGATCAGGCCGCTGGCGGCGATGGCCAGTTCCAGCGCCCGGCTGTCGAAGCGTGCGCGGACGATGTCCGCCGCCGTGGCGTGCTTTCCGTCATGGGCGATCTGCCACAGGATGGGCATGACCAGGAACACGAACGGATAGACGATGATCGTGTAGGGCAGTGCGAAGAAGCCGAATGCGCCGGTCGCGTAGACCAGCGCGGGCACCGCGATGACCGTATAGGCGGTGTAGAAATCGCCGCCGACCAGGAACCAGGTGACCCAGGTGCCGAACTGGCGGCCGCCCAGGCCCCAATCCTCGGACCCATGGGCATCGGACTGCCCGGAGCGGGTGCGTCCGCGCCACCATGATACCGTGCTGCCCAGCATGATGGTCATGGCGAAGAACAGGATGAAGACGACCAGGGCGGGGGTGGATGGTACGTGCGATGACATCAGCGTGCGTCCCGCTTCCAGACGACCCACACCAGGAGGGACGTCACCGGTACCCAGGCGAGCTGGTACCAGTAGAAGAAGGGGAAACCCAGCAGGGTCGGTTCCGTTCGGTCATAGAACGGAAGCCAGAGCAACCCGACAAAGGGCAGCAGCAGAGCCAGGTACAGCGTTTTCATCCCGATTATGGCCTTATTTTCTTGCTTGATTGCGGGCATCCAACAATGAGGTTGCCTATCCCAATCGGCATGTCAACCGGCAGTTTTTGTCGGGCCTGGGGGCGCTGACCGCGTGAAAAAGGATCGTAATTGATGCGCCTTCCGGCTAGAAGGACCCGGTGGGGTCCTGACTGATAAGAACAAGAACAAACAGTGCGCGTATGCGGCGGTGGACCAGGAGATGTTCACGTTCCACAGTAGAATGGGCGGGACAGAGGAGAGAGCTATGACAAAGTGGGTCTATAGTTTCGGTGGCAGCGCGAATGAAGGCGGTGCCGGCATGCGCGACTTGCTCGGTGGCAAGGGAGCCAATCTGGCGGAAATGGCGGCGATCGGCCTGCCTGTCCCGCCCGGTTTTACCATTACGACCGAGGTTTGTACCGCGTTCTACGACAATGGTCGTGCCTATCCCGAGGATCTGCGTACGCAGGTCGCGGCGGCGCTGGCGGGGATCGAGGGCGCGCTGGACCTGCGTTTCGGCGATCCGGCGGCACCGCTGCTGGTCTCGGTCCGCTCGGGTGCGCGGGTGTCGATGCCGGGCATGATGGACACCGTGCTGAACCTGGGCCTGAACGACGAGACGGTCGAGGGGCTGGCAGCCAATTCAGGCGATGCGCGTTTCGCCTGGGACAGTTATCGCCGCTTTATCCAGATGTATGGCTCGGTCGTGCTGGGCGTGTCCCATCACCGCTTCGAAGACTTGATCGAGGAGACCAAGCGCGGCGCCGGCGTGCAGGACGACACCCAACTGACCGATCAGGACTGGCGGGACGTTGTGGTGGGCTACAAGGAGATCGTGCAGCGTGAGACCGGCGCGCCGTTCCCCATGGACCCGCACGAGCAGCTCTGGGGCGCCATCGGCGCGGTGTTCGGATCGTGGATGAACCCGCGCGCCAATACGTATCGCCGCCTGCATGACATTCCCGCGAGCTGGGGCACCGCCGTCAATGTTCAGGCGATGGTGTTCGGCAATATGGGCCAGGATTGCGCCACCGGTGTCTGCTTCACCCGTGATCCCTCCACCGGCGAGAACGTCTTCTACGGCGAATATCTGATCAACGCGCAGGGCGAGGACGTGGTGGCGGGCATCCGCACGCCGCAGCCGATGTCCCAGCAGCGGGCTCGCGAGGGCGAGCTGTCGATGGAGCGCGCGCTGCCCGAGGCCTACGCCGAGCTGCTGTCGGTGCGCGATATCCTGGAGCGTCACTATCGTGACATGCAGGACATCGAGTTCACCGTGCAGAACAACCGCCTGTACATGTTGCAGACCCGCACCGGCAAGCGCACGGCCGCGGCGGCGCTGCGCATCGCCATCGCGATGGCGGAGGAAGGCCTGATCTCGCATGAGGAAGCGATCCGTCGCGTTCCGCCCTCGTCGCTCGACCAGCTCCTGCATCCGACGCTGGATCCGGACGCGCCGCGCACCATGCTCAGCCGTGGCCTGCCGGCTTCGCCGGGCGCGGCTGGCGGTGCGATCGTCTTCAGTGCCGAAGAGGTCGAGATCCGCGCCGCGCGGGGTGAGGATGTGATCCTGGTCCGGATCGAGACTTCGCCCGAGGACGTGCATGGCATGCACGCCGCCCGTGGCGTGCTGACCACCCGTGGCGGCATGACCTCGCACGCCGCCGTGGTGGCGCGTGGCATGGGGCGCGTCTGCGTTGCCGGCGCCGGCGGCATTCACGTCGACTACAAGGCCAAGACGCTCTCGGTCGGTGCGACGGTGCTGAAAGAGGGTGAATGGATCACCCTGGACGGCGGCACGGGTGAAGTCTTCGCGGGACGGGTGGCGACCATCGAGCCGACCCTTTCGGGCGATTTCTCCACCCTGATGGGCTGGGCCGACAGCGTGCGCCGGATGAAGATCCGCGCCAATGCCGAAACGCCCGATGACGCGCAGACCGCGCGCCATTTCGGTGCCGAGGGCATCGGTCTGTGCCGGACCGAGCACATGTTCTTCGCGCCTGACCGGATCGGCTTCGTGCGGCAGATGATCATGGCCGGCGACGCGGCAACGCGCGTGCGCGCCATCGACGCGCTGCTGCCCTTCCAGCGCCAGGATTTCCAGGACCTGTTCCGCATCATGGCGGGGTTGCCAGTGACGATCCGCCTGCTGGACCCGCCGCTGCATGAGTTCCTGCCGCATGGCGAGGCGGAGCTGGCCGATGTTGCTGCTGCGATGGGCGAAAGCCTGGAAGCGGTGGCGGCACGCAAGGCGGCGCTGTCGGAATCCAATCCGATGCTGGGGCATCGTGGATGCCGGCTGGGCCTGACCTATCCGGAACTCTACGCCATGCAGACCCGTGCGATCATCGAGGCGGCGATTGCCGTGTCGGCCGAAACCGGCCAGGCGGTGGTGCCGGAGATCATGATCCCGCTGGTGGGCATGGAAAGCGAGTTGCGCCGGACCCGTACCATCGTCGAACAGGCAGCGACCGAGGCGCTTGCGGCTTCTGGTACCACGCTGGATTACAGTATCGGCACCATGATCGAGCTGCCGCGCGCGGCGCTGACGGCCGACCGGATCGCTCAGCAGGCCGATTTCTTCTCGTTCGGGACCAACGACCTGACGCAGACGACCTTCGGCTTCTCGCGTGACGACGTGGGCACGTTCCTGCCCTTCTATCTGGAGCATGACCTGATCCCCCGCGATCCGTTCATCTCGATCGATCAGGAAGGCGTGGGCCAGCTTGTCTCCATGGGTGTGGAGAAGGGCCGGAGCGTCAAGCCGGGCCTGAAGCTGGGCGTATGCGGCGAGCATGGCGGCGATCCGGCCTCGATCGGGTTCTTTGAATCCGTCGGGCTGGATTATGTGTCCTGTTCGCCGTTCCGGGTGCCGATCGCCCGTCTCGCGGCGGCCCAGGCCGCGCTGGCCGCGCGCGACGCAAAGGCGCCGGCCGCGAAGGTTCGCTGACCGAAGCACCGGCCCCGCCATGCCCGCATCGTTCGCGGGTATGGCGGGGCCGGGTTTTCTGATTGTTTTACTGGCGGAGCCCGGTTGCTTCCATGTCGCATCACATCGTGCTGCATCTGGTCTCGGATGCGACGGGACAGACGCTGGATTCCGTCGTCCGGGCTTCGATCGCCCAGTTCAGCCATGCCGAGGTCACCTGCCATCGCTGGAACCTGATCCGTACCCGGTCGCAGTTGCGGCGGGTGCTGGAAGCCATCGAGCAGGATCGGGGGCCTGTCCTGTCGTCGGTGGTGGATCAGCGGCTGCAACACGAACTGACGATCGGCTGCGCGCATATCAAGGTGCGGCTGGTCAATGTCCTGGATCCGGTTACCGCCGTGTTGCAGGACGAACTCGGCGAGAAGGCGATCGGCCGGCCGGGCGGCCAGTATGTGATGGACGACGCCTATTTCCGCCGGATCGACGCCATGCATTTCGTGCTGGCGCATGACGACGGGCAGGAAATTGGCGGCCTGTCGCATGCGGATGTCATCCTGGTCGGTATCTCGCGTGCGTCGAAGACGCCCACGTCCTTCTATCTGGCCAATTGCGGGGTAAAGGCGGCGAACGTGCCCCTGATTCCCGATCTGCCGTTACCGGACGAATTGCTGCATGTTTCGCGCCCGATCGTGGGGCTGACCATCGACCCTGACGTGCTGATCAGCATCCGCCGCCATCGTCTGGATGTCATGGGCGATCGCCGGTCGGAAATGCTGCTGCGGACGGATAATCCCTATATCGATCCCGAACGGGTCGAGGAAGAGGTCCGCTGGGCCAGGCGGCTGTGCGCGCGGCATGGCTGGCCGCTGGTGGATGTCAGCCGCCGTTCCATCGAGGAAACCTCGGCCGCGATCATGGGCCTGATGGCCGACTGGGAAGAGCGCCGCGCCGCCGCCCATCCGACGTGACGCGCCATCGGGCCGGATAGGCTCCAGGCGCCGCGTTATCCCGCACTCGGCCTTTGCCGCGCACCCGCCATTCGGTGGGGGACCCGTTTCCGGGATCGCTACGATGGCGTTAGAGATCGATCTGTCCTTCCTCTGAAAAATACCATCTTTCGTGCCTATATGGGTCGGGAACGCGGGAGAGTTCGGCAGATGCGGCGATTTCTGATGGTGGGGGCGGCTACGGTCATGCTGGGCATGGCGATGGCACCGGTCGGAGTCCTCGCTCAGCGCGGCGGTGGCGGCGGGCACGGCGGTGGTGGCGGCGGAGGCCATGGTTTTGGCGGCGGCGGTGGCTACCGAGGTGGCGGTTACGGCGGCGGTTGGCACGGCGGCGGCGGTTACCGGGGTGGCGGCTATGGCGGCGGTTGGCACGGCGGCGGTGGTTACCGGGGGGGCGGTTACGGCGGCGGTTGGCATGGCGGTGGTGGTTACCGGGGGGGCGGCGGCTACTATCGTGGCGGTGGAGGTTATCGCGGCTATGGCGGCTACCGTGGTGGCTGGGGTGGTTGGGGCTATCCCGGCTGGGGCGGATATTATAGTGGCTGGGGCTGGCCGCTGGCTTTCGGCACGATGTTCGGCATGGCGGCCGGGGCTGCGGCCTATGGTGCGTATGACGGCGCATATGATGACGGCGGCTACGGAGACAATTATGGTGATTACGGCGGCTATCCCCCGCCTTCCTATGAGGGCGGCGCTTATCCGGCCGGAGGGGACGGCTATCCCGCGCAGCCCTATCCTGCGCAGCCTTACCCGGAACAACCTTATCCGACGCAGCCTTATGCGCAGCCCTATGCACAGCCTGGGACACCCCAGGCGACCTCGCCAACTGTGGTCTGCACCGGGGGCCGGTTCTTCAATCGCCTGACCGAGAGTTGTGACAGCCCGTAAGCGTTGCCAGGGTGGGGGCGTCGGATGGGGCCGCGATTCCGCCTTTTAACACTGACCTCACCGGGGAGGGGCGGGAATTTCTCCCTCCGTCACCCCGCATTGGAGCATGGACAGGACTGATGACGAAGATTCAGAAACGCGGCGTGATGATGCTGCTGACCGCAGGTTTGCTGTCGACCGGCCTGGTCGCCGGGGCGCATGCCGAACCGGGCGGATGCCTGAAATATGGCGCGGTCGGTGCGGTCGGCGGCCACGTAGCCAACCATCATGCCGTGCTGGGGGCGGTCGGAGGCTGTGCCGCCGGCATGTATACCCGCCATGAATACCGCAAGACATTGCGGCAGAAGGCGGCTCTGTACGACAAGGAACACCCGGTCGATCCGAATTTGAGCATGCTGGAGCGCTACCGCCAGCGCAAGACGGACGAGCAGAAAGCCACGTTGTGGGACGCGGAGCATCCGCAGACGGCAGGTGCCACGCACTGAACCGCATTATCGCTGACGCGTATGCCCGGCCGGGGTCGCCTGATGGCGGCCCCGGTTTTTCTTTATGCGGAGCGCGCCGGTAACCAGCCCGCGAGTTCCTGCCGCGCCAGATCCTCCAGCAGGTCGATGGTGGCCGGGGCGGCGTTCAGGCATGGGATCAGGGCGAAATCGGTACCGCCGGCAGCCAGGAATTCCGCCCGTACCTCGTTGCCGATTTCATCCAGCGTTTCGATACAGTCGGCCATGAAGCCCGGCATGATCACCGCGATACGGGTGATGCCCTGTGCCGGCAGGCCCGCGATCAGCGGCGCAGTATAGGGTTCCAGCCATTGTGCCGGGCCGAACCGGGACTGGTAGGTGAGCGGCATTGCCGTTTCGTCCATATCCAGGGCCTGCCGCAGCGCGACCATCGTGCGGGTGCAGTCCTCAGCGTACGGATCGCCTTTTTCCACATAGACGCGTGGCAGGCCGTGGAACGAGGCCACGATGCGCTGGGGGACGAAGGGTAGACCGGCCAGCGTCTCGCGCACCGAACGCGCCAGCGCGGCAATATAGAGCGGATGATCGGAAAAGGGCGGTACGGTGCGCACCGCCGGTTGGTTGCGCAGGCGCATCAGCGCGCGGAATGCCTGATCGTTGGCGGTCGCGGTCGTGGTGGCACTGTATTGCGGATAGAGCGGCAGCAGCAGCACCCGTTCGCACCCCCGTTGCAGCAGGGCGGCGATGCCGGACGCGATCGAGGGCGTGCCGTAGCGCATCGCCCATTCCACCGCTACGCCATCGGGCGCCAGACGCTCGGCGAGGGCTTCGCCCTGTGCCCGCGTATAGGTGCGCAGCGGGCTTTCATCGCGTTCCTGGTTCCAGATGCGGCGATAGGCGCGGCCGGTACGGCGCGGGCGCAGGGTCAGGATCGGGCCGCGCAGGATGGGTTGCCAGATGGCCGGATGGGCTTCGATGATCCGCCGATCCGAGAGGAATTCGCCCAGATAGCGCCGCACCGCGCCATAGCCGGTGTCATCGGGCGTGCCGAGATTGGTCAGCAGGACGCCGATACGGGACGGGGCGATGGAATCGCCCGGACGGACGGTAAGAAAGGTCATCGGTCCGGGATGCTACAGGACGCGCCGGATCGTGGCAAAACAGACCTGGCGGTCTGTGTCTTCAGCGACGGCGGGAACGGACGCGGACGGGAACCGGCTCAGGTGTCGGCGCGTTGCGCCATGCAACCAGTGCGGCACAGCCCGTTGCAAGGCACAGGCCCAGGACCGGCAGGGATGACGACAGAAACGCGGTAATGACGGTCATCATGCTCTCCATCCCATCCGGAGATGGCGTACCGCCGGAGGATTCTGGCGGTTTTCGCTTGCCGGAAGGCATTCGCGGCGGGGCCGGCCCCTGGAAGCAGGCCGTCCGCGGCACCTGATCAGTCAAGCTTGCCGCTTTGCGACTCGTCAAGAAAAAATGACGGATGGATGACGGCGCGGTTCGCGACCGAGCCCTGCGCTTTCGTCAGGCCACCGCTTCGGGCCATGCGGCATCCACGCATTTGCGCATCAGGGACGGCAGGGCCAGCGTATCCAGGTCGGCATGGGCCACGGCCATTCCTCCGGCCTGGGCTACCGCGTTGGGGAAGTGCGCGACGTGGGCGGCATAGACATCCACATGCAGGGTAAAATGGGTGAAGACGTGGCTGACACGGCCCGCCTTGCGCCAGCCGGCGCGCGCCGGGGCGAAGGGCAGGACCTCGGTCTCGGACCATGGGGTGGCGCGCCATTCGGTGCCCGGAAGCTCCAGCATGCCGCCCAGCAATCCTTTCTCCGGCCGGCGGCGCAGCAGGATGTGGCCGCCTGCGTCGGTCAGCAGGAAATGCGCGCCATGGCGCACCGGACGGGCGACGCGCGGGGCCTTGGCCGGGAGGCTGGCGGCGATGCCCTGGCGGAGGCCGGCGCAGGGGTCTCGCCACGGACAGAGCGCGCAGGCCGGCTGGCGGGGCGTGCAGATGCCCGCGCCGAGGTCGAACAGGGCCTGGGCGAAATCGGAGGGGCGCGCCTGGGCCTCGGCGGACTCGTTCAGGGTGGCGGCGTGCCGGGCGATGGCCTTGCGCGATCCGGGCAGCGGGTCGGTCAGGGCGAACAGCCGGCTGGTCACGCGCTCCACATTGCCGTCCACTGGCACCACCGGCTGGCCAAATGCGATGGCGGCGATGGCGGCGGCGGTATAGGTGCCCACGCCCGGCAGCGCCAGCAGGCCCGCCACGTCGCGGGGAAAGCCGCCGGTTGCCGCCACGGCTTTCGAGCAGGCATGCAGGTTGCGTGCCCTGGCGTAATAGCCAAGGCCCGCCCATGCGGCCATCACCGTATCGGATTCGGCCCGCGCCAGGTCACCGACTGTCGGAAACAGGTCGAGAAAGCGGTGGTAATAGGGGATGACCGCCGCCACGGTCGTCTGTTGCAGCATGATTTCGCTGAGCCAGACGTGGTAGGGATCGGCTGTCCGGCCGGGCATGGCCCGCCAGGGCAAGGTCCGGCGATGGCGGTCGTACCAGCGCAGCAGGGCGGCGGAAGAAGGAGGCACGGGGCGCTTATGGCGAAGGATCGGACCGACGGCAAGCGCGTGGGCATTACCGCACCTCCGCCCGAACCACGGCGCGCCCTGACGATGCGCAGCCTCGGGGCACTGATCCCGACCGTCGCACGCCCGGCCTTCCGCCGGCATCCGGCCGCGCTGGCGCAGGTGATGACCGACTGGGCGGAGATCGTCGGGCCGGATCTCGCCCGTTGTACCGTGCCGCGCCGCTTGTCGGCCGGCGTGCTGACGCTGGGCTGTGCGGGGCCGGTGGCGATGGAATTGCAGCATCTCGCGCCGGAACTGATCGCCCGCGTCAACCGCTCCTGCGGGCATGGTACGGTGCGGTCGCTGAAGCTGGTGCAGGATATGGTCGTGGGGGGGGCGCCCCCGCCTCGCCCCGTGCCGCGCGACCCGCCTCCGCCGGTGCCGATCCCGGATATGCAGGATGGCCCGCTGAAGGAGGCGCTGGCGGCGCTGGGCGCGCGTATTCGCGCGCGAAACGGGAATAAGTAGAATAATATCAGTTTATTAGAAGATATTCGGCATGCAGGGCGACGCGATGCTGGATGATGGGCTCCGATTTGTCCTCCAGGAACCAGAGCGCCGATAGCCCGCACCAGGCGTGAATCCATCGTATGAGCCGGAGGCGGTCGAGGGACGCTGTTCTTGCCACCAGATCGACCCGCTGGGCGAGGATGTGCGGCAGGTCCGCATGGCGCCGGGGGCGTCCGGCGAGGTCGGGGTTGAGGAACAGCGCGGCGAAATCGAACGTGCGTTCTCCGAACAGGCCCTTGGGATCGATGGCGCGCCAGCCTTTCGCGCCGAAGTCCAGCACGTTTCCATGATGGAGATCGCCATGCAGTGGCATGGGGTCGCGAGGATCCGCCAGCAATGCGCGCGCCGAGGCGGCAGAGCGTGCCAGCCAGTCGCCGCGTGAGGGTGCAACGGCCGAGAGGTCGCGGAACCAGTCATCCAGCAGACGGAGCCTGGGCCGGTCGGACGCGCGATGGCCATGCAAGCGGGCGGCGACGTGGCAGATCTGGCGCGTTGCCGCGATGTCGTCTCCCGCATCGACCAGATCGGTCAGCGAACGGCCTGGGCGGGCGCGTTCCAGCAGAATGGCTTCCCGGTCATGGGCGAGGACCGGTGCGGTGCCGGCTCCCTGCCACCACGCCATCAGGTCGTTCCCGCGTCGTTCGTCCGGATCGTGAGAGAGTTTCAGCATGGCGGGCGTGCCGTCACGCAGGACCGGCAGCAGAATCGAGGTTGCTGTCCGTATCGGTGGTTCGTCCGTCCGGACCAGGCGCCAGCGTGCCATTCGGATGGACAGGTCGGCCGGGAGCGGGGTCGTGGTATGATCGTTCGTCATGCGCCCCATTCCATGGTGGCTGCCCGCCTGTTCGTGGGTTTCCCTGCCGGGCTGATTTGCCACAAAATGGCCGGGATCGGGGCGCCGGATGGATTGTGTACCGACAGGAAGGCGGACCGCGATCCCGTGATCGTGCATGCCGGACGGGTTTACCACCCCGCCTGCCCTGCCGACATGATGACGTGACGATATTCCTGCTGGAAGGGAGAATTCCGATGCGCAAGATGGCTTTCCTGCTGGCGGCTGCGTTGGCTGCGGCGGGGCCGCTGTCCTCGACTTCCGCCATGGCGTGGGGACATGGCTGGGGGTGGCACGGCGGTGGCGGCTGGGGGCGCGGACCCGGCTGGGGTGGCGGTTGGGGCTGGCGCGGCGGCGGATGGCGTGGGGGTGGCTGGGGGCCGCGCTGGGGCTGGGGCCTGGGTGGTTTCGGCGTCGGCGTGCTGGCGGGCTCCGCGCTGGCCTCGCCCTATTACGGGTATCGGTACCGTTATTATCCGCCGGCTTATCCGGCGTATGCTTACCCTTATCCGGCTTATCCTGCGTACCCGGCGTATCCTGTGTACCCGTATCCTGCGTACGCCTACCCTTACGGTTACGGGCGCTGGTAAGCGCCCTGCCGGGCTGCCTGGATGAAGCGTGCGATCAGGCGCGCATCCTTGCGGCCCGGTGCGCTTTCCACGCCGGATGAGACATCGACCGCCGGGGCGCCGCTGAGGGCGATCGCCAGTGCCACGGTCTCGGGTGTCAGCCCGCCCGCCAGCATCCACGGGACGGGGGCCTGCCAGTCTTTCGGGAGGGTCCAGTCGATCGGCTGCGCGTTGCCGCCCGGACGATCCGCCCCGGCAGGCGGGCGGGATTCGATCACCAGCCCGTCCAGCCTGCTGGTGGCCGGCAGGTCGGCCGTCGTGGTGACGCCCCGTGCGTGCCAGACCGGCAGGCGGAATCTCTCGCGGATTTCCAGCGCGCGGGCCTCGGGGGCGTAGATCTGCAATCCGTCCAGCGCGACCGCATCCAGGGTTGCCGCGATCGCGTCATCATCCGGGGCGACGAACAGGCCGATCCGCTGCGGGCCGCCCGGTGGCACGCGCGCGGCCAGGGGGGCGGCCTGCGCCGGGGTGACGGCGCGGGGAGAGCGCGCGAAGAAGACGAAGCCCACCCAGTCGGCGCCATGGGCGATCGCGGCGTCCAGCCCTTCGGGCTCGGTCAGGCCGCAGATCTTGATGCCGATGGGCGGGGCCGCCGTGTCAGCCGGCGAGTTAGTCACTGTGTCAGCCGGCGAGTTCGGCCGCCACGGCGGCGGCGGCGGCCGCGGGATCGGCGGCGGTGGTGATCGGCCGGCCGACCACGATCCAGTCGGCGCCGGCCTTGCGGGCCTGGGCGGGGGTCATGACACGTTTCTGGTCGCCGGTTTCGGCCCCGGCGGGGCGGATGCCGGGTACTACCAGGACCGGTGCGTCGCCCAGGCGGTCGCGCAGGGGGATGATTTCGTGCGGCGAGCAGATCAGGCCGTCGGCGCCGGCCGCGACTGCCAGCGCGCCCAGGCGCAGCACCTGCTGGCATGGATCGTCATGGACGCCGATTTCGTGCAGGGCCGCGGCGTCCATGCTGGTCAGGACCGTGACCGCCAGCAGCAGGGGGCGCGCATCGGCGGGAAAGGCGCGGTCCACGGCGGCGCGGGCCGCGGCGATCATGGCGCTGCCGCCCTGGGCGTGAATCGTCAGCATCGCCGGGCGGGTGTCGGCCAGGCTGCCGATGGCCGAACCGACGGTATTGGGGATGTCGTGCAGCTTCAGGTCCAGGAACAGGCTGTGCCCGTTCGCGACCCGGCGCACCGCGTCCAGCCCCTGTGCATAGGTGAATTCCAGCCCCAGCTTGATGGCGTCGGCGCTGGCGGCGGTCTGGTCGCGCCAGCGCGCGGCCTGGGCCTCGTCCTTGGTATCCAGCGCCACGATCAGGCGTGTCCGGCGGGTCGTCATGGCAATGGCGTCTCATGGGATACGGGCAGCGCGGTGGATACGGGCACGGCCGTGGGGGGCGGGTTGTAGGTTTCGGCCTGCTGGCGGCGGAGTTCGGCCACCTGTTCCTCCAGCGCGCGGACCTGCTGTTCCGCCCGGCGGGCGCGTCCGCGCTGGCGCAGTTCGGCGAACCAGACCGTGACCGCGCCGAGAAGGAAGAACGCGGCGGCGACGACCAGCGTCAGCACGCCGACCGAGGATTTCCATCCCCAGTCGAGGAACCACATCTGGATCGGGTCCTGATTGCAGGCGCTGAAGACGATCAGCCCCAGCAGGAAGGGCAAGGTGACGAGTAGACGCAGCATGGGCAGCCTCCTACCGTTTCGCGCGATGTCCGGCAAGGAAAGCCGGACATGGCCGTGCGGCGAGCCGACGCCCGCAGATCGGCCTTGATTTCCACCACGCCGGCATGGTGTCGTTGCCGGATCGGGGCGGAGCAGGCTCTTGAGCGAAATCATCGCGTTTCAACGCACCGGACGCAAGGACGACATGGTGTGGGCCGTCGTGGCGACTGTCGGCCGGGCCCTGCGCATCGCGGAAATCTATCCCGGCCGCCCGGCGGCGATGGCCGACCGCGACTGGCGGGAGCAGCAGGTCCGGGCCTATGCCGCCTTCCTGCGCCAGAGTCGCCAGCCCGTTCCCCGATACAGCGTGCAGCCCATCCGCCGTGCCGATCTGCCGCGTGCCTGGCGCCCCCTGCCCGCTCTGGGCTTTCTGCGCGGGCAATTCATCTGAAGCGATAAAATCCACGCTGGGTAAACGCCCCGTTCACCTTGCCTGGAGCACAATCGTGGCTTCACGATCCGGAGTACGTGGGCACGATGCATGATGGAGACGCGACCGCCACGGTTGCCGGCGCGGCGGATGGCATGGCTGTGCCGCGCGGCGAGATTGTCAGCCAGTATGTTAAGTCGGTGCGGCTGGACGTGCCCGGAGCGCCGGCGGTGCATGCCGCGCCGAAAGGGCTGCCGCGCCTGCATCTGGATCTGGACGTGGATGCGCGGCAGGTCGCCGATGGCGCGCCGTTGTTCGAGGTCGCGCTGGTGCTGCGCTGCCAGGGGCGGGGGCCGGACGAGCAGGTGCTGTTCGAGGCGGACCTGGCCTATGCCGGGCTGGTCAACCTGCGCGCCGCAGGCGGGGTTGCCGCGCCGGAAATGCTGGAGCCGCTGCTTCTGGTCGAGATTCCGGCGCTGCTGTTTCCCGGCGCGCGCAATCTGCTGGCCGAACTGACGCGGGATGCGGGATTTCCGCCCGTGCTGATGCAGGGGGTGGATTTTGCGGCGTTGCAGCGTGGGCGGCGGGCGGTAAGCTGATGTTCTTTGATGGAAAAAAGAACCGGAAACCTCTGATCCGGTCAGGGGGCCAGTGCTGGCGGTACGCGATGTTCCTGAACGGATAAACGTCTTTTTGCTTCTTTTTCTTCAGAAAAAGAAGGGACATGCCATCTCTCGGCCACGCATTGCATTTCCTGCGTCCTGTTCGCACATTCCCGACTGACTCGCGGCGCGTGCCGCATTCCGGATCGAGGATGGACGATGATGACGAACGGACGTGACCTGGCGCCGGTGCTGGACAGGGTGGACCGCACGCTGGAGGCGAGCCTGGAGCGGCTGTTCGACTTCCTGCGCATTCCCAGCATTTCCGCCCAGCCCGCCCATGCCGGGGATTGCCGTCGCGCTGCCGAGTGGCTGCGCGACGAACTGGCGGCGATCGGGCTGGAAGCCTCGGTGCGCGAGACGCCGGGCCACCCGATGGTGGTGGCGCATGACCGGTCGGCCGATGCCTCGGCCCGGCGGCTGCCGCATGTGCTGTTCTATGGCCATTACGACGTGCAGCCGGTCGATCCGCTGGAATTGTGGGAGACGACGCCCTTCGACCCGCGCATCGTGCGTGACGAGGCGGGAGCGCGGATCGTTGCGCGCGGTGCGTCGGACGACAAGGGCCAGGTGATGACCTTTATCGAGGCCTTGCGTGCGCTGAAGGCCGAACACGGTACGCTGCCGCTGCGTGTGTCGCTGGTGATCGAGGGCGAGGAGGAAAGCGGCGGGGCGAACCTGCTGCCGTTCCTGCAGGCCAATCGTGAGGAACTGCGCGCCGATGTCGCGCTGATCTGCGATACCGGAATGCTGGATGGCGGCGTGCCGGCCATTACCACCGCGCTGCGCGGCATGGTTGGCGAGGAAATCACGATCCATTGCGCCAATCGCGACCTGCATTCCGGCATTTATGGCAACGCCGCCCGTAACCCGCTGGAATTGCTGAGTTGGATTCTGGCCTCGGTGCGTGACCATGAAAGCGGACGGGTGACGTTGCCCGGCTTTTATGATGGCGTGCAGGACCCGTCGGCCGAAGTGCGTGATCAGTGGCGCGCCATTGCGCCGTCCGATGCCGAGTTCCTGGGGCCGGTCGGGCTGTCGGTGCCGGCGGGCGAGCGCGGCTATACCGCCGTGGAGCAGACCTGGTGCCGGCCGACTTTCGAGATCAACGGCATCAGCGGCGGTTATGCCGGTGACGGGTTCAAGACCGTGCTACCGGCGCAGGCTTCGGCCAAGGTGTCGTTCCGGCTGGTATCGGGGCAGGACCCGGCGCGTATCCGCGACGCATTCCATGCCCATGTGCGGGCTATGCTGCCGGCCGACTGCTCGGTGACGTTCGCGGGACATGGCGGGTCGCGGGCCAGCGTCGTGCCGGCGGACGGGCCGGGATTGGGGGCCACGCTGGCGGCTCTGGGCGAGGAATGGGGCCGGCCGGCGGTGACGATCGGCAGCGGCGGGTCGATCCCGGTCGTGTCGGAAGTGCGGCAGGCGCTGGATATGGACTCGCTGCTGGTCGGGTTTGCGCGGGATGACGACCGCATTCATTCGCCCAACGAGAAATATGACCTGATCTCGTTCCACAAGGGCATTCGCTCCTGGGTTCGGGTGCTGGAAGCCCTGGCGCACGATCGCCGGTTCGGCGGCTGACGATGGAGGCCGGTGTGCCGCGGATGCTGGCCCTGACCATGGGGGACCCGGCCGGGGTTGGGCCGGAACTGACGGTGGCCGCCTGGCGCGCCCTGCGCGTGGGCGGGCCGGGATTTATGGTGTTGGGCGATCCGGCGCTTTATCCCGGCGTGCCGGTGCGTGTGGTGGCGGATGCGGCGCAGGCGGCCGCGGTTTTTGGTGAGGCGCTGCCGGTTCTGCCGGTCGGGCTGGCCTGTGCCGCGCGGCCGGGGACGCCGGATGTGGCCAATGCGCCGGCGGTGATCGACAGTATCGCCCGCGCTGTCGAACTGGCGCTGGCCGGGCAGGTCGGCGCCGTGGTGACCAACCCGATCAGCAAGCTGGTGCTGAAGCAGGCGGGCTTTGCCCACCCCGGCCATACCGAATATCTGGCGGAACTCTGCGGCGTGCCGGGCCAGGAAGTGATGATGCTGGCCTGCCCGGAACTGCGTGTGGTGCCGGTGACAATTCATGTGTCGCTGCGTCGGGCGCTGGAGCGTTTGACGGCGGACGAGATCGTGCGGTGCGGGCGGACGACCGCCGCGGCCCTGCGGCGCGATTTCGGGATTGCCGCCCCCCGGCTGGCCGTTGCCGGCCTGAACCCGCATGCGGGTGAAGGTGGGGTGATGGGGGGGGAAGAGGGGGAGATCATCGCTCCTGCCATCGCGGTGTTGCGGGGTGAGGGGATGGACGTGACGGGGCCATGGCCCCCCGATACGATGTTCACGCCGCCGGCCCGTGCCCGTTATGACGCGGCGCTGTGCATGTATCACGATCAGGCGCTGATCCCCCTGAAGACCATCGACATGGCGGGCGGCGTGAATGTGACGCTGGGGCTGCCGATCGTGCGGACCTCGCCGGACCATGGCACCGCCTTCGATATCGCCGGGCAGGGCGTGGCCGACCCGTCCAGCCTGATCGCCGCCCTGAAACTGGCCCGCGACATGGCCCGCAACCGGAGTGCAGCATGACCCTTTCCGTTCCGCCCGCGCGGGCCCTGCGTCTTGGGGTGAATATCGACCATGTGGCGACCGTGCGGAATGCGCGCGGCGGCAGCCACCCCGACCCGGTGGCGGCCGCCATGCTTGCCGTGGCGGCCGGGGCGGACGGCATTACCGCGCACATGCGCGAGGACCGGCGGCATATCCGTGATGCCGACCTGGTGCGGCTGCGGGCCGAGCTTGCGGTGCCGCTGAATATGGAAATGGCCGCGACGGATGAAATGGTGGCCATTGCGCTGGATCTGCGCCCGCATGCGTGCTGCATCGTGCCCGAGCGGCGGGCCGAGGTGACGACCGAAGGCGGGCTGGATGTGGCGGGCCTGGCGGCGACGCTGGCGCCGCCGGTGCGCGCGCTGCGGGAGGCCGGAATCCGGGTTTCGCTGTTCGTCGACCCGGAGCCGGCGCAGATCGCGGCTTCGGCCGCCATCGGCGCGGCGGTGGTGGAACTGCATACCGGCGCCTATGCCGAAGGCCGGGCGGGGGAATATGAGCGCCTGCGCCGGGCGGCGGCACAGGCCGACGCGGCGGGGCTGGAGGTGCATGCCGGCCATGGTCTGACATACGACAATGTGGGGCCGATTGCCGTCCTGCCGCAGGTTGTGGAACTGAATATCGGACATTTCCTGATCGGGCAGGCAATTTTCGACGGTCTGGCCGCGACCATCGCACGGATGCGCCAGTGCATGGACGCGGCCAGGAACGGTATCGGCTGACGGGGCTTCAGAACGGGACGCCGGGGCGGATCGGCAGCCAGGACGTGGGGTGCCGGCCGTCATGGACTTCGATCGCATGCTCCTGCGTGGGTTTGTTGATGCCGGCGGCACTTTTTTGAATCTGTGCCACGTGGTCTGTCAGTCTCGTGTTGAGCCATGGATAGTTCATGCTGGCGCTGACGGTATTGTCCGGGTGGCGGGCGAGGGGGCTTTGCGCGTTGTGCCGTGGTGCGGCGTTTCAGCATGCGGTCGCATTGAAACCCGTCGTCGAAGCGGCTTCGGGTGTTCCCGCTGGGAGTATTTGCGATATATTCCTCTGGAATCTGGAATATGCCGGTTCTGGAATGGACCCCTGATCTGCGGTGGGCGCCGCATGAGGGGGGTTGCGGGTGATCTGCGACAGGGCGGGGCGTTGACCGGAAGGGTGGTCGTGGAAACTGTTGTGTGTGCGTGGATTTTTCCAGAGGATGGATCGAATGGGGGTGGTTTTCCGTCCTCGGCTGATGAGGGGGTAAAAGCTTTGTGGCCGGTTCTGCTCGGGGTTGAATTTGCGGCCATATGCGGATCGCGTTCGATATCGAGACGATCCGTAACATGGTGTTCAGGTAAGCGTTTTACGTCAGGTTGAGAGCCTGTCTGGCTTTCACTCCATGGCGGAGAGGGTTGCGCCTTCGTCCGTTCGGGCGCCGCTTTTCTTTCGTGGGAGGAAGAGGGCCGGGACGATGGCGAGGAGGATGATCGCGAACGACCACAGGAAGGTATGGCCGAAGGCCGCGTTGAGCGCGGATGCCAGAGGGGCTTGCGTGGCCGGAGGGAGGGTGCGCAGCGCCCCCAGGCCGCCCTGGGCGCCGGGGGTGATGTCGGACAACTGGTGGCTCAGCACCACAGCGAGCAGTGCCGTGCCCATCGAGCCGCCGACGCGCTGCACCACGTTCAGCCCGCTGGTGGTGCGGGCGACCTGATGGCGCTGCACGGTGCTCATCGCCGCGCTCATCGAAGGCATCATGGTGGCGCCCATGCCCAGGCCGAGCAGGAACAGCATCGGTTCGATGGCCCAGAAGGGGGTGGTGCTCTCGATCCGGCTCAGGGCCAGCATGCCGGCCGCCACGCATGTCAGGCCCGTCAGGACGACCTTGCCGGCGCCGATCCGGTCGGTCATGCGGGCGGCGAGCGGCATGGAGAACATCGCGCCGATGCCCTGGGCGGCGAGGAGAAGGCCGGCATCGAAGGCGGGCTCACCCCGGACGATCTGGAAATAGAGCGGCAGGATCAGGGACATGCCGAAGAAGGCGGTGCCGAACAGGAAGGTGGTCAGCGCGGAGGCGCCGACCGTGCGGCGGGTGAACATCCGCACGTCGATCAACGGGTCCTGATGGCGCCGCGCATGGACGATGAAGGCGGATATGAGCGCCAGGCCGGTAATGGCCGCGATGTCTCCGGCGGGGGCGCTGAAATCGCCGGCCGCCGCGATCCGGGCGAGGCCGAAGACGAAGATCGCCAGCCCCGGCGAGAGCAGCAGCAGGCCCGGCCAGTCCAGCGCATGGTGGGGCTTGGGGTCGTCGGGCGCCAGAACGCGCCGGGCGGCGTAGAGCGCGATGGTACCGACGGGCAGGTTGACGAAGAAGATCCAGCGCCATGACACGTCATCGACCAGCCAGCCGCCGAGGATCGGGCCGCAGATCGGCCCCAGCAGCATCGGCACGCCGATGATGCCCATCAGCCGGCCGATGCGCCTGGGGCCGGCGGCGTGGCTGAGGATCGTCATGCCGGCGGGCATGATCATGCCGCCGCCCAGCCCCTGGAGCACGCGGAACAGGATCAGCGTCGGCATGGACCACGCCGCGCCCGACAGGGCGGAGCCGCCGAGGAACAGGAGGATCGATGTCATATACAGCCGCTTGGTGCCGAAGCGGTCGGCCGCCCAGCCGGTCAGGGGGATGACGGTGGCCAGGGCCAGCATGTAGCCGGTCGAGATCCATTGGGTCGTGGCCAGCGACGCCCCGAAATCGTGCGACAGGTCGCGGATCGCCACATTGATGATCGTGGTGTCGAGGATCGACATGAACGTGCCCAGGACCACCACCGCCGCGATGCGCAGCAGGTGCGGGTCCAGCCTGTCGTCATCGGGGCGGGGTGTGGGGGCGGCATTCATGGTGCGGCTTTCGGTGGAGGCTGACGGATGCGGGCTGTCGGGATCTTTCTGCGGCTTTTCTTCGGGAAAGGAAACGGTTCTGCCGCGATGTGCGGGCGTTGTGGAGGCGTATGCCGTTCAGGCCGGATCGTCGGGTTCGTACCAGGCGAGTTTCGCGAAGATGTCCTCGCAGGCCAGCAATCTGGCGCGTTCCTCCGCCGTCAGGGCGTGGGCCATGGCGCGGGCCAGCCATTCCCGCCGCCTTTCCATGTCGGCGGAGAGGGCGCGCAGGCCGTCCTGGGTGAGCGAAAGGATGATTTCGCGCCGGTCGGCCGGGTTGGGCTGGCGCGCGATATGGCCATGCTGTTGCAGCGTGGCGACGATGCGCGTCAGGGACTGGGGTTGCAGGAGTTCGTGCGCCGCCAGTTTTGCCGCCGGCATCGGGCCGAGCCGGTAGAGCGTGCCCATGATGCCGATCATCGCCAGCGGCAGGGAGTCCTCGGGACGCTCGCGGCGCAGGCGGCGGCCCAGCCAGAGGATGCCGCTCATCAACCGGGCGATATCGCGGGTGCGTATGTCTGTCATTTAGTACGTACTGCGTATCTTTTGTATGCTCATATGCTACGCATAGCGTATTGATTTGTGTGTGCCTATGACTGGGGGAGGCCGATCCCGTGGGTTTGAAGAGCCATATGGCGGACGTGCTGCGTCTGGACCGGCAGACGGAATTGCGGTGGCTGGACATTGCCCTGCCCAGTGGGCTGATCGTGCTGCCGATCGTGCTCGGCCTTCTGGCGGGGCGGCTGGGGATGGGGCTGGCGGTTGCGACGGGGGCGCTGCTGGCCAGCAATGTGACGCTCCATGGCTCGGCGCGGACGCGGATGGAGGAGATCGGGCTGATTACGCTCTCGCTTTTTCTGGCGTGTCTTGTTGGCGGGTGCCTCGCCGGTGGCGGGGGGTGGGCGGATATGGGGCTGTGGGGGGCGACGACGCTGGCGGCCGTGATCGGGAATTTCGACCGGATCGCGGCGATCGTCACGGGGCGGTTCATCGTCTTCGTCGTGATCCTGACCGAAATGGCCCGACAGGCGCATCATCCGCATGCGCTGGTGGTGCCGGTGATGACGGGAGGGATTACGGCCGCGTGCCTGATTTCGGTTCGGGCAGCGGGGGCGCCTGCCGCGCCGCTGCCGCCCCCGCTGCCCGGTATCGGGCTGCGGGCGAAGCTGCGACGGTGGGGGCGGTCGTGCCGCAGCCTGTCGGCCTGCCAGTTTCCGCTCAGGCTCTCCGTCCTGATGGCGTTGACCCTGGCGATGGATGTGCTCTGGCCGGAGCGGCATGCCCTCTGGGCGGCGCTGACCGTGGCGCTGCTGTGCCGGCGGCCGTTGGAGCCTGTGCCGATCCGCGCTTCGCAGCGCGCGCTTGGGGCTTCGCTTGGCGTGCTGCTGTCGTGCCTGTTTCTGTTTCATGCGCCTTCGGGCGGTGCATTCATTCTGTTTCTGGCGGGGCTTGGCATTGCGAGCATGGTGGCGCGCAAGCATAATTACATGCTCTATAGCATGGTCGCGACGCCGCTGATCATGGTGCTGGTCGGTGGGGGGAAGCCCATTGGCGAAGCGATCCTGGTCGATCGGCTGGTCTCGACGATCGTGGGGGCGGCCCTGCTGGTGGCGGTGAATGTCGTCGTCGCGAAAATGATGAAGATATTATGAAAGAATAGGCAACCCGGCTCCTGTGTGGCTGAAGGACAGATTGTCGCCACAAAGCGCAACCACGCTTGGTGATTGAACAAGCCACACGCGGCCTGGGGTCGTTTTTCTGCATCTGGAGCGGACCATGCAGCTTTCCAGTGTCGTCAACCGGTTTGGTTGGGGGGAGCGCGGCGGGGACCTGCCGCGGGAAGCCTCGCGCGACTGGCTGGCCGGGCAGGTGCAGGGGCCGGATGCCGCCCGCTTCATCGGCGTGGGCGACACCGCCGACGGGCTGATCGCCCTGCGGACGCAGCGGCAGGAGAAGATGCAGGGTGATCCGCTGGTCAAGCCGATCTTCCTGGCCGAGGTCGCGACCCAGTTGGACACGCTGCTGCTGACGGAACAGCCGTTTCGCGAGCGGCTGGCGTGGTTCTGGTTCAATCATTTCACCGTCAGCCTGCGTCAGGGGGGTACGCGCGGCGTGGTGGGGGCCTATATGCGCGAGGCGATCCGTCCGCATGTGACGGGGCGTTTCGTCGATATGCTGCTGGCCGTCATGCGCCATCCGGCCATGCTGATGTATCTGGACAATGCGTCCTCCATCGGGCCGGACAGCCCCGTCGGGCGGAAAAGCCACAAGGGCCTGAACGAGAACCTGGCGCGCGAATGCCTGGAACTGCATACGGTTTCGCCCGCCGCCGGGTATAGCCAGGCCGACGTGACGGCGTTTGCCGCCATCCTGACCGGGTGGGGCATCGATATGCGTGCCGACCGGCCGGGCTTCGCCTTCCGCGAACGGGCGCATGAGCCGGGCGAGAAGACCGTGATGGGGCAGGTGTTTCCCGAAGGCGAGGAGGGGGGTGTGCAGGCGCTGCGTTTCCTGGGCACGCACCCGGCGACCTATCGCCACATCGCCACGCAACTGGTTGGCCATTTTATCTCCGACACGCCGGCGCCGCGCGATGTCGCGCGGATCGTCGCCGTTCTTCAGGCCAGCGGAGGGGATCTGGGGGCGGCCGCGCTGGCGCTGGCCGATCTGCCCGATGCGGCGCGGCCCGGCGGCAAGTTCCGTTCGCCGATGGATTATGCCACCGCCGTCATGCGCGCGCTGTCGCTGGGTGGCGCACCGAGCCAGCCGGACGACCCGCATTCGCCCGCGCATATCCTGTTCGCGGCCTTTGCCGGGCTGGGCCAGCCGCTGTGGACGGCGCCGCTGCCCAACGGGTGGAGCGACCGCGCGGCGGACTGGTCGGCGCCGGCCGACCTGCTGGCGCGCACCGACTGGGCGTGGCGGATGGCGGCGCATGTCCGCGAGGGCGACCCGCTGGAGATCGCTCATGCCGCGCTCGGCCCGGCGCTGCGGCAGCCGACCGTGCTGGCGATGCGCCAGGCGGGATCGCGCCAGGATGCTTTGGCCCTGCTGTTTTCCTCCCCCGAATTCCAGAGGCGTTGACCCATGATGATCCGTCGTCGTTCCGCCCTGCTGGGGCTTGCCGCAAGCTGGACAATGGGGCGGTCTTCGCTGGCCCTCGCCGGGACGGGGGGCGGGCCGGATGATCCGCGTTTCGTCGTGATCATCCTGCGCGGTGCGCTCGACGGGCTGGCGGCCGTGACGCCCTATGGCGACCCCGACATCGTGGCGCATCGGCAGGGCCTGTTGCTGCCGCAGCCGGGGCAGGAGGGGGGATTGCTGGATCTGGGCGGTTTCTATGGCCTGCATCCGGCACTGGCGGGGATGCACGAACTGTATGGCGCGGGGCAGATGCTGCCGATCCATGCGGTGGCCGGGCATTATCGCAGCCGGTCGCATTTCGAGGCGCAGGATTATCTGGAAAGCGGTGCGGACCAGCGGCTGGACAATGGCTGGCTGAACCGCGCCGTGGCCGCTCTGCCGGGGCAAGGCCGGCGCCCGGACGGGTATGGGCTTGCCATGGGCCTGTCCGTGCCGCTGCTGTTGCGGGGTTCGGCGCATATCGGCACCTATGCGCCGGCTGCCAGCCAGCATCCGGACCCGGCGCTGTACCAGCAGATCGCGGCGCTCAATGCGGCCGACCCCCTGACGGGACCGGCCTTTCGTGATGGATTGAAGGCGCGCGGCTTCTCCGATTCCCTCATGGAGGGGGCGCCGGCTGCCTCGCGTCCGGCGGATGGACACAAGCCGGACCCGTTCTCCGTTCTCTCGACGGCTGCCGGGCAGATGCTGGCCGCGCCGCAGGGGCCGCGCGTCGCGGCGCTGGAGATTGGCGGGTGGGATACCCATGCCGGGCAGGTCGGGCGGCTGAAGGGGCCTCTGGGCCAGCTCGATCGCGGTGTGCAGGCGTTGCGCGAGGCGTTGGGGGCGGAATGGCGCCGGACGGTCGTGCTGGCCATGACCGAATTCGGCCGGACCGTACGCATGAACGGCACCGGCGGCACCGACCATGGCACGGCGACCGTCGCCTTTCTGCTGGGCGGTGCCGTGGCCGGGGGGCGGGTGGGGGGCACTTGGCCCGGCCTGCGGCCCGATCAGCTTTTCGAAAACCGCGACCTGGCGCCGACGACCGACCTGCGCGCCGTCGCGGCCGGTGTGCTGCGCGACCATCTGGGCGTGCCCCATGGCGCGCTGGCGCGGGTCTTTCCTGGGACGACGGGTGAGACCGTGCGGGGGCTGGTGCGGGTGGCCTGAGCGGCCGTTTGGACGTGCAAGCGGGCGGCGATGACCCGCGCGCGTTTCCAGGCAGGCTCTGAAGGCTGTCGGGCGGTTTTTCCGGCATCGTTCTGGTCTGTGACGGTCGATGGCGACGCCAGGGGCGGGAATAGTGCGTTCTGACGGAAATTATTTTTCGTTTGCCCTGTTTTAACCAGATATTAAGAATTGTTTTTTTTCCGTGACGACGGAATATGGGGTGGTCGTTGCGATCGTGGACCATGTCGGCCCTGGTCGGTTTCCTCGCATCCTATTCTGCCGCACGGGTTCTTCTTCATGTCCGTACTGACGCCGCCTCCGCCGCCGGGCAAACGCAAGGCATGGACGTATCGGCCGGTCGCGGCGCCCCCTCTGGCGGATTTTCTGGCGGGAGGGGAGGCGCGCCAGCGCTTCCTGCGCTATTGGGTGCGGGATAATCGTGGAAATCTCTTTGACCTGGCGTTCTTTTTTGCGTTCAGGATGGTTCCTGCCGTCCGGTGTTCGCATTTTGGCCGGTGGTTGGGGCGTGTGCTTGTTCCGCGTGCCTATGTCGGCCCCATGCAGCGCGCCCGCGCCAATTTTACAGTGCTTTTTCCCGACCGGCAGCCGGATGCGATCGCGGGGATGGTCGATGCCTATGTGGAATCGCAGGGGCGGCAGATGGTCGAGTATTCGGCTGTTACGCGACTGGCGCGCCGGCCGGGCGGCGTGTGCCATGTCGGGGTGGAGCATCTGAAGGAATGTCGCGATGGCCCGGTCATCTTCATGGGGCTGCATCTCAGCAACTGGGAAATCCTGATGCAGTGCCTGAGCGATCTGGGGCTGACTCTCTCGCTGAATTATGACCCGCCCCGGCGCCGGGGCCGTCACTGGATCGTGCGGTATGTGCGCACGCGGGCGGGCATCGCGCTGCTGCCGCCCGGACGCCAGGCGGTGCGGCCCGCCCTGCGCGTGCTGGAGGCGGGGGGACAGCTTCTCGTCTTCTGCGACGAAGGGTTCAATGGCCAGATCCGCGCACCCTTTCTGGGTCGTCCGGCCAATCTGGAAACCAATTATGCCCTCGTGGCACGTCTGGCCCGCCGGACGGGCGCGCGGATCTGCCCGGTCTATCTGACCAGGGAGGAGGGCGTACGGTTCACGCTGACGATTCTGGAATCGTTCGACCTGACTTGTGCGTCTGCGTCGCTGCTGGATGATGTCGAGCGCCTGAATGCGATCGTGGAACCGCTTGTGCGCAGTCATGCGCCGCAATGGTATTTCATCGATAATCGCATGGTATCGTAGCGCCTGCCGGTGCATGCGCGCGGGCGTCGATCCGGCGTGTGCTTTCTGCGTGCCATGCTCTGGAACGGCGTGCGGTTGATGCAATGGTCAGACCCTGAAGATCTGGATAAATGATTTCTGGTATTGGAAAGGGGCGGGTAATATTTTTCCGATATTCTTTTTGAAAAAAACGAGGAGAAGAGAAGTTTCCACTGGGGAATCTGGTAAATGCTCCATCCATTTCTGATTCGGAATGTGATGACAGTCTGGGAATTATGTTTATTTTCTTGACGAATTTTTTACGTCATGGCTTAATGGTTAGTCTGCGTTAGAGGTATCGGGGACTTTTTTCAATGTACGCACGGTTCCGGCAACCGGTCGAGATTGTGGAACATGTTTCCGACACCGCCCTGGAACCGGTTCACGCGGCATATTATTCCGGGCCGCCAGGGAAATATCTGCATCTGCTTCTACAGGCCCGGCGGGATTTTCTCTCAATCTGGCGCGTGGGCGATTATCGGGAAAAAGTGTCGCAGATCCGGCTGCTGGGGCGGCAGATCGTGCTGGTGAATTCGCCCGAAATGATCCGCGACATCCTGGTGAAGCGGCGCGACAATTACGAGCGCAAGAGCCCGCAGATGCGCCGTGCGCTGGAATATCTGCTGGGCGACGGGCTGTTTATTTCCGACGGGCCGACCTGGCGGCAGCGACGCGCCCTGGTCTCGGACATCGTGCACAAGGACCGTGTGCCCGCCTTCAGCCCGATCATCGAACGGACGGCCCTGGACATGGTGCGGCGATGGCAGCAGATTCCCGACCGCACCACCATCGACATCTTGCCTGAAATGGCGGCGCTGACGGCGGAAATCATCTCGCGCAGCGTGTTCGGCCAGGAACTGGGCAATGCCGACACGGCCGAAGTGTCGGAGAGTTTTACGCAATATCAGGCGCTGGTGGACTCGACCAATCCCGGATATTTCCTGGGGCTGGACGAAGGGCTGCCGATGGTGCGCACGCCGGCCCTGCGGCGGGCGGTGCGGCGCCTGCATAACGTGATCGACCGGATCGTCGAGGACCATCTGGCTGGCCGGGGTAGCCATAACTCGATGATGGAACTGCTGGTCCGGCGGCAGAAACGCAACCCGGAACTGGGACTGAACGCGGTGGCCCTGCGCAACGAGGCCGCCACCATCTTCATGGCGGGGCACGAGACCACGGCGGCGACGCTGACATGGGTGTGGTATCTGCTGGCCCGTGCGCCCTGGGTGGAGCGCGCGGTCCATGAGGAAATCGCCGCCGTGTGCGGTGACCGTGCCCCGACCGTGGACGATCTGCCGCAATTGCGCTGGTGCCAGGCGGTGATCGAGGAAACGCTGCGGCTGTATCCACCAGTGCCGATCCTGGCCCGCCAGAACGGCGATGCGGACCAGATCGGGGATATCGCCGTTCGGCCGGGCTCGCTGATCCTGATCGTGCCGTGGCTTCTGCATCGCACCGAAAGCCTGTTCGAGGCGCCGCATGAATTCCGGCCCGAACGCTTCATGGACGGGCGCCGGCCCGAACCCTACAGCTACATCCCCTTCGCCAGCGGGCCGCGTGTGTGTCCGGGTCAGCATTTCGGCATGACGGAGGCCATTCTCTGTCTGGCCATCCTCGCACAACGCTTCCGGGTCGTTCTGTCGCCGGACCAGAAAGTCGTGCCGCAATGTCGCCTGACGCTGCGGCCGCGCGATGGGTTGCCGGCCATGCTCGTCCACCGGCAGCCCGGCCCCGCCGGAGAGCCCGTGGCGGCGGTGCCGGCTGGGCGTGTGGAACGTCCGGCTGTCGGTTGCCCTCACTCGGCCTGATCCTCATGGGCGGGGTGCGTTTGGAGGTTGTTTCCACGCCGTGCTGACAGCGGGCTGATGGCGGTTCGGCGCCAGGGCAAGCGGCTGGCTGGTGCCACGCTTCCCTGTGCTATCGGCGTTTCTGGTGCTGGCTCCGGTTGGTGTTATTGGTGCTGGCTCCGGTTGGTGTTATTTCGGTGTCATTTCGCAATGACTGGAGCGGGGCCTGTTTGAATGCGTGCATTCGAACCGGTGAAGATGCGGGTAAAAAGACTCAACGAGAGCATTTCCATCGAACCGGTTTTCGGTGGAAATGCTCTGGAATGGTTCGGGCCGCTGGCCGGGGAAACTCTGGACTTTTCATGATTGCACCGGGGTGGTTCTGTCTCCGGCAAAGGGTTCTCGCATTGGCGGTTCCGGTCGCGGCATCGGATCTTGCGCCCCTCCGCAATCCCTTCTGTCATCACGCGCTCATTATTACTGTCTGAACGTCGTCGCCTTTCTCGGGGTGTCGGTATTGTTCAGGATGGGATGCGTACGTGCCGCGCTATAGTGGCATGAAGTATTGCGCGGAATGTCTCGTTCGACATAACGAGCCACCCGTCAGGGTTACGTCACCCGCAATGCAGGACGACGCAGTCGGGCAACGTCATATATTGAGATTGGTTCTTAACTCGTCTAACGTAAGATCCGTGTCTCGATCCTCTGTCGTTTCCGCTGGGTGGGACCGTCAAAAGCTTACGTCAGCCCGAGTGAGTTATGTCGTCGAATGTCCTGGAGCAAGACCCTCTCCGATCTCTTTCTTAACGAGCGCCGCAAACTGGAGGCGCTGGCCAGAAAGAGATGCACCGACCCAGAGCAGGTCGGCGACGTGGTGCAGGATGCCTTCCTCCGGCTCGTCCGGCTGCCTGCGCCCGACGCCGTTGAAAAACCGGCGCATCTTCTCTTCAAGGCTGCCGCGAACATCATGATCGACTACAATCGCCGCACCTTTCGCGAATGGGGACGCGACGGCGGCGAGCTTGATCCCGAGCATCCTTCATCGACCCCCAATGCCGAAGCGACGCAGGCGGAAACAGACCGTCACACGATCCTGAGCGAGGCGATCGCCGCTCTTCCTCCCGTCACCCGTGAGATTTTCGTCCGCTTCCATCTGGACGGACGCAGCTATCGTCAGATCGCCCACGAACGGGGCATGGACCTCAAGACGGTCGAATATCACCTGCGCGACGGCATGAAGGCCTGCCGCCGGCATGCTCGCGAACGCGCGTGACGCTCGGCTCGTGACGTGCGCACGCACATGGACACGCACCGTTCTTGAGTCTCGTAGCGCTTAACAAGTAAAGAAAGAAAACGGCGTCCGGCCGCCCTGCCGGCCTGACAGGTAGATATGCGGAATAATGAGCATCTTTCAGGCGATCTCTTCGATCAGGCGAATGAATGGTATCATCGCCTGCACGGTGACAGCGTAACCGAGGCGGATCGACGCGCCTTCCGGCAATGGTGCGCTCAAAGCCCCGATCACGAGGCGGCGTGGGAGGAGGTCCAGACCTTTGCCGCCGATATCAGGATGACGTTGGCCCGGCCGCCGGTTCACGCGGCCGCGTCGGCGGGCCGTCGTTCCCGTCGCCTGCGCCGGCGGGTTCTCGCCGCCGGGGGGATCGTTATCGCTGTGACGGTTGGCGTTCAGGCGCCATCATCATGGACGGATCGTTTTCGCGCGGATTACCTGAGCGGACACGGCGAACGGAGAACGATCGCTCTGGCTGATGGCACGACGGTCATCCTTGACACCGACAGCGCGCTCAGATTGCTGCCGGACAGCGAGGGACGCGGCGTGGCCCTGCTGCATGGAGAGGCGTGGTTCGCGGTCCGCCATGACGCCCGGCACCCATTCCGCGTGTGGTCCGGCAATGGACAGATTACCGATGTCGGGACGCGCTTCGACGTGCGCCATCTGGATCAGACCACGACCGTCGCGGTGGCGGAGGGGGCCGTCGATGTTTCCGTCGGGTCTTCTTCGGCGCTGCCGCCTGATCATCTTCGCCTGACCCTCGGTCAGGGCGTCACGTATGGCCGCGACGGGTTGGGCGGGATGCAGGAGGTCGATGTTTCGGCCATCGGCTCGTGGCGCACGGGAACCCTCGTGTTCCAACAACGGCCTTTGCGGGAGGTGATCGCGGAACTCAATCGCTATGAGGGAAGCCGCCTTGTGCTGGCGACGCTGAGCGGTCGGGATCGACCCGTCTCCGGCACGTTTACGGTCGGAACAGGGAGCACGGCGCTTCCCGCGCTTCAGGAGGCCCTGGGATTGCGTGGCTTGCGTGTGACACCGTGGGTGACGGTGTTGTACTGAACCCCACGCGCGTAGATGTGGTTGAAACGTAAAGCGTTATAGAGTCCTGCTTCGTCATAGCCTGATTTTCTCAAAAAAAATCGAGGCGCATTTTCCGAAACCGTCGAATTCCGTCGTCACTACGAATGAGAGATGCAATTGCGAGTGAACATCACTCGTTCGACATCATGACGGTAGGACGGCGAAAGGCAATGCAGGTGCACGAGACCTCGAACGGGCGCGGAATTTATAGGACACAAGCCAGAAAATTCACCGTGCGACTGCTCCTGACAACGACGCTCTGCGGCGCTTCGGGGTTCACCTCCGTTGTTGCGAATGCACAGGGTATTCGCGGTTCGGTTGCTTCACGCTCTGGCGCTGCGTCTGAGGCGAGGCGCTTTTCCTTCGCGATTCCCGCGCAGTCCGTGGATGGAGCGTTGGCCGCTTTCTCCCGCGTTACGCATTTCCAGACTGTCGCGGCGGGGGAACTCACGCGAAACGTCCGCTCACCCGGCGTGAGCGGCATTATGGCACCCGACGTGGCGTTGAACCGCCTCCTCATGGGTACGGGTCTTGCTCCCCGGATAAGCGGCGATACTGTGATCTTGAGTAAAGCTTCCGCCACTATCACGCTCGGTCCTGTCCGTGTGGGGGGCATTATTGCACATCAGGATCCTACAGGACCGGGTGTTGGCTACGTTGCCGCAAACACGATGGCCGGAACGAAGACTGATACGCCGATTACTGAAATCCCCAATTCTATCTATGTTATCACAAAACAGCAAATGATGGATCAGCAGCCTCAGAGTGTGCAGGACGCGCTCAAATATACCCCCGGTATATATTCGGGGGCGATGGGCACGGCGAATGCCGGATCGGCCGGAAGAAATGTTAATGCATTCAGGCAAAGAGGATTTAGTACCACCCAGTTTGTCGATGGCTTGCTGACTTATAGTCAAAGTGCCGGCGAACCGACATTCCTTGAGCGTATCGAAGCAGTCAACGGCCCCGCTTCGGTAATGTACGGCAAGCTGACACCTGGGGGAATGATCGGGGAGTCACTGAAGAAACCAACCGAAACTTCTATCCATAATGTTTCACTCGGGTTCGGAAACTGGGGCCGCTATGAGGCGACTTTTGATTTCAGTGGCAAAATAACAAAATCGGGGAACGTCCGTTATCGTATTGCCGCGATTGGTGTCACCCAAGGCACCCAAACGGACCACATCTCATATCATCGCGTTGGTGTCTTGCCTTCGTTAACTTGGGATATCGATAAAAATACAGCATTGACGCTTATCGGAAGCTATATGTATTCGCCTGGAGACGGAACAAATAGTTCCTATTATCCGTTGCATGGGACTTTAATTGCGGACGGATATAGAAGAATAGCAAGGCATACCTATTTAGGGATGCCCAACTGGAATACGCAGGGCGAACGTGATGCTATGTTCGAATATCAGTTTCACCATAAATTTAACCAATATATAAATTTCAGCCAGGTTTTTAGGTATGAAAACAGCAAATATAACGCGAAAAACATATATTATAATGGGATTGGCGATCCTAATACTGTCTATGTGCAACCCAACTGGTGGATAGAAACGCACAAAACTGTCGCGCTCGATACGCGCCTTGATGGCAAGATTACAACCGGTCCGTTTCATCACACATGGGTCGTTGGGTCGGACTTCCAACAATATCACTACACCTTGCCGTGGTGGATTGACTACACCCAGGGTACATCAGGTGTGCCAGTCAGTATCTACAATCCTAACCCCATTTATACGCCTTGCTACAGCACGGCGGCGTCAGCCCACTGCGTTGGTAGCCGCTCTTTTGCCCGGAGTGATTATTTTCAGGAAGGTGTCTATTTTCAGGATCAGATTAAATGGCAGAAGTTATCCATTCTGCTCGGAGGCAGGCAGGACTGGGTGAATTATAAGACGTATTCAAGAACGACAAACTTTTCAAACGCCGGGAATAAAAGCGTCTCTATGGCGAGTAACTTCTCAAAAAGCCCGGAACCACAGAGCGCGTTCACATGGAGGGCAGGCATAATTTATAATTTCGATTTCGGACTGACGCCTTATTTCAGTTATGGAACGTCGTTTGTTCCGCAAAACTCGACGAATTGGCAGGGGCAACCTTTCGCACCGTTGACAGGACGCCAGCTTGAGGCTGGGCTGAAATATAAAGTTCCTGATAAAGACATTCTGCTGACAGCCGCAGCCTTTCGTATCGATGAAGACCATTATCTGATTCAGGACATGGTTCATACGAACTTTAGCGCAGATGCAGGCCGAGTCAGGTCTCAAGGTTTTGAAGTGTCAGCCAATGCAAACATTACAAAGGATCTGCGGCTGATAGCATCATACAGCTATACGGATGTTCGATACGCCACCACGAATAGAAAGGCGAGACGGTTTAACCCGTACACGGGAGCGAGTTACGGCGCTGCTATTTCTCAGTCTGGTATGTCTGTTCCTTACGTCCCTCGCAATATGGTGTCGGGCTTTTTTGATTATACATTTCCGAAAAATATTCTTGACGGTTTTGGAGTGAATTGGGGAGCACGGTACGTCGGATTTACGTACATCGATAGCGTCGAATCCTTTAAGTCACCCGCTTATGTGTTGTTTGACGTTGGAGCACACTACGACTTTGGAAGAGCGATTTCGTCCCTTAAAGGTTTGAAAGCACAATTAGCCATTTCAAATCTCACAAATAAATACTACACTGCATCGTGTGGTACAAACCAATGTTACCTAGGCCAAGGGCGGCGCGTGTATGGCAACCTGACCTATAGCTGGTGAAATTTCCCACCCCGAACTACAGCACTTTTTTCCTATTAAATTCAGCATCTTGTCCCGCGTTTCAATGCCAAAGTCGTGGGGTAGGCATGCTGCAAGAAGCGTGGGCTGCTCCCGGCGATATGCGAGGGGTAACCCATGTCAGAGTCGGTGGGTGATGTGGCGCAACATGCGTGGGGCGTCGCGGCAATTTCCAAAATGTCACGTCGCAACGCGTGAGTGTCCGACCAAGATCGTTATCAGTCCTTTTTGCTGGCTTTCTGGCTTGCTGGCTGGTTAATTTCCTTGGCGCTCTGATTGTCTGGCTTTTTGACGATGGCTACTTACTCATGCCCAAAGCCATTGGCGGCGGCGCGGCGAAGGTTCGAAATAACCACCATGCGGTGAAACGGTGCGATCACCGTGATATAGATCCGGCCCAGTTGATTGTGGCAGTGGACTACGGTCGTCGCCGAGAGGCGGGAGGGACCATTGACGGTTCGCTGGACGAGCAGAGAAAGACGAAAATCCAGGTGTCTGTCATTTGCTCCCAGGACGATTTCGTCGGGGTGAGACGCGAGAACCGAGAAAAAGTTGATTTTATCCTCGTTTCCGGAATAGCGCAGATCGGACGAGGTTTTGACGTTGAAACGGGCCATCACCATGTCGCGGATAAAGAGCAGCGCGCGGAACCAGAGCGTGGGCTTTCCAAAAACCGACTGTGCGATCACGCGCATATCGACCGTAGAGGCGGGAGGAAATGCGACCTCATAGGAATCAGTGAAGTTGCGCCCTTGTACCAATCGGCGACGCCGCTTTCTCGGGGAGGTGTACGTTTGGTAACTGTTGTCCTGAAAGCCATAACCTGGCGATATTCCCGAAAGGGTTTGAGCTGGCCGCTGACGCGGGTCAGTATGACAATGCATGTTTGAGACGTTAAAAGACGCCAAAATCAAAATCAAACTAGGAAATTCTCAACGGTGAACCCGATGCTCCGTGCATCGCAATGCGGAAGCGGTCCGCCTCGTCGCTGTCCGGGCTGATGACGTGCGGGGTCTGTGGCGTCTGTCGCGGCGAGGTTGGGATCAACGTCAGTAGCCGCTTCGGCTGCGAGAGCCTGATCGAACATGTGGGCTGGGGCGCCCGAAATGTGTTTTCGCGCATCGGAGCGCAGTGGCTTTGATGGCCATGAGCACCGACGCGCAGGAAACGCGCGGGGGACACGCCGCCAGCGCGCATGTTCGGTCAGGCTCTGAGAGACCGGCAGGGGCAGGGAGGTGGCGCAGGCCATTCGTGCCCGTCATGCGCGGCATTGTGCTGACGCCCGGCCCGAAGCTGGGCGGGGTTCATGCGCGCCTGCGCGGCGAACTGGTGGCGATCCTCGATCTGGCGAAATGGCGTGCTGCCCATGGCATCAGAGGCGGAAACGGCGCGAAGCCGGAATGTTCCGCCGTGGTGACACATTCCGCTGCCAGCCGCCCTTAACCTCGGGTTATGGCAGGAGGATTTTTTAGATCGTTGACCGCCAATATTATTTTACCGTAATGTTACGTTAGCGAATAATTATTATTCAGAACAAATAGTTAGCGCGGCAGGACGCCTCTGATACCAGCCTTGTGGCCGGGCCAGAGGATGGCCGCACCAGTATGTATCGCGTCTGGCGGGAGAGAGAAAATGAAAGTTCGGCAATGGTCGACGCAGGGGCCTCGTGTCAGGGCCGGGTTGCTTCGCACGACGGCGATTGCCGGCCTTGCAGTGGTTTCGGCTCTCTCCTCGGCGGGCGCCGCCGAAAAAACGGCCTCCGCCCACAAGCCGCATGGGAAGAAGGCCCATCAGGGCGCGGTGGCCCCGGTGGCCGCCACCGGTGCCGCCACCGGGGCCGCGCGGCATTCCGTCGCGGCGCACCCCCGCCGCGCGGCGCCGGCCCGGCATGATGATCCGGAAGCGATCCAGGTCCAGGCGTCGCGCGTGCGCAGCCATGGTGCCGAGGTGGCGGTTACCCGCGCGGTGATGGATCGTTTTGTTGCCGGCACGAACCCGATGCAGATACTGGCCATGACCACGCCGGGGGCCAATTTTACCTCGACCGATGCCTTCGGCCTGGATACCTACGGCAATACGTTCTATGTGCGCGGCTTCACGCAGATGCAGATCGGGGCGACGCTGGACGGCATTCCGTTGGGCACGCAGGGGTTCGCCAACTATAACGGCGTGTCGATTACCCAGGCGATGATCCAGGATGATCTGGGCGGGTTGACGATGTCGCAGGGGGCGGGGGCGCTGGATTCGTTCTCGGCGCAGAATCTCGGCGGGGCGATGACCTATACGACCTCCGACCCCAAGGACAAGGCCGGGGGCAAGATCAGCCAGACATTCGGCAGCTACAATGCCTATCGCACCTATGGGCGCGTGGACAGCGGCATCCTGAACCCGACCGGCACCAAATTCTACGCCTCCTTCGCCCGCACCAAAACGAATATGTGGAAAGGGCAGGGCTATCAAAGCGAATTGCAGGCCGATGCCAAGGTCGTGCAGCCGGTCGGCGACCGGGGCCGGATAACCGCCTTCTTCGGATATGGTAATTTCACGCAGGGCAATTACCTGACCATGACGAAGAACATGTGGCAGAAGATGGGCCGCTATTCGACCTATCTGAAGCCTGATTACGAAAAGGCCAAGCTCTGGGCCTATTATGCCCAATATACCAGCGACGTGCCGCCGGGTTATGAGGGCGTTCTGTCCAATGACGAGATCGGCGATTATGCCTGGGATGCCTCTCAGGTGCAGCGCACCTATCTGTCGGCGGTTACGGGGCATTTCGATCTGTTCAGGAATGTCTCTTCGGATACCGTGGCCTATGGCGACGTCAGCAGCGCCATCCATGGCGGCACCAATAACTTCGTGACCTCGCCCAGCTATGGCGTGCCGGCGTTGCAGCCCGATGGCACGGTCTCGGGGGTGCCGATGGCGCTGGGGATGGCCCATGCGGCCATGCGCCGGCTGGGCTTCACGCAGAAAGTCTCGATCGAGGCGCCGCACAACAACCATATCGAGACCGGCCTGTGGTATGAAAACAACCAGTGGATCTATAACTCGCGCCTGTATGAAGATTACCTGCACGACGCGCATAACTGGAATTCGGACTTCAAGCCCAGCCAGGCGCATACGTGGTACGACGATACGTACAACACCAATACCTTTCAGTTCTTTTTGCAGGATCGCTGGACGATCATCCCCGGCATGACCCTGCTGGCCGGGTTCAAGTCCCTGACCCAGACGACGCATGGCGGAACGAAGCACGATTTCACCGACCAACTCGATGCCGAAGGCTGGAACACCTATTATCGGCATGCCGCGACCGGCACGCTGACCGCTTCGGCGGCCTTTCTGCCGCATTTCAACTTCGATTATCATTTTCTCGATCATCACGAATTCTACTGGGACATTGCCGAGAACATGCGCGCCTACGACTACTACTCGCAGACATCGAGCAGTACGGCATGGGGTGGCCTGGGCAATTCCAGGCAGAGCGCGCAGCAGGTGTTCGATGCGAACAAGAACGTGCTGCGTCCGGAGCGGACCTGGAACTACATTGTCGGCTATCGGTATGATTCGCGCTTCTTCTCGGGCAGCGTCGATTTCTATCATACCGATTATTACAACCGTCTGGCCTCCATTACCGAAGGCAGTTCGGCGACGGCGCATAGCGCCTATCTGAATGTCGGGCGGGAGACCATGAACGGCGCGGACGTGATGGCGACGATCCGCCCCGTGCGGGGGCTGGAGATTACCAACAGCTTCAGCTGGAACGATGCGGAATATCAGAGCCGTTCGATCAATTACAGCGGTGCCACATACAGCCTGAAGGGCAAGCGGCAGGTCTATTATCCGAAGTTCATGTATAAGGCGAACCTGAACTATACTTGGCGTGAAGTGATGTTCAATTTCAATGCGAACTATATCAGCTCGCGGCCCATGACCTATCTCAACGACGAGTCCATCCCGGCCTACTGGGTAACGAACCTGAACCTGGCCTATAATTTCGGCAAGATCGGCTTTACGCAGAATCTCAAGGCCACGCTGGGGGTGACCAACCTGTTCGACAAGAACTATATCGGCGGTGTCTATGGCGCGGCGTCGGTTTCGGGTGACGACAATGCCAATCTGTTCGTCGCGGCGCCGCGCGAATTTTATGGCACGATCTCGGCCGAATTCTGATATCGGCTCCGCCGGGCCGGTGTGGCCCGGCGGTCTGCTTCCACCTGTCCGAGGATGATTGGCTCGTGAGAAAGATCCTGTTGCTGTCTGCCTGTCTGGTCGCCCTGCCGTGGATGGCGATGGCGGGGGAACCCACCACGCCCGACGGGGGCATCGCCGCCGACATGCCGGAGCATTTCCAGGTGCAGGATTCCAGCTTCGGCTATGTGCGTCGGGATGTGATGATTCCCATGCGCGATGGCGCGAAGCTGCATACGGTCATCATCATTCCCAAAGGTGCCCATGGCGCGCCGATCCTGCTGACGCGCACCCCCTACAGTGCCGACCACATGGTCTCCTTCGGGTCCAGCGGCAATATGGGGCCGATCCTTCAGGGGTATGACAACATGCCCGACGTGATCGCGGATGGCGGGTATATCCGCGTCATTCAGGATGTACGGGGCAAATACGGATCGGAAGGGCGGTATGTGATGAACCGCCCGATGCGCGGCCCGCTGAACGCGACCGCCGTCGATCACAGCACCGACACCTGGGATACGATCGAATGGCTGGTGCACAACCTGCCGGAAAGCAACGGCAAGGTTGGCATTATCGGTGTGTCGTATGACGGTTATACCGCGATCACCGCGCTGTTTCATCCGCATCCGGCGCTGAAGGTCTCGGTGCCGATGAACCCGATGGTCGATGGCTGGATGGGTGACGACTGGTTCCATAACGGGGCGTTCCGCGAGGAAATGCTGCCGTATATCTACGAGCAGGACGGCACGCCGAAGAATACGACCACCTGGTGGGCCAGCCAGTACGATTCCTATGACGTGTTCCTGCGGGCCGGGTCCGCCGGGGCGGCCGGGCGCATGCGCGGCATGGAGCAGATCGGCTTCTTCCGCCAGATCCTGGCGCATCCGGCCTATGACCAGTGGTGGCAGCTTCAGGCGATGGATCGGCTGTTGCCGCGCGAGGGGCTGACGGTGCCGACGATGCTGGTCCACAGCCTGTGGGACCAGGAGGACAATTACGGCGCCATCGCCCTGTATTATGCGCTGGAGAAAGATCCGGCGGCGGCGGCGCATCTCTGGCTGGCCGTCGGCCCGTGGAACCATGGCGGCGAGATCCATGAGGCCAGCACGATGGGGCCGGTCAGGCTGCGCTCCGACACCGGCTTGTATTTCCGCCAGAACGTTCTGGAACCGTTCCTGGCGCATTACCTCAAGGACAGCAGCATTCCGTTGCCCGCGCGCGTCACGGCGTTTCGTAGTGGCGAGAACAGGTGGGAGCGTGACAGCGCGCTGCCGCCGCATGATTGCGCCGTGGGCTGCACGGTGCTGCATCTGCAACCCGGCCAGGGGCTTGGCGCGCAGGCGCCGGGTGCCGATGCGGGGGTGGCGCGCTATGTGTCGGACCCCGAGCATCCGGTGCCTTATGTGGCGCGGCCCGTCGTCTCGAAAGGGCGGCCGGATTCGAACTGGCGGAACTGGCTGGCGACCGACCAGCGCAACATGGCGGCCCGCCCCGATGTGCTGAGTTTCACCTCGCCGGTGCTGACGGCGCCGTTCGTCGTCCGTGGCCAGCCGCATATGCATCTGACGGCCGCCACCACGGGCACCGATGGCGATTTCGTCGTGAAGCTGATCGATGTCTATCCCGACGAGGTGGCCGACCAGCCGGAGATGGGCGGGTATCAGCTCATGATCAGCGCCGACATCCTGCGCGGGCGCTATCGCGAGAGCTTCGCGCAGCCGCATCCCATTCCGGCCAATGTGCCGCAGACCTATGACATGGTGCTGCCGCTGGCGAACCATACGTTCCTGCCGGGACATCGGATCATGATCCAGATCCAGTCAAGCTGGTTCCCGCTCTATGACCGCAATCCGCAGACCTATGTGGAGAATATCTTCCTCGCCCCGAAGGACGCCTATCGTCCGGCCACGGTCAGCGTGGATATCGCCCGGAGCTGGCTGGAGGTTCATGGCGGCGCATCGGCGGGCCATTGAGGCGCCGGCCCCGCTGGGGGTGGCGATTCGCCGAGCGGTGACGCGGGCGCCGTTTCGGCCCGCACCGTGACAATACGGTGACGGCCACGGTCCATCGGCGCTTTGCCGTCTCGATCAATTTCAACGACGATTTCGACCGGGATGGCGTGAGGTTTCCGGAAATCGGGCCGATTCGATATTCCGCGCGGGCGGGGCGGTCCTGCATGCTGTGGTCCCGTGACGCAGGACGCCGCATGCCTGCCGGTTCCTTGTGCCGGGCCGCCCGTCGACCAGAACGATGCAATTTTGCAACATGTTCTGGTGAAGGCGATCAATCATGATATTGACGGTTGCTTGCGAAAGCCAGCTGCTGATACGAACTTGTCCGAGTGGTCAGTTTCCTTGAATTATTGTGATATTCCGATGAATTCGGGGAACGTTGGTGCTTTTTTCCCTCATGACAAGCATAAGGCCGTCCTTTACATGGTCATACGTCTCCGCTTGAGTGTTCTTCTTGCCAGCACCGCCATTGCCGGCCTGACCGGCACGACAGCGCGTGCCCAGACGACCAGCGTTGCCTCCAGCGCCACGACTGCGGCGTCGACGCCCGCTGTTTCGCAGGCTGCTCCGGCCCAGGGTGAACCGAAGGCGGAGGTCGTCAACGTGACCGGCCGCACCGCGCTTACCCGCTCGCCCGGCGCGGGCCTGATGCGGGTCGAGACGGCGCCCAAGGCGATTCAGACCATCACGCGCGACTTCATCTCGAAGCAGTCGCCGACCACGAACATCCAGCAGATCCTGAAGATGCTGCCCAGCGCCAACGTGATGGACCAGGATTCCTTCGGCCTGTACTCCGGATCGACGATGGTGCGGGGCCTGGACCAGACCAATATCGGCTGGACCCTGGATGGCATGCCGCTGAACGATATCGGCGGCGGCCAGTTCTATTCGAATGAAGTGCTGGAGGCCGAGGACCTGGAGACGGTTTCCCTGCTACCGGGTTCGGTCAATCTTGACAGTCCGATCGTCAGCGGTGCCGGTGGTCTGGTCGCGGCGACGATGAGCAACCCTTCGCACAAGATGGGCGGCCTGATGGATATTTCGTTCGGTTCGTTCGACATGACGCGCCAGTTTCTGAAGCTGAATTCGGGCGATATCGGCAATAGTGGCGTGCGGTTCATGTTCGCCTTCAGCCATACCAAGGCCAACAATTATCGCGGCCCCGGCCTGTCCGAGAAATTCCATTACGATTTCAAGCTTGTGAAGGATTTCGAGAACGGAAGCCATACCGGCCTGACCGTTTCCTACAACGACCAGGTCAACGATTCGTTCCTGAATCCGAGCCTGTCGCAATATCGCAAGACCGGCTATAGCACGAACTACGATGCCGATTACGGCGGCGTGAAAGATACCGGCTATTACAAGCTGCACGTCAATCCGTTCCGCAACGTCGTTGCTATCCTGCCGACGCATATCGTCGTCAATTCGCGCCTGTCGATCGACGACAGCGCCTATTTCTGGCACGGGATCGGCAACGGCACCGGCGCTACGACGCTGACCGAGGGCAAGACCTATTATGGCGGCACGTATGTGCCGATCGATCTGACCGGCGACGGAAAGGTGACGAGTGGCGCCACCTATCTGGCCCTGACGCCGTCGAACCAGGAACAGTTCCGTCCGGGCAATACGATCAAGGTCAACTACCAGCTTGGCAGCCATCATCATCTGACGGCCGGCTGGTGGTACGAATATTCCAACCTGCTGCAATATTCGCCTGTCGGCATGGTCAACCAGACGACCGGTGAGCCGGACAATATCTGGGGCACCCGAGCCCTGATCAAGATGCCGAACGGCCAGCCATACAATTATCGTGACTTCCTGAGCCTGGCGCAGGTCAACATGCTGTTCATCGGCGACAGCATGGATTACTTCGATCGCAAGCTGCATATCGATCTGGGCTTCAAGGAAGCCATGATGACGCGGCGGGTCTATAACTACGTCTATGGTCCCGGCGGCACCTATAATCGCAACCTGCATGTGGCCGAGCCGCTGCCGCAGATCGGCATTGCCTGGAACTTCAACCGTCACCATCAGATTTTTGTGGATGGCGCAACGAACTTCAAGGTGCCGTCGAACACCTCGCTCGTTGATTATTATTCCAACACCTCGGCGGCGCGGGTTCAGCGTGGCGGAGCGTCAACGCCGCAATATTCGATCTCCGAGGAAATCGGCTATCGCTATACTGGCGATACGGTTATCGGCAGCGTGTCCTTCTTCAACTACAACATGACCAATCGCCTGCTGACCCTGAACCAGTATGAAAACGGGACCAGCTACAGCCAGACCGTCAATGCCGGCGGCCAGACGTCGCGCGGCGTCGATGTGCAGGTGTCGACGCGGCCGATCCTGTATCATCTGCGGCCCTATGCCTCGTTCGAGTATCTGAGCGCGAAGATCGACAACAATATCGGAACGACGAGCACCCTGAATGGCGCTACCATTTCCGATTACCTGCCGACGAAGGGCAAGAGCCAGATCAATAGCCCGAAGGTGATGGCGGCGCTTGGCCTGGATTATGACGACGGACACCTGTTCGTGGGGGCGCAGATCAAATATGTCGGCAAGCAGTACGCCACGCTGATGAATGATAGCTCGATCCCGAACTACATTACCGATGCCGTCAATATCGGCTATCGTTTCGGCAGCCTCGGCTTTCTGAAGTCGCCGCAGGTCCAGCTCAATATGACCAACCTGACCAATGCGAAGTTCCGCAGTGGAATCTACACGTTCCAGAACACGCTCAATGGGGTCACCGGAGTGAGGGGCGGCGCCATTGCCGGTGCGCAGCCTGTCTATTATCTCCAGACGCCCTTCACGGCCGTTGTGACGGTTTCGACCGGCTTCTGATCCATGCGGCGCCCTGCGGGGCGCCGTTCAGGGCAACGGGCGTTCTACAGGAAGCCTTTCAGCGAACGGGTTCGCTGAAAGGCTTTTTCATATCCGCGAGGCGCGGAAAAGCGTCGTCCGGCCGGTGGTCGTGCCAGGACAGGACAATGACGGGCGTCATGAAGGCCAGACATTCCGTATAGAGCAGACCGATCATGATCCGCTGGCCGAGTTCCACGCCATTGATGGGCTTATCGGCCGCCAGCACATGGAATGCGATCAACGCCAGGCCGCAGGAGGAGAGTGCCGCGATGGTGACAGCCAGCGTCATCCAGTATTGTCCGACGATGCGGCGTTCGGCCGCCGTGCGATCGTCCGCCGGTTTGCTCAGGATCGGGTGGCGCGCGCGGAGGGTGTTGAGCCATAAAGACGAGAGCATGAAGAAAAACCAGACCGTGGCCATCGCCCATCTGTGATAGGGACCCAGTACCTGCCATGCGGCGATGCCGACCGTGACCGCGCAGAGTGTCAGCGGTATCCATGGTTTTGGTGCCAGACGTGGCGCGGGGGGCTGGGGGGGGACGGCGAAATCCACCCCAAGCCGAACCAACGGTGCCATCAGGACCATGGCACCGTGATCGAGCGCGGCGGTCAGCCGGGCGTTGGCGCGGGCGAAGGCGGAAGAGTAGGGGAATGTACTATCCTGCTCGTCCTGCGCCATGACGCTTTTCCCTTATTTGCCGGTGCCGCCGACCGTGAGGCCGGTCATCTTCAGGGTCGGCTGGCCGACGCCGACCGGCACGCCCTGACCACTTTTACCGCAGGTGCCGATGCCGGGGTCAAGCGCCATGTCGCCGCCGATCATGGAGACTTTGGTCATCGCATCCGCGCCATTGCCGATCAGCGTGGCGCCGCGTACCGGTGCGGTCACCTTGCCGTCTTCGATCAGGTAGGCTTCCGAGGCCGCGAAGACGAATTTGCCCGACGTGATGTCCACCTGTCCGCCGCCGAAATTGACCGCGTACAGGCCGCGCCGTGTGGAGCGGATCATCTCCTCGGTGGTGGCGTTGCCGCCCAGCATGATGGTGTTGGTCATGCGCGGCATCGGTGCGTGGGCGTAGGACTGGCGGCGGCCGTTGCCGGTGGGGCGCACGCCCATCAGCCGCGCGTTCATCCGGTCTTGCAGGTAGCCGGTCAGGATGCCGTCCTCGATCAGCACGGTGCGGCCGGTGGGGGTGCCTTCGTCATCGACCGTCAGGCTGCCGCGCCGCTCGGGCAGGGTGCCGTCATCGACCACCGTGACGCCGGGGGCGGCCACGCGCTGGCCCATCAGTCCGGCGAAGGCGGACGTGCCCTTGCGGTTGAAATCGCCCTCCAGACCATGGCCCACGGCCTCGTGCAGCAGGATGCCCGGCCAGCCGGCGCCCAGCACCACTTCCATCTCGCCGGCCGGGGCGGGCACGGCGTCGAGATTGACCAGGGCCATGCGCAGGGCTTCGTCCACCGCGCCTTTCCATACCGCCTCGTCCAGCAGGCGGGTGTAGGCATAGCGGCCGCCCATGCCGTGGCCGCCGCTCTCGCGCCGTCCGTCGCGCTCCACCACCACCGAGACGTTGAGCCGCACCAGCGGGCGGAGGTCGGCGACGCGGGTGCCGTCGCCGCGGACGATCTGCACCGCCTGCCATTCCGCCGCCAGCGAGGCCGAAACCTGCACCACGCGCGGGTCGCGGGCGCGGGCGTAGGTATCCAATGCCGACAGCAGGGCGGCGCGGGAGGCGAAATCGGTGTCGCCCAGGGGGTTGGCGTCGCCATACAGGCGCTGGTTGGTGGCCCGCGGGGGCGCCGCCATGGTGCCGGAGCGGCCGGCGCGCACCTGCGTGACCGTATCGGCGGCGCGTCTGATGGCGGATTCGCTGAGTTCGTCGGAATGGGCGAAGCCGGTTTCCTCGCCCAGGATCGCGCGCAGCCCGAAGCCCGACGAAGTGTCGAAGGTGGCGGAGCGGATGACGCCGTCATCCAGCGAGATGAATTCGCTTTCGCGGTATTCCAGGAACAGCTCGCCGTCATCCATGCCGTCCAGCGTGCGGCGGACCAGCGCCTCGGTGCCCGAACGGTCGAGCGTGGCGCCCGCGCGGTCGAAGAACAGCCGGTCGGTCGCCGTCAGCGGATTCAGGATCTGGTCGGTCATGGTCATCGGGGGGTGGACTCCGGACGGTGCGCGGGAACGGGAGGGCAGGATGCGTGATGCGCTTTTGGAATTCATAATCGTATTCCGATGTGGGGCGAAAGCGCCGGCTTGACCAGTGCCGCCCGATGCTGGCCGCCGGATGAACTTCGCGCCATCCGGGTCGTTTTTCTTATGCGCCTTCGGTGTCTCAGGGCATTCTGTCCGTTCAACACCCTGAGCGAGCAAGGATTTTCTGCCTGGTGACGTTCTCTATCCCGGTGCGACGCGCCATGAAGCCCGGTCGCGATTCCGCCACCTCCCTGTCTTTCCGCCGCACGCGGCCGCGTGCGGTGGCGTTGCTGGCCGCCGGGCTGGCATGGCCTGTCGTGCCGTCGGCGGTGGCCGCACCGGAGGCTGTGCCCGCCCAGGCACCTGCCCAGGCATTGGTGCCGGCACCGGTGCCGGTTGTCGCGACCGGTTCCGCGCCCGCGCCTGCCCAGGCTTCGGGTTCGGCATCCGTGCCCGCGCCCGGTGCGGCGGCGGCGCCCGCGCAGGTCTCGGCTCCGGCTGTGGCGTCCGGGGCGGCGCCGGAGCCTGCGCAGGCGCCGGTTGCGGCTGCCGTTGCCGCTGCCGCTGCCGCGCCGGGTTCCGCCCCGGTATCCGCCGCCGATCTTCTGTCGCCGCCTTCGGTCGCGCTGGATGGGCTGTTCGCCGCCATTTCCGCAGCCCGGATCTTCGCCGATGCCAAGACGGCGGCCGATGCCGTGCCCGACCGCGCGCCGGCCGACCTGCTGGCGGAATACAGGCGGGCGAAAGAGGAGTCGGGGTTCGACCTGACCAGTTTCGTGGCCCAGCATTTTTCGGTGCCGCAGCAGCGTCTCGTCTCCTATCGCCGGCATCAGGACGAGAGCGTGCGCGAATATATCGACGGCATGTGGGACGTGCTGAGCCGGCCGCCGGATCGGCCGCCGCCGTTCTCGTCGCTGCTGCCGCTGCCCGAGCCCTATGTGGTGCCCGGTGGGCGGTTCCGCGAACTCTATTACTGGGATTCCTATTTCACGCTGATCGGGCTGTCGGAGAGCGGGCGGTTCGACCTGCTGCGCAGTACGGTGCGCGATATCGCCTCGCTGATCGACGGCTACGGGCATATGCCCAATGGTAGCCGCACCTATTATCTCAGCCGGTCGGAGCCGCCCTTTTTCGCGCTGATGGTCGATCTGCTGGCGCGGCATGACGGGCCGCAGACTTACGTGACCTTCCTGCCGGAAATGCAGCGCGAATATGATTACTGGATGGAGGGGGCCGAGGGGCTGGCGCCCGGTACCGCCCATCGTCGCGTGGTGCGTCTGGCCGACGGAACGGTGATGAACCGGTACTGGGACGACCGGGACACGCCGCGCGACGAGAGCTATCCGCAGGATATCGCCACCGCTGCCGCATCGGATCGTCCGGCTGCCGAGATCTATCGCAATCTGCGCGCCGGGGCGGAGAGCGGGTGGGATTATTCCTCGCGCTGGCTGGCCGATGGTCACACGCTGACCACGATCCATACCATCGACCTGCTGCCGGTGGATCTGAACAGCCTGATCGCGCATCTGCAACAGACGCTGGCCCATGCCTACGGGGTGCGGGGCGACCAGGTTCAGGCGCAGCGTTATGCGCAACTGGCGACCGGGCGGATCGCCGACATCCGGCGGGTGATGTGGGACCCGGCCCAGGGGGCGTTCTTCGATTACGACTGGACGAAGCAGAAGCTCTCGCCGGTTCTGTCGACGGCGACGCTGGTGCCGCTGTTCCTGGAAGCCGCGACGCCCGAGCAGGCGCGTGCGGTGGCGACGACGGTGCGCGCCCGGCTGTTGAAGCCGGGCGGGCTGGTGACGACCGAGACGGCGACCGGCCAGCAATGGGACGCGCCGAACGGCTGGGCGCCGGAGGAATGGATGGCCATCATGGGGCTGGCCCGCTACGGGGAGGACGATCTGGCGCGCGAGGTCGCCACGCGGTGGATGGCGCGGGTGGTGACGACCTATCAGGCTTCGGGCGTGCTGCTGGAAAAATACGACGTGGTGAACCCGTCGATCAGCCCCATGGGTGGGGCCGGGGGCGGCGAATACCCGATGCAGATCGGCTTCGGCTGGACCAACGGCACCCTGCTGGACCTGATGAAACGCTATCCGGGGGCCACGCCGCCCTCGGTGGCGCCTTCGGTCGATGCGGTGCCGGCGGCCACCGCTTCACCGTCCGGCGCCCCACATGCGGCGCCCGAGTGAAGACGGGGACTGGAAGGTGATGGGGTTTGGAGAGCCTGGGCGGACATGGGGGCTGGTGAGCGAGAGTGCCGCGAAGCGGCGCGGCCGTCGTGTGTTTCCGAGCACCGGAGCGGAGTGGCCTTGATGGCCTTGAGCACCGGAGCGCAGGAAACGCGCGTCGGATCGCCGCCAGCGCGCATGTCCGTCCAGGCTCTCAGACGCGGCCGACGCCGCGCAGCCGGTGCAGCGCCACGATGGCGACGGTCAGCAGGACGGCGCCCCAGGTCTGGTGCACGGTGCCGGCCCAGGCGGGCACGACCAGCAGCAGGGTGGTGACGCCCAGAGCGTACTGGATCAGCACCGCCCAGCCCAGGAGCATCAGAATGTCTTGCGCCGGCTTGCCCAGTTGCGGCGTGCGCAGGCCGCTGAAGACGGTGGCGCCGATGACCAGCGCGGTGACGGTGGCCAGCAGCCGGTGGTCGAACTGGACGGCGGGGATGTTGGCGAACCAGTTGAGCCAGAACGGCGACAGCTTGGCGTAGCCCTGCGGGATCAGGTGCCCTTCCATCAGCGGAAAGGTGTTGTAGGCGAAGCCTGCATGCGTCCCGGCGGTGAAGCCGCCGGCGATGATGGTGATGCCGATCAGGATCGTGGCGCACCAGACCAGCCGCCTGGTGCGTACGACCGCGACCGTGGCGGGAATGAAGGCGGGGGACGGGGTGCGGATCGACAGGGCCGTCCACAGGATGGCGATATAGAGCGCGAAGGCGCAGCACAGATGCAGGACCAGACGCACCGGTTCGACCGCCGTGCTGTTGGCGTCGAAGCCCGAGGCGACCATGAACCAGCCCACGGCGCCTTGCAGGCCGCCCAGCACGAAGAACAGGAGGAGCCGTGCGATCAGCCCGCGGGTGAGTGCGCCCGTGACCGCGAACCAGATCAGCGGCACCAGCAGCACCAGTCCGATCAGCCGGCCCCAGAAGCGATGGGTCCATTCTGCCCAGAAGATCTTCTGGAAGCCGGCCAGCCCGAACCCGTCATGCAGGATCTTGTATTGCGGGATGGTCTGATACAGCGCGAACTGGCGCTCCCATTCCGCGTGGGACAGGGGTGGGATCATGCCCGTGACCGGGCGCCAGTCCATGATCGACAGGCCCGAGCCGGTCAGGCGCGTATAGCCGCCCAGTGCGATCATGCCGAGCAGCATGAAGCAGATGACGAACAGCCACATGGAAATGCGCTGCCGGTTGCGGGGCGAGATGGACGCGGCAGCGTCGTGGGCGGCGGCGGTCTGCGGGATGGTATGTACGGACATGAAGGGGATTTAGACCTGCCTTGCTGCCGGTCGCAAGCCGATGCTAGTGCATGGCCCGCACCCCCGGACGCCGGGATGTGCCTCCTGCCGCCATGCCCTGAATGATTCCAGCAGCGGACCTGACGCCATGGCCTCTTTTTTTTCTCGTCCCGACCTGTGCGCGGCATGACGGAGCGCGCTGTTGTCGACCCCCCGCGTGGCGGCGGGCTGGCCGTGCTGGCGCGGCCGGCGCTGATGGTGGCGGCCTGCATCGCGGTGGGGCTGGCGCTGCGCCATGCGCCGGGCCTGCGGGGGATGCTGGGCGATACCGCGCTGCTGCGGGACGGCATGGCGGGGCGGATGGTCTTTCTGCTGGTGGGGTCGGCGATCTGCGCCGTGGGGCTGCCGCGCCAGCTTGTCTGTTTTGCCGCTGGAGTGGCGTACGGTGCGCCCGAGGGGATCGTGCTGGCCAGTCTGGCGACGCTGGCGGGGGCGGCCGGCGGGTTCGGCTGGGCGCGCGGGGTCGGGCGGGCGAGCGTGCGGCGGCGGCTGGCCGGGCGGCTGGCCCGGCTGGACGGGTTCGTGACCGCGCATCCCTTCACCGCCATCCTGACCATTCGCCTGCTGCCCGTGGGCTCGGCGCTGATGCTGAACCTGCTGGCCGGGGTTTCAGGGGCGGGGTTCGTGCCGTTCATGCTGGCGACGCTGCTGGGCAGCCTGCCGCAGACGGTGGTGTTCGTGCTGCTGGGGGGCGGTGCCCGGATCGGGCATGGCTGGCAGGTGGGGCTGGCGGCGGTGCTGTTCGCCGGGTCCGGGGCGCTGGGGCTGTGGCTGGCGCGGCGCATGGCGTCGCGGGGTGTGGCCCCCGAGGCGCGTTCCCCCGAGGCGCGTGCCCCCGGTGTGCCGTGAACGTGCCATCTTGTGGCCCCGTTCCCCCCGTCTGATCGGGGGGTGGGCGGTGTCGCCGGGGCTGTTGCGTGTATGCACCGCGTCAGGCGAAATGCAGCCTTACAGTATTTATATGATGAAATCCGGTGACACGCTGAGATAGTAGGTCCCGACGATCTCAAATGGAGTGCCGCCGATGGCGCCACCTGCGATAGCCGCGAGATCCGACGATGCCCCTGCCACCGCTTCCGTTGCCCGGCCCATGAACTGGATTGCCATCCTGCTTGGGTTCCTGACGGCTGTGGGGCCGGTATCGACGGATATCTACCTTCCCGCCTTCCCGGCGCTGGAAGCGTCGCTGCACGCCCAGGCGGGCTCGGCTGAAATGACGCTGGCGATCTGGTTCGTCGGCCTCGCGATCGGGCAGATCACGATGGGGCCGCTCTCCGACCGGTTCGGGCGGCGCATGCCCATGCTGGTCGGCACGCTGATCTATACGCTGGCCTCGGTCGGCTGCGCCCTGGCGGGGGATATCTGGACCTTTTCCAGCTTTCGCCTGCTGGCGTCGCTGGGGGCGTCGGCCAGTCTGGTGATCCCCAGTGCCTGCGTGCGCGATATCTCGTACGGCAACGAGGCCGCGCGCCTGATGTCGCGGCTGGTGCTGGTGATGGGCGTGGTGCCGGTGCTGGCGCCGACCATCGGCGGCTTCGTGCTGTCCTTCACCACCTGGCGGTCGATCTTCTGGGCCTCGGCGGCCTATGGGCTGGTCTGTACCGTGCTGGTGGCGCGGGTGCTGCCCGAAACCCTGCCGGAGCGCGAGCGCAGCATTCTGTCCCCCCTCGCGCTGGCCACGCGCTATGTGATGCTGGCGCGGGACCGGGGGTTCATCACCAATGCCATGATCGCCGGGTTCGGCTGTTTCATGTCGTTTACCTATCTGTCGGCGGCGCCTTCGGTCTTCATCCATCTGTTCGGCTTCACGCCCGCCGGGTTCGGCATGCTGTTCGGCGTCTTCGCCGTCTGCATGATCGGGGCCTCGCAGATCAACGGCGTGCTGGTGGGGCGGATCGATGCCGGGCGCATTCTCGGCATGTCGGTGGGGACCGCCGTGCTGGGCACGGTGGGGATGCTGGTGGTGTCGGTCGTCATGGCCTTCGCGATCCGTGGCGGGACGACGCCGCATGGGCTGGAGCTGGTGCCGCTGGTCCTGACGATGATGGTCGCGCTGGGCACGACCGGCATCATCGGGCCGAATGCCGCCGTGGGGGCGATGGCCGACCATCCGCGTCTGGCCGGCAGCGCCGCCGCCTTCATCGGCACGCTGCAATATGTGCTGGGCGCGATCGCCGGCGCCTTCGTCGGCATGCTGCCGCGCACCACGCCGGTGCCGATGGCCGGCGTGATGCTGGTGGGCGCCATCATCATGCTGGTGATGGTGCTGCTGCGGCCCGCGCGCCCGGCGGCGGGCGAGGCGGAGGCCGAGGCCCATATGGCCGGAGAGGCAGCGGGCGCCCCGCCCATGGTGCATTGACCGCCCCCTGGAGGCATCCGTCGGGCTTGCGGGCGATGGCGGGGGCGGGCTAGCTACAGCGCGGCGATTTTTTCCGACCCGGACGGCTGGTCCTGGCCGGCTTTTGCCGTGGAATCGGTTTACGACGGGATGGATTTGGACACGGACATGACGACCGCCACGATGGACCTGAAGCAGCACATTCGCGGCATTCCGGATTTTCCGAAGCCGGGTATCCTGTTCTACGATATCTCCACCCTGATGCGGAACGCGGATGCGTGGCAGGTGGCGATGGGGCGGGTGACGCACGCGGTCGCCCCCTGGGCGCCGGACATGCTGGCCGCGATCGAGTCGCGCGGCTTCCTGACCGCTGCCCCGCTGGCCAGTCGGCTGGGCTGCGGGCTGGTGATGCTGCGCAAGCCGGGCAAACTGCCGGGCGAGACGGTCTCGCACGCCTACGAGCTGGAATATGGCAGCGACACGTTGCAGATCCAGGCCGATGCCATCGTGCCCGGCCAGCGCGTGGTGGTGATGGACGACCTGCTGGCGACGGGTGGTACGCTCGCGGCCTCGATCGCGCTGCTGCGCAAGGTCGGCGCGGAGGTCGTCGGCGCCTCGGTGCTGGTGGAACTGCGGGCGCTGGGCGGCCGGGCGCGGCTGGATGTGCCGGTCAAGGCCCTGGTCACCTACGACGACTGAGAGACCGCCGGCACACTTATCCTGCCGGCGATCCGGCGGGTGTTTCCCGCGCTCTGCTCCGGGGCGCGGAAAGACCCGGCGGACATGCCGTTGCGCGCCACGCTCGCCTGTCGGCCCGGTTTTTCAAACAGCCTCTGACCGGTGATGATGGCGCCGTCGCTCCGGTGAGCCGGAAATACAGTTTCATCACCTCTGTTATTCGTTTCGCCGTACTGTCAGCGGATGGCACGGTGTTCTAATGATGTTTCAATAAGGGAAGTGAAGCCACCGTCCGGCGGCGGGTGCGGTGCGGGAGTATGATGCCGGGATGAAGAGCCGTGAGCCGTCGCTGACCTTTGACCTGGCCCGGCTGCACGATCTGTGGTCCCAGATCTGGTCGGGCGTTCCCCGCCGGCAGGACCGCCTGCGCTGGCTTTACGCCCCCGACCTGCTGACCTTCGGTTATGCGCTGCGCACCACGATCACCTCGCTGATCGCGCTGGGTATCGCGCTGTGGTGGGAACTGGGCAGCCCGCAATGGGCGGCGCTGACCGTGTGGATGGTGGCGCAGGGCTCGCGCGGCAAGAGCGTGGCCAAGGCGCGCTGGCATCTGTTCGGCATGGTCGTCGGCACCATCTTCGCCGTGGCGCTGGTGGCGGCCTGTCCACAGCAGCCCCTGCTGCTCATCCTGCTGCTGGCGGTGGGGATCGGGCTATTCTGCTTTGTAGGCACGCTGCTGCCCGGCCCCGCCACCATGACCAATTACCGCATTCACGGGATGCGGGCGAGCGGCTTTACCTACGCCATCATCGCGCTGGACGGCATTGCCGATCCGCAGCATATCTTCGCCATCGCCATGGCGCGCGCGACCTACATCGTGCTGGGCATCGTGCTGGAAAGCACGGTGTCTTCGCTGTTCCAGTTCCGGCTGGGGGAGCGGGCGCGCGATCGGCTGGCCCATAATTTCCTCACCTCGATCGACGGGGCCGCGCATGCGCTGGCCGATCTGCTGGGCGGGGACCAGCAGGCCCTGACGCGGGTGCGGGGCGTGTTTTCGACCATTACCGCGCTGAGCGACCAGATCGAGTTCGCCGAGGTGGAACTGGGCCGCCATCATGGCCATGAAGGCGACCATGCCCGTGCCGCGCTGGCGCGCGTGGCGGTGCTGCTGTCACGCGGGCTGGACCTGTCGGCGCTGCTGCACACGCCCGGCCGTGTGGAGGGCGATACGTTCAGCACCACGGCGGCGTCGGTGCGGACGTTCCTCCTGGCCCTGCCCGAGCGGTTGCAGGCCGGGGATACCCAGCCCACCCTGCTGCAACTGGCGGGACTGCGCGCCACCTGCCGCCAGGTGATCGCGGATTCGCTGGGGGCCGAGATGGGCAGCGATACCCGGCCGCCGGCAGGCGTGGACGAGGCGCGGAGCTTGCAATGGCAGCGCATGCTGCATCATGCGCTCGATGGCATGCTGGAGGATCTGGAAGGGGCGATTACCCAGTTCGAAGCCAGCATGCACCCCCTGCCGCACGACCATTTCCATTATCGGATCAAGACGTTCCGTGACTGGCGGCTGGCGGGCGCCAACAGCCTGCGTGCCTCGATCACCATCTTCGGTGCCGGGGTGATCTGGATTACCACCGGCTGGTCGGTCGGGCTGCTGTTCCTGATGTTCGTCTCGATCGTGTGCAGCCTGTTCTCGACGCTGGAGAAGCCGGCCCTGGCGACGCAGGCCTTTCTGACCGGGGCGTTGTGGGCGGTGGGCGTGTCGGGGGTGCTGGTGCTGTGGGCGCTGGCGACGCCCTCGACCTTCGAAGTGCTGGCCTTGTGCCTCAGCCTGCCGATGCTGGCGGGCGGGCTGGCCTTTGCCTATCCCACCATCGTCCTCGCCGCCGTGTCGTACAACCTGTTCCTGCCCATTCTCATCGGGCCGGACAATCAGGGGCGGCTGGACGAAATCACGTTCTTCAATACCGCCATGCCGCTGATCTTGGCGCTGTGGTATGCGATGTGGTCGTTCCGGCTGGTGTTGCCCAACGATATCAATGCCATGCGCTGGCAGATGCGGACCGAGATCCTGAAGGGGCTGCGGCAGGTGGCGCGGTCGGCGAATCTGCCGACCACCGTTTTCGTGGTCGAACGGAACGTGGACCGCTTCGTGCGCCTGCTGACCAATGCCGGCGAGACGCCGGAGCCGGTGATCGATGCCTATCTGCAAGGCACGCTTTCGGCGATGACGATCGGCCTGAATGTCATCCGTCTGCGCCGAATCCTGGCGCGCAATCTGCTGCCGGCCGCCGCCACCCAGGTGATCGAGGCCATGATGGGCCGGATGGAGCAGTTCAGCGGTCGTTATGGCGGCCATTACGGCCGGACCGCCCGCGCGGCCAAGCTGGCCAGCCAGCGGATCGCGGCCGAGGCCGGGCAGGAGCCCAATCTGGGCGTGCGGATGGAAATGGACCGCGCCCTGGCCAGTCTGGACGTGATTTCCTACGAACTCGACGCCAACCGGCTGTTTTTCGATGCGTCCAGCCCGTACATGGATACCGCTTTTGGCTGAGAGCCTCGGCGAAAGGCAAGGGCGTTGCCCTTGACCCACCAAAGGGCATCGCCCTTTGGAAACCCGGTCGTTGTTGCGTGGTGGGGAGGGGGTTGGTCTTTAGCCCTGCCTGGCGACGAAGCGTTCCAGCCAGTGGATGGTGTAGTCGCCCTTCTGGAATTCGGGATCGTCCAGGATCTTGCAATGCAGCGGAATCACCGTCTTGACGCCGTCGATCACGAATTCATCCAGCGCGCGGCGCATCCGGGCGATGGCCTCGGGCCGGGTGGGGGCGTGGACGATCAGCTTGCCGATCATGCTGTCGTAATAGGGCGGCACGCGATAGCCCGCATACAGCGCGCTGTCGATGCGCACGCCCAGGCCGCCGGGGGGGTGATAGACCGTGACCGTGCCCGGCGTGGGCATGAAGGTCGCCGGATCCTCGGCATTGATGCGGCATTCGATGGCATGGCCGCTGAAGGTGATGTCCGACTGCTCGTAACCCAGCGGTTCGCCGGCGGCGATGCGGATCTGTTCGCGCACCAGATCGACATCGCAGAGCATTTCCGTCACCGGATGTTCCACCTGCAGGCGGGTGTTCATCTCGATGAAACAGAACTGGCCGTCCTGGTAGAGGAATTCGAGCGTGCCGGCGTTGCGGTAGCCCAGCTTGCGCAGCGCCGCCGTGGCGGTGGCGCCGATGGCGTCACGCTGCTCGGCGGTGAGGGCCGGCGAGCCGGCTTCTTCCAGCAGCTTCTGGTGGCGCCGCTGGAGCGAGCAGTCGCGCTCGCCGAAATGCACGACGTTGCCATGGGTGTCGGCCAGGATCTGCAACTCGATGTGCCGGGGCCGGTCCATGTATTTTTCGAGATAGACCTCGTCATTGCCGAAGGCGGCGCGGGCCTCGGTACGGGCGACGCTCCACGCCTCGTCCAGCTCGTCGGCGGTCCGGGCGACCTTCATGCCGCGCCCGCCGCCGCCGGCGGCGGCCTTGATCAGCACCGGGTAGCCGACCTGGGCGGCCACCGCGCGAGCCTCGTCCAGGTTGGCCAGCGCGCCGTCCGAACCGGGCACCAGCGGCACGCCGAGCGCGCGCATGGTGGTCTTGGCGGTGATCTTGTCGCCCATCATCCGGATGTGCTGGCCGGTCGGCCCGATGAAGGCCAGGCCGTGGGCCTCGACCGTCTCGGCGAAATCGGCGTTCTCGGACAGGAAGCCGTAGCCCGGATGGATCGCGTCGGCACCGGAGATGGTCGCGGCCGACAGGATGGCCGCGACGTTCAGGTACGACTCACGCGAGGAGGGCGGCCCGATGCATACGGCTTCGTCGGCCAGGCGCACATGCATGGCATCGGCATCGGCCGTGGAATGGACCGCGACCGTGCGGATGCCCATTTCGCGGCATGCGCGCAGGACCCGCAGGGCGATTTCGCCACGATTGGCGATGAGGATCTTGGAAAACATTACTCGATGACGGCCAGGGCTTCGCCGAATTCGACCGGATCGCCGGAGGCGACCAGCAGCTTCCTCAGCGTGCCGGCGCGGGGGGCCTTGATCTGGTTGAAGGTCTTCATCGCCTCGATCAGCATCAGGGTCTGCCCGGCGGTGACGCTCTGCCCTTCGGTGACGAAGGGGGGCGAACTGGGGTCTGGCGTCAGGTAGGCCACGCCGACCATCGGGCTGGTGACGGCGCCCGGATGCTTGGCCGGGTCGGCCGGCGCGGCGGCCACGGGCGCGGCCGCGATCGGGGCGGCGGCCGCGGCGGCCGGCACGGCATGGACCACGCCGGGTGCTGCGCGGGCAACGCGGATGCGGTTGTCCTTCTCCGCGATCTCGATCTCGGTCAGGCCGGTTTCGGTCAGAATTTCAGCCAATGCCCGAATGGCATCCGCGTCCACGAGCAGTCGGCTCATCGGTCGTTCTCGTCCAGAATCATGTCTGTCATCGCCTGAAGCGCCAGGGCATAGCCGCGTACTCCCAGGCCGCAGATGACGCCTGCGGCCGCGCGGGAGCAGTAGGTGTGATGCCGGAATTCCTCGCGGCGATGAATGTTGGAGATATGGACCTCGATCACCGGCAGCTCGACGGCCAGCAGCGCGTCGAGCAGGGCGATTGAAGTGTGGCCGTAGGCGGCCGGGTTGATAACGATCCCCTGCGCGCGGTTGCGGCATTCATGGACCCACGACACCAGCTCGCCCTCGCCGTTGGTCTGGCGAAAGTCGATACCGACATCCAGTCGCTCGGCAGCCTGGATGCAGATCTGTTCCACGTCGTCCAGGGTCGCGCGACCATAGACTTCGGGCTGGCGCATTCCGAGCATGTTCAGGTTGGGCCCGTTCAGGACCACGATCAGGGGGCGCTTTATCATCACAGGCGCCGTAGCACGCTCTTCGGCCGGTTCCAAGAGAATGATCGCGCGGGCTTCGATGTCCTGCCCGCCGGCCGGAAAAGAGGCGGCAGTAATGAAGGCTGAAAATTGCCATAATTCGCCGCGAAAACGTGATCCAGCGCGGGAAAACCGTGGCGGCATGAACGCTTTGCGGCCGCCCGCGCCGGTATCGTGGCGGAAAAAACTGGACTCGGTGGTGACAGGACTGCTCTATTGTGGTCCGATACTGGATCACCGATCCCAAAAGGACTGGAAACGCATTGAAACTGCATCGGACAACGCGAGGAATGCGAATGGGTGGGCAGGCGATGCTGTCGCTGCTCTGCCTCGTTTTCTTCATGTCCGCCGCCAGTGCCGCCTCCACTGCCCCTGAGGGAACGGCGGATGCGGCGGTGTCTGCCGGGGGTGTTTCCGATGCGCCGGCGGCGGGGGACGATGGCCGCCCGGTGACGGCGTGGGCGGCTTCGGTCCGCGCGGCGCTGGCGCGGCGGTCCCATAGCATCGCGGTTGCCGGTCGGTCCGCGCTCGCATGGTCCGAGCAGGGCGTGGCAAGCTGGTATGGCCATATGCGCCGCCCTCGTCGCCATGTGGTGGGCCGGACCTCGTCGGGCAGCACGTTCGACCCCAAGGCGCTGACGGCTGCGCATCCGACCCTGCCGATGGGAACGAAGCTGCTGGTGCGTTCGCAGGAAACCGGCCGGTCGGTGGTGGTGACGGTGAATGACCGTGGCCCGTTCCATGGCAGCCGGATCATCGACCTCTCGCCTGCCGCGGCGGCCCGACTGGGGATGCTCAGTGCCGGGACCGCCCACGTTGTGGTTCAATCGGCTTCGGCCGTCGAAGTCGCGCAGGCCGAAGCGTCGGACAGCAGCGCCGATGCCATCGCCGCCGCCGGGCCGAGCGCCGAGCGCCGCGCACCGGTCGCTCCCCGCCACCGCTGACCGGCATCTTCCGGTCCTCCGGGCTCCGACGCCTTCGGCTTTGCCGACGGCTGGGGGCTTACGGGGGGCTTGCGGGGGTCGGCTCGGGGCCTTTGGCGGCGCGGGCGCGGGCCATCTCGGCTTCCAGCCCCGCGTTGAGTTCCGCCCCCAGCATGATGACGTAGGCGGTCACGAAGAACCACATCATCGTTGCCGCCACCGCGCCCAGCGGCCCGTATGTGGCGTTGTAGGGGGCGATGGTGCCGATATAGTAGGAGACCCCGAGCGACGTGACGATCCAGATCAGCGTCGCCGCGCAGGAGCCGGGCAGGATGTGGCGCCATGGGACGGCCGGGCGGCTTGGCCCGAGCCGGTAGAGCAGGGTGCAGGCCACCAGCACGAACAGCAGCAGCAGGATCGGGCCGCCCATCTGCACCAGCAGTTCGACCGACCAGGGTGGCGGCGCCAGGCCGAGGCGCTCGGGGAGGAAATTGATCAGGACCGGCAGCGCCACCATCACCGCCAGCGTGAGCACCGCGCCGCAGATCGCGCACAGCGTCATGCCGATCGCCACCATCTGGAAGCGGATGAAGCCCCGCGTCTCGGTGGTGCCGTAGGCGATATTGACGGCGGAGATGATCGAGCGCGTGGCGGCCGAGGCCGACCAGAGCGCGATGCTGGTCGAGATGATCAGGTTGAGCGTCAGCGACGAATGGGGTTCGGCCGCCAGGGTGTGGATGCGTTCGCCGATCAGGGTGAAGGCGGCGGGCGGCAGCAGGTGCCGCAGCAGGTCGAGCTGCGGTTCCACCGTGTCCGGGTCCAGCACCAGTCCGTAAATCGAGATCAGGGTGCTGATGGCGGGGAAGAGGGAAAGCGTCGCGTAGAACGCGCACCCCGCCGCCGCCAGGGTGATCTGGTCCGATGTCAGGTTGCGCAGGATGCGGCGCAGGACCGGCCGCCAGAGTTGCCGCGGATCGATGGTCCCAGAGGCGAGGTGCTCAGGGGCGGGATGTCCAGGAGCGAGATGCTCGGATTTTTCGGGCTGCGGGACGATCAAGCTGGCTCCGTCGGTCGGGTAGGGGGCGGCCTGCGCCCCAGGGTGGGCGGCCATCGCCCGGCGGGTCTGCACTACCTAACGAAAAAACATGCGGAGGGGACGATTTTTCTGTTGCGCGCCGAATGCTTTGCCCCCATATGCGCTCTCCACGCAACAACGCACGTGCCACTGGCCCTCTGAGGTTACGCAACGACGTCAAGCGTTCTGGCAATTGGGGGTTCTTTGGAACCCGGTTCTGGTCGCTGGTCCGTTAGACCGTTTCGCAACACCTGTCCGGCTTTCGTCCCGGATGGATTTCACAGAAGGGATTTGGGTGCGATGACTCCCAAAATCGCCCATTTTCTGGCGGAGCATGCGCCCGCCACGCCTTGCCTCGTCGTCGATGTCGATCGCGTCGAGGCGCGCTATCATTCGCTGCGGCATGTGCTGCCGCTGGCGCGCATCTATTATGCCGTGAAAGCCAATCCGGCGGAAGCGATTCTGCGCCGGCTGGTCTCGCTGGGCTCGGCCTTCGATGCCGCGTCGTGGGAAGAGATCCGCATGTGCCTCGAGGCCGGGGCGCAGGCGCGGGACATCTCGTTCGGCAATACCGTCAAGAAGGTGTCGGCGATCGCCAATGCCCATGCGGCCGGTGTGACGATGTATGCCTTCGACTGCATCGAGGAACTGGAGAAGCTGGCCCGCCATGCTCCGGGGTCGCGCGTCTATTGCCGCCTGATCGTCGAGAACGAGGGTGCGGAATGGCCGCTGTCGCGCAAGTTCGGCACCACGCTGGACAGCGCGCGCGACCTGATGCTGCGCGCCCGCGACCTGGGGCTGGACCCGTATGGCCTGTCGTTCCATGTCGGCAGCCAGCAGACGACGACCGATGCGTATGAAGCCGCGATCGCGCGGGTTGGCATGCTGTTCACCGACCTGGCCTCGGCGGGGCTGAACCTGCGCATGGTCAATCTGGGCGGCGGCTTCCCGATCCGCTACCGCGAGGACGTGCCGGAGATCGACCGGTTCGCGCTGGCGATCAGCCATGCGATGACCGAGCATTTCGGCAATGACCTGCCGGAAATGATCGTCGAGCCGGGCCGCTTCATCGTCGGCGATGCCGGGGTGGTGTCGTCGGAAGTCGTGCTGGTGACCAATCGCGGGCTGAAGGACGATACGCGCTGGGTGTATCTGGATATCGGCCGGTTCGGTGGTCTGGCTGAGACCGAGGGCGAGTCGATCCGCTATGGTATCCGCACGCCGCATGATGGTGGCGCGACGGGGCGGGTGGCGATTGCCGGCCCGACCTGCGACGGCGCGGACATCATGTACGAAAAGGCGCCCTACGCCCTGCCGCTGGATCTGGCGTCGGGCGACCGGATCGAACTGCTGTCGACCGGGGCGTATGTCTCGACCTACTGCTCGACCCGGTTCAATGGTTTCGCGCCGCTGACCGAGCATTATATCTGAAGTTGGCAGGCCCCCTTTCGTGGGGGCCTTCGGTGGGCAGTCTCCTTGCGAAACCCGTCGCCTCTGGCGACGGGTTTTGTGTTCAGGGGGGTGTCGGCAGTCATAATAAAACCATCTTCCTGGGATTTTCTGGCATAGGTCGCTGGTTGACCCCAAGCGTGCCGGTATGCGGAAGCAGGACCGGAGAGGTCCTGTTTTGTATGGACGATCTCATGACGCGCGCACGGGAACGATCCATTTCCATGGGTCAGCCGGTTTCTTCCTCAGGTGGATCATCATCAACGGTCGAGGCAGCTATGCTGGAAAGATCGCAGGCGCGCGCGCGGGAAAAGGTCAGCGTTCGCGCGATGGCGCATTCTCTCATCGTCGTGTGTGGCGATGGCGCGCGCGGCGTGACGATGCGTCATATCGCCCGCTGCCTGGATCAGGATCTGCCTGACGATGTTCTGTTCTGGCTGAAGGTCCGTAATCAGATCGACTGGCTTATGCGGACCAGCCGGCGCGAGGGCGACAGCATTCAGTAATTACGCATCACGATTGGGTTTCCAAAGGGCGATGCCCTTTGGCGGGGTTCGGGGCGGCGCCCCGACCTGAAGCCATCTGCGCAGCAGGCGATTGGCGGGTGTCGAGACCAGCCTGTCGGTCGCCCGTCCCAGCAGCCAGGACAGGGCGAAGGCGGGCGGAAACCAGAGCCAGCCTGTGCGCATGGCGCCGCCGCTGAGGTGGAACAGGCCGACGAGCGGGAACACCACGAACATGTGGGTCAGGTAGATTTCGTAGCTCATGAAGCCGTAGGAGCGCAGCCATCGTGTGCCGTGCATCAGGCGGTGTTGCCCCCAGCCCCACTGGAAGGCGACCAGCAGCAGGGCGCAGCCGAGGGTCAGCACCAGCATCGTCATATTGCCCAGCAGGCTCCAGAGTGCATGTTCCCCAAGGAAAACAGCCAGCAGCGCCAGGAGGGCGAAACAGCCCGTTGCGTTGACGATGCCCGCACGCGGCGCGGGGCGGCCGGCGACCGTCACCGCCGCGCAGACACCGGTGGCGATGGCCGCGAGTCCGGGCAGGTAAGCCTTTTCCCGCCAGATCTCCGGAGCGTTGGCCAGGGCGTCGAGGGCGAACGGCAGCGACAGGGCGAGGAGCGCGAACAGGCTTGTGCGCAGGCGAGGGATGCTTGCCAGGCAGAGGCAGAGGGCTGGAAAGCCCAGATAGAAGAGTTCCTCGATCGACAGGGACCATAATACGTCCCAGCCGCCCGGCAGGTAGCCCGTGTGCCCTTCGTACCAGTTCAGGTGCATGGTCAGGGCGGAGACGATCGCGCGCGGCAGGGTCTGGTCGGCGCGGGTGATGGTGTAGTCGGGCACGCCGAGCAGGTCGAGCACGGAGAGGATGGCGACCAGGACCAGCAGGCAGGGTGCGATGCGGGCCAGCCTGCGGGCATAGAAGGCGCGCGGGTCCAGCGTGGACAGGGAGCCCGAGCGCCGGATCGTGTGGCTGGTGACGAGGAAGCCCGACACGACGAAGAACAGGAACACGGCTTCGTAGCCGAACCAGCTGAAGAGGCGCAGGAGCGGCAGGGGGACGATTCCGGCGAGGCCGGTCTTCGCCAGGGGAATTCGCAGCGCCATGTGGTGCGAGACGACGAGGAGGATCGACGCGCCGCGCACGAGGTCGATGCCGGGATTGCGGCCGTCGAGCGTGCCGGTTCCGGCGGCGGCGTTGGTCATCTATTCGACGGCGGCGCGCAGGCCGGCGCCGGCGGCCAGCGGGCAGAGTGGGAGCGCGCCGGCGAGGAAGGCGCCCAGGAGTTCCAGATCCGGCCGCCAGGAGAGGCCGGTCTGTGCGGCGTCGAGCGCCGCCGCGCCGAAGATGAGGGCGGGGGTGGCCAGCGGCAGCACCAGCAACGGCAGCAGCACGCCGCCCCGGCGCGCGCCCAGCACGATCGACGCCGCCATGCCGCCGATCAGCGACAGGATTGCGGTGCCCAGCGCCAGGCCGCCCAGCAGGATCGGCAGGACCGGCAGCGGCAGGCCCAGCATGATGGCCAGCGGGGCGGCGGCCAGCAGCAGCGGCAGGCCGGTGGTGAGCCAGTGCGCGATCATCTTGGCCAGCGCCACCAGGGCAGGCGGCAGGCCGGACAGCATGAGCTGGTCCAGCGAGCCGTCTTCCAGTTCCGACCCGAACAGGCGGTCCAGCGGCAGCAATGCGGCCAGCAGGGCGCAGACCCAGACGATGCCGGGGGCCATGCGGCGCAGCAGGTCCGGCGACGGGCCGAGGGCGAGGGGGAACAATGCGCCGGCGAGAATGAAGAACAGCACCGCCCCCAGCGTGTCGGCGCCGTGGCGCAGCGCCAGACGCAGGTCGCGCCCGATGACGGCCGCCAGCAGGGCGGGAATGGATGCGCGCATGGGTCTGGCTTTCATGACCACGACCCCATATCGAGTTCTTCCGCGGCATCGACGGCGATGGCGCCGGGGAGGGCCAGGGTGCGTGCGTCGGGCAGGGGCAGGGGGACGTGGGTGGTCGCGATCACGATTCCGCCAGCCTCGCGGTGGGTCTTGAACAGGGTTTCCAGCAGGCCGATGGAGCGTGTGTCCAGCCCCAGGCTGGGTTCGTCGAGCAGCCAGAGCGGCGCACGGGACAGCACCACCCGCGCCAGGGCGGCGCGGCGCTTCTGCCCGGCCGAGAGCATGCGGGCCGGCAGGTCGGCCAGGGGCAGAAGATCGAGCGATTCCATGGCCTGCTCGGGGTTCGATCCGGCCGCGCGGGCGGGCAGGGCCAGGTTCTCGCGCAGGGTCAGGCCGGGTTTCAGGGCGTCCTGATGGCCCAGATAGGCTACGCGTTCGGCATGGGCGGTGCGGTCGGCCAGGGCGTCGATCCCGGACCACAGGACATGGCCGCCTTCCGGTTTGCGCAATCCTGCGAGAACGCGCAGCAGGGTCGACTTTCCTGCACCGTTCGGGCCGGTCAGCAGCAGGGCCTCCCCGGCGTCCAGGCGCAGGCCGACCCCGTCGAGAACCAGTCTTTCCCCCCGAAAAACAGAGATATTTTCGACATTCAGCAGCGGGCTGGCAGGGGGGCGGGAGGCAGGGATGGCGATCGTCCTCGGCTTGTGGGCGGCGGCGGCGGGGGGACGACGGCCCGCCCCCCCCCGCGTTCTTGTTACCGGGGTCAGCTTGTGTCGTCACCGCGTCCGGGTATGTTCTACGACCGTTGGGAGATCAAGCCGGTTGTCCAGAGGGAACACACCGCCTTCATATGCGAAGAACGTGCCCCGATTGGATGATCCGTCGCTGACGCCACGGAGGAAAAACCAATGAAGTCGGTTGGGCACGATTCAATCAAGACAGGCCGCACGCTGAACGTAGACGGCAAGACCTATCATTATTTCTCGATCCCGGAAGCTGAGAAGACCATCGGCGATGTGAAGCGCCTGCCGGTCAGCCTCAAGGTTCTGCTGGAAAACATCCTGCGTTTCGAGGATGGCCGGTCGTACAGCGTCGAGGACGCGAAGTCGATCGCCGGCTGGCTGCCCTCGGGCAGCAGCACGAAGGAAGTTCCGTTCAAACCCTCGCGTATTCTGATGCAGGACTTCACCGGCGTGCCCGCCGTGGTCGATCTGGCCGCGATGCGCGACGGTATCCTGAAGCTGAAGGGCGACCCGCAGAAGGTGAACCCGCTGGTGCCCGTCAACCTCGTCATCGACCACTCGGTGATGGTGGACGTGGCCGGCACGCCCGAGGCATTGCAGGACAACGTCACCATCGAGTTCGAGCGGAACGGCGAGCGTTATGCCTTCCTGCGCTGGGGCCAGGAAGCGTTCGAGAATTTCTCGGTCGTGCCGCCGGGCACGGGCATCTGCCATCAGGTGAACCTGGAATATATCGCCCAGGTCGCGTGGACGGCCGATGTCGACGGCAAGAGCTACGTCTATCCCGACACGCTGTATGGCACCGACAGCCACACCACGATGGTCAACGGCCTGGGCGTGCTGGGCTGGGGCGTGGGCGGGATCGAGGCCGAGGCCGCGATGCTGGGCCAGCCGATCGCGATGCTGATCCCCGATGTCATCGGCTTCAAGCTGACGGGCAAGCTGCCCGAGGGCGCGACGGCGACCGATCTGGTGCTGACCGTTACCCAGATGCTGCGCAAGAAGGGCGTCGTCGGCAAGTTCGTCGAATTCTTCGGCCCGGCGCTGGATCACCTGCCGGTGGCCGACCGTGCGACGATCGCGAACATGGCCCCGGAATATGGCGCGACCTGCGGCTTCTTCCCGGTCGATCACCTGACGCTGGATTACCTGCGCCAGACCGGCCGTGACGAACACCGCATCAAGCTGACGGAAGAATATCTGAAGGCGCAGGGCATGTTCCGCACCGCGGAATCGCATGAGCCGGTGTTCACCGACACGCTGGAGCTGGAGCTTTCGACCGTCGTGCCGTCGCTGGCCGGGCCGAAGCGTCCGCAGGACCGCGTGACGCTGAAGGATGCGACCGGCGCGTTCGAAACCGAGCTGACCGGTGGTCTGGGCGTTCCCGCCGCCGACGCGCACAAGAAGGCCAAGGTGGCCGGCACGAACTACGAGATCGGCCATGGCGACGTGGTGATCGCGGCGATCACGTCCTGCACCAACACCTCCAACCCGGCGGTGCTGATCGCGGCCGGCCTGGTGGCCAAGAAGGCGCGCGCGCTCGGCCTGAAGCCGAAGCCTTGGGTGAAAACGTCGCTGGCGCCGGGTTCGCAGGTCGTCACCGACTATCTGAACCGTGCCGGCCTGACGGAAGAACTCGACGCGCTGGGCTTCAACACCGTCGGCTATGGCTGCACGACCTGCATCGGCAATTCCGGCCCGCTGGAGCCGCATATCGTCGATGCGATCGAGGGCAACAAGCTGGTCGCCGTTTCGGTGCTGTCGGGCAACCGTAACTTCGAAGGCCGTATCTCGCCCAACGTGCGCGCCAACTATCTGGCCAGCCCGCCGCTGGTGGTTGCGTACTCGCTGCTCGGCACGATGCGCGAGGACATCACGACCGTGTCGCTCGGCACCTCCAAGGACGGAAAGCCGGTCTATCTGAAGGACATCTGGCCGACCAACAAGGAGATCGCGGACCTGATCGGCTCTTCGATCAACCGTGAAGAGTTCATCAAGCGGTACAGCCAGATCGGCAAGGGCACCAAGGAATGGCAGGCCCTGAAGGTCGCGACCGGTTCGGAGACCTACAAGTGGGACCCGACCTCGACCTACGTGCAGGACCCGCCGTATTTCCAGGACATCACGCCGGAGCCCAAGCCGAAGGGTGACATCGTGGGTGCCCGCGTGCTGGCGCTGCTGGGCGATAACATCACCACCGACCATATCTCGCCGGCCGGTGTCTATCTGAAAGAGCACCAGGTTTCGGCGAAGGATTTCAACTCCTACGGCTCGCGCCGGGGCAACGACCGCATCATGGTCCGTGGCACCTTCGCGAACATCCGCATCAAGAACGAGATGCTGCCGGGCACCGAAGGGGGCCTGTCCAAGCACTTCCCCGATGGGAAGGAAGGCTCGATCTACGATGTCGCGATGGAATACAAGGCCGAGGGCGTGCCCCTGGTCGTGTTCGGCGGCAAGGAATACGGCATGGGGTCGTCGCGCGACTGGGCGGCGAAGGGCACCCTGCTGCTGGGCGTTCGCGCCGTGATCGCCGAGAGCTTCGAGCGCATCCATCGCTCCAACCTGGTCGGCATGGGCGTGCTGCCCCTGCTGTTCAAGGATGGGACGACGCGCAAGTCGCTGAACCTGAAGGGTGACGAAATCATCGACATCAGGGGGCTGGAGACCATCACTCCCCGGATGACGATCGACATGGACATCACCCGTGCCGACGGCACCAAGGAAACGGTGCCGCTGCTCTGCCGCGTCGATACGCTGGACGAGGTCGAGTATTACCGGCATGGTGGCATCCTGCAGTATGTGTTGCGCGGGATGACTGAAGCTGCCTGAACGGTCTTTTCTTCCGTCTGACGAGTCTGGCGCCGGCCCGGGGAAACCCGGGCCGGCGTTTTTTGCTGGGTCCGTCCTGCGGGCCGATCAGATCCGCAAGGTCTTTGACGGCCATGCGGTGCTGGGGGGCATCTCGCTGGATATGGCGCGGGGCGAGCTGGTTTCGATCATCGGGCCGTCGGGCTGCGGGAAATCGACCTTCCTGCGCTGCCTCAATTTTCTTGAAATCCCCGATTCCGGGATGGTGGAGATCGCCGGCGTGACGATTACGCGCACCGGTGGACGCTGGACCCGCCAGGAAGAGGATGCCGCCCATCGCCTGCGCGCGCATGTCGGCATGGTGTTCCAGTCCTTCAACCTGTTTCCCCATCGCACCGTGCTGGACAATGTGATGCTGGCCCCCGTGCAGGTGAAGCGCGTGCCGGCCGAGGCCGCGCGCGCCGAGGCGCTGGCCCTGCTGGACAAGGTGGGCCTGTCCGCCATGGCCGCGCGCTATCCCGACACGCTGTCGGGCGGGCAGCAGCAGCGCGCGGCCATTGCGCGGGCGCTGGCGATGCGCCCCGATGTGATGCTGTATGACGAACCGACCTCGGCGCTCGATCCCGAACTGGCCGAGGAGGTGCTGTCGGTGATGCGCACCCTGGATGACGAGGGGATGACCCAACTGGTGGTGACGCATGACATGCGCTTTGCCCGCGCGGCGTCCGACCGGGTGGTGTTCATGGATGGGGGCGAGATCGTCGAGGCCGATGATCCCGACCGGCTGTTCGTGGACCCGCAGGACCCGCGGACCCGGAAGTTTCTGAGGTCCGTGCTGTGAAGGGCGTGGTGGGCCTGCTGCTGGCGCTGGTGGCGATGGTTTTCTCCGTCGCCGGCCATGCCGCGCCCTTGCGCTGGGCGTCGGATGCCGAAGCCAATGTGCCGTTCGTCTTTCACGATCCGGCCGACCAGTCGCGCCTGACCGGGTACGAATACGAGATCGCCCAGGCGATCGCCCGCCGGCTCGGCCGGCCGGCCCTGTTTGTGCAGAACGATTGGGATGGGTTGATCCCCGGCCTGCAACGCGGGCTGTACGACATGGTGATCGACGGAATCGAGATCACGCCCGAACATGAGCAGGGGGTGCTGTTCAGCCGCCCCTATTACATGACGACCGAGCGCATCACCGTGCGCCGCGACCAGCAGGGGCTGGACACGCTGGCGGCGTTGCACGGGCATGTGGTGGGCACGCTGAAGGACACCACGGCGGAGCGCATGTTGCAGGCCGACCCGTCGATCCGCATCCGCGCGTACGAGGAAGAGACCAACGCCTATACCGACCTGAAGAACGGGCGGCTGGATGCGGTGCTGCTGGATGGCACCATCGCGCTCTATTACGGATCGCCGGACCCGGACCTGAAGCTGGTGGGCGAGCCGATCGGGCAGGTGGCCTATGGCGTGGCCTTCGCCCAGGGCAATACCGCGCTGCGCGACCAGGTGAACGCGGCGCTGGACGGCATGATGCGGGACGGCGAACTGCACCGGATCCTGGCGCGCTGGAAATTATGGACGCCCGCGATGGCCGCCCTGACCGGCGATGCCACGACCCCCGATATCGCGCCCGATGCCTGGGACCATTACCGGGCCGCCACCGCGCCCGCGACGGGCTGGCGGGCGCGCTTCGACCGCTATGTCAGCTTTCTGCCGCTGCTGCTGCATGGTGCGGTGCTGACCTTCGCGGTGTCGGCCTGCGCCATGGTGCTGGCGGTGGGGCTGGGGTTGGCCCTGGCGCTGATGCGCCGTTACGGCCCGCGCTGGCTGGGGGCGCTGGCGACGCTGTATGTGGAGATCGTGCGCGGGACGCCGCTGCTGATCCAGATCCTGTTCATCTTCTATGCCCTGCCGGGGATCGGCCTGCGCCTGTCGCCCTTCGTGGCCGGCGTGCTGGCGCTGGGGATGAATTATGCGGCGTATGAGGCCGAGAATTACCGCGCCGGGCTGCAATCGGTGGCGCGCGGGCAGATCGAGGCCGCCATCGCGCTGAACATGACGCATTTCCAGGCGCTGCGCTTCGTCGTGGTGCCGCAGGCGGTGCGGATGGTCATTCCGGTGATGACCAACGATTTCATTTCGCTGCTCAAGGACTCCTCGCTGGTCAGCGTGATCACGCTGACCGAACTGAGCCAGACCTACGTGCGGCTGTCTTCGACCTATTACGATTATTTCGGCACCGGCCTGCTGATCGGCGTGGCGTATCTGCTGCTGGGCCTGCCGTTCGTGCGGCTGGCCCGCATGGCCGAGGCGCGGTTTCATACCGGGCGCCAGCGGCGCGGGCATATCTGATCGCGGCGACTTGATGCGTCTGGCACATGTCGGCGGTGTTTTATGTCACGTTGTGCATAAATGGCTGGAAGCTTAAAGAAAACCAGTCGAAGACAATCCGAAAATCATGTGGTCATGGATCTGCTATCCGCTCTGCACAGTTTTGTTCGCGTCGCTGCTACCGGCTCGTTTTCCGCTGTTTCGCGGGAAACCGGCGCCAGTCAGCCAACAATTTCGCGCCATATCGCGCTGCTGGAAGCGCATTATGGCGCCACCCTGTTCGCGCGGACCACGCGCAGCCTGATGATGACCGAGGATGGGCGCAGCCTGCTGCCCCATGCCTATGAAGTGCTGGAAATCCTGGAAACCGCCGAAACGGCGCTGGGGCGTCGCCGGGCATCGGTCTCCGGGCTGGTGCGGCTGGGGGTGACCACGGCGTTCGGCCTGTACATGACCGCGCGGATGGGCGAGTTGCTGGACAAGCATCCCGATCTGGCGGTGGAACTGATCATGCGCGACGGGTTCGGCGACCTGGTCGAGGAAGGGCTGGACCTGGCCGTGCGCGTGGGCGAGATCGCGGAAGGGTCGCTGATCGCCCGGCGCCTGGGCACCGTCAAACGCATTGCGGTGGCCAGTGGCGATTATCTGGCCCGGCGTGGCACGCCCGTTCATCCGCGCGACCTGCTGAACCATCCCTGCATTGCCTATACCTATGGCGGCACGCGCCATGACTGGCATTTCGAAGGCAATGGCGAGGAAAGCGTGGTGGCCGCCAGCGGCCCCTTCCGCGCCAACAGCAGCGAGGCGGTGCATCGGGCCACGCTCGCGGGGCTGGGGATCGGTCTGCTGCCGGCCTTTCAGGTGCGGGAAGATATCGCCGCCGACCGGCTGATCCGCCTGTTTCCGGAATGGACCGTGCCGGAAATGCCGTTCTATGCCGTGCATACCGGGCCGCGCACCCTGCCGCTGCGGACGCGCACGGTGCTGGATTTCCTGATCGATATTTCGGACGTGCTTCGGTAGGGGAGCGTCTTCTTTTTCTGAAGAAAAAGAAGCAAAAAGACTTTTATTCGTTCAGGAGCCTTGGAGCGGGCAGGCTCTGAGGCTCCTGAACGGCGCGTTTATTCCCCCGGCAGGACCGATGCGGGGTCGCGGCTGGCGCGCACCAGATCCGGGCTGCCGTTGGTGAGGTCGCCGTGGAAGCCGCGCCGCAGCATGGTCGTCCAGCCTTCCATCCAGTTGTTGGCGGCATTTACGAAGTGCTCGGCGCCTGGGTGCTGGGGCAGTTCCTGTTTCAGCCACTGTTCCGGCGGGGCGGGCAGGGTCATGGTGCCCTTGCGGGCCGGGCTGAGCAGGATGGTCACGTTCTCGATATTCGCGCCGCGATCGGCGGCGGCCTCGGCGTAGTTCCAGGTGGCCACCAGCATCACGTACGGGATCGGGAAGCCCAGGACGTGCAGGCGATTGAACGCGGTCTGGATATCCACGCTGTCGCTCAGCGGCTGGCCCTCGATCTGGACGTGGCTGGTGAACCAGCATTCCATCACCTTGGCATCCGACGGGACGATCTTCGAGAGGTAGTTCCGGTCGTCGTGGCAGCCGTTATTCATGGCATCGACGGTCGAGGTCGGCAGGGACTGCGTGCTGGCGCGGGCGATGATCACGCCGGTCACGACGCCGCCTTCGGCACGCACCAGCACGTTGCTGAGCAGTTCGCCATGCGGGCCGCTCTGCGTCGTCAGCACCGGGTGCCAGGTGCCGGCGGGCAGGGGCAGGATACGGCCGGCGAAGGGAATGGCGCCGCCGAGGTCCGAGGTGATGGGCGGGGCCGCCAGTTGCGGGCCGCCCGCCGTCTGCTGGCCATTGTCGGGCGCGCCTTCCGCCGGCGGGGCGGGAGGGGGCGCGTCGGGCGGTGCGTCGGGTGCGGCGGCCTGCGCCAGCGGGGGCGGGGTGCGGCCCAATGTGTGGTTGATGCGATCGAACATCGGTCGCAGGGCCGCGATCCGCGTCAGATACGCCGGCGGATACAGCAGCGACAGCGCCGTGAAGAGCGGGATGCAATAGAGCATCGCGCGCCAGATCGGCGCGCGGCGCCAGAGACGGGAAGCTGCGGACATTCAGGTCGCCGTAAGGGAAAAGCGGGTCAGCGCAGGACGCGGGCCCGCTGGGCCTCGGTATCGTTGGCGATTTCGGCGGTGACGCCGTCTTCGCCGGAAACGACGCGCACCATTTTCGCCCCTTGCTGGCGGGCGGAAATCAGCGAGTCGCTCATCATGTCTTCGATCGACCGTACCAGGTCGCGGGCGCTGGCGGCGGCGCCCATCTTGCTCTGGCGACGCATGACCTCGAACAGCAGCGACGCGTCGATGCCGCCCGTCTCGACCTTCAGGCCGTAGCTTTCGATCATCGCCTCGATCTCCAGCGCCGCGACGCGGGCCACGTCCAGCCCCGTCAGCGCGCGGAAGACGAAGATACGGTCCAGGCGGTTCAGCACCTCGGGCGCGAAGCCGGCCTGGCGCAGGGCCTCGACCGACTCGGCGCGCATGCGGTCGGGTTCGTCGGCCAGGCGGTCGGCGATCTCGGACAAAGCATCGGTCGCGATGTTCGAGGTCAGCACGAAGATGGCGCGGACGGTGGAAATCTGCTGGCCGGTGGAAGCCTCGGTAACGTGACCGTCGTTCCACGCGGTGAGGAATTTCTTGAAGACATCGGGGTGGGCCTTCTCGATTTCGTCGAGCAGGACGACGGCATCGGGCTTTTCCTTCAGGCCGCCGGTCAGCTTGCCGAACGTGTCGGAGCCGACATAGCCCTTGGGCGAGCCGAAAAGCTGCGTCGCGGCGTGCGGCGAACTCATCTGCGTCATGTCGAAATGCAGCAGCGGGCGGTCGAGCTGGCGGGCCATCTGCTTGGCCAGGTAGGTTTTGCCGGTGCCCGGCGGCCCGGCCAGCAGGAAGATGCCGACCGGCTTGCCGCGCACCTGCAAGGCCATGCGGCGGCGCAACTGGGCGGCGATGTCCTCGCAGACCTGGTCCTGGCCGATGACCCGCGCGCGCAGGCCGGCCGCCAGTTCCTCGGCGTCGATCACGGTTTCTTTCTGCTCGCGCGCCATCATTTCTTCCAGCGCGGTGCGATTGGTCAGCCTGGCCAGTACATCCATCATCCACCCCCGTCGGCGCCGTAGCCCCTTGCGCGCCAGCCGTTCGGCGCGGGTCTCGAACATCATGCCCGCCAGGACCAGCAGGCTGCTCCCGCCCATCAGCACCGGAAAGGCCGGTGCACACCATTCCATGAAATGCGTCAGGCTGGCGAGGGAAAGATGCAGCGAGGCCGCGGCCTGCAAGCTGGCGAGAATCAGAAAAATAACCATCATGACCGGCATCAGCCGGTTCAGGGCGGGCAGAAGAGCCTTCATTGGACGATCACATCCAGAACGAGCATCTGGTCCCGGTGAATGACCGGCAGCGGCGTCGGCCCCAGGACCGTGATGGCCCCCGGCGCCACGCCGGCCGGGCCGGGATCGGAAACCGGCGCGATATCGACCTCGCCGGAAATGCGGATGGGCAGCAGCACGGTGCGCGGCCTGGGAGAGAGCGGCACGGTCTGGGTGATGCCGCCCGAACTGACGCTCACGACGCCGCCGGTCCCGGCTTCGTCATAGATCGGCATCTGCACCAGCCGGTATTCGCGCTTGCGGATGCCGGCCAGGATGCGGGCCTGCTGGTCGGGCGGAAGGCCCGATTGCTGCAAGGCGCGCGGCGCGTTGTCGGGCGCGATCATGGCGAATTGCTGGGTGCTGGTCAGCGCATTGGCGCCGGCGGCGGCGCCATGGGCGGCATCGCTGACGATCGGGGCGGGAACGGGGGCCGGGTGCTCGCTCTGGGTGGCCATGCGGGCGCTGAAGCCGGCGACGACGATCATGCCTGCCGCCAGGCCATACCACAGGGGCCGGCCTTTGCCGGGTCCGGCCTCATCGGGCGCGGCGCGTGCTTCGGGGTCGGGCGTCTGCCTCATCCGGGCATCATGCGTGTGCCTCATGCGATTGGGCAAGCAGGCAAACGAGGACGTGATTGTAATGTAATGTAGCCCCTTGGTTCCGTCGTGGCATGCACCTTGCGGCCGCGTGCGTTATCGCCTATATCAGCGTCATTCCTTCATCTTCCGCTTTTTTGGGGGGTGGCCTTACCGGCCGCCTTTTTTGTTTTGGACGTAGACCTGCCTCACCTCACCGGCCTGGACGCCAAGGTGGCCGCCCTCGTGGCGCCCGTCCTGGCCGATATGGGATTCGAACTGGTCCGCGTGGCGATCCTGGGCCGGGAGAGCCCGACGGTGCAGATCATGGCCGACCGCGCCGACGGCAGCCTGATCGCGATCGAGGATTGCGAGCAGATCAGCCACGCGGTGGGCGCGGTGCTGGATATCGAGGACCCGCTGCCCGGCGCCTGGACGCTGGAAGTGTCCTCGGCCGGGATTGACCGTCCGCTGACGCGGGCGAAGGACTGGAACCGGTTTGCCGGGCATCTGGCCAAGGCCGAGGTGAATATCCCGATCGACGGCCGCAAGCGTTTCTCGGGCATCCTGCTGGGTGCCGAAGATGGGCTCGGCCGGTTGCGGCTGGAAGATGGAACCGAAGTGGCGCTGCCGCTGTCGGACATGCGTCGCGCGCGGCTGGTTCTGACCGATGAACTGATCGCCGCCAGCGCCCATATGATGGGGGTCTCCGACGACGGAGCCCCGGAAGACCCTGTCCCGCCCGGCGAGAAGCCGGCGCGCAAGACTCACTGAGACGTCCTGGAGGTTCTGATGGACACGTCCGTTTCCCGTCCCGAACTGCTGCTGGTGGCGGATGCCGTCGCGCGCGAGAAGGCGATCGACCGGGAGGAAGTCCTGGAGGCGATGGAGCAGGCCATTCAGAAGGCCGGGCGCGCCAAGTACGGGCATGAGAAGGACATCCGCGCGACCATCGACCGCAAGACCGGCGATGTGCGCCTGTCGCGCTGGACCGAGGCCGTGGAGGTCGTGGAGAACGAGGAAACGCAGATCCCGCTCCACATCGCCCGCAAGTTCAAGCCCGAGATCCAGTTGGGCGAGCATCTGGTCGACCCGCTGCCGCCGATCGATTTCGGCCGCATCGCGGCGCAGACCGCCAAGCAGGTGATCGTGCAGCGCGTGCGCGAATATGAGCGCAAGCGCCAGTTCGAGGAATTCAAGGACCGCGTGGGCGAGATCGTGAACGGCACGGTCAAGCGCACGGAATACGGGAACCTGATGGTCGAGATCGGCAGTTCGGAGGCGCTGCTGCGCCGTGACGAGCTGATCCCGCGTGAGAGCTTCCGCAATTCCGACCGCGTGCGGGCCTATATCTATGACGTGCGCGACGAGCCGCGCGGGCCGCAGATCTTCCTGTCGCGCACGCATCCGGCGTTCCTGGCCAAGCTGTTCGCGCAGGAAGTGCCCGAGATCTATGACGGCATCATCGAGATCAAGGCCGTGGCCCGCGATCCGGGGTCGCGCGCCAAGATGGCGGTGATTTCGCGCGATGCCTCGATCGATCCGGTCGGCGCCTGCGTGGGTATGCGCGGGTCGCGCGTGCAGGCCGTGGTGCAGGAGCTTCAGGGCGAGAAGATCGACATTATTCCGTGGAGCCCGCAGGCGGCGACCTTCGTGGTCAACGCCCTGGCGCCGGCGGAAGTCAGCAAGGTGGTGATGGACGAGGAGGCCGGGCGCGTCGAAGTGGTGGTGCCGGACGAGCAGCTCAGCCTGGCGATCGGCCGGCGCGGGCAGAATGTCCGTCTGGCCAGCCAGTTGACGCGCTGGGATATCGACATCCTGACCGAGGCCGAGGAATCGGAGCGCCGGCAGGAAGAGTTCCGTCGTCGCAGCAACCTGTTCGTCGAGGCGCTGGACGTGGACGACGTGATCGCCGGCCTGCTGGTGACCGAAGGCTTCCATTCGATCGAGGAACTGGCGTATGCCGAGCCCGACGAACTGGCGGAGATCGAAGGGTTCGACGAGGATGTGGCCGGCGAGCTGGTCCGCCGCGCGGAGGGCTTCCTGGCCCGTCGCGAGGAGGAACTGGACGAGAAGCGCCGTGGACTCGGCGTGACCGACGAGATTGCGGTTCTGGGCGTGTTTTCCAACCAGATGCTGGTGACGCTGGGTGAAAAGGGTGTGAAGACCCTGGACGATCTGGCGGATCTGGCCGGCGATGAGCTGGTCGAATTCCTCGGCGGCGACGTGATCGACGAGGAAGCGGCGAACGAGATCATCATGGCGGCGCGTGCTCACTGGTTCGAGGACGAGCAGCCGGCCGACGCGCAGGAGGCGCCGGGGGCCTGAGCGCCACGGCGTGTCGGGGCAGGCGGGACAGGATATGACGGCGGACGCCGATCTGGAGCCGGAAGACGACGAGCGGGGGCCTTTGCGCCGCTGTATCGTCACGCGGGAGCGTGCGGCGCCTGAGACGATGATCCGTTTCGTGGTCTCGCCCGACCGGATTGTGACACCCGATCTTTCCGCGCGTCTGCCCGGACGGGGAATCTGGTTGAGCGCGCGCCGGGATGTGCTAGAAACGGCCCGGACGCGCGGGGCATTCTCACGCGCCGCCCGGGGTCAGGTCGTCGTTCCGCCCGACCTGGACAAGGTCCTGGAAGCCGGCCTCGTGCGCCGGATGCTGGAGACGGTGGGACTCGCACGACGGGCCGGTCAGGTGACATACGGTTTCGTCAAGGTGCGGGAATGGATAGAGGGCGGTCGCGCCGGTCTGATCATACAGGCCGAGGATGGCAGCCCTGACGAGAGGACGAGGTTATTGTCCGGCGCACGGGATCTGCCGATAGCGGTTGTTCCTACGGCGGCGGGTCTGGGGGCGGCATTCGGCCGTGACCATGTCGTGCATGCGGCGATGTCGCGTGGCGAACTGGCACGGCGCGTGCGCATCGATAGTGAACGTTTTGCGGGGCTGTCCGGCAGGGCGGTTCCGGGTTCGTCGGACCAATCCGGCGAACTTGGGTGAACAGGCGGGTACATGAGCGAAGGCAACGATCAGGATCAGGGTAAGGGACGCTTGTCCTTGCGGCCGGCGGGCCGGAAGGAGGTCGGACGGACGGTTGATGCCGGTTCCGTGCGGCAGAGTTTCAGCCATGGTCGTTCGAAGGTGGTGCAGGTCGAGGTGCGCAAGAAGCGCGGCCCCGGTCCGGCCCCCGCAGGCAGCGGCTCCGGTTCGCCCGGTGGCGGCCGGGCCGGTGCGCGCGGTGGCAGTGGCGGTCGCGCGCTGACCGCCGCCGAACTGGCTACCCGCCAGCGCGTCCTCGACGAGCAGCGGGCCGAGGCCGTCCGCCGCGAGCAGGAGCGCCGCGAGCAGGAAAAGATCATGATCCTGTCCGCCGCCGAGGAAGCGCGGCGGCGCGAGGAAGATGCCCGGCGCGCAGCCGAGGAAGAATCCCGCGAACAGGAAGAAGCGGCCCGTGCCCAGGCGGAGCAGGCCGCGCGTCAGGTGCAGGAGCAGCCTGAAGCCGTAGAGACCGGTGCGGTGGTCTCGGCCGTGCCGCGGCCCGGCGAGGTTACGCTGGCGCCGCCGATGGAGCGCCTGCGCCCGCTGGCCGAACGCGCCATCATGCCGGCCCGTCCGGTCACGCCCACCCGTCCCGCGCCGGCGGCGGCGACGCCGGCCCAGCCGCAGGGCGAGACCCTGCGCCTGCGCACCGGTCGCGGTCCCGACACGGAAGAGGAACGCCGTGCGCCGCGTCGCCCCGGTGTCGTGCCCAGCCGCAAGCCGAATGGCGCACCCGCGAAGAAGGGTGGCGACAACCGCCGGTCCGGCCGCATCGACGTTCAGGCGGCGATCGAGGGTGACGACGACAAGACGCGCTCGCTGGCCTCGGTCCGGCGCCAGCGCGAGCGTGAGCGCCGGCAGGCCGAACTGGAGCGTCTGCGCTCCGACCAGGTCCGCGTGGTGCGTGACGTTGTGCTGCCCGAGACGATCACGGTGCAGGAACTGGCGAACCGTATGGCGGCCCGCCAGGGTGAAGTCATCAAGGCCCTGATGAAGATGGGCGTGATGGCGACCGTGACGCAGTCGCTGGATGCCGACACGGCCGAGCTGGTGATTCAGGAATTCGGACATCGTGTGCGCCGCGTGGCGGACAGCGATGTCGAGATCGGCATCGAAGGCATCGACGATACGCCGGAAGACCTGCTGCCGCGTCCGCCCGTCGTGACGGTCATGGGGCATGTCGACCACGGCAAGACCTCGCTGCTGGATGCGCTGCGCACCACCGACGTGGCCGCGGCCGAAGCCGGCGGGATCACGCAGCATATCGGCGCCTATCAGGTGACGCTGCCTTCGGGTGCGAAGATCACCTTCATCGACACGCCGGGCCATGAGGCGTTTACCGCCATGCGTGCCCGTGGCGCCTCGGTGACCGACGTGGTGGTGCTGGTGGTCGCGGCGGATGACGGCGTGATGCCGCAGACGATCGAGGCCATCCGCCACGCCAAGGCGGCGAACGCGCCGATCGTGGTGGCGATCAACAAGTGCGACAAGCCGGGTGCCAACCCCGAGCGCGTGCGTCAGGAACTGCTGTCGCACGAGATCGTGGTCGAATCCATGGGCGGCGACACCCAGGATGTCGAGGTCTCGGCGCTGAAGCGCACCGGGCTGGACAAGCTGGAAGAAGCCATCCTGCTTCAGGCGGAAATCCTGGACCTGCGCGCCAACCCCGACCGGGTGGCCGAAGGCTCGGTGATCGAAAGCCGGCTGGATCGCGGTCGTGGCCCGGTGGCGACGATCCTGGTGCAGAAGGGCACGCTGCGGCGTGGCGACATCGTGGTGGCCGGCGCCGAATGGGGCCGTGTCCGTGCGATGCTCGACGACCGCAACCGCCAGATCCAGGAGGCGCTGCCTTCGACCCCGGTCGAGATCCTGGGCATCGCCGGCGTGCCGGGTGCCGGCGAGCCGTTCGTGGTGGTGGAGAACGAGAACCGCGCCCGCGAGATCTCGGAATTCCGTCAGCGCGTGATCAGGGACCGCATGGCCGCTGGCCAGACGGCCGCGCGCGGCACGCTGGACCAGATGCTGGCGCGCATCCAGGCCGGTGCCCAGAAGGAAGTCGCCGTGCTGATCAAGGCCGATGTCCAGGGTTCGGCCGAGGCGTTGCAGACCACGGTGCTCAAGCTTGAGCATGAAGAGGTCAAGGTGCGGGTGCTGACGGCCGGTGTGGGCCAGATCACCGAAAGCGACGTGCAGTTGGCCAAGGCTTCGGATGCGGTGATCATCGCGTTCAACGTCCGTGCCACGACGCAGGCGCGGGAACTGGCGCAGCGCGAAGGGGTCGATATCCGCTACTACTCGATCATCTATCAGGTCGCGGATGACGTGGAGCAGCTGGTCAAGGGCAAGGTTGCGCCCAAGCACCGCGAGAAGTTCCTGGGGTATGCCGAGATCCGCAAGGTGTTCGACATCACCAAGGTGGGCAAGGTTGCCGGTTGCTACGTCACCGAAGGCGTGGTCAAGCGTGGGTGCGGTGTGCGCCTGCTGCGCGACAACGTGGTGGTGCACGAGGGCGATCTCAGCCAGCTCAAGCGCTTCAAGGACGATGTCAAGGAAGTGGCGCGCGGTTATGAGTGCGGCCTGTCCTTCGCGGGCTACAACGATCTGCGCGAAGGTGACATGGTCGAGTGCTACGAGATGGAACTGGTTCCCGCATGAGCCGCAACCCATCCCGTGGGAAGGTGAATACGGCGGGGCCGGCGGGGAAACTCGCCGGTCTTGCCGCTTCCGGACCCAGCCAGCGCCAGTTGCGCGTGGGCGAGGAAGTGCGCCGGGTGCTGGCCGACCTGTTCGCCCGCACCGAATTCCGCGATCCGGAACTGGTCGATGCGCGCATCACCGTGACGGAAGTGCGTCTGTCGCCCGATCTGAAACATGCCACCGCTTTCGTGGCGCGGCTGGGGCGTAGCGATGTGGATGCGCTGATGCCGGCGCTGCGGCGTGTGGCGCCGTTCCTGCGGTCGCGCATGTCGGGCAATCTGCGGCTGCGGGTGGTGCCGGAAATCCATTTCCAGCCGGATACGGCGCTGGATTATGCGATGGAAGTCAGCGCGTTGCTGAACAAGCCGGAAGTGGCGCGGGATCTGGACTGAGAGAGACTCTCTTCTTTTTCTGAAGAAAAAGAAGCAAAAAGACTTTTGATCGGTTCAGGGACATCGTGTGTCCCGGCACAAAATTCCCCGACGAATCAAAGTTTTTTGGTTCTTTTTTTCAAAAAAGAACGAAGACTATCGCCTTCCTGTGATCAGAACGCTTGGCTCGCGCCGGATCGTGCGTGCCGCGTCATGCAAGGCGGCGCCCCCGGCGGCGATGTCGCGCCGTGCCGTGTCCAGGTTGGTTTTCAATGCATCATCCGGTGTGCGCAGGTCTGAGCGGACCTGACGGGCGGCCGCCAGAGCGGCGTGGGTGTCGTGGGTGACGGCCTGGATTTCCGTGCCGCGATCGTGACTCTGCCGGTGGGCTGTCGCGCGCGCCTGTGCGAGCGCGGTGCGGGTGGTGTGCCAGTCGGTTTCGATCTTTTGTCGGGCTGCTTGTGCCGTGGCGGAAGCCGTTCGGATGGAAGACGCGGTTGCCGTCACGCTGGCGCGGACGGGTGGCAGGGCGGCATCGAGGGTTTGCCTGATCTTTTGGCCTTCCTGCACGGTCTGTCGCCATTCCGCTGCCATTTTATGGATCGGCAGGGTGGTCAGGGTTCGGCGGAGGATGGCCAGGCGGGATTCATGGGCCGGGATTTCCGGCAGGTTCGACAGGCCGGGATGGAGGGGCGGGGCGGGGCCGGGGGCGATATCCAGGTCGATGCCGACGCGGCCGGTCACCAGGCTGGCGCTATGCAGTTCGGCCTGCAATCCGTCCTGGATCAGCCGGGACAGCATCTGGTGCGGCGACAGGGGACCTCCGCCGCCCGCCATGTGAATCCGCTCGGGCTGGATGCGGATCGTGACCGGAATCAGCGCGCGGCCATGCAGGGGGTCGGCGGCGAGGCCGACATGTTCGACTCGCCCAAGCCTTGCGCCGCGAAACGTGACCATGGCGCCGGCGCGCAGGCCGCCGATCGGACGGTCGAAGACGACCATGGCGCGTTCGCTGTGCGTCATCAGGCCGAACTGGCCGAACGCGCCGAGGAACGCGCAGCCCAGCCCGATCCCGCCGGCAACGAAGAGCAGGATGGCCGTCCATCCGGCGGTACGGCCTGGATGAGTGCTCATGCGGGAAGAGAAAAGATCATCGGGTGTCTATTTCGGGCCTCCTGAGCCGCTTGAGAAAGCAGGCATGGCACAATCCGGCATTGCTCCCCCTTCAGGGCTCGTCTACACGCACGCCTCTTCCAGGATTTTGATCAAGAAGGTTTTGCCCCATGCGACGCAAGCGCGGACGTCAGATCGATGGCTGGCTGGTCATCGACAAGCCGGCGGGGATGACATCGACCGATGTCGTCAACCGGGTGAAGCGCGCCTTCGATGCCGCCAAGGCGGGGCATGGCGGGACGCTGGACCCGCTGGCGACCGGCCTGCTGCCCATCGCCTTCGGTGCGGCGACCAAGACCGTGCCGTACATCATGGACGGAACAAAGCGTTATCAGTTCACCCTGCGCCTGGGCGAGGCCCGGGATACCGACGATGCCGACGGGGCGGTGACAGAGATTTCGGCCGTGCGGCCGACGGACGAGGATTTCCGCCGCGCGCTGCCGGCCTTCCAGGGCGATATCATGCAGGTGCCGCCGGTCTATTCCGCGATCAAGGTGGCGGGCGAGCGGGCCTATGACATGGCGCGCGACGGGCGGCCGCCCGATCTGCCGCCCCGGCCGGCCCGGATCGACCGGTTCGAACTGGTGGCGCGGCCGGATGAGGATACCGCGATTTTCGAGGTGGAATCGGGCAAGGGCGTCTATATGCGCTCGCTGGCGCGCGACATCGCGCGGGCCTGCGGCACGGTGGGCCATGTGGCCGCCCTGCGCCGCCTGCGGGTGGGGCCTTTTGCCGAGGAAGACGCGATTCCGCTGGACAAACTGACGCCAAACGACGACAACGCGCCTGCCTCACCGGATCTGCTTCTTCCGGTCGCGACCGCGCTGGCCGACATCCCGGCGCTGGCCTTGACCCACGAGGAAGCGGAGTCCCTCTCGCACGGGCAGGCGATCAGCCTGCTCGGCCTGATGGGACGCATTCCGGACGCCGCCGATCCCGACCAGGGTATCGTGCGGGGGATGGACGGGGGGCGCGTGATCGGGTTGTGCCGGCTGGAAGATGGCTGGCTGCGCCCGGACCGCATGCTTTAACCGAATTGGAATGTGGAGAACACGATGTCGATTACTGCTGAACGCCGCACGGCGCTGATTGGCGAATACCAGACCGCCGCCACCGACACCGGCTCGCCGGAAGTCCAGGTCGCCCTGCTGACCGAGCGGATCACGAACCTGACCGAGCACCTGAAGACCCACGCGAAGGATTTCCATTCGCGTCGCGGCCTGCTGGTGATGGTCGGCAAGCGCCGCGGCCTGCTGGACTATCTGAAGCGCAAGGACGAGGCCCGCTACCAGACCGTGATCGGTCGTCTGGGCCTGCGTCGCTGAGATGACGCGCGATCCGGCCTGCTGCCCCGCGGTGCGTGGCAACGGGCCGGGTCGCATTGGTGCGTTCCGCCGATGGGGTGGCATGGCCGCCCCGTTGCCGCGGGACCGCCGCGCCCGATGCCCAATCCTGGGCCGGGCCACACGCTGCCCCCATGTCGGTGGAGACATCCGGACCGGGTCACAGCGTTTCAGGCCACATGGTGTTCTGGCGGATGACCGTCATCGCTCCATGCCGTCCGAGACGCTGTCCTTCATCCCCTTGTCCGGGCCTCTCCCATTCATCCGGGGTGGCCATCGGACAGGGAGTGTCTGAATGTTCAACTACTACCGCAAAGAGATCGAATGGGGCGGCCGCACGCTGGTGCTGGAGACGGGCAAGATCGCCCGCCAGGCCGATGGCGCCGTGGTCGTGACCTATGGCGACACGGTCGTGCTCTGCACCGCCGTGGGCGCCCGCAGCGTCAAGCCGGGCCAGGATTTCTTTCCGCTGACGGTCAACTACCAGGAAAAGGCCTTCGCGGCCGGCAAGATCCCCGGTGGTTTCTTCAAGCGTGAGGGCCGTCCGTCGGAGATCGAGGTGCTGAATTCGCGCCTGATCGACCGCCCGATCCGCCCGCTGTTCCCGGAAGGCTTCCGCAACGAGGTCCAGGTCGTCGCGACCGTGCTGAGCCACGATCTGGAGAACGATCCGGCGATCGCGTCCCTGATCGGCTGCTCGGCGGCGCTGACGCTGTCGGGCATTCCGTTCTTCGGCCCGGTGGCGGCCTGCCGCGTCGGCTATGCGAACGGCGCCTATGTGCTGAACCCGACCCTGCCGGAGATGAAGGACAGCGCGCTGGATCTGGTCGTCGCCGGCACCGCCGAAGGCGTGCTGATGGTCGAATCCGAAGCCGCCGAACTGAGCGAAGAGGTGATGCTGGGTGCCGTGACCTTCGGTCATGAAGCGTTCCAGCCGGTCATCGACGCCATCATCGCGCTGGCCGAGCATGCCGCGAAGGCGCCGTGGGACCTGGCCGAGCCGTCGGCCGAGGAACTGGCGCTGCGCAAGCGGATCGACGTGCTGGGCCGCGCGTCGATCGCCGAAGCGTACCAGGAGCGCGTGAAGCAGGCGCGTTACAAGAAGGTCGGCGCGGCGAAGGACGCCGTGCTGGCGGCGCTGACGGCGGAAGGCCTGGATGCGGGCGCGGCCAAGCCGATCCTGAAGGATCTGGAAGCCGACGTGGTGCGCAGTTCGGTGCTGGATACCGGCCTGCGGATCGACGGCCGCGACCTGAAGACGGTCCGCCCGATCGTGTCGGAAGTCGGCATTCTGCCGCGCGCCCATGGCTCGGCCCTGTTCACCCGTGGCGAGACCCAGGCCCTGGTGGTCGCCACCCTGGGCACCGCCCAGGATGAGCAGGTGATCGACGCGCTGGAAGGCGAATACCGCACCAACTTCATGCTGCACTACAACTTCCCCCCCTACTCGGTGGGTGAGTGCGGCCGCATGGGCTCGCCGGGCCGTCGCGAGATCGGGCATGGCAAGCTGGCCTGGCGCGCGGTGCATCCGCTGCTGCCCGGCAAGGATACCTTCCCGTACACCATGCGCGTGGTGTCCGAGATCACCGAGAGCAACGGTTCGTCGTCGATGGCGACCGTGTGCGGCACCTCGCTGGCGCTGATGGATGCCGGCGTGCCGCTGAAGCGTCCGGTGGCGGGCATCGCCATGGGCCTGATCAAGGAAGATCGCGGCTTCGCCGTGCTGTCCGACATTCTGGGTGACGAAGATCATCTGGGCGACATGGACTTCAAGGTGGCGGGCACCGAGCAGGGCGTCACCGCGTTGCAGATGGACATCAAGATCACGTCCATCACGCCCGAGATCATGAAGATCGCCCTGGGCCAGGCGCGCGACGGCCGCCTGCACATCCTGGGCGAGATGTCCAAGGCGCTGACCGAGGGGCGCAGCGACGTGTCCTCGACCGCGCCGAAGATCACGACCATCACCGTGCCCAAGGAAAAGATCCGCGATGTGATCGGCCAGGGCGGTAAAGTGATCCGTGAGATCGTTGAATATTCGGGCGCCAAGATCGATATCAACGATGACGGCACGATCATGATCGCCGCGTCGGCCGAAGAGCAGGCCACCAAGGCGATCGAGCGTATTCGCGGCATCGTGGCCGAGCCCGAGATTGGCGCGATCTATACCGGCAAGGTGGTCAAGACCGCCGATTTCGGTGCGTTCGTGAACTTTCTGGGCGCGCGCGACGGTCTGGTCCATATCTCGGAACTGTCGCAGGGCCGGGTGGCCAAGACCACGGACATCGTCAACCAGGGCGATGTGGTCAAGGTGAAGGTCCTGGGCTTCGACGATCGCGGCAAGGTCAAGCTGTCGATGCGCGTCGTCGACCAGGAGACGGGTGCCGACATCAGCGAGACCGTCGGAGCCAAGCCCGCTCGGCCGCCGGCGCGCTGAAGCCGGTCGGCGGTGGGGCAGCCTGCTCCGCCGCCGCGGCCCCGCCCGTGAGGCGCGGGGCACGTATGGACGAGACGCCGGTCCATCGGGACCGTGCGAGGACGATAGGGTAGTGATGAAGGCGATCAATGCGATCCGCATGGGCGGGGTGGATGTCCTGCCGCTGATCGAAGGTGGGAAGGGCGTGTCGGTTTCGACCGGCATATCGTCCGGTCATTGGGCGGCGGCGGGCGGCGCCGGCACGGTCTCGATCGTCAATGCCGATTCCTATGACGCTGAGGGACGCTATGTTCCGCAGGTCTATCACGGCCGCAGCCGGCGCGAACGGCAGCAGGAACTGATTGCCTACGCCATTGCCGGCGGTATTGCGCAGGCGCGGATCGCGCATGATCTGTCGGGTGGGCGCGGGCGCGTGCATGCCAACATCCTGTGGGAGATGGGCGGCGCCGAAGACGTTATCATGGGCGTGCTGGAAGGCGCGCCGGGGCTGATCCATGGCCTGACCTGCGGCGCGGGCATGCCCTATCGCCTGTCGGACATCGCGGCGCGGTTCGGCATCCATTATTATCCCATCGTGTCGTCCGCGCGGGCGTTCAGTGCCTTGTGGAAGCGTTCATTCCACAAGAACCCCGATGGGCTGGGCGGGGTGGTGTACGAAGACCCGTGGCGGGCCGGCGGGCATAATGGCCTGTCGAACAGCGAAAATCCGCTCAATCCGGAAGACCCGTTCCCGCGCGTGCTGGCGTTGCGTCAGGCGATGCGCGGTTTCGGCCTGCATGAGACGCCGATCGTCATGGCCGGTGGGGTGTGGTGCCTGGAGGAATGGGAAGACTGGATCGACAATCCCGAACTCGGGCCGATCGCCTTCCAGTTCGGCACCCGGCCGCTGCTGACGCAGGAGAGCCCGATCCCCGATGCGTGGAAGCGCCGGCTGCTGACCCTGAAGAAGGGGGACGTGTTCCTGAACCGGTTCTCGCCCACGGGATTCTATTCCTCGGCGGTGAACAATCCCTTCCTGCGGGAGCTTCAGGGGCGGTCGGAACGGCAGGTTGCCTATTCGACCGAGCCGGTGGGCGAGCATACCGCCGCCTATGGCGTGGGTGCCCGTGGCCGGCAGGTTTTCATGACCGAGGCCGATCGCGAGCATGTCCGGCTGTGGGAGCTGGAAGGCTACACCGAGGCCATGCGCACGCCGGATTCCACCCTGATCTTCGTCACGCCGGAGAAGGCGCGGGAGATCCTGGCCGATCAGGTGGCGTGCATGGGCTGTCTGTCGGAATGCCGCTTCTCGAACTGGAGCCAGCGGGGACCGGAGTATTCCAACGGCCACAGGGCCGATCCGCGTTCGTTCTGCATCCAGAAGACGCTTCAGGCCATTGCCCATGCGGGGCCGGAAGGCGACGACGGGGTGATGGACAACAACCTGATGTTCGGCGGCACGAACGCGTGGCGCTTCGCCACCGACCCGTTCTACGCCAACGGGTTCGTGCCGACGGTCGGTCAACTGGTCGACCGCATCATGACCGGGCGCTGATCCGGCAGACTATCGGAACGGTTGGAACGGGCCTCATCGAGGCCCGTTCGCGTTGGGGAGGTCTGTCACCGTCAGTGCGTGGCGGTCACCGCCATCCCGCCTATCGTGGCCGGATCCGGAAGGCGGTCCGGATTTGTGCTGTCCCGAACGCTGGATAGCTGGCCGCGTCGAGCGCGTCCTAGTATCGGATCGTGGCTGTAGTGTTGACAATAGGTGAAGCGGTCGATTTTGACCTGCGCGAAGCCGTACTGGCAGACGGTGTCCGCATTTCCACCGAACTGGTTTTCGGTGAAAAAGCTCTAGGTTTGGCCTGCCACCTGCGACGGAACAGGCCAAAGCAGCAGCTCATCAAGCTGCTGTTTTGCGCTATTTATTTCCGGCTAAAAGCCATATCGCCATGATCCTGTGGCCCACGATAAGAAAGAACGGCCTCTTTTTTATCATGGCTTAAGCTGGCAAATAGCCCCGTAGCCGCACGTGGCTCACAATATACCGGCTCAGGCGGGGGCACCGGCTTAGAGATAAGGCGTACACCGCTCCGGAAAGAGGCGGCGAGCCTTTTCGTGACATCAGCCATATTCATCCTCCTTTCGTAACAACCTTACTCATACATAGCGACGAAAAAACGGCGTCCGCCCTTTCTCGACGACACGCTCAAACCCAAATTCATCAACGTAAAGGCGTGTGGTTTGTTCATTTATGGGATTAACCCAAACCTCACGCTTCCCCATGAGTTGCGCGTAACAAGACACTGTTTCCAACGCAATTAGGGCTCGGCGTCCAACGAGAGGACAACCGTCTTGGCCATTCCCCTCTAAAAAACGGAGTTCAACGGCTCTTCCGGAAGTCAAACCTAACCCTAATGCGCACAAGTCCGAATGCTCTGACCAGACCGCCATTTCCAAGCAATCAGGTTCTCTATGGCGACGGAAGATCTCTTCCCAGTCCCACTTTGACCGGCGCTTCCACGAATGACGATACGCGTCCACCCCGCGGCCTGTCCATCCCGTGACGTGAAAATCAACGTGAATATGAGGTATGAGATTTCGTGCGGCAGAACGATAGGCTTCGAGTGCGTTTGCCTGATAACGCTCCTTTGCTCTGGCCAACTCCCGCGACAAAAGGCAGCGTCCCATTACGACTTACTATGAGAGGCATTCAGCTACCCTGCCAAGAGATTACCGTCAACTAAGTGGTGATTTTTCTAGCTATTCTATGAGGGCAGGCAGGCGGCGCGAAAGGCGGCGAAGGCGCGGGCGCGATGGCTGATGGCGTTCTTCTCGGCCTCGGGCATCTCGGCGAAGGTCCGGGTCTCGCCTTCCGGTGTAAAGATCGGGTCGTAGCCATGGCCCTGGGCGCCACGGGGCGGCCAGGCGATCTGTCCGTCGATCCGGCCTTCGAACGTGCGGAGGGTGCCGTCGGGCCAGGCGAGGCAGAGGACGGAGATGAACCAGGCGGACCGGTCCTCGTCATTGCCGATGGCTTCGTGGATGCGGGCCATGGCGCCGGGGAAATCCTTGTCGGGGCCGGCCCAGCGGGCGGAATAGATCCCTGGCGCGCCGCCGAGGGCGGCGACGCAGAGGCCGGAATCGTCGGCCAGCGCCGGCAGGCCGCTGGCCCTGGCCGCCGCCACGGCCTTCAGCGCCGCGTTGCCGGTGAAGCTGTCGGCGGTTTCCTCGGGTTCGGGCAGGCCGAGCTGGCCGGCGGAGACGACGGTGATGCCGTAGCCGTTCAGCAGGGCATCGAATTCCGCCAGCTTGCCCTGGTTGTGGCTGGCCAGGACCAGTCGTGTGCCGGAGGCCAGGCGGGGGGGGCTCGCCCCGCTCACGACGCGTCGCCCCGTGCGGCCAGTGCTTTGTCGACCGCAGCAAGCTGGGCGGCGAACAGATGCGCGGTGCCGCCCTGTGCCAGCCGCATCAGGGCCTCGAACTGCGCCTGCGAGAACGGGGCCTGTTCGGCCGTGCCCTGGATCTCGACGATGCCGCCGGCCTCGGTGAGGACGAAATTGGCGTCGGCGGCTGCCGTGCTGTCTTCGTCGTAATCAAGGTCGAGCACCGCGCCGGCCCCGGTCAGGCCGCAGGAGATGGCCGCGACCTGTGCCGTCAGCGGCACGCGGGCCAGCACGCGGTTGCGCACCAGCTTCTCCAGCGCCAGCCGCAGGGCGACCCAGGCGCCGGTGATGGAGGCGCAGCGGGTGCCGCCATCGGCGTTCAGCACGTCGCAATCGACGGTGATCGAGATTTCGCCCAGGGCGGTCAGGTCGGTCACGGCGCGCAGCGAGCGGCCGATCAGGCGCTGGATTTCCTGCGTGCGGCCCGACTGCTTGCCCTTCGCGGCCTCGCGCGGGCCGCGCGTGTGGGTGGCGCGGGGCAGCATGCCGTATTCGGCGGTGACCCAGCCCTTGCCCTGGCCGCGCAGGAAGGGCGGCACGCGGGGTTCGACGCTGGCGGCGCACAGCACCTCGGTCCCGCCCATGCGGATCAGGGCCGAACCTTCGGCGTGGCGGGCGAAGCCGGTTTCGATGGAGACGGGGCGCAGCGCGTCGGCGGCGCGGCCCGAGGGGCGGGGGGGCATGGGCAAACGATACTCCGCATCGACAGGCAGGGCATTCCGGGGCGGGCCGCCGAAAACGCGGGCATAGCCCGAGCCGGGGGAGAATGGCCAGCCCGACGCTTGTCATAGCCGGCCGGAGCTTCCAGATTTATAAGGGTCAATTCCGCCGGCTTCCGCCGGCCTCGAACGTGGAGGCTTCAAGCAGGATGAATCCCGGCACCCTGTCTTCCCGTCCGGCCCTGCCACCGGGGCTGGATGCCCGTTCGGCGGCGATCCTGCGCGAGATCGTCGAACAATATGTGGAAACCGGAGAGCCCGTCGGGTCGCGCACGCTGTCGCGGCGCCTGCCGCTGCCGCTGTCGCCGGCGACCATCCGCAACGTGATGGCGGACCTGACCGAGGCCGGGCTGCTGTTTTCGCCCCATGCCTCGGCCGGCCGCCTGCCGACGGAAAAGGGGGTGCGGCTGTTCGTGGACGGGTTGCTGCAATTCGGCAGCCTGAGCGAGGACGAGCGCGAGACCATCACCAACTCGCTGGAAATGCGCGGCCGCTCGTTGCAGGACACGCTGGCCGAGGCATCGTCGATGCTGTCCGGCCTGTCCTCGGCCGCAGGGCTGGTGCTGGCGCCCAAGGGCGACGGGGCGGTGAAGCATATCGAGTTCGTCGCCCTCGGCCCCCGGCGGGCGCTGGTGATCCTGGTCGGCGCGGACGGGCAGGTGGAAAACCGGGTGATCGAGACCCCGATCGGACTGCCGCCCTCGGCGCTGGTCGAGGCGGGGAATTATCTCAACGCCCAGTTGGCCGGGCGCTCGCTGGAGGATCTGCGCACGCATGTCAGCGCCGACATGAGCGCCAATCGCAGCGAACTGCATCATCTGACCGCCGAGATCGTGGCCAGCGGGCTGGCGACCTGGAGCGACGTGGATCGCGGCGGCACGCTGTTCATCCGCGGGCAGGCGCGCCTGCTGGCCGACGTGACGGAGATCGAGCGCCTTTCCACCATCCAGATGCTGTTCGAGCGGCTGGAGGCGCAGGAGACGATGCTGCGCCTGCTGGAACTGGCGCAGGAATCGGATGGCGTACGGATCTTCATCGGGGCCGAGAGTGGGCTGTTCGGGCTTTCCGGCACCTCGGTGGTGGTGGCCCCGGCACGGACCGACAGCAACCGGATCGTGGGGGCGATCGGGGTGATCGGCCCCACGCGCCTCAATTATGGGCGCATCATCCCGGTGGTGGATTATACTGCCCGCGTCATAGGCAGAATGCTCGGCTGAATCTCGGCCCGGACACACGCGCTGGTGGTGTGTCCGGGTCGGGATTTGGCGGCTCCATAAACGGTCGTCGTGAAAAACCGGACTGCCTTGGTGCCGCCATTTTCCTGCTTTAACTGCCGGGGTCTGGCCTTTGTTTCCGCCCTGGCGCGCATGTTTGAGGAGCGCTTCCATGCCCCGTCCCGATGCAGGCCAGGCCGGCACATTCCTGATTGGCGGCGATCTGCCCGTCGCGCGCCTGGGGTTTGGCGCCATGCGGATTACCGGGCGCGGAATCTGGGGCGATCCGCCCGACCGTGACCGCGCGCTGGACACGCTGCGCCGCGCGGCGGCCTGCGGCGTGACGCTGATCGACACCGCCGACGCCTATGGGCCTTATGTCAGCGAGGATCTGATCCGCGCCGCCCTGCATCCCTATGCCGGGCTGCATATCGCGACCAAGGGCGGGCATACGCGCCATGGGCCGGATATCTGGCGGCCGGTGGGGAACCCGGACTATCTGCGCCAGTGCGTGCTGATGAGCATGCGGCGCCTTGGGGTGGACTGCATCGATTTGTGGCAGTTGCATCGCGTGGGGCCGGATTGCACGCCGGAGACGCAGTTCGAGGTGATCGCCGCGATGCGCGCGGAAGGGCTGATCCGCCATGTCGGCCTCTCGGAAGTGCCCGTGGAGATGATCGAGCGGGCCCGGCGCTTCTTTCCGGTCGCGACGGTGCAGAACCGCTATAACCTGGTCAATCGTGCCTCGGAGGACGTGCTGGATTATTGCGCGGGGCACGGGATCGGCTTCATCCCCTGGGCGCCGCTGGCGGCGGGGTCGCTGGCCCGCGAGGGCGGCGTGCTGGACCGGGTGGCGCGCGATCTGGGGGCCACGCCGGGGCAGGTGGCGCTGGCATGGCTGCTGCGCCGCGCCCCGGTGATGCTGCCGATTCCCGGTACCGGCAGCCCCGAGCATGTCGAGGAGAATGTCGCCGCCGCCGGACTGGTGCTGGATGATGCCGTTTTCACCCGTCTGGAGCAGGAGGGGCGCGCGGAATGGCAGCGTCAGGCGGGTGGTTGACGCACCTTGCGGGGGGCGACGCCGGGGTCCGGGAATGCTAGGAGAGGCGTCCTTGCCCAGCCCCGTTCCCGCCGGTGCCCGTCGTGACGGATCTCGTTTCCTTGCCCTTCGCCCACTGGACCCTGGATGATTTTTCGTAACGGATCAGGCCGTGACGGCCGGCTGCTTGTGACTTCGCGCATTGGCGGTGATGCCGCAGACGGTGGGGCTCCCCGCCCGTCGCGACGCGGTTTCGGCCTGACGGGGCCGGGTGGCGGCCCGCGCCGGCCGCGCTTCCGGCTGGTGCGCAGGCTGCTCGGCGGGGGGGCGGCGGTGCTGCTGCTGGGCTCGCTGGCCGGCGGGATGGTCGCCTGGACCAAATACGAGCAACTGGTGGCCGACCTGCCGACGGTTGACGGGCTGCGCACCTACCAGCCGCCGGTGATGAGCCGGCTTTATTCCGGCGATGACCGGGTGATGGCGGAACTGGCGGCGGAACGGCGTATCTTCGTGCCCTATTCGGCCATTCCGGCCCGGGTGAAGAACGCCGTCATCGCGACCGAAGACCAGAAATTCTATACCCATGGCGGCGTCAATCCGTTCGCGATCCTCCGCGCGGGGCTGACCGACCTGACGATGAACAAGGGGCACCGGCCGATTGGTGCCTCGACGATCACGCAGCAGGTGGCGCGCATCATGCTGCTGGGCTCGAAACAGACTTTGTCGCTGGAGCGCAAGGCCAAGGAAGCCCTGCTGGCGATCCGTATCGAGCAGACCCTGTCCAAGGACAAGATCCTCGAAATCTACCTGAACGAGATCTATCTGGGCGCGGGCGCCTATGGCGTCGGCGCGGCGGCGCAGACCTATTTCAACAAGCCGCTGGACCAGTTGGACGACGCGCAGGCCGCGTTCCTGGGGGCGTTGCCGAAATCGCCTTCCAACTACAACCCCTACCGTTTCCCGGACGCGGCGCTGGCCCGGCGCAACCTCGTGTTGCAGCAGATGGTCGAGATCGGTGCCATCACCGAGGAGCAGGCGCGTCTGGCGCAGGCCGAGCCGCTGGTGCCGCAGGCCTTCACCCGGCCCGGCCCGGCCCCCGGCTCGGAATGGTTCGGCGAGGAAGTGCGCCGCCAGTTGATCGAGCGTTACGGGCAGGACACCACCATGCAGGGCGGCCTTCTGGTGCATACCAGCATGGACCCGCATATCCAGCAGGTCGCGACCGCCGCGGTGCGCGACGGGTTGATGAGCTACGACCACGACCATGGCGGCTGGCGGGGGCCGGTGGCGCATCTGGACGAGATCGCGTCCGGCGCGGATGCCGGCCAGTGGGTGCCTGCGCTGGCACATACGGCGCGGCCGCCCGGCATGCTGGATTCCTGGCGGCTGGGGGTCCTGCTCTCGCCGGCCACGGGGGAGATCGGCTGGCTGGAAGGGCCGGCGGCGCATGCCGAACCGCGTAGCGGGCGGCTGCTGGCGCGCGACATGGCCTGGATGCGCCGCTGGCGCGCCCCCCGCGCGGGCGATGTGCTGATGGTCGAGCCCCAGGCCGATGGCGGCGGGGTCGCGCTGCGGCAGGTGCCCAAGGTCGAGGGCGCGCTGGTGACGATGGACGTGCGGACGGGCCGGGTGCTGGCGATGGTCGGCGGCTGGTCGTTCGGCCAGTCGCAGTTCAATCGCGCGACCCAGGCGCTGCGCCAGCCCGGATCGTCCTTCAAGCCGTTCGTCTATCTGACGGCGATGGAGCAGGGGATTTCTCCGTCGCAGAAATTCGACGATTCCCCGGTGTCTTATGGCACCTGGCATCCGAACAATTACGAGAAGGATTTCTGGGGTCCGACCACCCTGCATGACGCGCTGCGGGAATCGCGCAATCTGGTGACGATCCGTCTGGCGGCCCATATCGGCATGAAATCGGTGGCGAACATGGCCACTTCGCTGCAACTGGTCGAGTCCATGCCGCATGTTCTGCCGGCCGCGCTGGGCGCGGTGGAGACGACCGTGCTGCGCGAGGCCGGGGCCTATGCCACCATCGCGGCGGGCGGGCGGCTGGTGACGCCGACCCTGATCGACAATGTGCAGGACCGCGACGGCCATGTGCTGTGGCAGCCGCCGGGCCTGGCCTTGCAGGCGGCGGTGCCCCCCGCCGGCACCGCCGCCCCGGTGCCTGGCGTCACGCCGCAACCGGCCGTCGCGGGGAATGGGGCATCGGTGGCGGCACCGGCGGCCGTCGCCTCCCCGGCGGTGGCGGGCGTGCCGGCCGATGGGCCGGTGCTGGTGGATACGCGGCCGCAGGTCGCTTCGCCGGACAGCGCGTACCAGATCGTGGCGATGATGCGTGACGTGATCCTGCGCGGCACCGGCAATCGGGCCGGGCAGGGCATCGACCGGCCCATCGCCGGCAAGACCGGCACCAGCCAGAATTTCAACGATGCGTGGTTCGCCGGCTTTTCGCCCGATATCGTGACGATCGTCTGGGTCGGGTTCGACACGCCGCAGACGCTGGGCAAGAACGAGACCGGCGGCACGATCGCCGGCCCGATCTGGAACCGGGTGATGAAGGCGGTGCTGGCCGACCGGCCGAGGCTGGATTTCCCCGTGCCCCAGGGGTTGACGCTGGCGCGCTACGATACCGGCATGGGCATGGCGGTGGATGCCTTCAAGCCCGACCAGGTGCCGGGCATCAGCGCCGACCTGAACGCCAATGCGACCGGCGCGTTGACCGCCGAGGATACCGGCGCCGAGACGATGCCGGATTCCGAGAGCGACATGGCGGCATCGCCCTCTGCCGCGCCCGCCGCCGGCCCCGCCGGTGTGCCGGGCCAGCCCGCGCCTTCGGCCGCCGCTCCTGCCGCGCCGGCGGGCGGGGGTGACATCGGCATGGGTGGCCTGTATTGACGCCGCTTGCTTTTCCTGTCGGGCCGGCCGCCAATCGGCCGCCCTTTCTGACCGATGGAGTTCCTGTTCCATGTCCGCCGAGACCGAGGCTCTCAACGACCAGCTCAAGCAGTCGGTGGCACTGCTGAGGAGGCATCTTTGACTGGGATGTCGCAATCGGCCGCCTGGCCGAACTGAACAACCGGGCGGAGGACCCGGATCTGTGGAACGATCCGGATGCCGCCCAGAAGTTGATGCGCGAGCGCACCCTGCTGGCCGGGCAGGTCGAGGGGGTGCAGCGGCTGGAAGGCGATGTCCGCGATACGCTGGATCTGGTCGAACTGGCCGAGATGGAAGGCGATGAGGCCGTCCTGAAGGACGCCACGCGGATGCTGCGCGAACTGGCCGACGAGGCCAAGCGCCGCGAGACCGAGAGCCTGCTGTCCGGCGAGGCCGACAGCAACGACTGCTACATGGAAGTCAATGCCGGCGCCGGCGGCACCGAGGCTCAGGACTGGGCCGAGATGCTGCTGCGCATGTACACGCGCTGGGCCGAGCAGCATGGCTACAAGGTCACGCTGATGGAAAGCTCGGAGGGCGAGCAGGCCGGGCTGAAATCGGCGACGATCCAGGTGACCGGCCCCAATGCCTATGGCTGGTTGAAGACCGAGGCCGGGGTGCATCGCCTGGTGCGGATTTCGCCCTTCGACGCGGCGGCGCGGCGGCAAACGTCGTTTGCCTCGGTCTGGGTTTATCCGGTGGTCGATGATTCGATCGAGATCGAGATCAACGAAGCCGATCTGAAGGTCGATACGTTCCGGGCTTCGGGTGCCGGCGGGCAGCACGTCAACAAGACCGAGTCCGCGATTCGAATCACCCATATTCCCACCGGCATCGTGGTGGCCTGCCAGACCGACCGGTCGCAGCATCGCAACCGCGCCACGGCGATGACGATGCTGAAGGCCCGCATGTACGAGCAGGAACTGCAACGGCGCGAGGCCGCCGCGGCCCAGACCGAGGCGGCGAAGACCGATATCGGCTGGGGGCACCAGATCCGCTCCTACGTGCTGGCGCCCTACCAGTTGGTGAAGGACCTGCGGACGAATGTCGAGCGCGGCAACCCCGGCGCGGTGCTGGACGGGGACCTGGATGATTTCATGGCGGCGGCCCTGGCCGCCCGTGTGGGGGCGACCCGGTCCGAGGCCAGTGCTTCCGCCCAGTGATCGCCGCAGGGTGATCGCGGGGTATGCGCGCAAGAGAGGGCGGCTTCGGCCGCCTTTTTTTGTGAGATTTTTATGACGGGATTTGCGGCCCGTACGATGGATTCGAACCTGATCCGGCCCTCGTGCGTTCAGGTTCTGTCAGCGCGGCGAACGGGGCGACGTGGGCTGGAACGCCAATGTGTCGGATTCGAAACAAAAGCGGACCCGGCGCGAAAAATGGCAGAAAAATGGGCACACTCTCAAAAATCGCCAGTTTTTCGCCATTTATGACAGGTTGTTAATATGGCCATTTTTTGGGCCAGTGATGACAAATTACTCGTTTCAAATTCGATAAATATCTTGCTTGACATCGGATGGGCGCAATAGCCCAATTCGATGGCTTGGCGGCATTTCGATGTCTGTCCGGTCAGGTCGGAACGCAGGGGATGCACGATCCCGATTATCGTTTGTGCGTGCTTTCGCACATGCCGTGGCCATGCCACGGTGTGGCCGGGGTTTGCCCGGAGAGAAGGCCGGACGCTGCGAAGTGGTCCTGATTTGTTGTGGTTTTGAGTGCCGAAACCGGCGTGGACGAGAGGGTTAAGGAGGTTTCGACATGAACTACGCGGAACAACAACGCAGTCCGACGAAGCATATCATCGGCATAACTGTCGTTGTTCTCCTGCACGTGGTTCTGATCTGGGCGTTGATGAACGGTCTCGGGGCGAAAATCGTCCAGGAACTGCACCCGCCCATCCAGACCAAGATTATTACGGAGAAGAAGCCGCCGCCGCCGCCACCACCGCCGCCTCCGCCGCCGGTGATGACGCAGCCGCCGCCGCCGTACATTCCGCCGCCGAAGATCCAGATCCAGCCGCCGCCGCAGCAGGTGATCAAGCAGGTGACGCATACGCCACCGCCGAAGCCGATGCCGCCGTCGCCGCCTGCGCCGCCGACAGTGCAGAACGCGCCTGTCGGGCCGCCGGTTCCGGATCATCTGGCGGGTGCGCGTCCGGTGAACAACGTCAAGCTCGAATATCCCGAGGAAATGCTCGAGGAAAATCGGGAGGGCCGCGTGACCGTGGTGTGCGACGTGGAGCAGGACGGGTCGACCAGCAACTGCGCGGTGACGAGCGTGCAGGGTGGGCAGTCGTTCTCCCAGGCCGCGTTGGATTACGTCCGCCGTGCCCGGTATCAGCCGGCGGTCAAGAATGGCGTGCCCATCAAGGAGTTCCGCCATCCGTACACGATTACCTTCAGGCTCAGCAACGACTGAGGGTTACCTAACGACCGGAGCCGGACGGGTGTGAGCCCGCCGGCCCCGGGGTTCCGGCAAACGGGCCATCTACCACAGAGGATTTGGAGTACATGACCAGACTGCACCGTGTTCCTGTTGTTGCCGCATCGGCCCTGGCTGCCATTCTGAGCGTCTCGTCGCCCGTGATCGCGGTGGCTCAGGACGCACAGTCCACCGCTCCGGCCGCGGCTCCCGCCCCTGACGCAGCGGCTCCGGCCGCTCCGGCGCCCGACGCATCGGCACCTGCCGCTTCGGCACCCGCCGCCGCCCCGACCGACGGCTCGGCTCCGGCCACCCCGCCGGCCGACGGCGCTGCCCCGGCCGCTCCGGCCGCCGATGCCTCCGCTCCGGCCCCCGCGGTGACGCCGCCGGCCGAGGATGCCGCCCCGGCCAAGCCCGCCGGCAACCCGTATGGCCTGGATGCGCTGTGGCGCAACGGTGACATCATCGCCCGTGGCGTTCTGCTGATCATGGTCGTCATGTCGCTGGGCACATGGTACATCATGATCACGAAGTTCTTCGAACAGATGCGTATGTTCTCGGCCGCCAAGGAAGCCGCGTCGACCTTCTGGACCAAGTCTTCGATCCAGGAAGGCGCCGCCGCGCTGAAGCCGTCCTCGCCGTTCCGCTACATTGCCGATACCGGCATCGTCGCGGCCGAGCATCATGAAGGCACGATGCAGGAATCCATCGACCTGCACACCTGGACCTCGATGTCGATCCAGCGCGCCGTCGATACCATCCAGGCGCGGATGCAGGGTGGCCTGGCCTTCCTCGGCACCGTGGGTTCGACCTCGCCGTTCGTCGGTCTGTTCGGCACCGTCTGGGGTATCTATCACGCCCTGACCGCCATCGGCATCGCCGGCCAGGCGTCGATCGACAAGGTTGCCGGCCCCGTCGGTGAATCGCTGATCATGACCGCCATCGGTCTGGGCACCGCCGTTCCGGCCGTGCTGGGCTACAACCTGCTGGTCCGTCGCAACAAGGGCGCCATGGACAAGGTCCGCAACTTCGCCGCCGACCTGCAGTCGATCCTGCTGGGTGGCTTCCGTCATGGTGTCGCGCCGGAGATCGTGGTTCATCCCGATAGCTCGCCGACCACCACCACGACCTCCAACCGGGTTGCCTGAACATGGCGATGCAAGTCGGAGGCGGCGGCGATGAAGACGAGGTGGTGTCCGCCATCAACACCACTCCACTTGTCGACGTCATGCTGGTGCTGCTGATCATCTTTCTGATCACCATCCCAGTCGCAACACACACGATCAAGGTGAACCTTCCGAAGGACGCCAACCAGCCCACTCAGACCAAGCCCGGCAATGTGGTGCTGGCGGTGACGGAGAACGGGCAGATCTACTGGAACGAGGTCGCGATCAAAAGTCGGGCCGACCTTCTGGACCGGCTGGAAAAGGTGGCGGTGATCAAGCCGCAGCCCCAGATCCAGATCCGTGGCGATGCCAAGGCGCGCTACGAATCGGTCGGGCGGGTGATCGCCACCTGCCAGGAAGCCGGGATCTACCACGTGGACTTCATCACCGAGCAGCCCCACTCGGACTGAACGACGGGGAACAGGGGGTCGGCCCGCGCCGGCCCCCGACTTCCGGGAATCTCACATCAGGGCGCCGCGTTTGTCCGTCCGCACCGGTTTCAGGTGGCGGTTCGAACGGTCCAGTGGCCCACGTTTTTTTAGAGAGTACACCGCCATGGGCATGAGTGTCGGCTCCGAAAGCACCCACGAAGACGAAGGTATGGTCGATATCAACACGACGCCGTTGATCGACGTCATGTTGGTGCTGCTGATCATGCTGATCATTACTATTCCGTTGCAGACCCATTCGGTCGCGCTGGATCTGCCCCAGGGTGATCCGCCGCCTTCGACCGAAATTCCGAAGGTCGTGACGCTCGCGATCGATTTCGACAACAGCCTTTCGTGGAATGGCGAGCCCATCGGTGACGAGGGGTCGCTGCTGGCGCATCTCCAGGAGGCCGCGGCGCAGCCCGACCAGCCCGAAATGCATATTCATCCGAACCGTCTGGCCGATTACAAGACGGTGGCGCATGTCCTTGCTGACGCCCAGAGGCTTGGCATTACCAAGCTGGGTATCGTAGGTCAGGATCAGTTCATGGAAGGACAATGAGCTGATGTCATTACGTCTGTTCCGCGCCGGCCTGCTTGCCGGCGTGATCGCCGCCGTTCCGTTTTCCGTCTCGTCGGTCGGGTCCGCCTGGGCGGCCGACACTCTGAGCGCCAAGGTCGGCAAGCCCTTGCAGGAGGCCCAGTCCGCCCTGGCCGCGCATAATTATGCCAAGGCGATGGCCGCCGTCGATGCGGCCGAGGCCGTGCCCGGCAAATCCGATTACGAAGAATATACGGTCACCCAGATGCGTGCCGCCGTCGCGGCGCAGTCGGGTAACGTGGCGGCGGCCACGGCCGCCTATGACAAGCTGATCGCGTCCAGCCGTACTCCCAAGGACGCCAAGCTGCAGATGATGATGGCGGAGGCCACGATGGCCTACACCGCCAAGGATTATCCCCGGGCCGTCGCAGGGACCGAGCAGTATCTGAAGGCCGCCGGCAGCAACCCGGCGATGGAGACGCTGCTGATCCAGTCCTATTATCTGCAACAGGACTACAAGAACGCCGCGCGCGTTCAGCAGGCGCAGATCGATGCCACGATCAAGGCCGGCAAGGTTCCCGTCGAATCCCAGTTGCAGCTTCTGGCGGCCTGCCAGACGCAGCTCAAGGACCAGTCGGGGCTGAACCACACCTATGTGATGCTGGTGTCCTATTATCCCAAGCCGGAATATTGGGCGCTGATCCTGCATGGGCTGATCACCAACCCCAAGGTCGCGCCCGGCCTGCAGCTTGATGTCTATCGCATCCGGCTGGCGGCGGGTGTGCTGACGGCGCCGTCCGACTTCATGGACATGACCGAACTGGCCATGCAGGCCGGTCTGCCGCAACTGGCGCTGGACCTGATGAACGCGGGTTATGCCAGCGGCGTTCTGGGCAAGGATGCCGGGGCCGCGCGCGAAGCCAAGCTCAAGGCCATGGTCGTGAAGGCGGTGGCCGACAAGAAGGCCACGATCGCGGCGGACGAAGCCGCTGCCGCGAGCGCGCCGACCGGCAATGCGCTGCTGACCGTGGGCTATAATTACGTGACCTTCGGTCAGGCAGACAAAGGTCTGGCCGTGATGCAGAAAGGGCTGGCGAAGGGGCCGCTGGACCCCAATATCGGCAAGCTGCATTACGGTCTGGCGCAGGCTGCGGCCGGGCGTACCGCTGACGCCATCGCGACACTCAAGACCGTCGCCGGCGAAAATGGCGCCCGGGATATCGCCCAGCTCTGGATACTCAAGCTGACCCCTGCATCTGCGGCCCACGCCGCCGCGCCGGCCGCTCATCACTGAGTGGTCGCCGGGCCTGATCGGTCCGGCCGCGTGACCCGGAATGCCGGCGGGGCCGGGTGGAACCATCCACCCGGCCCTTGCTGTTTGAGGGGGTCCTTTTCGCCGATCCCGATTTTACGGTATCTTCACTGACATTCCGGCCCGATCCGGCGGCCGGTGCTTTCAGGAATGACGATTCGCATCGTGACGATGTCCCAGACCGCCCCAGATTCCGACCTGCCTGCCCGCATTCTGGTCGTCGAGGACGACCCCGGTATGCGTACCCTGCTGGTAAGGGCCTTGCAGGCTGATGGCTATCGCGTACGCGGCGTGCAGGACGGGCGCGAAATGTGGGCCGCGCTGACGGCATCGTCGGCCGACCTGATCGTTCTGGATGTCATGCTGCCGGGAACCAACGGGCTGGATCTCTGCCGTTCGCTGCGGCGGGGCGGTGCGCCGGGTGCCGAGGTGGTCCATCCGGACCGCCATACGCCCGTCATCATGGTCTCGGCCCGGGGCGAGGAACTGGATCGTGTGCTCGGCCTGGAACTCGGGGCCGACGATTACGTGGCCAAGCCCTTCAGCCAGAAGGAATTGCTGGCGCGGGTCCGTGCGGTGCTGCGCCGTGGCAGCGGCGGCGTGACCGGGGTGCAGCCCAGCACGCCGCGCCGCGAAACGCTGAAATTCGCCGGATGGACATTGGATCTGCGCCGGCGCGAACTGACCGATCCTTCGGGGGCGGTGGTGGATATTTCCGGCGCCGAGCATGATCTGCTCGCCAGCTTCCTGGACAATCCGCAACGGGTGATCGGGCGGGACCGCCTGCTCGAACTGTCGCGCACCCGCCTGGGCGATGTGTCCGATCGGAGTGTCGATGTGCTGGTCAGCCGTCTGCGCCGCAAGCTGGGCAACGATTCCGAATCCCTGATCCGCACCGTCCGCGGGCTGGGGTATATCTTTACCGCCCCGGTCGAGCGCCTCTGATGGGTGCGCGGAAACGCGCGCTGGTGGCGATCCGACGCGCGTTTCCTGCGCTCCGGTGCTCACGGCCATTGAGGCCGCTCCGCTCCGGTGCTCGGAAACACACGACGGGCGCGGCCCTGCGGGCCGCTCTCGCTCACCAGCCCACGTTTCCGCGCACCCATTCCCGGTCATATGAGTTGATGGCGATCCGACGCGCGTTTCCTGCGCTCCGGTGCTTACGGCCATTGAGGCCGCTCCGCTCCGGTGCTCGGAAACACACGACGGGCGCGGCCCTGCGGGCCGCTCTCGCGCGCGAGCCCACGTTTCCGCGCACCCATTCCCGGTCATATGAGTTGGTGGCGATCCGACGCGCGTTTCCTGCGCTCCGGTGCTCACGGCCATTGAGGCCGTTCCGCTCCGGTGCTCGGAAACACACGACGGACGCGACCCTGCGGGCCGCTCTCGCGCGGCAGCCCGCGTTTCCACATACCCATTCCCGGTCATATGAGTTGGTGGCGATCCGACGCGCGGTTTCTGTGTGTCAGTCTGAATTTCTGGTCGGGCGTTGACTGTCGGGGTTTCGCCGGGGCCGCGGCGGATCACGCTGTGGCCGCGCGGGTTGGTCGGGCGGGTCACGTTCGTGCTGCTGGCGGCGGTGGCGCTGGTGTTTCTCGGCAGTTCGGCGTTCTACGAGGAGGCCGAGACCTACACGGTCGATGATGCCCAACTCGATGCGATCGGCGAACGGCTGGCGGTGGATACGCGGGTGCTGGCGGCCACGCCGCTGGCCCAGCGACCCATCCTGGCGGCCATGCTGTCCACCGGCGACCTTACGCTCGATTGGCGGCCGCCCGTGGCGGGCCGGCCGATGCGGCCCGAGCCGTCGGCGCTGCGCGATTTGCACGACAAGCTGGTGGGGAACCGCGAACCGTTGCGTGGGTCGGTCCTGAACCTGTCGCCGACCCAGATCGGTACGTCCGATGTACGGGGCATCGTGCGGTTGCCCGATGGCAGCCGGCTGGGTTTCGTGGCGCCCGATATTCTTCAGCCGCACCATATGACGCGCGGTGTCGCCTCGGCCGCCATTCTGGCCGGGGCGGTGCTGCTGGCGGCGGCGATGCTGGTGCATACGCTCAGCATGCCGCTGCGGGCCCTGGCCGATCTGGCGGACGGTGTGGGGTCGGGCCGGTGGGTGCCGGTCGAGGAAAAGGGGCCACGGGAAGTCCGGCATCTGGCCCGGGCGATCAATGCCATGCAGGATCGTATCCGCCGGTTGATCGAGGACAGGACCGAGGCGCTGGCGGCGGTATCGCACGATCTGCGCACGCCGCTGGCGCGCCTGCGCCTGCGGGCCGGCTTTCTGACCGATCCGGAAGCGCAGAGCGCGATCGAAAGCGATGTTGCCGAGATGGAGGCGATGGTCGGCGGCGTGCTGGCGTATCTCTCCGGGGAAAATGATCCCGAGGCCGTCCGGTCGGTGGATCTGGTCTCGATCCTGCAGACGTTGGTCGATGACGCGGCCGACCAGGGGCGGGACGTGGTGTATGAAGGCATGGAGCATTGCCTGGCGAAAGTCCGGCCGCTGGCGATGAAGCGCGTCTTCGGCAATCTGATCGACAATGCCGTCAATTACGGTGGTGGAGCCCGTGTCAACCTTTCGGTGGCACCGGATGGCCTGCGGATACGGGTCGATGACGACGGGCCGGGACTGCCTGAAGCCGAACTGACCCGGGTGCTGGCCCCGTTCTATCGGGTAGAGGGATCGCGGTCGCGCTCCACGGGCGGGCTGGGGCTGGGGCTGGCGATCGTCAACCGGGAAGTGCAGCGCGAGGGGGGCCAGTTCACCTTGGCGAATCGGCCCGAAGGCGGCTTGCGGGCAGAAATTCTGCTGCCCCGTTCGCGGGCGCAGGGCACGGGCAAGCCTCAGCGGCCACATTGACGCATCGTTTCGCGCCGATGCCCATGTCCGACCTCGACCCTTACACGCCAATGTATTGATAATAAATGCGTTTCCAAAGGCTCAGCCTTTGGCGGGTTTCAGGGCAGAGTATCCGTCTTGATCAAGCTGTTTTTGGCGCCCATGAGCGATTGTGTCGCACGAGTGCGTTTGCGAGGACGATGAGCTTCCTCATGACGGCGGTGATGGCGAGCATG
>NZ_JABEQN010000015.1 GCF_014174165.1 Gluconacetobacter dulcium | reverse complement strand
AAGGCACCCAAGACCATCCTTATCGCCATCGCACGCCAGCTTCTCGTCATCCTCAATGCCATGATCCAGAAAGGTCAGACTTTGCAGATCACATGATCAACACAGTTGCCCGAAGGCGTGAACAATGTCAGCGTCGCGGCCATCGTCAGGGCAAGCGTCCTGCGCGCCAACGCGGCGTCGGGCGGCAGGTCGTCGCCCGTGCCGGGCACCCACGCCCGGATCAGGTCGTCGATCCTGCCGGGCGCGAGGCAGCGCGTCGCCTCGGCCAACAGGTCGGTGACGATCGCGTCAAGCTGCGCGCTGGTGGACCGTTGCTGCGTCATCGGCGCTCGTGTTCTCTGTGATGGACCCGTACCACCAGTTTACGCACAGGGAGCGTTCGGCGAAAGCCAGCCGGCCATTCCCCGCAACAGGAGACCCCGCATGACCGACCCCGCCACCCGGCCCTACGGCACATGGCCCTCGCCGGTGACGACGGCGCTGGTCGCCGGAAAGACAATCGGGCTGGGCAGCGTGCAGACCGACGGCGAGGCGGTGTACTGGCTGGAAACCCGCCCCGCCGAGGCCGGCCGAACCGTGCTGGTGCGCTGGACCGCCGCCGGCGGCATCCGCGATGTCACTCCGGCCCCGTTCGATATCGGCACCCGCGCCCATGAATATGGCGGCGGCGCCTATGCCGTATCCGGCAACCGCGTCGCCTTCAGCCACCGCCCGGACGGCAGCCTCTGGATCGTCACGCCGGGCCAAGCTCCGCGCGCGCTCAGCACCGTGCCGGGCCTGCGCTTCGCCGATTTCGCGTTTTCGCCCGAGGGCACGGCCCTGTTCTGCGTGCGCGAGGACCACCGCGCGCCCGGCGAGCCACTCTCCACCCTCGTCGCCTTCGCCACCGACCGCGACGCCAACCCGGCGGAGCAGGCCGGACAGGTGCTGGTCGCCGGCCCCGATTTCGTCAGTTCCCCCCGCCCGTCGCCCGACGGCGCGTGGCTGGCCTGGATCGAATGGGACCACCCCGCCATGCCGTGGGATGCCACGCGGCTGCGGCTGGGCCGCCTGACACCACAGGACGGCACCGCCGCGCTGACCGACCTCCGCACGCTGGCCGATGACGGCGCCTCGGTCATCGAACCGGCCTGGGCCGGGCCCACGACGCTGCTCGCCGCCTCCGACCGCGACGGCTGGTGGAACCTGCTCCGCTGGACGGTGCCGGACGGCGCGCCCGAGCCCGTCGCACCGATGCACGCCGAAATCGGCCTGCCCCACTGGGTGTTCGGCCAGCGCAGCTACCAGCCGCTTCCCGACGGCACGATCCTGGCCATCGCCATCAAGGACGGCGAGGCCCGCACCCTGCACCTCACCGGCGCGACCGCCCGCCCGGTGGCGCTGGGCCACCCCGCGCAATGCCCGTCCATGCTGGCGGACGGATCGTTCGCGTGGCTCGACACGCCGCCGGACGGCGCTCCCGCCATCCGCCATGGCCGCATCGACGCCCCGTCGCACCTCCTGCGCGCCGCCACCACGCTGGGTCTTGCCCCCGGCGACATCGCCCGCGCCGAGACCATCCGCTTCCCGCTGCCCGATGGGCGGCAGACCGGCCACGCCTTCTTCTATCCCCCCGCCAACAGCCGCTTCCGTGGCCCGGCGGACGAAAAGCCGCCGCTGATCGTCATGGCCCATGGCGGCCCGACCGGCCGCGCCGGCAATGCCTTCGCCTTCAAGGTCCAATGGTGGACCAGCCGGGGCTTCGCGGTGGTCGATGTCAATTATCGCGGCTCCACCGGCTTCGGCCGCGCCTATCGCCGCCAACTGGAAGGGCAGTGGGGCGTCGCGGATGTCGAAGACTGCATCGCCGCCTGCCGCCACCTGATCGCCACCGGCCGCGTCGATCCCGCCCGCATCGCCATTCGCGGCAGCAGCGCCGGCGGCCTGACCGTGCTATTGGCCCTCGCCGGGTCCGACCTGTTCGCCGCCGGCGCCAGCCTCTACGGCGTCACCGACCTGCGCGCCCTGGCGCAGGAAACCCATAAATTCGAATCCCGCTATCTCGACAGCCTGGTCGGCCCGTGGCCCGAGGACGAAGCCACCTATCTGGCCCGCTCGCCCCTGACCCAGGCCGACGCCATCCGCACCCCGGTCCTGTTCCTGCACGGCCTCGCCGACGCCGTGGTCCCGCCCGCGCAGGCACAGGCCATGGCGGACGCCCTGGCCCGCGGCAACATCCCCTACGCGCATTATACGTTCGAAGGCGAAGCCCACGGGTTCCGGCGCGAGGAAACGGTGCGTCGCGCGCTGGAACTGGAACTGGATTTCTATGGCCGGATCTTCGGGTTTACCGTTCCCGATGTAACGGAACGGGTGGTGCTGGCCGGTGAACAAGGGCTTTGCCCTTGACCCACCAAAGGGCAGTCGCCCTTTGGAAACCCAATTGTTAATACATAATGGTTTCCAAAGGCCGCCGGCCTTTGGTGGGGGTTCGGGGGCAAAGCCCCCGAGCACGCTTACTGTTCCACGATGGCCGTCTGGCCCCGACGCGGCCGGAAACGCCCTTCCTTCAGCGCCTTTTCGATATCTTCCAGCGAAGCACCCCGTGTTTCCGGAACCAGGAAATACACGAACAGCACTGAAGCCAGATTCACCCCGGCATAGAACCACATCGTCCCACCCAGCGAGATCGTCTGCACCAGCGTCAGCGCCGTGCTGGTCACCAGCAGGTTGCTGCCCCACAACGTGGCCGCATGCAGGCTGGTCGCGGTGCCGCGCATCGGCAGCGGGAACATCTCGGCCCCCAGCAGCCAGCCGACCACCTGAATGCCGCCCGAATTGAACATCATGAACAGCAGCAGGAAGACGATGATCATCCAGCTTCCGACACTGCCCTTGTCGGGATGCATCATGAACATCAGCCCCAGCCCGATCAGGCTGAGCACCGACCCCGGCCCCATGATCAGCATCAGCCGCCGCCGACCAATCCGGTCCACGACCATCGACCCGGTAAACGTCATCACCAGATAGACGACCGCCACCCCCACGCTGGCCAGCAGCGCCGCCGAATGGCCGAACCCGGCATCCGACAGAAAGGTGGGGGCATAATAGATCATCATCTCCAGCCCGCCGCACTGGGTGAAGAACGCCACGCCGAACGCCGCGACCAGGGCAGGGCGCACCCAGGGCTGCGACAGGCCGCGCCACCCCCGCTGCTCGTCGGAAACATTTTCGGCAGCCGCGTGAATCTTCTTGATTTCCTTATGGATTTCACGATGACTCGTGCGCACCTTGATCAGTTCGCGGATCGCGGCCTTCAATCCCCTGTTTTCAGCCGTCCAGCGCGGGCTGCGCGGCAGAAAGAACATGGCGACGAACACGAACAGCGCCGGCCCCGCCGCGATCGCGATCATCGGGCGCCAGCCCCACGCATCGCGCATCGCAAACCCGACGATATTGGCCAGAAAGATACCGATCCCGATCGCCACGTTAAACAGCGTGACCAACCGCCCGCGCTGCGCGGCGGGCGCCAGTTCGGAGATATACATCGGCACGACCTGCGTCGATCCGCCGACGCCAAGGCCCAGATAGACACGGGCGGCAATCAGCGTGCCGACATCCGGCGCCATCGAGCAGGCGAGGGCGCCGGTCACGAACAGCGCGGTCACGATCATGACGGTGGTGCGGCGGCCGAACCGTTCCGACAGCCAGCCGGTGCCCACGGCACCGATCACCGCGCCGGCCAGGATCGCGGAGGCCACGAGTTCCTGATCGGTGCTGCCCAGATGGAAATCCCGCGTAATCAGCAGCAGGGCACCGGAAATGATGCCGGTGTCGTAGCCGTAGAGGCCGCCACAGATGGCGGCCACGGCGGCTGCGAGCCAGAGTGTCAGCCGCGCGTTATCCGAAATTTCGTATTCGGACACCTGGGCCAAACTTGTCGATTGCGGCGAGAAATTCTGCATTCCATTCTCCCTGTTCGGAGCCTGTTGGAAAATGCGCGCGCTGATGGCGATCCGACGCGCATTTCCCGACAGGCTCCGGAAAAAACTGCCCTGGAACTCCTTGCTCCACAGACGCCCCGACATGGCCCGATTGCCATGCCGGTCTCCCCGAATCAGGCCCGCCGGTCAGGCGGCGGGCGAGAGGGCACCCTTCATCTCCCGGATCGACGCGAGCGTGTCATCAAGCATGCTCCAGTCATCCTGGTCCGCGATCGGCTGCCATATCCGCTCCACCGCATCGATCAGCATGGTGCAGGGAACGGATCGGGAAAAATACGGACTGGAAAGATCCAGATCCGGTCGGGCGGAATAGCCCTCGATCCGTTGACGCAACGGCTCGAATTCCGCACCCGTATAGAAATGGGCATTGGGGCCGTTCAGCGCCCGATGCCTGCTCTGTGCTCCTCCATACCAGTCGAAGAACAGATTTTCAAATCCTATTCCCGATCGTTCCAGAAACGTCCATGTCGCCGACGACAGATCCCGATCGTCATTTCTGGAAATGGAAGACAAGCCAAGCCGTTTCACGATGACGTTATTCATCTCCATTTCACAACGATCAGGGAAATCGTCGAAAATCTTCTGGAGATCATCAATTTCCGTTAACGGAATCAGGCATTCCGCCAGCCGCGCCAGCGTCCACAGCACGGCCTCGGGCTGGCGCCCGAACGCATACAGACCCGACTGGTCGAAATAGGCGGCAACGAAAGAGGGATCGTATCGGGGCAGGAAGCGCCATGGACCGTAATCGAAGCTCTCGCCCGTGATGTTGATATTGTCGGTATTCAGCACGCCATGCACAAACCCGGCCCCCATCCACTGGGCCGCCAGACGCGCGACGCGGGTGCAGACGATATCGAACAGCGCCGTCGCCGCATTCCCCTCGCCATGGCGGTCGGGAAAATAGGTGGCCATCACATAATCCACCAGGCGCGTCAGGCTGGCCCGGTCCTCCAGCGCGGCAAGGCGCTGGAACGTTCCCACACGGATATGCGAATGGCTGAGCCGCGCCAGCACGCACGACCGGGTGGGCGAGGGCTCGTCCCCCCGGTGCAGCCGCTCGCCGGTCTCGATCACGCTCAACGTCCGCGAGGTGTTCACCCCCAGCGCATCCAGCATCTCGCTGGCCAGGATCTCGCGCACCCCGCCCTTCAGGGTCAGCCGTCCGTCCCCGCCGCGCGACCACGGCGTACGGCCGCTGCCCTTGGTGCCGATATCCAGCACCCTGCCATCGCGCGCATCGCGCATCTGCGCGAACAGGAACCCCCGCCCGTCGCCCAGGTCCGGATTGTACTGGCGGAACTGGTGCCCGTGATAGCGCAGCGCCAGCGGCGTCGGCAGCCCGTCGGGCAGCGGCACGAAGCGGCCCAGATGCTCGACCCATTCCGCATCGGTCAGCGTCTCCAGCCCGATCCGCGCCGCCGCGTCCTGGTTGCGGAAGCGCAGGATATGCGCGGGAAAGCGCGCCGCTTCCACGGGGTCATAAAACGCATCGCCCAGCGTCAGATGCGCGCGGACGGGATGATAGGCGGCGGAAAACGGCATGAATCAAAACCTCGGATCGCGGACATGGGCCAACGGCGCACACCGAATTCAGATGAAACGGCCTACGCTCACACCGGTTCGGAAAAGACCGGCAGATCCAGCGTATCGGGGCGCGGAGCGAAACAGGCTTCGATCGCCGCCTCGTCCAGCGCCGCGCCGTCCAGCCAGCGCGGCGCATTGTCCTTGTCGACGATCTTGGCCCGCACCCCCTCGGTGAAATCGGGCAGGCGGAGCAGGTTGCCGATCAGCCGGTATTCCTGCTCCAGCACCGTGTTCAGGTCGGGCAGGCGGCGCGCGGCATGCCACGCGCGGAACGTGACCAGCAGCGAGAGCGGCGAGGCCTGCGCCATCGCCTCCCGGTCTTCGGCCGCCCAGGCCGCGTCGCTGCGCGCCAGCCGGTCGCGAATGGTCGCAAGGTCCGGCGCGTCATACAGCGCATTGATCGCCGCCAGATCCTCCTGCCCCTCACGCGGGGCGGCGGGCGCCAGGTCCACCACTTCGCCCGCCGGCCGGCGGGCGAGGGCGGTCGCCAGGTCCGGCAGGTCCGACGCCGCCAGCATGCGGTCGGCAAAGCCCGCCACCACCGCCTGCCCGCCCTTCATCCGCCCGCCGGTCAGCGCCAGACGCAACCCGTACAGCCCCGGCACGCGCGAAAGCAGGTAAGACCCGCCCGCGTCGGGCGTCAGCCCGATCGCCACCTCGGGCATGGCCAGCACGCTGCGCTCGGTCACGATCCGGTGACGGACATGCGCGCCCAGCCCGACCCCGCCGCCCATCGTGATCCCGTCCATGAACGACACGATCGGCTTGGGGTATCCCGCCAGCACCGAAACCAGCCGATACCCCGCCCGGAACACGCTCGCCGCCGCGTCCGGCCCCACGTCCAGCGCCAGGGTATGGAGCGCGCGCAGGTCCCCGCCGGCCGAAAAGGCGCGGGGGCTGGTGCTGTCGATCAGCACCGTCTCGACCTCCGGATCGTCCCGCCACGCCGCCAGCGCGGCCCCGATGGCGCGATAGAGGGTAATATCCAGCGCATTCAGCGCCTTGGGCCGATTGACCGTCAGCCGCCCGAGGCGCCCCTGGCGGGAGATCAGCAGCGTATCGTCTGTCGCGTCGGCCTGCATGATGGTACGTTCCTTCCGTTTTCCCTGGCGTGATACTATGCCAGAACCATCAACGGTGAAGATGTCGGCCCTACGGGAATGGACGACGGCAGGAAGGGCGCGGACATGAGTGTGGATTCCCAGACCTATCGGGACGCAATGGCGCGGCTGGGCGCGGCGGTCAGCGTGGTCACGACCGGCACGCTGGAGGACCCGGTGGGCTTCACCGCCTCTGCGGTCTGTTCCGTCAGCGACGCCCCGCCCACGCTGCTGGTCTGCATGAACCGCGCCTCGCGCGCCCGCGCGGCGTTCCATACCGGCGGGGCGCTGTGCATCAACGTGCTCTCCGCCGGCCAGCGCGACATTTCAGGCACCTTCGCCGGCCCGATGGACATGTACGAACGGTTCACCGTCGGCCACTGGACAACGCTGGCCACCGGCGCCCCGGCGCTGGAAGAAGCCGTGGCCTCCTTCGACTGCCGGATCGACCGGATCGTCGAAGTCGGCACCCACAGCGTCATGTTCGGCGTGGTCGAAGCCATCCGCATCGGCGAGCCGGTGGGCGGGCTGGTCTATTTCAACCGCGCCTACCACGTCCTGCCCCACAGCCACGACCACTGACCGCCCGCCCTCCGGAGGACCCATGCGATGTCCGCACACCGCCGCCTGAAACCGCCGCCCGTCATCACCGGTCCGGTGCTGCTCGCCCTGCATGCCGGGCTGGGGGCGACCCTGGCCCTGATGGCATGGTGGTGCTGGTCCCTCCCGTCCTGAACCCGCCGTTCAGGCCGGGTCGGCGCCGGCCCCCCGTTCGGTAAACCGCCACGCACCCGCCGCCAGATAGGCAACGGTGCTCAGCGCGCTGATCCAGAACGACGCCGGGCAGTCGGTCCACCAGGACAGGGCCAGCCCGCCCCAGCCCGCCCCGATCGCCAGCAGCACGGACAGCACGATCCCCCATCCCGGCGTCGCCGTCAGGCGCTGCGCCGTCGCCGCCGGCCCGACCATCAGCGCAAAGACCAGCAGCACGCCGGTAATCTGCACGCATTCCGCCGTCACCACCGCGACGATGGCCAGAAAGACGGTGGAGACCAGCCGCAGGTTCACACCCCGCGCCTCGGCCGTCTCGGGCTGAAGGCTGGCGAACAGCAGCGGCCGCGACAGCGCCGCCATGGCCAGCACGCACCCCGCGCCCAGCACCAGCAGCCACCCCAGCATCGCCCGGTCCACCCCCAGCACATTGCCGAACAGCAGCGCCGTGGCACGGGTGGCGGATGTCGTTAGAAAATGCAGGAACAGCAGCCCGCAGCCCAGCATGCAGGACAGGACCAGCCCGATCGTGACATCCCGCCCCTGCGTGGTGCCCCGTCCGCCCAGCCCCATGGCCACCCCGGCCAGAACCGTGGCCCCCATCAGCCCCCAGAAAGGCGGCATCCCCACCAGCAGCGCGCCCGTCGCGCCGGCAAAGCCGACATGCGACAGCGCATGGCCGGCAAAGCTCTCGCCCCGCAGCACCATGAAATAACCGACCAGCCCGGACAGGATCGCCACGATCCCCGTCGCGGCAAAGGCATGGCGCATGAATTCAAAGGCGAACATGCCCGGTTCCTACTCCCGCCCGCTCACGACTGAACCACTCCGTCGGCCACCACAAAGATGCGCCCGTTCGCCCGGATCACCTCGACCGGCACGCCATACAGCGCGCTCAGCACCGGGCTGGTCACCACCTCGTCCACCGTGCCCAGCCGCGCCGCCCCGCGCCCCACATACAGCACCCGGTCCATCACCCCCAGCAGCGGGTTGAGATCATGGGTGGAAAACAGCACCGCAATGCCAAGCTGGCGGCGGATGCGGTCCACCAGCGCCACCACTTCGCGCGCGCGATGCGGGTCCAGGCTGGCCAGCGGCTCGTCCAGCAGCAGCAGCCGGGGCCGCCCCAGCAGGGCCTGCGCCAGCAACAGCCGCTGGCGCTCGCCGCCCGAAAGATGGTCGATCGGCCGGCGGGCCAGATGCATGGCCCCCACCAGATCCAGCACCCGGTCGATCTCCATCGCGTCATGGCGGCGATGCCGGCCGGGCCGCCAGTCGCAGGGCAGGCCCCACCGCTCGCCATGCAGGGCGGCGGCAATGAAACTGCGCCCGTCCAGGCGCGGCGCGGAACGCGCCGGAAATTGCGGCAGATAGCCGATATCGTGGTTGCCGCGCCCCACCGGCCGGCCAAAGACCGCAATCCGCCCGGCCGATACCGGCACCACGCCCAGAATGGCGCGGATCAGGCTGCTCTTGCCCGCCCCGTTCGGCCCCAGCATGCCGACAAAGGCCCCGGCCGGCACGGTCAGGCCAACATCGGAAAGGATCGTGCGCGCGCCGATGCGCAGCGTGACCTGCGCCATATCCACCGGCGGCATGGCGGCCGCTTCCGGCCCAGGCGCCGGGCCGCCGCAGCACGCACCGTGCCCGTTCATGTCGGCCCCCCAGGCGGAGCATGGGCCAGCGCCTGATCCAGACGATCCAGCATCCCGGCGATCCAGTCCTGATAGCGCATGCCGGGCGGCAGGCTCTCGCCGACATGCAGCACCGGAATCCCGGCGCCCTGCGCCAACTGCTCCAGCCGGTCGGTGGCCGGCCCCGTCGTCTGCTCGTTCAGGATCAGCATCCGCACCCGCCGCTCCGTCAGGTCCCGCTCGAACCCGGCGACCTCCGACGGGCCGGGGTCGGTGCCGTTCATCACCGCGCGCTGAAAATCCCCGTCATGCATCGTCAGCCCGATCTGGCGCGTCATCAGGCCGAAAATCGGTTCGGACGCGGCAACCGGCACCCCATGATAACGCGCCCGCAACCGGTCGATCCGCTGTTGAAGCGGCCCCAGCGCGTCCAGAAATTGTTGCAGACGCTCCTGCACCGCCGCCCGGCGATCGGGAAGGATCGCGCCGCAATCGGCGGCAAACGCCGTCGCGACGGCGCGGACCATCGCCAGATCGTACCAGAAATGGGCGTTATCGCCGTCCCGCCAGCCAACCAGCGCCGCCACGTTCAGCACCACCGGCCGGCCGGCATTTCCGCCCCCCTCCATCAGCCGGTCGAGCCATCCGTCATATCCCCCGCCATTGGCGATCACGATCCGCGCGGCACCCAGCCGCCGCCCATCCATCGGGCTGGCCTCGAACGCATGCGGATCAGTCGCAGGGTTGGTCAGAATGCTGCTCACCGCCACATCCGCCCCCCCGACCTGACGCGCGATATCGCCCCACACCGCTTCGGCGGCCACAACGGCAATCGGACTGCCGGCATGGGCCGGCCGCGCCCCCGACACCACCAGCATGACAGCCATCAGCCACGCGCAGATCAGGCGCACCACGCCCGAACGGGAACCACGAAGGGGGAATATAAGGTCAGCAGACACGCGGGAGGCCGTCAGCAGGAGGGTTGGCAGGTCAAGACACGTTATAATGTAACATATTTGGAGCCTTCATATAACGCGCTTTCCGGCGTATGGAAACCAGGGAGCCGCGCGGGCGGCATCTCTGGACAGATCGGGGGCATGGCGCGGCAGGCATGGCGGCAACGATTTTCGCCGAAAAGACCGAGACTCGGCTGGATAATGCCGAGCGCTTGTGCGCCGCGCATGGGTCGCGGCTGACCGATCTGCGGCGCCAGGTGCTGGGCCTGGTGCTGGAGGCCGCGCGCCCGGTCGGCGCCTATGACCTGCTGGACGGCTTGCGCGCCGACAAGAAGGGCGCCGCCCCGCCCACGGTCTATCGCGCCCTGGATTTTCTGCTGGAAGAGGGGCTCATCCACAAGATCGAGCGCCTGTCGGCCTTCGTCGGCTGCACCCACACGCTGGATGGCAGTCATGCCGAAGCCGGCCATCCTCACGCGGCGCAGTTTCTGATCTGTACCGGCTGCGGTCAGGTGACCGAACTGGACGATCACGGCATCCTGCACGCATTGATAGACGCCACGCGGCAGATCGGCTTCACGGTGCATCATTCGACCGTCGAGGCCGAAGGGCTCTGCGCCGCCTGCCGCGACGCCGCAACGGCATAGGCACGACGGACGATTTCAGACATCACGGGCGAACGGCACGACTGAGGATTATGGTGAGAAACGGCTACAGGGTCAGGCCGACCGGCCTGACGACCCGGAATGCGGAACGCATGATCTTCCGGATCGACGATATCCAGGGCCGCCCGCGCGCCCGGATCGCGGCAAAGGACGGCCCCCAGGCCCTGGCGCTGTTCTGGCGGCGGCGCGGCCGGCATATCCTGGCCGAAAGCCTGCCCGACCCCGACCCCGTAGCCACCCTGCGACGGAATTTTGCCATGGCACGCATCCTCCCGGATACCGCCGAACTGCCGCTGCCCGAGCCGGTGCCCGCCCGTGCGGCCACCCACCCCGCACCCCGCCGCCCCCGCGCGCCCCGCCCGCTGCGCGACGAGGCCGAAACCGGCCAGAACGACCTGTTCACATCGCCGCTCCCCGCCCCCCCGCCGAAGGTCGAGCCCCCGCCCCCCCGGCGGCAGGTCACGCATCTGGACGCCGAGACCCTGCAACTGGCCCGCGTCCATTATCGCGGCCTGCAAGCGTCCGACCCCACCGACAGCTATCTGTACCACATCACGACCAACGAAAATGCCGAAGCCATGCTCCGCGACGGCGTGATCATGAGCCGCCGCCACCCCCTGCTGCTGACCGAGCGCGGCGGCGTGCCCTACTGGCTGTCCCTGCTGGCCGACGACGACGATGCCAGCGAAGCCGATATCGCCGTGCTGCGCATGAAGCGTTTCATGATCGACGACCTGGTCGAGGACGATCCGGATTCGACCCGCAGTTCGGGCAGCCCGAGCTACTTCCTGACCGGCAACACCTGACCCCCGAGGACGACGCCCCAATGGACACAGCAATCGCCGAGATCGAGCGCGGCGGCCGCGTCGAATCCCGCCATGCCGGCACGGCCGTGGTGGTGGACGCCGATGGCGATGTCGTGTTCGCGCTGGGCGACATCGCGCTGCCGACCTACCCGCGCTCGGCGGTCAAGGCTTTCCTCGCCCTGCCGCTGGTCGAAAGCGGCGCCGCCGAGCGGCTGGGCCTGGATGACGAGGAACTGGCACTGGCCTGCGCCTCGCACAACGGCGAGCCCGCGCATGTCGCGGTCGCGGCGCGGATGCTGGGCCGGGCAGGGCGTCATGTCTCCTGCCTCGAATGCGGCACCCACTGGCCGACGAACGCCGACGCCGCCCACGCCCTGGCCCGCTCGGGCGGGGCACCCAACGCCCTGCATAACAACTGCTCCGGCAAACATGCCGGCTTCATCTGCCTGGCCTGCGACCGCGACGAAGACCCGGCCGGCTATATCCAGCCCGCCCACCCGATCATGCGCGAGGTCACGGCCGCTCTGGCCGACATCACGGATGCGGCGCACGGCGAAGACAATCGCGGCATCGACGGCTGTTCGATCCCGACCTACGCCATCCCGATGCGCGCCCTGGCCCACGGCTTCGCCCGCTTCGGCACCGGCCACGGCCTGGGCCGCGAACGCGACCGCGCGGCGGCACGGCTGCGCGCCGCCGTGGCCAACGCCCCCTTCATGGTCGGCGGCAGCGGCCGCTTCGACACGGTACTGATGCAGGCGCTCGGGCCGGCCGTCTTCAGCAAGATGGGGGCAGAGGGCATCATGGCCGCCAGCCTGCCCGAACAGGGTCTGGGCATCGCGGTCAAATGCCATGACGGCGCCCCGCGCGCCGCCGAAGTCGCCATGGCCACCCTGCTGATGCGCTTCCTCGGCCCCGAAACCCGCGACCACGCCGTGCTGCGCGACCTGGCAACCCACGATATCCGCAACTGGAACGGACTGACGGTCGGCCGCGTCCGCGCCGCCCCCTTCCTCTGACCCTGGGGAGGCGTCGGAATGCCCGCGCGCCCGATCGTCCTGTATCCCGACCAGCGCCTGCGCCAGGCGGCCGAGCCGGTCACGCAGTTCGACGCCGCGCTTCGCACACTGGCCGCCGACCTGTTCGACACGATGCAGGCCGCGCCCGGCATCGGCATCACGGCGCCGCATATCGGCGTGGCGCTGCGCGTCGTGGTGCTGGACCTGCGCGACACATCGGGCGCGCGCACCTACGTCAACCCGGAAATCATCTGGGCATCCGACGAGACGATCCGGCATGAGGAAGGCAGCGTTTCCATGCCCGGCGTCACCGAACAGATCGAACGCCCGGCCAGGGTCCGCGTACGGTACCAGGACCTCGACGGTAAAGAGCAGATCGAAGACTCCGATGGCCTGCGCGCAATCTGCCACCAGCACGAAATCGACCAGTTGAACGGCCTATTCTGGATACAGCGCCTCTCCGCCCTGCGACGCACCCGGCTGATAGCCCGTTACGAAAAGATCAGGCGCGCCTGAACAGCGGCTCGGGAAAAACCTGACTGGCGAACCGCCTGAAGCGACATTTCGCAATCCCCGCGATCGAACTCGATGCCCTGCATTGGATGCCCGGAGGCTTCAACCTCCGCCGTCCCCCCGATGACGCGAAAGAGGCGGTACAAGCCGCCGCCAGGGAGGACGGATGGATTATCGAAGGTGTCTTTGGCTGGCTGGCCCGGCAAGCCCTGCCGCGCGCGACAATCCTTGTCTGGCTCGTGCTTCCCGAGGAAGAATGCATCCGTAATCTCATCAACCGCCCCATCAAAAGCGGAGAAGATCCGGACGCGCGCTCAGCCCTGCTTCAATGGTGTTCGGAATACCGGACACGCACGAACGCCAACTCCTATGCCGGACACCGGGATATCCATGAGGCATTTACCGGCGAAAAACATCGCCTGTGCACGCGCGATGAAATCGAAACCTTTCCATCCACCGTCAATCGCGGTTGAAATGTCCCTCGTCAGAGGTCGATAGGTTCAAACTGCGCGAACATATCGCGGCTTTCCGGCAATTCGTTCAAAGGCACATAATCGCAGACAACAGCATAATGTTCCCACATCGCCAGAACGTCCGGATGGGCGTGGGCTGTATGAATAGCGCCATCATGCCATTCGAAAATCTCGACAATAACGCCGTCTCGGGAGCGCATGGTCAATGCTGGACGATCCGTAGCCAGCCCAAGGCGGCGAAGGGCCGTCACATGATGACGGGTGAGTTCCAAAAGAGCCTGTTCCTGACCGGGCTTTGGCCGATAGGCTACGATCACCATCTCACCCATTCATATCTCCATGCGCCCCGGAGAGCATATCTCCTTTTTCTGAAGAAAAAGGAGCAAAAAGACTTTTATCCGTTCAGGAACATTGCCTGTCGCCAGCACAAAGCCCCCGAACGAAGACCACGATCGCCACCTCACCTGACCGCCAGCCGACACAAACCGTCACACGATGAACGTATCCGCATACAGCGCCAGCACACCGCCCACATCGACATCCACCGCCACGGCACATGACGGCGCGCCATCCCAGGCCGGGGCGGGCGCGCCGGGCACACCAACGGGCTTCTGAATCGTCTGTCCATCGGCCAGCCCACCGCACACCACCCGGACCGGCCCATGCCGCAGCGTAAACAGATGCGGCGCCATAACCTGGATCACCGCCAGACTGTCATGGGCGAAAATGCCGGCCAACCCGCGCGAGCGTTCGTGAAAGCCCTGATAAAAACGCGACACCGCCCGCAGAAAAGCCCCATCCGGCCCGCCCCGCTCTTCCAGACGGTCCAGATAGGCGGCATCCATCACCACCTGCTGCGTCACATCCAGCCCCAGGATCGTAACCGTCCACGGCGCGGTCATCACCAGGTCCGCCGCCTCGGGGTCCGACAGGATATTGGCTTCCGCCACCGGCGACACATTGCCGCTATGGCCATGCGTGCCGAACGCACCCCCCATCAGGCTTACACCCGCCACCAGTTCCGCAATGCCGGGGTCATGCCGCAGGGCCAGCGCCAGATTGGTCAGCGGCCCGATGGCGATCAACGTCACCTCATGCGGATGGGCGCGCACCATATCCACGATCACCTGCCACGCAGGGCGCGGATCGATCGTACGCGCCAGATGCGCCGGCGGCGTCAGATCGCCCAGCCCACCCGCCCCATGCACATGCGGCACGCCGGCCCCCGCCGGGCGCACCAGCGGCGTAGCCGCGCCCATCGCCACAGGCACATCCAGTGCCAGCCGCTCGGCCAGCCACAGCGCGTTGCGCGTTACGGTGCCGATGTCCAGATTGCCATGCACCGTGGTCACGGCCAGCAGGTCGAATTCCGGCCGCCGGGTCAGGAAACACAACGCCATCGCATCGTCCACGCCGGGGTCAGTGTCGAAAATAACCTTGTGGCGATGTGTCATGGAGCAGCCTTCAAGAATGTTCTTTTTTGAAAAAAAGAACCAAAAAACTTTGATTCGATCAGGGACATCGTATGTCCCCAGCACAAGGCTCCCGAGCGAATGAAAGTCTTTTTGCTTCTTTTTCTTCAGAAAAAGAAGACCCTACCTCACTTCGCGACCCAGCCGTCCTGCGCCAGGACAACCCCCGCCAGATACAGGCTGCCGCAGATCACCACCCGCCCCGGACCATCCGCCTCGTCCGCCAGACGCGCCAGCGCCGCCCGCACGGTAGGGCCGGGAATGGCACGCCCCGAAGACGCCGCCACGATCGCCTCAACCGGCAAGGCCAGATGCTGCCCCGGCTCCGCCACCGCCTGAACGCTGGCGGCACGTTCCAGCAAAGGGGCCAGAAAGCCCGTGGCATCCTTGGTCTGCTTCATGCCGACGACCAGATGAACCGGCCGGTCCGACCAGCCGACCAGCATGTCGGCCAGCGCGTGGCCGGCACCGGGATTATGCCCGCCATCCAGCCACATTTCCCAACCCGGCGGCAGCAGGGCGGCCAGCGCGCCATCCAGCCGTTGCAGGCGGGCCGGCCATTCGGTGCGGGCGATGCCCGCCCACGCGGTTTCCGGCACCGCCAACCCGCTGGCCCGCAGCGCCGCCACCGCCAGCCCGGCATTATCCACCTGATGCGCCCCCGGCAGGCCAGGAGCCGGCAGGTCCAGCACGCCCCGCGCGTCCGTGTAACGCACGCCGCCCGCCACTGGCATGATCTCCCAGTCCTCGTCGCGCACAAGCAGGCGCGCCCCGCATTCCACCGCCCGGGCACGCAGAACCGCCATGGCGTCGGGCGCCTGATAGCCGGTCACCACCGGCACACCAGCCTTCATGATTCCCGCTTTCTCGGCAGCGATCGCGGCCAGACTGTTGCCGAGAAACGCTTCATGATCCATGGAAATCGACGCAATCGCGCAGGCGGCAGGCCGGGCCAGAACATTGGTGGCGTCGAAACGCCCCCCCAGCCCGACCTCGATCACCGCCAGACGGGCAGGATGCCGCGCGAACAGCACGAAGCCGGCAGCCGTCAGCACCTCGAACACCGTGATCGGCGCACCATCGTTGACGCGCTCGACCTCTTCCAGCACCGCCACCAGTTCGTCGGTCGAGACGATGCGGCCGGCAACGCGAAAGCGCTCCGTCACGTCCACCAGATGCGGCGAGGTCATGACATGCACCGGCCAGCCGGCAGCCTCGCCGATGGCTCGCAGATTGGCGCAGGTGCTCCCCTTGCCATTGGTGCCGGCGACATGGATCACCGGCGGCAGATGGTTTTCCGGATGACCCAGCCGCCCCAGCAGAGCCTCCAGCCGGCCCAGCGACAGGTCGATCAGGGCCGGATAAAGCTGGTTCAGCCTCTCCAGAACAGCCCCGGCACGACCGACGAATTCCGGCCCCAGCATCGTCGGCGAACTGCTCATCGGCGCGGTCAGGCTGCCGGGCGGAGCGGCGCCGCGACCTGCTGATGGTTCAACAGGCCGATCAGGCGGCCCAGCATGGCCGGCAGGTCGGCACGCTTGGTCACCATGTCGATCATGCCATGATCCAGCAGATATTCCGCGCGCTGGAAGCCCTCGGGCAGTTTCTCGCGCACCGTATCCTCGATCACACGCGGGCCGGCAAACCCGATCAGGGCGTTCGGCTCGCTGATCTGCACATCGCCCAGCATGGCGAACGAGGCCGTAACGCCGCCGGTGGTGGGGTTGGTCAGCACGACGATATAGGGCAGTCCGGCATCGCGCAGCATCTGCACCGCCACCGTGGTGCGGGGCATCTGCATCAGGCTGATCATGCCTTCCTGCATGCGCGCACCGCCCGAAGCGGTAAAGACGATCAGCGGCGCCTTCTGTAGGATCGCCAGCCGCGCCGCCGCCACGAAGCCTTCGCCCAGCGCAGCCCCCATCGTACCGGCGATGAATTCGAACGCCATCACGGCCACCACCGCGTCGTGCCCGCCGATCTTGCCGTGGGCCACCGCCATGGATTCATCAAGCTGCGATTTCGCGCGCTCGTCCTTCAGCCGGTCGGTATAGCGCTTGCGGTCGCGGAACGAGAGCGGATCGACCGCAACCTTGGGCAGGTCGATCCGCGTGCAGGCCCCCTCATCGAACGTCCAGGCAAAACGCTCGCCCACCGTCGCGCGCATGTGATGACCGCAATGCGGACAGACATTCAGATTTTTATGCAGATCCTTCACCAGAATCATCTGGCTGCACGATTCACAGTTGGTCCACAGATTGTCCGGCACCTCGCGCTTGAGCAGACCGCGGATCTTGGGGCGGACGTAATCGGTCAGCCAGCTCATCACATCACTCCATCACACACGGCGCACAGCGGCGACCAGAAACCCGCCTTCTTACAAGCAGGGTACCAGAAAGGCCAGATGGTTCTCTCAATGCCGCCGGGCAAGCGCAAAGCCCGGAGAATTCAGGCCGGTACCGCCAGAAAGCGCGCGACATCCAGCGTGAAGCTGCCGTCTTCCTCTACCCCGCCCAGCAAGGACATCCATTCCGCCACCGCACAATCGCGCACATGCGATACGTCCCGCAGCAGTTCCAGCGTCTGTAGCCAGCTATCAGCCAGCGCGGACAGAGGTGCCGTCACGTCGATGAACAACGCGCAGCCCAACGGAGCCAGCACACGCCGCGCCTCGCGCAACCCCTTGCCCGCGACCTGTCTTTCGATTGCCTCAAGGTCGGCACCCTCGGCATGCACGGCACTGGTCACGTAATCGGGTGCGCGGGTGCCGTAATGCTGGGCGGCGTAGGGTTGGGTCGAGGCGCTGCCCCGAACCCCGCCAAAGGCCGGCGGCCTTTGGAAACCGATTTCTTATCAGCGCGCCGAACGGACGGCCTTTGCGAGGTCCGAGAGTTGCGCCAGCACACGCGGCAGGGTGTCGGGTGTCGCGCGGCCTTCTTCGTCCAGCGAGTCTTCCAGCGTGGCGATCAGCGCCGAGGCCACCACGGCGGCATCGGCGGCACGAACGGCAGCGGCGGCCTGCTCGGGCGAGCGGATGCCAAAGCCGATGGCCACCGGCAGATCGGTCGCGGCGCGCAGGCGCGGCAGGGCGGCCGCCAGTTCGTCGCTGCTGGCGGTGCGCGTACCCGTCACCCCCGTGATGCTGACATAATAGATGAAGCCCGAGGCACTGCCGCACACCATGGGCAGGCGCGCATCATCGGTGGTCGGCGCCACGAGGCGAATGATATCCAGCCCGGCCGCCCACGCCGGCCCGTCCAGCAGATCGGCTTCCTCGGGCGGCATGTCGACGACGATCAGCCCGTCCACGCCCACGCGGGCCGCATCGGCACAGAAACGAGCATGGCCATAGGCTTCGATCGGGTTCAGATAGCCCATCAGGATGATCGGCGTATCGGCATCGTCCTCGCGAAACCGGGCGACCATCTCCAGCACGCGCACCATGCTGGCACCCGCCTTCAACCCCCGGCGCGCCGCCAACTGGATGGTCGGACCATCGGCACTGGGGTCGCTGAACGGCACACCGACCTCGATCAGGTCGGCACCAGCCCCCGGCATGGCGCGCAGCAATGCGAGCGAGGTATCGTAATCCGGATCGCAGGCCTGCAAATAGGGGATCAGGGCGCCACGTCCCTGCGCCTTCAGGGCCGCGAAGCGGCGGGCGATGCGGCTCACAATGTCACTCCCAGATGCGCGGCGACGGTAAAGATGTCCTTGTCTCCCCGGCCGGAGATATTCACCACCAGCAGCGTCTCGGGGCTGAGCGTGGGGGCGATGACGGCCACATGCGCCAGGGCATGGGCGGCTTCCAGCGCCGGGATAATGCCTTCGGTCCGCGTGCAGAGCTGGAAGGCCGCAAGCGCCTGGTCGTCGGTCGCGCCGACATATTCCACGCGCCCGATCTCGGCCAGCCAGGAATGTTCCGGCCCGATCCCAGGGTAATCCAGACCGGCACTGATCGAATGCGCCTCGTCGATCTGCCCGTCTTCGTCCTGGAGCAGATAGGTGCGATTGCCATGCAGCACGCCCGGCCGCCCCCGCAGGATCGAGGCCGCGGTCTCGCCGCTATCCAGCCCCCGGCCGGCGGCCTCGACGCCGACCAGACGCACCGACGGGTCATCGAGGAAGGGGTGGAAGATGCCCATCGCGTTCGACCCGCCGCCGATGGCCGCCACGATCACATCCGGCAGGCGCCCCTCGGCTTCCTGCATCTGCACGCGGGTCTCATCCCCGATCACCGACTGAAAATCGCGGACCATCTGAGGGTAGGGGTGGGGTCCCGCCACGGTGCCGACGAGGAAATAGGTGTCGCGCACATTGGTCACCCAGTCGCGCATCGCCTCGTTCATCGCATCCTTCAGCGTGCCGGCACCGGAGGTCACGGCCACGACCTCCGCCCCCAGCAGGCGCATGCGAAACACGTTGGGCTTCTGCCGCTCGACGTCGGTGGCGCCCATATAGATGGTGCATTTCAGCCCGAACAGCGCGCAGACGGTGGCCGTGGCAACGCCGTGCTGGCCGGCCCCCGTTTCGGCCACGATACGGCTGCGGCCCATGCGCCGGGCCAGCAGGATCTGGCCCATGACGTTGTTGAGCTTGTGCGAGCCGGTATGGTTCAGTTCCTCGCGCTTCATATAGATGCGCGCGCCGCCCAGTTCCTCGGTCAGGCGCCGGGCGAACCAGAGCGGGCTGGGGCGACCCACATAATCCTTCAGATAATAGTCCAGTTCCGTGCGGAAGGCGGGGTCGGCCTTCGCCGCCGCATAGGCCGCGTCCAGTTCCAGGACCAGGGGCATCAATGTCTCGGCCACGAACCGGCCGCCAAAGATGCCGAAACGGCCGCGCGGGTCCGGCCCGGCGCGCAGGCTGTTGGGCAGCGTCTCCGCTGCGCCGCGTTCCGTTCCGCTGCTGTCTGCTGCGCTCACGTCGTTCTCCGGACCCGATTAGATGCAGGATATCGGGTGTTCTGGACCGCATGACGGAAAATTACCAGCCTCGTCTCGTCACGCCCAGATAGAGAGGCCGGGGTGATTTGACACACGCCGTGGGTCCACCGATACGGGGAATAAGGCGGGGAAGCGGAGAAAGACAGCATCCATGTTTGTTGCCCATTGTCCCGGTCAGCCGCCTCGGCCGATCGTTACCGATGCCGATGCCACCGGCATCGCCTGGCTGGATCTGCTGGACCCCACGCCGGATGAACAGGCCCAGGCAGCCAGGATTACCGGCCAGCGCATCCCGACCCGCGCCGACCTGGAGGAAATCGAGAGTTCCTCCCGCCTATTCATGGAAGATGACGCCGTTTACCTCTCAACGCCTCTGGTCCGGCGCGTGCAGGACGATTTCTTCGTCTCGCCGGTCGGCTTCGTGCTGATGCGCGACAGGCTGCTGACGATCCGCTTCACCGAATTTTCCTCGTTCGACCTGATCGCGAAGCAGATCGCCGGCAGCAAGGAAAGCTACAGCGGCGACGAGGTCTCGGTCCTGCTGCTGGAAGCGGTGGTCGATCGCATGGCCGATATCCTCGAACATCTGGGCCAGTCGCTGGATACGCTGTCGCGCGACGTGTTCCAGGCCGACCAGCCGCGCCAGGCCGGCCGGGCCGACCAGATGCTGCGCACGCTGCTGCGCCGGGTGGGCCGATCGGGCGACCTGGCCTCCTCGGTTCGTGACAGCCTGCTGGGCATGGAACGGATCGCAATCTTCGTGAGCGAGAACAAGAAGCACGACCTGTCCGAAAAGCTGCGCGACCGGATGAGCACGGTCGCGCGCGATATCGTGTCGCTGAACGATTTCGTGTCGCAGATCTCCAACAAGGTCCAGTTCCTGCTCGATGCCACACTCGGCTTCATCAGCATCGAGCAGAATAACGGCATGAAGATCCTGACCGTGGTCAGCTTCATCGGGGTCGCGCCCACGCTGGTCGCCGGCATCTACGGCATGAATTTCCACGATATTCCGGAACTGAGCTGGAAATACGGCTACTGGTATTCGCTGGCGCTGATGGCTGCGTCGATCGTCGTTCCGCTGTTGTGGTTCTGGCACCGGGGCTGGCTGGCGCGGGGGCGCTGAAAGCGCCATTTGCACAGCAGCACCGTCAGTGTCTTGACCGTTGCCTGAAATTCTCTTACCATGTCGGCGTCTCCGGTAAACTTTCGTTCGCCGGTTGCTCCCTCCGCATGGAACGTTGTTGGCCGTTTTCCGGTTTGTCCGGGTTTTTCTGGCAGGCGCACCGATGCGCTGATATCCAGGCCGATCGTTTCCCCCCCTTCTATGACCTGCCCATTCAAGGCAACCTGAATGCATCTCGCCGAACTCAAGGCCAAAACTCCTGCGGACCTTCTGGCGTACGCCGAAAGCCTGCAGATCGAGAACGCATCATCCCTGCGCAAGCAGGACATGATGTTCGCTATCCTCAAGACCCTCGCCGACAACGACCAGGCCATCCATGGCGAGGGAACGCTGGAAATCCTGCCCGACGGGTTCGGTTTCCTGCGCTCGCCCGAGGCGAACTATCTGCCCGGTCCGGACGACATCTATATCTCTCCCAGCCAGGTGCGGCGCTTCGGCCTGCGGACGGGCGACACGGTCGAAGGGCAGATCCGCGCCCCACGCGATGGTGAACGCTATTTCGCGCTGCTGAAGGTCAACACCATCAATTTCGAGCCGCCCGAGGCGGTCCGTCACCGTATCAATTTCGACAATCTGACGCCGCTCTACCCCGAGCGCCGGCTGAAGATGGAAGTCGAGAGCGACGCGGTGGGCGGCGAGATCGAGAAGCCCGGCAAGGGCGGCAAAGGCAGCAAGGGGCAGACCAAGGATTTCACCCCGCGTGTGATCGACCTGGTCTCGCCGATCGGCATGGGCCAGCGCGCCCTGATCGTCGCCCCGCCGCGCACCGGCAAGACCGTGATGCTGCAAAGCATCGCCTCGTCCATTTCCGCCAACCATCCGGAAGTCTTCCTGATCGTGCTGCTGATCGACGAGCGGCCCGAGGAAGTGACCGACATGGCGCGGTCGGTGCGCGGCGAGGTCGTGTCCTCGACCTTCGACGAACCCGCGACCCGGCACGTCCAGGTGACGGAAATGGTGCTGGAGAAGGCGAAGCGGCTGGTCGAGCACAAACGCGACGTGGTCATCCTGCTGGATTCCATCACCCGTCTGGCGCGCGCCTACAACACCGTCGTCCCGTCATCGGGCAAGGTGCTGACCGGCGGTGTGGACGCCAACGCCCTGCAACGCCCCAAGCGCTTCTTCGGCGCGGCGCGCAATATCGAGGAAGGCGGCTCGCTGACCATCATCGCCACCGCGCTGATCGATACCGGCAGCCGCATGGACGAGGTGATCTTCGAGGAATTCAAGGGCACCGGCAACTCGGAACTCATCCTCGACCGCAAGCTCGCCGACAAGCGCACCTTCCCCGCCATCGACATCACCAAGAGCGGCACCCGCAAGGAAGAATTGCTGGTCGAACGCTCGGAACTGTCGAAAATGTGGGTCCTGCGCCGCATCCTGGCGCCGATGGGCACCATGGACGCGATGGACTTCCTGCTGGACAAGCTGAAATACAGCAAGACCAACAGGGATTTCTTCGACGCGATGAATACCTGAAGACAGGAAAGCAGGGGCCGGAGCAATCCGGTCCCTCTTTTTTCATGCGTGAACGCTCTTCCGTTCTTTTTTGAAAAAAAGAACCAAAAAACTTTTGAACATTCAGATTGCGTCCTGAAACAAAGGCCAATCCACCATACCGACCCAAAACGAATAAAAGTCTTTTTGCTTCTTTTTCTTCAGAAAAAGAAGGCCCTCCTCCTCAAGGCAACAGGATCGTACTCCCGATCGTCGTCCGGGACTCCAGCGCCGCCTGCGCCGCCCCCGCATCGGCCAGGGCAAAACGCTGACCGATCCGCACCGACAGCACCCCCTGCATGATCAGATCGAACAAATCCCTGGCCCCGGCCAACAATGCCGGGCGCTGCGCGAAATAGGTCGTCAGCCCCGGCCGCGTCAGATACAGGCTGCCGCGCGTCGCCAGCATGCCGACCGAAACCCCCGTAACCTCGCCCGATGCGTTCCCGTAGCTGACCATCAACCCGCGCGGCGCCAGGCAATCGAGACTGGCAACGAACGTATCCTTGCCCACGCTGTCATAAACCACCGGCACCATGGCACCGTCGGTCAGCTTGCGCACCCGCGCCGCCAGATTATCGTGCCCGACCAGAATATCCGCGGCACCGTTCTGCCGCGCCAACTCCCCTTTTTCCTCGGTCGACACCACGCCGATCACCCGCACCCCGAGATGCCGCGCCCACTGGCACAACAGCAGACCCACGCCCCCGGCCGCCGCGTGAACCAGAATCGTCTCGCCGGCACTGACGGCCCGAACCCCGCGCAACAGCATATGCACGGTCAGGCCCCGCAACATGCAGCCGGCCGCGACTTCGAAAGGAATATCCGGCGGCAGCGGCACGACACGATCGGCCGCAATGGTCCGGCATTCACCATAACCGCCCAGTGCCGTGGGATAGGCCACCCGATCGCCGGGTTGAAAATCGGTCACGCCCGCGCCGGCGGCCATGACGACACCAGCCCCCTCCATCCCCAGGATGGCCGGAAAAACGGGCACCTTGTACAGACCGGTGCGGAAATAGATATCGATGTAATTGACGCCAATCGCCTCCTGCCGGATCAGGATCTCCCCCCGGCCGGGAACCGGCGTAGGCAGCGTTTCCAGTTGCAGAACCTCGGGGCCGCCATAGCCGTGAATGCGAATTGCCTTATACATCGCCTGCTTCCTTGCTTCTGTTCTGTCCGGCCGTCTCAGGCGTCCTGGCGAGCCACGCCAGGGATCTGGGCTCCCTCCAGTTCCAGCAGGTAAATCTTGTCCGTCACCCCGCCATCGCCCGAATACCCACCCAGCCCCTGGGTCGCGACGACACGATGGCACGGGATCAGGATCGGAATCGGATTGGCTCCATTGGCCTGGCCGACGGACCGGGGCGACCCGCCGACCTGCTCCGCGAGGTCGCGATAGGTGCGGGTTTCACCCGGCGGGATCGCGCGCAGCGCCTGCCACACGGCCTGACGGTACGGCGTGCCATACGGCGCCAAAGGCAGGTCGGCGAAATTATCCGCCGCACCGTCGAAATAGGCGTCGAGCCGATCGCAGGCCAGCCGCAGTAACGGCGTCTCGTCCTGATCGCGCCCCCAGCCCCAATCCAGGGCGACGATCGCGCCGTCTTCCTCGGTCAGGGTCAGATCCCCGATGGGAGAGTGCATCGAAAGCTGCGGCATACCGGTCGTCGTCCCTTTTGATCCTGTATCCCGCACCATATCGGGACTGTCTGGTATTCTGTACCCTTCCGCCACAGGTTGCGACATGCAAGAGCACCGACCGGACGCCCGATGACGACAGGAACAGACACGATGCCCTCCGAACGGACCCAACCCGATGCGCCGATCTTTGCCCTGGCCAGCGGGGCAGGGCGCGCGGCCATCGCGGTCATGCGCCTGACCGGAGCGGGATGCGGCGAAATCCTGCGCCATCTGTGCGGCACGCTGCCGACACCCCGCCGCGCCACGCTAAGCGGATTGCGGCATGCCTCCGGCGACGCCGCGCCCATCCTGCTGGACCGCGCGCTGGTGCTGTGGTTTCCCGGCCCGAACAGCTATACCGGCGAGGACAGTGCGGAACTCCACCTGCATGCCGGCCCCGCCGTCATCACCGCCGTGGCCGACGCACTGGTCGCACTGGGCGCCCGACCGGCCGAACCGGGCGAATTCACCCGTCGCGCCTTCATGAACGACCGCCTGGACCTGATTGAGGCCGAAGGCATCGCAGACCTGATCGACGCCGAAACCGAAGCCCAGCGCCGGCAGGCTCTGGAACAGGCCGACGGTACGCTAAGCCGCCTGTATGACGAATGGGCAACCCGGCTGCGCACCACCCTCGCGCATCAGGAAGCCCTGATCGACTTCCCGGACGAAGACCTGCCCCCCGAAATCGAGCAGGCATTGCTGAACGAACTGCGCGCGCTGACCCACGAGATGCGCGCCCACCTGGACGATGGCGGACGAGGCGAGCGGCTGCGGCGCGGCCTGCTATTTGCCATCGTCGGCGTGCCCAATGTCGGCAAATCCAGCCTGCTGAACACACTGGCCGACCGCGACGTGGCCATCGTCTCGCCCCGCGCCGGCACCACCCGCGATGCCATCGAGGTCCGGGTCGTGCTGGGCGATGTCCCCGTCACCCTGATCGACACCGCCGGCCTGCGCGAGACCGAAGACGAGATCGAAGCCGAAGGTGTGCGCCGCGCCCTGTTTCACGTGAAACAGGCCGACTGCGTGATCGGCATGTTCGACGGCGACACGCCCCCCGCCGATCTACCCGCCAACGCGATCCTGGTCCGCAACAAGATCGACCTGACCCCCACGACGAAAAGCCCCCATGGCGCCATCGCCATCAGCGTCCATGACGGCACGGGCTTGGCGCAACTGACCGAAATCCTGGCCGACCGCGCCCGTGCATTGACGGCGGCGCAAGCCGGCCCGCCGCTGACACGCGCGCGCCATCGCGCCGCGATCGAAGAAAGCGCTAGCCATCTGGCCGCCGCACTCGATATGCACTGGCCAGAGATGCGGGGCGAGGACATGCGGCTGGCCATGCGTGCCCTGGGGCGCCTGACCGGAGCCGTCGGAGTCGAGGATCTGCTGGATACCGTCTTCGGCCAGTTCTGCATCGGCAAGTAAGGGAGCGAACAAAGGTGACTGGCGAATACGATGTCATCGTCATTGGCGGGGGACATGCGGGGTGCGAGGCCGCGGCGGCATCGGCCCGATGCGGCGCGCGCACGCTGCTGCTGACGCACCGGCGGGACACGATCGGCGCCATGTCCTGCAACCCCGCGATCGGCGGCATCGGCAAGGGCCATCTGGTGCGCGAGATCGACGCACTGGACGGACTGATGGGCCGCGCCGCCGACCGGGCCGGGATTCATTTCAAACTGCTGAACCGCTCCAAGGGCCCGGCTGTCCACGGCCCGCGCGCACAGGCCGACCGCTCGCTCTATCGCCGCGCCATCCAGGACCTGCTGGCCGAAACCGAAAACCTGGATATCGCCGAAGGCGGGGCAGGGGACCTGATCGTCGATGCCGATGGACAGGTGGCCGGCGTGGTGTGCGAAGACGGGCGCCAGATCACGGCCGGCGCTGTGGTGCTGACCGCCGGCACCTTCCTGCGCGGCGTGATCCATATCGGCCATGAAAGCCACCCGGCCGGCCGGGTCGGCGAGGCCCCGGCCCAGGCATTGGGCGAACGCTTGCAGGCGCTGGGCCTGCCCATGGGCCGACTGAAGACCGGAACACCCGCCCGGCTGGACCGCACCACCATCGACTGGGACAACCTGGCGGAAGACAAGGGCGACACCAACCCCGAGCCCTTCAGCCGCCTGACGCGCACGCTCGACAACCCGCAACTCTCCTGCCGGATCACCGCCACCACGGCGCAGACCCATGCGCTGATCCGCGCGCACCTGCACCTCTCGGCCGTCTATGGCGGTGCGATCGCGGGGCGCGGCCCACGCTATTGCCCGTCGATCGAAGACAAGGTGGTGCGCTTCGCCGAACGCGACAGCCACCAGATCTTCCTCGAACCCGAAGCCCTGCCGGGCAATGAAGGCGGCGATCTGGTCTATCCCAACGGCATCTCCACCAGCCTGCCGGCCGATATTCAGGAGCAGATGATCCATTCCATCCCCGGCCTGGAACGCTGCCGCATCGTGCGGCCCGGCTACGCGGTGGAATATGATTACGTCGATCCACGCGCCCTGAGCCCCACGCTGGAACTGACAGCACTCCCACGCCTGTTCCTGGCCGGCCAGATCAACGGCACCACCGGCTATGAGGAAGCCGGCGCACAGGGGCTCCTGGCCGGGCTGAACGCGGCCCGCCGCGCCGGGGGCGGGCAGGGCGTAACCCTCGATCGCGGCACCGCCTATCTGGGCGTGATGATCGACGACCTGACCACCCAGGGCGTGTCGGAGCCCTATCGGATGTTCACCTCCCGCTCCGAATACCGGCTCAGCCTGCGGGCGGACAATGCCGATCTGCGCCTCACCGGGCTGGGCATCGGCTGGGGCTGCGTGGGGGCCGAGCGCACGCGCCTGTTCGAAGCCGATCGCACCGCCATCGACACCGCGATGCAGCGCGCGGAGCAGGACAGCTTCCTGCCCGACGGATTGCAGCAGGCCGGCATCACAGTCTCGGCCGACGGACGCCGGCGCACGCTGCTGGACGTTCTGGCAACCGCCGCCACGCCGGAGCAGATAGCGCGGGTCGCCCCATGGTTTGCCGACCTCGCACCCCGTATCCGCCGCCATGTCGAAACCGAAGCCCGCTATAGCGGCTATCTGGTCCGACAGGCGCGCGAGATCCGGCAATTGGAGGCCGAAACCCGCATCACCCTGCCGCCCGACCTCGACTACCGCCATATCGGCGGCCTGAGCAGCGAGATGCAGGAGCGCCTGGCCACCGCCCGGCCCGCCAGCTTCAGCGCCGCCCAGCGCATCCCCGGCGTCACCCCCTCGGCGCTGATGGCGCTACTCGCCCATATCAAACAGGTCGCCTGATGTTTCACGTGAAACCCGAACCCCGCGCCGACCTGCCGGGCGACCTCGGCCCGCGCCTGGACCGCTTCGCCGAGATCCTGACCCGCTGGAACAGCCGCATCAATCTGGTCTCGCCGCGTGACCTGCCACATCTATGGGACCGCCATATCGCGGACTCGCTGCAACTGGCATCGCTGATCCCCCCCGGCGGCGTGCGCCTCGCCGACCTGGGGTCGGGCGGCGGCTTCCCCGGCCTGATCATCGCCATCGCCACCGATGCCCACGTCACGCTGATCGAATCCGACCAACGCAAGGCGGCTTTCCTGCGCGAAGCCGCACGGGCCGCCGGCGCGCGCGTCACCGTACTGGCCCGGCGGATCGAAGAGGTCGATATCTCGCCGGTGCAGGTCGTCACCGCCCGCGCGCTGGCCGCCCTGCCGCAATTGCTGGACTGGAGCAGCCGCCTGCTGGCGCCGGATGGTTTTTGCCTGTTCCTGAAAGGCAGAAATGTCGACGATGAGTTGACCTCGGCCGCCGCCGACTGGCACATGGCAATATCCCGATTGCCTAGCCGCACCAACGCGGACGGTACCATTCTCAAACTGGGTGAAATCACGCGTGCCAGACACTCAGAACGCGCAACGGGCTCCTGACGCCACGCGCGCTTCCTGCATTCTCGCCCTCGCCAACCAGAAAGGCGGCGTGGGCAAAACAACAACGGCCATCAATCTGGCCGCCGGACTGGCCGATCGCGGCCTGTCCGTCCTGCTGATCGACCTCGACCCGCAAGGCAATGCCTCGACGGGCCTGGGCATCGGTTACGACGCCAGGCGACAGGGCACCTACGCCCTGCTGATGGACGATGTCCCGATGGCCGACCTGGCCCAGGACACCGAAATTGCCGGCCTGAAGATCATCGCCGCCGATACCGAACTCGCGGGCGCCGAGCTGGAACTGGTCATGACCGACCGTCGCGAATTCCGCCTGCGCGATGCCATCACCCGCGCCGGCAACGATTTCGACGTGGTCCTGATCGACTGCCCCCCCAGCCTGGGCCTGCTGACGCTGAACGCGCTGGTGGCGTCGGACGGCGTGATCGTGCCGCTGCAATGCGAATTTTTCGCGCTGGAGGGCATCAGCCAGTTGGTCCGCACCGTCGATCGCGTGCGCCGCGCCTTCAATTCCGACCTGCATGTCGCGGGCATCGTGCTGACGATGTACGACCGGCGCAACAACCTGTCCGAACTGGTCGCCGCCGACGCCCGCAGCTTCTTCGGCGAGCAGGTGATGGAAACACTGATTCCGCGCAACATCCGCATCTCCGAGGCCCAGAGCCACGGGCGTTCGGTCATGGCCTATGACGGCCGGTCCAGCGGTGCCGTCGCCTATCAGGCCCTGGCCGATGAGGTGATCGCCCGGAGCGGTCTGAAGACACCCAAAAAGAAGAAGGCGCGGGCATGAGCACCAAGAAAGAGCAATCACGTCCGCGCCTCGGCCGGGGCCTCGCAGCCCTGCTGGGCGATCAAGCCCCCGCCGCCATCGCCCGCGTCTCAGGCCGCACGGAGCAGGACCGCACCGGCACGCTGGGGGTCGACCAGTTGGAGCCCGGCCCGTTCCAGCCGCGCCAGGCGATGGAGCCCGAAGCCCTGGCCGAACTGGCGGATTCAATCCGCACGCGCGGCATCCTGCAACCGATCCTGGTCCGCCCGCATCCCGAGCGCGAAGGCCATTACCAGATCATCGCCGGCGAACGCCGCTGGCGCGCGGCCCAGATCGCGGCATTGCATGAAGTCCCGGTCCATATCCGGGCGCTCGATGACGGCGACGCGATGGCCGCCGCCCTGGTCGAAAACCTGCAACGCGCCGACCTAAACGCCGTGGAAGAGGCCGAGGGCCTGCAACGGCTCCTCCAGGATTACGGCCTGACGCAGGAGGAACTTGCCGGGGCGCTGGGCAAATCGCGCTCACACGTCGCCAACATGGTGCGGCTTCTCAACCTGCCGCAGCCCGTGCGCGCCGCCCTGCGCGACGGCCAGTTGACGGCCGGCCACGCCCGCGCGCTGCTGGGCCACCCCGATCCGGTCGCGGCGCTGAAGACGGTGCTGGAGCAGGGGCTGAATGTCCGCCAGACCGAAGCCCTGGTGCAGAAAGCCGTCCGCCAGCCCACGAAGCCAACCCCGGCCGAGACCGCCGAACCCAAGAACCCCGAAATCCAGGTTCTGGAACGCGACCTCACGGCACGGCTGGGCCTGAAGGTCCAGATCTCGTTCGACGGGCGGGGCGGGGCAATCCGCATCCTCTATCAATCGCTTGATCAGTTCGATACCGTGCTCGCACGCCTGAACGGCTGAGAATGCAGGACATTTTTTCAATAAAACCGCTTGCCCTCCATCCGCCACGCTGTTAGAAGCGCGTCACCCGAGAGGGACACTCCATGGGCGCATAGCTCAGTTGGTAGAGCAGCTGACTCTTAATCAGCGGGTCCAAGGTTCGAGTCCTTGTGCGCCCACCATGGAGCCTCCGGAAATCCCCTACAAGACAAAGCGTCTTCCCTTCTTTTTCTGAAGAAAAAGAAGCAAAAAGACTTTCAATCGTTCAGGGCCATCGTTTCCCCCAGCACAAAGCTCCTGAACGAATCAGAGTTTTTTGGTTCTTTTTTGCAAAAAAGAACAGAACTCCCTCACTCCCGGCGCGCCAGCCGCTCCACCAAAGGCACCATCCGCGCCACGATCACGGCAACCCCGGCAGGATCAGGATGAATATGATCCGCCTGTTCCAGGTCCGGATGCGCCGCCACCCCGTCGAGGAAGAACGGGTCCCATAAAATACCCGGCCGGTGCGACAGACGCTCAAACACCGCACGGAAGGACTGGCCGTAACCCGCCCCCATATTGGGCGGCGCATACATGCCCGACAGCAGCACCGGCAGATGGTCCCGCTGCAACCGGTCCAAAATCGCCGTCAGGTTCTGCTCCATCCGGGCCGGGTCCAGCCCGCGCAGCCCGTCATTCCCACCCAGTTCCACGATCACCGCGTCGGGCTTGTCGCCCAGCGCCCAATCCAGCCGCGCCAGGGCATCGGCGCTGGTATCGCCCGACACACCGCCATCCAGGATGGTGATCGCATCGCCACGCGCATCCAGCGCCGCCTGAAGGCGCGGCACGAAGCTGTCCGCATGCGCCAGCCCATATCCGGCCGTCAGGGAATCCCCCAGCGCCAGAATCCGCACGGGACGATCGGCCGCGTGGCCCGATGGGGCGGCAACAGCCCACAGACAGGCAACAAGAAACAGAAAAACCGTTCGGGCTCCGTGCAGGCGCCGTGTAGCGTGCAGGCAGGACCATACCCTGTGGGAAGGAAAACGCATGGACGGCGACGGGCTCCCGAATGGACGGACGACGCTGGTCGAAGCACAGGATCTGTGGCTGACAGTGCCGACCCGCGCCGGTGCGGTCAATCCGCGCCGGGCCAACGACGCCGGGCAGGGGGCACTGACCATCCTGCATGACGTGAGCCTGCGCGTGACCGAAGGCGAGGCCCTGGGCATCATCGGCCCTTCGGGGTCAGGCAAGACATCGCTGCTGATGCTGCTGGCGGGGCTGGAACGCCCGACACGCGGCACGATCCGCATCGCCGCCACCACGCTGGGCAATCTGGACGAAGACGCACTGGCCCGTTTCCGGCGCGAGACGATGGGCATCGTCTTCCAGTCTTTCCAGTTGATCCCCACCATGACGGCGCTGGAAAACGTACTGGTGCCGCTGGAACTGGCCGGCCGGGCCGACGGCGCCACCGCTGCCCGCGCCGCGCTGGATGCGGTGGGGCTAGGCCACCGGCTGGACCACCTGCCGGGCGAATTGTCGGGCGGCGAACAGCAGCGCGTGGCGCTGGCCCGCGCCTTCGTCACGCGGCCAAGGCTGCTGCTGGCCGACGAACCGACCGGCAATCTCGACAGCCGCACCGGCGCGGCGGTGATGGACCTGCTGTTCAGCCTGCAACGCCAATACGGCACGACGCTCATCCTGATCACCCACGATCCGGCCCTCGCGGCACGCTGCGACCGCCGCCTGCGGGTGGAGGACGGGCATGTGCTGGCCGACCACCCGGTGCGGGAGCCCGCATCGTGAGCCAATGGCGCCTGGCCGCCCGTCTGGCCTGGCGCGACCTGCGCGGCGGCATCGGCGGCATGCGCGTCGTTCTGGCCTGCCTGGCGCTGGGGGTGGCCACCATCGGCGGGGTGGGCAGCCTGCGCGACATGATCCGCGACGGCATCGCCGCCGAGCAGCGCACCCTGCTGGGCGGCGACCTGTCGATCGAAAGCAGCGACCCGCTCCCCACCGAACTGGCCGATTTCGCAATGGCGCACGGTGCCCACGTCTCGCGGATGCTGCGCATACGTTCGATGCTCTACGCCCCGCGCGGCCCCGGCCGGCCGGATGACCGGATGCTGGTCGAACTCTCCGCGGTCGATGACGCCTATCCTCTGGTCGGCACGCTCGCCCTTACACCGCAGGTCCCGCTCGGCCGCGCCCTGGCGCCGGATCACGGCCAGCCCGGCCTGCTGGCCGACCCCCTGGTCATCGACCGGCTAAAGCTGAAAATCGGCACGATCGTGCGGATCGGCACCGCTCAATTCCATGTGGCCGGCAGCCTAGACCGCACCCCGGACGGCGCCGGCACGGTAACGCTGGCCCCCACGGTCATGATCACCCGATCCGCGCTGGATGCCGCCGGACTGATGCAGCCCGGTGCCCTGGTCAATCATGTGCTGCGCCTGGCGCTGGACGGGCCGGCAACAGACCGGCCGGCGCGGGCCGGTGCGCTGGCGCGCGCGATTGCCGCCCGTTTTCCCGATCAGGGCTGGCGAATTCGCGGCGAAGCTGACGCCGCCCCCGCGCTGACCCGCACCGTCGACCAGATGGCCCGCTTCCTGGCCCTGATCGGGTTATGCGCCCTGCTGCTGGGCGGGCTGGGGGTTTCGACCGGCGTCACCTCATGGCTGGAAGGTCGCGGGCGCACCATCGCCATCCTGCGCTGCCTCGGCGCCTCGGGGCCATTGATCCGGCGCACATTCGGCCTCCAGATCGCCGCCCTGTGCGGCATCGGCATCGGGGCCGGCATGGTGCCGGCCCTGCTGCTGCCGCCACTGGCGGCGCGCATGCTGAGCGGCCTGCTCCCCATCGAGACGACCACGATCCCGCCGCTTCTCCCGGTCCTGACGGCCGGCCTGTTCGGCGTGCTGGTCGCCCTGCTGTCCGTCATCCCGCCGCTGGCGCGAGCCTGTGCGATCAGCCCGGCCTCGCTGTTCCGCGACCAGGGCCAGCAGGCGGCAACCCGCGCGCGTTCCTGGCGCGTCGGCGCGGCCCTGACCCTGTGCGTGCTCCTGGCCGGTCTGCTCACGATCCGGCTGGCGGACAGCCCGCTCTTCGCGGCCGGCTTCCTCGGCGTCGTCCTGTTCGCCGCCGGCACCCTGCTGCTGGCGGGCCTCATACTACGCCGGGGCGTGTCCATCCTGCTGGCACGGCTGGATACGGCGCGGGGCGTGCCGAGGCTGGCGCTGGCACTGTTCGCCCATCGCAATGCGACCACCACCCGCATGGTCACCGCGCTGGGTGCCGGACTGGCCGCCATGGCGGCGATCCTGCTGACCGAGGGCGCGATGATGGCGCAACTGCGCGACCAGATGCCGCACAACGCCCCCGCCTTCTATTTCATCGACATCCAGCCCGCCGACCTGGACCGGTTCGACAGTCTGGCCAAGGCCCAGCCCTCGGTTCGCACGATTCAGCAACTGCCCTCGATGCGCACACGCGTCGTCGCGGTCGACGGCATACCGGCCGAACAGGTCAACGCAACACCACAGACCCGCTGGGCCCTGCGCGGCGATCACGGGCTGACGGTGGCCGCCACACCGCCGCCCGGCACGAAACTGGCCGAAGGCACATGGTGGGCCGCCGATTATGCCGGGCCGCCCCTGCTGTCGCTGGATGCCGGACTGGCCCAGGGATGGGGCGTGCATGTCGGCTCGACCATCCGGCTGAACGTGCTGGGCCGCGCGATCGACGTCCGGGTGGCCAACCTGCGCACCGTCGCCTGGCGGTCGCTCCAGCTCAATTTCGCGTTCGTCGTCTCGCCCGGCCTGCTGTCGCACGCGCCCCACACCTTCGTCGCGACACTGGCCACCGATGGCCGCGCCGATCAGGATGCCGCCACGCTGGCCGCCATCACCGACGCGCTGCCGGGCGTCACCGGCATCAGGGTTGCCGACGTACTGGCCCGCCTGACCGCGCTGGCCAGCCAGATCGCCACGGCACTCAGCGTTGCCGCTTCGATCATCATGGCATCGGGCGCGCTGGTCCTGGCCGCGACATTGGCCGCCGGCTGGCGCCAGCGGGTCGCCAACGCCGCCATCCTTCAGGCGGTGGGCGCCGGCCCACGCCAGATCCGCGTCATCTGGCTGATCGAATTTACGCTGCTGGGTCTGACGGCCGGCCTCTCGGCCATCCTGCTCGGCGCATCAGCCGCCTGGCTGATCATGCGCGCGGTCCTGCACCTGCCATGGACGGCGGACTGGACAGCGGTAGGGGGCATGATGATCGGCACACTGACAGCCACGACGCTGTGCGCAATGCTGGTCTGGCACCGCGCGCTACGGCCCTTGCGAGGCAGAGCGCGATAGCAGAATGCGCAATTCGGATTGTCTGGAAAAAAGGGACCGGAAGGATTGGTGGAGCCAATCGGAATCGAACCGACGACCTCCTGAATGCCATTCAGGCGCTCTCCCAACTGAGCTATGGCCCCGTCCAACCGGTCCGCGCCGTCAGTGATGACGTGCGGGTGGGCGGGGTATAACCGTGCCCCGTTTCCTTGGCAAGCCCCCGTCCATGGATTTTTTGCACCTCGTCGGTCGGAAGAAAGAAGCCTTCTTTTTCTGAAGAAAAAGAAGCAAAAAGACTTTCCTAGGTTCAGGACCATCACGCGTCCCCAGCACAAGGCTCCTGAACGAATCAAAAAGTTTTTTGGTTCTTTTTTTTCAAAAAAGAACAGAACCCCTACGCAAGAACCACGCCATGCTGGCGCAGGAACCCCAGCAACGGCAGCAGAGGCAGCCCCAGAATGGCCGCATGCTCGCCCGTCACGCGCTCGAACAGATGGATGCCCGGCCCTTCCAGCCGATAAGCCCCGACCGAGGACAGCACGGCATCCCCTTCCAGATCGAGATAGGCATCGAGGAAGGGTTCGGAAAACCGGCGCATGGTCAGTTCCGGCCGGGCGACATGCCGCCAGATCACCTGTCCGTCGCGCATCACCACCACCGCGCTGTGCAGCACATGCGCCCGCCCGCGCAATGCCAGCAACTGGGTCCGGGCGGCCGCGCGGTCGGCTGGTTTCTCGAACCATACGCCATCGCATTCCAGGATCTGGTCGGCACCGATCACCACGCAGTCGGGCTCACGAATGCGCTGCGCCTTGAGTTCGGCAAGCAACAGCGCGCAATCGCCGGGCGACAAACCCTCGGCGCGCGCCGACTCCCGCACCGCACCTTCGTCGATACGCGCGGGGCGGGTTTCGGCGCGGATTCCCGCCTGTTCCAGCAGGGTGCGCCGGGTCGCGGACTGGCTGGCCAGTACTATCCGGGGCGACTCGGCCTGTAGAAGAGTCGCGAATAGTACTAATGACGAGTCGCTCATGCGCCTGCTCTCCGTACTGAAAAAAAGAAACCCTGTGATCGGGTCGAACGAGTACTGGGGTACATGGGGATAGTACTCCATACGCTTCTTGATCGTACCGAGTACCGTGGACAACCCTCACAGCCGCCGACACGGTGGGTTGTACACAGCCTCATGTCGGCACATTCGGGATAACTCATCTAACCTTATGAATCCCTGTGTGAATGAAACTGTACACCCTGTGGGAAAGACGGGGTACGTTTTTGGAAATGCGGGTACCCCGTCATCCACAGGCCCTAATAACCTCCTCAGCGTTTCTTTCTTCTTATTTCATGTTTAGAGGTTGGTCCCGAAATCCGGTGATGGCGTACCGGACCTCGCCATGCGGTCCTGTCATCCCCGAGAAAAGTACGGGATAGTCCCGCAATGAACGATCTGACGGCGGACAGGCGATGACGGAAACAGGCAAACCCCTCCTGCGGGTCTTACAGGGCGAGGCCGTATGGCCGCCGCCGCTCTGGCTGATGCGCCAGGCGGGGCGCTACCTGCCGGAATTCCGTGCCCTGCGCGACAAGGCGGATTTCATCACCCGCTGCATGACACCCGATCTGGCAACCGAGATCACCCTGCAACCGATCCGGCGCTACGCCATGGACGGGGCGATCCTGTTCTCCGACATCCTGATCCTGCCCTGGGCAATGGGGCAGTCACTGGAATTCGTCCACGGCACCGGGCCGGTTCTCGGGCCGATCCGCAGCCAGGCCGATCTCGACCGCCTGGACCCGAAACGGGTGCCCGAGGCCACGGCACCGGTCATGGAAACCCTGACGCGCCTGCGCGGCATCCTCGACGGCCCGGATACGATCGGCGCCGCCCAGGGTGGCCGCACGACGCTGCTGGGCTTTGCCGGCGCGCCGTTCACGGTCGCGTGCTACATGGTCGAAGGCCATGGATCGCGGGAATTCGATGCGACACGCGGCATGGCCTATGCCGATCCGCTGCTGTTCGACCGCCTGATGGCACGCCTGACGGAAGCGACCGCCGACATGCTGGTGGCGCAGATCGACGCGGGAGCCGAGGCGGTGATGCTGTTCGACAGTTGGTCCGGCCTGCTGCCGCCCAACCAGTTCCGCCGCCACGTCATCGCACCCACCCGCGCCATCGTGCAGGAAATCCATGCCCGTCGGCCTGGCATACCGGTGATCGGCTTCCCGCGCCTGGCCGGGGTGATGGCGACCGAATATGCGCGCGAAACCGGCGTGCGGGTGCTCGCATTGGATACCGGTGCCGACATGATGGCGATGAGCCGCCTGCTGCCCGACAACATCACGCTCCAGGGCAATCTCGACCCGCTGCTGCTGCTGGCGGGCGGCGAGGCGATGACGCAGGAAGCCCGTGCGATCCGCGATGCGATGAAAGGCCGGCCGCATGTCTTTAATCTCGGCCACGGCGTGGTGCCGGCCACGCCGCCCGAGCATGTGGGCGAACTGGTCAGGGCGGTCCGGGAGATCGGGCAATGACGCCCGCCGCGCTGCCGAAGGCCGTCCGGCCCGATGGGCGGCTTCGTCTGGTGATCTTCGATTGCGACGGCGTGCTGATCGACAGCGAAGGGCCGTCCTGCCGGCTGGTGGCGCAGGAATTGCGCCAGATCGGCCTGGATTATGACGACGAGGAAGCCGTGCAGCGCCTTGCCGGCCGGGCCCTGACCCGCATCAAGGTCGAGGCAGAGGCGGAAACCGGCCGCAAACTGCCCGACGACTGGGCGACGATCGTGCAATACAAGCTGGTCGACCTGATGCGGGAAGAAGCGCGGGTTATCGACGGCGCGCACGACATGCTGACGGCGGTGATCGGGCTCGACCTGCCGGTTCGGGTCGGCTCCAATTCCTCGATCGCCGAGATGGACGTCAAATTCGCCCGCACCGGGCTGGACCGGTTCGTGGCCGACCGGGTGCACTCGGCGCGGGACATGGGCAAGCCGAAGCCCGATCCGGCGGTCTATCTGCACGCGGCGGAAACCGAAGGCGTACCGGCGGACGAATGCGTCGTGCTGGAAGATACCGATACCGGCGCCAATGCCGCGCGGGCCGCCGGCATGGCCTGCGTGCTGCTGCGCCCGCTCGACCTGCCGGCTCCGGACTGGCCGGGCCTGTTCCGGATCGGGCACCTGTCGGAATTCGCCCCGTTCCTGGAGCGGATTCAGGCTGCCCAGGCAGCACATCACGGAGGCCGGTCTTGATCTTTGGTCTCCTGCCCTGGCTGGCATGGTTCAAGGCCCTGCATGTGATGTCGCTGATCGCGTGGATGTCGGGCATGTTCTACCTGCCGCGCCTGTTCGTCTATCACTGCCAGGCCCAGCCCGGTTCCGCCGAAAGCGAACGTTTCAAGGTGATGGAACGTAAATTGCTGCGCCAGATCATGAACCCAGCCATGATCAGCACTTTTCTGTTCGGCACCCTGCTGGCGCTCACACCCGGCACGGTCGATTGGCACGCCGGCTGGTGGTATCTCAAGATTGTCTCGGTGCTGGGTCTGGCCGGCTTTCACGGCGCATGCGCGGGCTGGCGGCGGACCTTCGCCGAGGACAGAAACACGCGGCCGGAAAATTTCTATCGCGCGGCAAATGAAATTCCGACCATTCTGATGGCTGTCGTGGTGATCATGGTGATTGTCCGCCCGTTCTGATCGGAAACATGCGGGCCTGCACACGGAGAAAATGCGATGACGGATCATGTCTTCAGTTCGGGTCGGATCACAACCCGCGTTGCCGGACAGGGCGCCGAATTGCAGTCGCTGGCCGACGGGGCAGGGCAGGAGCGTCTGTGGTCGGGCCTGCCGGCCTGGCCGCGGCGCTCGCCGGTGCTGTTTCCCATCGTCGGCCGCCTGCCGGACGACACGGCCTGGATCGACGGCCGGCCTTATCACATCACCCAGCACGGTTTCGCGCGCGACCGGGCCTTCACCTGGCAGGAGCGCCGCGTCGACGGATGCACATTGGTCCTGACCGATGATGCTGACACCCGCATGATTTTTCCGTTCCGCTTCGTGCTGACGCTCGATTATCAGGCCGAGGGCGATACGCTGCATGTGCGCTATCGCCTGTATAATCCCGACCCGATGCGGACCCTGCCGGCCTCACTGGGCGCGCACCCGGCCTTTGTCTGGCCGCAGCGGCCGGGCACGGCGAAGCAGGATCATGTGCTGACATTCGAACGGCCCGAACCCGCGCCGATCCGGCGGATCGCCGGCGGGCTGCTTCAGCCCACGTCCTTTCCCACACCGATCGTCGGGCGGACGCTGGCTTTATCCGATGATCTGTTCATCGACGATGCCATCATCATGGATGCTCCGGCCAGCTGCAGCGTCAGTTTCCAGGCTCCGGACGGAACCGGCGTAACACTCGCCTGGGAAGGCTTCCGCGAACTGGGATTATGGACAAAGCCGGGGGCCGATTTCCTGTGCATCGAACCCTGGCATGGTTTTTCAACACCTCAAGGATTTTCAGGCGACTTTACCAACAAGCCGGGCCTTCTGCATATCGGGCCGGGCGAGGAATGGCATGGATCGTGGTCGGTCACCGTCGACCCGAAATCCGCACCCGCCTGAACGATGTGCGGGCGTTTCGCCAACGCGCTATCGCTGGAGCGGATGCGGCAGGCTTTCCATCTCGCCGGCCCCGCGCCCGACTGGCTGCCTTCGTGGAATATCGCGCCGCGCCAACCCGTGGCGGTGGTGCGCCGTCACCCGGTCAGTCATGATCTCCGGCTGGATCTGCTGTTATGGGGGCTGGTCCCCAACTGGGCGCACGATATGGGCCGCCAGCCGATCAACGCCAGGGCGGAAACCGTCGCCACCTCGGGCATGTTCCGCGCCGCTTTTCGCTCGCGCCGCTGCCTGGTGCCGGCAACGGCTTATTACGAATGGCAGTCCGGCCTGCCGCCCCGGCAACCCTGGGCATTCGCCCGGCGCGACGGCAAGCCGCTGGCACTGGCGGCAATCTGGGAATCCTGGGAATATGAGGGCGATATCCTGCGCAGTTTCGCCATCGTGACCACGCAGGCCAGCGCGGCGACCCGTTCCATCCATGACCGAATGCCGGTCATCATCGCGGATCAGGATCGCGATGCGTGGTTCGATGCCCCACCCGCGATCGCGGAACGATTACTGGTCCCGGCGCCGGTCGACATGTTGCAGGCATGGCGCGTCGGAACACGGATCAACAAGGTGGGACACGACGGGCCAGATCTTCTGGCTCCCGTTGAAGGTGGAATCTTCCCTGAAGAAAAATGAAATCTTGTGATTTTAAAAAACGTTTCCACAAGAGTCTTTTCTCAGCGCCGTGCGCTGCGGAACAACGTCCATTCCTCGACGACGCGGCCGTCGGGAAGATGGCAGTAGCCGACCTGCCCGCCGGGTTCCGTTCTGATCTCCAGCGTGCCCCCCTGCTTCACGCAGTAGGTCGAAGCAGGGTTGGCCATGCCGAGTTGCCGAGGTTTCTCGGTCGCCGCACATCCCGACAAGACCAGTATCGCCGCCACGGTCATGATTTTTTTCATGTCATCCAAATTCTGTTTTACCAAAGGTGTGACGGGGCTCTCAATACTCCCGCAGACCATGGTATCCTGCAACGAATAAGCAGCCTTCCGGTTCTTTTCCGGTGGAAAGATACTGCATTAAGGTCATGATGCGGGCGCTATCATTGCCGCGATAAAAAAGGCGCGAGTGCGCCTGGCAGCGTCGGTCCATGGCGTGGATCTCAACCAGGACGCCCGCGATCATGAATGCATGGATTGTGCTGAAAGACCCGCTTTGCATTCTACCGGAGCCGAACGACGGCGCTGAACGCAACACGACGGACAACCGACCAATGAGTCGGTTTACATCTACATATTTTCGTATGGAAAAACAGGATCTTATCAAGGCAAGTGGTGGAGCTGAGGGGAATCGAACCCCTGACCTCCTCATTGCGAACGAGGCGCTCTCCCAACTGAGCTACAGCCCCACTGCCTGACGGGGTGGATAAATAGCGGGTGCAGGATGTTTGTCAAGCGCGATTGGTGCCGCCCGGTGTTGTATGCTCCGGTTGGCTTCGATAGAGTTATCGCCCGTCAACGCAGGGATCATCACGTTGCTCACGCTTATTTTCAGTCTGCTGCTCAATATCATCAGGCTCTATACATGGGTGGTCATCATTTCCTGCGTGTTCAGCTTTTTGTACGCGTTTGGCGTCCTGGATACGCGCAGTCAGATGGTCTGGTCGATCGGCCGCTTCCTCAATCGGTTGACCGAGCCGGCATTGCGGCCGATCCGCAGTATCCTGCCTGCCACGGGCAATATGGATTTCAGCCCGCTGGTGCTGCTGCTGCTGATTCAGTACCTGCTCACGCCGTTGGTCCGGCAGCTCTACTATTCGGTGGCGTTCAATTCGGGATTCTGACCGAACCCTCGGATTTTGTTCGCCTGCCAGGGCAACGTCATTCATATTCTGGCCACATCGTCAGGTTATGCTCGGCAAGAGCCAAAAAAAAGGATGTGGTGCATGAGCCGTCATTTCGTTGCCTTGTCATTCGCGGCCGTCGTGGCGGCTGCGTCGCTTTCCGGCGCACGCGTGGCGCACGCCCAGATGCCCTCGATGCCCGGCATGTCGGACATGGGGCAGGGCATGATGGGGTCGATGGGCCTCCCGTCCGTCTCCTCCGCCGGGTCCAGCAATCTGGTCGGGCTTCTGGGCTATTGCGTGCAGAACAATTTCCTCGGCGCCAGCACCGCGTCGCCGGTCATGAATGCCCTCGGTCAGAAGGCAGGGATCAGCGGTCAGGGCGACAGCGCCTATCAGGCAGGCCAGCGCGGTCTGCTGGATACCGGCAACGGCAAGACCTTCTCGCTCGCATCGGTCGGGCAGGGCCTCAAGCAGCAGATGACGCAGAAAGTCTGCAACATGGTGCTCAGCCGGTCGCAGTCCTTGCTGTGACCGGCCACGATCGCCATCCGGAGGCCGGTCGCAGACTCCGGGCAGGGCGCGCGTGATGGTGTCGGTCGATGAAGCCTTCCTTCGGGTCCGGGCCGGGGCATCTCCTCTGGAATGCCTTCCCGGCGGCTATCATGTCGCGTCGGCGGATGAAGCCTATCGCATCCAGCACGCGACGCTGCGGGCGCTGGGGGGCAGGATCGCCGGCTGGAAGGTCGGGGCCGACACGCCGGAGTCCGAACCGGCCGCCGCGCCGATCGCCGTTTCGACCTTGTTCGATACGGCGAATACCCTGCCGCGCGGCCTGTGCCGCCTGATCGGGGTGGAAGCCGAAATCGCCTATCGTTTCGGCCGCGCCCTGCCGCCGCGCGACGTGCCCTATACGACCCAGGAAGTCTGTGACGCGATCGAATCCGCGCATCCCGCCATCGAAATCATCGACACCCGTTTCGTCACGCCGGGCAGCCAGCCGGTATTCGATCATCTGGCCGATCAGCAGAGCCATGGGGCCCTGTTCGTGGGGCCGGGCATATCGGACTGGCGCGCCCTGGTGCCGATGGAAGAGCGGGTAACTCTCTCGATCGACGGTCGCGTGGCTGTCGATCACGTCGGAGGCAGTGCGGCGGGCGATCCGATCCGCCTGCTGGTATGGCTGGCGTCGCACGCCGCCCGCTACGCTGGAGGCTTGGCCGCCGGCACCATCGTCACGACGGGATCGCGATCCGGCACCCTTTTCGTCGAACCAGGGACACGGGTCGCTGTCACGTTCGCCCATCTGGGCTCGCTTTCACTGACCTGTGATTGAAATCTGAACCGATATGCACCGGAGGCGATCGCTCGGCAGGAGCATTGTCTTCCGGTCCCTCATGTGCGCGTCGCGCATGACGTGTAATATGGTCGCCGACCTTGGCTCCCGCTGCGGGAGCCAGCCGGGGCAGGAAAGGGGGGTCAGTGCATCCATTACCCGACAACCCATCGCATGGTGGTGGGCCGACCAGCCCCACGGTACTGGCGCGTGTCGTCCTTGAAGATGTCGAGAACGCGCTCACAACCAGCCGGGCGCGGCAGAACGATGTCAACCAGGCGATCGCCGACCTGCAACAGACAGCCCGCTTCCTGCCCGAGGGGCTGATCGGGCCGTTCATCCTGCATCTGTCGGTTCAGACCAACGGACTGGTTTTCGACGTGCGCGACGCGCAGGACAAGCCGCTGCGCATCTATCGGATCTCGCTGACCCCGTTCCGCCGCCTGATCAAGGATTACGTCCTGCTGGTCGACAGTTTCGACGAAGCGGTAAGCGAGGGAAACACGATGCGCGTCCGGGCGATCGATATGGGCCGGCGAGGTCTGCATAATGACGGCGCGGCACTGATGGTCGAACGTCTGCGTGGCAAGATCGACATGGATGACGAAACCGCCCGCCGCCTGTTCACGCTGGCCAGCATCCTCCAGCAGCGACGCTGACACGATTCACCGCCTGAAACGCGCGCCACGATCGGGAGCCTCTTCACCGGCGCGTTTTTCCCGGCAGGCCCTCAAAAATGCGAGGGACCAACCACAAGTTCGATCTCGATCAGGGTCGCGGGATCGTCGAATCCCGGCACCAGACGCAAGGTGGTGCCAGGCCGTCCGGCGCCGAAGGCATCGCGCAGAAGCGGAAAGCAGGACGGGAAATCGTCCGTGTCACGCATCAGGAAGATAATGCGTGTCACGTCCTGCAACCGGTAGCCATCGCGTGCCAGGGCCTGGGCGCCACGGTCCAGCGCCACGCGGCACTGGTCCTTCAGGCCGGGCGGGTTTCCCGTGCTGCGTGGATCGATTCCGGTCAGGTGCCGCACATGGATCTCCTGGTCCGTCATACCGTGCGTAATCTCCCAACCCGGACATAAAATAACGAAATCGTCATATTCAGTTCACAATGAATTTCAACCCTCAGGGGTCATTTTAACGGACATGGAACAATTACGCTCACCAAAGGTTCAGGTCCATGCGAGTTGCGCGGCGCGCGGCGGGCAGGGGGTGCTGCTGCTGGGGCCATCGGGCATCGGCAAGTCGGACCTGCTGCTGCGGCTGGTCGATGTCGGCTACGATCTGGTCGCCGACGATCGCGTGGTTCTCGACGGCCACCGGGTCTCGGCACCGCCGGCCCTGGCCGGGCTGATCGAGGTCCGGGGCATGGGGATCGCCCGCCTGCCGTTCGTGGCCGAGGCCCAGGCGGTCCTGGTCGTCAGGCTGGTCAGGCCGGAGGAACGGCCCGACCGGTTGCCCGCATCGCTGCACGATCCTGTGACCGGCCTGCCGGAAATCCGGCTGGACCCGGCATTGTCGTCGGCCGTGGCGCGGATCAACCTGGCCCTTGACGGGCTCGCCGGTCGTTGCAAGATTTTAACCTTCGAGCAATTGTAATCCCTATGCCGCTTCCCAAGTCGGCCCTTTCAGTATCCCATGCGTGGGGGACGGTGTCGTGAGCCCCGCCTGATCTCCAGGCGGCTCCCGTGCCCGAAGGTGTCCGGCCTCTTGTTCAGCCAGGATTTCCCGTGACGGATTCTTTACTCGACGGAGCCCCGGCGCCGCGCCGCATCCTGCTGGTAACCGGCCTGTCCGGTGCGGGAAAATCGTCGATCCTGCGCATCCTGGAAGATCTGGGATACGAGGTGATCGACAACCCACCGCTGGGCATGCTGGACGAAATCGTGACCCGTGCCGAACAGCCGGTGGCGATCGGCGTGGACTCGCGCACCAGGGGGTTCGACGCGGCGGCGGTCATGGCCGCGCTGGGGCGCCTGCGCGTCAATCCGGGCCTGCAGGCCGAACTGATCTACGCGACCGCCGAGGAAAGCGTGCTGCTGCGCCGCTACACCGCCACCCGCCGCCGCCATCCGCTGGCGATGCGCGGCGCGGTAAAGGACGGGATCGAGGCGGAAATCGAACTCACCGCCCGGCTGCGGGCGGCCGCCGACATGGTGATCGACACCTCGGACCTTCCGCCTCCCGAATTACGGCAGGTGATCGAAACGCGGTTCGCTCCCGGCACCGACCGGCAGGGCGGCGGGCTGACGGTGGCGCTGATGTCCTTCGCCTTTCCCGCCGGGTTGCCGCGCGAGGCCGATATGGTGTTCGACGCCCGGTTCCTGCGCAATCCCTATTATGTCGCCGAACTGGCGGCCCAAACCGGCCTGGACCCCGAGGTCGCGGCATATGTCGCCGCCGATCCCGACTATCCGCGCTTCCTGGACCAGATCGACGGCATGCTGGGGCTGGTGCTGCCCCGCTTCGTGCGCGAGGGCAAGAAATACGCCACCATCGCCATCGGCTGTTCGGGCGGCCGGCATCGTTCGGTCACGATCGTCGAGGCCCTGGCCGAGCGTCTTGCGGAATGCGCGGGAACATGCGAGAGGCCAGGAAAGACGCATCGTATTGACATTGGCGCGGCGCCATCCGATGTCCCGTCATCAGGGGCGGACGGACAGGGCGCATGGTCGGTCATCGTCATGCATCGTGAACTGGCGCGGCAGGGCCGATATCGTTGGCGGTGGGCCAGCCGGCCGAAAGAGCCTGTGACGGACGTCGTGGAAGGGCGATATTCTTCATGATCGGTATGGTCCTCGTTACCCATGGCGCGTTGGGCGAGACACTCAGGCGCGCGATGGAACATGTGGTCGGGCCGCAGGAACAACTCGCAACGCTGAACGTCGAGGCCGGGGACGACCCGGTGCTGCGTCGTGTGGATCTGCAAAAGGTGATTGCCGGCGTCGATACGGGCGACGGCGTCCTGCTGCTGACCGACATGTTCGGCAGCACGCCTTCGAACCTGTCGATCTCCATGATGGAAAGCGCGCGGGTCGAGGTTCTGGCCGGCGTCAACGTGCCGATGCTGGTCAAGCTGGCGCAGATCCGCAACGGCCATACGCTGGAGGAATGCGCCGACCTCGCCGAGGGGGCCGGGCGCAAATATATCTCCACCGCCTCCCACCTGCCGCCGCAATGCCTGGGCGGTGCCCGGAGCTGCCTGATGGGCGAGCAGCGGGCCGCGTCGGTCGGCTGAGGACACATGTCCGGCGCCGAAATGTCCCCCGGAGGGCTCGATCCCGAGGACCCCGATGTCCTGTCCGTGACGGCGACGATGGTCAATCGCCGGGGTCTGCATGCCCGCGCCGCCGCGCGGCTGGTCACGGTGGCCGAACAGTTCGATGCGAATGTCGAGGTCCGGCGTGGCGACCAGACGGTCTCGGCGCGCTCGATCATGGGGCTGATGATGCTGGGGGCCGGTCGCGGAGAATCCGTGACGCTGATGGCCACCGGATGGGATGCCCATGCGGCGATCGAGGCCCTGACGGCCCTGATCGAGGCTGGCTTCCATGAAGACGACTGACACCCCCGACCAGGTTCCTCCCCGCCGCCGGCGCCGCCCCCGGAGCGCGGCCCCGGCAACGGCCGAAATCCGCCTGAGCGGTGACGCGACGGTCGGTGGCGTGGCGATCGGCCCGGCGATGCTGGTGCTGGAAAGCCCCGCGCCGGATATCGACGCCTCCGCCCGTACCGACGACCCGGACCATGAACTGGCGCGGCTGGCCGAGGCGATCGAACGCTCGGTGCGGCAGATCGAGCGACTGCGCGACCGGCTGGCGATCCTGCCCGAGGATGGTCAGATCGAGATCGGCTCGCTGCTGGAAGTCTATCGCCGGATGCTCGGCCCCTCGCGCCTGCAACGCGGCATTCACGACCGGATCGTCCGCGACGGGCGCACGGCGGAACTGGCGGTTCGCGAGGAAACCGAGAGCCTGGCGCAGGCCCTGCTGCACGACGGAGCCCAATTCGGCGGCGAGGATGCCGCGGCCGCCCAACGCCGCGCCGGCGAGTTTCGTGAAATCGGCCAGCGCCTGATGCGCAATCTGGGCCGCGCGCCGTTCCGTTCCTTCAGCGCGGTGCCCGCCGGCACGGTGCTGGTCGCCGAGCAGTTGCGCCCCGCCGACGCGGCGCTGATCGATCCCTCGCGCATCGTCGCGGTCGCGACCGAGGAGGGCGGATCGACCGATCACACCGCCATCATGCTCCGTGCGCTGGGCATTCCCACCGTGCTGGCCGCCCACGGGCTCACGGCGCGCGCGCGCGACGGCGCGACCATGGTGGTGGACGGCACGACGGGCCAGGTGGTGATCGACCCGGACGAGGAGACACTGGCGGTCGCCCGCCGCGGCGTGGCCGACCATGCGCGCGAACGGCAGGCGCTGGGCCGTTTGCGCCGTCTGCCCGCCCGCCTGTCCAGCGGCGAGAAACTGCAATTGCAGGCCAATCTGGAACTGCCGGCCGAACTGCCGCTGATCGCCCAGTCCGGCGCCTCGGGCATCGGCCTGCTGCGCACCGAATTCCTGTTCATGAATGCCGAAGCCATGCCGGACGAAGACCGGCAGGCGGCGATCTATGCCGAGATCATCGGCACGATGGCGGGCGATACCACCACGATCCGCGTCGTGGACTGGGGCGGCGAGAAGCACAGCGAAGCCCTGGAGCGCGCCGGGCTGAATCAGGAAGGCGACACCATCAACCCCGCGCTGGGCATGCGCGGGCTGCGCCTGCTGCTGCGCCATCCCGCCGTGTTGGAAACCCAGTTCGCCGCCATCCTCAAGGCATCCGTCGCCGGCCCGGTCCGAGTGATGCTGCCGATGGTCACGATCGTGCCCGAACTGCGCGAGGCGCGGGAGATCTATCATCGCGTGGCCCGCCGGCTGCGTCGCAAGGGCATACCGCTGGGCGACAGCCTGCCACCGCTGGGCATCATGGTCGAAACCCCGGCCGCCGCCATCATGGGGGACGCGCTGGCGCAGGAGGCCGAATTCCTGGCCATCGGCACCAACGACCTGACGATGTACACGCTGGCGGTGGATCGGGCCTCCGCCGAGGTCGCGTCGCTCTACCACCCGCTCCACCCGGCCGTACTGCGCCTGATCCAGGCCGCGACCGAGGCCGCGCTACGCCAGTATCGCCCCATTTCGCTCTGCGGCGAGATCGCGGGCGACCCGCGCGTGGTGCCGCTGCTGATCGGCCTGGGCCTGCGCTCGTTCTCCATGACCGCCTCGGCGGTGCCTCGGGTCAAGAAGACGGTGCGCGCCCTGTCTTTCGAGGATTGCCGCCGCCTGGCCCACCGGGTGATGGAAGCCTCGGATGTCGCCGAGGTCATGGACCTGATCGACGATTTCGCTACCGGGACGTAAGGTCCGATGGACCGGCCAGCCGGCATCGTAACGACCACATTCCTGCCGTGGCGAGACCCGGACGATGTGCTGTGGGCATGGCGGGACGAGCCATGGCTGGCCTGCCTGGACAGCGGCGGCGCGCCCGGTCCGCGCGCCCGCTGGATCATCCTGTGCCGCCGTCCCGTTCATGTGCTGGAGTGGCGCGGCGGCCTCTGCCGGCGTGACGGCGTGCCCGTAGCCGGCACCGACCCTCTCCAGGCGCTCAGGACTCTTCTGGCCCTGGCACCGGTCGCGGACACCGGGCCGTGGCCGTTCGCCGGCGGTGTCATCGGGTTTGCTGGGTACGGTGTGGGGCAATGGGCCGAGGGAATCCCGACCCGCCACCAGCCCGATCCCACCCGACCGGACCTGTCGGCAGCCCTGTACGACCATGCGCTGCTGTTCGATCGCGAGCATCGTCAGGTGCATCTGGCGACCATCCGTCCGGACGCGGATCAATTGTTCGCCGCATTCCATGCCGAATGGGCCGCGCTGCCCCCGGCCCCGCCGCCCGTGACGCTCCCGCCCGCCCCATTCGTGCCCGACCGCACCCCGGATCACTATGTCGCCGCCGTGGCGGCGGCGGTCGAGCGGATCTCCGCCGGCGAGATCTTTCAGGTCAACATCACCGGCCGTCATGTCGCCCGGCGACCGCATGGCCTGGCCGATATCGACATCTACCGGGCGCTGCGTCGGGCCGTGCCGGCGCCGTTCGGTGCATGGCTGGCCTGCGGGGGGGCATTCAGCCTGCTGTCGGCCTCCCCCGAGCGGTTCGTGCATCTGGGGCGCGACCGGGTGGCGCGGACGAGGCCGATCAAGGGCACCCGCCCGCGTGGCACCACGCCCGAGCAGGACGACCGTCTCCGCGCCGACCTGGCCGCGGACGACAAGGAGCGGGCGGAGAACCTGATGATCGTGGACCTGATGCGCAACGATCTGGGCCGCGTGGCGCGGATCGGCAGCGTCAGCGTGCCCGAACTGCTGTCGGTCGAAACCTTCGCCCATGTCCATCATCTGGTCTCCGAAGTCGCGGCGACGCTCGCACCGGGGCAGGACGCGATCGACCTGCTCCGCGCCTCCCTGCCGCCCGGATCGGTGACGGGCGCGCCGAAGCATCAGGCAATGCGCATCATCGACGAACTGGAGGAAACGGATCGCGGACCCTATTGCGGGATCGTTTTCCGCATCGGAACCGATGGTGCCATGGACAGTTCAGTCATCATCCGCGCCCTGGCCGCGACCCCCGATACGATCGTGGCGGCGGCGGGCGGCGGGATCACGATCCTGTCGGACCCCCAGCGGGAATACGCGGAAATGTGCCTGAAAATCGCCCCGCTCCTGGCCCTGTTCGAGGCGATACCATGAATTTCCTCTGGCTCGACGACCGCCTGATCGCGCGGGACGCGGCGCGGATCGACCCCGCCGATCGCGGCCTGACCCTGGGCGACGGATTGTTCGAGACCATGCGGGTCTCGGCCGGCCATATCGCCCATCTCCCGCGCCACCTCGACCGGCTGCGCGACGGCGCGGCGACACTCCTGTTCCCCGAACCCGACCTGGACGCGATCGAAGCTGCCCTGCATCAGGTCGTACGCCGGAATACCCTGGACGAGGGCACCTTGCGCCTCACGCTGACGCGCGGCTGTGGCCCGCGCGGCCTGCTCCCGCCCCCCCGGCCGCATCCCACGCTTCTGATCGCACCCTTTCCGGCCGCACCCGCGCCGGGGCCAGCAAGCCTGATCGTCAGCACCCGGATCCGGCGCGACGCGCACTCTCCCCTCTCACGGATCAAAAGCCTGAATTACCTGCCCAATATCCTGGCCCGACTGGAAGCCGAGCAGCGCGGCGCCGACGACGCGCTGCTGTTGAACGGCGCGGGCCAGGTGGCCGAAAGCACCGTCAGCACCGTGCTCGCCCTGCGTGACGGGCGCTTGCTGACGCCCCCGGTCGCGGACGGCGCGCTGCCCGGCATCGCGCGGGCCGTGCTGCTGGAAGCCGGTCTGGTCGCGGAAGCCTCGCTGATGCCGGATGATCTCGCCGGGGGGGCTATTCTGGTTAACAGCCTGTCGGTTCGGCCGGTCGTCAGTCTGGATGGCGCGCCTTTGCCGATCGCGCGAGACATGATCGAAACGGTGCGGAAAGGTTTCTTCTTTTTCTGAAGAAAAAGAAGCAAAAAGACTTTCAATCGTTCAGGGACAGCGCATGTCCCGACCACAAGGCTCCCGACCGGATCAGAGTTTTTTGGTTCTTTTTTGCAAAAAAGAACAGAAGACCTCCCCTGCGGATACGACAGCCCCGCCCACACGTCTGTTGCTCCGTCCGCCCAGGTTGGACTAAGGACGCGGGCTTTCCTGCCGCCCAATCGTGAAAGGTCGCCCCCGCGATGACCCAGACGCCCGTGCCGGTCCGCCGTGCCCTGATTTCCGTTTCCGACAAGACGGGGTTGCTCGACCTCGCCCGCGCCCTGATCGCGCATGGGGCCGAGATCCTCTCGACCGGCGGATCGGCCCGTGCCCTGCGCGAGGCCGGGTTGAAGGTGACCGAGGTATCGGACCATACCGGCTTTCCTGAAATCCTCGATGGCCGGGTCAAGACGCTGGTGCCGCAGATCCATGGCGGTATCCTGGGCCGCCGCGACCTGCCGGCCCATGTCGCGCAGATGGAACAGCACGGCATCGCGCCGATCGACCTGATCGCGGTGAATCTCTACCCGTTCGAGGCCACGGTCGCCTCCGGTGCCGGCGCCGAGGACTGTATCGAGAATATCGATATCGGCGGTCCGGCATTGATCCGCGCCGCGTCCAAGAACCACGATCACGTCGTGGTCCTGACCGACCCGGCGCAATATGGCGCCATCATCGCGGCGCTGTCGGAAGGCGGCACCACGCTGGAAGCACGGCGCGCGCTGGCCGGCGCGGCCTATGCCCGCACCGCCGCCTATGACGCCGCCATCGCCGCCTGGTTCGCCGCCCAGCGCGGCGACGTGCTGCCCGAGCGCCTGACGGTGGCGGGCCAGCGTCGGGAAAGCCTGCGCTACGGCGAAAACCCGCACCAGCAGGCGGCTTTCTACGCCGATGGCAGCAACCGCCCCGGCGTCGCCACCGCGCGGCAGATCCAGGGCAAGGCGCTGTCCTACAACAATCTGAATGATACCGACGCCGCGTTCGAGGCGGTGGCGGAATTCGATGCGCCGGCGGTGGTCATCGTCAAACATGCCAACCCGTGCGGCATCGCGACCGCCGACAGCCTGTCGGCGGCATGGGACCTGGCGCTGCGCTGCGACCCGGTCTCGGCCTTCGGCGGCATCGTCGCCCTGAACCGCACGCTGGACGCCGAGGCCGCGGCACGCATCGCCGCCATCTTCACCGAGGTGATCGTGGCCCCCGACGCGACGGACGAGGCACGCGAGATCCTGTCGCGCAAGAAGAACCTGCGCCTGCTGCTGACCGGCGCGCTGCCCGATCCGGCCGAAGGAGGCGTGATCATCCGCTCGGTCGCGGGCGGCTTCCTGGCCCAGACGCGCGATAACGGCCGCATCGTCCCGGCCGAACTGAAGGTGGTGACGCAGCGCGCCCCGACCGAGGCCGAAATGGCGGATCTGATCTTCGCCTTCCGCGTGTGCAAGCACGTAAAGTCGAATGCCATCATCTACGCCAAGGATCAGGCCACGGTCGGGATCGGCGCGGGCCAGATGAGCCGCGTGGATTCCGCGCGCATCGCCGCGATCAAGGGGGCGGACGCCTCGCGCGCCGCAGGGCTCGACCAGCCGTTGACGGCAGGCAGCGTGGTGGCGTCCGACGCCTTCTTCCCGTTCGCCGACGGGCTGGAGGCCGCGATCGCGGCGGGAGCCACGGCCGTGATCCAGCCCGGCGGGTCGATCCGCGATGACGAGGTGATCGCCGCCGCCGACCGTGCCGGCATCGCCATGGTGTTCACAGGTATGCGCCACTTCCGGCACTGATCCTCTTCCTCGGGGGATTGTCGCGCCGGGCGGGATCGACTTCACTATCCCGCCCGGCGGATCCGTTCCGGGACGATGGAAAAAGACGATCAGGCAGATGACGAGAGCAGGCATGGCGAGTGTGCGGCGTTCCCACCTTCTTCCGGCGATGGCCGGTCTGTCAGTCCTGATCGCCGGCCCGGCGATGGCTGCCAGCCAGCCGGTCTCGGCCTATGATTTATCGCCGCTGCCGGTCACGACCGGCACGGTGGCGCATTATCTGCCGACGCCGGGCGGCGATATCGACGGCCTGATCCTCACCGACGGCACCGAAATCCTGTGCTCGCACGAACTCGGGCTGGCCGTGGCCAGCCTGGTCAAGCCGGGCGAGAAGATTTCCGCACGCGGCCTGCACGGACGCGACCTGCCTATCGTCCGCGCTTACGAGATCGAAGACCAGCGCGGCCGCGCGGTCGAGGATGCCGAAACAATATCCGCCCGGCTGCCGGTCACCACGTCCGGGCCGGATATCGTGATAGACGGCACGGTCCGCGCGCCGCTCTACAGCCTGCATGGCCGGCTGGTGGGCGCGGTGATGCAGGATTACAGCGTGATTCACCTCGCACCGGCGGAAGCGACGCGCCTGGCCGCATGGCTGAAACCGGGCCAGACCCTGCATGCCGTGGGCAATGGCAGCACCAGTGCGCTCGGGACCGCCATCGACGCCAGGGAAATCGGTCCGGCGATGGGCCAGACCGTCCATGTCGCTCCGGCTGCCGCTCCGGTGGCGGGTCCCTTCCCGGGCAGTGCGGCTTATGACGAAATCCCCGGTGGCAGCGTTCATCCGTAAAAGCCGGGTCGGACTGGCGTTTCGGGGAACGGGAAGCCCAGGAAAGCGCTGTCGTTGCTCATGCAATAAAATCATGTCTGATATTCCTGTATTGCATTAACGCGATGTCATCTGTGCCTCCGGGGCAGCCATGCCGGGAACTGTCACCCATTCCATGCGTGACAGAGCAGGGGCGCCGCTTTTCCGCGTCCCGAAACAAAAGCGTTTGCTTGACAGGTTTCTGCCGCATCGTTAGCTAGCGCCTGCACCTGCCTGGAGGTGTAAAAATTGGGTAAGGAAACGGACAGCTCCCGTCACGCCTTCGACAAGCGCCTGAAGCAGGCCATGGATCGGAACAATCCGAACCGGGCAGCCGAGGCAGGGTCGCAAGGTAACGACATCACCACCGTAGGCACCGTTCTGCGGGCCGGCATCGAAATGGTGGCGGGCCTGGTCGTCGGGGTCGCGATGGGATGGGGGCTCGATCGTTGGCTGGGCTGTCGCCCGGTGTTCCTGATCCTGTTTTCATTACTGGGCGGGGCCGCGGGCGTACTGAATGTCTGGCGTCTCGTCAGGCCGCAGGACGCCCTGGAGGACAAGCCGGGCCCGGATGCGGGGCCGGAACGGTAGAGGGAAGACGAAGTTGGCGGCCGGATCCACCATCGACGCATTGGGTCAGTTCGAGCTCCATCCCGTTCTGGGTGGCCTGGGCGAGGCGCTGCGTTTCAGTCAGTCGCCCCTCATGATGATCGTGGCCTCGGTCGCGGTGCTGGCATTTCTGTATGTGGGCATGCGTCCCAAGGCCGTGGTGCCGGGTCGCCTGCAGGCAGCGGCTGAAATCTGCTACGATTTCATTCATAACATGGCCGTGGATACGATCGGTCCGGAGGGGCGTGCGTTCTTCCCGTTCGTCTTCACGCTGTTCTTCTTCATCCTGGCCGGCAATTATCTAGGCCTGCTGCCCTTCTCCTTCGCCTTCACCAGCCATGTCGCCGTCACCGTTGCGCTGGCGCTGATGGTGTTCGTGCTGTCGGTGATCGTCTCGCTGAAGGTGCAGGGCGCGAAATTCTTCGCGCATTTCATGCCCGCAGGCGCGCCGATGGCCCTGGCGCCGCTGCTGGTGCCGATCGAAATCCTCTCATTCCTGTCGCGTCCCGTGAGCCTGTCGATCCGTTTGTTCGCCAACATGGTGGCCGGTCACGTGATGCTGGAAATGTTCGCCGCCTTCACGATCATGCTGGCCGGGCTCGGACTGATCGGCGATGCGCTCGCCGTCGGTCCCGTGGTCATCAATGTCGCGCTGATGGCGCTCGAATTGCTGGTGGGTGCGTTGCAAGCCTACGTCTTCGCGATCCTCACCTGCATCTATCTGCGGGAGGCGGTCGCGCACTGACCGCGACGTCGCCCCAGCCCTTTTGAACGCCTGAACCAAATACAAGGAAAGCCTCGCTATGGACATCGCTGCAGCCCGGGAAATTGGTGCCGGTATCGCCGTTATCGCCCTCGCCGGCGTCGGCATCGGCCTGGGTAACATCTTCTCCACGCTGGTCAGCAGCATTGCCCGCAACCCCGCCGCGCGTCCGCACGTGTTCGGCCTGGGCATGCTCGGCTTCGCCCTGACGGAAGCCGTGGCCCTGTATGCCCTGCTGATCGCCTTCCTGATCCTGTTCGTCTGAGACCGGAGACCAACGTGGCACGTTCCGCGGCCTCAAGCATCCGCCGGGTGGCGTCTCTCGCGACGCCGCTCGCGCTGGCCTTGCCCGTGATGGTAATGGCCGCGCCGGGCGCGCGGGCCGCGGGCATGCCACAGCTGGATTTCGCCAACCCCTACGTCATCGGCCAGGTGATCTGGGGCGCGGTGATCTTCCTGGTGCTGTATGTCCTGCTCAGCCGGTCGGCGCTGCCGAAGGTCGAAGCGGTACTGACCAGCCGCCGCCAGACGATCGACAACGATCTGGACATCGCCCGTCGTGCCAAGGCCGAAGCCGATGGCGCGGTGGACGAACTGCATCAGGCCCGTCGCACCGCGATGGCCGAGGCGCAGGCGAATGTCGACAAGGTGATCGAGGACGCGCGCCTCAGCGCCCTGCGGCAGACGCAGGAGATGAACGCCCGCCTGGCCGTCGAGATTCACGAGGCGGAAGCCCGCGTCGCCGCTGCGCGCAAGGCTGCCCTCGGGTCACTGCGCCAGATCGCCGATGAAACAGCACAGGCGCTGGTGCGTCAGGTGACCGGTGCATCGGTGCCCGCCGATGTGGTGGCCCGGACGGTAGACCACGCCGCCACGGCGCGCGGCCTCTGATCGCGCCACAGTAAGGAACAGGTTCAAGACCATGCTGCACGAACCCCGTTTCTGGACGGCCGTCGCCTTCTTCCTTTTCTTCATCCTGTTCGGCAGGAAGATCTGGGCACCGCTGGCCACGGCTCTCGACGCGCGGGCCGAGCGCATCCGCGCCGACCTCGACGAAGCCGCACGCCTGCGCCGCGAGGCCGAGCAGATGCTTGAGGATGCCACGCGCGAGCGTGAAACGGCGCTGGCCGAGGCCCGCGCCCTGGTCGAGCATTCGCTGGCCGAAGCCAGCCGGATTGCCGAGGACGCGAAGCGCGAGGCCGAGGCCGTGGCCGCCCGTCGCGAGCAGATGGCCCGCGACCGTATCGCCGCCTCCGAGCGCAGCGCGGTGCGTGAAGTCCGTCAGGTGGCGATCGACGTGGCGGTTCAGGCCACGCGCGACGCGCTGACGATTGCCCTTCCGGCCGAAACCGGACAGCAGATCGTCGACCGTTCGATCGCCGACCTGCCGTCGGCCCTGTCCTCACGCGCTGCCTGAGCGGAACCGGGTTACTGGCCCCGCTCGCCACTTCCGATCGTTCCGAACCGGTCCTGTCCATTGTGGCGGCGGTTCTGAACGAGGCGGAGAATATCCGCCCGGTCTGCGCCGAACTGGCCGAGGCCGCCCGCGCGCTGCCGCCGTGCGAAATCATCTTCGTCGATGACGGCAGTACCGACGGCACCGTCGAGGCCCTGGTCGCGGCCAGGACCGACGGCATCCTTCCCGATCTGCGCATCCTCAGTCACGACCGCCGGCTCGGCAAATCCGCCGCCGTACGCACCGGGGTCGAGGCTGCGCGCGGCCAGTGGATCGCCACCCTCGATGGTGACGGGCAGGATGATCCCATGGAAATCGTCCGGATGTTCGAGCTGGCGCAGAAGGCCCAGGGGCCGGCACCGCTGGTCGTCGGCGTCCGGCTGCGTCGGCAGGACACCCTGTCGCGGCGTCTGGCAACCCGGTTCGCCAATGGTCTCCGTCGGCGCCTGTTGCGGGACGGATGCCCGGATACCGGCGCGCCGCTGAAACTGTTCAGACGGGCGGATTTCCTGCGCCTGCCGCAATTCGAAGGCGTGCATCGCTTTCTGCCGGCGCTGTTCGGCCATTATGGCACGCCGTTGCTCTGCCAGCCGGTCCGACACCGCAACCGGCTGCACGGATCGTCCAAATACACCAATTTCAATCGTGCGCTGGTCGGGTTCCGGGATCTGCTCGGCGTGATATGGCTGATCAACCGCACGCGGTTGCCGCGTCGGGTCACGGAACGCTAAGAGCCTGTTGCAAATGCCGCCGCTGGCGGCCTGATGGGCCGGTTCGGCGCGCTCGAACCGACAGCCCCCATCCCGATCCTTCCCGAGGAGACGTGCCGGATGACACGGCTGACCGTGCGTCATTATCTTCTGCTCGCGCTGGGCACCTTCATGCTTCTGCTTCCGGGGCGGGCCAGCCTGCCGCCGCTGGATCGCGATGAACCCCGCTATATGGAAGCCAGCGCACAGATGCTGCGCAGCGGCGATTTCATCGATGTCCGTTTCCAGGACAAGCCGCGCTATCTGCAACCGGCCGGAATCTACTGGCTGGAGGCCGCATCGGTGGCCGCCACCGGTACGCTGGACCGCCGGGCGGTCTGGCCCTACCGGATTCCCTCGCTGCTGGCGGCCACGGCTTCGGTGGTGCTGACGGCCTGGATCGGCGCCACATTGTTCGGCCCCGCCAGCGGGCTGCTGGCGGCGGCCCTGCTGGCGGTATCGGTGCTGATGACGGCCGAAGGCCGCATGGCCACCATCGACAGCACCCTGCTGCTCACGGTCCTGCTGGCCGAAACCGGTCTGCTGCGCGCCTATCTGGACCGTGTAAAGGGGCAACCCACGCCCGTTTCGGCGGCCCTGCTCTATTGGGTGGCGCTGGGGGCGGGCCTGATGCTGAAGGGCCCGGTGGTCCTGATCCCCGGCTTCGGCACCCCGCTGGCCCTGGCACTGGTGGAACGGCGCATCGACTGGTGGCGCCGATTGCGGCCGGCATGGGGATGGCTGGTGATGCTGGCAATCGTCCTGCCCTGGTGCATCGCGATCGGCGTGGTCAGCCACGGCGATTTCTTCTCGCGCGCCGTCGGCACCAATTTCCTCGGCAAGGTCGCCAGCGGGCAGCAGGCGCACGGCCTGCCGCCGGGTTATCACCTGGCGGCCTTCGCGCTGGCCTTCTGGCCCGGGTCGCTGTTCGCGGCGCTGGCGCTGCCCTTCGTCTGGGCCCAGCGCCACACGCCGCCCGTGCGCTTCCTGCTGTGCTGGATCGTGCCGCACTGGCTGGTGTTCGAGGCGATCGCAACCAAGCTGCCGCATTACGTCCTGCCGACCTACCCGGCCATCGCCCTGCTGGCGGCGGCGGCGATCATGACCACGCCCGACCGCTGGCGCTGGCCCGCCTCGCGCGCGGCTCGCGCGGGGCTGGCGCTATATGGCGCATTATGGCTGGTGGTCGGCCTCGTCCTGTCCGTCGCCGGCCCGGTGCTGCTGTGGTGGCTGGAACATGAAATCGTGCCGGCGTCCCTGCTGATACCCCTCGGCGCGCTACCGCTGCTGGTCATCGCCACCCGGCTTCTGGTCCGCCGCCAGATACTGCACGCGGCGATGTCCGCCATCGCCGCCGCGATCATCATTCATGTCGGCCTGTTCCTGACGGTGGTGCCGGCCCTGAAGACGATCTGGCTCAGCCCCCGCCTGGCGGCGCTGGTCGATGATTACCGGCCATGCCCCGATACCGTGGTCGTCTCGCCCTCCTTCTCCGAGCCCAGCCTGGTCTTCCTCGTAGGGCAGAATACGGTTCTGGTCGGCCCGAAGGATGCGGCAGACGTGCTGCGCGACAACCGGGCCTGCGGCCTGGCGCTGGTGGACCGAAAGGACGAGCCGGCGTTCCGCGACCGTCTTCATGCCGATGGGCTGGATGTGATCGAGTTCGGCCGGGTCTCGGGGTTGAATTATTCGACCGGCAAGCATCTTGATATCGGCCTGTTCGGTCCGACACCGCCGTAACGGAAGGTCGTTCTTTTTTGAAAAAAAAGAACCAAAAAACTTTGATTCGTTCAGGAGCCTTGTGCCTGGGGCATACGATGTCCCTGAACGGATAAAAGTCTTTTTGCTTCTTTTTCTTCAGAAAAAGAAGAAGAGAGAGCCCCCATGATCACCCTGCGTCGCCTGCTGCTAATATTGCTGCTAATATTGTCGTGTGTGTTCCTCGGCCTCCCGACGGCACGAGCCGACGCGCCCGAAACGGTCACGGTGATCCTCGACTGGTTCCTGAACGCCGATCACGCGGCCCTGCTGGCGGCGGATTACAGCGGCGCCTTTCGCCGTCACGGGTTGCAGGTGCGCCTGATCGCACCGTCCGACCCCGGATCGCCGGCGCGGCTGGTGGCGGCGGGGCAGGCCGATCTGGCGGTGTCCTACGAGACCCAGCTCGGCATGCTCGCCGACCAGGGCATTCCGCTGGTCCGGGTCGGCACGATGATCGACACGCCATTGGATACGCTGATCGCGGCACCGGGCCTCAAATCCCTGAAGGACCTGAAAGGCAAGACAATCGGCATCTCGATGGCCGGCGTCGATGACGCGGTGCTGGCGGCGATGCTGGGGTCGGTCGGCCTGTCGCTGTCCGACGTGCGGCAGGTAAACGTCAATTTCCAGCTCGAACAGGCCCTAATGTCGCATTCGGTCGATGCGGTGATCGGCGCGACCCGGACCTACGAACTGATCGACCTCCGACAGAAGGGGTTCGACCCGGTGGCGTTCTACCCCGAGGAACATGGCGTTCCGCTGAATGACGAACTGATCTTTCTCGCCCCGCGCGACCATGCCCGCGATGCGAAGATCGTCCGCTTCATGCAGGCGCTGGAAGAAGGCACCAACGCCCTGCTGAACCACCCGGACGCGATTCTGGACCAGGCGGTGCACGACCACCCGGAACTCGACACGCCGCTGAACCGCGCCGCCTGGACCGCGACCTTGCCGCGCGTCTGCAAGCAGCCGGCGCTGCTCAACGGCCGGCGTTATCGCGTTTTCATGGATTTCCTGCGCGCCCAGGGCGTGATGCACCGCACGCTGGACCTCTCCGCCTACGCGATCGACCCGACCGACAGCGCGCCGTAACAACGACGGCCCGAGCAGGCCGGGGCATAGGGAAAGTCTCGGTCAAAGATAGGCCCGCCCCCAGGACAGAGCCAGCCGGATCAGTCCGGGCCGGTCATCCAGGGCAGGGCGAGGCTCGGCGCGGAAACAGCACGCCGGGCGGATGGAAAACCATCCGGATCCGACTCAGGCCGGACCTTATGCCCGCCGTCAGGCAGGCAGGCCATGGTGCAGGTCACACAGACCGGCCGCCATGGCCGCCGCATCAGGCGATGCGGTCGGCGACGGCAGTGGCCAGCATCAGCGCGGCAACGATCGGCAGAAATGCGACGAGCGGGAGGAACGACGCGACGTTCATCGAACTGGCGACGAGATTGCCAATTTCCTGAATAAACATTATCCGAAATCCTATGGGTTGGTGTTGGGTGCGGAACCAACACCGAAATCGGGTCTCTCGCAATACAAAAGAACATGAGACCTGATGGTTAAAAAACGCATAGTAACCATCGGATGAATAGTCTGTTCACTTCGTAAACAGCGTCCTGTTTATTGTCCGGAGTCAGAAAAACGAATCGGACCATTTCTGGCGAATTTTTGTGCGGAACACGGGCGACCGACGACTGGACTCAACAGGAAAGCGCATAAAATAGGCATATTGCCCATTTTATGGCCTGTCACATTTTTAATGAAGAAATCCGGCCCCTGCCGGCCGATCGCTCAGTCTTTCGGGTGGGTGGACCGTGCCCAGGATGTGGTCATGCGCAGACCATGCCATGCGGCCAGGCTGTCACACAGAAACGCGGCCAGCGCGGCCACTGTGCAGATCAGGGCCATGCCGAACATCACCACCAGCCATGACGCCACCGAGGAATCGCGCAGGCTACCCAGAAACAGCACGAAGGCCGCGCCGCAGGTGGCCGCTCCGCCGACGGCGGCCAGCAGGATCGATGCATCGAGCAACAGGGTGCGCCGGTGCAGGTGCCGGATATGCTGGCGCAGATGGCGGCGCTCCGTCGGGGCCTTGGTCGTTGCCAGCGCGTCGTTGGATTTCTCGATATGGTCCGATACCCGTGCCAGCCGGGTGTTGAACAGGTTCAGCAGCGTGCCGATCCCCGACAGCATGAAGATTGGCGTCAGCGCGGTCTGGATCAGGTGAGCGACACTGTCGATCGGTTCGTCGGGCAGAAAGCCGGGGAAAGGGGACACGGGGGCTCCTTATATATGGTGCTGCTACGGGGGACGGCGGGCGGACGAAGGGTCCGGGGGCGTTCCACTGTTGAAACCGCTCGGGGCTTCCGATGCAACCGAAACCACTTGCCCGATGCCGCCAGACGGCCCAGCTTCACTGTCGGGAGAACGGCCGATGTCTCATAATTACGCAACGCCCATGACGCCGGAGCGCCGCCTGGCCCGCCTGCTGTCGCGCATCCCCGAGGACCGCGTCGTGCGGATCGAACGCGCGCCGGATGTTGCGCAGGCCCCGCGCTGGCGGGCCGCGATCGGCGAGGCGGGGAGCGGCGATTGCCCGGCAGATCGATGGAGCGCGCCGTTCGATACGATCGCCGATGCGCTGGAAGCCGCATGGCGGGCCGTGCGGCCGCCGGCGGAACGCAACCGGGGGGCTTGAGTTCCCGGAGGCGACCCCTATGGTATCGGGCGTGCGTTTTCAGGAGCTTCTGTTGGTGGATTGTCCGGCATGACTGATCACGGGGCGCAGGGGCCGACAACCTGGACACTCACTCTGTCCTGCCCCAACCGGCCGGGCATCGTGGCGGCGATCGCCACGACCCTGTACGAAGCCGATGGCAATATCATCGAGGCCCAGCAGTTCGACGATACGGAAAGCGGCGTGTTCTTCATGCGCGTCGTCTTCACCGGCTCGGCCGATGCCGAGCGGACCCAATGGCTGCGGGCGCGGCTCGATGCCGTGGCGTCGCGCTTCCGCATGAACTGGACGCTGCATGACCGCGCGGTGCGCCGCCGGGTCCTGCTGATGGTCTCGAAATTCGACCACTGCCTGGTCGACCTGCTCTATCGCTGGCGAATCGGTGAACTGCCGATGATCCCGACCGCGATCGTCGCGAATCACCCGCGCGAGACCTACGCCCATATCGACATGGGGGGCATTCCCTTCCACTACCTGCCGGTCACGCGCGACAACAAGGCGGAACAGGAAGAAGAATTGTGGGGCCTGGTGCAGCGGACCAATGCCGAACTGGTCGTGCTGGCCCGCTACATGCAGGTGCTGTCGGATTCCCTGTCCGCGCGGCTGTCGGGCCAGTGCATCAATATCCATCATTCCTTCCTGCCGGGCTTCAAGGGCGCGCGTCCTTACCATCAGGCCCACGCACGCGGGGTGAAGCTGATCGGCGCCACGGCGCATTATGTAACGGCGGATCTCGATGAAGGACCGATCATCGAGCAGGATGTCGAACGTGTCAGCCACAGCGACACGCCTGACGATCTGGTGCGTAAGGGGCGTGATATCGAACGGCGCGTTCTCTCGCGCGCCGTGCGCTGCCATCTGGACGACCGGGTGATCCTGAATGGCAGCAAGACGGTCGTATTTGGAGATTGATCGCGTTCCCCGCGGATCGAGCGGTCGAGGGTATATTTTCTTAATTCTTTTTTGGTGTCATTTCCTGGGCTCTATTGCCGCGACATGGTGCGGAAGGCATTGAGGCATGCATAGACGATTTGGGTTTTTCCTTGTTTTTTGACAGAGATCTGAATTGGATGGCCGGCCGTCATGGTGCGGTTCCGGGTTACGGAATGCGCGCGCGTGTCTGAACATTTCGTCTGCCTTCTCGATCCGGCGGAGCGCGTCACGTCCTGGAGCCGGGAAGCCGAGCGGCTGACCGGGCATACTGCCGATGATGTGGTCGGCAGCCCCTTTTCCGGCCTGTTCCTTGTTTCTCCTCCCGCTTCGGCAGCCGCTACCCACGCGCCGGACGGGCATGTGGGGGTATTCGTCCGTCAGGACGGGGTGCATCTGTGTGTTCGCGTCCGCCGCCACGCCCTGTCCGGCAAGCGGGCGGATATCGATGTGCCGGTGACCGTCGCGATCGCGCAGGATGATCCGGACGCGGCAAGGCAGGGGAGTACAGAACTGCACGGGGCGTTGGACGCGCTGCCCGACGGCATCGCCCTGTTCGGCGCCGATGAGGGCCTGTTGCATTATAATATGCGCTTCGATGCCCTGATCGGTCGGGTAGAGGATGGGTTGAATCCTGGCGCCGCCGCCCGAACGATTCTCGCCGCGTTGACCCGAACGGAATGGACCACGGAAGAGACTGCCCGGCCCGCCTTGTCCAAAGGCTGGTCGACCGAAATCCTGCGGTTCGGGCGTACGCTGGCCCTCTCCTGGATCAGCTTGCAGGATGGGCGCTTCCTGCTGCTGTGCCGCGATGTCACCGACCTGCGGCGGCTGGAAAATCGCACACGTTTTCTCGAACAGCATGACGACCTTACCGGCTTGGCCAACCTCCAGGGGTTGCGACTGCAACTGGGCACGTTGTGCGAACGGGCATCGGGATCGTTCGCGGTCCTCTATTTCGATCTGTTCGGGTTCAAGCGCATCAATGATTCGATGGGCCACGCGGCAGGTGACGAATTGCTGCGGATCGCAGCCTTGCGGGTGCGGCGCACGGTGGGGGTCGGAGATACCGTCGCCCATATCCGGGGCAACAAGTTCGCGCTGATTCTGCACTCCGAACAGGGTGACCAGGCGATTCGCCGGTTTGCCCGGATGCTGCGCAGCGTCCTTTCCCGCCCCCTGTCGGTCCTCAAACATGAAGTGACGGTGGGCGTCGCGATCGGGGTGGTGCGTTTTCCGACCGATGGCGACGATCGCGACACACTGATGTCCAAAGCCGATGTCGCGCTTCATTGTGCCAAGGGTGGCATTGATGACGGGATCTGTTTCTACGATCCCGAACGCGACAGCCTGCGCCAGCGGCGTATGGATCTGGAGCGCGATCTGCATCACGCGCTGGCCAGGGACGAATTCATATTATTGTACCAGCCGTTCCTGAATGTCCGCAGTGGCCGCATCGTCGGGGTGGAAGCCCTGATCCGCTGGAGACATCCGAAACAGGGCCTGATTCCTCCAGGCGATTTCATCCCGGTTGCCGAGCGGATGGGCCTGATGCACGAGATCGGCGCCTGGACGCTGGAGACGGCATGCCGGCAGGCGAAGGACTGGCCGGATGATATCATGGTCTCGGTCAACGTCTCGGCGGCGCAGTTCCGACACGATGGCCTGATCGACAATGTGGAAACGGCCCTGCAACGTACGGGCTGCCCGCCTTCGCGCCTGGAACTGGAAATTACCGAAACCGCGATGATCGACGACGTGCCCAGGGCCGCCTGCGTCCTGAAGCGTCTGCGCGAGCAGGGAATACAGATCGCGCTGGACGATTTCGGAACCGGCTATTCCTCGCTCAGCTTCCTGCACAGCCTGCCGTTCACGCGGATCAAGATCGACCGCAGCTTCGTCAACGATCTTCATGGGGGGGAGGGGGATGGCGCGGCAATCATCCGGGCGATTACCGGCCTGTGCGGAAGTTTGAATGTCGTCGCCACCGCCGAGGGGGTCGAGACGCAGGAACAGTTCGATTACCTGAAGGGCATCAATTGTTCTGAAATCCAGGGCTTCCTGATCAGCCGCCCCTGTCCGGCAGAAGAAATCGGCCCGTTTGCCGAAAAGATCAACCGGTCCGATCTGCCCCGCTGACCATCCGGTCACCCGGAGCATTGCCACCGAAACCCGGTTCGGGCCGCACGCCACAATGGCGTTGGTAATCGCTGGGTGTCAGCCCGGTCTGCGCACGGAAACGGGCCGTGAGGTGGCTGTGGCTGCTGAATCCGCACAATTCGGCGATCCGCGCCAGCGGTAAGTCGCGGCGCAGCAACTGCCGGGCGCGTTCGATCCGCAAGCGGGTCAGGAACTGATGCGGCGTTTCGCCATGCGTCTGGCGAAACGCCCGCGCGAAATGAAAGCTGCTGAGCCCCGCCGCGCCCGCCAGGTCGTCCAGGCAGAGCGGCCGTTCCATGTGCGCGTCGATCAGCGCCCGCACCCGGCGGGACGCCGCCTGCGACAGCCCGCCCCGGCGCGGCATGTCCGGCCGGCGATCGGTCATGTGCGCCAGCAGATAGGTCATCAGCTCGGTTCCGGCCTGCGTGACGGCCACCCTGTCCGCCGGCTGTCTCCAATGCCGCGACAGGATCATCGCGCGCACCTGCGCCTCGATCCGTGGATCGCGAAAATAGGCGTCCTCCCGCAGGGTGACACGGGCGGGGTCCATGTCGAACAGTTCCACCGTCGCGCGATCGAAGGCTTGTGGAACGATATAGAGATGGAACATCCGGATCGGCCCGGACACCTCCCAGTCGCTGGTCGCCCGCGCGGGCATCAGGCACAGGTCGCCCGCGCCGTTGCTGCATTTCCAGCTATTGCCCAGACGTTTGCGAAACCCCTCGCCATGTTCCAGATACAGGCTCAGCGTATGGTGGTTGGGCGTGTCGTATCGGGTCTGGGCGATCTCGTCGCGATCCCACACCGCGACGGCCAACCCGTGGCCGACATGGGCCGCCGCGCGCCGGGTGGCGCCCGTCGCGTGCAGGGTACGGACAATCGTCAGGTCGGCCAGTGCGGTCATGATGGACAAGGGCAGGGAGCGGAGGGTGAACGGATTGGATGGCCGGCGCCGCCCTCCCGACTATAGACCGCGATCGACGGCCGCGCGCCACGCCGCAATGCAGGAAAGCGCAGGATTCTGACAGCCGCCCCCGCGCGGCAAGGCAGGCGGCCCGGTAGGATGACGGTCTTTCGAAGAGGAAACCGCATGCTCGGCCTGCTGTTTTTGTGTGTCGTGGTCATCTGGGGCACCACCTGGTTCGCCATCCATGTGCAGGTCGGCGTCACCGTGCCGGGCACGGCGATCTTCTGGCGGTTCATGATCGCGTCGGCCGCGATGGGCGCATGGCTGTATCTGTCCGGCCGGCTCCGCCGGGTTCCATGGCGCACGCATCTCTGGCTCGCCCCGATGGGGGCATGCATGTTTTCATGCAATTTCCTGGCGATCTACCGGTCCGAGATCACTCTGGCCAGCGGTACCGTCTCGGTCATCTTCAGTGTGGCAACCCTGTTCAACACACTGAATCAGTGGCTGTTCTTCCGCCTGCGTCCCAGCGTGCGCAGCATTGCCGGCGGCTGTATCGCCATCGCCGGCGTCGCCTGCCTCACCGGCATGGGCGGGGTCGCCGGCATCTCGCAGACCGGCGCGGCCCTGGCGCTGACGGGAACCTTCCTGTTCTCCTGCGGCAATATCCTGTCGCGCCGGGTGGCGATGGCGGGGGTGGACCTGCCCAACGCGGTCTATCGCGGCATGCTCTGGGGCTGCGCGGTGCTGGCGGTCTCGCAGGTGGCACGCGGGGAATCGCTGGCCGGATCGACCGATCCAGCCTGGATCGCGGCCCTGTTGTATCTCGCCCTGCCCGGATCGGTCGTCGCCTTCCTGGCCTATCTGCATCTGGTGCACCGGATCGGCGCCGACCGCGCGGCCTATACCACCATCCTGTCCCCGGTCGTGGCCCTGCTGATCTCGATCCTGTTCGAGGGCACGCACTGGACGGCGGGCATGACTCTGGGGGTCGGGCTGGTGCTGGCGGGCAATCTCGTGACCTTCGCCCGGATCGACAATGTTCGTTCTTTTTTGCAAAAAAGAACCCAAAAACCCTGATTCGTTCAGGAGCCTTGTGCTGGGGACACGCAACGTCCCCAAACGATCAAAAGCCTTTTTGCTTCTTTTTCTTCAGAAAAAGAAGACTCCTTCACGCCACCACCCGAGGAACCGACTGCCCCCGCGTCAGGTCGGCAATCCGGCCAATGGCGTTCTCCACGTCCCCTTCGGGCACGGCAATCACCATCCGCGCCCCCTCCGCGTCGAACGCTTCGTCCTCCACCACCGCATCCAGCGCGGGCAGCCGCGCCTGAAGCAGCGCCAGGTCGCCAAAGCCGCAATGAAAGGTCAGGCGCGTCCGCCGCACGATCGGCACGCGCGGCGCCAGACGCAGGCATTCCGCCGCCGTGCCGCCATAGGCGCGCACCAGCCCGCCCGCACCCAGCTTGATGCCGCCGAACCAGCGGGTGACCACCACCACCACATTGTCGAAACCCTGCCCGTCGATCACCTGCAAGATCGGCCGGCCGGCCGTGCCGCCGGGCTCGCCATCGTCATCGCTGCGATAATCCTGCCCGATGCGGTAGGCCCAGCAATTATGCGTGGCATCCAGGTCCGACACGGCGCGGACAAAGGCCAGGGCATCGGCTGGCGTCGTCACGGGTGCCGCCTGCGCCAGAAACAGGCTCTTGCGCACGTCGCGTTCCAGTCGGGCGGGTTCGGCCAGCATCACCAGGCCGTCGGCGCTCATGCCTCCTCGCTGTCCGTGCCGCCGAACAGGGCCACCAGGTCGCCCAGATGGCCGATCTCATTCAAATGCAGCCCCTCGGGCGCCACCAGCCGCGTATTGCCGCGTGCGATGCGCCGGGGCAGGAAGGCGGCATCGAAGCCCAGCTTCTGGGCCTCCTTCAACCGCGCATCGACCTGCGCCACCTGCCGGATCTCGCCGGACAGACCGATCTCGCCAAAATAGACGGCCCCGGCATGGGTAGGCTTGCCGGTGGCGGCCGAAACCAGCGCCGCCGCCACCGCCAGATCGGCCGCCGGTTCCAGCACGCGCAGCCCACCCGCGATGTTCAGATGCACATCCATGCCATGCAGCTTCAGCCCGCACCGGGCTTCCAGCACCGCCAGCAGCATGTTCAGGCGCGAGGTATCCCAGCCCACCACGGCGCGTCGCGGCGCGGAATCGCCCGATTTGGGCGAGAGCAGCGCCTGCACCTCCAGCAGCACCGGCCGCGTGCCCTCGATCCCGGCAAACACGGCCGAGCCCGCGATATTCCCCCGCCGTTCGGCCAGAAACAGCGCCGAGGGGTTCGGCACCTCGACCAGCCCCTGGTCGGTCATGGCAAAGACGCCGATCTCGTCGGTCGCGCCGAACCGGTTCTTGGCGGCCCGCAGGATGCGGAACTGATGACCGCGATCGCCCTCGAAATACAGGACGGCATCGACCATGTGCTCCAGCACGCGCGGCCCGGCCAGCGCGCCCTCCTTGGTCACATGCCCCACCAGGATCAGGCTGAACCCTCGCTGCTTGGCCAGCCGGATCAGTTCAAACGCGGTAGCCCGCACCTGGCTGACGGTGCCGGGCGCGCTCTCGACCGATTCCAGCCACATGGTCTGGATCGAATCGATCACCACCAGCGCAATATCGGGTTCGCTCTCCAGCGTGCCGGCAATGTCGGTCACGTTGATGGCGGCGGCGATTTCCAGCCCCGGCGCATCCAGCCCCAGCCGGCGCGCGCGCAGGCGGATCTGGTCCACCGCTTCTTCGCCCGAGATATATTTCACCCGCCGGCCGGCGGCCGCCAGCGCGCAGGCCGCCTGAAGCAGCAACGTCGATTTGCCGATGCCGGGGTCCCCGCCCACCAGCACGACCGAGGCCGGCACCAGCCCCCCGCCCAGCACGCGGTCCAGTTCGGCCATCCGCGTGCCGATGCGCGGCGGCGGCTCGGCCGTGCCGGCCAGACTGACGAACGCGACCTTGGCCCCCCGGCCGCGACGCGGCGCGGTGCCCCCGGTGGCGGCGGGCTCGGCGGCTTCCTCGACAATGCTGTTCCACGCGCCGCAGCTCTCGCATCGCCCGGCCCATTTGGGAAAGACGGCGCCGCAGGACTGGCAGACGTAATGGACGGAAGGACGGCGGGCCACGGTGACTCCGGGAAGGGTAAGGGAAGCCTGTTCTTTTTTGAAAAAAAGAACCAAAAAACTTTGATTCGTTCAGCAGTCCTGGGGTGGGGACTTGCGGTGTTCCTGAACGGATGAAAGTCTTTTTGCGTTCACCGCCGCAATTCCATGCTGATCGGCCCTTCACGCCGCCCATGGGTAAACTGGTCCACCATCGGGTTCCCGCTGTTCAGCAGCGAGGTCGCCGGGCCTTGCCAGATCAGCTTGCCCTTGTAGAGCATCGCCGCCTGGTCGCCGATCCGCTGGGCCGAGGCCATGTCGTGGGTAATCGCAATCGCGGTCGATCCCAGCTTGCGCACGCAATCCACGATCAGCCCGTCGATCACCGCGCCCATGATCGGGTCCAGCCCGGTGGTGGGCTCGTCGAAGAACAGGATGTCGGGCTGGCCGGCAATGGCGCGGGCCAGGCCCACGCGCTTCTGCATCCCGCCCGAAAGCTCCGAAGGCGACAGCGCACCCACCGAGGGATCCAGCCCCACCTGTTCCAGCACCCGGCCGGCGGTGGCGCGGGCTTCGGCCCGGCTGGGGCGCTTGCCATGCCGCCGCCCGGCGGCCAGCAGCCCGAAGGCGACATTTTCCCACACGCTGAGGCTGTCGAACAGCGCCCCGTTCTGGAACAGCATGCCGATGGTCTCGATCACCGCTTCCCGCCGCCGGGCAGGCAGCGACAGCACATCCACACCGTCGATCTCGATCGTCCCGGCATCGGCCGGAATCAACCCGAGGATACAGCGCAGCAGCACGGATTTGCCGCTCCCCGACCCGCCGATGATCACCATCGAGGTACCGGGCATGACATCGAGGTCGATCCCGTCGAGCACGATTTTCGGCCCAAACGCCTTGCGCAGGCCGCGAATACGGATCTTGGGCGTGGTCTGGGTCATTGCGAGAAGAACACGTCGGTCAGGAGGTAATCGGATGCCAGCAGCAGGATCGAGGCCGCGACCACGGCGGCCGTGGTGGCCGACCCCACGCCCTGCGCGCCCCCCCGGCTGGTATAGCCATGGTAGCAGCCCATCAGCGTGATCAGAAAGCCGAACACCGCCGCCTTGGCCAGCCCCACGGTCACGTCGATCGTCTTCACCGCCGTGAAGGTGGCGGCGATATAGGCCGGCGCCGAGAAATCGAGCTTCACGACCGACACCACGAACCCGCCCAGCACGCCCAGGATATCGGCCACCAGCACCAGGCAGGGCAGGGCGATCGTGCCGGCCAGCAGGCGGGGCGTGACCAGATATTTCATCGGGTTGGTCGAAAGGGTCGTCAGGGCGTCGATCTGGTCGGTCACCCGCATGGTGCCGATTTCGGCCGCCATCGCCGCGCCCACCCGCCCGGCCACCATCAGCCCGGCCAGCACCGGCCCCAGTTCACGAGTCACCGCCAGCACGACGATGCCGGCAATCGCGCCCTGGGCATGGTACTGCGCGAAGCCGGTATAGGATTGCAGCGCGATCACCCCGCCCGAGAACAGGGCGGTCAGCGCCACCACCGGCAGCGAGAAGAAGCCGATCTCGATCAGCGAACCGAAGAAGATGCGCCAGTAAAAGGGTGGCCGCACCAGATGCGACAGCGCGGCAACGCCGAACAGGGTCAGGGCACCGGCGGTCCGGACCAGATTCAACGCCGCCCGTCCGAGCGCCGCGATGAAATCGAGCACGGCGTTCACGCGGGGCATAACCGGCCAGCCGGCCGGGCAACAGGGGTGGAGCGCATCATGTCTCCTGCCGTAGCGCGGCAGGCCCGGCGCGTCAAAGGAAGGAAAAACAGGACAACCCCCGAAAAAAAAAACGGCGCCCCGAAGTGCGCCGCCGTAGTCTAGGGAGGAAACGTCCATGAAGCGCGTAACAGTGCTACTTCGACGTTATCTCATAATCGTGAAGACACCCCGAGTCAAGAAAATTGTGCGATGCAATATATCCGCGCGCATCCCGCCCCGGCACGTCATGCCCCCACGCGTCATATCTCGGCGCGTCAAATCTCGGCGGCGGCATGCCGCCGGTGCCACAGCATGCAGCCCAGCATCCCGGCGACGCCGCCCGCCATCGTGGCCGCCACCGGCACGGCGCTGGTCAGCGGCAGGTAGCCCAGCAGCACCCCGCTCAGCGATCCGATGGTGAATTGCAGCGTCCCCAGCAGGGCCGAGGCGCTGCCGGCATGGTGCCCATGCCGGGTAAAGGCCAGCACGGTGGCATTGGGGTTGACGAAACCCAGCGAGCCGGTGACCAGCCCGACCATGGCGCAGACCAGCAGCGGATGGCGCGGCCCGGCAAGCCCGGCGACGGACAGGGTCAGGAACAGCCCGGCCGACAGCGTAATCGCCACCACGCCGCGCTGCATCAGCACATGCGGCGCCACGCGGTGGACCAGCCGGCCATTGATCTGGGCACCGGCGATGAACAGCGCGGCATTCATGCCGAAGAACAGCCCGAATTGCTGCGGCGTGAAGGACAGGATCTGTTCAAACAGGATCGGCGCGCTGGCGAGGTAGGCAAACATCACGAAAGCCGAGAACCCCAGCAGCAGCGCCGCCGAGAGAAACATCGGCTCCCGTGCGATGCCGACATAGCGCCACAGTACGGTCGAGGCCGACAGCGCAATCCGCCGCTCGCGCGGCAATGTGTCCGGCAGGGTCCACGCAATCGCGATCACTCCGGCCATGCCGTAGAGCGTCCCGAACCAGAAGATCCAGCGCCAGTGGCCGACTGACAGCACCAGGCTGCCCAGGCTGGGGGCCAGGATCGGCATCAGGCCGAACACCAGGGTCAGTTGCGCCATGATCCGCGCGCCCTGGGCACCGGTGGCGATGTCGCGCACGATGGCGCGCGGCACCACCACGCTGGCCGACCCGCCCAACGCGCCCAGAAAGCGCCAGACGCAGAACATGTGATAATCGGTCGAGAGCGCACACCCGGCCGAAGCGATGCTGAACAGCGTCAGCCCGCCCAGCAGCGGCACCCGCCGCCCCAGCCGGTCGGACAGCGGCCCCTGCGAAAACTGCCCGATCGCCAGCCCGGCGAACCACGCAGCCAGCGTGATCTGTGCCGAGCCGGGTCCGCCCCCCAGTTCGCTGTCCAGGGCGGGAAAGGCCGGCAGGTACATGTCGGTCGCCAGCGGCCCGATCGCCGTCACCAGCCCCAGAAGGATCACCAGCCAGGCGGGCAGCGAACCAACGGGAATGCGGTGGCGATAGGCCAGTGCGGACGAGGAGGGAGAACTGGAAAACGACATGGGGCCGCGCCGTGGATCCGAATAACGAAAGGGACCGTATGTCACGGTTTCCGCGCCATCTGTCCATTGCATTCGGCGGGCGTGATGCCGCACCGGCACATGGCAGATGCGCGCCCGTGGTTGGATTGGCGGCCCGGACTGGCCATGGCCTCGGTCATAAGGGCGGAATATTCCGACTTTGCGCCATTGCCGCCTCCGGTGCGATGGGCCGCGCTCCCCTTCGCCAGATCAAGGATCGCCACCAATTCGCCGCGTAAGCTGGCATGAACCTCGCCCCGGTTCGGGCCGGGCGTCAGCACAATGCCGCCAATCAGGGCACGAATGGCCTCTGCCACCTCACGGAGCCGTCTTCCCGAGCCTTCGGAGAATCCTGACGCCTGATCACGGGCTGCCCCCCCGGTGAACGGGAACGGCTGTTGTCGTGTGAACCCACGCATCTTGCACAGAGCCATCCCACGAATTTGGCATGAGTCGCCCCACGGATATTGCCGGGGGCAGCCCACGTTTCTTGCATAGGTCCGCCCCTCGGAACTTGCTGCGCATCGGCCCCTCGACTTTGGCATGGAGACGAGGAGCAAGATGCTGAAAATAATGGGGAAAAGGTGCTGTAGTTCGGGGAGGAGAAATTTCACCAGTTATACGTGAGGTTCCCATACACCCGCCGCCCTTGCCCCAAATAACAAAGGCGCGTATTGCAGCCAGATGCATAGTATTTATTGGTAAGATTCGAAATAGCAAGCTGCGCTTTCAACCCTCTAAGCATTGGTACAGCCGATCCAAAGTCATAATGTGCCCCAATATCAAAAAGGAAATAGGAAGGAACTTTATAGGACTCAACATTATCTGAATAGGTAAACCCGACATATCTCACTCCGCCATTCACGCCAAATCCGGATAACAGCGAATTCCTAAACGTATAATCTGCAAAGACGTTGAACATGTTGCGCGGAATATACGGAACAAATTTTCCTTGCTCACTAACGTAGGCACCCTTTGAATTTGTCAATGGATAATATATTCGATCTGTATTCGTGCTTTTCCCAAACCGAACATCTTCGAATGTATAAGAAGCAACAACTTTCAGGCTCTTCGTTATGTTAGCATTTGCAGAAACCTCGAAGCCCCGTGATTTCACCGTTCCGGCGTCTTTTTCAAAATTAGTATGAACCATATCTTCAATGAGATAATGGTTTTCAACAATATCAAACGCTGATGTTGTAAGCAAAATATCTCGATCCGGCACTTTATACTTTAATCCGGCTTCTGACTGCTTGCCTGTAAGCGGTGAGAATGGTTGACCTAAATAGTTGGTTTCGCCAGTTTGCGGAATGAAGGAAGTAGAATAACTAAAATATGGATGCAAACCAAATTTAGTATTATAAACTATGCCACCCCTCCATGTGAAAGCCTTGTCCGTCTGGCTAGTTTTTGTGGCGGGGTCTGAACCTGTTACACCATTAAAATTATAGGAATCCGGAATGGATGAAGATTGGTGAGCCCAATCTTGCCTTCCGCCTAGTATGATGGAAAGATTTTTCCACTTAATCTGATCCTGGAAATAAATCCCTTCTTGAAAATATGACGAGCGGGGCATGAAATGAAAGGTTCTACAGGATGCAGAAATCAGACTGTAACATGGTTCATATTCGTACTCTGGGTTATAAACATTCAGTATCGGATGGGAAGTGTTATCACTTTCTGTCAAATCGTTATAAGAATAATTGCGAAAATCTGAACCTGTTACCCACGTATGTTGAACGGATCCGGTATTAAATTCCCCAAATAACCGCGTGTCCAGCGCTTCCTGCGTACCGCTAATATGGTTTGCCCATCCATGGAGAGCGACTACTCCAGGACTGACATTGGAATCGTAATATGCATTCAAATTATCGAATTTTGTATCTTCCCATCGGAATGTCTGGCTGAAATTAATATATTTCTTAAATTCGTGTTTAAACTGATACTCAAACATAGCATCTTTTTCACCAGATTGATTCCAATTTGGTTCCCCGACAAACGTACTCCGGGAAATGCGAGGCATGTCGTCAGTAAAACGCGTTCCTATTGCCGGTAACCCCGTGCCATTTGAACCATCTCCTGGTGTATACATATACATTCCCATGAGGGTCAAAGAGGTCTTTGGATCAATATCCCATGTAATTGACGGCAGCACTCCAACCCTGTGATAATCGACATAATTTACTTGCGTTCCCTGCGTCACACCAATTGCCGAGACCCGGTACCGAAGATTTCCACTCTTCGTAATTTTATCGCTAAGATCAGCCGTCGCTTCATAGCGCCCCCAATTACCGAAGCCGACTGAAACTTGATGCAGAGGCGTGTCGGTTGGTTTCTTCAGACTCATGCCAATCATTCCGCCTGGAGTGACTTGACCGTACATAACTGAAGCAGGGCCGTTAACTGCTTCGATCCGCTCAAGGAATGTTGTTTCCCCGGCGGAAGCAGAATGGGTCATCAGACCATCGACAAATTGCCAAGCTTTAAAACCTCGTTGAAAAATATTTCCGTTGATGCTGCCGGCGGCTCCCGTCGAGCCACCTCCATACGCTTCGGCATAAATTCCCGGCGTATAGCGCAGGGCGTCAGTGATGTTCTGAGGTTGTTGATCAACCATTTGTTGTTTTGTAATCACATAGATCGAATTCGGAATCTCCGTTATCGGGGTGTTGGTTTTCGTTCCAGCCATTGTTGTGTCGGCAACATATCCCACCCCTGGACCTGTTGGATCTTGGTGCGCCAAGGTTCCTCCGACGCGTACAGGATCGAGTGTGATGTTGGCGGACGCCGGAACAATCTGGATTGCGCCCCCAGCCTCGGATCGAAATGTAAGTCCCGTGCCCGAGAGCAGGCGGGTCAACGCCTCCGACGGCGTAAAATGTCCGCTTACTGCCGTACTTCTACGCCCTGTCAGCATTGGTCCTTGAGAGGTAATTTGCAAATGGGTCTGATGGCTGAACAGAAGGAGCGCTTCCCCCAATGGCCGGGCGGAAATGGCGAAACTCTGTGCGGACGTGGACGCTGCCCCAGTCTGGGCCACGGCAGGGGGCGACATGAGTGAAACGAGTGCCGTTGTCGTCAAAAAGAGTGCGGTAGCGAGCGTCATCCGTCGTGTTGCCGCGTTTTGCGTCTGCGTATTTCCAAGCATGTCGTTATCAGCCTCTCACACCACCAAAAACCCTATGATGCGACTAATTCACAGTTGCACCGTCTATTTAGGTGATGCGTGAGCCAGAAAATTTTCCCTGAAATTTTTTAGATTTTTGGTCTCTGCCCCAAGGTGGCGACATGGCCGAACAAACACATCTGGCGCAAAACGCAATTTTTTGCCCGTTTCCGGCAGCAGGAAAATCGCGCGCATCCGCGCGCCCTTTTCCGGTCTCCGTACCGGCCTGGAAGGCTAATGCCCTCTGACGATAATCACCCAAGGGGTGATGCGGACCACACGGCCGCCATAGGGCTCAATGATCAGCCGCAAGGTTTCCTCGGGATGCCGCAGATCGTAGGCTCCCGTGACTTTCCGCGCGGATAAGACACTGTCCGTCTGAATGATTCGGCCGGAATACCAAGGCCGTAGTCGCGCGATAACCTCGCTGATCGGCTGGTTCTGGACAAACACCGTTCCATTGGTCCAGTCCGCGACCAACTCGGGGGTCAGGTCGCCTGCCTGGTCCGCAGCTCCGGCCTCGGCACGCCACCAGTCGCCTGCCCCGAGTTCTCGTGGCGCCGCGCCGCTGTCATTGCGTTGTACCCGCACCCTGCCGGAGCGGACGGCCACCGTTGTCACGTCCCCGTCTGTGCGGACATCGAACACGGTTCCCAGGTCGGTTGTCGTCGCTTCGGCTGTCGTGACGACAAACGGCCTGCCCGCATCATGCCTGACCTCGAACAGCGCTTCACCTTCAAGCAGACGCACCCTCCGCGTATGGTCGGAAGAAAAATCGTAGGCAAGCGCGCTTCTGGGGGCGAGATGGACAACGCTGCCATCATCAAGTCGCACGGTTTCGGTTTGCCCGGTCCCGGTGACACGATCGGCTTTCAGACGCAGCATCACGTCTGGTCCGACCATAAGTCCCGCGATACAGGCGGCAGCCGCGAGACCAGCTAGCGCATAAAGACGCCAGCCGCGACGACGGGAAGAACGCCGGATATCGTAACCGTCCCATTCAGCCGTCGAATCGGCGATGATCCGGGCTGTCCCACTGGCATCGGCCCATGCCGCGGCGTGGCGAACGTCGGCGGCCAGCCATTCATCGAATTGCGTCCGTAAATCGGCGTCGTCCGGTTCCTCACGCAAGAGCATGAACCAATCGGCGGCCATACGTTCGACCGAACGGTTATCGTCCGGCACGCGGTGCGCTCTGGCTGGATCGGTCCCGATCTGTGATTTCCCCGGCGGCCCTGACGCATGTGTCATATTGGATAGACGCGGTCGGATCGATTATTTCCCGAGAAATCGCCGATGACATGGAATCGCATCACCGGGACTTGCGAAGCTGGGTGCAGATTTCCAGCCCTTCGGAAATCAGACGCTGTGCAAGCGAAATAGAAATACCAAGATTGGCGGCGACTTCGCGCAACTTCATTCCTTCGATATGGTACATTTTAATCGCGGCGCGTTGTCGTTCCGGCATATCGTTAATTGCATTCAGCACGATATCAAGCGTATGCCGCGAATCCACTATGGCTTCAGGCGATGGGGTGCTGTCGGCTACTGTGCGGGCGGCATCGTCAAAATCGCTTCCTTCGGTCCTGCTTAGCGCATGACGCCGTGCGCGAACGATTGCGAGATTATGGATGATGGTTTTCAGATAACCCACCGGCGAGGCAATATGCTCTGTGCTCGTTCGCTGATCGAACAGAAGCCATGCGTCATGCACGATGTCTTCCGCGATGCTGATATCCCCACCTGTGACGCGTCCGGCATAAGCGACCAAGGTCGCGCGATGGGCTTCGTAGAGATGCAGGGACGTGATCTTGCTTTTCAATCTCCTCCCTCCCTGCGCGGCCCGACGCGGCCAACAAAAATGCGAGACGTTCTTAATAGGCTGGCAGAGGCCGCTACGGAAGAGGGCAAGTGTGCGAGAACGACGGAAGGGCGAGCCTGTTCACTGGCCTATCCAATATTGGCGCTCACACGTCGATGGTGAGTGAATTATGATGGAAGTGGGTGCGGGGACCCGCTATGTCACCACCAATTACCGAACGTCCGCAGCAAAGGTTCCCTCTGAATGAGTGACACGCCCCCCGATCGCCTGTGCGCCAATGCCGAAAGCCCGTTCCACAACGCCGCCCTGCTGGAGCGCGGGATCGGCGTGCGCTTCAAGGGCGTCGAGAAGACGAATGTCGAGGAATATTGCATCAGCGAGGGCTGGGTCCGCCTGGCCGTCGGCCGCACGACGGACCGGCGCGGCAACCCGATGACGATCAAGCTCCAGGGCCCGGTCGAAGTCTGGTTCAAGGACGCGGAATAACCCGCCCGCTCGGCTGACCTCCGAATTTCGCTTACGAATTTCGGAACCGGGCCATTAGGATCGTCCTCCATACGAATACCAGCGTAAGGAGACACCCATGGCCCCGACCCAGACGGATATTCCCGACAGCGATCGCTTCACCGTCGTCATCGTCGGCGGCGGTGCGGCGGGCCTGACGGTCGCCGCACGCCTGCGGCGCGCGCGGCCCAACCTGTCGATCGCGGTCATCGACCCCGCCACCACCCATGCCTACCAGCCGGGGTGGACGCTGGTGGGGGCCGGCGTCATGTCCCTGAAGGACACATTGCGGCAGGAAGGCGGGCTGATCCCCAAGGGCGTACGCTGGCTGCGGGCCACCGTCGCGTCCTTCACGCCGGAAGAAAACGCCGTCACCCTGGCCGACGGCCGGCGTATAGGCTATCGCCGCCTGGTGGTCTGCCCCGGCCTGCAACTGGACTGGGGCAAGATCGACGGCCTGACGGAGACGCTGGGCCGCAACGGCGTGTGCAGCAATTACTCCCGCGATACGGTCGAATATACCTGGGCCTGCATCCAGTCGCTCAAGGGCGGAACGGCGCTCTTCACCCAGCCGCCCATGCCCATCAAATGCGCCGGCGCCCCGCAGAAAATCGCCTATCTGGCGTCCGACCACTGGCGGCGCGAGGGGGTGCTCAGCCGCATGAAGGTCGAATTCGACGTGGCGGGCGATGCGCTGTTCGGGGTCAAATATTTCGTGCCTTCGCTCCAGGATGCCATCGATTATTACGGCATCGACCTGCAACTGAAGCATAATCTGGTCGCGGTCGACGGGCCGAAGCGGCAGGCGACCTTCGCCGTCACCGCGCCCGACGGCAGCAGCAGCATGGTCACGCGCGGTTTCGACATGCTGCATGTCACTCCGCCGCAGAGCGCGCCCGATTTCATCAAGTCCAGCCCGCTGGTCAACGCCGCCGGCTGGCTGGATGTCGACGCCACGACCCTGCGCCATGTGCGTTTCGACACCGTGTTCGGCCTGGGCGATGTCATCGGCACCAGCAATGCCAAGACGGCCGCCGCCGCCCGCGCCCAGGCGCCGGTGGTGGTCGAAAACCTGCTGGCCTCGCTCGATGGCCGCCCGCTGGCCGGCGCCTATGACGGCTACGGTGCCTGCCCGCTGACGGTGTCCTACGGGCGCGTGGTGCTGGCGGAATTCCTCTATGGCGGCGTGCCGGCCCCCAGCTTCCACTACGACCAGCGCAAGCCCAGCCGCTTCGCCTGGGCGCTCAAGACGAAAGTGTTCCCACGGCTTTACTGGAACATGATGCTGACCGGCCGCGACGTGCATCTGCCGCACAAGCCCATCAAGGATATCTGAAGTCCCCGGCGGCCATCCCAACTCCCCGATCATCGCCAGACGATTGGGTTTCCAAAGGGCCGCCGCCCTTTGGTGGGTCAAGGGCAAAGCCCTTGCGGGAATAGAGGCGCAGTCGGCCTTACCGCTCGTCGATCGCCCGCTTGGGCAGCAGCGCCGGCACGAAGATCAGCGTAGCCAGCAGGGTGCAGGCCAGCGACAGCAGCAGCAGCCGGCCCATGCTGGCGGTGCCCGGATGGTGCGACGCGGCCAGCGAGCCGAAGGCGGTGCTGGTCGTCAGGGCCGAGAACAGCACGGCCCGCGCCGTCGGGCTGGAAAGCGGCGCGCGCACCCCCGCCCGCCAGTTCATGACGAAATAGATGTTGAACGACACCCCCACGCCCAGCAGCAGGGGCAGGGCGATGATGTTCGCGAAATTGAGCTGCTCCGGCACCAGGACGATCAGGATCACCGTCATCAGGGCCGAAAGCAGCAGCGGCGCCAGCACCAGCGCCACGTCCAGCACCCGGCGCAGCGCCACCAGCAGGATCACCGCGATCATGCCGATGGCCGACAGCGCCGCGAAGACGAAGGCGTGGACCATGGTGGCGGCGCTTTCCACCACTTCCACCGCCGGCCCGCCGGCATCGGGCGCCACGCGGGTGATTTCGTTCACATAGCGGCGCAACTCGGCGTTGCTGTCCATGCCCGCCTTGGGATGGATCGAAACGATGGCCCGGCCGTCGGGCAGCAGATAATCACGCCGGATCGACGGCGGCACATCGTCCTGGGTCACGGCGTGGGCGGTCAGCATCTGGCGCAACTGGTCCAACTGTCCGGGCAGAAAGCGGACCAGCGCGGTATTCGCCGCCATCAGCCGCTCGTCGGGCGCGTGCGACAGCCGGTCCAGCGCCGCCTGGATGCGGCGCAGCGGGTCGTGCGGGCCCAGCCGGTCCAGCACGGCGCCCAGGTCATGCGCCGATTTGGCGGCCGAGGCCCGCAGGGCGGCGGCATCCGGCGCCGGGCGCGGATTGGGCACCACCAGCGTCGGCAGCAGGATCGAAGCCGCATCCTGGATCATCGCCAGCTTGGGCGTCTGGTCGGCGGGCACCAGCGAGCCCAGCCACATCGCATCGTCCACCAGCGGCAGGCTGGCCAGCCGGTCGGCCAGCACCTGGGCCTGCTTCAGGTCGGGCACCAGCACCTCCGCGCCATAGGGCGAGGATTGCGGGTCCTTCATCAGCAGCTTCAGCGTGCGCATCCCTTCCGACTTCGGGTCCTTGGTATGCAGCGGGTCGGCATCGAAGGTCAGCACCGGGATCAGCGCCGCCCCCAGCACCGCCAGAAAGGTAAAGACGCTGAGAATCTGCGTCCGATACAGGCGCACCGCGCGGTCCGCCGGCCTGGCGAAGGCAAAGCCCGCCACCTGCTGGTCCAGCGGCGGATTGAACAGAAGCAGCAGCGCCGGCAGCACCGTCACGGTGCAGATAAAGGCGATCAGCATGCCAAAGCCGGCGATCAGCCCCAACTGCGCCACACCGACAAAGGCGGTGGGTGTAAAGGCCAGGAAGCCGGCCATCGTCGCCATGGCCGCCACCAGGATCTGGTGGCCCGTTTCCTCGCCCGTATGTTCCAGCGCCGTCCGGATCGGCGGAATCTGGCCCGAGGGCAGGCGCTGGGCGCGGAAGCGAACGGAAAACTGGATCGCGAAATCGACCGCGATGCCCACGAACAGCACGGCGAACGCCACCGAGATCAGGTTCAGCGTCCCGACCGCCAGGGCCGCGAACCCGGTGGTCAGCACCAGCCCCGCGACCAGCGTCACCACGATCGGCACGATGATCCGCCAGCTCCGCACCGCCAGGAACAGCCACAGCGTCACCAGCACCAGCGACCCCACAAGCCCCGCCACCATGCCTTCGGCAACGGTGGCGAACTCCTCGTCACTGATCTGCACATCGCCGGTCAGATTCACCCGCGCGTGGCCCGAACGCACGAATTCCAGCCCGGCGATCGCCTTGTGCATCGCGTCGCTGGCCTCGCCTCCCGGCTGGAACGATCCATAATCCAGATGCGGCCGGGTCACGACGAAGACATATTTGCCCGCCAGATCGGCCAGGCTGCCGGCCAGCAGCCGCTCCCACGACAGGGGCTGGGGCGTGCCGTCGGCGGCCTGTTCCAGCGTGTCGGCAAAGCCGGTCAGCGCCGGCTGGAAAGACTTCAGGTCCGCCTGGCCCTGCGACACCCCCAGGGCGATCAGCGACAGCGCGTCGAACAGCCCGCGCCCAGACGGGTCGGCCGCCAGGCCGCCCAGGAAGGGTTGCGCCGTCACGGTCGTATCGAGCACCGAAGACAGGTTCTTCTGGTCCAGAAACAGCAGCCCGTTGCGCACGAAATAAGGATTGTCCTGCGGAATGGTCACCGACAGGAAATTCTTGTCATGCTGTAGCCGCGCGGCCAGTTCGCGTGCCGTGGCCATGGCCTCTTCCGGCAGGTCGGCGTCGATGACCGCCACCATCTGGTCCTGGTTCTGCGGAAACAGGCGCGCCAGTTGGTCCGACCGCTGCTTCCACGGCAGGGTGGAGGAAAACATCGTCCCGGTGTCGGTCGTGACATCCAGCCGCTTCATGCTGCACACGACCGCCCCCCCGACGAGCAGCGCGAACAGCACCAGTGTGAGCACGGCATGGCGGGAACAGAACGCCACAAGGCGACCGATCGGAATGGACGGCATGATTCGTAATTCAGCCCTTGAGGTACAAAAGGCGCGGCTGCAACGAAGGCGATGCCACGCGATGGGGGATCGTTTGGCCCATGATGATAACCGGATGCAAGGCGCATGTTCGGCATGCCGCCTTGCCTGTCAACGTGGCGGCAGTCGTTTCGGCCCGTAACCCAGCCGCCGGGCAGAACAAAAACAATGTATTAAGACAGATTGTGTCCTGCCTGCCGCGTCAGTGGCCGGGCAGGCCGACACCATGGTCCAGCTTGCGGCTCGGCCCTCGCCAGTGCGTTTCCATCCACTGCCAGCCGGCGAGTGCGGGCAGCCCCCAGGCGATCTCCCGCAGCCGCTTGATCAGCGACAGCCCGATGGAAACCGCCGGCGGCAGACCGCACAGGCTGCCGACCAGGATGAACCCGCCTTCCGACACGCCCAGGGCGCCCGGCACGGCGAACCCGACCGATTTGGCCGCCTGTCCCACGCTTTCGATCACGAAACCGTGGGCGAGCGACCGGTCATGGCCCATGAAATGCAGGATCAGACAAACTTCGACCGCACCGAGGGACCATGCGACAAGCTGGCAGAAACCGGCCCGGATCGCGTGGCCGGGCGCCGTGTACAGCCCCATGATCTCGCTATGCAGGCCCCGGATGCTCTCCACCCCCGTCCAGCCCAGATGGGCCGCGATGCGCACCAGCAGCCGCTCGACGACCGAAACCGCGCCCAGGCACTGGCTGCCGAGGCACACCGCCCCCAGCACCAGCGCCACCCCCGCGCTCTCCACCAGTTCGTCCGTCACGGATGACCGCTTGACCAGGCACAGCAGCACCGCCAGCCCCATCAGGGTAAAGACCACCTGGCTCAGCAGCTCGATCGTCAGGTCGCAGATCGTCGCCGCCGCCGCCCGGCGCAGGCCAGGCCCGCGCCGCGCCAACAGCCGGGCCGAGATCACTTCCCCCCCGACCTGGGCAACCGGCAGCAGGTTGTTCACGCCCTCGCGCACGCAGCGCAGCGCCACATAATCCCGCAGCTTCAGTTCGGGTTCATTCTGCCCGGCAATGACCTGCCAGGACCGGGCGGAGAGCAGGATCTGGATGGCATGGAACACGATCGCGGCCAGGATTCCCCAGCCGCCGACCATGACCAGATGCAGGATGGCCTGTACGCCGAAGCGGGACAGCAGCCAGAGCGTGAGCGCCATGCCGAACAATCCGGCGGCCAAAGTCACCAGCTTCATTCCGTGCTCCCGCGTTCCGGCCCGGCCAGACCCAGCGCCGGCCTCAGCCAGCGTGCAGAAGTAGCGTATCAGTCCTTGATTTTGCGTATCAAGGCCAGACTTTCCACACAGGCTGCGGCAGCCTCGCGCCCCTTGTTATGTTCGTCATGGCGCGAGCGCAGAACGGCCTGCTCGTCGGTGTAGGTGGTCAGTACGCCAAAGGCCACCGGCACCTCGGTCGCCAGCGACGCCTGCATGAGTCCCATCGCGGCACCGAGGCTGATGAATTCGAAATGCGCGGTATCGCCCTTGATCACGCAACCCAGGCAGATCACCCCCTCGTACCGCCCGGTGCGGGCCAGGGTCTGGGCCAGCAGCGGCAGTTCATAGGCGCCGGGGGCATACAGCAGATCCTCGTCGGCGACGGTGATGCCATGCTCGCCCAGCCATTCCAGGGCGCCGTCGCGCAGGCCGTGGGTCACGGTTTCGTTGAAGCGGCTCACCACCAGAGCAAGGCGCGGCGGCCTGGCGAAGGTGAGGTCGGGCGAGGTCGCGGGCTTGTTGGTGCTCATGGTCGGTCTTTCACTCGGCCGCGGCGTCGATCGCGGCAAAAAGCTGGTGCCCCATGCGGGTGCGCTTGGCATCCAGATAGGCGCGGTTGAAGGGGTTGGGCGCGATGTCCAGCGGCACGCGCTCGCGCACGGCAAAGCCATGCTGCGCCATCGCCGTGACCTTGGCCGGGTTGTTGGTCATCAGGTCCAGCGTCCGCACGCCCAGCGCACGCAGGATCGCCCCGGCCGCCGTCCAGTCGCGCGCGTCGGTCTCGAAGCCCAGCCGGTGGTTGGCGTCCACCGTGTCCAGTCCACGGTCCTGCAAGGCATAGGCGCGGATCTTGTTGGCCAGGCCGATGCCCCGCCCTTCATGCCCGCGCAGATACAGCAGCACGCCGCTTTCCGCCGCGCCGATGCGCGCCAGCGCGGCCTGAAGCTGGGCGCCGCAATCGCAGCGCAGCGACCCCAGCGCGTCGCCGGTCACGCATTCCGAATGCAGCCGCACCAGTGGCACCGCGCCGGGCTTCGCGGGGTCGCCCTTCACCAGGGCGACATGCTCCGTCCCGTCGACGGCGCGAAAGGCATGGATCACCAACTCCTCGCCGCCATAAATGCTGGGCAGCGCGGCCTGTGCGACCTTCTCGATCCTTGGTTCGGACACGGCGGCGGCAGCGGCCTCGCGGGCGCGCAGCCACTCCACCAGTTCCGCGATCGACAGGATCGGCAGCTTGTGGCGCTCGGCATAGGGGCGCAGGTCGTCCATCCGCGCCATCGACCCGTCCTCGTTCATGATCTCGCAGATCACGGCGGCGGGCGCCCGGCCCGCCAGTCGCGCCAGTTCGATCGAGGCTTCGGTGTGGCCGTTGCGCGCCAGCACGCCGCCCGGCACCGCGCGCAGCGGAAAGATATGGCCGGGCGAAACCAGGTCGGCCGGGCCGGCACCCGGCGCCACCGCCACCTGGATGGTCCGGGCGCGGTCGGCGGCGGAAATGCCGGTATCCACGCCCTCCCGCGCCTCGATCGAGACCGTAAAGGCGGTCTCGCGCGGGCAGGTATTCACCCGCGTCATCATCGGCAGGCCGAGCTGCTCGACCAGCCCGGCCTCCAGCGGCAGACACACCAGGCCGCGCGCATGCGTGACCATGAAATTGATCGCGGCGGGCGTGACCAGATCGGCGGCCATCACCAGATCGCCTTCGTTTTCCCGATCCTCGTCATCGACCAGGATCACCATGCCGCCCGCGCGGATCGCGTCGATCGCGGTCCGCAGGCGCTGGCCCATTACCGGTACTGACATAGTGTCTCCACATATTTGGCAATCACATCCACCTCGACATTCACCGCGTCGCCGGGGGCCAGCGTGCCCAGGCTGGTATGGGTCCAGGTGTGTGGGATGATCATCAGGGCCACAGGAAATTCGTCCGGCCCGGCACCCGCCGTTCCGGTCTCGCCGATTTCGTTCAGCGTCAGGCTGATGCCGTCCAGGGTGATCGACCCCTTTTCGACCAGATAGCGGCGCAGCGCGGTGGGAATGGCAAAGACCACCCGCCGCGCCTCGCCGGCCAGCTCCACCGCCAGCAGGCGCCCGGTGCCGTCCACATGGCCTTGCACGATGTGGCCCGACAGCCGGGTGGCCGGGGTGACGGCCCGCTCCAGGTTCACCCGCCCGCCCTCGGCCAGACGGCCCAGGCTGGTCCGGTCCAGCGTCTCGATGCTGATGAAGAAGGACGCATTGCCCGCCGCGTCGAATGCGGTGACGGTCAGACACACGCCGTTCACCGCAATGCTCTCGCCCATCGACAGGTCGCCGATACCGGTGGCGATCGCGACATGCAGCGCGCGGTCGCCGCGCCGGGCCTGCGTGACGGTGCCCAGATGCTCTATGATGCCGGAAAACATGCTTCCCCTTCAGGCGCCGTCAGCACGGCCGCCAGTTCCGGGAACAGGCGCAGCGGCGTGTCCGTCCCCGTGCGAACGGCCACATCCAGCCGCTCGGTTCCATCCGGGCCGACCCCGATGGTCAGCCAGTCATCCCACAGCCCCGCCGCGCGCAGCGCCGCCAGCAGGCCCGGCCCGGCCTCGACCATGGCCCACAGCACGCCGGCCGCGCCCAGCATCTCGGGCAGGCGGGCGATGTCGTCGCAGGTCCGCACGTCGAACCCGCGCGCGACCGCGTTCGCGCGCCAGTCCGCCGGCACCCGGCCAGTGCGGTCGCACACGACCAGCAGCCGGGGCGCGCGGTCCGCATGGTCGGCTACCCGGCGCACATCCAGCCCCGGCCGGTCGGCCAGTACCGTGCCGATGCCGGTCACGATCGCATCGGTCGCCCGGCGCAGAAGGTGCGCCAGCGTCAGGGCTGAATCGGAGGTAAAGGTCGTCCGCCCGGCGGGCGGGATCATGGAGCCGGCGGCATCCACCGCCTGCTTCACGGTCAGCCACGCCCGCCCGGTCCGCGACCAGTGGGCGAACGGCGCGATCAGCGCCCGGCACGCGGCGGCCACGTCCCCGTCCTGGTCCAGCACCTGCACGGCACAGCCGCCGGCGCGCAGCCGGTCTATCCCGCCGCCGGCAACGCGCGGATTGGGGTCGGCCACGCCCACCCAGACGGTGCGGATCGGCGAGGCCAGGATGGCTTCCGAGCACGGGCCGGTGCGGCCGGTATGGTTGCAGGGTTCCAGCGTCACGACCGCGATGGCGGCGCGCGCCATCAGCCCCTGTTCGGCGCATTGCCGCAGCGCCAGCGCCTCGGCATGCGGCATGCCCGCGCGGTGATGGGCGGCGACGGTCAGGATGTCGCCATGACGGTCCAAAATGGCGCAGCCAACGGGCGGATTGGGGGCGGTGGCGCCGACGAAGCGCGCGGCCTCGTCGATCGCGGCGCGAAAGGCCCGTGCGATGGGGGGAGGGATGGCCACGGACGCAGATCGACCGATCGGGGCATGCCCCGTTTGCTCGGATTGCGCATCGACCGCAGACATAGCCAAAACCAATGGTCCCATCCAGCGGACGGACCCGGGGCGCATCAACCCGACGACGCGCCACGAATGGCGCGCCTTGCGAGTGTCGTTCTCTCTCATCCGGACTATGACCGTCGGCTCCGGAATCACACCGGATCTGCTGTCCCCACCCGGCCAGAAGGCCAGACGGGCGCTCGCGGGCTTATGCGCGGCCGGCAGGACCGGGCGCACTTACCGCCGGTGGGGATTTTCACCCCGCCCCGAGAACGTCAATTTATCCGGCTACAGGAGCCGGCACGCCAATACTATTGGGCAAGGGCCCGCAGGAATGCAAGAGGCACCTGCGGACCGTCGCCCAATCGAGGATTATCGTTCCGACGCCCCGGTCGAGCGGGTGATCGCATTCTGCGAGGCCGTGGCGCCGCGCGACACGTTATGCCCGACCGAGCTGACATCCTGGCCGGCGCCGCGTACCGTATTGCAGGCCGACAGTCCGGCCGACAGCCCCAGCATCGCGACAACCAGCAGGGCCGTGCGGGCAATGCCGGATGCAGGGAAATGTGAATGGTCCATGGAAGCCTCTTTCAAGGATTGATATCACACGAGAAACTCCAATCACGGTCCAGAGTTCCCAACGGCTCTCGGCCTGTTACCCTGTTGGCGGATGGGAGCATGCCGAAACGATGAGACATTCCGGACGACGGACGATCCTGCGAACGATGCTGGCGGCTGGCGGGGCAGGGCTGACCGCCGCATGCGCCACCCCGCCCCCCCGGCGGTTCGCCGCGGTCGACCGGCTGGTGGACCGCGCGATCGCGGCGGGCCAAACCCCCGGCGCCGTGGTGGTGGTCGCCCATGGCGGCATGGTCGTGCATCACCGGGCCTATGGGCACCGCGCGCTGCAACCGCACGCCGAACCGATGGACGAGGCGACGGTCTTCGACATGGCGTCGCTGACCAAGCCGGTCATGACCAGCGTGGCCGTCATGCAGTTCTTCGAAGCCGGCGCCTTCCGGCTGGACGATCCCGTCTGCCGCTACCTTCCGGACTTCGCCCGCAACGGCAAAACGTCCATCACCATCCGCCACCTGCTGACCCATTATTCGGGCCTGCCGCCCGACCTGGACCTGTCCACACCCTGGCAGGGCAAGGCGGAAGCGGTGCGCCGCGTCATGGACACCCGCCCCGACCACCCGGCCGGCGAACGTTTCGTCTACAGCGACATCAATTTCATCACGCTGGGGCTGCTGGTCGAGCACCTGTCGCATCAGAATCTCGCCCAGTATGAGCACACCAACGTCCTCTCTCCGCTGGGCATGACACGGTCACGTTTCCTCCCGCCCCCCTCCTGGTACCCCACCATCGCACCCACCCAATTCGACGAACATGGTGTGATGCTGCGCGGCATCGTCCATGACCCCACGGCCCGCCGCATGGGCGGCGTAGCGGGCCATGCCGGGCTGTTTTCCGATGCCGCCGACATGACGGTCTACGCGCAGGCCCTTCTGGACCGCCGAGCCGGCCGCCCCAGCGCCTTCCCCCTCAAACCCGAAACCCTGCTCCTGATGACCACCCCCCAGCAACCGCCCGGCAAGGACGATTGGCGGGGCCTCGGCTGGGATATCCGCACACATTATTCCTCGCCTCGAGGCGATGTATTTCCAATAGGTTCATTCGGTCACACCGGCTTTACCGGCACGTCGCTCTGGATGGACCCGACCAGCGACAGTTTCGTGCTGATCCTGACCAACCGGGTGCACCCATCGGGTGGTCACAGCGTCGTACGCCTCCGTCACGATGTCGCGACAGAGGCCGCCCGCGCCCTGCAAATGCCCTGACGACGGCTTGCCCGACACCATATTCCGGCTCTGCACGCCGAAGCATTCAGACTTCTTGACGGAGAATTTCCGATGGACTCAGTCCTTACCACCCAGCCCGTTCCGGCAGGTCATGCATGACTGTCACCCCCCAGTCTGTCGACGATGCCCTGCCGCCCCCGCCCGGCTTCGTTCCCCTGCCAGAAGCCCTGACCAGCGGTTACAATCTGGCAAGCGGTGGTTTTCTGGTCGCGCAGGAAGCGGGCGCGTTGATCGGCGGCTTTCGCGTGACCGCCAGATGCTGCAATCGGGCCGGTTTCTGTCACGGGGGCAAACTGGCGACTGTATGCGATATCTTCCTGGCGCTGGCAGTCGTCTTTCGGGAGGATCTGCGCGATGATTTCCTGCCCACCGTATCGCTGACAATGGATTTCATGGCACCGGTCGCCCGGGGCGCGTGGGCCGAATTGCAGGCGGACACGTTGCGCATCACCCGCAGCCTGGTCTTCGCGCAAGGGCTCGTAACGGTGGACGGCATCCCGGCTGCGCGGGCCAGTGCCGTTTATCATCGCACGCCGCCTGCGCGCGACAGTGCGCATTCCATGGGCGCTGCCCTGCGGGCCATTCTGTAATTGGGATAGCGATCCGGATTTGGGGGCGTTTCAGGTTGAAGCAACCTGAAGCGCCCACATTCTCGCGAATGGCTGCCTAGCGGGCGGCGGCGAACGTTGCAGGGTCGAGTGCGCGATTGAGTAGCAGGGCCAGGCGAACCCCCGCTTTCTTCAACTGTTCCGTGACCACGCCGCGTGCCATGGCGTCATATCCGGGCGGCAAGGCCATGGGGGCTGCATCCTGCTGGCATCCAGGGGGGGAGCCAATGCTGTATGCATCCGTGCGGGCAAGTTCGAAACTCTGCTGGACCCATGCCTTCGGGTCGCCCTGTTCCCATTCCTCCTTCTGGCTCGTCGTGATTTCGTGGAACAGTCGTTCGGCCAAGTGCCGCGCGTTCGGGTCGACTTCGGACACTGCCACGGTGTCCCAATAGCTGTGCAGATTCACGGTGCGCGGGCCGCCTAGTGCCAGACGCACGCAATTGCCGCCTTTGTCATGATTGTCGGCAGCGTGTAGCGGCTGGTGCATGTCCGCCACGAAATGAACGACGTATTTCAGTGCCAGCGCGCGTTCATCCGGGCTGGTCGCCTTGTCGGCGAGTTCATGGTCGAAGGCGTCCAGACGGTCGATGACGCAGTCCTGAACCGGTCCGGTGCTGGCAGGTACCGATGAGGTGGGAAAGCCATGGCAGGCCGATGCCAGGTCCGGGTGGTCGATCTCGATATCGACGAAATGCCACTCACCTGTCTCGGGATGTGTGCGGCGCCAGACATCCGCCCAGACCGCCCGCGACATCAGGTCCGGCCCCGTGGTCGTGTCGTGGTCGCTGGCCAGGATCGCGTCGACCGCGTGCCGGGTGGTGGGCGTCAGGTAATTCCAGGCCAGAGCGGCGACCACTTGGTGGCCTTCAACGCCCCATGCGCCGGCTTTCTGTGGCCCGGCTAGAAGCCCCAGTAGCAACGATGCCACCCCGATCACGCCCATGCTTGCGCGCCTGCCGTTTCTCCACATCTGACCGGCCATGCCGCCCCCCTCGTTGTTTTTACCCATCCGCTCCCCTGAGCCGGAAGTCGGCCGTACTCTGCCATGCCGGGCCGTCCTCTGGAACCATTCCCGGACCGTTGTCATGGAGATGAAAAAAATCGCTGGAAGGGGGTTGTCGTTTCCCGACCTCTCGGTTAAACAGCGCTCCACGACGCACCCGTAGCTCAATTGGATAGAGCACCAGACTACGAATCTGGGGGTTAGAGGTTCGAGTCCTTTCGGGTGCGCCATTCTCCATCTACAATTTTTCGAAATTGACGGTTCTGGCCGCTCGGTCTGTTCGCGTCTCCGGACTCAATCCGGACTCATTCGAAACACCATGCCAGCAGGATCAGGCGTAGCTTTTTCCTGCAATTTCGCGGGTGCAGAAATTTGCCCTTGGCGCGGTCCGGCCCCCAGGGGCGGCTAGAGATCGAACACCCCCCACCGCCATGCTCATCCTTTCGGCTCTGCTGTTTGATTGCTTTGATTGTTTTCAAACGCGGCCCAAAAAATCTGCGCGTGAGCCTGGTGCGGTTGGCCCCCCGAAGGGCGGATCAAGATTTGACCTCCCCCCCCTTCGATCCATGCCCGCGCGAGGTATGCGTTTTATGCATGATGATCGCGGATGCTCACCTCATCTTTTTGCCTCCCTTTCTTCCACCCTCTTAGAAAAAAGGTGTAACAGGTGTAGAAGGTGTAAATTCGTCCATAAGTTACTGAAATAACATTGTTATTTAGATTACACCTTTGGCTTTTTGGCATTCTGAAAGGTGTAGATAGGTGTAACTCCGCGACCGGTCGAATGGCAGTTTTCTGCCGATTTCCTCTTTTTGGCTTCATCCGAGCGTCAGTTATCCACAGGATTTCGGCGCCATTTCATCGCGGTGAAGTTATGCGTTTACATCATGGCTTTGGGCGATGATGGGTCGGAGACGGTCACAAAAACGGGAAGAAAACCACCGCGCTGCCCGCGCGCACCGGGCAGGCTTCGCGAGGTTCACGCCACTCCGGACGCGGCCTCTGCCAGGCAGCGATAGACGGACGTGCGGCCGATGCTGAGACGCCGGGCAATCTCGGTGCCACCGATTCCTTGCGCCGCCAGCGCCCGCACCTCGGCAGCCTGGTCGCGTGCTGTCGGCTTGCGGCCCAGATACTTGCCCTCGGCCCTTGCCTTGGCGATCCCTTCGGCCTGCCGTTCCTTCATGATATCGCGCTCGAACTCGGCCACGGCGGCCAGCATCGTCAGCATCAGCTTGCTGGTGGGACTGGTGGTATCCAGCACTATGCCGTTCATGGATAGCACGATCAGGCCGCAGCCCTTGGCCTTCACCGTTTCGACATGAGCCAGCAGGTCGGCCGTGGACCGAGCCAGGCGGTCTGGCTTCGTCACCACCAGCACGTCGCCGGGTCGAAGCTGATCCAGTGCGGCGGAAAGCTGGGGGCGATCGGTCAGTGACCCGCTGACCTGTTCGGCATAGACCCGCTCGCACCCGGCCGCGCGCAGGTCACGGGCCTGAGCATCAAGGCCGGCAGTCTGTTCGGCGGTGCTGGTGCGGGCGTATCCGATCTTCATTTCCGGGTTCCAAACTGTTCCAAAAGGTCTAGACTCTAAACCCTTATCGTTCCAGAAGTCTGAAAACAACCCTTTTGGAACAGTTTTCTGTTCCAAAACTGTTCCAGGCCGATTGTTCCAATAGGGCTTGCCCTAATGGAACAGTTCCAAGCCATGTACCGGGTGCATAGGTCTGTCGGAGGGGCGTTGAAGGCAACGACCCATGCCTTGTCGTCATCCGCCCGGCCGGATGTCGCCTGCACGTTTTGGTTCCAGCATCCGCAGTGTACGGGTAGGCGGGGAAGCATGCGCAAGGCCGACACAGGGGGGCAACCGAGATGAAACGCAAGATTGATCTGATCTATCCGACTGACGCAGAAGACGCGGCGATCAATCGGGGCATCGCGCTGGATGCGGACAATCCGGAATTGACGGATCAGGATTTCACGCACTTGCGGGATGCCCCCATGGGAAAGGGCCGTCACCAAGATGATGATGGCCTTTCGGCGCGTTCCGGAGTGTGAAACGCACTTTCAGCCTGTATCGCCCGCATCAGACCCAAGAATGACGGGTCGCACCTCATAGGCGCGCACGGCCTTGAAACCCGGCGGGCTGACGACTTTGGCCATCTTGCCGTCCGCAGCCGGCACCAGAAAGCCGCGATCCACCAGCACCCGTTTCGCCTCGCGTCCGTTCAGGCCGGACAGGGCTTCATTCATGCCGGCGCTGCTAAGGTAGAAGGTCCAGCCCATCCGGCCGTCATCCTGTTTCTGCCACCGCTTCCAGCCCGCGCGGTTCTGAGTCCGGAAGCGTTCGCCCGGCGGTTCGGACGGATCGCCACTTTGCGGGGTGTCGGTGGCTTGCGGATCAACCCACCGTTCAAACCGTCCTTCGCCGTTGCGGGACAGGAAATCGCGTAGCTGTTCGACGGCCTGTTCGTCTTCACGCCGGCCGGCGGTTCCGCGTGCCGTCAGCCAGGCGTCGAAGCACAGCTTCACCAGTTCGGATGCTGTGTCATCGTCCCAGCCTGTCAGGCCGAAGCCGGTGGCCAATTCGCCGCCCAGGGCGACGATGGCGAAGCGTCGGGCGACAGACCGCACCTGCCCGGATGCCTGGGGCCAGTTCCGCAGGTAATGGTCCGTCAGTTCGATCACACGCGCCCGCAAGGCATCGCGCACCGCCTGTTCGCTTTCCGTGGCCAGCCTTTGTGTCAGCCGAGTGAGGAATGCCCGGAACGGCGCACCGTATAGCTGCCCCGTCTCGGCGCGTAGGTGCTCGGCCAGATCGCCCGGTGCATCGGCGTGATGCAGTCGCTCGAATAAACCGGACCCGGCGCCAGCATCGGCCGGGATATCGACAAACCTAACTTCTTGCCCGGCCTTGGTCGCCCGACCGGCTTCCGCATTCATGTCCGCCAGCGTCCGTTCGCCGGTCGAGAGGAACAAAATCTTCCACCTGGTCACGGCCCGCGCGCCGCCGGTGCGGCTGGCCCGTGCCTTGCCGGCGCCGTTGCTCAGCATATAGGCGGTGTCGCCAGCCTCGCGCGGATCAAGTTGGCCCAGTTCATCCAGGCACAGCAGCCCGTCGCAGGCTGCCAGCGCCACGCTTTCAAGGGCATTGCCGGTGGCGCGCCAGCTCCGCACATAGCCCTCGGCACCGGCCTGCATCGTGCCGCCGCAGACAGAGGCTGCCACCCGCAGAGCGGTGGACTTGCCCAGGCGGCTGGCCCCCATCAGCGAGAAGCCACCGCCATCTTCGCCCATCAGGGTCAGCAGGGGCGCGGCGAAGGCGGCCGAGGCGGACAAGACCAGGCGGCTATTGCCACGGCATAGCGCGCCGATCCGGTTCCGCCACTCTTCAACCGTGCCGCTGACACCGAACAGGTCGGGCTCCGGCGTTTCCTGTTGCAGCACCACCCGTTCGTCGGCCATGCCGAATGTGGCGCTGGGCAGCACATACACGCTGCCGCTGCCGAAGGCGTGCCAGCCGATCCGGGTGACGCTACGTGCCCGTTCCTCGGTGGCGATCAGGGCCAGCCATTCGGTGAAGGCGTTCTTCGCGGCGGCCGAGGCGGCCAGTGTCAAGCCGCCATTGGCCAGACGGCTGCGCAATTCGCCAGCCTCGCCCGAAAACATGGCGCGAGGAAAGGCTTCCTCATGGCGGACGCCATCACGGTCGGTCCAGCCTAGCAGGAGGCCCCAGCCATTGCCCTCGGCGTCGCGCGTCTCGGCCAGCAGGTCGATGGGGCCGGCAATGAAGAGTGGGGACGCGCCATCATCGGTCGGGCGCCGCCATAGGCCGCTTTCGTCTCGGTTGAAGCGGCGGGAGACGCCTGGCGGTGGGCGGCTCTGACCCTGTTCGACGTTGGCACCAGCGCTGGGGAAGGCCACGACCTCGGCGGACTCGACGGCCTGTCGGACGCCCTTACGGCCCGTGCCGGTCGGTTTCTTGCTCATGCTCGTTCATCCTCAGGACATCATTAAAGTCCGAGTTAGGCATTGAAGGTTTGGCGAGGCGGACGGTATGGCCATGACGGCCGAACCATGCGCAGGCGGCTTGCAGCGCCTTGGCTGCCGCCGGATTGTCACCGTCATTGTCGGCGCAGATCGTCACGTCGCTGATCGCGTCTGGCAGTTCCAGACGGCTCATGTTCGACAGGCTGACGGCACACAGAACGCGGCGTTCTGGACACGCCAACGCCACGGACAGGCCGGTTTCGATCCCCTCCGCGACGATGACGCTTTCGCCCGGTTCGGCCATGCTCAGGTTCTTGCCCGAAGCGCCGCGCCACAGGCGGACGGCGCCGCCGGCAAATGAACCCAGCGCCTTCCTGGGTGCCCGCAGATCGGCCTTTGTCCACCCACCGTCAGGGGCCGAGGCCAGCCAGGTGCGATGCACGGCCACCAGCTTGCCGGACGGCCCGCAGATCGCGGCCAGCATCGCCGGCAGGGGTCGCCCGACCTCGCCACACCAGGTGCCGGGATGAAAGCGCAGGCTGCCCGGCTGGCGGCCCATCTCGCGCAGGTCGATCCCTCGCCCGAGCAGATAGGCTTCGACCGGTGTGCCGGCGATACCGGCGGGGGCGCTATGCCAAAGCTGTCGGGCCTTGGCCCGCCGGCGCTGGTCGTCGTGGTCTTGCTCGGCGGTGGTGGCTTTGGTCGCCACCGCCCGCCGGGCAATCGCCGGAACTGGACTGTCATCCAGCCCCAGCCAGGTGCGAGCCCAAGCCATGGCGTCCCGCCGATTGCCGCCGAACATGACCGCCGCCACCAGATCGAGCGCGTCCCCGCGTTCGCCCGAACTGAAATCGGCCCATACGCCCCGGCGCGGTCCGGTCAGACGCACGGCTAGGGACTGCCCCCGGTCACCGGCCAGACTGCCGCAGCGCCATTCCGCACCCTCGCGGTGGCCATGCGGCAGCAGCTCCAGCACGAGGGGTTGAACCCGCTCGGCCAGAAGCTGCGCCAGCGTTGCCGCGTCAGGTCTCCGCATAGCCCGGATCATACAAGGGGCCGAATACCCAGATCGGTGCGACCCTCGGCAGGGCCTCGCGAACATTGCGAAGAGCGCTATCCAGTTCTTCGGAGTTTTCCGCCGACAATCCTCGGATGCTGGCTCCTCGCAGTTCTTCAAGGCGCTCGCTCGCGATGCCGTAGAAGTAATCAATCGCCTCATTTGCCCAGTCCCTCGCGGGCGTGTCGGGCACGGCGGCAAGCATGGCACCCAACCATACCGCGCCCCAGAGGGCCGGCACCGTCAGGTCGATCCCGCGAAGCCGGCTCATCCGGTCCAAGCCTGCGGGAACGATCAGTTCGGGCCACCAGCCTGCATCGTGCGCGTTGACGATTTCCCGCGCCTTCGCCAGATGCGGGCAGGAAACGACCGTAAACGGGGCATCCGCCTCCCAAACCTCTTTGGCCGCCGACCGGAAGGTGGCGCGTTCATCGGCGCTCCATGCCTCATTATCGACGGGATGCAGTAGGCCGAGGAGCGCCATGTGGCGCAGGCTCAAGCCGGCGGTGGCGAGAAGATCGGTCATGCCGCACCGCCGATCTGGCGCATGGTGATGTCGGAAGTGGAGCGGGCTGAGCGCGAGGCGATCCAGTCCTGAAGACCGGCCATGCTGTAACCGATGCGGCGGCTGGTCAGCTTCACGAACGGCGGGCCTGCGCCATCGGCACGAAGCTGCTGCATCGTGCGGATACCCAGTCCGACTAGGCGGGCGGCTTCGGGTTCAGAAACCACCAGCGGAGGTGTGGGCATCGCCGGGGCGGTGGGCAGAGTCGGTCTGTTGCGTGTTTTCACGCGGTGCATAAGGTTCTCCCTGTCTATGCAGCACGCCGCCGCAGGATGTTGCGGCCCAGTGCGTAAGACATGGGTAAAGGCGGAAATGAACTCAGGTCTTCTCAGTAATTCTCAGACTGAGCAGTTCTGAGAAAATTGAGAACGGGCTACTGATCTGGGTTTAATCTTTGATATTTGCCATGGAGGCGCTTCTGTCTGCTCTCAAAAGTGCCCCCGCCCTCAGCACGATCGGCCACTAGCTCAGCGGCGTGCCAGGCGCTATGCGCTTTCTTGTGGACGATCATCGTCCGCATTTCTTCCACCAGCGGCGCATCTGCTTCCTCATAACCTCGGGCGCAACGGCCACTGCCGACCAGATGGCCTTTACTGTGGGAGTTATTTGCCGATGTGTTGCCTTCCAAAGGAGGGATGGGGCTAACGATTTTTACAGGAAGCCATTCCCCTGGTCTGGTAGAAATCTCCGATCTAGAAAGAGAAATTTTGCAATGATTCCAAACAGAAGCGTCTATTTCCATGCCGTCATCAGTGCGGAATGCTTCAAGGTGTCCTTTCTGCATTAATAATAAAAAATACTTTAAGAATGTTCGAATTTCATCAAGTAAATATGCTTTGTAAGCACCTTTGGTGAGGGTAGAACGGCAATATCCGGCAAGCCGCATTAATCGAGGCACCAATTCTTGGTCTCCGTATGCGATAAGTGCGCATGAGATGGGCAAGGACTCCGCGCAGACAACACGCACGTCGAGAAAGCTTTGGCCTTCTATTACTATTTTGTTTTTGCTGAACAAAAGCTCGCAGTCCAGAGACAGGTCAGAACAGCGAATAACTTTCCAATGTTTATCTTCTATGGATGTTTTCCCATAAGCGGACAACCGCCCGCTTTTCAGTAAAGACTCTATTTCTTTGTATATTGAATAATAATGATGGTGGAAATTTCGTAGGTAAATCGAAGGAAGATCCGTCGCTGAGATAAAATGTTTAGCGTTTTCGGGATGATCAAAGGCTTGTTCAGGCATGCCGGAAGCTATGCATTGGCACATGGCCTGACTCATGCCGTTAAAATGATTCTCGATCCAGTCATCCAGAAAGGCGAACGCATGGAAAGTATCGGAAAGCCTGATGCCATTCTGGAGCCTGTCTTCGGTAGAAGGCAGGGTATACATTTCCCACACAACCGCCCCACGCTGGTCATCCCCATGATTGAGAACAGACGGCGCGGCGGGCCAGTCATGGGGACCAGGCGTTCGGCGGCCAAACCTAGCCGCGCCTCCCTGCATCATCTGGCACGAAACAGGAACAGGCAAGCTTTTCGGCGGGGTGATATGGCTGAGGCCGATCATGCGGCGCCACCGATCAGATCGCGGCAGAGCGACCAGGCTTCGAAATCGTCTTGATCCGGACGGATTGTGCCATCGGCGTTCAGGTCCAGCGCGGTGAGGACCAGTCTTGCCTTGGCTTGCAGCCCCGCCGTCGTGCGCGCTGGCAGTTCCATGGCCGCTAACCGCAGATCGTTCACCAGATCCAACAGGCGGGCTTCCTCAGCTATCACGGCCCCTGGAATGCGGACGGTATCGCCCCACCGCTTGGCCAATGCCGTGAAGGCAGCATGGGCGGACAGTGCAGCATCGACCCGGCGCAGCAGGTCGGCATCATCAGCCACCACGTGAGGGGCACAGGATGCCGTTGCGGTGGTGCCAAGGGCCAAGCCGCCGGTAAGGGCCGTGCGGCGGGAGAGGGTGGGGCTGGTACGGCTCATTGGCCAGCCTCCTGCCGGGCGATTTCCTCTTGCGGGGAGGCTATGGCTGCTCCGATGGAATCACGAAGCCATTGCAGGGCGTTTGCCCAGTCCATCGCCGTTTCGAAGTCAGCACCTGCCTCGGTATTGGCGATCTGCCCCAGCAAGAGCGTCAGGCCCGAAAGGGCCAGATTTACGTCACGCAAGGCGCCTTTGGTCACGACGATGATACGATCATGGCCGGGCGTTCTGTGGGACTTCATACCGCGCTCTCCGCCTTTCGGGGGGCAGTGGCGAGCCTGTAGGGCACGGCATCGCTGATGCTTTCGGAGATGACGGCGCAGCGGCGCTCGATCTCGGCACCGGCCCAGACCATGGTGCTGCCGAGGCCGGGAAGGTCATCGCCGGCAGAAAGGATCATGACCTGTTCCGCAGCCCTGCCGGCCCAGCGCAGTAACGTGGCCAGGTTAGCCAGGGCGTCGCTGGCCACCGCGATCTTGTCGATATTCTGATCCGGCATCGTGCAGAGGGCATTCTGGGTCATCGCACGGCCTCAATGGCGGTGGCGTGGCCGCTGGTGACGGGATCGGGCGTGCCGAGGCCGCAGATGGCCAGGGCGATCAGGAAAGGGGCGATCAGCGCCGCCAGAATGTGGGCGCGTGACTCCGCTGCTCGCGTTGACGCGGGTGTGCTATAGGCGTGTTCAGCCATTGCCGAAACTCCAGTTCGGTTGTGGTCAGGCCGGACCGGAAGGCTCCTACCCCTTCCGTTCGGCCGCCTTGTCACAAAGTGACAAGGTTCACTCAATGTGCCAGATTCATCCCTGAAGTCAATAACTTTGACACAGGGTGACATCATGAACGCAACACAATGTCGAATGGCGAGGGCCGCCCTCCAGTTAGGCGTTCGAGAATTGGCTTTAGCCGCTCAGGTGTCACCCACGACAATCACCCGGCTTGAGCGCGGCGAGGATCTCTATCCCCGTACCATCGAAGCTATTCGCATTGCCTTGGAGGCTGCCGGGGTAGAGTTCATAGGAGAGAATGGGTGTAGTGTGGGTATAAGGTTGCATAAATAATGGGAATTATAACATTTATAAATAATGGAATGATAGTTTTAGATGGAAATAATTATTATATGACGGATGCGAAAACAAATAACTATTTTTATAATATTTTATCGCGATTTCCAACGACCAATTATTCAGCTAAAATAGTGAAAATGCCAATTCCATTTGGAAGGAAAAATATTCCAAACCACATTTTCACATATATGATAATCGGAGACATACCAAATCAAGCTAAGCCGTGCGTTCGAAATCATCGAGTTCACCACAAATTTGTTTTTTGGGTGGTTTAATCAATTTGTTTAATACTTTTTGGTTCTGTATTTCAGACGTTAATTTCGTCATCCTCACATCGACATGACTACGCATCTGCATGTCTAATCGTTAAAGGCAGTATATGTTTCATGACAGCGATGCTACATTATCGAGAGTGCCCAGTGACTTATCACTTTCGGTCTTTAGGGGATTGTATCGCCAAGTAACACGTGGGATGCCTTATCCCTCAATAGATGCCGCATTGTGGGGAAGTAGCTTTGAGCGTTACAGCCGCAGGAATCGCCTCTGCTGCCACTATGTGGGCCCTTTGTCTTATTGGTGCAGTAGGTGCGTATCTTGGTGGAAGTCAGAAGGGGTTCACAGTTTCGCATGAGAAAATGAGAGTTCTTTTGCCAGGAAGATCCGATACGACTTACGCTTGGATTGAAATGGTGGGGACGGTTTTTTTTGGTACTATTGCAGGAATGGCTATTTATTCTCCACACTCTGCTTATCAAGCTATAGCTGCTGGGGTAACGGGACCTAGTACAATCATGGTTTATTTTTCTCCTTCTTCTGCAAGCTCGCGGAAAGGAAAAAAGTCATGACCTTTCCTGTTTGGTTATTTGTTGATTTATTCTGGAGCCTCCTGTCATCAGTGGCCGTGTTCAAGTTTTTTTCGGCCTTTAATAAATCTCTTAAGGAAGGGGTTCCTCTGATAAAGGTTATTAGTAGATCTCGTTTTTTTTGGAGGTCATTATTTTATCTTTTGGGTATGTATTTTTTATTTTCCGCTGGTTCTAGTATTCTTAACCAACATCGCCAGACGGCGTTGGAGCGCCAGATTGCGACTCCGGCTCCGTTGCCTCCCTTTGATTGCGAGCAGGTGAAGAAGATTGGCGGTTCTTGGTATATAAAAGGACCAATTACTATTCGGTCTATGGTCCTTTCTAATGATCTTGTTTCTCCGCATGGAATTAAGATTGGTGATATAGATGTGTATACATATATAGAGTTGAGGTGTGGGGTTAATCAAAAATAAATATTTCTGGAGCATTTCAGAATGAATCGGGGCAAGTCTGCCCTTTTTTATATCCGCAAGGTCCGGAGGCCCGCGCGGACCAGGACTGGCGTGGCGCCGGCATTGTCTGGATTGGCCATGGCCACATCCAAGGGAGATGGATCGGGGATAGTGTCGCCATCTTCCTTCATGTTTGCGATATGCCCGGCCAGTGCCTCCGCTGCCATGACGCGAGCCTCTTCCATCGTGAGGCCAGCGCTGATGCAGCCGGGAAAGTCGGGGAAATCAACGCAGAAATCGGTGTCGGGGTCCTTTCGGATCAAGGCGATATAGCTTGTCATCGTGGCCTCATGGTTTCACCCCTGCACCTGCATTATACAGGCTTAGGGGCCTCCATTGCGACGACGCCTTTCAGGCTCGCCACCGCTTAAGCGTTGCTACTGCGCTGGACCAAGGCAGTTCCAGAAACGATCCACTATCCGCCCCGGCCGCGCATCGGACGATGCTTGGCCACCACCAGACCATCATGCGGACGCGCTCCACCGTGTCCTTCTGCTGGTTCCAGCCCTTCATGCCCACTACGACCACCGCCCCGGTTTCCCGGATCGCCGCGACTTCGTGCCGACGACGTGACATGGCCATGTCGGCCGTGATCAGGACCGTAGGGCGGTTGGGGTCGGCCAGAGCATGGAATAGGTCCACGTCCTTCGTGCCGGCAAGGCCGAGATGACGGACAGATGCCACCGTATGGCTGTCTATTCCGGCCAGCGGAGCCAGCACCCGTGCAAGGATCGGCGGGTGGTTTTCATCGAAGATGAATTTCAAGCCGCCAGTCGCTTGCTGATCCGCATCTCGAATTCAGCCGCCTGTTCGACGGCTTCGGGCGGAACCTCCCACAAGGCGGCCACGCGCGCCACGTTGCCGCCTTCCGCGCGCAGGGCATTGGCCAGAATCTCGGTGGGCATGCCGGTCTGGCTGTCGATCGGCCGGCCGAAGCGTCGCGCCGGGTCCAGCACGATGCGGGGCTGATCGGCGCTGGGGCGCCACAGATTGGCAATGCCGGCGGTGGTGTCGTCGAAGGACACGGACTTGCGGAAGCTTCGTTCGAGCACCTGCAACATGGCACCATTGCCGTCCGTCAGGTCCACAAGCCGCCGATCCCCCGTGGCTTCGGCCGTTTCCAGCCAGATCGCCTTGCCGTCCGTATGGAACCGGCGGACCGCGAAAGGATGTTCCGTGCCCAGCATCCGTTTGGCCCGGTCCAGCATGGTTCGAATGGATTGCAGGCTGACCCCTTGCCCACGCAGCTCGGCGAGGAACAGGATTTCGACCAGGTTAATGAAGCTGAGGGCTTCCTGTCCGTCCTCGGTCGCCAGTTCGGGCGTCAGAACGGCCTCTGACCCGTTGCCATATACCCATGCCCGTACCCGTGCCGCCGGCATATGAAGCAGCCTGGCAGCCACAGGCACCGGGTAGATGCCCCGTCCGATGATGTTGCTTCCGTCCGGCATAAACTCTCCCGTGGGCGGGCTATACGGACCAAGGACGGGCTGGGTAGCCCCTATCGCGTCCCAATCCAGCGATGCGCCGCCTATATCACGCACATAGTGCCCTCGAAATGCAAATCACCCTTACGGCCGCAGCGTTACAACATCGCCGGCCTGCTGGCGGTCTGCGTGGCCTGCCGCCACAGCCTGAACATGACGGCCCCAGGTATCGAGCGCCGCCGCCCGCTCGGCCTCGAATTCATGGCGCTGGTAGACCGCAGCCACGCCCCGGATCGTGCCTTGCACATGGTTCAGAACCCGGTCTGCGACATGCGGGCCGATCCCCAGCCGCGCCATGATCGTTACGCCCGTTCTCCGCAGGTCGTGCAGCCGCCAGTCTGCCCTTGGCGGTGGGGCTGCTGGCTTTCTGACCTTCTTTCCCGCCTGTTCCGTCCGCATGTCGGCTATCAGGGCGTCAAGCCGTTCCTTGGCGTCGGAAAAGCCTGAAATCGGGGTTCGTCCGTTGCTGGTAAAGACGTAGGGCGACAGTGCGCCGGTCTTCGGGTCGGCTTGGCGTGGCAGGCCGGCAAGGATGTGACGGGCAGGCTCGGCCAGGTGGACGATATGCGCCCGGCCGTTCTTGGTCCGGTCGGCCGGGATCAGCCAGGAGGTCAGGTCCGGGGCCAACTCGGCCCATTCCATGTGCGCCACCTCGTCCCGCCGTTGCAGCGTCAGGGCCAGTAGCCGGAAGAACGGGCCAAAGGGGTATGGCTGGCGGCCGGCGGCGTTCCACAACTCGGCCAACTCGGTATCTGTCAGCACGCGGTCGCGCGAGGTCTCCCGACCTTCCACGATCACGCTGGCGAACACGTTGGCGGGTACGAACTGCCGTTTCTCGGCCCAGCCGAACATGGCCCGGCCATAGGCATGAATCCGGCGGGCCGTGACCGGGTGCTGCGCCGCTACCTCGTCCAGACGGGCTTGGACCTCGCCTGGTGTGATTGACCGTGCGGGCTGGCCTAGAAGGGCAGGGACGCCGGTGCGGAGCCGATCCGGGGCTTCCTTGCGATAGGACGCGCTCCGGTCCCTCAATGCCCCGTCACGCCAGCGGTCTATCAGTGCATCCAGCGTCAGGGCATCGGCAGTTTCTTCCGCCTTCTGGCGGGCCATCTCGGCCTGAGCGGCCAGGGCGCGGACCTTTCTTTCCCCGGCTGGATCGCCACCGGCCCGCACCCGGCCGCGCGCTTCCTCGGCCTCCTTACGTGCCTGGGCAGGCGTGACCTCGCCATAAGGGCCGATGACCAGGCGCCGGATGCGGCCGGCGAAGCGATACTGGAACAGGAAGACCTTGGACCCGGCCTCGGTCACGCGGATCGCGAAACCCGGCAGCGAATCGTCCATGAACATGGCGTCGCGCTTACCCGGCGGGCAGGCCAGGGCGTCTATTTCCCGTTTTGTGAGCTTCATCCGGCGGTCTCGATTACACCTGTTACACCTCGAAAACCGAAAGGTGTAATTGGCTGGGGAGGGAAAAAGTGAATAAAAACAGTATATAATATATGTGTGTTACACCTCTTACACCTTTACACCTACAAAAGTGTTTCCCAATGAATGCGCCAGCCCACCGTCACCCTGTTAGGCGGGCTATCGGGTCGATTCTCCGGACTCTTTCCGGACTCATCTGGAATCGTAATCCCTGCGATTCGTTGCGCCTCGTTGCGTGAACCCCTCATCCAACGCACTGTTTAACATGTTGTTATTTCGTGTCTTTGCGGCTGTTTGCATCTTACTGCCAATTCTGCCCTTGTGACTACGAATCTGGGGGTTAGAGGTTCGAGTCCTTTCGGGTGCGCCATTCTCCTTAAAATTAGACGGATCGCTTCCTGTTAAGGGGCAAAACTTGCGGACTTCGCCGGTCTCATGACAGGTTCGTGTCCGGGAACGGCGCGACGCGTGTATCCCGGCTTTGGCGCCTTGGTTGCGTCGCTTCCGTTGAGTTTGATCTTGGGCGTGTTCTGTAGCAGGCTCAGAGGCGCGATCCGCATGGAAGCCTATGTCGGCGCCACCTTCTGATATGTCATCCCGCCATTGCCGACATTTCCGCTGACTTCGTGGATCATGCGGTACGGTGTCCGTTTCTGCGGTGCATACGCACTTAGATGCGATGTTACTGCGTTGCTCTACGGGTTGACCATGTAAGTCGCCGGATGAATGAGTGTGATCATGCAAGGGCGGAACATTCCACAATATTCAAGGATCTTTTGAGGCAGAGTTCTGCCGGATTCCGCTCTCGGCGTGTGTCGGAAAACGGTGGTAGAACAGGGCCGTGGTGAAGAGGTGTCATTGTTATAATGAAATCTGTTGTGGTCTTTGCCATGGTCGGATCGGCCTTGTCCGGATGTACCCATCCTACTGCCCGGCATGATGATCCTCGGGCCGTTCTTTTTCGTCATGTCGGCGGTGATCCGTCGCTGGATGGGGCGGCCTACAAGCCTGACGACGGCAAGATGCATGGGCGGGTCACGGTGGGTGTGGGGGCAAGCCCTCGCCAGGGGCGCGGCGCCGTGCCGATGAGTTCGGCCGATATCACGAATGTGCTGCCCGGCCTCAGCATCGGGGAAACGTCATGGGGACGATAGGGGTGGCAGAGGGGTAGAGGTGGGGCGCTCATTGGACGGGGATGGAGGTCTTCGGTGGTCGACTGATGGTTGAGAACCCCGCCATCGTGGACCCGCCGCGGGGCGGTGATCTTTCTTCTGATGAAGCAGCGGAGCATGCGACCGTGAAAGACCGGACCATCCTTGTGCTGGAAGATGAGTTCCTCATCGCGATGGAGTTGGAAGACGTGCTGGGCATGGAGTATGGGGCGCATGTCCATATTGCGTCCACGCCTCAGGCCGCGCTCGATATCCTGGAGAGATATCCGGTCGATGCGGCCATTCTCGATGTCAATATTGCGGGAGAAAGTTCCTTCCCGGTCGCTCGGGTCCTGTCCGAACGGGGCATTCCGTTCCTGTTCGCTACGGGGTACGAATCGGCTTCGTCGGCGATGGAAGCGTTTTCGGCGGTTCCGGTGCTTGCGAAGCCCTATACGATGTCAAGCGTTGTCGCCGCTCTGCGGGGCATGATACGGGCGTGAGCCTTCGCGGCCGCTCGTTCAATGTCGGTCGGTCAGGGCCAGTTTGAGGCCGAAGCCCATGAAGATGCAGCCGGTCAGGCGGTCGAGCCTTCTGACGACGGCGGGGCGTGACAGGATGTGGCTGAACGGAACCGTCAGGGCGACCAGCAGGGAAAGCCAGGACATGGACATGACCGCCTGAAGACCGGCCAGCAGCAGGGAAAAGAGAATCACGTTGACGCCGTGAGGAATGAATTGCGGCAGGAACGTGATGTAGAAAATACCCACCTTCGGGTTGAGGATATTGCTCATGAACCCCTGCCGGAAACCGGCGGCGGGAGACAGCCTGCGGGTTGCCGTCGTGGGGTCCCCCGAAAAAGCCGTGCGCGGGCGCAGAAGCATGCCGATTCCGAGATAGAACAGATAGGCGGCACCAGCCCATTTCACGATATTGAAGGCGAGCGTCGATGCCGCCAGCAGGGCCGTCAGCCCGAACGCCGCGCCGATGCCCCACACCAGCAGGCCGCCGGTGATGCCGAGCGATGCGCTTAGCCCGCTTTTCGTCCCCGATGTGGTCGAGGTGCGCAGGACGGTTGCCGTGTCCAGGCCGGGCGACATCGTGAAAATGGCCGCCGATGCCGTGAAGGCGGCCAGAGACATGGTGATGGTTTGCATGGATATCTCGGCAGGATCGCAGGGAGGAAGGCGGTTTCGGATCAGGTGCGGGTTCTGGTGATCATGAAGGCGGGTATCCGCCTTCATGCACCAGGTCGAGATCGCCGAAGCGGGTGAATTCGCCCTCGAAGAACAGATGCACAGTTCCGGTGGGGCCGTGACGCTGTTTTTCCAGGATCAGTTCGGCGCGGTTGTGCGCCAGGTCCATCTTGCGTTGCCAGTCTTCCAGCGCCGTCTGGAATTTGTCGGTCGAATCGTAGGCCGTTTCCTTGGGCTGGCGCTGTTGCAGGTAATACTGGTCGCGATAGACGAACATCACCGCGTCGGCGTCCTGTTCGATCGAACCCGATTCACGCAGGTCCGACAGCATCGGCCGTTTGTCCTCGCGGCTTTCGACCTGACGCGAGAGCTGGGACAGGGCGATGACCGGTACGCTCAGTTCCTTGGCGATCGCCTTCAGGCCCTGGGTGATCATGGAGATTTCCAGCACGCGGCTTTCCGGCCGGGTGCCCACCGACGGGCGCATCAGTTGCAGGTAATCGACCACCACCAGGCTGAGGCCCTTGGTGCGGGCCAGGCGACGGCAGCGCGTGCGCATGGCCGACAGCGAGATGGCCGGGGTGTCGTCGATATGCAGCGGCAATTGCGCCAGTTCGCGCGTGACGTGCACGAAGCGGTCGAATTCCTTCTGCCCGATCTCGCCCCGGCGGATGCGTTCGCCCGAGACGCTGGCCTGTTCGGACAGGATACGGGTGGCCAACTGCTCGGCCGACATTTCCAGCGAGAAGATGGCCACCGACCCTTTGGGCTGGGTGCCCGGTGCGGCGTCCTGGGCCTCGCGCATCAGGGCGCGGGCGGCGCTGAAGGCGATCTTGGTGGCGAGTGCCGTCTTGCCCATCGCCGGACGTCCGGCCAGGATCAGCAGGTCGGAGGGATGCAGGCCGCCGGTTTTCTTGTCGAGATCGCGCAGGCCGGTCGTCAGGCCCACCACGTCGCCTTCGCGGTGGAAGGCCTTCTCGGCCACCTCCAGCGCATCGGCCAGGGCGCGGTCGAAGCTGGTGAAGCCGCCATCCTGCCCCTTGTCGGTGGCCAGGCGGAACAGTGCCTCCTCGCCCGCCGCGATCTGGTCGACGCCGGTCAGGTCCGGGCGGGCGCCGAAGGCGTTGTTCACGACTTCTTCGCCGACTTCGATCAACTGGCGGCGCACCCAGGCGTCGTGGATCACCCGGCCGTAATCGCCGGCATTGATGATGCCGACCATCGACGTGAGCAGGCGGGCCAGGTAGGCCATGCCGCCGACCGGCTCCAGCATGCCGGAATGTTCGAACTCGCCGCGCAGGGTGACGGGGTCGGCCAGTTGCCCGGCCTCGACCCGCCGGGCGATGGCATCGTAGATCCGGCCGTTGACCGCATCGGCGAAATGGGCGCCGGTCAGGAAGTCCGACACCCGCTCATAAGCGCGGTTATTGGTCAGCAGCGCGCCCAGCAGGGCCTGCTCCGCCTGCATGTTGGCGGGGGGCTGGCGTTGGGTCAGGCCCAGCAGGGAGCCTTCTCCGGGGCGGGATTCGGTCTGGGAGGTATCGATCTGGTTCACATTCCCATCCTAGCAGACAGGCGGGCGACGACACAGGGATTGCCGACCGTGGGATGATGCGGGTGCATGGCAGGCAGGCTTGCCGGTATTCAGCCCTCGAAGCTGGCGACGAATGTGGGGAGGCCCTTCTGGCGTGCCGTCTGGAGCCGGGCGGCGACCAGGATCGAGCGGGCTTCGGCGATCGCCTGGTCCAGGTCGGTATTCACGATGACGTGGTCGAATTCCCGCCAATGGGCGATTTCATCCCGTGCCGCCGTCATGCGTCTGGCGATTTCCTCCGCATGGTCGGAGGCGCGGCCGTGCAGGCGGCGTTCCAGTTCGGCCAGCGAGGGGGGCAGCACGAACAGGCTGATCACGTCGTCGGGCAGGGCCGCGCGGATCTGGCGATGGCCCTGCCAGTCGATATCGAAGACCATGTCGCGCCCCTCGGCCAGGGCGGCTTCGACCGGGCCGCGCGGCGTGCCGTAGCCCCGGCCGAACACGGTCGCCCATTCCAGCAGGTCGCCGGTCGCGGCCATCTGCTCGAACTGTTCCATGGTGCGGAAATGATAATGCACGCCCTCGCTCTCGCCCGGACGGGGCTGGCGGGTGGTGACCGAGACGGAGTGCAGCAACTGGGGCTCGGCCGCGCGCAGGGCGTTGGCGATGGTGGATTTTCCGGCACCCGAGGGGGCGGAGATCACCAGGCAGACCCCGCGCCGCGCAACGTGCGGCCGGGCGGATGGGCCATGTCGTTCCCTGCTGGGCGTCATCGTCGGCATATCCCCCCTCTGTCCTGGTCCGCTGCCACTACCGTTCCGCACCGGACCCGGCGCGGATTTGCGGTCTTTTATCAGGCAGTCTCTATTCTGGCGAACATGAAACGGGACATGATTCTGATTACCGGCGCTTCGTCGGGCATCGGGCGCGCGATCGCCCTTCATCTGGCGGCCCCCGGAGTGCTGCTGCACCTGGGCGGGCGCGATCCGGACCGGCTGGAGGCCGTGGCGCGGGACTGTGCCGCGCGTGGCGCGCGGGCGCTGACGCGGCGCCAGGACGTGCGCGACGCGGAGGGCATGGCGGAATGGATCGGCGGTGCCGGGACTCTGGACCTGGTGTTCGCCTGTGCCGGTATTACGGCGTCCACGGCGGCGCGGGCGGCCGGCGCGCCGCGCGAGGCGCCGGGGCAGGTGCGGCGGGTGCTGGATGTGAATGTGGGTGGCGTGATCAATACCGTGCTCCCGGCGCTGGAGACGATGAGCGGGCAGGCGCGGGATGGGCGGGGCGTGCGGGGGCGGATCTGCGCGATTGCCTCCGTGGCGGGGCTGGTCGCGTTTCCCGGTACGCCGTCCTATTGCGCGTCGAAGGCGGCGGTGGACCGGTTCATGGTCGCGACCGGGGGCAATACGGCGCGGGACGGTATTCTGCTGTCCAGCGTCTGCTGCGGGTTTGTCCGCACGCCGATGGTGGTGGCCAATGATTTTCCGATGCCGGGCCTGACCGAGGTCGATGACGCTGCCGCCGCGATCCTGCGCGGGGTGGCGGCCGGGCGGCGGCGGATCGTGTTTCCGTGGTGGCTGGTGGCCGGGTCGCGGCTGATGGACCTGCTGCCGCCGCGCCTGGCCGAACTCTATTACAGCCGCCAGCCTGCCGGGCAGGCCGGCTCGATGCCCGAGACGGGGGGCATGTCGTCCTGACGGACGGCTTGCCAGCGGTGAAGGTTCGGGCCACGATTGCTTTCGACGTCATCATGATCGGGGGTCCGGACTGTTGTCGATGTCCTTTCTGCGTCCCCCGGCCATGGAGGAGCTAGGCGCCGCCGCCGTGTCGCGCCCGGTTCCGGCCGAGCGCAAGACGATGAAGCTGGACCGGGTGTTCTGGAGCCATTTCTCGCCCAATCTCGGCCCCGGTGGCTGGGTGACGGGGGCGCTGCTGGTTTCGCTGGGGCTGGATTTCCGCTTCGGGCTGCTGGCGATCGTGATCGGCAATGTGATCGGGGCGGTGCCGGTGGCGCTGGCGGCCGCGATCGGCCCGCCGACCGGGCTGACGCAGATGGAGGCTTCGCGCCGGGCGCTGGGGCGGCTGGGTATCCGGCCGCCGGCCTTTCTCAACTGGATTTACTGCGTCGGGTGGGACGCGGTGAACAATGTGCCCGCCGCCACGGCGCTGATCGCGTTTCTGTCGATCGTGGCGGGGGTTGCGCCGCCGTTCTGGCTGGCGCTGGGCGTGCTGGCCGCGGCACAGATGGTGGCCAGCATCTACGGCCACGACGTGGTGCAGGCGTTGCAGAAATATCTCGGCGCCGCGCTGCTGGCGGCCTTTGCGGTGATCGGGTCGCAGGCGGCGTGGCATGGGGGGGCGCTGCCGCATGCGGCGCATCCGCCCACGCTGGCGACCATGCTGCTGGCGGTGGCGATCCTGGCCAGTTTCAACCTGTCCTGGGCGTCCTATTCCTCGGACTATACGCGCTACCTGCCGGCCGATACCGCGCCGGGGCGGGTGGTGTGGCTGGCGCTGGCCGGGCTGCTGGGTTCAGCGGTGCCGTTTCAGATCCTCGGCCTGCTGACGGCGGCCAGCGTCGCCGAGCCGTCGCCGACGGCGGTGATCGCCAGCCTGCAACATGCGGCGGGGCCGCTGGGGCCGATGGTGCTGGCCGTGATCGCGCTGTCGTCGGTGACCGGCAATTCGTTCAACGACAATACCGCCAGCTACAGCCTGATTTCCGCCGGCGTGCATATTCCGCGCGTGCTGGCGGCGATTATCACCGCATCGCTCGGCTATGGGCTGGCGGTGGCCGGAGCCGGGCGGTATGCGGCGCTTTATACCGATTACCTGGTGGTGACGATGTACTGGATCGCGCCCTGGATCGGCATCGTGCTGGCGGACTGGTATTTCGGCGACCGTACGGTGCATCCCGTCCCTGCCGGCTGGACGCGGGGGGCGACGATCTTCATTGTCGTTTCGGTGGTCACCATTCTGCTTTTCTCGACCAGCCAGATTTATACCGGTCCTGTCGCCCGATGGTTGGGCGGGGCCGATATCGGCTATTATGTGGGCTTCTTCGTCGCGGCGCTGTGGTACGGCCGGGGCGGGGTGCGGCCGGGCGTGATGGAAAGCTGATGCACAGGCCGTTGTCATCCGCTATGCGCATTTCCGTATGAACCCCTGCCGTCCTTTCATTCTGCGCCCGGTCGCGACAACGCTGATTGCGGTTGCGCTGGTGCTTGCGGGCCTGTTCGCCTACCGCGCGTTGCCGGTGGGGGACCTGCCGAACATTTCGGTTCCTGTGATCTATGTGGTGGCGACCCAGCCGGGGGCCTCGCCGCAGCAGATGGCGACCTCGGTGACCACGCCGCTGGAACGGCGGCTGGGCCAGATTGCCGGGATCAGTTCGATCGAGTCGGATTCGACCGACAGCACGGCCTTCATCCTGCTGACGTTCGACGACAGCCGGAACATCGACGGTGCGGCCAATGACGTGCAGGCGGCATTGCGGGCGGCGGCGCAGGACATGCCCACCACCTTGCAGATGGTGCCGCAATACTGGAAGGCCAATCCGTCCGACAACCCGATCATGATCATGGCGCTGACATCGGACAGCCGGCCGATGTCCGAACTGTACGATGTCATGAAGACGCATCTTCAGCCGATGCTGTCGCAGATCAAGGGTGTGGGCTGGATCGAGATCGCGGGCAGTTCGGCCCCCGCCGTGCGGGTGGAGATGAACCCGTATGCGCTGTTCAAATACGGCATCGGTTTCGAGGATATCCGCTCGGCCCTGGCTTCGGCCAATGCCAACACGCCCAAGGGTTATGTCGATGTGGGGCCGCAACGCTACACGATCGCGACCAACGATCAGGCCCGGCGGGCGGAGGACTATCGGGGCCTGATGGTGGGATACCGGTCCGGGCGGCCGGTGCGTCTGGCCGACGTGGCCTCGGTGGTCAACGGGGTGGAGGACGAGCGGCAGACGGGCTATTTCAGCGGGCATCGCGCGGTCATGGCCGTCGTGCGGCCGCAACCGGGTGCCAACGTCATTCATGTGATGGATGCGATCCGCGAGCGTATCCCGAGCATGCGGGCGGCCCTGCCCTCGGGCGTGACGCTGACGCCGGGCATGGACCGGTCGATCACGATCCGTGCCTCGCTGACCGATACGCAATTGACGCTGCTGATTTCGGTGCTGCTGGTGGTGGGGGTGGTGCTGGTGTTTCTGCGGGCGCCGCGTTCGACCCTGATCCCGGCGGTGACGGTGCCGATCTCGCTGGCGGGCACGCTGGCGGTGATGTACCTGCTGGGCTTTTCGCTGGATACGCTGTCGCTGATGGCGCTGACGATCGCGACCGGCTTCGTGGTCGATGACGCGATCGTGGTGGTGGAGAACATCGCCCGCCACATGGAAGACGGGATGCCCCGCCGCGAGGCCGCGCTGCTGGGTTCGGGCGAGATCGCCTTTACCGTGCTGTCGATCACCATCGCGCTGGTCGCGGTGTTTCTGCCGCTGCTGCTGATGCCGGGGACGCCGGGCAAGATCTTCTTCGAATTCGCGATGACGCTGGCGACCGCCGTTACGGTTTCGCTGTTCCTGTCGGTGACGCTGACGCCGATGATGTGCAGCCTGCTGCTGGATGTGGCGCACGGGGCGCCGCTGCCCGCCGGTGCGTCGGCCCTGCGGCGCGGCCTGCGCCGCCTGGGCGACGGTTTCGAGTCCGTGTTCGAGGCGGTTCTGAATGGTTATGTCCGCTCGCTGGACCGGGCGTTGCGGCACCGGTGGCTGGTGCTGGCGACCCTGCCGTTCAGCCTGCTGGCGACCGTGGGCATTATCGTCCTGATGCCCAAGACCATCATCCCCAAGGAGGATGTGGCGCTGGTCGTGGGCTATTTCCGTGGCGACGAATCCGGCTCGTTCCAGAAGATGAACCAGAAGATCCAGGCCGTGAGTGCCGCGATGATGGCCGACAAGGATACGGAATCGGTGGCGGCCTTTTCGGGTGATACGCGGGTGGAGGGGCAGGCCTTCGCGCAGATGATCGGCAAGCATGAGCGAGGCGACGGGCCCGACGAGATGATCGCCCGCGTGCGCGAGCGCCTGAAGGGGCTGCCGGGCGTGCGGCTGTCGCTGTTTTCGGCGGGGGACGTGAATGGCGGTGGTGGCCGCCAGCAGCAGGGCGCCTATCGCTACGTGCTGCGCAGCGACAATGCCGAGCAGATCTATGAGTGGACGCCGCGCATCGTCGACGCCCTGAAGGGCAGCAAGGTAATGACCGACATCACCACCAACCTGACCGGTCACGGGGTGGCAACGCATGTCGATATCGTCCGGGATACCGCCGCGCGCTTTCTGGTGACGCCGCAACTGGTCAGCCAGGCGTTGTATGACGCCTATGGCCAGCGCAGTGCCTCGAACATTTCCACCCCGCTGGCCACCTATCATGTGGTGATGGAGGTTGCGCCGGTCTATCGCCAGTCGCCCGACATCATGAAGGCTTTCTGGGTTTCGACCTCGGGCGGGACCGCCGGGGGCGGCACGGTGTCCAACACGGTGCGCGTGCCCACGCCCAGCAGCGGCGACGCCTCGCGCGTCGCGACGCTGAGCCAGCAATCCTTCCGCAATGCCATCGCGAACCGGCTGGCGGGTGGGGCGGGGGCTTCGAGCGGGTCGGCCGTGTCGTCCAGCATCGAGACGATGGTGCCGTTGCCGGTGGTGGCCGCGATCCATGATCGCCCGACCTCGATTTCGGTCGGGCATCGCGATGGTTTCGTCTCGGGGGCCATTTCTTTCAACCTGGCCGCGGGGCGGTCGCTGGACGAAGCGACGGCGGAAATTCGTGGTGCGATGGTGCGGCTGCATGTGCCGGTGTCGATCCAGGGCGGCTTTACCGGGCAGGCGGAACAGTTCCAGACCGCGATGATCAACGAATTGCTGGTGTTTCTGGCCGCGCTGGCAACGATGTATGTCACGCTCGGCATTCTGTACGAAAGCTATGTGCATCCGCTGACCATTCTTTCCACCCTGCCGTCGGCGGCGGTGGGGGCGGTGCTGGCGCTTTGGATAACGGGCGAGGAGTTCTCGCTGATTGCGATGATCGGCGTGATCCTGCTGGTCGGTATCGTGAAGAAGAACGCGATCCTGATGGTGGATTTCGCGCTGCATGCCGAACGTGACGGCAGCATGTCGCCCGAGGAGGCGATCCGCGAAGCCTGCGCCAAGCGTTTCCGGCCGATCCTGATGACGACGCTGGCCGCTGCCTTCGGGGCGGTGCCGCTGATCGTCAGCAGCGGCTACGGGATCGAACTGCGTCGTCCGCTGGGCATTGCCGTGGTCGGCGGACTGGTGATGAGCCAGTTGCTGACGCTTTACACGACGCCGATCGTCTATCTGCTGCTGGAGCGCATCCGGGCGTGGGTGACGCGGCAGGCTTCGCGCCCCTGGCGGGGCAATATGCGGACGGCGGGCTAGGAACATCGCATGTCCCCAGCAAAAAATTTCTGAACGAATCAGAGTTTTTTGGTTCTTTTTTGCAAAAAAGAACGAAGACTCACGCTCCGGCGATAAAACGCAGCCGGAAAATCATGTTTTCCAACCATCGGGGCCGGTGCAGCCCCGGCATGGTCCTGAGCAGCCGCAGGCGGTCGCGGCGGCGGCCGTCGAGAACGGCTTCGATGCGGCCGAGATCGCTGCGGGCCGTTGCGGAGAGCAACCCTTCATGGGCCAGCAACTGGCGGACATTCCGGCGGAAAGCCGTCATGAAACGCTCGGGACCGTATGGTTGTCGTTCGCCGCGATGCCGGCGGTGCAGCACTGTGGGGTGTGGATCGACCCGTACCGTGCCGCCGGCGGCCAGTACCAGCAGGCAGGCCCACCAGTCATGGGCGGCGGGTGTGTCGGGCAGGGTGCCGGACGTGGCCAGGGCGCGTGCCGCGTCGTTCATCATGACGGTGCATCCGGCGGCCGCGTTCTGCGCCAGGGCCGCGAGCAGGCCCGGTCGTTCGGTGCGGGGTGACGACAGGCCGAGCGGGCGCAGGGCGGAATCCACCAGAATCTGCCGGCTGCAATAGAGCGCGGGGCCGTTCGCCTGCATGTCGGCCAGGCAGGCCAGGCCGCGTGCGAGTTTCTCGGGCAGCCAGACATCGTCCTGCTCGGCGAAGGCGACGGTCGAGGCGGGCGGTGCCGCGCGCAGGAGCATCTGGTAGGAGGCGGCGATGCCCAGATGGCCGCCGCCGGGGTCGATTTCCCGGCAGCGCCCGGCCCCCGGACCGCTTTGGAATTGCCGCATGATGGCCACCGAGCCGTCGACCGACCCGTCGTCGCGCCACAGGAGCATCCACTGCATCCAGTCCTGCGCCAGGATCGAATCGAGCATGGCCTGAAGCCAGGGGGCGCCGTTGAACGTGGAGAGCAGGATCGCGACCCGGGGGGCGCGGCGTGCGGGGCTGGGGAGAGCGGCCGGCCAGGCCGGTGCCGCCTCCGGCCCGCTTGCGGACCAGGGCGACGGGGCATCGGAAGACGGAGGCAGGATGTCCATCGCGTGCCGGTTTATGCCGAGATCGGCACGGGGGTGGATGGCGCGGCCGCCTCGGCCACGTCGTGCAGGTGCCGGCCGAGTTCGGTCTTGAAAACGCTGCCGGCGAGCGTGCGGAGCTGCTGGGCGTCGATGAAGCCCATGCGGAAGGCGACCTCGGCCGGCGAGCCGACCAGCATGCCCTGGCGGGACTGGATGGTCTGCACGAACATGCCGGCCTGGAGCAGGGCATCGGGCACGCCGGCATCGAGCCAGGCGCAGCCCCGGCCGAGTTTTTCAACCTGGAGAGAGCCTTCTTCGAGATAGATCCGGTTCAGGTCGGTGATTTCCAGTTCGCCTCGGGGCGAGGGGCGGATCTGGCGGGCGAAGGTGCTGACGCGGGCATCGTAGAAATACAGCCCCGTGACCGCCCAGGGGGAGGCCGGATTGGCGGGCTTTTCGACCAGCGAACTGGCCCGGCCTTCGGCATCGAAGCTGACCACGCCGTAGCGTTCGGGGTCGCGCACCTGATAGGCGAAGACGGTGGCCCCGCTGTCGCGTTTTGCCGCGCCTTGCAGCAGCGTGCCGAGATGGTCGGCGAAGATCAGGTTATCGCCCAGCGCCAGGGCGCAGGGGGCGCCGGCCAGCCAGTCTTCGGCGATCAGGAACGCCTGGGCGATGCCGTCCGGGCTGGGCTGGGCGCGGTAGCTGAAGCGTGCGCCGTATTGCGACCCGTCGCCCAGCAGGCGCTGGAACTGCGGCAGGTCGTCGGGGGTGGAGATGATCATGATGTCGCGGATGCCGGCCAGCATCAGCGTCGAGAGCGGATAATAGATCATCGGTTTGTCGTAGACCGGCAGCAACTGCTTGCTGGTGGCCAGCGTCATGGGGTGCAGCCGGGTGCCCGACCCGCCGGCCAGGAGGATGCCTTTCATCGCGGGTGCGGTCGTGCGGTCGTTTGCCGCAGGCGCGTTCGCGCGATAGGGGTGCAGGTGCGACAGGTTGGTCATCGGGGTGGGGTCCGATCCTGGGGTTTGCATGGGTCGGTCCTTTCCTGATGGTTCGTGATGGTCCGTCGGGGGGCGGGGCGATTGCCGCGCCGGGGGCCTGCGCGCATAATGATGATGGCAACAGGGATTTTTGCGTGCTCGCCGAACGATTGACCCATGACCTGGCCTGCGTTCTGGAACGCCCCGACCTGCGCGTGATCGCGGGGGCGCGGCGCATCGGGCTGGATACGGCGCTGGAGCGGGCGTTCGTGGTGCGGGCCGGTGGCATGGTCGTGCTGGGGGCGCCCTGCCTGCGGAAGCCGGCCTGCGCGCCGGTCGTGCTGCGCCACGCACTGGAACTGGCCCGGCTGATCGAGGCCGTGCCCGACGATGGCGTGCTGGCGGGGCTGTGCGCGGCGCGGACCGCCGCCCTGTTCGCGGAACTGGATGGGCCGGGTGGGCCGCCGGGGCCGCCGTCGAGGCCGTGGTGGCATGCCGACATGGCCGCCGTGGCACCGCCCGGTGCCGGCCGCCTGCGGCAGATATGGGCGGAACTGGCGGGCTTGCAGCCTCCGGTTGCCGCCGGGTGTGTCGATGCCGGCGCATTCGACCGGCTGGCGGCCCGGCTGGAGACGCTGTGGCCGCTGCTGGGGCCGGCGGAGCAATTGATGGCCGAGGGGGGGGATGCCCGGCTGGCGATCGACCCGGCGACCGGGCTGAATCACTATGGGTCGTCTCATCGGCCGCGCCCCTGGGCTGTGACCTATGCGTCCTCTACCGCGTCTTCGGTTTCCGAACGGGGTTTCGCGGGGGCCGAGGCGGCGCGCCTGCGGCTGGTGCTGGGCGGGTTGACGGGGGACGGGGCGCGGGTCCGGGCGGAGATGGTCGCGGAGGTGCGTCGCCGGATCGCGGACCATTACGGGATGGCCGGGACCCAGGGCGTCGTACTGGCGCCATCGGGAACCGATTGCGAACTGTATGCCCTGGCGCTGGCGATGCTGGGTTCTGATGGCCATCCGGTCAGCAACATCCTTCTCGCCCCCGAGGAAACGGGGAGTGGCGTACCGTTAGCGGCAAAAGGTTGCCATTTCGCGAATGACACCGCGCTGGGCGCGCAGGTGGCCAAGGGCGGGCTGATCGACGGATTTCCGGCGGACACGCTGCTGCTGGCGGTGCCGTTGCGCCAGCCGGACGGAGCGTCGCGCGCGCCGGCCGAGATCGACCGGGATTGCATCGCACTGGCTCGGGGGGCCTGGCAGGCGGGGCGGCATGTGCTGCTGCACCGGCTGGACCTGTCCAAGACCGGGCTGCTGGCGCCGGGGCTGGAGATGCTGGACGGGCTGGCCGAGGCCGCCCGTGCCGATGGCGTGCCGGTGCCCGATATCGTGGTGGATGCCTGCCAGGCGCGGCTGGACCCGGCGCGGGTGCGCGATTACCTGGACCGGGGCTGGATGGTGATGATCACCGGGTCCAAATTCTTTACCGGCCCGCCCTTCTGCGGCGCGCTGCTGCTGCCCGAGGGGGTGACGGCGCGGTTGCGGGAAGGGGCGTTGCCGGCGGGGCTGGCGGATTACTGCCATCGGGCCGCGTGGCCGGCGTTGCCGGCGGCGCAGGGGCTGCCGGCGGGCGAGAATGTGGGGCTGATGCTGCGCTGGTATGCCGCATTGGCCGAGATGACGGCGCTGCGGGAGGTGCCCCGGCCGGTGGTGCGGGCGCGGCTGGCGCGGTTTCTGGGCGCGCTGGAAGCGGCGATCGACGCCGACCCCGACCTGCGGCGGCTGGCGGTGCCGCATCCGGCGCGGCCGCCGCTGGCCGATGCGTGGGACGATCGCGGGACCATTCTGAGCTTTTTCGTGCGCGACCCGCTGGCGCCCTTGCCCTGTGGCGATGATTTCGTATCGCCGGAGTTCGTACCGCTGGGGCTGGAGCCGGCGCGGGCGCTTTATCGGTGGCTGAATGCCGATCTGTCGCGCGTGGTGCCGGAGGGGGCTGACCGGGTGCTGGCCGGGCAGTTATGCCATGTCGGCCAGCCGGTGCCGTTGCCGCACCCGATGCTGCCGGGCGGGGTGGCGGGGGCGCTGCGGCTGTCGGCCGGAGCGCGGCTGGTTTCGGGTGAACCGTCCCATGACGGGCTGCTGCCCGATCTGCGCATGGATCGGGAAATCGCCGATGCGCAGCTTGTTCTGGCCAAGATCGGGCTGATCCTGCGTTATTGGGAGAGGCTGGTGGCGGCCGACCCGGTACAGACCTACGCGCCGCTTCCGGCTATGGATACCGGACCGCCCGTTATCCTGCCCTGATTGGACCGGCTTGCATGAACCAGAATCACGGTCACTTCCTCGACACCCCCAAGCTGACGGACGGTGTCACCCGTTTCTGGCTGATCCGCCATGCGGTGGTCGAGGAAAATGCCCGGATGCGGGTGTACGGCACGCTGGACGTGCCGCTGTGCCCCGACAGTCTGGTGGCGCAGCGCGGCATGTACGAGGCGCTGGCCGCGCGGCTGCCGCAGAACGCGCAATGGTTTACCTCGCCCCTGGGGCGCACGCAGCATACCGCGCGGACCATCCAGGAGGCCGGCTATGGCGAGCGGGACTGGACGGTGGAGCCCGGATTTCTGGAACAGTCGCTGGGAGCGTGGCAGGGGTTGCGCCACCATGAATTGCTGGACCAGTTGAAGCTGGCGCCGCATCTGTTCTGGTCGGTCGCGGCCTCCGAACGGCCACCCGGCGGCGAGAGCATGCTGGATGTGTGCGCCCGCGTGGGCGAGACGATGGACCGGATGGCCGAGGTTCATGCGGGCCGGAACATGATCGTGGTGAGCCATGGCGGGGCGATCCGCGCGGCGCTGGCGCATGCGCTGCGCGTGCATGCCGATACGGCGCTGCATTTTTCGATCCAGAATCTTTCCCTGACGATTATCGAGCGTTTCCCGGAAGCGTGGCGCATCGTTGCCGTCAACGAATTGCCGGGCGTATGAAAACCTGCCTGGAGGTGCGCGCTGATGGCGAGCCGACGCGCGTTTCCTGTGCTCCGATGCTCGCGGCCATTGAGGCCGCTCCGCTTCGGTGCTGGGAAATACATGACGGGCGCGCCGCCTTGCGGCGCTCTCGCTCGCCAGCCCGCATTTCCGGGCGGGTTTTGAGGATTATTGCTGAAATGACCCGGTAGGGCGGCTTTGGCCGCTGATCAGTGCATGGAGGACCCCAAACATGACGTCATCCGATCGCCAAAGCCTGCGCGGCACGGCTTTGCTGGCCGATCCGTTCCTGAACCGTGGAACCGCCTTTACCGCTGACGAGCGGCGGGCGCTGGGGCTGGAAGGGTTGCTGCCGCCGCAGGTGGAGACGCTGGAGCGGCAGGCCGAGCGGGCAATGGCGCATCTGGACGCCAAGCCGACCGATCTGGAGCGGTATATCTACCTCTCCGCGCTGGTCGATCGGAACGAGACGCTGTTCTACAAAGTGCTGATGTCGGACCCGGCGCGTTTCGTGCCGATCGTCTATGCGCCGACGCTGGGCGAGGTGTGCAAGTCGTTCAGCCATCTGTACCGCCGGCCCCGAGGCATGTATATCAGCCTCGACATGAAGGGGCGCATTGCCGAGGTGCTGCGCAACTGGCCGGTGCCGGATGTGCGCTTCCTGTGCGTGACCACCGGCGGGCGGATTCTGGGGCTGGGCGATATCGGTGCCAACGGCATGGGTATTCCGATCGGCAAGTTGCAGCTTTACACCGCCTGCGGCGCGGTGCCGCCGCATACCACGCTGCCGGTGCAGTTGGATATCGGCACCACCAATGCCGCGCTGCGGGCCGATCCGCTCTATCTGGGCCTGCGGCGGGAGCCGCCGCCGGAGGCGGAACTGGATGCGTTCGTCGAGGAATTCGTGACGGCGGTGCAGGAGGTGTTTCCGGCCTGCTGCATTCATTTCGAGGACTGGAAGGGCACGGATGCGATCCGGTATCTGGAGCGGTATCGCGACCGGGTGCTGTGCTACAACGACGACATTCAGGGCACGGCCTCGGTGACGCTGGCGGGGCTGGTGACGGCGCTGCGCATCAAGGGCGAGCAACTGGCGGACCAGACTTTCCTGTTTCTCGGCGCCGGGTCTTCGGCGCTGGGGACATCGGACCTGCTGGTGACGGCGATGGAGGCCGAGGGGCTGACGGTGGCGGAGGCGCGGTCGCGCATCGTCATGATGGATGTGAAGGGGCTGGTGGAGCCTTCGCGCACCGATCTGAGCGAGGAACAGCGGCGCTATGCCCATGCGGCGGCCCCGACGCGCGACCTGCTGGAGACCATTCGCCGGGTGCGGCCCAGCGTGCTGATCGGGGTTTCCACGGCCGGGGGTGCGTTTACCCAGCCGGTGGTGGAACTGATGGCCGAGATCAATGCGCGGCCGATCATCTTTCCGCTGTCGATCCCGCGCCCGGAATGCACGGCGGAGCAGGCTTATGGCTGGTCGGACGGGCGGGCGCTGTATGCCGCCGGCATCCAGTTTCCGCAGGTGATGCGGGGGGATATGGTGTTCCGGCCTGGGCAGGCCAATAATTTCTATATCTTCCCCGGTCTGGGGCTGGCGGTTTATGCCACGCGGCCGCATCTGATTACCGACGGGCTGATTATCGAGGCCGCGCATGCGCTGGCCGATCAGGTTTCGCCTTCGGCGCAGGCGCGGGGGATGCTGTATCCGCCGCAATCGCAGATTCTGGAAGTTGAGGTGACGTCGGCCTGCCGGCTGGCGGAGTATCTGTTCGCGAACGGCATGGCGACGGTGCCGCGCCCGGATGACATTCGGGCGTGGATCGAGGGGATGTGCTACAGCGCGGAGTATGGGGCGGTTGAGGCGGTGGCGGGGGGCTGAGGTGGGCTTTCCGGCTTCTGCTTTGCCGTAGGCTGGTTGCCTGAGATTTCTATCCTGTAGGAATTTCAGGACCTGTCCTGATCTGCGCGCAGGTGGACAGTGAGCCTGCGAATTTCATTGATTATGGACGCGGATATACAAGGCATATATCCAATATGGAGCGTGTCATTCTGGCCCGTACGACTCTGTTCCTTTCAAATCGTTCCCAAGCCGTACGTTTACCCAAAGCGTTGGCTTTTGACGGTGATCTGAAAGAAGTGGTCATCATTTCCGATGGTGCGTGCTGGATTATCGCGCCGGCGGATGCCGCATGGGATGATTTTTTTGTCGCGCCCGGCATTGATCTGGCCCCCCGCAATCAGCCTGCGATGCAGGAGCGTGACGGCTTCTGATGCTGCGTTATCTGCTGGAGACGAGTTTCTGCATCCGCGTGCTGCGCGACCGCCCCAAAGGCGTGTGCAAGCGGTTCAATGACAATGCGGAAGCACTCTGTGTTTCCGATGTCGTGTTATAAGACCTTCTGTATTGGGCTGAAAAATCGTCGGAACCCGTCAAGGTTCGGCGGCAGGTTGAATTGTTCGCGGCGCCTGTCGGTTTTATCGTTTGATGATGAAGCCGTCGCTATGCGGCGGAAATCAGAACCGATCTGGAGCGCCGGGGCTGCGTGATAGGCCCTTATGATCTGATGATTGCGGGACATGCACGCAGCAAAGGACTTGTTGTTGTGACCGGCAACTCTCGTGAGTTCACGAGAGTTGAAGGACTGCACGTCGAGGGCTGGATGGCAAGTTGGGGGCAACTGTGTTGATCATGTGATCTGCAAAGTCTGACCTTTCTGGATCATGGCATTGAGGATGACGAGAAGCTGGCGTGCGATGGCGATAAGGATGGTCTTGGGTGC
>NZ_JABEQN010000014.1 GCF_014174165.1 Gluconacetobacter dulcium | reverse complement strand
CGTCAGGTCTTCCGGCATATCACGGCGTCGCCGCGTCTTGCGGCCGCTCGCGCGCAACGCCTCTCCGATCTGTTCGCGGCCAAAGCTGCGGCTGATCGTCGCTATCCCGAGCCGATCACCAATTCCCGCGTCTCCATCGAACGCCGCTGCTATTCGCGCCATGCCGCTTCCCTCCCATCGGAGAGAACCTAGCAGATTATCACTCTAAGTGAACAGTATTGGGGGTCTCTCCCGGTCTGCACGGAGCGCAGCGCAGGAAGATCGGGGACACCCCATCGGGCGGCGTCAGCCTGCTGACGCGCATCCTTGCCGGCGCGAGGGCGGAGCCATTAGCCCTTTTTCTCTTTTTTCATGGTGACGGCATTTGCTTGCGCCCCTGGGGGCACGGTCATAATCTGTATTCATGGCCCGCACTCCTTCGACAAAACCTGCCACCCGCAAGTCCGCCGCATCCGCGAAAGTCGGCACGACCGTCACGAAAGACAATCTGAAAGCCCTTGGTGCGGATCGGCTGGCAGACCTTCTGGTCGATCTGTCGGAACAGGATGCCGTGCTCACCCGGAAGCTGCGCATGGCGCTGACAGCCACTCATGCGAAAGACAAACTCGGCAAGGAGATCGAAAAGAGGCTGCGAACGATCCAGCGCTCCCGTGGTTTCCTGCCCTGGGACCGGATCAAACCCCTCGCCACGGAACTCGACACCCTGCGACGCTCCATTCTCGATGATGTTGCGATGACGGATGTCGGGCAGGCCATTTCTGCGATGCGTCTTCTCGTGGAACTTGCTCCTTCCGTCTATGAGCGCTCTGATGACAGTTCTGGTTATTTGTCAGATGTGTTTCGCGAAGCAGCCTCCGACCTTGGCACCCTCTGGGGACGACACGCTGGCCGGGATCCGGCTGTCACCGTCAGGGATCTGCTCACACTTCTCGATGCAGATGGGTATGGCACATGTGACCACCTGCTCGCGTCGTGCGGCGAGGCGCTGGGTACAGCAGGCGCGACCATGCTCAGGGTCACACTCGTCACACGACTGCACGAACTCCCTGCCTCCCGAGGAAAAGATGAGTATCGTATCGACAGAGTGCGTATGCAGACCCTCGGTCATCTGAGGGATCTGGCCGATGCGACGGGTGACGTCGATGCTTATATCGAGGCGGTCGGCATGAGCGATCGCCAATCCCCCTATTTCAGCGATATTGCACGCCGCCTTCTGGACAAGGGACGCGCCCAGGAGGCACTTGAATGGCTAGATCGAGAGACAGACGAACCCTCCCGGTTTCGCAGGGAGAATGACGATCTTCGGATCGAAGCGTGCGAAATTTTGGGCGACCACGATACAGCCCAAGCCATACGTTGGAAAATCTTTCGTGAATGCCTGAGCCTGCCTCACTGGCAGGTCTATCAACGCCATCTCAGTGACTATGACGCGATTGATGCCGAAGAGCAGGCACTCGATCACATCCGTAATTTCCCGGTTAAAAGCGTGGCCCTTTCCACTCTGCTGGAGTGGCCGGCGCTCGACGGCGCCGCCCGTCTCGTGCGGGAGCATACGTCGGAACTGGACGGACGGGATTATGGGGCATTACGTCCCGCCGCAGATCGTCTGTCTGAATCTTATCCCAATGAAGCGACGCTTCTTTACCGCCTGCTGGTCGAGGCCGTACTGGATAAGGCGCTTTCCCGCTATTATTCCTATGCAGCGAAGGATCTTGCCTCCTGTCGGCTGCTTGCGCCACTGCTAACAGCGACAGACGGCATGGAAACCCACGAAGCCTTTATGATCCGCTTGAAAGCGCAGCATAAGCGCAAGCTGGGATTCTGGTCACTGATCGGTGAGCATTAAAGGCAGCAATGGGGGGTAGAACGAACCCGCTGCGCGGGATTGGTGGGGTGTGTAGGTCTGTCACCACAGCGTGAGCGATCTGTTTTATTTGGAACTGTCCCGATCGGGCCAAGCACTCTGGCTTCTTCCCACCAGAAGGAGCCGGATGATGACAGAGTCCCTGTGCATTGCTGCAATCAGTCCCCTTCGCCAGCGCCTGCTTGATGACATGGCGGTGCGGCGGTTCTCCCGGGAGACGCAGCGCAATTACCTTCGCGATGTCGGCGGTTTCGCCACGTTTCTGGGCCGCTCACCCCACACGGCAACAGCCGAGGATGTGCGCCAGTTCCAGATTGCGCAGAACGCGGCAGGCATGCCGACACCGACCATGAACGCCATCGTGTCGGCGCTGCGGTTTTTCTTCACCCAGACACTCGACCGTCCCGACCTCGCACGCAGGCTGGTCCGAGTGGCGCAGCCCCGCAACCTGCCCGTGGTGCTGAGCCGCGATGAGGTTGCCCGGCTGCTCAACGCGACCATATGCCTCAAGCATCAGGCTGCCCTGTCGGTCGCCTATGGGGCGGGCCTGCGGGTGGCCGAGGTCGCCGCTCTCAAGACCAGTGATATCGACAGCGAGCGCATGCTGCTCAGGGTCGAACGGGGCAAAGGGGGACGATATCGCAACGCCATGCTTCCGGCAGACCTTCTGCCCCTGCTGCGGGAGTGGTGGAAGGCCGGACGCCAGCAGGGCGTGATGCATTCGGGTGGCTGGCTGTTTCCCGGGCAGGACACCATGAGGCCCATCAGCACACGGCAGCTCCATCGCGTGGTTGTCGATGCGGCGCGGGCCGCTGCGATCACCAGACGTGTGGGGCCCCATGCCCTGCGGCACAGCTTTGCCACGCACCTGCTGGAGGACGGTGTCGATGTCCGCGTGATCCAGGTTCTGCCGGGTCATTCCCGTCTGGAGACCACGGCCCTTTATACAAAGGTTGCGACACGGACCGTGCGGGCCGTTATCAGTCCGCTCGACAGGCTGGGCATGCTGACGACGGCGCAGACAAGGCCCGACGGCTGATCCCGGAGCGGGGGGCGGTCATGTCCGCCTCGCTCGAACTGGGGGACATCTTCCGGGCTGCCGGTCCTGCCTGGCGGGCAGCCCATATCGGCCGTCTCCCCCTGCAGCAGCTCAAGGTCATGTCGGCGATCGAACACTGTCGCACCGCAGCCCTTGGTGGCCATGTCGCGGCCTGTGAGGACTGCGGACACTGGCGCATTGCCTATAACAGTTGCCGCAACCGTCATTGTCCGCGCTGTCAGGGGAACGCCGCACGGACATGGCTGGCCGAACGTGAGGCCGATCTGCTGCCGGTCGGGTATTTCCATGTCGTCTTCACCCTGCCGGCGCGGATCTCCGACATCGCGCTCCAGAACAAGACCGTTCTCTACGCCCTGCTGTTCCAGGCGGCCTCGGAGACGATGATGACGATCGCCGCCGATCCCCGGCATCTGGGGGCGCGCATCGGCATCACCGCCGTGCTGCACAGTTGGGGATCGGCGCTGACCCATCATCCCCATGTGCATATGATCGTGCCGGGTGGTGGTCTCTCGCCCGATGGCCAGCGCTGGATCTCATCGCGCCCTGCCTTCCTGCTGCCTGTCCGGGTACTGGGCAAACTGTTCCGCCGTCTGTTCCTGACCCGGCTGCTCGCACTTTTCGATGCCGACCGGCTGGTCTTCCGGGGGCAGCTTGCTCCTCTGGCAGACCGCCGTGCCTTTATGCGGCATCTGGCCCCTGTGCGCAGCACGCGCTGGGTCGTCTACGCCAAGCCACCCTTTGCCGGTCCCAAAGCGGTACTGGCCTACCTGTCGCGCTATACCCACCGTGTCGCCATCTCGAACCGACGTCTTCTGGCGTTCAACGAAAACGGCGTCACGTTCCGCTACAAGGATTACCGGCGGGACACGGCCCAGCAGCAGCAGGTCATGACGCTTGGCACCGATGAATTCATCCGCCGCTTCATGCTGCATGTCCTGCCACGGGGATTTCATCGCATCCGCCATTATGGCCTGCTCGCCAGTTCCCGCCGCAAGGCCAGCCTCGCCCGGGTACGGGACCTGCTGAATGTCATATCCACACCAGCGCCAGAAGTCCCGGAACCCGAACCGGTCACGCCACCGCCCTGCCCATGCTGTGGGGGGGCAGATGGTCGTTATCCAGATCCTTCCCCGCTGGTGCCAGCCCAGAGGGCCGCCATCGGCGACTGATCCGGCCGGGGGATCAGCATGATGACCGGCAGACATGACCCTATAACCCGATGCCTGCCGGAACCGTCTCGTTCCAGCACACCGACAGACTTACGCAAAACGCGAAAAAACAGCGGAAAGCGCGCACCTGGCGCTGACGATCCTGTCATCTTCATTTGCAGGATCAGCAGGAAACACCCTTTACCGCGTCACGAATGCCGCCACGTGACCCCGCTCAGGGGCGCCTCAGGGCAGCGCCAGTTGCAAATTCCCCATAACTGAGTCCCGGTGTCGCGGGTTCGTTCTTCCCAGACTTTCGTACGCCTCGCGGCGCCCGAAACCCTTCAGGAGAGCGGACTGTCTGTTTTTGGAGGGTGAAACCTCAATAGTGAACATTTATTACGGGGCGGACTGTAAGATCGAGCTTTCGGCGCAAATTGTAAAGTATTAAACAATAAATTATTATTTTTCTCCCACAACAAAAATAATGTATTTATTATATTATTAATTGTTTTTATAAATCTTCAAATATCCCACTATTTTTTGCATGACCTAAGATAGAATCTATCAACGGCTGAACTATTTTTTTCAGAGATTCCTTAACCATCTCCCAATTTAATGTTTCCATATGTTCAACGGAATCTGTAGCCCAAGTAACATCGTCAATATGAGCTAATTTCCCATATTCTTGGATAAAAGCCAATTTTCCAAAAATGACATCCCATAAGGCATCATTGGTATTCTGCTCGTCAAGAGTGTCAGCTTCGGAAAAGAGAGGCTTCTGTGGTAACGTACTGATAATATCAGTAGCAATCCGCACTGAACTCTTCCATGTTCCACACCTATACATATACCTTCTAGTTAAAGATGTCTGTGCAATAGAACGCCTTCCGTCGACCCCTGGTGTCATTCCTTGAATAAATAGCCACTTTTTATCGCTTTTGTGGTATCGAGCAATATGGTTATTTAAACTGTCAAATAAGTCATTCTCCCAGCAGTAGTGTTCGCTATATTTAATTTTTGAAATTTTTTCTTTGCTATAAATATTAACAATTCCGTTATATTTAGAATATTCTTCCTCGTGTTCTTCTATAGATTCTTCAACAAGGAACATCGCCAAATCTTTTCTTCGTAAGTATTTACACGTTGTTATACCTGAATCTTTAATAACAGAATCATGCTTTAGGCACACTCCAAATCCAGATCCAATATTAAGGCTCTGTGCTGGATTGTGAATGCAATTACGGCAGGAAAAAAGCTCGTCCATAATGTTAGACTTTATCAAAATATTTCTGAATTCTTATGTGCGCATATCGTATGATCCACTTGCTTTTCAGATTTTTTAATTTGAAATTCCAAACAACCAATCCTTCTTTTCTTTTTTGTGCGTATTGAAGTGCCCGTGCCGCCTTTATTTTATCAGCTTTCACTGATTTTTTTATAGTGTTCTGAATATCAGTTATCAAATTATGATGCTCAACAACGTCATGTCCGTCACTCTCGGCTTGTGTACGCAGCAGACGATACATAACTTCACCAAAAATTTGAATAGAATTGGGTGCAAGAGAAACGCTAGTATATTGTGTTTTTCTACCTCTTGCTTTTACAATATGATCAACGTAACAACAAATATTCGCGAGATTTGGCGCTGTAATGCCGCTTTTCTCGTCACCCCTGAAATATTCAGACATACAAATCCTAATATGATCTATAAAAATTGACACCGATAGATTAAATCTATCTCAATACAGTCTGTATTTTCACTTCACATCAATTTTTTCCATCCCGATATCTGATTATGAAGAATTCATTTTTAACCTTTGTATTGTTATAGCATGTCGGCTTTTGAGAAGTAAAATTCTTATGATCTAACCGAGATGAGGGCGATAGCTGCCGCTACATTTCTGTGCCAAACTCGAAACACATGCTTCTCCTTCGCTTCGCCGTCGAATTCGCTGCCCTCTATCTCGGTGGCCCCCTTATCATCCTCGAACTCCGCCGACCTGGCATCCTGTTCGGGCTCATCTGGGTGGCGGCTATCGTGGCGTTTCTCGCGATCCGGGGCGAAAAGCCGCAACCTCATGACGTGCGTCGCGAGTTGCAGGCCATCTTCCTGCGTTTCGCGATCCTCGCGCCGATTATTGTGGGGCTGACTGCATGGTTTTGGCCAGAGACATTCCTCAGCCTGCCGCTTCAAAAACCGCGGTTCTGGCTGCTGATTATGGTGCTCTATCCGGTGCTGTCGGTATGGCCGCAGGAAGTACTCTACCGCGCATTCCTGTTTGCCCGATATCGCTCGCTGTTCCGCAGCGACACAGGCATCATCATCGCAAGCGCACTCGCTTTTGGCTTCGCCCATGTGATCTTCCTGAACTGGATCGCAATCGGCATGACCACTGTCGGCGGCCTGCTCTTCGCCCGCGACTACGCACGTCACCGGTCGCTGCGCCTGACTTGCCTGGAACACAGTCTCTATGGTTGCATGATTTTCACTGTAGGCCTCGGCCGCTTCTTCTACACTGGCGCCGCCTGGCATCACTGAGAGCGCCAGTCTACCGGGCCAGAGCCGCCGTTCGCCCGTCTTGGCACCTGCAGACCAACGCCCCTGAATCCAATCGGGCACCACGTCAGCGTTACGGAGGATGTCCACTTCCGGTGTCTCGCGCGGGCAGTTCGGGCAAGGTCAGGGCGAAGGCCGACACCATGGCGCACCGCCGGCTAAACGGCACCGGATCGGCGAAGATCAATCCTTGCATGCAATGAGACACGTCTGCTTGGAGGAAAGGTCATGCCGAGCTCTGACGTCCAACAAGAGGCGGAAGCCGACATGGAGACACGCCCGTCACTCCATCATGCGATGCTACCCGCCAGCCACTCCCTGAGCTTCGACCACCGCCGCCTCCCGCCCTGGTTGCGCACGGCGATGGCCAGCGCCTTCTTCTGCCCCACGAGCACGACGAGCTTCCGCCCGCGTGTGACGCCGGTATAGAGCAGGTTCCGCGCCAGCATGGCGTAATGCTGGGTCACCAGGGGGATGACCACCGCTGGATATTCCGATCCCTGGCTCTTGTGAATGGTGGTCGCGTAGGCCAGCACCAGTTCGTCCAGTTCTCCAAAGCCGTAAACGACCTCCCGTCCATCGAATGAGACCGTCAGTTCGCCCTCTTCCACATCGATCCTGTCGATAACGCCAAGATCCCCGTTGAAGACGTCCCGGTCATAATCGTTGGCGATCTGCATCACCTTGTCGCCGGGACCATAGGTCCAGCCAAACCGCTCGACCTTCACCTCACCCGGCGGGTTCAGCGCCTGCTGCAATTCGATATTCAGCGACCGCGCCCCAAGGCCGCCCCGGTTCATCGGGCACAGCACCTGCACGTCGCGAACCGGGTCCAGCCCGAACCGCGCCGGGATACGGTCCTTCACCACGGCCAGCAGTTTACGCAGCCCGATCTCCGGCTCGGCGGCCTCGACGAAATAGAAATCCGATCCCTCTTCCGCGTTCAGTTCGGGCATCCTGCCCTCGTTGATCCGGTGCGCATTGGAGATGATCCGGCTCTGTGCCGCCTGGCGGAACACCTCGGTCAGCCGCACTACAGGCACGGCGTTGGAACCGATGATATCGGCCAGCACCTGCCCCGGTCCGACCGACGGCAACTGGTCCACGTCGCCCACGATCAGCAGGGCTGCGCTATCGGGCAACGCACGCAGCAGGGAGCGCATCAGCAGCACGTCCACCATGCTGGCCTCGTCCATGACCAGCAGATCGCAGGTCAGCGGGTTGGTATCGTCCCGCTTGAAGCTGCCATTGGCCGGGTCGGTCTCCAGCAGGCGGTGGATGGTCTTGCCTTCCAGCCCCGTGCTTTCCGACAGACGTTTTGCCGCGCGGCCGGTCGGCGCGCAGAGCTGCACGTCCGTGCCCTTGGCGGTCACGATCTTCAGAATGGCGTTGACCAGCGTGGTCTTGCCCACGCCAGGACCACCCGTGATCACCAGCACCTTGCTGCGCAGGGCAAGGCGCACCGCCTCCTGCTGGCTGGGGGCCAGGGCAAGCCCGGTCTTGCCCTCCACCCAGGACATGGCCTTTTCAGCGTCGATGTCAGGCCAGGGCGGACGGCCAATGGCGCAGGCGCGCAATCGCTCGGCGATGCTCTGCTCCGCGCGATACAGGCCGGCAAGGAAGATACAGTCCGTCTCTCCCATGCTGTCGGCAATAACGTCGCCCGCTTCCAGTTCAAGTGCGAGCGCCGTCTCGATCAGAGGGGTGGCGACCTCCAGCAGTTCGGCGGTGCTGGTCAGCAGTTCCCCGACCGGCAGGCCGCAATGCCCTTCGTCCATGGCCTCGCCAAGCGCGTAGGAGATCCCTGCCCTCACCCGGATCATCGCGTCAGGCGCGATGCCCATCTTCCGGGCGATCTGGTCGGCGGTCTTGAACCCGATGCCCCGGATATCCTTCGCCAGCCTATAGGGATTTTCGCTGATCAGTCTGACCGCGTCCTGCCCGTAGGTCTTGAAGATCCGCACCGCCCGCGAGGTGCCGACGCCGTTGCTGTGCAGGAACAGCATGATCTCGCGGATCACCTTCTGGTCCGCCCAGCCGGCGACGATCCGGTCGGCGCGCTTCGGGCCGATGCCCGTCACCTCCCGCAGGCGCCCCGGTTCCTGTTCGATCAGGTCGAACACCGCCTCGCCGAACGCTTTCACCAGCTTTTTGGCATAGACGGGACCAATGCCCCGGATCATGCCGGAGCCCAGATAGCGTTCGATCCCTTCGACCGTGGTCGGCGGGCTGGCCTTGAGAAACTCCGCCTTGAACTGGAGGCCGTGGATATGGTCGTTGAACCAGCGCCCCGACATCTGCACGAACTCGCCTGCCGAGATCATGGCAGCATGGCCGACGACGGTGACGAGGTCACGCTGACCCCGCACCTTCACCCGCAGAACGCAGAAGCCGTTCTCGGCATTGTGGAACGTCACCCGCTCGACCAGTCCCGCCAGCGCTTCCGTGGGCGAAGTGTCGGTGGCGCGTCCACTCATCCGGCCTGCCGGAAGAACGGCACTCCCGTATCATTCATGACTCGTCCTCCCCTCTCATACCACCATCATACGCCAGTATTTGTACGACGCGCCTGTATCCGGGACTACCCATAACTACGATTCCGCACGCTGGATTACTCAGGAGCACGCTTTCGCATATTGCGTATTTCCATTGAAATAACAGCCATCTGTCCGGATCGTGTGCCTGTTTTCCTTGCCATACGGTCGGAAGAGAGCGACGATGACGGACAGACCCATCCAGTCCATTGCCCCGGCGTATCAGCCGCCCGAGCCCGAGTTGCGGCTTGTCATGCGCCCCAGTGCCCCCGACCCGCGCCTGATAGCGCTGGTCCGCCTCATGGCCCGTCGCGCGGCACGGGACTGGTTCCGGTCGCAGCAACAGGAGCAACGTCGCCGCTCCGGACCGTAAGGGATACCTCACCATGAAGGTCGCGCTCTACGCCCGCTATTCGTCCGACAACCAGCGCGACGCCTCGATCGCCGATCAGCTTCGGGTCTGCCGCACCCACGCGGAAAAGCAGGGCTGGAGCATCGTCGAGGAGTATACCGATCACGCCATCTCGGGTGCCTCACTGATGCGGCCCGGCATCCAGGCGCTGATCGCCGATGCGCAGCGCGGACAGTTCCAGATCGTGCTGGCCGAGGCGATGGATCGCCTGTCCCGCGACCAGGAGGATATCGCCGGCGTCTTCAAGCGCATGAACTATGCCGGCGTGCGGATCGTCACTCTCTCCGAAGGCGAGGTTTCCCACCTGCATGTCGGCCTCAAAGGCACGATGAACGCCCTGTTCCTGAAAGACCTGGCCGAGAAGACCCATCGTGGTCTGCGAGGGCGGGTCGAGCAGGGCAAATCAGGCGGCGGCAACGCCTACGGCTATGACGTGGTACGCAAACTCGACGCCAGCGGCGAGCCGATCCGGGGCGACCGGACCATCAACCCGCAAGAGGCGGATGTAGTCCGCCGTATCTTCCGCGACTTCGCGGCCGGGCTGGGACCGCGCGCCATCGCCTTCCACCTCAATAACGAAAGTATCCCGGCACCGGGCAGCGGGGCGTGGGGCTTCTCGACCATCACCGGCAACCGCGCACGGGGTACCGGGATTCTCAACAATGAGATGTATGTCGGAAAATTGGTCTGGAACCGCCAACGCTTCATCAAGGATCCCGACACCGGCAAGCGGCAGGCCCGCCCCAACCCGGAATCCGAGTGGGTCATCCAGGAGGTGCCGGAACTGCGGATCGTCGATCAGGATCTGTGGGACGCCGTCAAGGCGCGGCAGGCCAGCGTCAGCGCCAGCCGGAACACACGCGACACATCATCGCCCGACCATTTCCGCGAGAAACGCCGTCCCCGCTACCTGTTCTCTGGCCTGAGCAAATGTGGCTGCTGCGGTGGCGGCTATTCCATGATCTCCGGCGCCCTACTCGGCTGCTCGACGGCCCGCAATAAGGGCACCTGCGACAACCGGACCAATATGCGCCGCGAGGAACTGGAGCGGCGCGTGCTCGACGCCCTGCGTCACCACCTCATGGACCCGGACCTGTTCGCCGAGTTCTGCACGGCCTTTACCACCGAGATGAACCGACTGCGCATGGAAGCGTCGGCCGACATCGGCGCAGCGGAATCAGAACTGAAACGGGTCGAACGTGATATCCAGCGCCTGATGGATCTCTACCTTTCCGAAGCCATCTCGATCGAGACGGTCAAGGAGCGTGGATCGAAGCTCGAAGCCCGCAAGTCAGAACTCAAGGACTTCCTCGCCACCGCTGAAGCGCCACCTCCCCTGCTCCATCCCCAGATGGCGGAGTTCTACCACCGGCGGCTCACGCTCCTGCACGACATGCTGCATTCCGAGCTGGACGAGAAGCGTCAGGAGGCGGCCGAGGTGATCCGCTCGCTGATCGAAGCCATCATCCTGACGCCATCCGACAAGGGGCTACAGATCGATGTCCGGGGCGATCTCGCCGGCATCCTGACGATGGCGTCGGGCAGCGGACAAACGAAAACCCCAGCCCGTTTCCGGACTGGGGTTCGTGATGCGTTGGCATCGCAAGTTCAGATGGTTGCGGGGGAAGACAACCAACGATACTTGCGATTGGTGAACCGCGAGATACCCCGTCTCGCCGCATGACAGAGTGATCATGCCAGCGCGCATGGACATATCCAACTGGAATCCTTGTCATAGGCAATCCGCCTCATATATGATCCCATAATACGGGCAATATATGAGGCATATGTGTCATGTCTGAGACCACGTTCCTCTCCGACGCCTTCGATCCGTCCGGGCTGATCGCTGCAGAACGACTGAGCAATATGCTGCACATCACGAGGAGCGAACTGGCGGCAACCCTGGGCCTGTCGCGTGATGCGGTCTCCAAAAGCGCCCGTCTCGGCCGCCCCGCCACCCAGGCGAGGCTGCGCGACATGGTCGAGATCCTCAATCGCGTCCGGCCATGGGCGGGCTCAGCCCAACAGGCTTTCGCATGGTACCGGTCACAGCCCCTGCCCTCCTTCGGCGATCAGACTGCCGACGCGCTCGTCCGGGAAGGGCGCGCCGATGCAGTCCGTCGGTATCTGGACCGGATCGCGACCGGCGGATACGCGTGAGGTTCACCGGGCGGGTGTTCCGGGCGCATAATCCCCGTTGGTCTTTTACTCCACTGTCAGGCGACGGTGCGGCGTTTCACGGGGGGCGGTTTAACCCGGTCGGCACCCCGGCCTTGTACACCTCGCTGCGTATGGAGACTGCCTGGCTCGAAGCCCAGCAGGGCTTCCCGTTCAAGCCGCAACCTCTGACCATCTGTGCCTATGATGTCGATAGCGAGCCTGTCCTCGATCTGACTGATCTATCCAGCCTTAACGATCTGGACTTCTCCCCCGCCACCTTGGCCTGCCCCTGGGAAGACCTTGCTGACCAAGGCAACACGCCGCCTTCATGGGAACTGGCAAAGGCACTCATGGCCGACGGAGCGGCTGGCATCATCGTCCCGAGCTTTGCCCCTGGAGCGACAGAACATGACAGAAACCTCGTCTTCTGGGCATGGTCAGACAGTCTACCCTCCCGCGTAACCGTCATTGACGATGAGAGGCGACTGCCCACAACTGCAGCGTCGTGGCCGTAAGCTGACTGGAGAGTGAAATGACCGAATAGCGGCTATTCAGCGCCCAGGCCTAACGACCGCTATGACGGCGACTGCCGCCTGTCTGCTCCTGCATCACTGAGCGGACAGGCAGATCAGGGGGGGAGAACGAACCCGCTGCGCGGGATTGGTGTAGCGTGGCGGTCTGTCACCACGGCGTGAGAGAGGTGTTTTATTTGAAGCTGGCCTGATGGGCCACCGCACTCTGGCTTGTGTCCAACACAAGGAGCCAGATGATGACGGAGCTTATTCCTGTAGTCGCGATCAGCCCTCTTCGCCAGCGCCTGATCGACGACATGACAATGCGAGGGTTCTCACGCGAGACGCAGCGCAATTATATCCGTGACGTCGGTCGTTTTGCGACCCATCTGGGCCGTTCTCCGCACACGGCGACGGCGGAGGAGGTCCGTCAGTTCCAGATCGAGCAGCACGAGGCCGGCCTGCCGATACCGACGATGAACAGTATCGTGTCGGCGCTGCGATTTTTCTTCACCTACACGCTCGACCGGCCTGATCTTGCGCGCAAGCTGGTTCGCATCCGACATCCCCGCAATCTGCCCGTCGTGCTGAGCCGCGACGAGGTTGCCCGCCTGCTCAACGCGACCGTCTGCCTCAAGCACCAGGTGGCGCTCTCGGTCGCCTATGGGGCGGGCCTGCGCGTCGCCGAGGTGGCCGCTCTCAAGGTAAGCGATATCGACAGCGCGCGCATGCTGCTGCGGGTCGAGCGGGGCAAAGGGGGGCGATGTTCGAGGCGCATCTTGACCAATGGACGCGCGAGATTGCCGACCGGCGCGTGCATGGCACGACGGGCGTTGCACCGTCGGAGCGTTTCGCCGGCGAGGCCGAGGCCCTGCGCCCGCTCGGTGGACGCGCGCCGTTCGGCCAGTTGCGCGATCTGGTGCGCAAGGTTCAGGCCGATTGCGCGATCGACCTGGACACCAACAGCTACTCCGTGCCGTGGCGGCTGATCGGCGAGAGCGTCCAGATTGTGGTGCTGGGCGGGCGCGTCGTCGTGCGTCATGCCGGGCAGGTCGTGGCGGATCATCCGCTTTGCGCGGGACGCCGGCAGCGGATCGTCGATCGCTCCCATCTCGCCGGCGTGGTCGGCGGACCGGCCGCGAACGGCCCATCACTTGCCGGGCTACCGACCCCGTTGCCCGACCTGCTCCGGCCGCTGGCCGAATATGAGGCAGTCGCGGGAGGGGCCTGGTGATGGCGGGCGTGGACCATGAGGCATTGGTCGGGATGCTGGACCGGCTCAAGCTGACGGCGATCCGCGACCAACTGGACACGCTGCTCGACGACGCGGCGCGCTCGGACATGACGTTACGCGAGGCACTGGCATTCCTGGTCGGGCGCGAGATCGCGCGACGCGACGAGCGCCGCATCGCCATGGCGAGCAAGATGGCGCAGTTCCCGTTCGTGCGGGAACTCGACGGCTTTGAGTTCGACGCCCAGCCGTCCCTCGATCCCCGGCAGGTCCGCGATCTGGCCGAGTGCCGCTGGGTCGCGCACGGCGATACGATCCTGCTGCTGGGGCCGCCGGGAACGGGGAAGACGCATCTGGCCGTGGCGCTCGGGCGCGAGGCGATCCGGCGAAACTACAGCGTGCAGTTCGTCACCGCCGCGACATTGGTCGCCATGCTGGCCAAGGCGCATGCGGACGGCGCGCTGGACAAGCAACTGGCGCTCCTGTCGCGACCGAAGCTGCTGATCATCGACGAACTGGGCTATCTGCCGTTCGAAGCCAACGCCGCGCATCTGTTTTTCCAGCTCGTCTCAAGGCGCTACGAGCGCGGCTCGATCCTGCTGACCTCCAATCGCTCGGTCGGAGAATGGGGCGAGGTCTTCGGCGACCCGGTGGTGGCCACCGCCATCCTGGACCGCCTGCTGCACCATTCCACCGTGATCACCATCCGCGGCGACAGCTACCGTCTGCGGGAGAAACGACGCTCCGGCCTTCTGCAGAAGGCCGAAGCGTCCATCAGGGAAGCCGAGACAACCACATCATGACGGGGTCAGTTCCTCGCTTCGCCAAAGGGGTCAGTTCTTCAATTCGTTTGACAACAGCCCTGCCCGTGCTGTGGTGGTCAGATGGTCGTCATCCAGGTTTTTGTTCGATGGTGCCAGCCCAGAGGACCGCCATGCGCGACCGATCCGGCCGGAGGATCAGCATGATAACCGGCAGACACGACCGTATAACCCAATGCCTGTCGGAACCGCCCTGTTCCGGCAAACCGACAGGCTTACGCAAAACGCGAAAAAACGGCAGAAAGTGTGCTCCTGGCACCGACGATCCTGTCATCTCCCTGGGCAAGATCGGCGGGAAAGGCCCTTTGCCGCGCCACGAATGCCGTCATGCTCTCCCGCTCAGGCGCGCCTCAGGGCAGCGCCAGTTGCAAATTCCCCATAACTGAGTCCCGGTGTCGCGGGTTCGGTCCTCCCCGACTTTCGTACGCCTCACGGCGCCCGAAACTCTTCAGGTAAGCAGAATGTCGGCTGTTGGGCGGTAGGACTGGAAAAGCGGTCATTCGTGCAATCGACTGTCACGACACAAATGGGCGTCTCCTGAAGATCAACCTGATAACCTACTTCGTCGGGCGAGAGCTGTCCGTCTCATGAGACGCCGCATATATGCACTCGTCATGCCAGCGATAGGTTCATGGTCAGTGCCTGAGGGACGGAGCAGAAACTGCGGCCAGCGCGAGGCTGAAGCACTCCCTCTTTTTGGAGGAAATTGCTTCAGACCGCTTCTGTTCTATCACTTTACCTTCGTAAAGGCATCGCGTAGGAAATGAGCCGCTTGGGCGACTGCGGCGGTGGCCGCCGGCGTCTTGGCAAGCGCATTGAGCATAACGAAATCGTGGATCGTCGCGTTATAGCGGGTCGTTATGACCGGCACGCCAGCTTCGACCAGGCGTCGGGCGTAGGCCTCGCCCTCGTCACGCAGGACATCGTTTTCATCTGTGATGACCAGCGCTGGCGCCTGCCCGTGCAGGATGGAGTCCGGCGTGTTCAGCGGCGAGACATGCGGCTGGGCGCGGTCCGTGCCGGCAGGCAGATACTGGTTCCAGAAATAAGCCATGGCTTTCGCTGTCAGCCAGGGGCCACTGGCGAACTCGCGATAGGATCCGTCATTCATTGCGGCATCGGTCACCGGATAGAACAGGAGCTGGGCTACGGGCCTGGGTCCATGCCGCTCCGCAACGAGGGCGGAGACGACCGCAACCATATTACCGCCGACGCTGTCTCCGGCGATGGCAATGCGGGATGGATCGATCCCGAATTCGACCGGATGACGAGCGACATACTCCAGAACCGCATAATCCTGCTCGATCGCAGTTGGATAACGCGCCTCGGGCGAGCGTTCGTAATCGACGAAGATCACCACCGCACCGCTGCCCGCCGCCAGATCGCGCACGAGGCGGTCATGGCTGGCCGGGCCGCCCATCACCCAACCGGCACCATGATAATAGACGATGGCCGGCGCATGGTTCGGGGCGTCGAACGGGCGATAGATCCGGATGCGTGTGCTGCCGGTCGGGCCAACGGGGAGCACGCGGTCGGTGATCCGGGCAGAGGGAGCGGTGACCTTCACCGATGCCTGCGCGCCGTCCAGCAGCGCACGGGCATCGTGCGGCGACAGCGAGGGGATGGCCGGGACATGGGCGGTGGCGAGGTCGTTGAGGAAATGCTGGGTCGTGGGCTCCAGCACGGGAGCGGCGAGCGCGGGCGCGGCGGCAATAGCGGTAGCCAAGGCGATGACTGTGGAGAAGCGCTTCATGATGGAAAACTCCGTATCGATCAGGCTGCGATCGGCCTGTGAAGCACACATATCGTGCACGATATTATCGTGCAACATGGTAAATTGCATGGCTCCTATGCATTAACATCGCCCAAGATTTGATATTACGCGATATAATGGCCCTACTTATGGAGGACGATATGAACGAAGACCCATCCACACCTGATCTGTCGAATTTCGTGTGCTTCTCGCTGTATGCCGCGAGCCACGCCTTCAATCGGCTGTACCAACCGCTGCTCGAGCCGCTCGGTCTCACCTATCCGCAATATCTAGTAATGACCGTCCTGTGGAGCAGTGACGGCAGACTTGTCGGCGAAATCGGATCACAACTCGATCTGGTCAGCTCCACCCTGACCCCGTTGCTCAAGCGGCTGGAGGGCGCTGGCCTTGTGGAGCGCACCCGCGACCAGAAGGACGAACGACAGGTGCGCGTTCATCTGACCGAGGCCGGTCGGGCCCTGCGCGTTCAGGCCGAGACGATTCCGGCTTGTGTGTTAACGGCGACCGGGCTGTCGATCACCGAACTGCGGGACTTGCGTAATCGGGTCGACCGGCTGCGCCAAGCCGTCAGCTCTCCGCGTGCTCCGGGCTGCAATTCCGACGATCATTGAGCCTGTCACCCATCGATAGGTCCGGTTGCTCAGGGTATAATGCTCGCGGATATGCGCCAGAACCTTCAGATCGGTGCGCTGGCGCTCGCACAGGGGCCGGGAAACCCATGCCCGGTAGCCACGCGTCGAGACCTGCAGGACCCGACATAGAGCGGCGATGGGCCAGCGGTCACGATGTGCCCTGATAAACGCAAACCTCACGTCTTTTGGCTCGCGAAGAACTGCGTGGCTTTTTTTAATATTTCCCTCTCCTCCCGCAGGATACGGTTTTCCAGGCGAAGACGCTCATTTTCCCGGACGAGGTCCGTCTGCGCTTCAGGCGCCGTCAGATCAGTCGACCGATACTGCGCAATCCAGTGGCTCAGCGTTGATTTGCCAATCCCCAGATCCGCCGCAATCCGTGTCCGGGACAAACCGCTGCTCAGCGCGATCCTGACCGCCTCGCGGCGAAACTCTTCTGTCTGCTTCAATGCCATGGTCTCATGGCCTTTCCTGTTGAAAGCTTTAAACGCTCAGTCAACCGGCACAAAACCGTTACAAGTCCATTGGAGAATTGGTCGCCGTAATACCTGAGATCCGTCCATGCTGCACATGCGAAAACTCAATCAGCCAAGGACGTGGCAGACCAAAACGTTACTGACATTGCCACTGCACGATTGCGCATATCGTCTCTATCCGCGCTTCGGTGGTGCGGCTTCCCCAGGTTCACGAGAGGGCAAAGCAGGGGCTCATCACACCGCTGATCGAGATTTTTCGTGCAAATGGGACCTGCGCCTATGTGGGAGATGGGAGCAATTTCTGGCCTGCAGCGCATGTGCTCGACGTTGCCCGTCTTTATAGGCTGGCCATCGAGAAGAGGGCGACGGGTGCTGCGTGCGGCGATCCGGAGTGGTGTGGAGCGCGTGGTGATGACGTCGTCTGTGGCGGCCGCAAGCCGAAGGGTCGGTAGCCCGGACTGCGAATGCGACGAGACGGTGTGGACCGATCCGGATCCCTCTGGTGTGGACGCCTATACACGCTCATATCCGGATCAGACGATCAATGTAGTCTTCCTCCACCTCTTGCTGGCGCTATTTACCCAGCCCATATTCCTGCCGTCGTCCGACACTGCTTAACAGACACGGAGGATTCCAAAATGCATTTTTCTCGTATGTTTCAGGCTGGCGTCTTTGTTGCTACACTGGCCTGCTGCGCGGCTGCACTGCCTGCGCAGGCTCAGGATGCGTTGCGCGTCGTTGATGCACGGGGACACCAGATCGGTATCCTGGTCCCGGTCCAGGGCATCGCGACGACAGCGGCAATGCCTGATATCGACATGTTCGAGGCCGTTGATCGCATGATGGCACGCAATATGGCTCTCATGGAGGCGGTCGATCGGACATTGGGCTCGCGGCTGGACGGCGTCCTGCGCGCCGTTCCGGCTGTTGGTCATGACCTCCCGAAACAGAGCATGTCCTGGCAGCGTTTCGAGGCGGTCAGCACCGGTGGACCCATCGCCTGTACGCAGACGATCACGATCACATCAGACGGTCAGGCGGCGCCAATCGTTCATGTGTCACGCACCGGAAGCAACGCCTGTGCGGCGCTCGCTGCGCAGATGGCAGTTGACAATCTCGGAGATCAAAAGGCTGGTTCGACGGCTCTGACGCCCGCCGTCGAGACGCTGACGGAAGATCCGACGAACGGACACGCTGGAAGCGCTCTGTAAGACAGGTGGTGGCCGGAAAACCCTGGGCCACCATTATAGAAGGAAAATATATTGATTTTCTGCGATCATCGCTATGACGGTTAACGAAAATCAACAAAACCCATGTAATTTCTGTCTGCAACACCGCCACAGAAAATAAATACAAATAAAAATAATAAACTTATTCATGAAAAAAAATCTGCATTTCGTGCCCTCTTGACGAGGCAGGCATCTCTTCCAATCTTGCTTTCGCTGGACGCCATCGGGTCCGGCGTAGGCTCTGTGAGCCAGACAACTGAAGTCCATGTTGCTTTAATCGGAGGATGTGGATGTCGACGCTGAAAGGACTTTATTCCCGCTATCGCCGCTCCCTGCGCACAGCCGCCCGGAGATGGCGCAACCGACTGGAGGGAGGCGTATCATGGTAACGCGCCCCCTTTTCGGAGACGATCCGCTCGCTCCGCGTGCCCTCTCCGTGCTCCGCCGCCTCGGTCATGACGGACGTGGCGTGACGCTGACGTCTCTGGTGGCCCATACCGGTATACCGGGGATCAGACTTCGCGCCACGCTGGAACGTCTGGTCCAGGCGGGCGCGGTCGCCCCTGCCGGGTGTGATCCCCTGGCTTCTGATCTCGCGTTCCGTCTCCCCATGCGGGCAAGAGCCGCACCGCCAGTTTCGGTCGCCGCGTAAGGCACTGACCGCGCCGGGTAGATCAGAAACGCCTTCTCCGAGCGGAAACGCCGTCTTTTCTGGAACGGCCGCACGAATGAGAGGGTGGAGCGGGGCCTTCCATCGGAGGTCCCGCGTTTCTGAAGATGACGTCAAAAGCAGCGAGAACAGGGAGATGTCGAGTTTTATCCATTTTCTCAACCTGAAGGCGCTTCAGCACTATTGGAATAACCATCCTCCCGTGCCCCGTTCACTTGGGACGATGAGGCCAGTTTGGTCGCACTCCGCGGGAAAGACGGAGCGAGCGGAACAGACGGCCAAGCAACCTCGGCGCCTTCGGCATAGGGAAAGACCACACGTCGCTGTCGGTCTCGTCCTCATGCTGCTGGTCGGAATGGCCTCGCCGGCATCGGCTCATGCGCCGCATGATGTGCTGTCGTGCGAGACAGAAAAGCAGCCGGTAAACATTCCATCCATGCCACTGGCCCGCTCCATCGAGATATTGAGCCGGCAGACCGGGTGCCCGGTCCTTGTCGACCCGATCCTTATGGACGGCCGGACCTCGGCAGCCGTCAAGGGCGCCTATACGCCTCAGGCCGCCCTCCTGCATCTGTTCGGGTCCGTGCATGTCGACGTCACCGCCACTGTTTCTGGCTTGAGCGTCAGCCCTCTGGATGCGACGGCTCTGATATCGCGCGACACGCGGGCCGGCCTGAGGACTGCATCATGACTCTTCGCGCGGGCAGGCCGAACAGAATTATGTCGCTTTCGAGCGTTCAGATCGACACAGAACTGGCGGTCCTGCTGGCCGACTATCTCGGTGACCAGGAAAAAGACCAGGGATATGACGTCCTCATGCGTCGGGCGGCTGACCACCGGATTTATGATCGGATTTCTCGCTGGAGAACCGCGTCTTATCCGGAAGTGACGACCGTCGCCGTGGTCCGAAAACTCCTGCCTGTCGCTGACCGCACGCACATGGCTAAGACCCTGGGTATGTCGTTGGGAGACCTCGAAAACCAGCTGACATTAGCCTTGCCAAAAGGCGTGCGAGACCATGCCAGAACATTGTCCTGTCGCCTGCCACGCTGGCAGCGGCTTTGAACCGGATGTGCGCCGGAAGGGCCACGACGTAGGAACTATAACTCGATTCATAGATGGGAAAACGGCTATGGAAGACCTCTCCCTGAAACGTTCCTGGCAGAGCAGGGACTGGTCCCGGCTCATCAAGCTGTTCAGAGGCCTGACATTCTACGAGCGTTTTGAACAGGCGATCATTCTGACCCTGATTGCGCTCATCATGCTGGTCACCGCCATCGCGACGATTCATCTGATCGGCGCGGTATGGCATCTGGTCGTCGATGTCGGAATCGATCCGATCAACCAGACGATCTTCCAGGCGATTTTTGGCGCGATCTTTACTGTTATCATCGCTCTTGAGTTCAAACACTCCCTGCTGGTCGTTCTTGCCCAGCATGAGAACGTCATCCGGGTGCGGACCATCGTCCTGATCGCCCTCCTGGCGATTGCCCGCAAATTCATCCTGCTGGATCTGCATGATGTGACTGCCATGGAACTGTTCGCTCTCTCGGCGGCTGTTCTGGCGCTGGGCGTCGTCTACTGGCTGGTCCGCGAGCAGGATGCGCGTGTCGCGCGCGATGCCAGGGAACAGGCGCATCTCGAAGATAATCCTGCGGCCGGCTGTGAGCCTGAACGGTCTTCATCCTGAAGAATCGAGGTAAAGGCGGTCTATAACGCCGCCTTTACTCAATCCCCACTACGTCCCGTGCGATGAGGACGTCTTCTTCGCCGTCTCTGACCCTGACGGTGCCAGATGATCTGTGTCGATGGGCCGGAACGGCGGAATGGGTTGTCCGGGATAATAGACCGGCCCCTTGTAGTTCTGATCCAACTGGCTTGCGTTCAAGCTGTCAACCAGCATATCACCTGTGCCGTCTTCGTAATGAGTGCGAGCCCCGGTTTTGGGGATTGTGGACGTTCCCTCAGTCGCCCTCGCATCGAACGATGTTGCAGCCGTCCGGACAATATCACCAGCATGTGCGACCGACTGGCTCAGTAGAGACAAGCCCAGAGCAGCGCACGACAGAGATATTTTCATCCTCTTCATGCTCATGACCTTTCGAGATTCTTCCCCGGCCGGATGAATGGCCGGGGAAGAGTTTTCGTCACGCCATCAGGCTGCCTCTTTCCGCACCTCGATCTGGGGCACGGCTTCCTCCGCACGTGTTGTAGAGGACGTAATCGCGATACGACGCGGCTTCATCGCTTCGGGTATCTCACGTTTCAGGGTAATGGACAGAAGTCCGTTCTCGAAGTGCGCATCGGTGACTTTCATATGCTCGGCCAGATCGAAGCGGCGTTCGAATTCTCTGCCCGCAATTCCCCGATGGAGATATTCGGCGGCGCTTTGCGGCTCCGGCGCCTTTCGTCCTGTCACGACAAGAGTATTGCGCTCCTGTGTGATCGTAAGGTCGGCCTCGGCAAGTCCGGCAACCGCCATGTCGATCCGGTAATCATCCTCACCGGTCTTGACGATATCGTAAGGCGGCCAGTTATCGACCGCCGGAATCCGGCTGGCGAGATCAAGGGCGTTGAGCATTCTGTCAAAACCCACGCTCGAACGGAACAGGGGAGCAAAATCAACGGTGGCTCTCATAGCCATATCCTCCTTTGAGCAACATGGACACAAGATCAAAACTGATAGTTCTGTCTGCCGACCCCTTTGGCGGCCGGCAGATTCAATCTGGGCACTCCGTGCATGGTGTCAAGAGGTATCAAAAATGCAGAAAGGCAGGTTTGGGCGTCCTCAATCGTTCGCGTGTTCAGAGTGGACCAGAACAATGCCTGATAGCATCGGATGGAAGTTGCTGGCCGCGGCATTCGCCGCGACCATGCTGAGTGCCGCTCCGGCGGAGGCCTGGCCGTGGATTTATGCTGGACCACCAATTGTCGTTCCACCACCAGTCGTGGTCGCGCCGCTAGCTGTCAGTTGGGGTGGGCGGTCTCCTTCAGAAGGTTTATCAACCGCCGGTATGGCACATCAATGCCGCAAGGAGGCCTTCCACCCCATCTGACATGTCTTGTTCTATGATACGTTCTCAGAAGGGGCTGCTTGTATGCAGCCGAGCGGAGAATGCACTCGGGTGGGAGGAAACTCCATCAGCTCATGGTGATTGCGGACTGTCCGCTTAGGAGCTTGGCGAATGGGGGCTTGTATGTCCGGGATGTAGGCGACTGCCGCCGGTCTGCTATGGGCGCATGCGGGACCGGCAGCTTCGCCAAGGGAGGGGAAGGTATGCTCCCGACGAAGGTCATGGAGAAGCGGGCGCCCTGACCGTCAGCTTGTTCCCGCCATCAGATCCCGGGCGCGATCGGCGAGAATATGGAGATTACGCACAGAAGCGTCCGATATCATGCTGATTCCCAGCCCGTCCTGTGCCCAAATATAGCCCGGCATATGCCGCATCGGGCGCATGGGGGCTGTCATGTCCCGGCCGTACATGGGACGCACGAAAAGGGAAATCAGCGCGCCGTTTTCATCCTTGTAGAGAAAGACGCAGGCTGGGCCGTGATCTGTCGTGACCAGGTGGCCGCCCGTAAGGTGATAGCCTGCCGCTGAAAGGTCGGGGGGGCGCACCGGGCGGCCGAGCGTCCGGCCGCCCCAGGCTGCCAGTTGGGCGACATTTCCCTCGGCGATCGTGCTGCCCTTGCCGGCATCATGCACGATCGTCGCCTCCTGTTCGACCGAGGCGAGGCCGAGGGGCTGTTCCCGGTCGCGGAGGAACCATCCGCCGCCAAGTCCGACGGACAGCGCCAGCACGACGGACGCCGCCATCTGCGGCATGCTGAAATGCCGGCCGCCGCGTTGCTTCAGATGCGCGATATCGAAACGCGTCGGTACCGGCTGCCGCAGGTCGACGTCCATCGCGGCGCGCAGCAGGTTGCGTTCCGTCCGCCATGCCGTCACACGCCGTCGCGCATCGGGATTGACATCCAGCCATGCCTCTACGGTCCGGCGTCGTTCAGGCGAAAGATGCTCGTCGACCCAGGCCTGAAGATCGTCCTCGGTCACGGGGCGGTCGGGCGGTGTCATTTTACCCTCCTGAGCATGGGCCGTTCTTCATGATCGACGAGCCGGTGCAGGGCAGACCTGGCCCGCGACAGCCGGGACATCACGGTGCCGACGGGCACTCCCAGTATTTCCGCGACCGTTCCATATTCCAGCCCCTCGACCCCGACGAGCAGCAGCACCTGCCTGTGATCGTCGGACAGGCGTTCAAAGGCGCCGACGACCTCTTTCCATTCCAGATGCGGGATCTGGGTGGCGTCCTGCACCGGCTCGGGTGCGGTTTCGGTCAGGGGGATCAGATGCCGCAGACGGCGCCAGTGGCTGACATTGAGGCGAAAGGCGATGGTGAACAGCCAGGGCCGAAGGTCCGTCCGTCCGCGTACCTGATGCATCCGCGTCAGGGCGCGTTCCAGGCAATCCTGCACCAGGTCGTCGGCCTGATGCGGATCGCGCGTCAGCACCCGCGCATAGCGTCTCAGGGCCGGTATGGCGCGTTGCAGCCTGATGTCGTCGCCGTCGCTCAACCCTGTCCCTGCCGTATGTGATCCGTGTTGTCATGGACGAAGACGCTCATGGCACCGGTTTATTCCCTGCAAAAGGGCGGGAGGGCGAAATTTTCGCAAGATGGCCGATCCGGGGGAATAGATCCGCCCGCCCGGACGTCTTCACGACAGACGCTGTCAAAGGATCGAAACAATGGCGACGAACCCTGTCGTGCCGCCTGCTTCCGCCCTGCGCTGGCTGGGCGTGGTCGCGGCCCCCGCCGCGCTTGCGCTGGCCTTTCTGTGGGCGGGCGGGTGGTTGACGCCCGGCCGCCTGACGCAGGTCGGCATACTGGATGCCCTGCGTGAAGGCGGCGGCATGCAGCCGGGCTTTCGCCGCAACCACGCCAAGGGCGTCTGCGTGGGGGGCTGGTTCGAGGGCACCGGCAACGCCGCCGGTCTTTCCGCGGCCACCGTCCTGCAGCAGCGCCGGGTTCCGGTGGTCGGGCGTTTCGCACTGGCCGGCGGCCTGCCCTTTCAGGCCGATGCGCCGGCGAAAGTCCGCAGCATGGCGCTGCGCCTGATGCCGCCCGACGGTCGGGAATGGCGCATGGGCATCAACGACATTCCTGTCTTTCCCGTCCGGACCCCGCAGGAATTTCACGACCTGCAGCTGGCATCGCGCCCGGACCCGGCAACCGGAAAGCCCGATCCCGCACGCATGCGGGCTTTCCGTGCCGGCCATCCCTGGTTGCAGCCCGCGATGGAACAGGTCGCCCGTCGCCCTCTTGCATCGGGGTTCGCCGACGACACCTATCGCAGCCTCGACAGTTTCCTGTTCGTGGCGGCGAACGGGATGAAGACGGCCGTGCGCTGGGCCATGGTGCCCGTACGACCCGTCATGCCCGCCGACGGCCACGCGGACGATCATGATTATCTCTTCCGCCAGGTGATCGACGACATTCACGCCCATCCGCTGCAATGGCACCTGATGGTGACGGTGGCGGGCGCCGGCGATGCGATCGACGACCCCAGCCGGACATGGGCGCGGGATGACAGACAGATAGACGCGGGAACCCTGACCCTGACGACCATCGAAAGCGAGGAAGGCGGCCCCTGCACCGGCATCACCTTCGATCCTCTGGTGCTACCCGCGGGCATGGCGCCGTCCGGCGATCCGATCCTGTCGGCGCGATCGGCGGCCTATATGCGCTCGTTCTTCCTGCGTTCCGGCGAACGAGCGGCCGCTCCTGCCGTCACACCCGGCATGACGGCGACACCCGCAGGCACGAAGGATAATAAATCATGAGAAGCGCAGTGTCTTTCTCCCTTCCGTCGCGCATCCTGCATTGGCTGATGGCCGTCATGATCCTCGGCATGTTGTTCATCGGCGTATTCATGGCCGCGACCGTCGGGCCCGGCTATCACCGGCTGGTGACGCTGCATCGTCCGCTGGGGATTGCGATCCTCGTCCTTGCGATCCTGCGTCTGGGGAACCGCCTGCGCACCCCGCCGCCGCCGCTTCCGGCTGACCTGCCGCCGCTGATGAAAGCCGGCGCCAAGGCATCGCATATCCTGCTTTACGTGCTGATGATCGCCCTGCCCCTTGTAGGCTGGGGGATGCTGTCGGCCGCGGACTATCCCATTCCGCTGTGGGGGGAAGCCATGCGGCTGCCGCCGATCCTTCCGCACGATCCGGCTTTATGGGCGTGGCTCCGCTCGGCGCATACCGTACTGGCCTTCCTGCTGTTCGGCCTCGTCCTGGCGCATCTCGGCGCGGCCCTGTTTCATGGGCTGATCCGACGCGACGGCGTGTTGTCGAGCATGGTGCGACGGGGCAGCCCGGATTGATCGCACCCGCCAGGGCGCCCTGACGGCGAGGCGGCCACGGCGCATCGGCCGTGGCCGCATATGGGCGGTCAATCTGCGGCAAAGGCCACCCATCCAACCTATGAGGCACCGGGTCGCTTACCACAGCGCCCGTTCGCTGCAGCACGTCCAGCAGATCCGGCAGCAACCGAAACGGCTATTGCAGGAAGCCGGCTTCGATGTTGTAGAGCCGCTGGAAAGCCATCTCTGTTACGGTTCCGCGGGAACATATAACCTGTTGCAGCCAGAAAACGCGACCCGCCTGCGTGATAGCAAGATTGCAAATATCGAGAGTATCGGACCACATTTAATCGCGGCGGGCAATGTTGGCTGCATAATGCAGATCGCCAGCGGAACAGGCCTGCCGGTCGTTCATACGGTCGAACTCCTCGATTGGGCGACAGGCGGCCCGAGGCCAACAGCGTTGACCACGTCGCCGGCAGGATGACGTTGCAAACAGCCTCTTAAAGCCAGCGCGCGTTTCCTGTGCTTCGCGGCGGGCGACCATCAAGGCCGCTCCGCTCCGATGCTCGGAAACACACGCCGGGCGCCACCCGTTCCGGGCCGCTCTCGCTCGCCAGCCTACATTTCAGGTCAGGCTCTTACACAAATCATCTCATTGACTAAACAAGGTCGGCCGACCATCACGCCTTGCAGGTGGTCGGTTCCCTACCCCGCCATACCGAACGGCATCATCCTGGTCGGCCCGAAGAAAACATTCTGCTGCCGCAGCTCCGTCGTAACGATCATAAGGCACCCGATCAGCGCCGTCAGTTGCAGACGGTCAGGAGCACTCTGCGCCCTTCGCTCCATCTCGCGTAGCCCGCTCAGCACCTGATCCGCCGTCGCCAGCAGGGCAGCAGAAGGCACATCGCGCTTCAGCAGAATCCGAAACAGTCCGGACACCATCGTCCGTGCCTCCTCCGGCAGCGACTCATTCAGAAAAATCATGCGCACGTACAACAGGTTCCGTCCGACCGTCATGATCGAAAAGGCATGATGCAGCCAGATATCCGTCATGGAGGAATTCTCGCGGGCACCATTCGTGATCAGCACGCCCATGCCCTGCACAATCTTTCCGACCCAGGCAGGCTCATCGGACTGCCCGTCCGAACGTCCGATCCGGCGCAGACCAGAAAGGATTGTCGCCCGAAACGAAGCACTGAACGACGCCAGATTGAATGGGAGAATATGGTTCATCCGCACTTTGCGTGCAGGCTGGGATTGTACGGCGGCCGAAGATTTGGGAAAGGCTGAGGATCTACCACTGATCCGGATCCCGCGCCCTTGTCCGCCGTTCGAGCCCTTGATTTCCCTTCGTCCTTGTCCGCTGGTCGTCCGGTCATGGTGGCTGATCATTTGTGGGTGGAGACGAAATCCCGTTGTCATGGAGCAGCCTGTCCCGATTGTGGGACGGTGTCGCATCGACGTCACAGCCATTATGTTCGCAAGCTTGCTGACATGCCGGCGCATGGACGCCGTGTTTCCCTGTCGATGACGGTGCGACGTTTTCGTTGCACCGACAAAGGATGTCAGCGCCGAACCTTCGTCGAACCATTGGGGGAATTCGCGGCTCCCTACGCGCGGCAGACGTGTCGGCTGGCGGACCTCCACACCTACGTAGCCCACGCGCTGGGCGGGAGTGCAGGTGCCCGTATGGCGGCGCGCCTGTGCTGTCCCATCAGCGCCGACACGCTGATACGGCGCATCGTCAGGATGGCAGCGGTCGCCGGCCGGCCTGAAACGCCCCGCGTGCTCGGTGTCGACGACTGGGCCTGGCGGCGTGGCCGACACTATGGCACCATTCTCGTGGACCTCGAACGAAACAGGGTGGTCGATCTTCTGGCCGACCGGCAGGGGGACACTCTCGCGGCGTGGCTCCGCGATCATCCCGGTATCGAGATTGTCGCCCGTGATCGCGCAGGGGCCTATGCCGACGGCATTCGGCAGGGCGCCCCGGCCGCCATTCAGGTCGCAGATCGCTGGCATCTGATCCGCAATCTTCATGATGCGTTCCTGACCGTCGTCGACCGGCACGCCGCTCTGGCCAGGCGCATCATGGCCGATATCACGAATGAGGTCTCCCCGGTCGGACAGCCGGTCGACGCAGGAATGGTGAGCGATCCGGGCGAGGGGGCGGCCGCCATGCGGGCGAGGGGACAGACGATCAGCCGTATCGCACAGACAATTGGCGCGGAACGCAAGACCGTCCGGCGGTGGTTGCGACAGGGTCACCCCTCGACGTGGCAGCGTCGCATTTTTCGGCCCGGCATCATGACCCCCTACGCCACCTTTCTCGATCGACGCCTGAAGGAAGGATGTCACAATGCCGCCCGTCTGCATCGTGAAATCACCGCCATGGGATTCTCCGGTCGATATGGAAGCGTCCGGGACCGGGTCTTGTCGAGACGATCCACGGCAGGTGCATCTCATCCGGTGCCGATCAAACCCGTGCCCATGGGTAGAAACCTGGCTCGGATGCTCACGACCGAAACCAGCAACCGGTCAGATATGGACGTCCTGTTTATCCAGCGCCTGATGACGGCCGCGCCGGTGCTGGCGCAAGCCACGGTCTGGGTAAGAGACATGCAGGATCTCTTTACCAGAAAATCACAGGCATCCCTGGAAACCCTTCTCGAAGCGGGGGAAAGAACGCCTCTATCCCGTTTTGTAACTGGCCTGCGGCGAGACCTTTCCGCCGTTCAGGCCGCACTGCACCACCCCTGGACCACCAGTCCCGTCGAAGGGCAGATCAGCCGCCTCAAGATGATCAAGCGCACCATGTTCGGTAGGGCAGGCTTCAAACTCCTCCGCGCCCGTGTCATGCACGCAAAGTGCGGATGAACCGAGAATATACCGAAAAACGAGTACCCCAAAACCCAGTCCGCAAAGCAGGGCGAAAGCCGTGTTGAACCATTTCGCTTCGCTGATCCGAAAATGATTTTCCAGCCCCAGCATATATGGAAAGAAATTCCCGAAAGACGCCGCCATTGCCTCGGTCGCCGCATTGCGCGCAGCAAGACCACCCACAACCATCGGTAGTCCGATCGTAAAACACAGTACGGCATAGTCCGCCGTCACCGGCATCACGAAGAACACCGGCACGATCGCTGCAAGAACAGCCTACACCGCGCCCTCAGGCCACGCCGTCACCTCCCAGATCAGAACAGCGACAATAACGGCAATAAAAGACCGCGCGCCATTGGCAATGGTCGCGCGCCAATCAGCAGGCCGAACCAGACGAAAGGGCACCGGCGACTGCATCTCAGCGGGATCGGCCGCGTAACACCCAAGCATGTGAACCAGTTCCATCAGCAGGAGCGCCAACCCCTGAAGCATAATCCGATCGTCGACCGCGCTATCAGCCTCGCTCCCCGTCCCGGCAAGCCGCAACGTAGGCTGCCCAGCGGCGGAACATCGCGCATACAGCGCCTGCACCTCACCATGCAGCGTCACCGTGCGCACCGGGTCACCCAGGTCGCCCGGCATCCGTTCCAGAAGATCGACCACGGCGCGCAGGATATCCTTCGAGGCCGTCGTCACATTCCCTACCGCCGCCAGCCGACTGCGCATGCCAAGTCCACGAGACGTGAACCTGACCACTTGCCCCAGCGTTCCACGCGCATAGCGCACCACCGATTCCCCCGGCCCTGCCTCGATGGCACTGAATTCTATCCGGTCGTTCAGCGTAAATGCCAGCGAGAGAATCCGATGTAGATCGCTTTCCGGCGGAGACCGATGCAGCAGAATCGCCCGCACCGCCGCAGCCGACTGGCTGATGATCTCTTGCAGGCGTGCCCGCACCGTCTCCCGCGCTCGCCCAGCCACATTCGGCACGAACACTGCCGCAACCGCCATTTCACATACGACACCCAATAAAATGTATGTGCCTCGTGCCATCGCTAGGTCAAAAACTTGATCTGAAGCATCCACAGCGGACAGAGAAACGATAGCGCAGGTATAGGCCGTCAAGACAAAGGCGTAACTGCGGAAATTATGAACCAGCGTGCCCAGCGCTGTGCACAGCCCGATCCACCCTGCCAGCAGTGGGAAAAACAGCCACGCCTGCTGCGGCACCGCCGCAATCAGAGCAACCGCCGAGACGATCCCCGCCAGGGTGCCGACAATTCGCCAGCGTGCCTTGGAAATGCTCTCGCCGCGTGTCCCCTGGGCGACAATCCAGACCGTCATCGGTGCCCATTGCGGCTCGCCCAGTTCCATCTGGAAAGCGATTGCCAGAGCCAGGAGAGCGGCAACGGTCGTCCGCACCGAAAATCCGAGCGCCGCCAGGCGGGGCGCGACCAGCCATCTGACCGACGAGAAATCGGGCACACCGCCGAAGGAAACCGGCCGCCGTAGGGAAGATGGACATCCAGGCATTTGTTGACGTATCTGTCCGGCGAGGCGGCACACGGATTTCAACAGACTCATTTCCACCTAATATTTGTTTTATATCATAGGCTGGGCTGGATGTGCTCGATCCGTCATCATCCGGGATTCACTGCGTGATGCGCTCCCCGCCACAGAACAGGATCTGCCTGTCCCGGCGCGCGATAGCGATCAGCGTCTGGTTCATCCTCTCCGCGAGGCGGTAAGCCCGATATGTCGGCGCCGAAACGGCAGCGACAATGGCAATGCCCGCACGCAGGGTCTTGAGTGCCATTTCGAATGAATAGCGGCTGGTCAGCAGACAGACCCCGCTCTGCATGGCACCCCCATTCCTCAGGCGCGCACCGATCAGTTTGTCCAGAGCGTTATGCCGACCGACATCTTCCCGAATCATCTGGATGTGTCCATCGGCATCCGCCCATGCAGCCGCATGCGCCATGCGCGTCGCGGCGTTGAGTTCCTGCCATCTATCGAGATCATTCAATGCCTTGCACACCGCGTCCACCGTGATGGTCTGCGTCAGTGGAAGGGTACAGGCACCGACCGTCTCCACGGCAGGGACGTCGTCACTGCCGCAGAGTCCGCAACTCGTATGCCCGGTCTGAGCCCGTGGGCGGCGTTTGAGCAGGGCACTCAGGCACTCCCCGGTGAGTGTGACATCCATTGCAAGACCGTCATCCTCCTGCGTGACCACGACGGCGCGTATCTGTTCGGCGGAGCGGATAATCTCTTCCGTCAGGCAGTAGCCATACGCGAAATCTTCCAGATGATCGGACGTCATCATCATGACGCCATGCGGAAAAATCCCGTTGAAGGTCAGCTTTACGGGCACCTCGTCCGCGACGTTCAGAACAAGTTCCGTCTCCGGCTGCCCAAGAGGCGCCACCGTCAACGCATGAAACAACGCATCCATGGACATGGACTCTCTCAGGGCCTAGCTAATGCCGGTATCGGGCTGACCCGGCTACTGTTATTCACTGCGATGACAGGCGACCCAGCCGGCCTTCCCGTCGGCATAGTGCTCGTGCTTCCAGATCGGTACGCGCTTCTTGATCTCGTCGATCACATAGCGGCACGCCCTGAATGCCGCATCCCGATGCGGAGCGGCAACGCCGATCCACACCGCGATCTCGCCCACCCGCAGATAACCGCTGCGATGAGTGGCCACGACATCGGTAATGTCGAAACGCGCCAGCGCCTCGTCGAGGATCGTCTGCCCCTCGGTCACGGCCAGCGGGGCATAGGCTTCATACGTGATCCCCAGGACCGGACGGCCGTCATTGGTCTGCCGTACCCAGCCTTCAAAACTGCAGAAGCCCCCCGCTTCCGCCCGCAGCAGACAGGTGCGCAGCGCAACGCTATCGACCGGGCCGTCCGCCATCAGAAAACGAGTCATCCGCCGGTGACCGGTGGAATGAACACCACCAGGTCTCCTTCACTCAGTTCCTGGTCCCATGGACGAAACGCGGCATTCACGGCAACACGCATCCGGCCGGGCGGCAGTACGAACCCATATTGCGCGCGCAACTCGTCATAGAGCGCGGCCGCCGTCAGGGCGGCCGTATCCCGTGTCTCGGTGCGCTGACCCGTCGCTTCGGAAAGTTGCGCGAAATATTCTAATTCTATCCGCGGCATTTATGCTCCTGCCGTTCTCCATCCCGAGCGCCTGCAAGGCTCGCCATGGCGCGCGTGCGGTCCGCCGGGGTATTGATGTTGTCCAGCGCGCCGGGTGTAAGGGGCGGCAGGATCTTCGTCCCCTCTCCCGCCAGTATCCTGCGCATGCTCCCTTTGCCCTCTGATACCTCCCTGCACAGTGTTTCCAGCGCCTCCGGTTCCCAGATCGCGCAAAGCGGCTCCGGTTCGCCGTCATGCTCACTGCGGAAGGCGACGGCCGAGCAATCATCTCCGCGCGCCTGGATCAGGGCATCGAGCGTGAGGCCGTCCAGCAACGGCAGGTCGCAGGCAAGGATCAGCCATGCCGCGTGTGGACAGGCGGCATGGGCAGCCAGCAAGCCGGCAGCGGGCCCGATCGCGGCATGCGTATCGACGATACAGGGCCATGCACGGCGAAGAGGGTCATCCATCTGCTCGGCACGTATGGATACGAAACACCGCGTCGCACGCAGGGCGAGGAGAGCGAAGGCGCGGATGAGTTGAGGATGCCCGTCATAGGACAACGCCGCCTTGTCCTGCCCCATGCGGCGGCTTGCCCCCCCGGCGAGCACCAGACCGTAAAGCGGGACTGTCACGGCACGTCCACCATGCCGTTGTCGCCAAGCTTGAGCAGTGCATCTCCGTCTCCGGTCATGTCATCCCCCGATATAATGCATTTCGATTTTCCCGGCCTTCGGCCCGTTTCCGGTCTCAGCGAGAGGCGCGGGCCGGTCACCCTCCCCGCGTTGCTCACTGTATCGGTCGGTTCTCTGATGCCAGATCCGGGTGAGCGCCTGGCGGAGTGCCGCGTCGTTGTCTCCGGGATCGCCATCACGCAGGATCGTCCGCAGATCCGTGCCCTTCGTCGCAAAAAGGCAGGTGAAAAGCTGCCCTTCCGAAGAAAGCCGCGCCCGCGAACACGCCCCGCAGAACGGGGCGCTGACCGAGGAAATAAACCCGATCTCGCCGGCACCGTCCCTATAGCGCCAGCGCCGGGCCACTTCGCCGCGATAATGTGGAGAGAGCGGCTCCAGCGGCCAAAGGGCGTCGATCTGCTCCAGCAGGGTGCGTGAGGTCACGACATCGGCGTGTGCCCACCCGTTGCGGTTCCCCACGTCCATATATTCGATCAAACGCACGACGACCCCGGTATGACGAAAATATGCGAGCAGTTCAGGGACGCCCGCTGCATTCACGCCGTTCTGCACGACGGTATTAACCTTGATACCGCCAGGAAATCCAGCCCCCCGGGCGGTTTCAATACCGCCCAGCACCGCATCCAGATCGGGGCGTCCGCCGCTCATCCGCGCAAAAACGGTCGGATCGATACTGTCGAGACTGACCGTAACCCGGCTCAGTCCCGCCGCGCGCAACATAGGGGCATGACGTTCCAGCAGCACGCCATTCGTGGTGAGGGCGACATCCTCGATACCCGGAATGCCGGCCAGACGGGCCACCAGTTCCGCCAGGCCGGGCCGCAGAAGCGGCTCGCCGCCCGTCAGGCGCAGCTTGGTTACGCCCAGCGCGGACGCCGCTCGCGCCACGCGTTCGATCTCGTTGAAATCAAGCCGTTCCCGTGGCGCCAGAAAGTGAAAGCCTTCGTGATAGGTCGATTCCGGCATACAGTACGGGCAGCGGAAATTGCACCGGTCCATCACCGAAATGCGCAGATCACGCAGCGGGCGGCCGAGCCGGTCCAAAAGAGGCGTGGTGCCATTCATGACTTCTGTTCCGCCTGCTCCGCTAACTTTCTAACCGGCGGTCGGAACGGTGTCCCGACATGTCGTCGGGAAGACCCGTCCCCTCTGCCGGACGCTGTTATCCGGCGAACCGCATCGGTACCGCCGATGCCACGCTGGGCACGATCTTGACCGGAATCGACTTCGCGGCCGGAGTGCCGCTGACCTCGTCGAAATAGTCGAGCGGCAGCAGCGGATTGAGTTCCGGATAATACCCGGCAATCGCACCGCGCGGCATCGGATAGTCGATGACCGTGAGACCATCGACATAGCGGCGATACCCGTCGTCGCTATAGGTCTCAAGCCCGATCACCGCGCCGTTCTCAAGCGCCCGGTCCTTCATGTCGTCCCGGTTCATGAAGATTACGAGGCGGTTATTATAGACGCCGCGATAACGGTCGTTGTTGCTGTAGATCGTCGTGTTGTACTGGTCGTGCGAGCGGATCGTCGCGAGACGCAGCATGGCCGTGTCTTCCACCGGCGTGTTCACTTCCAGGCCCGGCAGCAGCAGGAAATTGGCCTTGCCGTTCGGTGTCCTCCAGACTCGGCGGCGCGGCGGGATGTCGAGGTGAAACCCTTTCGGGTCCTTGATCCGCTCCGAGAAGTCCGCGTAGATGCCCGGATAGACCTCGGCGATCTTGTCGCGGATCAGGCCGTAATCCTGCATGTAAAGGTCCCAGGGCGTCTTCGAGTCCGGCAGCGTCGCCATCGCCATGCGGCAGACAATTTCCGTTTCCGGCAGAACATCCTGCGTCACCGGCTCGAACACGCCCCGAGACGCCGTCACATTTGACATGGCATCCTCGATAGTCACGAACTGCTCGCCAGCCGCTGTGCGGATGATCTCCGAGCGTGCCACCACCGGCAGGATGAGCGCATCCTTGCCATGGATCAGATGGCCGCGATTCAGCTTCGTTGCGATCCCGACGGTCAGGTTGAGCTTCGCCATCGCGGCATAGGACCGCTCGGTATCCGGAACCGCGCGGGCAAAGTTGCCGCCCATCCCGATAAAGATTTTCGCCGTACCTGCTTCCATGGCCTCAAGCGCCTCGACCACATGGTGGCCGTGCTCACGCGGCGGCTCGAACCCGAACACATCGCGAACGCGATCGAGATAATCCGGTGTCGGTTTCTCGTCGATCCCGACCGTACGGTCGCCCTGCACGTTGGAATGGCCCCGGATCGGCGCGACGCCCGCACCAGGCTTGCCAAAATTACCACGCAGCATGAGCAGGTTGGCAATCTGCTGCACCAGGCGCGATCCCTCCTGATGCTGCGTTATCCCCATGCCATAGCAGATGACCGTCGCCCTGGATTTCTGATAGATCCCCGCGATCCGCCGGATCTGCTCTTCCGACACGCCGGAGATCCGCGTGATGTCCGCCCAGGAATAGCGCATCACATCGGCGCGCAGGGCGTCGAGGCCGGCCGTATGCTGATTGATGAACTCCATGTCCAGGGCCGCCTCACCGGCATCCTCGGCTTCGAACAGGACCCGCATCATGCCCTTGAAGATGGCAAGATCGCCACCGATCCGCACATGCACGAATTCGCTGGAAATCGGCGTCGACCCGAAGGTCGCCATCTGGAGTACATCCTGCGGCTCGGTGAAGCGGATCAGCGCGCGCTCGGGCATCGGATTGATCAGCACTATCGGCACCCCGCGCTTCCGCGCGTCGACCAGGTTGGTCATCATGCGCGGCGAATTGGTGCCCGTATTCTGCCCGATGACGAAGATCGCTTCGGCATGTTCGAAGTCGGCCAGGACGATCGTGCCCTTGCCGATGCCGATGGCCGGCATCAGGCCTCGGCTGGTCGGCTCATGGCACATGTTCGAACAATCCGGGAAATTGTTGGTGCCGAATTCCCGGATGAAAATCGAATACAGGAACGCCGTCTCGTTGGCGGTGCGCCCGGAGGTGTAGAATTCCGCCTGGTGCGGGCTGTCGAGCGCCTGAAGATGCTGCCCGATCAGCGCGAACGCATCCTCCCATGCGACCGGCACGTATCTGTCGGTCTTCGGGTCATAGCGCATCGGCTCCGTCAGGCGCCCCTGCATTTCTAGCCAGTAGTCGCTGCGCTCCATCAACTCCGTGACGGTGTATTTTTCAAAAAGCTCCCGCGTCACCCGCGCCTTGGTCGCCTCGTGGGCCAGCGCCTTGGCGCCGTTCTCGCAGAATTCCAGCTTCTTGTGGTGGTCCGCGTCTGGAAAGGCGCAACTCGGGCATTTGAAGCCGCCCGGCTGGTTCATCGACAGCAGGCCACGCGAGCCCTTGACGAGCACGCTCTGCTCCATGAGCACCTTTGCAGTCGCCCCGGCCGCGCCCCAGCCGCCCGCAGGGTGATGGTAGGGCTTGAACTCGGCTTCTTTTTCTTTGCTCATGGTCTTACCCCCGTCGGCCGCGGCCGGGTTGCGGAGTTATCGCCGGCGCCGGAGCGCACGGCCGGTCATTCCCTTCGGTTAAGTCAGCCGAAGGCCGCCGTCCATTAAAGGATTCCAAATTCCTTCATCGCCGGTAAAAAATTCTCGTTCTCATGCCTCGATCGCGCAAGTTTGACAAGCGCAAAGCGCTGCAAAGCCGTCAGCTCTGCCCATTGCTGCTGGGTTGGCGGCGGCACACCGTCGGCCGCCGCCTGCACCTTGACAGGCTCGGGCATCCAGCGCGCGTCCTGCCAATCTTCCAGATTCTTCGCCGCCAGCCAGACTGGCGGCTCATCACTGCGCAAATCAATAAGGCGCAGGACAAGCGCACGATACGCGGCCTGTTCATCGGAGCTTTCACAGACAAGGTCGGTGAGCCCGCCCCGCTCCTCCCGGGTGAAACGGCTCCATTGCCGCAGGCTGAGCTTGATTCCGACGATGTCGAGCTTCTGCCGCACAATCATCGGGATACAGCGGAGCGAACCGGCAAAATCACTTTCAAAATCGAAAATCATCGTAGCAGATCCCGAACTCACCCTATTGATTTAACGTCGCGGTACCATGTTCCCGCCACAGACGGCACCATCGAACCTTCCATGAACCTCATCCTTCTCATGACCGCCTTGATATGGCCCTCGGAAGAATTATTGCATATAGACTGGCGCGGCTCGCGTTTTCTCGTCTTCAACCCGCGCAAGCTCTCGAACCTGAAGATAGCGCGCTTGATCGTCGATGAAGACGCAGTGACAAACGCGCGTGTCATAGAACACATAAGCCGCAGACCCGTTCACCATGACCATCTGCAAGATATTCCGCTCGACATGCGCAGCCCAAGGCTGCGCCCGCAAATCCCGGACCGAGATACGTTTGAAATAAGCCTCGGTCAGATGCTGATCGTAGGCACGATCAACGTCTGATGGCCACGTACATTCTGTCAAAAACAGGACCGTGCAGATGCTCCAGAAAATCTTCATATCCGTTTTGACTCTCGCGCCGACAAAACCGGTCATGGCATCGCAATTGCCATGACCATGACCCGCGCTCTTCCCGTTGATGGCAAGAGACGCGCCGATGGATAGGACGTCCTTCTGCCAGCCTCGGCCGTCAAGCGAATCTGATATCCAGTGTGCGCAGATATGTCTGCAATCCCGCACCCTGTATCGGGATCAGGCGCGCCTCGGCACCCGATTCATTGAAATGAGCATGCCAGTAGCCCGGCGGCGTCACGAACGCGCAACCCGCTTCCCACTCGATCCGCCCTTCGGCATCTAGCCATCGTGTCCTCCATTTTATTTTTGCGTCGTCCTCCATCGAAATCGACGACGTGATCCGGAAGCTGGCCGATCCGTAATGACCCTGTCCAATCGCTATTGCTGATCACGTGATAAGCACCGGTTATGAAGGCGGATTTCCCCACCACATGCCCAAGCTCCGCCTCGCCCTACATTGCGACGCATTTTATGGGACCATGGGAAAGATTCTTTTTTAACCGGTGGATTGAAGGCATTCTTCTGTAGATAAAGGCCGTCATTTTTTTGGAGGAGCCTCGTTCCGGAAACCGACGGGATCGCAGCGAGCTCTACGAACTTGACCCTGAATACCACACATTTCACAGATACTTGCTTATTCCCGTGTCCCGTGCAGGGCCGCCATCGGCACAGCAGCCTCCATCCAGGGCGAACCAGCCCCAAAGCACCAGAAAATGTCGTTCAGCGTACGCCGATCATCGATGCCGAGAGTAACATGCAGCTTATTGAGCAGCAGTGGTGACAGGAAGGACCATTCGCAGTTGGCGAATTCGTCGCGGCAGACCATACCAAGGTATGATGGAGGCGAAATCGCGCCTGAACTATATGACCCCATAGAATAGACCCAACGAACCTATTCGGGGAAACAAGGACATGATTGTTTTAATCAGAAATACAGTCTGCGTATTACTTCTCGCTCTACAGTGCGGATGCGCGACGGACAGTGGAGGCAATGCTTTTTCTGCGTCGCCCCCTCAAGTCGGAGATTTCTCCGTCGCGCCAAATGGCACACCCATAATATAATGACTCCTGCCTCATCTCCTTCATCACGAAACTGATCGATTGTCGCGTTGGCTCCGGACTGATGCCGGGGTTGGCGCTATTGCACCGAGGGTGCGGAGCCTGTTGCACAGCGATATAGTCGCCCAAGAGCCCAATCGATAGGTCACATTGCCATCGAAGGCGGTCTTGTCTCGAATCTGAACGGCGAACCGATCACCACCGATACCAAGCGCCTCCGTGCCCGGACCGTCCTGAAGACGACGTATCCTTAAGTATAATATCGACCATGACACCGAGCTGCTATAATCCCTCAAGCAGTTGGCCCCAGAAGCCTCTCAAAGAAGGCATACCCCATGGCTGATTACGTTAAACCTTCTGTTATCCTCGATAACATGATCGAAGCCGCTGCGCTCAAGGCGGAACTGCCCACGAAGGATTTGCTGATCCGAGCAATGCTTGCTGGCGCATATCTTGCCTTTGTGACCACCCTCGCCTTCCTGGTCGCGGCGCAGACCGGGCAGTTCGTTGTAGGAGCCGTCCTCTTTCCTGCTGGATTCGTGCTGATCATACTTCTGGGAATGGAACTCCTGACGGGAAATTTTGGCATAATGCCACTGGCTGCTTTTGCGGGACGTATTGGTGCCCGCGCAGTGTGTCGCAACTGGATTCTGGTCTTCATCGGTAACCTCCTCGGCAGCCTGGTCTACGCTGCGATGTTCTGGATCGCGCTCACCGATTGTGGCCATGTTGCAGGCGGACCACTGGGGGACAAACTCCGTGCGCTTGCCGTCACCAAGACGACTGCATACGAGGCCTTCGGCCTTGCAGGAATGGTGACGGTGTTCGTAAAGGCCATCTTATGCAATTGGATGGTCAGCCTCGGTTCGGTCGTCGGCTTGGCCTCCACCTCAACGATCGGCAAGATAGCCGCTTCCTGGCTGCCGATCATGATTTTCGTGGCGCAAGGATATGAGCACAGCGTCGTAAACATGTTTGCCATTCCGACGGGAATGATGCTCGGTGCCCCCGTGAGTTTCACAGATTGGTGGCTTTGGAACGAGATCCCGGTGACACTGGGGAATCTTGTGGGTGGTATCGTTTTCACCGGAGGCGCACTTTATGCAACTTACCGTACCACTCCGATTTCCAATCAGGATCCGGCCTCCCGTCCCGTGTGACGCTCGTGAACTGAGCGCAGGCCATGAACGATACCGATTGACCTTCGTGAGATTGGTTCAGATTTGGCATCTACTTTTACGATATGCTTCCAGTGAGGCGGCCCTCTGCGCGGTAAACTGAGCCATCGTCCTGACGACCGATTCAGAAGCGTAAAATCGACGCATCCCAACCTCCGCTTCACCAACCCGGCAAAATACAAGGATGCTATCTGAAATGCCTTCTTCTGGCGCTCAGATGTGCGAAAATACACCCCGGCGGTCCCGCAACGTGGCGCCCTCTTTCGGCAGGCGGGCTTTTTAGACACCTGTAAACCGATTCCATTTCTCATTCGATTTCCAGAGCGGTCATCCCAGCGCATAGGCTGCGCCCCTCATGCCAAGGTATAGCTGGCTTTGTGCGCGGTGCTGGATCAAATGAGAGCCCGAACATCGTTCACGTGGCCACTCAACTCCCTGTCTGCGAGGAAATCATAGAATGTGTAAGGGCCAACGGAATTTTTTGTCTCTTCGTGAGCGCACATACCAAGCGAGGAACAGAAAACACGTCTTGCTTTCCATGACGGGCATTATTATCGCCATTACCTCGATGGCTGGCGTGAGCGCTACGTTTGGGCAAGAGGCTGATCATGCTTCGGGCAAGCCACTTTTGGAAGTGCGCGCCGTCGGCGCCCAGATTTATCAGTGCAAGGAGACAGATTCGGATGGCCTGAAGTGGATGTTAAGAGAGCCTATCGCGACTCTTGTCGATGGAGGACGGACAATAGGCACCCACAGCCGAGGGCCAACCTGGAAAATCGAAGATGGAAGTAGCGTCGAAGGTCGCGTTCTCAGCGCGTCGACAGGACATTCCACCGGGAATATACCGGAGTCACATCTAGCCATCACACGAAACAACGGTCGCGGTCGTCTGGCCAAGGCGACCATGATCGAACGCATCAATACAAATGGCGGAATGCCGCCGAGTTCATGCTCGGTCGCAGGCGCCCTTTTGGCGGTACCTTACACTGCAACGTATATTTTTCGTCAGTGACGTTCTTATTCAAGTCGGAAGCGTAGATTGCAAATGATTTAGGCTGAACCGATTTGCAATATCATTAATAAAATGTGTGAAAATATGCTTAGACTTCACGGACATTCAATAAGCGTAGTCGGAGCAGGAATTGTCTTTATTCTGATCGCTTTGAAATCGGCTCCTGTGCGTGCCGCCCGCCCTGATTATCCAGAAATCAGGACGGTCAATATTTCCGAACCTGTCAGGATCGTTCGTGACTTCAATCTGTCGCAACTCAAGGCAATCAAGGAGAAAGCCGACCCATCCATGGCGCGGCCACTCTACGGATTCTATATACATGCTCTCAAGATCAAATTAGAGACAATTAAGGGAAAGCCGTTTTTATACATTGGACTCGTCGATCGCAAAATAGAAGTCGCTCGTGACCTGGATGGCGGTCAATGCCTGTTCGACAACGTAGTGACGCATTATAGAAAGCACGCGGACGCGGCAGAAAATCTCCTAGAGCAGGAAACGGCAGACATTTCCAGGCATTTCGCGATCGCCTGGAAGCAGAACCCAACCAGTGCCGTCGGACACCAAGGGTCTCTTATTATCCGTGATGAATTGAACGCCTTTGCCCGTAAGCAGCGCTTATTGGAGCGGCACATAGACTCAAGAGAGGAGCTTGATGGCTTGTATAAAAGTGACTGCCATGTATGACGATATGTTAAATATAGATAATCTCGCGCGAAGCGTCTTTTTTCCAATTCAAGCATCTCTTTCCTTCTGAACAATTTCTCTTCATAAAAACAAATACTGACTTATGAAGTGCTCCCCGACTTTGGGCCAGCGTGAACTGGAAACTTCCGGGTTCAAGGCCCCACCGGCAGATCCGCCGGCGAGCCGTTCAGCAGCGATATCGGCGGCTTGTTGCCGATGGCACTGTGTGGGCGGACCTCGTTGTAGTCCTGACGCCAAGCCTCCATTTTTGCCCGGGCGTCGTCAAGGCTCATGAACCAGTGCGTGTTCAGGCACTCGGCCCTGAATTTGCCGTTGAAGGACTCGATGAAGCTGTTGTCGGTCGGCTTGCCCGGGCGAGAAAAGTCGAGCACGACACCCTTCTGATACGCCCATAGATCCAGATCCCGGCTGACAAACTCCGAGCCCTGGTCGACCCGGATGCTCCTGGGATAACCCATCTGCCCGCAGATCCGCTCCAGGGTCTGGACGACATCCTCGCCGCGATAACTGAACCGGGGATCCGTGGCCGGCGAGAAGCGGGAGAAGGTGTCGATCACGGTCAGGATCCTGATCTTGCGGCCCGTCGCAAGCTGGTCGTGAACAAAATCCATTGCCCAGATATCATTGGTGTGCGTCGCCGGACGACGGTCCTCGCGCACTTTCGCCTTGACCCGCCGCCTGGGCACCTTGTTGCGCAGTTGCATGCCCAACTCCTTGTAAAGACAATAGATCCGCTTCGGGTTCACCGCCCAGCCATCCCGCTGCAGCAGGATATGAACGCGGCGATAGCCATAGCACACACGGGTTGCGCAGATCTCCCGGATCCGCTGTGTCAGTTCGGCCTGCGTGCCGCGCTTCGACTTGTAGACATAGAGGGAACGATCGATCTGCAGCACCGCACAGGCCCGCCGTGTCGAGATCTTCCACTCCCCCTGAAGCCTGTCCACGAGTTCGCGTTTGCGCGCAGGCCTCAGAGCTTTTTTGACAGCACGTCCTGCAGCATCGCCTTGTCGAGCGACAGGTCCGCCACGATCCGTTTCAGCTTCGCGTTCTCGTCTTCGAGCTGACGCAGCCGTTTCATTTCGGATGGCATCAGGCCCGCATATTTCTTCCGCCAGTTGTAGAACGTCGCATCCGAAATGCCTGCCTTCCGGCAGACCTCGCCGACAGGTGTGCCCCCTTCGGCCTGCTTCAAAACAAACGCGATCTGCGCCTCGGTGAACTTCGATGCCTTCATGAAACTCTCCTCGTCCCGCTTACGGGATCATAAATGGAAAATTCCAACTCAAAATGGCCGGGTTTTCGGGGAGCACGTCACTTGAGGCGAGGCCTGCGGTTGGCTTCTCTGCTCCAGGAACTCCACCGCTTCCTCTTGATACTCGTGCCACGGACTCCTGGGCATGGAATTCCGATCATCGTTGTCTTGTGTCGTCTTCTGTATGGTAACGGGAGACCGATTCGTCTCGAATACCCAGTTCTTCTGCTTGGCGAACCAGATCCGCGAGTGAGCTGGCATGCATTTTCTTCATCGCATTCGCTCGATAGATTTTGACCGTTATCAAGCTTATCTCGAGGCGGGCAGCGACTTGCTTATTCATCAAACCGCTGGCCACCAGAGCCATAACCTCCCGCTCGCGCACGGAAAGCTGCTCATAGCGCGCTTGCATATCGGCCCTTTGGCGCACCTCCTTTCTCAGCGATCGCGAAATTTTCAGCGCATCGTGGACTGCGGATAAGATCGCCTCGTCTGAGAACGGCTTTGTCAGGAAGTCGATCGCGCCGGCTCTCATACCCTTGACGGTCATCGGTATGTCACCGTGTCCGGTCATGAGAATAATAGGAATATTGATCCCGCCCTGAGCAAGCGAGGCCTGAAACGCAAGGCCGTCGGCCGTCTTCAACCGTACGTCCAGCACAAGACAGCACTCTCCATCGGGCAGACCGGCGGCCAGGAACTCCGATGGATCAGCAAAGGTCACGACGCAAAGGTCGGCCGAACGGAAGAGACTGTCGAGGGAGGCTCGAATGCCCGCGTCGTCATCGACGACAATGACGGTTCCGATGATCGCGCGTGTCTCCGGCCGTTGGGCGATGGCACGCACATTCTTCTCATTTCCGACCATCATACTCTCCGCTGGGGGAGCGTCACGATAACGACCGCACCATAGGGAGACCGGTTCAATGCGTTGATCGTGCCTCCATGTGCGTGCGCGATCTCCCGGCAAATCGGGAGACCCATGCCCATTCCCTGCGCCTTGGTGGTCACAAAGGGCTCAAAAAGCTGTCCATCGGCAATGTCGCCGAAACCAGGTCCGGTGTCACAAAAACTCAACACCGCGGTGTCAGGTCCAGCCTGACCGCGCCCAATCCGGATTTCAAGAACCCTCGGCCGATCGACGACGATGCTCATGGCCTGAATGGCGTTCATCATCACGTTCATGATAACCTGCTGGAGCTGAATTCGGTCGCCCGATACCATTGGCGTATCGACCGCTTTCTCTATTCTTACTTCTACGTGTCGTCTCAGGATTTCTCCACGGAGTAGGACCCGAACTTCTTCCACCAACTCTCCGAGGTCCATAGCCGTACAGAAAACTGTTTCCTTGCGCGTTAATGCACGTACCCGGGTGATCACCTCCGCAGCCCGGGTACTATTCGATACGATCTCATCGAAGCACAAGAGGGCCTCCCCGACCTTAGGTTGCGATCGATCGAGCCATCTCCGTCCGGACCGGGCAAAGGTCGTGATGGCCGACAGAGGCTGGTTGACCTCATGAGCAATCGATACCGCCAGTTGCCCCAATGTCGTGACGCGATCGGCATGTGCCAGTTCGCCCTGTGCAGCGCGAAGTTTCATTTGTGCTTGGTTATGTTCCGTGATGTCGAGGGCCATGACCAGCACGCGTCGACTTTCCAAATCCCCGACCGGTCGGGTGACACGTAGAACGACGTCCCGGGAGCGGCGGTTGGGACCGACGAAGGTTGTCTCAGTTTCATAAGCAACATTGCTGTTCGACAAGTGCGCCAATACCGCGATGAAGACACTCTCATCGGCGAAGAGAGAACGGAGCGGCGCACCCGTGAGTTTCCGCGGATCTTCAACCTCGAGAAGGGCGGCCGCAGCATCATTCGCGTCTCGTATGTAAGGCTTGTCACGAAAGCGCTCCAGGCAATCACGCCATGACGCTTCAGGTAGCCTTCTTTTCTCCCGGAACAGAATGTCCACAACGGAACAATCCACCTCGAAAATCGCAAACGCTACCGCCTGGAAAATGGCGCTGTAACGCTGTTCGGAGCGCTCTCGCTCCGCCGCAGCCTCCTTCTGCTCCGTAAGATCAGCGCCGAATTCGATAATCCCGCATTCTCGGCCATTACTGTCCAACCTTACGCTCCAGCGAACATCCAGAACGATCTGTTGGCCGTCGCGACGTGTCCTTGTGATTTCGCCCGTCCATTGCCCGACCAGGCGAAGTTGCTCCGCCGCGGCTGGCGGGAGATGCGTGCTTTGGAGGAGCGCCGAGCCTTTCTCTCCGATCGCCTCGTCTGCATGCCATCCGTACAGCCTCACGGCGCCTTCATTCCAATAGATAATCGTATCGTCGAGATCCCTGACGATGACGGTATCATGGGTGAACGCCAACATACGAACCTGTTCCGCGAGCGCGTCTCTCGTACGGCGGTCACGTGCGGAAAGCATCGTCGCAACGCCGATCGCGATTATGCTGACCGCGAGCCGAAGGTAGGCATCATCGAACGATTCACCATGATGCTTCACGAGGAAAGAAAGGCACGACAAGCCGATACACGCCGCACCTGTCGCCAAAATCGTCCGCAGGCCACACGAGGTGGCAATCAGGAGAACGACCAGCACGTAGAGTACAGCGAACGCGTCGTGCAGCTGTGTCGCCGTGTTCAAGCCGAACACAAACAGTGCGATGATGAATGCCGCCGACCGAAGGCCCCACGCGTGGGGCTGAGCCAGTCCAGTTCTCCATGGACGGAAAGTAGCGAACAACGGGCCCGTTCCTCTTTAGGCTACGCGCACAGGCTGGAGCCAACCGCCGCCATGCGGACCCGAGCACCATAGCACGGCAACTAGCATCCTAGCAGAGCGCCATCATCCATCACACTATAAGGGGCTTCACCTTCGATAGCGCCGCAATGGTCTCATCGTCCACGTTCAGATGCTCCTTCACCATTTCGGGAGGCGAAAGCGCGAGCCACTGGTTGGCGGAAAAATCGGTAAAGACCGAGCTCTTGAATGCCTCCAGGAACACAAGAGGCTCGTCCCCGATGTTTTCCAGGTAGTGTCCCATTCCGAAGGGTACATAACCCACATCGCCGGCGCTGTAATCAAAGGTCCGGGCTTTCCCGCCCGACGCGAATACGGTCATGCGCGCCTTTCCCCGAATGAAATACTGCCACTCGTCGTTATTGCTGTGCCAATGAAGCTCGCGCAAGCGGCCGGGTTCGACAACGACGATCGCGGCGGCGATAGTGGACGCCGCCGGGAAGTTCGTCGAGTCGACGATCCTGACTTCGCCGCCGGCGACTTTGATTGGGGCTTGGCGCATGAGCTTGTGAGTATAACGGATCGGCGAGGTACCTTGTGGCGACGCGACTTTATCCTGATCGATCGGCCCAGGGACGGTTCCTGAAAAAATCCAGCGTGTATGCTCGACGTCGACAGGAAGGTCTTCAAACTTGGCCTCGGGAACCCCAAAATTCTTCGCCAGAATGTGCGGCGGCGTATGAAGCAGCCAATCGGTGATCAGAAATGTTTCGTTCTCGGAGAAGCTTCCGTCATCGAAGACAAGCAGGAACTCACAGCCATCGTCATCGAGGCCCTGGATCGAGTGCGGAACGCCCGCAGGGAAATTCCAGATGTCGCCAGCTTCCACATCGTCCACGAAATTCCGACCCTGGGGATCGACCGCGGTAACGCGGGCCTTCCCCGCGAGCATCAGCCCCCATTCGGCCTCCTTATGATAATGGAGCTCCCGGTACCCCCCTTTGTTGAGCCGCATATTAACTGCCGCCAGCGTTGTAGCCACAGGCAGCTCGCGCACCGTAACCTCACGTGCCCATCCGCCGCTCCCGAGGCGATTGCGCGCCATCCCATAGGAAAATTTGAGATTAGGTATCGTGCCCGCATCGGTGTCAGGCGAAGCGAGCAGGTCCGGGTTCTCACGCTCGAGAGCAGGATTGCGAGGGCCGAGAATAGTGCCACCGCGATTGTCACGGCACGGCTGCGGACCTTCTTCAGAGGGGGATACGCCCCAAGGCAGATCGCTCATCCTATCTATTCCTTCTCAACCAACGGTCCAGTGCATCGCGCTCAGCGCGAGCGTAATTTTCCGGCTCACCCGAAGGTTGAGATTCATACTTTGCCGAGGCGCGGAGGGCGATCATACCTTGGTATAAAGGACCGACTCGCGCGCGCCGGGCTTCCTAGGGCCCGGACTCATAAGGGGATTCCCATTGTGAGCGGCCTATGATTCGCTTTCTCTCAAAGAAGGCGAGCGATGAACGCCGACCTTTTCTGGCTCTGAGAGCGGCAATTTGCGCGGATTGCGCCGGATCTGCCCACCGATACACGTGGCAAGCCGCGCGTGGATGATCGACGCGTGATCTGCTGCATCATTCAGGTCATGCTGTCCGGCGCGCGGTGGAAGGATGCGCCGTCCGCGTATGGCTTGCGCAAGATGCTCTACAATCGGGTTTCAGCGCTGGGCTGCGAAAGGCGTCTGGGCGCGCCTGTTTGAGGCGCTGGCGCAGAGCGGTCGACCGTCTGCCGAACTTCTGATTGACAGTTCCGCCGTGAAGGCTCATCGCTGCGCCTCCGGCGGAAAAAGGGGGAGCGATACCACGCCATCAGACGATCGCGTGGCAGGCGCACGACCAGGATCCATGCGCTGACGGATGCCGCCCGCCGTCCGGTCGCCTTCGTGCTGACCGGCGGCAACGTCGCGGATTGCACGGCAGCGATCCCGCTGCTGGCGCAGGTCTCGAACGCCCGGCTGATCCAAGGCGACAAGGGCTACGAAACCCACGTGGTGCGTCGACAGATCGAGGACAAGGGCGCCGCGCCGAACATCCCGCCCAAGGCCAACCGGGTCTGGAAGAACTGCTTCTCGCCGGTCCTTTATCAGACACGAAATGCCATTGAGCGCATGTTCAACCGCCTCAAGGACTTCCGTCGCATCGCAACACGTTACGATCGCAATGCCACTAACTTCCACGCCGCCATATGCATCGTCGCGGCCGTCAGCTACTATTTATGAGCCCGGGCCCTAGTCTAAACTGACCTCCTACCGTTAATGCTGTTCTCGGAAATCAGCGAAGACAGGGCATCTGCCCGATAGCCGCAGCCAATTCAAGCTCACCGCCTCATGGGTCTCCTTCAACTGACTGAAGCAGCAATTGGCGCACACCCCACTCTCCGCGCAAGGATGCCGCCGACGTGGTCTCGGCGATAATGATACCGGGTTCGACGGAACCGACCCGCTCAATGCCGACGCTTCAACCCGAGCCAAAGCGCATGGACAGATGCCCTTGTGTCTTCATACGTCGCTGGCTACTCGTCTCTCACGCTCCGAGGCAAGAAATATCCCCTTTATGCCACACCTTGCGACATAGAAATTCGGGTCGTGGCGGCGGCGGCTCAAACTAAGGTATAATAGATGAAACTGCGTCGAAGCCTCATGATGGCGCTCGTTCATTCAGGAGGCTAAAATGAGTGCATTACAGCGCAGGGGCTTTCTCACCGCGGCGGGCATGCTCGGCGTTGCGGGCGCAGCCCATGCGGCTACGTTTGGCAACCCGGACCATCCTCTACAGGGTATGCAGAACGCGCTTAATCCGTCGAGCAAGTCTGATCCGGGACCGAAGAACCCGGCCATTGCCTCGCAATTTCCCGACTTTCAATCACCTCCGGCGACCGATGTCGATGGGATGCCTCTCTTCTGGGCATCGTTTAACAACGCCCACCGTCGAATCCAGAATGGTGGTTGGGCCCGAGAAGTCACGCAGGACGACTTCGCAATTTCCGAGGACATATCGGGCGTCAACATGCGTCTGAGCGCCGGCGGCATTCGCGAGATGCATTGGCATCAGCAGGCCGAATGGGCAATTATGCTCTACGGAAAATGCCGGATTACAACTCTGGACGAACAGGGACGTCCGAGCGTCGAAGATGTCGAAGCAGGCGATTTGTGGTATTTCCCGCCCGGCATGCCGCATTCGCTTCAGGGTCTTGGGCCCGATGGCGCAGAATTCCTCCTTGCATTCGACAACGGAAAATCTTCAGAATTCAATACGCTACTGGTTACTGACTGGCTCGCGCATACCCCCCCCGAAGTACTGGCGAAGAACTTCGGCGTGCCGGAGAGCGCGTTCAAAAAAATCCCGCTCGATAACCTCTGGATTTTCCAGGGGGAAATCCCTCCGGACCTCCCAATGGATCAGAGGAGCGCACGAGTTGTCCCGGGGGCGGAGAAAGTGATCTACCGTCTTTCGCGTGCAAAGCCGATTGCCAGAACACATGGTGGGCAGGCACAGATCGCAGACAGCAGGAATTTTCCCATTTCCAAGACCGTCGCGGCGGCCCTTGAAACGATCCGCCCCGGCGCTATCCGGGAAATGCATTGGCATCCCAACGCTGACGAATGGGCATTCGTTATCCAGGGTCAGGCGCGCGTCACCGTATTCAACACCGGCCCCAAGGCCCAGACCGCCAATTTTAACCCAGGTGATGTCTGGTACATCAAGAAGAGTCTCGGTCATTATGTGGAGAATACCGGCAATGAGGATGTGAAGGTGATTTCGGTCTTCAAGTCGGATCGCTTCGCCGAAGTCTCGCTGTCGGATTGGCTCACCCACATCCCGCCAGAAATGGTCCAGCAGACGCTGAACCTGGATCCGGAGACAATCAGTCGCTTCCCGACCACCCGTCCCGACTTCTCGCCGGTGTAATCGCTGTCTCCTCCGGTCAGGTAGGCCGGAGGAGACAATCTTAATGAGTGGAGAATGAGGATATGGGATCTCTCAGCATTTGGCATTGGCTCATCGTGCTCGCCGTCGTGTTGGTTCTCTTTGGCGGCGGGAAACGTCTCTCGTCCACTATGGGAGATCTCGGCCGCGGCCTGAGGATCTTTCGCAAAGAAGTAGCCGATCTACAATCGGAAGACACATTACTGGCGCAGTCCGATATCTCGCCGGCAAGTGAGCAGCCCGCCGGGCATACATTGCATGCGCATTAAGCAAGCAGTAGGAAGCGTTGTGCCAATCATATTTCCGGCGTGACTCTCGTATTCAGGGCACCGGTCACGCCGGATATTGCGACAGCATTAATCGGCACAATGAGAGATGCGTCACTATATGACCGAAAAGGCGCGAAGAGGGAAAGTACTTCCTGCGCCAGCGGTACGGACACACTCATCACCCGCAAATTATGGATGTCCTACATACGCCCGCTTGACAACAAGCCACAGGCATCTCGGGCCAATATGGTGCCGCGAGCGCCATAATTCAGCAGGGCTACCTGACAGCGTATCGACCGCTACGTTCGCCGAAACCTGCGACCCCGACAAGCTGAAATCGGATATCGGACACTGCGCGTTCTCCCAGCCGATCGTAGCCTCATTCACCGACGCCGTCGGGGATTGCGACCGAGACGATAAATCCCCCGGCGCAACCTTGCGATCCGTCTCGACAATGGCATCGTAGTCATCAGTTTCGCATCAGGCTTGCTCGTTACAATGCTGAGGAGTTTATTTCTGAAAGAACGCCGATGTTGAATGTAAGACAATCTTCCTACCTTCTTGCCGTGGCAATTCTTACCCAGTCTTTCTCTTTCTCGGTCAGAGCCGCCCCCGCACGCCACGTGGAATCCAAAGTGTCGTTTCATTTCTACAAAATAGACGTTAGGCGTGATTATACGTTACAGCAAATGCACGAGTTCGCCGTGCAAAAGGGTAATAGCGAAAATCAATGGCCTCGGGGATTCTTTTACTCCGTATTCTCTGACAAGATTAAGGTAGATAAAAAATATCCCGGCTCGTATTTAATTTCTGTCGATGTCGGCATAAATGATCCGACCGTGGAGATAGCGAGTGATCTCAATCAGAATATCTGCGAGAAAAATAGTTTGGCAGAATTCTATAAGAAGAAAGGCGAGCATATATTTTCTTACTATCGAAAGCTCGAACAAGACCTCCCGGAAATGATCAATCGTGAGACAAAGGACTATATAAAATTTCATCCAGAGGTAACAGAATCAGAAATATTGCAATATATTCACATATTGCTTCAAAATAAATCCGACCAATATACGGCCGATTCATCTCGAACTTTTTACGAAAAATACGACGAGACAAAATGTAAATCAACCAATGTGCTTTAGCCCTACATGAACTGTGCCCTTCGGCAGAAGGCAATAAAGGGCAGGCCTGAACCTGGCGCCGCGAAAACGCTGTTCCGACCATGTGCATGACGCTGGCATTCAGACAGGAGTCGGGCCGGGCAGTGCGATAGCATGCTCCGCTCGCACTATACGGACACCAAGATCACCTGCGGGCCATGGCTGTGCGACATGCGCCCGACTTGAGGACAAAGCATAAGCGTTTCAAGCCAATGTGGCGCTGCGAGCACCATGCCTTCAGCAAAGCCATCCAGCGCCACATCAGCAGCTACATTTGCCGAAATGCCGGACATCGGTAGGTCGAAATCGGATTTCGACCACTGCGCATTTTCCCCATCTATCGCGGCAACATTCATTGTCACCGTAAGTGTGGCGATAGCGACTGTGACGACAGGTGCCGCAGCGCAACTTTTTGATCCGTCTCGAAGTGGCATCGTCATCATCAGCTTCGCATCAGGTTCGCCCCGTAGAATGCCGAACGCCGGGGTGCCGTTACAGACGACAGACGGCTTGAGACACGATTATGCAATGCCCGAACCAGACTGAATAGAAGCCCTGTCCCAATGAATCGTCTTACGCTCTCCTCCGTAGTTTGTCTGTTCGTCACCAGCGTGGTCCCGCTACCTCAAGCGATAGCGCAGACGGCTTCGATTGGATCTGAGGCTCGGAAACACGGCGTTCCCACACGTAGGCCGCCGACACCGCAGGAGCGGGTCCCGACACCTACTCCCGTACCAACTTCCCCGGAAAATATTGTCGTGAGCGTCCATCAGCATCGCTCTGCGGATGGTATCACGGGGCGCCAACCCGGAGGCGGATTGATCAAACCCGAGACGGCGCCAAAATCCGTGAGTACGGTGAGTCGCGACTTCATCCAGAAACAGTCTCCAGCTCAAAATCCGCTTCAACTTGTCGAGCTGCTTCCTGGTATTGTGGTCGGATCCGCCGATCCATTCGGCCTTACTGGAGGCACGATCTCGCTGCGGGGACTCGACCAATCCGAGATGGCACTGACATGGGAAGGCGCCCCAGCAGCCGACATCGGAATCTACACGATCGATACATCTGAATTCGCGAGCAACGAAGATCTGGAAGATATGAGCGTTCAACAGGGGTCGCCAAATCTGGATACGCCCACGATCAACGGATCAGGAGGTTGGTTGTCTTTTCGTGATCGCGACCCAGCCTGGCGGATGGGCGGTCTAGTGACACTTGGCTACGGCTCGTTCAATTATCATCGCGAATTTGCACGCTTCGATACGGGCGAGATCGGTCATAGCGGTGTCCGCGCCTATGTTTCCTACGCCAACCAAAGGGACGATGCCTGGCGCGGGCCTGGTCATGATTCGATCTGGAATATGGATTGGAAGGCTATCAAGGAATGGGGCCCTGACAACACGATCACCTTCGTCGGCTCATATCGCCATTCCATCGAGAATACCTGGCCTTCCATGACAATGGCGGACTGGAAGGCTTATGGCCGTGGCTTCACGTGGGACCGTCGATATGTATTTGGCCCCGAAGGAGAGAATTACTGGCGGCTCAACCGCAATCCCTATGACAACATGCTGCTTAGCGCCCCGTCGCATTTCACGCTAACCGAGCGCTGGCACATCAATTTCACCCCCTATTTCTGGCATGGTGAAGGCAATAATTCGGCTGGAGCCTTTCTAAATAATATAAACGGCAATTTCCTCGGCAACGAGGCGCTCACACATGCACTGAGCCTTCCTTACGCACAAGCGGGCGGAGACGATACCGAAAATGCCATGACCCTCTTGGCATATCGGAACGTGCAGTACCGAGGCGGCTTTACGGCCAAGACGGACTATAGAATCGGCGCACATCATGATCTCTACCTTGGATGGTGGTTCGATTATTCGAACGACCATGATTATGCCGTTCTCTCTCCCGTAAAATACGACGGTACGCCGCTTGATATTTTCGGGGCAACAAACAATATCAAACTCTCCGATGGTCGACTTTTAGCTTACGCGAATATTTCGACGATAACGACGGTCAATGCTCTTTTCGTCGGCGACCATGCGACTTTCCTCGGGGGAAAGTTGACGATGGACGCGGGGATCAAGCTGGCGATGATCAACCGGAACGGCACTAACGAACTCCCAGGGCCGCAATACAAGGTGGTTCTTAATGACTTCCAGCCCCTGCCCGCCGTTTCGGCTCGCTATCAGTTCAGCAAACAGCACCAGGTTTTCGCGAGCGTCTCCACCAGCTTCCGTTCCCCGTCGACCCCAACGCTTTATGACGCGTATTATGATCATGGCGTCTCATACCAGGGCATCAGAGAACCAAAGGACGAATATTCGATCTCAGAAGAAATCGGATACCGTTATAATGGTCCGCTTCTCGTCGCCAGTGCGACCTACTTCCACTATAATTTCACGAACCGGCAAATCCAGAGCGCAGTGACGGGAACGAATGGTGGCGTGACCGTCGACCTCAACGCCGGCGGTCAAACGTCAAATGGTGTATCGGGCGAAATCGGGACGCTGCCGATCAGGCATTTCCGGCCCTACGTGTCTGGTCAGTATCTGCATGCCACGATCGATAACAATATCTCCGGTTTGCCAACGGCGGGAAAGACAGCCGTGCGCTCACCACGCTTGACTGGAGCACTCGGCATCGACTGGGACAATGGCAGTCTCTTCTGGAATTACAATATCAGATACGTCTCACGACAATCTTCCACGCTCATGAATGACGAACATATGCCCGCTTACTATGACATGAACGCCACTGTCGGCGCTCGACTGCCCAGCTACGGGCCCGTGAAAAGCCCGACTATTCAGGTCAACTTCATCAATCTCACTAACAATCATTATCTGTCGGGCATTCAAACGGTAACGACAAACGCCATGACAACACGTGGTATCGCTGGCACGGCACCGGACTATCTCGTCGCGCCCGGTCTTGCCGTCATGGCAACTATGAAAGCAGCATTTTGAGGCGCGACATACCAAGCCGGAAAGAACATCGATGCAGCTTTTGCTCGTAGAGGATCATGCGCTGCTTGGCCAGGCAATGAAGAAGGCTCTGGAACAGGAGGGTTACGACGTCCGCTGGGTAACCGGAGGCGACGAAGCGATCGCATCGCTTGTGGACGCCCGATATGACCTTGTGCTCCTTGATCTGGCGCTGCCGAAAGTGAATGGTTTGGAAGTGCTTCACTTGATCCGTCAGTACCCCGACTACATCCCGGTGATCATCGTGACGGCACGCGATCGTCCCGTCCATCGCGTGGCCGGCCTTGATTCAGGCGCGGACGACTACATGGTCAAGCCGATCGATCTGGCAGAACTCGTCGCGCGCGTCCGTGCGCAGATTCGTCGGCAGGATGGCCGAAAGTCCGACACCCTGTTCGTGCGCGATGTGGAAGTCGATCTCATCGGCCGCGTGGTACGCCAGAGGCAGAAAATTGTACATCTTACTGCGAAGGAATTCAAACTGGTTGCACTTCTCGCCCGACGCGCGGGGCGGTTCGTCTCGAAATCAGATATGGCGGACGAACTCTATGACGTCCTGGATACGTTCGACGGCAACGTAATCGAGGTTTCGATCTCGGCCATCCGGCGCAAGCTGGGGGCCGATTTCATCATCACGGCGCGCGGTCTTGGCTACACAATTCCAAAATAAACAGGCGAAGGACTCCGGGCGATGCGTGCGCGATCCCTGACGACGGCGGTCTATATCCGTGTGCTGCTGCTCTTGATCTCACTCGGAACGGCAGCGGGAGGCGTAGCTTATTTTATGGCCCGGGCCGACGTGGAGCGCGCTTCGGACCACAGCCTGATACTCAGCGCAAATATGCTTTACGCACTCATGCAGGAGGAGCTCGCTGCGGCACCTGCGGCAAGTTTTCCCGCAACCCTTCTTAGCTCGGAGGACAAGCTCGCCTTCCGCACGGGCGCGAGATCGCGGATGTTCGCCGTCTTTGTCCATGGAACATGCATCGTTCATTCAGAAGACGCACCCTCTCCGGATATCATTCCGCAGACACCAGGCTTCCATTATTTCGACCACGGGCTATGGCGCGCTTACGGTCTTGAGATACCCCAACACGGATTAAGGATCGTTGTTGCAGAACGACGTGCGGATATCGATCAGACGATTACCAGTTTTCTCCGCCAGATCACTTTGCCGCTGAATATCCTCGTAGTCGCAAGCGCGATCCTGCTCTGGGTGATGTTACGTAGCGGACTCGCGGAAATGCGGCGTTTGAGCCTACAGCTTGACCGTCGCTCGTTTCACGATCTCGAGCCGCTCGATCCTCAGGTTTGGTCACGCGAACTATCCGGCCTTGTCGGAAAGCTAAACACTCTTCTTGAACGTGTCAGGACCGGTATCCAACATGAACAGATGTTTACCGACGCGGCTGCACACCAACTTCGCACGCCGCTTGCCGCACTGCGTCTTCACGCGGAACTCCTGACGCGAGATGCCGCGATCGCTTCCAACCGAATCCAACCGCTACTTGACTGCGTCACGCAGGCAAGTGCGCTCATAGACCGGATGCTTCTGCTCGCGCGGCTGGACACGACCGCTCCGGCGATGACCGAATTCGACATAGCCGCACTTATAGCCACCGTTCTCAGCAGCCATGCGCTACTAGCCGTGCAGTCGGGCGTTGCTTTTTCCTTCGAGATTCACGCCATGTGCCGGATCGTGTCTGATCAGGCGTTGTTGGAGATTGCATTAGCCGCCTTGGTGGAGAACAGCATAACGCATGCCGCATGCGGCGGCGCAATTGACATACACGTTCACGACCTCCGCAAGGGAGCGCTATGCATGGTGTGCATCGATATCGCAGACCGCGGACCAGGAATACCGAAATCGTGCCGGTCCCGAGTCTTCGACCGCTTCTACCAGCTGCGGGAGGGATATGGTGGCGGTCATGGACTCGGTCTTTCCATCGCGGCCCGCGCTATTGAAATCCTCGACGGAACAATCGAGCTGGGTGATCGCATCGACGGTCCGGGTCTCGTCGCTTCTATTCTCCTGCCCCAACCTTGCTCTCTGGCTTAGTGTGGTGGCCGGTTGTGAGGGTCATTCTGCGGCTAGCATTTTAGAAATCAGGAGCTCAGGCATCAGCAAGGCCATGCCGAAGAGTTTGGCGCGGACAATGGCGCCCGCATCATCCTCACTTCTGCCCGATGTACCATTCGCGAGTAGATGGGACGGATCCAGGCGTTCGCACCAAATGCGAGCGCTGGCGGTGCGAACATCGAGCATGCCATGGCGCTCCTTAATCAAGGAGACGGTCACTCTTCCCGTTCTTTCGGTCAAGAGATTGATGATAACCGCTTTTGACCCAACTTCCTCAGCTTTTGTGCTGAACCGGAATTACTTGCTCGAGGAATCGTCCGGATGGACTTCAACGAACAGCAAACTCCAACACGCTGTTAAGGAATAGAAAAATCATGCATATGGCGGAACTCCATTATTTTCTGGCAGTCGTTGAAGCTGGAAGTTTCGGTAAAGCCGCGCACTTATTGGAATTACATGTCTCCACCCTCAGCAGGGCCATCAGTCGACTCGAGGATCGTTTAGGCGTTACGTTAGTAGAGCGAACCACGACCGGAATACGCCCGACAGCATCTGGCCGTGTCGCGGCGCACCACATACGTCGTGTCCTGAACGAAGCAAGCGCACTTAGTGAGATACTGGGGCGCCGCGTCACAGACGAAATAGGCGAAATTCACTTAGGGTTTCACCTACCTCCCGTAAACAGCGTTTTGTCGAATCTATTACTCGAATGGCATAGGATTTATCCGTCCATCCTCATCACGCCTCATGAGCCCTGCGAAGGTACGCTCCTTGCCGCGTTAGTCGACCGTCAGATTGATGTTGCGCTGATTCCAGACTTTCTGGCTGATCATTTCGAGACTGCGTCTCCAATCTACTCCGAGTCATTGATGGCTGTCTTGCCAGAAACTCACCGGCTTGCCGAAAGGGTCACCTTGCGATGGAACGATCTCGAAAATGAAAAGATTTTTTTGTGGGCCTGGGGAAAAAACGGTATCGGCCAACGTTTCTTTTCAACGCGTCTTCCAAGCGCGAATCCACAGATTCTTGACACCGGGAACCTGACGATGCTCGCTTTTATACGAGCCGGTTACGGCATCACAATTGCGATGCAAGCGTATTCTTGCCTGAACTTTCCGGGGCTAAAATTTATTCCCATCAATGAGGATAACGCATCTATCACCATAAATCTTGTCTGGCGTCCAGCGTCTGAAGATCCAATAGTAGGAAAATTCGTGGCGTTCATGCGCGACCGGGTGAAAGCTCATCGTCAGTTGGTAGCATCGCACGTTGTCGCCGAAACGCCCGGTCACCCTCCATGAAACGCGCGAGCATCGGTGCAATCAGCTTTGCTGGCGTGATCTCGGCCTGAACGCTCTCACGCGCCAGAATTCGCCCATACTCGACCAGATCGCGATGCACGGCAGCAGGAAGTTCGATAGTGAGCCGCACCGGCCTGTCATCCGCGATTGGCCCGAGCCTGAGTTTCGTCATCGGGATGTCTCCTGTCTGTAGGGGGTGAGCACTAGGTCACGATGCACCGTCACCCGCACCGGAAAGCCCGGCCGGATGATATTGGTCGGCTGGATATTCAGCGACCGTCCGACGATCTGTTCGCCAATCTGGTTGAAGCCCTGCGAGCCGCCGGTGCGCAGCGCCTGGGCAATGCCGTTGCCGCCGCTGATATCAGCTTCTGAACCAACGCTGAGGACGGTCGAGACCAGGGCGGCCTTGAACACCTCGCCCCAATGGTTATCGGTCTGATCCTGCAACCCAGCAAAGCCCGCCGAATCGGCGGCCGGCTCATTCTCCAGCAGGATCGATTCCCCGGCCCCACGCATCAGCCGGATCCAGACCAGCAGCACCCGGGTCTGGCCGTAGGCGATCTGGGAATCATAGCGGCCGATCAGCTTCGCCCCCTGCGGGATCAGCAGGATATGCCCGGTCGGAGAGTCATAGACATTCTCCGTCACCTGGGCCGTGACCTCGCCCGGCAGGTCCGAACGGATGCCGGTGATCAGCGCACCGGGAATGATCGATCCCGCCTGGAGCACATAGGGGCTGGGAACGGGTGTCAGCCGCTCAGCGCTGACGGTGCGGTGATCGACGGGACCATCGAGGAATGCCTGCTTGCGATCGGCAGGAGCGCCGCTGGACTGGGCTGCAGTCGTACCGGGTGTCGCGGGCGTGGCGATATCCCGTCCCATCTTCGTCTGGGTGAACAAATGGCTGACCCGCGCCGCTTCCTGCTCCTGGGCAATGCGCTGCTTTTCCGGGTCGGCGGGTGCGGCCGGTGTCGCCATGCCGGGGGCACCCACGCCCGCCTTGAGCAACGGCCCGCCGAGGTCGCCTGGCAGCGGAGCCCCAAGCCGCGGCGGATGGGTATAGTCGCCCGGCAGATTGGCCAACCCGTCCGGCGTGGTGCGATTGCCGGTATCGTAGAGTTCGGCATTGCTCTTCGGTGGTGCCGGCTCCAACGCCAGATAGAGCGCGCAGCCGATTCCGCCCACGGCGATGACCGACAGGCCAAGGATCACCTTGCGCGACAGCCGCGTGACCGGCGGCCGCGTCGTCCGCAACCGCATCTCGCCCGGCGGCCTGACCGGCGGCGCGGACGTGCCGGCGCCTTCGTTTCCGGCACTCCCGCTCATGACCGTCGTGACCAGTCAGTGCGGACGATGCGCACGACCTGCTGGTGCTTGGCGCCGAGACGCAGTTCGGCGGCGGCAAACAGGCGATCGACGATCATCCGATTGCCGCGCACCCGATAATTCACCAACTGGCCGTCGCCCTGCGGGCCGATCACCCACAATGGCGGCATCTCGCCCTGGGCGATCCCGGTCGGAAACTCGATGAAGACCTGCCGCCCGTCATCGAAGGCCCGCAACGGCCGCCACGGCGCATCATCGCCCTCGATCCGATAGCGAAAATTCAGCGCGTCGAGATCGACGCCGGTCGCGACCGGATTGCCAAGATCAGCATCCCGATCCTGCACGCGCAAGGCAACGATCTGGTCCTGCGGATAGTCCCATGAGACCGAGGCCATATAGGTCCGCTCGTCGGAGCGCAGTTCCAGGTGATAGGTCCGCCGGTCGGTATTGATGACCAGATTGGTGATCAGATCCGGCCGCGTTGGCTTGAGCAGGATATGAATCCGCCTGGTCGCCCCGGTACCGCTCTCGGTATCGCCGATAATCCAGCGCACGGTATCGCCGGCGGCGACCGGACCGGAACCGACCAGCTTTTCGCCCGGCTGCAGCGCGATATCGGTAATTTCGCCCGGTGCCGCGTAGAGCTGATAGAGGGCGCCCTCGGAGAACGGATAGACCTGGATCGCATTGAGATAGCCGGCCCGCGTCGGCTGGATCCGCGCCGCACTGTTGGCGCGCTCGACCCGCTGATGCGGATCCGTCGGTTCCGGCACGGCATGCCGATACGGGATCGGCTTGAGTTGCCCCGGCAGCGGCAAGGGCTCGGGGAGTGCCACCACCTGCACCGGCTTGGGCGGGTCAGGCGTAAGAACCGCCTGCCGGGGCGTATCGTCGTATTTAATGGCAGGCGGCTTCCACGACGAGCACGCGGCGAGCGGCGCCAGCAGGATCATGAACGGCACGATGGTGTTGAAGGTGCGCATCAGCCGAGTTCCCTGGACCAGTTGAGGGCGTGGATATAGATGCCGAGCGGATTCTTGCGCAGCCGCTCGGCATCGGTCGGGGTCGTGACGACGATGGTCAGGATCGCGCTCCAGCGCTCGGTGGCGGCCAGCGCGCCATCGACATAGCGGCGCTCGATCCATTCCACCCGGAAGCTGTCATCGGAGGCACGGATCACGCTGGCGATCTCGATCGCCAGCTGCATCTTGCCGAGCCGGCTGAACGGATCGCTGGTGCGGGCATAATCGTTCAGCGCCAGCGCGCCGCGATCGGTGACGTAGTTGTAGGCGTCGAGCCAGTTCTGCCTGAGCACCACCGGATCGGCCGGGATGCCGCGCACCTCAGAGACGAAGCGCGCCAGATACCAGGCGATCTGCGGATCGGTCGGCCGATAGGCGGCCGTCGCCGGACCCACGGCCTGCGCCTGACCGAGATGGTCGATCTGCACCACCCAGGGGGTGATGGTACCGCGCACCGACTGCCAGACCAGCCCGGCGCCCAGGCCGCCGCTCAAAGCGAGACAGCCGAAGAAGGCCAGCCGCCAGTTGCGGGCCTGGACGCGGGCCGAGCCGATGCGGTCGTCCCAGACCTGTCCGGCCTTGTGATAGGGCGTCTCGGGTTCCGGCATCCGGCCGAAACGCACGGTAGGGCGGCGGAACATGGCTATTCTCCTTCCGAGAGATCGACGTCGTGGCCGCCGCTGGGCCGGTCGCCGCCCTTGATCGCCTGCGCGGCGGCATCAGCGCCGCCCCTGATCCGGTTGTTGCGCTGCATCCGGCTGGCCCAAGCCGGCGGCTTGCCGGCCGTCCCCCCTCCACCGCCAGCACCCGAAGCCGTCGCACCACCCGCGCCGCCGGTCGCGGCCGCCCCGCCAGCCTGATAGCTGGTGCGGACGCTGGCCGCCGCGCGGCGCAGCGGGCTGGCGGCAGCGGACAGACCGGTTTTGGCTACACCCGCCGCGCCGCCCGCCCGATAGGCGGCGGTGGCACCTCCGGCGACAAAGGCACCACCGCGCACGGCGGCCGCCGCAGCGCCCGCAGCGAGCCCAACCCCTGACGCGGCGGCCACGCCGGCACCGACGACCCCGGCCGCGGTGGCGACAGCGGACCCGGCACCCAACTGCGGACCACCGGCGATCAGACCGTTGGCCAATGCCGGGCCGAACACGGTCAGACCGAGCAGCGTCAGAGAAGCCAGAATCAGGGTCAGCGCGTCATTGATGGTGGGCGGATTATTGAAGCCGCTGGTGAACTGGCCGAACACCGTCGAACCGATGCCGACGATGACGGCCAACATCAGCACCTTGATCCCGGACGACACGACGTTGCCCAGCACCTTCTCGGCGAGGAAGGCGGTGCGGCCGAACAGGCCGAAGGGCACCAGCACAAACCCGGCAAGTGTGGTCAGCTTGAACTCGATCAGCGCCACGAAGAGCTGGATCGCCATCACGAAGAAGCTGATTACCACGATCAGCCAGGCAATCAGCAATACCGCGATCTGGATCGCGTTGTTGAAGATGGCGACGAAACCGACCAGCGAGGAGATCGAGGTCAGGATCGGCTTGCCGGCGTCGATGCCGACCTGCGCCAGCCGCCCCGGCTGGAGCAGCTGCGCCTGGGTGAGATGTCCACCACCGGCCTCGATGCCCAGCCCGGCGAAGGATTCGTAGATGATCTTCGCCAGCCCGTTGAAGTCGCCGATGATGAAGGCGAACATGCCGATGAACAGGGTCTTGCGGATCAGCCGCGCCAGCACGTCCTCATCCGGCGCCAGCGCCCAGAACAGCCCGGCCAGGGTGATGTCGATGGTGATCAGTACACCGGCGAGCCAGTGGACGTCGCCCTGCACCAGACCGAAGCCGGAATCGATATACTGGGTGAAGATGGCAAGGAAATTGTCGATGACGCCGGTGCCTTGCTGCATGGCGTCACCGTGCCGTGTCGGGCGCGAAGAAGCGCTTGCGGTTCTCGGCCCAGATCGCAGCACAGGCCGGATCGCCGTCGGCCTTCATGCCGAGCGCCTGGCAGCGCGCGAGACCGGCGGCAAGCCGGTCACGCGATCCAGGCGGCCCGAGATCGGGCACGTCGACGTCACGGGGGAGGCGCCGGAGGTGGAGGCTCGCGGCGACCAGGATCAGAACGACCAGCGCGACGGCAACCAGCCGGAAGACGATCGGCGGGGAGAGACGCGGCGCGCGCATCAGTGGAACATCTGCGCGGCGCCGGGCGTGTAGCCGGTGCCGTAATTCAGGAAAGCCGCCATCTGCGCACGCGCCTGTTCCTCCGCCTCGACCTGCCGGGCACCCTCCAGCGCCTGAGCGCGGGCCATTGCCGCCGTCACGGCGGTCAGATCGGCGATCTGGCGGGTTTGCAGCGCGGTGAGCTGGTTACCCGACTGCGCCGCCTGCAAGGCGCCAGCCGCCGCCTGACTCGACGTGACCAGACTGTCGATCTGGCTTCGCGTGGCATCAAGATTCTGCACCGCGCCGGTCTGCACACGCAGCCCGTCCTGATAGGCGCCCCTGGCGTTTTGCCATCGCGCCTGGGCATCGGTAGTCATCTGGGCCGCCGAACTCGGGCTCGCCAGCGCCTGGGGATAGGTCTGGGTGAAGGCCTGATCGATGCTGGTCAGGTTATAGGAGAGCCCCTGCGCCTGGCCGACAATTTGCTCGGTCTGCTGGATTGATTGCTCCAAGGGTGCCAGCACCGAGAGCGGCAGATTGGCGAGGTTGCGGGCCTGGTTCTCCAGCATGGTCGCCTCGTTGAGCAGGCTCTGCGCCTGCTGGTTGACCTGCTGCAATTCCCGCGCCGCGATCAGCACCGTCTGGACATGGGCCGCGCCGTCATAGACCGCCCATTGCGCCTGGGCCGGGACGCTCACGACAATGGATGACAGGGCGCCAAACCCAGCCACGAACGCTGCTTTGCAGATCGACGAACTTCTCATGATCCCTCTCCCGGCCTGAGCATTTCGATCGCCCAGTCCACGCCCCTGTGCGTCAGCCACGCGGCCGCGAACCCGTCGCGGCCATGCCGGGCAAAGATCCGGTCGATCGCGGCCTGATCGTCGGGGGAAGACGCAGCGGTGAAGGCCAGCGCCACCTCGGACAGGCCGAGATCGAACAGCCGGTTGCCGCGACGGGACTGGCAGTAATAGTCGCGCTTGGGTGTGGCCCGGCTGAGGATCTCGATCTGGCGATCGTTCAGCCCGAAGCGGCGATAGATGGCGGTGATCTGCGGCTCCAGCGCCCGGTCGTTGGGCAGGAAGATCCGGGTCGGGCAGCTCTCGATCAGCGCGGGGGCGATCGGGCTGGCGTCGATATCGGCCAGCGACTGGGTGGCGAAGATGACGGACGCGTTCTTCTTGCGCAGCGTCTTCAGCCATTCCCGCAACTGCCCGGCGAAGGCCCGATCATCCAGCGCCAGCCAGCCTTCGTCGATGATCAGCAGCGTCGGGCTGCCGTCGAAGCGGTCTTCGATACGGTGGAACAGATAGGACAGCACGGCGGACGCCGCGCCAGAGCCGATCAGACCCTCGATCTCGAAGGCCTGGATATCGGCGACACCAAGACGCTCATGTTCGGCGTCGAGCAACTGTCCCCACGGGCCACCAACGCAGTAAGGCTGCAACGCCTGCTTCAGCGCCAGCGACTGGAGCAGCGCGGATAGGCCGGTAAGGGTGCGTTCCGCGACCGGGGCCGAGGCCAGCGAGGTCAGCGCCGACCACAGATGCTCCTTGAGATCGGGCGCAACCGTGACGCCCTCGCGCTCCAGCAGTGTCGCGACCCATTCCGCCGCCCAGGCCCGTTCGCCCGGCTCATCGATCCGCGCCAGCGGCTGCAACGCGACCGGTTCGTTCCCGTCCTGCGCCAGCGCGCCACCGAGATCATGCCAGTCGCCACCCATCGCCAGCGTCGCCGCACGGATCGAGCCACCGAAATCGAAGGCGAATATCTGCGCCCCCGCATAGCGGTGGAATTGCATCGCCATGAAGGCCAGCAGCACGGACTTGCCCGCACCGGTCGGCCCGGCGATCAGCGTGTGACCGACGTCGCCGACGTGGAGCGCGAAGCGGAACGGGGTCGAGCCCTCGGTGCGGGCATAGAACAGCGGCGGGGCCGCGAAATGCCCGTCGCGCTCCGGCCCGGCCCAGACGGCGGAGAGCGGAATCATGTGCGCCAGGTTCAGGGTCGAGATGCAGGGCTGGCGGACATTGGCGTAGACATGGCCCGGGAGGCTGCCGAACCAGGCCTCGATGGCATTCACCATCTCGCGCATACAGGTGAAGTCGCGGCCCTGGATGGTCTTTTCCACCAGACGCAGCCGGTCGGTCGCAACCACGGGATCCTCGTCCCACACCGTGACGGTGGCAGTGACATAGGCCTGGCCGACCTGATCGGTGCCGAGTTCCTGCAACGCCGCATCGGCATCGGCCGCCTTATTGGCGGCGTCGGAATCCAGCAGCGCCGAGGCCTCGTTGGTCATCACCTCCTTGAGGATGGCCATGATCGATTTGCGCTTGGCGAACCATTGCCGCCGGATCCGGCCCAGCACCTTGGTCGCGTCGGTGCGGTCGAGACAGATCGCCCGCGTCGACCAGCGATAGGGAAAGGCCAGCCGGTTCAGCTCATCCAGCAGGCCTGGCCAGGTCTGGGTGGGAAAGCCGGTGACGGTGAGCGTGCGCAGATGGGCGTCGCCCAATCTGGGCTCCAGCCCACCGGTCAGTTCCTCATCGACCAGGATGGCATCGAGGTGCATCGGGATTTCCGGCACCCGGACCCGCTGCATCCGCGTGGAGATGCAGGAATGGAGATAGGTCAGCGTTTCGCCGTCATCGAGCCAGTCGGCTTCCGGCATGAAGCCGTCGAGCAGGGCCAGCACACGGTCGGTCTGGTCGATAAAGCCCGCGACCACAGCCTGCCAGTCGGAGCCGCCACGGGCGCGATTCTCGTAGAGCCAGGCTTCCGCGCGGGCGGCGTCGTCCGCCGGCGGAAGCCAGACCAGGGTCAGGAAATAATGGCTCTCGTAATGCGCGCCCTCTTCCTCGAACTGCGCCCGGCGTTCGGCGTCGACCAGTTCGGAGGCTGGATCTGGAAACGGGCCGGAAGGATAGCCCCGCGCCGGGCGGCGCTGCGCCTCGACGAAAATGGCCCAGCCGGAGCCCAGCCGCCGCAGGGCGTTGTTCAGGCGCGAGGTGATGGCGACCAGTTCGGATGCGGTCGAGGAGTCCAGGTCGGGACCGCGGAACCGGGCGGTGCGCTGGAAAGCACCGTCCTTGTTCAACACCACACCCTTGGCGACCAGCGCCGCCCAGGGCAGGAAATCGGCCAGCCGGTCGCGGCGATGGCGGTATTCGCCGAGGTTCAGCATGGCGCCCTCACCCGACCAGATGGGTGGGGTAACGCAGGTGCCGCCGCACCACGTCGACGAACGCGGGATCCCGCTTGGCGGCCCAGACCGCGGCGAGATGGCCGACCAGCCAGAAGATGCCGCCGGCGATCCACAGCCGCAGCCCGAGGCCGATCGCGGCGGCCAGCGTGCCGTTGACGATCGCCACCGTGCGCGGCGCCCCGCCGAGCAGGATCGGCTCGATCAGGGCGCGATGCACCGGGGCGGTGAAGCCGGGAATGACGTCCGGCTCCATCAGATCAACGCCCCGCCCGAGAAGGAGAAGAAGGATAGGAAGAAACTGGACGCGGCGAAGGCGATCGACAGGCCGAAGACGATCTGGATCAGACGGCGGAAGCCACCCGACGTCTCGCCGAAGGCCAGGGTCAGGCCGGTGACGGTGATGATGATCACCGAGATGATCTTGGCCACCGGCCCCTGGACGGATTCCAGGATCTGGTTGAGCGGCTCCTCCCACGGCATGTTCGAACCGGCGGCATAAGCCGGAGCCGACAGCAGGGCGAGCGAGAGGGTGGCGCCGGCCATGGCGAAGCGGCGGCGCAGGGCGATCATGTTGGTCATGACGGGTCTCCGGCGGGTGCGAGGATGTAGTCCCCGTCCGGGGTCAGGCCCCGGACAGTGGCGAGTTCGGCCAGCCGACGTGCGTTGCCGCGCCCGGACAGCACCGCGATCACGTCGATGGTCTCGACGATCAGGGCGCGCGGCACGGTGACGACAGCTTCCTGGATCAACTGCTCCAGCCGGCGCAGGGCGCCGATCGCGGACCCGGCGTGCAGCGTGCCGACGCCGCCGGGATGGCCGGTGCCCCAGGCCTTGAGCAGGTCCAGCGCCTCGGCGCCACGCACCTCGCCGATCGGGATCCGGTCCGGGCGCAGGCGCAGCGAGGAACGGACCAGATCGGAGAGCGAGGCCGCGCGGTCCCTGGTGCGCAGGGCGACCAGATTGGGCGCGGCACATTGCAGTTCCCGGGTGTCCTCGATCAGCACCACCCGGTCGCCGGTCTGGGCGATCTCGGCCAGCAGGGCGTTGACCAGCGTGGTCTTGCCGGTGGAGGTGCCACCAGCCACCAGGATGTTCTGCCGCTCGGCGACGGCGCGGCACAGAAACGCGGCCTGTGCCGAGGTCATGATCCCGGACGCCACGTAATCATCGAGCGAGAACACTGCGACCGCCGGACGTCGGATAGCAAAGCAGGGTGCTGCCACCACCGGAGGCACCAGCCCTTCGAACCGCTCCCCGCTTCCCGGCAGTTCGGCGGAGACGCGCGGGCTGCCAGGATGCACCTCGACGCCGACATGGTGGGCGACCAGGCGGACGATCCGCTCGGCGTCGGCGGGCGCGATCCGGGTGCCGGTGTCCTCCATCCCGCCAGTCAGCCGGTCGATCCACAGTCGACCGTCGGGATTGAGCATCACTTCGACGATCGACGGATCGTCGAGATGCCCGGCAATCGCCGGGCCGAGCGCGGTGCGCAGCATGCGCGTGCCACGGGCGACGGCTTCGGAGCGGAAGGGAGCGACGGACACCGGGAACCCCGCGATTGGCCTCCCAGGAGAGGCGATGGATCAGCGGGGTTGATTAGAAAGAGGCATGGACACGCCAGCGCAACAAGTCTCTGGGGTCGTAGGGCGCTGGGATAGAAGAACTTGCATAGGAGTAGGTTGCCGTTTGGGCGGTGACGGGACGAAAGGGCGCTGCTACCGTTTGCGGAATCGATCACGACACGGACCTGCGCCCGCATGAGCAAAGCCTTCATTGCCGCTGTTCTTCAGGATTCCCTCGACTGCACCGGCGTTGCCGCTACCAAGGCCGCCGATGACCTGGTCGGGGCCATTGTCGCGGAGCTGAAGCAGGAAGGCGGGTTCACGCTGCCGTCCTTCGGGACATTCACGGTCCACAAGACCAAGGCCCGCAAGGCGCTCAATCCGCGCACCGGCGAGCCGGTGAAGGTCAAGGCGGGCAAGACCGTGCGTTTCAAGGCCAGTCCGAATCTCAAGAAGGTGGTCTGATTGGACTCATCGTCCAATGACTTCCAGACGGTAATGTTCGGGAATAGAAGATAGGAGACAGGCAATTTCCGCCTTCAAAGTGGACGGCTAAAGTCTCATAGGAACACCCTCAAAGCAGACATTTGTTATATCGTCCTGATATTATATTAAAAACAACATGATATTAAATATTTTAAAGTATTGTTTTCTAAATAATATTTTTATCAAGGGGTTTTAATTTAAGCATAATGCGCAAGGAGCTAATGCATTTTTGTTCACCTGATTATGTTCTGGATGCGATATTTACCATCGCTGAGCATCGGCTTACGATCGTCGATGACGAGACATATGGATGGCAAGAAACATGGCTTTAGAACCTATTGATTCAAGATTGATTGGCATTGGCGCACTACTTAAACAACAGCGTCTCGCAGTTCCAACATACCAACGTCCCTACACGTGGGAAATTGAGCATGTAAAGGAGCTTTTTAAAGATATAATTGACGCAAAACAAAAAAAGCACGATCAATATTTTCTTGGTACAGTTGTTCTAACAAATGCAGATGATAGTATAAAAAGTATTATTGACGGACAGCAAAGAATTGTAACTACATCTATATTTATATCATCCATAAGAAATTATTTTAAAAATAAAGGAGATGATGCTAGGGCAAACAAACTTACAGCGGATTATATATCAAATGCAGATTTGAGGACGATGAACCCAAGTCCTCGTGTATTAATATTGCCAGATGATCAATCGTTTTATAATGAGTATGTGGTTGGTGTTCCTACTATTGGAAGGAGGTCTCCAAGAAACTTAACGGACACACAAAAAAGGCTTTTTTCTGCAATAAGAGAAGCTCGTGATACTATCAATAGTGTGACAGCAATATCAAAAAACCCAGATCTTGATCTATTCGACCTAATAGATTTTATTGAAAAAAAGGTGGTATTGGTTTATTTAGATGTTGGAAGTGAGTCTAATGCATATGTTATTTTTGAAGTATTGAATGATCGTGGGCTTGATTTAACCGTCGCTGATTTATTGAAAAATTACGTATTTAGTATGGCTGGAAAAGAGGGGCTTTTATCGTGCCAGTCCAAGTGGAAAGAAATGACTACATTAATATCTAACACAAATGGGGAGGGCGATATAAGAAATTTCATTAGGCACGATTGGATTTCCCGAAATGGTCTTGTTAGAGAGAAAAACTTGTATGATAGTATAAAAAAATCTGTATATGACGAAAAAACAGTTTCAGATTATATGGATAATATTATTGTATCAGCAAATATTTATTCTTCATTTTCGATTTTTTCATCCTCTGTATGGAAGGACTATTCTGATAAGGTTCGAAAATCCTTGATGTTGTTTGATATGGCAAACATAACTCAAGTTCGTCCTTTATTGCTTTCTGTATTTTCGAATTTTAGCGTTCAGGAGGTCAATAAAACCATACCTATGATTGCATCTTGGAGCGTTAGATTTTTAATATGTGGCGCAGGAGGGAGTGGTGTTCTTGAGGATAATTATGCCCAAAGAGCTAAAGACGTATCAGATAAAAAAATAAAAAATGCTACTGATCTTTTTAATTCATTTAATATCTTACCAACCGACATTCAGTTCCAAAAGGACTTCGAAAGTGCCAAGGTCTCTAAAACTCAGTTGGCTCGCTGGTATCTGTCTGAATTAGAGTTGGAGAAAACGAAAAATGCACAAAAAATCGTAAACCCTGATACACTTGAAGTGAATCTTGAACATATTTTACCGCATAATCCTGATTCAAGTTGGAGTATATCACAAAATTTGGCTAGTAAATGCGTTAATATGATTGGAAACCTTGCTTTGATGGAAGCAAAAACGAATTCTATTATAGGGAACTCCTCATTTGATGATAAGAAATCTCATTTTTCTCAGTCATCTTTTGATCTAACAAAGGAAATTAGTAATTTTAAAAGCTGGGGAAGCCAAGAAATTGAGAAAAGACAGGTGGAATTGGCAAAGCTTGCGGTGAAAAGATGGAAAAACAAGCCTTAAACAATCGTCACATATTCTGTAATGGGTACGTATTAAATTCGTGACCTAAAATGGCTGCTTTCATTCATTTTTCGAAAGCAGCCAGATTTTAGAGCTTGTTAGGAATTGATTTGGTCTGCCGCGGCCGGCATGGTCAATTGTAGCAAAGAGGGGGCTGATAGTTTCCTTATATCTAATGGCAGCAGCGTACCATTCTATGAAGCGCCTGGACAATTTATGTCAGGTATTTAGGCGGTTCACTCGGTAACCGGACCTTCCGCTCGCCCCCCAAACCCAGACATCACGTTACAACATTGCCTTTCGGGTCAGGAGCATCCTGCCCCTGCTCACCTAGCCCCACGTCCAGCCTCACCTCGTCGTCCAGTGTTTTCCCTCTGGCGAGCCGACGCCCGACTGCCTCGATAAACCCGTCATACCGCTCCCGTCCCTTGCTCTGCGCCGCAGCAAGGGCCGCCTCCGGCAACGGCGGCGTGCTGGTCAGCCAGAACCGGACGAAAACGGCCAGAGATTCGTTCGAAATCGTGACCCGTCGCTCCATGCGCTCCAACTGCCGCGTCATCCGGTCGAGCCGCCGGGCGAGCGCCGCCTCCAGCCGTTCCGGCCCGTCCGGTGACAGGAACGATGCCAGCGCCGTCTCCACGATCAGCGCCTGCGGCACCTTCTTGCGGACGGCGTAATCGGCAAGCCTGACGCTGAGTTCGGCCGGCAGGCGGATTGTGTGTTTGATCCGCATGGCACTCATAGTCCCATCTGATCGCCGGGATCGAGCGACACCTGCCGCGCGAGAGCCCGCTCTCCGCGCCGCAGGGTCTGTGCTCGCGTCGCATCGTCCTCAGCCTCAGCCTCGGGCGGGTCGAACTCATGCACCGGCTTTCTCGGCGCCTGCACCACCTCTTCCTGTTCCGGCAATTCCGGCTCCCGGCGGATGCCGGCATTGGCTGGGTCGTCGTCTCCGTTGCCCGGCGTCGTCGGCTGCACCACATCGGCCCAGTCCCCCGGCGGCTGCGGTCCGATGGGCGGCGTTCCTTCCGGGATCGGCGGTGGCTCGAACCTGGGTGGCGGGAGGACGCGCGCGGCCAGTTCGGCGTCTTCGAAATACCGCGCCTTGCGCGCCCGGATCGGCGGGCAGCCCGAGACCAGCACCAGTTCCTCGTCGGGGGGAAGCTGCATGATCTCGCCGGGCGTCAACAGCGGCCGGGCAGTTTCGTGCCGCGTCACCATCAGATGCCCGAGCCACGGCGACAGTCGGTGCCCGGCATAGTTCTTCGCATCCCGGATCTCGGTCGCGGTGCCGAGCGCGTCGGAAACGCGTTTGGCGGTCCGTTCATCGTTGGTCGCAAAACTGACCCGGACATGACAGTTATCAAGGATCGAATTGTTCTGGCCATAGGCCTTCTCGATCTGGTTCAGGCTCTGGCCGATCAGGAAGCTCTTGATCCCATAGCCCGCCATGAAGGCCAGGGCGCTCTCGAAGAAATCCAGCCGCCCCAGCGCCGGGAATTCATCGAGCATCAGCAGCAGGCGATGGCGCCGCTTCGCCTCCAGTTCCTCGGTCAGCCGGCGGCCGATCTGATTCAGCACCAGACGGACCAGCGGTTTGGTGCGGCTAATGTCCGAGGGCGGCACCACCAGATAGAGCGTCGCCGGATGGGTGCCGGCGACAAGATCGCGGATCCGCCAGTCACAGCGCCGGGTCACATGGGCTACCACCGGATCGCGATAGAGGCCGAGGAACGACATGGCGGTGGAGAGCACACCCGAGCGCTCATTGTCGCTCTTGTTCAGCAGTTCCCGCGCCGAACTGGCGACCACCGGATGCACGCCCTTTTTGCCGAGATGGGGCGTGGTCATCATGGCGCGCAGCGTGGTCTCGATCGCCCGCTTGGGGTCGGAAAGGAAATTGGCGACACCGGCCAGGGTCTTGTCCTCCTCGGCGTAGAGGACATGCAGGATGGTACCGACCAGCAGGGCGTGGCTGGTCTTTTCCCAGTGGTTCCGCTTCTCCAGGGCGCCCTCGGGATCGACCAGCACGTCGGCGATGTTCTGCACGTCGCGGACCTCACGTTCACCGCGCCGGACCTCCAGCAGCGGGTTGTAGGCGGCACTGGCAAGATTGGTCGGATCGAACAGCAGCACCCGACCAAAGCGGGCGCGCCAGCCTGCCGTCAGCGTCCAGTTCTCGCCCTTGATGTCATGGACGATGGCAGCGCCCGGCCAGGTCAGCAGCGTCGGCACCACCAGGCCGACGCCCTTGCCCGAGCGGGTCGGTGCAAAGCACAGCACATGCTCCGGCCCGTCATGGCGGAGATAGGCATCGCCCGAGCGGCCCAGCACCACGCCATCGGGCGCAAGCAATCCAGCGCGACGGATCTCGCGCGGGTCGGCCCAATGCGCCGAACCATAGGTGGTGGCACGCTTCTTCTCGCGGGCACGCCAGACGGACATCGTGATCGCGACGATGACAGCAGCAATGCCGCCCGATGCCGCGATATAACCGCCGGTGGTGAAGATGTCCGGGGCGTAGGCATCGTAGGCGAACCACCACCAGAAGAACTCCGGCGGGTAATAGACCGGCCAGCCGATAACCATGAACCACGGGGCGCCGAGCTGCGGTTGGAAGGCGAGCCGCCAGGCGGTCCACTGCGTCGCGGCCCAGGTGAAGGCGAGGATCACGGTGCTGACAGCAAACACCGAACCCCAGAGGATTTTGGTCTGGTTCATGACAGGAACCGACCAAACGGCTCGTTTCTCCGGCGTTCAAGGTCTAATTACAACGCTTCGCGCCGCCGGACGGGAGCGGATAATAAACGGACGGTTTCCCGCCGACCTTTACGGCGGCAAGAATATCGAGAATCGTGCGAGAGCTGACGCCACTTCGCTCGCCCTGTTCCAGCAACTCGACAAGCGCGCGCTCGTCTTGACGAACGGTCGGATAACAGGTCGATGGCACCTTATTTTGCCCTGTCATGCTGAGAAACTCCGATCGCCTTGTCGTCGCATGTGGTGAAGAACCCGGTACGGTAAAGATGCCTCCGCCTGATGATCGCATCCACGTTCTGATCGTCGTGAGGGCGTCGAAGTTCATTGTCATTGACGGCCGCTGCGCACGATCCCACGGGAAACCGCTGACTTTATGAGGCGAACACCTGCGGCAGATCCCGTGCGCCATGAAGCACACGGACGATACGTACCTCGTCGACCAGTTCACGGAAGAACAGCAGGTAGCGGCCGTGAACAACAACCCTCAATCCGGGACTGATTTCATCGCGCGCCGGAAAGCTCCCCGGATGCTGCGCCGCAGTAGCTGCCTTCGCTTCCAGTTCGGCAACAAAGCTCATGGCCCGTTCGGGATTGTCCTCGGCGATATAGAGCGCGATCTCCAGAAGGTCGGCACACGCGGCCGGAGCGAAGCCGAGCCGTTTCATCCCAGTGCGCGGCGACGGGCAATCGCATCCCGCAATTCGGCGAAGACGGTTTCGGCCGGGATGCTCGACCCGCTCTCATCGCCAAGCCGGATCGCCTCCCGCAGGGCATCGAGATCACGACGGTCGGTATCGCGCCGGCGCATCCATTCGCGCAATGCCTCGCGCACCACCTCGCTGGTCGAGGCATACTCGCCGCCATCGACGGACTGGCGCAGGGTCGCCGCCATCTCGGACGGCACGGTGATGGTCATACGTTCGATTGTGGACATAAGGCGGCTCCTCCCAAGCGAGCATACTTTATCATACTTTTGAAGCATCCGCTTTGTCAGCCGAAAATCCGCAGACGGGCCACCCGACATCAAATCCCGAGCCCGCGCTTCCGCCCAAAATTCCAGTCGACGTTGCCACCCGGCGACATGGTGCCGGAAACCTGCCGTCCAAGCTTCTGCTCCAGGGCCGGCCGCCACGGCACGAGCTGGAAACCCAGACCGTCATCGACCATGGCGAACCGCCCCGAGGACAGGGCCACCCGCTGGCGATAGACCCCCGAGACGATCTCGCCTTCCTTCGCGGGCCGGTGTTCCAGCCCGGTCCGCGCCGCAAGCCGGGCCGCCGCCTGATCGAGATCGCGCTGACGCAGGGTGCCGATCAGGTCAGGTGCGAACACCACGCGCTCGACCTGCCGCCGGGCCAGCCCCTCAGAGGCGAGATGATCGATCCGTCGCGCCATCGCCTCCCGGACCTCTGTGCCGAAGCCCCCATTGGCCAGCGCGGGATCCTTGGCGAGCAACTGGCGATCGAGCCAGGTTGCACCGTGCGCCGTCACCTGCTCAGCCAGTGTAAAGTCCGAGCGCGTCGCCAGCGACAGGCGCTGCGTGCCTTTAGCGTCCTCCCAGTTCCGGGTCTCGACGATCGCGCCGGTCCTGGCATCGCCGGTCAGGTCCAGATCGGGGAAGCGGACATGATGCGTCCGCCCGTCGGTGCCGGCGATCACCACGTAGCCCGAGCCCTTCAGTTCGTCATCCAGCCCGCGCTCGACCAGCCGGCCAATGATGGGATCGGCCAGCGTCTCGCCATGGATCGCGAAACCCGCGACATCGGGTTCCGCCCCGCCGCCGGACATGGCGCGGTGCATGGTCTTGATGATGTCGCCCCGGATGGAGAGATCGCGCAGCGTCGCCTCCAGCCCCGGCTTGAGAATCCAGCGCGCCACGCCAACGCGCTCGGCCAGGCCGAGCCCTTCCAGCTTGGTCGCCCGGCCCACCAGCAGGCGCCGCAGTTCCGGGTCTTCGGCACCCGCGCCGGGCCGCAGATCGACGATGCCGCCGCCCTCGTCGCTGAGATCCTGCAGCGCCCGATCGAGGCTGGTCCAGCGGTCGGCGCCGATCTCGGTCTCCAGGGCGGTGCGGATTTCCTGCTCGCTGCGCGGACCCAGCTCCAGCGTTACCCGCTCGGCGGCGCGGTCGCGCAGGCCCTGGCTGATATAGGCGCGGCTGATCACCAGATCCTTGCCGTCATCGGCCACCCCGCGCACCAGGATGTGGACATGCGGATTATCCGTGTTCCAGTGATCCACCCCGACCCAGTCCAGTTTGGTGCCGAGATCACGCTCCATGTCCTGCATCAGTTCGCGCGCGAAACCCCGCAGGTCCTCCATCCGCGCCGCGTCCTCGGGCGAGACGATGAAGCGGAAATGGTGGCGGTCATCTTCGCAGCGTTCCGCGAAGGCCTTGCTGTCCGCTTCGTCGGAGCCAGCATCGAACAGATGGGCCCTGGCGCCGTCGCGGGTCACGCCCTCGCGCCTGAGATAGGCGATGTGGCGGGCGAGCGGCGCCGAACGAAACCGGGTGCCCTGCTGACGGACGACGCGCGCCTTGACCACGACCCGACGGGCATTGCTGCGCAGCCGCATGGACAGGGCCGCGCGTCGGCCGCGCCCGAAACGGGAACTGCCACCGCGTCCCCTCCCCTTCGCGCCGAACCGGGTGCCGGTGTGACCGGCCCTCTTCGCGGCACGCATGACCTCCCCGACGAAGGATTTCGGTCGTGCGCCCTGATTGCCATGCTGGATGCGTCCGGGCCGGACGTTCAGACTGTCATCGCACGTCGGCATGGCCCGCTCTCCGCTTCGATGTGCGCCTGACGGCGCCCGGATCATTGAAAACATTATGGAAAATGCCCGGACAGCCGCAGGCGGTGCGGGGTGAGAGAACAAATTCCCCAATCAAACCAACCACATGCAGCCCCGAATGGGCGCTGCTTTTACCTTGCCGTCCTGCCCTCCGTTGCCTGTTCTCCCCCAGCACCCCATCCCCAAGGCACCCATAGCCCGCCAGCGCCCGATGGACCGGAACGGGGATCATCGGCGCGCCTCCTCATGCCCTGACGCGATGAACAGCCCGACCGACTCCGGTGCGAGTGCCGTCCAGTCTGTCGGGCGAGCGTCGTCGGCATGCACCGGATCGTGCGCGCTCTCGCCATGCCGAGGGGCATTTTCTGTGCGCAGGAATGACGCCGGAAAGAGGGAAGAGTCCTGCCATGATGGTGCAGCCAGAGCGCCGACCGCGATGTCATCGGCAAGCGGAAGAGCGAGCCGCGCGCCGACCGATGCGACGTAATTCCGCGTCTCGGCTGGCAACGGCCGACCGGTCGCGAGATGTTCGTCATAGCGCGCGGGACCGGCATTATAGGCGGCCAGAAACCCGGCCTCGCCATAGCGGTCCCGCATCCAGCGCAGATAGGTCGCACCGGCCAGAATGTTGTCGTGCGGGTCGAATGGATCGTCGCCAAGGCCGAGCGACGTGCGCAGGCTAGACCATGTGCCGGGCATCACCTGCATGAGCCCCATCGCACCCGCCGATGACACGGCATGCGCATCGCCCCTGCTCTCCGCGTGCAGGACGGCAGCAATCCATGAGGCCGGAATCTGCGCGCGCGTGGCGGCTTCCGCGATCATATCGGCGTATGGATCAGCCTGCGCCATGCGAACGGGTGACACGGAAACCAACACTGCAAGCAGCGCGTTCGCGACAAGATCGCGAACCTTTCTACCGCCGGTCATCGCGCTTCACCGGGCGGCTCCAGACCAGATGAAAGGCACGCCCCTGACGGTCGGACTGGAACAGATTGGCCCGGATCGGCTGCGCCAGCATGGGGTCGTCAAGGACCAGCGAGAGGTAGGTGCCCGCCTTCTCACTGGTGCGTTTCCAGGCCGCGCCGATCTCCGGTCCGGCATCGGCGTCACCGAGATGGACGCGATAGTCGGGTGCATGCTCGGCGTCCGACGATGTCGTCGGCACGATCGTCAGTTCGACGTCCAGGGCGAGCGTGCGCAGGCGACCGGCGAAGCCGTCAGAAGTGCGCGTGAAAGTTCCGATCTGGGCCATGTCAGCCTCGTTTCTGCTTGGGATTGGGAGGAATCGGTGATGGCGCGAGCCACAGCGGCTGCGCGCGGCCGAGCACCGCAGCGACCGGCAGGACGCCGAAATAGCGACCGTCGAGACTGGTTGGGACCGCCGGATTCATGACGAAGATCTTGCCGGGCAGGACGCGCCGACAGCCCTGCCAGACCGGCAACGGACGGCCGCGATGATCGCGAGCCAACGCATCGCCGAGCGGCTTGCCGTCAACCGACACGACGACGCCGATGCGGCAGACCAGTTGTCCCGGCAGTGCCGCGACCGGCTTGAGCAGCGGCACACCGAGCGGCAGATAGCCGCCGCGCGCCAGCATCGTGGCAATGTCTGCCGGTGGTCGGATCACGATCACGTCGCCGACATGCAATGAGCGCGCCGATTGCAGGCGATACAGCCCGACCGGCGTGCTGGCGGTGGCGTTCCAGATCAGCCGGGGCGCCGGATGGATCACCACTGACGCGCCAGCACCGAGTATTGCGAAATAGGTGGTGAAAAACCAGCCAAGGCGCATCATGACACCGCCCTCCGGCGCAGCCAGGCATGATGGCGGTCGCGTGTGTAGGGGCGTGCCGCCTGCCCGGAGAGCATCCGATTATGCAGATGCCGCCAATGGTCGGGCGCGACATCGACGGGGTCGATGCCGATGGCTTCGATACGATCGATCGCTTCCAGCACCAGCCGGACCTTCGGCCAACCGCTCTGGCGCAGCAGGCTCTCGCCGCCGGGACGCACGAACGGCACTGTCTGATAGGGCTCACCGGGAGCAGTGACGCGCACGATATCGATGCAGGACATCACCGTGCCGAAATCGTTCGCTGCCCAGCGCAGGAACGCGAACACGGCGTCCGGCGGAAAGCTCAGTATCCGTCGCCGACGATCGAGAATCTGCTCATGGGCGACAGAGCCGAAGCGGATCCAGTGCTCGATACGCTTCTCGATCCAGGTCAGTTCGACATGAGCGAGGGTCTCGGTCATGGCACATCTCCAGAGATATCGGGGAACTCGCGGGCCAGCAGCGCGCGCAGCATGTCGGCGACGGTCATGCCGCGCTGGAACGCCGCGACCTTGAGCCGGGCGCGCAGCGCCGGCGTGACGTCGATGGTCAGTCGGGCGGTAAAGCGGTGGGTGGTCCCAGGCTTGTCCGGTGCCTTGACCCAGCGCTCCGGGTCGGCGGGGCGCGACGCGAAGCTGGGCAGCGTGCGACGCTTCGTCATGGCGCAATTCCTTCGCCGAGCGGCAGCACGGACGCGATGCGATCGCGCGCCTTCTGCGCCATGACAGGATCGATCTCGCAGCCGACATAACGCCGGCCGGTCAGCCGGCAGGCGACGCCTAAGGCACCAGAGCCGGCAAACCAGTCGCCCACCAGGCCACCCGGCGGGCAGCTCGTGCGGATCAGGATCTCCAGCAACGCCACCGGCTTCTCGGTCGGGTGGATGGCGCGGCCATGGGTATTGCGGACCGGAATCACGGAGCGCATCAGGCGCGGGCCACCGTCCTCGCTGACGTAATGGCCGGCGTCGATCTGGCCCATGTGGGGCGGCCGGCGTTTCCGTCGTACCGTGCGTGCCCGCGCGTCGGGCGTGGTCGGAACCACGTTGTAGACGGCGCGCCAGGGCGTATCGTCGCGATAGAACTGGACGATCAGTTCATGCACGCGCCGGAACCGATCGGCATGGAAGCTGGAACCGTTCTGCTTCTCCCAGACCAGTTCCTGGGCATATTTCCAGCCTGCGTTCCGAAATGCCGCGTTGGAGGCAAGGAAACTCCGCAGGGAGCCGAAGACCCAGAGCGAGCCGCTGGGTTTCAGGGCGGCGAGCGCCTTGCCAGGCCAATCCGCTATGCGCCGGTCCCATGCGAGCGACGTATCGCCATAGGGCGGGTCGGCCAGGATCATGTCGTAGGGGCCGTGCCAGGGCATCAGGAGTGCGCTGTCGCCGGTCAGGAGGGTCATGACACCAGCCCCCCGATCTCAGCCGTCAGGGCGGCGATTTCGCGGGCGGCAATCCCCTGCGGGCGCAGGTCACAGACCAGACGGCCGGAACGTGCGGCATCGGCGAAAGCGACCCGCTGGCCGATCCGCGCGGCGAGTGCCGCCGGCTCATGCCCGGCGAGCGCCAGCCGGGTTTCGCGGGCGATGACCGTGCGCGCGGCGCAACGATTCAGCACGAAACGGGCGAGAAGGCCGGGACGGAAGAGGCGCGCCTCTTCCAGCAGCCGCAGCATCTCGGCCGAGGCCCAGCCGTCGAACGGCGACGGTTGGGCCGGGATCAGCACCAGATCGGCGGTTAGCAGGGCCGAGCGCAGCAGCGCCGCCACGCGCGGAGGGCCGTCGATGATGACGTGATCCACCCCCTGAGCCAAGTCCGGCGCCTCGTGGTGCAGTGTATCGCGTGCCAGTCCGATGACGCCGAACAGCCGGGGCAGTCCCTCCCGCGCCCGCTGCGCCGACCAGTCCAGCGCCGAGCCCTGCGGGTCGGCATCGATGACCGTCACGCGCCGGCCTTCCCGAGCCCATTGACCCGCGAGATGCAGCGCCAGAGTCGTCTTGCCGACGCCGCCCTTCTGGTTGAGGAAGGCCACGATCACCGCCCCTCTCCGGGGGTTATCCACAGATCGGGCGGGGTGCCAACATCCTTAAAGTTAGAGTCTTTTAAGTTAGATTCTAAGTTAAGGGCGTCATAACCCTCTGATTCAATGTCACGATTCGGCGATTTCTGTTCACATAAGCACGGTTTCGCTGTTCCCGAAGTCACGGCTTTCGCCGGTTCGGGCGTTCCCGATAGCACGGACGGACTCACAGTTTGTCCACATGGGGATGTGGATAACTTGTCGCGAGAAAAGGTCAGGATTTCGCGGCCATCCATGGTCCTCTCGACCGCCAGGCGATATCCGGGCAATGGCTGCCGTTGGACGATGGCGCGGAGTTCGAACGCGAAGCGACGGTATGGCGACAGGCTGGCGGATTTGAGATGCAGGACGTGGAAATCGAATTTCCAGCCTGAACGCTGGCGGCCGCCATGCTTGCGGACAAGCCGATAGAGCCAACGCTCCATCCCGCCGGTCAGCCGGAAATAGGCTGGGTCGATGGTCAGCACCAGCGCGTCGTCGAGCACGGCCTGGTAAAACCAGTCCGGCAGGATCAGCTCGACCACGCGGGCGCGGCCTTCCCGCGTGGTATGCCGCTTCCATTCGTTGATCCAAGAAAACCGGTGCAGTTGTCCCGCACCGGCGTGGCGCAGCGAGGTCTTGATCGTGATGGATTGCAGCCGGTCGAAAGCCGCTTCCAGCCGTTCGTAATCCCGCGCGCTGTCGCCCCGGCCGATGAAAGCCAGGATTTCATGCGGCGTCGCCACCATCAGACGCGAGGTGCAACGACCCGCGTCCCGTGCTTCCACGATCTGGCTCGCCGCCCAGATCAGCACGTCGGCATCCCAGATCGTGGCCATGCCGTATTCGCCGGTCGCTTCCACGCGGATGGTGACGTCCGGCGTCCGGAAATCGATCGGCACGGTCCGCACTGTCTTGGACAGGCTGAAGAAAGGAAACGCCATCAGATCCTGCGCGTCGCGCGGGGCGAGTGTGCCGGGGATAGCGCGGAACACCGCGAGCTTCGCGCGCTCGGACTGGCTCCGATCGGGCGGGCGCATCAGCGTCGGCTCGCGCGTGAGGTCGCCGGTGTCGGCGGGATCAGCGGGCTTCGCCGCGCGGCCGCCGGCACGGTGCCGGCGGTGGTGTCCGAGGTATGGGCGCGTGCCCCGCTCTCGACCCAGGCCTGCAGTTCATCGACCCGATAGACGACGCGGCCGCCGAGCTTCGAGTAGCGCGGGCCGGTGCCGTAGATTCGGTGTTTTTCCAGGGTACGAATGGACAGTCCGACGAAGCGCGAGGCGTCGGGCGTGCGCAGATAGCGCGGCGGCAGATCGCTGTAATTGGCGGACATAAGGTGGCTCCGTGATCGCTGTCTGGGGCCGCGGGACAGATGCGGCCAGCGGGGATCAGCCTGGCGGAGCGGGGTATTTTGGAACTAGGACCGATCTCACCGGGGGGCGAGATCGGTCCTGGACAAGCGGATAGAATGGCCATGACGGCTCGCCGCTATCGGCTACGGAATCAATGAAAGTTTCTTGATTTTACGGAGAGTGTCTCGACTGAATGATCCACGGCAGCTCCACGGCCTCGATCGAAATCGCGGTTGCCGACATCGGCGAGCAACGTGGAGAGATCGGTGATCTCGAGCGCTACCAGATGCACGACCTCGCCTTCTTTCTGGAGCCGCCCCTTGATGCCGAGCATCTGCCCCGCGAGGACGACGCGGCGATATTTTTCGAAAATATCCTTCCAGATGATGACATTGAGGACGCCGCTTTCATCCTCCAGGGTGAGGAACACGACGCCTTCGGCGGAGCCGGGGCGCTGGCGGACCAGGACCAGGCCTGCGGCATCCAGCCGCTTGCCATCGCGCGCCTCATGGGCTTCACGGCAGGAGAAAAATTTCCGCTGGCGCAGATCGTCACGGAGAAAGGCGACGGGATGATCGCGCAGCGTCAGGCCGATCCGGTTATAATCGCGCGTGACCTCGGCCCCGGCGCGCATCGGCTGGAGCAGCACGTCCGGCTCCTCGGCCTCGCGGGCAACCGCCGCCGCCGCGAACAGCGGCAAAGGCTCGTCCCGCAGCGCCTTGATCGCCCACAGTGCCTCGCGCCGGGCGAGGCCGAGCGCCGGCCGGAAAGCATCGGCTTCCGCGAGATGGGTGAGTGCCGCGACCGGCACGCCGGCGCGGCGCCAGAGATCGTCCACCGATGCGAAGGGCCGCGCTCCACGCGCAGCAACGATGCGGGCGGCGTCAGCATTGGCGAGGCCCTTGACCAGGCTCATGCCGAGCCGGACGGCGAGCCGGCCACCTGCCGTTTCCGGCCCTTCGAGCGTGCTATCCCAGCGGGAGGCGTTGACGCAGATCGGCCGGATCTCGACGCCATGCTCGCGCGCGTCGCGCACCAGTTGCGCGGGCGCGTAGAAGCCCATCGGCTGGCTGTTCAGGAGTGCTGCGAGGAACACGTCGGGATGATGGCATTTCAGCCAGGAGGAGGAATAGGCAAGGATCGCGAAACTAGCCGCATGGCTCTCCGGGAATCCATAGGATCCGAACCCTTCGAGCTGCTGGAAGATCCGCTCGGCGAATTCCTCCGTATAGCCGTTCGCCTTCATGCCCTCGACCAGCTTGGTCTGGAACCTGCCGATGGTGCCGGTGTTCTTGAAGGTGGCCATCGCGCGGCGCAATTGATCGGCCTCGCTGGCGCTGAAATCAGCGCACACCATGGCCACCTGCATCGCCTGTTCCTGGAACAGCGGGATGCCCAATGTCTTTTTCAGAACCTTTTCCAGTTCCGGGGTGGGATACTCTTCCGGCTCGATGCCCTCACGCCGGCGCAGATAGGGATGGACCATATCCCCCTGAATCGGGCCGGGGCGGACGATGGCGACCTCGATCACCAGATCGTAGAACACGCGCGGCTTCAGGCGCGGCAGCATCGACATCTGCGCGCGGGATTCGATCTGGAAGACGCCGATGGTGTCCGCCTTCCTGATCATGGCATACGTAAGCGGATCCTCGGCCGGGATGGTGGCGAGCGCGAAGGACTGATCCTTGTGCTCGGCCAGCAGGTCCAGCCCCTTCTTCATGCAGGTGAGCATCCCCAGTGCCAGGATATCGACCTTCATGAATTTCAGGACGTCGATATCGTCCTTGTCCCATTCGATGATCTGACGATCGTCCATCGCGGCGGGCTCGATCGGCACCAGCTCGTCGAGCCGGTCACGGGTCAGCACGAAGCCCCCCGGATGCTGCGAGAGGTGGCGCGGGACACCAATCAGGCAGCACGCCAGATCCAGCGTCAGCCGGATGCGCCGGTCGGACAGGTCGATACCGGTATCCCTGAACTGCTCCGGATCGGCATTTTTCGACCAGCCCCAGATCTGACCGGACAAGGTGCCGATCAGATCCTCCGGCAGGCCCATCACTTTACCCACATCCCTCAACGCGCCCTTGGCGCGATAGCGGATCACCACCGCGGTCAGGGCGGCGCGCTCACGGCCATAATGCCCATAGACCCATTGAATCACCCGCTCGCGCCGCGCATGTTCGAAATCGACGTCGATATCCGGCGGTTCGCCGCGCTCCTCGCTGACAAAGCGTTCGAACAGCAGCGAATTGCGCGCCGGATCGATGGCGGTGATGCCCAGCACGTAGCAGACCGCGCTATTGGCCGCCGAGCCACGCCCCTGACAGAGAATGTCCTGGCTGCGCGCATAGCGGACGATGCTGTTCACAGTCAGGAAATACGGTGCGTAATTCATACGCCCGATCAGGGCGAGTTCGTGATTGAGGCTGGCCGTTACCTCGTCGGGAATCCCTTCGGGATAGAACGTCCGTGCCCCTTCCCAGGTCAGCACTTCGAGGGCCTGCTGCGGCGTCTGGCCCGGCACAGAAACTTCATCGGGATATTGATAGGCGAGATCATCGAGGCTGAAGCGACAGCGCTCCATGATCGCGATCGTGCGGTCGACCGCCTCGGGATAGCGGCCGAACAGGCGCGCCATTTCCTGGGGTGGCTTGAGATAGCGATCGGCGTGGCGCTCACGCGCGAAACCCGCCTCATCGATGGTGGTGTTGTGCCGGATGCAGGTCACGACATCCTGCAGGATGCGCCGGTCATGGGTGTGGAACAGCACATCGTTGGTCACAACGGTGGGCACGCGTGCCCGATGGGCAAGATTCGCCAACTCGTAGAGCCGCATCTGGTCGTTGGGCCGGCGCAGCAGGGTCAGCGCCATGTAGGCGCGGTCATGGAACGCATCCTTCAGCTTGCGCAGATGCAGGGCGCAGGCCTCGTCCGCGACGTCGGGGACCAGGATGGCGAGCAACCCGTCGCCCCAGGCCACTAGGTCTTCCCATAGCAGATGGCATCTGGCCTTGCCGGCACGGCTCTTGCCCAGGCTGAGCAGCCGGCACAGGCGGCCGTAGGCTGCGCGGTCGGTCGGATAGACCAGCACCGGCCGGAAATCGGCGAGGTCTAGGCGACAGCCGACGACCAGCCGGACGCCGGTGGCCTTCGCCGCGACATGGGCCTGCACCATGCCGGCCATGGAATTGCGGTCGGCGACACCCAGCGCCGCGATACCGAGCGCCTTCGCCTGCTCGAACAGTTCGAGCGGCGATGACGCCCCGCGCAGAAACGAGAAATAGCTCGTCACCTGCAATTCGGCGTAGCGGGTCATCCGAAGATCCCATGCAGAAACCAGCCTTGCGAGCCAGTCTCACCATGCTCGCCGTCACCCGAGCGATAGACCCAGAACCGCTCGCCGGATGTGTCCTCCAGACGGAAATAATCGCGCACCGTGGTCAGCTCGGCATCCCCCCGCCACCATTCGCCGAACACCCGCTCCGGACCGTCGGCGCATTTCACCTTCCGCCGCACTCCACGCCAGATAAAGAACAGCGGCGGCTGGTCCGGCAGTTCCGCCATGGCCTGCACCGGCTCCGGCCGCGCCAGCAGGCGTGTCGGACGTGGCCAGTGCTCCGGCCAATCCTTCTGGTCGTCCGGCGCCAGCGCCGGCACTCGACAGAAGGACCGCTCCGGCACATCGCTCTCCACCGGAGCGAAGCGATACAGGGAATGATGGCCCACACGATTGGCCAGGGTGTCGATCAGATCCGAGACATCCGGTTCCTCCTCCGCGATCAGCGAGGAGATTTTCTGGCGCGGCGCGATCGGCTCGGCCAGTGTGGCGGTCAGGACCATACGCTCGATGCCGAAACCGGGATCGATGGTTTCGATCTTCTCGCACAGCAGCCTGACCAGGCGCTTGGCGTCGCGCACCGGCATCGCGGTGGCGATGCGGATCGCCTCGGTGCGGCTGTCGACGCGGTGCAGCACCAGGTCGAGACGCCGGGCTCCCTGCCCGCGTTCTTCCAGTCCCTGACAGAGCGGCGGAACCAGCTTGCCGATATAGCGGGCAATCGTCTCGGCGGCCCCGATCGGCTCGGCAAAATTCCGGCTGACCATGACCGGGTCAACCGGCCGGACCGGCAGGATGGCCTCACTGATGCGACCATAGGCCTGGTCCAGCCGGCGGGCGACGTCCGGCCCGAAGCGGAGCGCCAGCGGCGCGCGCGGCATCGCGGCGAGCGGAGCGATGGTCGCGACGCCCAGCGCCCGCAGGCCCTCGATCATATTGTCCGGCAGGCGCAGGGCCTCGATCGGCAGGCCCGCGATCGCGGCGGCCGTCTCCCCGGCCGGCACTACCAGAGTGCGCGCGCGGCCATAGCGCGCCAGCGCATGGGCCGCGCCCAGCGTGTCGGCGACCACAGCCTTGGCGGTGATGCCGGCGTCTCGCAGCCGCCGCACCATTTCCGCCAGCATGGCCGGCTCGCCGCCATGCAGATGATCGGCGCCGGTCGTATCCAGCACCAGACCGTCGGGCACGTCCACCGCCACCAGGGGGGCGATCCGCTGCTGGAACCACAGCGCCAGTTTCTCCAAGCCGGTCCGGTCGCCCTCCAGGTCGGCATCCATGATGATCAGATCGGGATAAAGTGCCTGCGCCTTGGCGACCGGTGTGCCAGGGCGTACGCCCGCCTTGCGGGCGGCGAGGTCGACCGAAAGCACGACACGACGTCGTCCCTCGCGCCCGACCAGCGCCAGCGGCGCTTCAGGCGCGGGTGCGTCGGCGCCCAGCCTTTTCCTGATCCGATCCGTCGGCCACAGCGGCAGGAAGAGAGAGACGACCCTTGCCATCGCAAGCCTCCACTTCGAAATCGGCGGATTCTCCCGCCCGCGCCCGAATTAGTTCCAGCAGCCAGCGCGCCCGTCCGACGCCGGGCACCGGCAGGGATTCGGACGGCAGGACCGAAATCCGCCAGCGCGTGACACTGGCGGTCGGCTGGCCGAAATCAGCCGCCTCGGTCTGCCGGCGCCAGCGGCGGACGGCGATCCCCAGCGCGCCGGACGTCTCGGCCGCCAGTTGCAGCCGGCGGGAGGCGGTCATCGACAGGCGCGCGACTTCGGCCACGACGGCACCCAGACCGCCACGCCGCAGCCCCTCCTCGAAGCAGGCCAGGACATCCTGGTCCACGCCAGCCTCGACATAGATCACCCGGCTCCCGTCCAGTCCGACCTGTTTCAGGGCTGGGGCGAACAGATCCTGGCGGGTGACGATCCACAGCACCTTGCCCTTGGTGCGCGCGGCGATGCCGGCGGCAAACTGCCCGGCGGCCGCGCTGTTGAGGGCATCGTTCCCGCCACCTGCCACTTCGTGCAAGGCGCCGAGCGCCAGGCCGCTACCCGGCAGGCGGCGATCGATGTCAGGGATGCCAAAGGGCAGCACGGCCCGTCGGCGGGTGGCCGATCCTTCGAGGCGGCGGATCTGGTCCCGCAACGCCTCCAGCGGGGGACGGAATAGGGGCGCAGACATGGTCGATCGGTTTCCAGGATGGGTTCCCAACCGGCGGTCGGGGTCGTTTGTTCCCTATCTGTTCCTTACTCTATCCAAGAGTCAACGCCGCATCGCACGTGCAGGTGGCGCCCCAGGCGGAGAGGCCGGGATCGACATCGTGGCGGCGACATCGTGATTCCATTGCAGGACAGGGAGTTACGTCCGCAGCGCTGAGAGCACCCCCCTCTCGACGGCTTGAACGCGGCGCAAAGCCAGGCCGTCATGCACGGCGCCAGAGCCGGGATCCGCCGTCCGCCCGAGTCCCCGACCACCAGGGGCAGGTCAGGATGGCGCAACTTCGCGAAAAATAATGTGTTCCTTGCCTTCGCTCCATGCGTTCCTCCCATTGCCGCATGTATGGAGATACCGATGCCCGACGATCTTCCCGCGGTTCGGACGCAAACCCTGGCCCGTATCATCGGGCCCTATCTCGTCGTTCTCGCTGTCGCGTTGTTCGCCCGCCTGGGCACATTGCCCATGCTGCTGCCGGTCTTCATGCAGAACGGCCCACTGGTGCTGGCCACCGGCGCGTTCACCCTGATGGCGGGCCTCGCCATCGTCGCACTCCATCTTCGGTGGGAGAGCCCGAGTGCGATTGCAATTTCTCTGATCGGCATTGTCATCACGCTCAAGGGTGCTGCACTCATGGTTGTGCCGAGCCTCGGCGCCGCCATGACGGCCGCGATCGTGGAAACGCCCCCGCTGTTGCTGATCGCCGCCGCGATCGTACTGCTGTTAGGCCTTTGGCTGAGCTTCGTCGGCTGGACTTCGCGGGCATAGCCATCGCGTGCGAGACGAGGGAAGAGAAAGCGATCCGTGTGCAATCTGTTTTCGATGACCACCAACCAGCAGGCGATCCGCGACCTCGCAAAGGTCATGGTCGACCGCACCGGCAATCTCCCGCCGTTACCTGGCATCTATCCCAACATGATGGCGCCGATCGTTCGCAATTCGGTGGACGGGCGCGAACTGATGATGGCGCGCTGGGGGATGCCGACGCCGCCCCGCTATCTCGCCGGTAAGACGGTCGATCGGGGCGTGACCAACATCCGCAATCCGCAGTCGCCGCATTGGCGGCCGTGGCTCGATGTCGCGCATCGCTGCGTCGTGCCCTTTACCAGCTTCGCCGAGCCCGAACCGCAGCCGGACGGTTCCCGGCCGCCGGCCTGGTTCGCGTTCGGTGAGACGCGTCCGCTCGCTTTCTTTGCCGGCATCTGGTGCCGGTGGACGTCCGTGCGCAAGGCGAAGGACGGAGAGACGACGGACGACCTGTTCGGCTTTCTTACGACAAAGCCGAACCACGAAGTCGGAGCCATTCATCCCGAGGCCATGCCGGTGGTCCTGGCCACCGGGGAGGAGATCGACCGCTGGATGACGGCGCCGATCGACGATGCGCTGCTCTTGCAGAACCCGTTGCCTGACGGCACGCTGACCATTGTTGCCAGGGCGACCCCGGAAGACCCATCACGGCAATAGCCCCCTCTCGCTATCGTCCCCGGAACGGATGGAGCAGCAGGCGCCGGTATCCTCCTTCTGTCAGCACGCGCGCGAAACGCACCAGCCGTTTCATGCGGAAATGCAGATCGTGCGAGAGCCAGTCCCGTGAGGAAACCTTCTGACCGAAAAGGACGAACGCGATCTCATGCTGCGTCGCCCCGGCGTCCAACCCATCGAGCGTACGGAGCGCCAGGATCAGCCGAGTGACCCGATCTGGCGACAAGGTCGCGGGATCGGGTCCGGAGCGCCGGCCCATCAACGCGCGCCAGAGCCGCAACGCGGCCTGGACGCGCACCTCGAACAGGGCGTCGAGCGGCAGGACGACAGAGAGGGCTTCGATCTCCGACGTCACCAGATGCAGGCGCAGAACGACGCCGGGGCGCTCAAGCAGGAGTTCACCAACCTGGCCCGCCGGCAATCCGATAAAAACGGAGGTGAACGGCGGGTGATCCGGGTCAGCCAGACCGGTCGGCGCTTCCATCAACGCAATCACGCCCGGCAGCACCGCAGCACTCCACAAGGCAGTACGCGGGTTCAGCGCAGTGCGGACACTTTCGAAATCGCAACCCCCAGCGCCGGGCGAACGCCTCGGCATCCGGCTGCATCAGGGCACCTCGGCGCAACGCGCGCTGAAGCGTCGCCCGCTCGCGCATGAAATCACGATTGCGACTGACAAACTGCAAGGCAAAGGCAGGGGCGTCGAGCGACCGCAGGCCCTCGTACGCGCCCGCCGACCGCCAGGTGGCGCGGCTCATGGCGTCGTCTCCGATGCGTAACGGGTGGGAACTGGGCAAGCACTTGCTCGCGAGAGTATGCCAGACCATCCCGCTGCCCGCTACGCCCCGGCAATGCAACAGGTCTTGCGGATTACGCAACGATTCAGGGTATCAGTGGGGGGCGCCGCCACGCAGCAGATGCTGGTAGCCATGCTTGGTCATCCAGTGCGCCCGAGCCAGATGGCTGTGCCAGCAGCGGTGGACACCATCGGGATCGGCCGCCGGGTCGCGGTGGAGCACGATCCGGGCGACCTCGCGCCAGTCCGCACCGTCGGCCTCGGCGTCCAGCAGACGCAGATAGGTGATGAGGTGCTGTTCGTCGTAGCCGGTGAGACAGGACGCTTCCGGAGCGCTGTCGGCAACGGGCAGGTCGAGCGGGGGCTTCTGCATGATGGGGCCGATCAGGTCGGAGAACGAACGCGACGCACCCTAGCCTGCCGCGTTTCATTACCGGAAGTCTCGTTAAGAAACATGACGCCGCGCCCTTGTCCGGACTCGATAAACAGGATGCCCGCCGCCTCAAGCGCGCGACGGACCTGGTCGGTCGTGCCCTCATGGACGCCGAGACCGCGTTCGGATTCGAGGCGCTTGAGCGCGGTCAGTGCTACGAGGGCTTTTTCAGCGAGCATCTCCTGTGTCCAGTTCAGGAGTGCCCGTGCCGCCCTTACCTGTCGGCCAGTGATCATCCATGATCACATCCGACACGCGGGGCATGCACACCAGAAATACGACTATAATAGTCGCGTTAGAGAGATTCAACAACGTTCTTTCAGGATGATGGCCAAGCGGAATCGGCGTCTGGATGTCCGAAGGTACGGGCGACCATACGAAAAGCCCCCCGCTCTATGCGGGGGGTGTCTCATCGTAGCGGTCCGCCGCGAATTGCGCGCATGCCCGCTTCAGTTCGCGCTCGATCTGTGCCCGCTCGCGGCGGCTGAGTGCGTAGCTGGTGAGTTCGGCGCGCAGCATCTGGATGTGGTCGTGTAGCGTGGTCATCGTCCTGCTCCTTTCGTTTCTCGAAGACAGGACGGACGGCTCATGCACGCGGGAGCCGGGTCAGGGATCGCCGCAGGCGACCGCGCCAGCGGCGCGCGGGGGAGCCGATTTTGTCTGGTGTGCCCGTAGGGTGCGCCGGGCAAAATTGGGGGGACCGCGCGTCCTTGAGGCAGTTCACGCCGGGCATGGTACAATGGGAAGACTGAGGGAAGCTCTGTTCCCCCTACCCACCCGAAGACAGGCGAATCGGATCGCGGACGATAAGCCACGCCCACCCTTCCGTTCCGGCCGCCACCACGAAGGCCCCGCCCGGACCGGCCGGGCGGGGATCGCAGGAGCCTTCAGTCGCCGTTGCGGCGACCGTTGGGGCGGGACCAGATCAGGCTGTAGGTCTCGCCGTCCTCGTCGTTGAAGAGATTGGCGAAGATCGGGGCGTTGAAGCTCGGATCATCCAGCTTGAGGCCCAGATAGCTGCGTCCCTCGTTGGACTGCTTGGACCAGGCCGCCCCGATCTCGGCCCTGTTGACGAACACCCTGTGGCTGGGGGCGTTCTCGCTCTGGCGTCCGGTGTCGGGAACGATACGGACATTGCGGACCTGAACCGAGAGGGTGACGATTTCGCCGACATATTCGTTGCCGGTCTTCCTGAAGGTGCCGATGGTGGCCATGATACTGCTCCGTGATCTCTGTTATCGAGCCCGCACCATTGCGGCCTCGATGGCGATCGGACAGACGGAGGCGAGCGGCGGCGCATCCCGCAGGGACCGAAGCGCAGCGGAGGACGGCGGGACGGAATTTTCTTGTTTCGCGAGGAATGACGGCGCAGCCGTCAGGGGAAGAAAATTATGGCCCGCTGTTGCGCCACAGCCGATCGAGGCGAAGCCGCCCTCCGGCTAGATCAGCCATTTTCAGAGGCCGTATGCGTGCGCGGCCCGACAGAGCGCACATCACGGAGGACATGATGCCCCCTCGACGTGCAGGATCCGGCAGGGAAAAAGCCAGGCATCGTCACCTGGCCGTTCCGGCCGTGACCATGACCCGTTCTCGTGGGCGCGTGCCCTGCGGGCACACCGCGTTGGCCACTGTTTTCGTCAACGCGCGCAGAACAGGAAAACGGTCCTGAGCCGGCAGCCCCGCAAGAGGGACCATCAGGGACGGATGCACGATGCGCCAGGCTTTATCGCCACACCCCGCCTTTCTCATGACGAAAGGACGCGCATCTCCACGAAGTGCCTGATCCAGGCCTGCCTCCGGTTGCCGCGCAGGCCGTCAGACCCGCGCGATGCTTCCGCCGGCCGGTTCGGGCGGGGCCATGCCGGTAAAGCGGACGAACGCGGTGATGCCGACCGCGATGGCGCCGATCACCGAAAAGAAGAGCTGCCAGACGGCGGACGGCATCATCATCTGGGCGAGGCCGTGGGTGGCGCTATAACCGGCAATGATGGCGGGCACGGTGTAGAGCAGGACGATCAGCCCTCGCAGCCAGAGCCATGGTGCGCAGGCGAGTGCGATCTGGCCGACCATGAAAGTTGCAATGCCCGCCATGACGCCGACGATCAGGGCGCCGATCACGCCGGCACCGGTATGAAGTGCCCAGAGCCCGGCATACAGACCGCCGGCAAACGGCAAGGCGAAGACCGCGAGCGTGAACATGAGCCAGCAGAAAAAACCGATGCCGGCGACGATCAGGAACGGTGCGAAGATCACCATGGTGGCGGCTCCCGTGAAGATGACATGATCTGACGGTCGCGCCTGCCACCACCACCACGGCGCGGTCGCATCATAGCGAAAACGATATGTCGACGGAACGAGAATCATACTGGCGTCCGGCATGCAGACGTGCATCGTTATCTCCTCGCACGGAGAAAACGTCATGGCGGAAATCACGGGACGCGAACTGCATCTGGTCAAGAAGGCGCTCGCCATTGCAGTGCTGGCGATCGAGCGGCAACCGGGGCCATTTCAGTCCTATTCGGACATGCAGGACATGAAGGGCCTGCTCGATCTTCTGGTGCCCGGCGATACTGAACTGGCCTTTTATGCCCGTTCAGCGCGGATCGCGGTCACGGGCGATCCGGACTGAAGACGGCGCTTATGCGCCGCCTCCGAACCGCAGGACTGGGATACCGAGGCGCTTCGCTTTGTCGGCCAGATTCTCCTGAATGCCCGTGCCGGGGAAGACGATGACGCCGATCGGCAGGGTATCGAGCATGGCATCGTTGCGACGGAAGGGCGCTGCCTTGGCATGCTTCGTCCAGTCCGGCTTGAAGGCGATCTGCACGATCTCGCGGTGGTCGGCCCAGCGAGACGCGACGAACTCCGCGCCCCTGGGCGAGCCGCCGTGCAGCAGCACCATGTCGGGATGCTTGGCACGGACCTTGTCCAGCCGGTCCCAAATCAGGATATGGTCGTCGAAATCCAGGCCGCCAGTGACGACCACCTTGGGACCGGGCGGCACCAGCAATTCGCCCTCAGCCTTACGACGGGCGTTGAGGAAGTCGCGGCTATCGATCATGGAGGCCGTCATGGTGCGGCGTGAGACCAGCGAGCCGGTCTTCGGCCGCCATGCGCTCAGGGTCAGGCGTTCGAATTGCTCCTGCGCCTCGTCGCGAAAGATTTCATAGGCGTTGCGACGCTCAATCAGGGTCAGTCCTTCGCCGATCAACCGCTCCAGTTCCACCGAGCGGATCTCGCTGCCATCCTGTTCCTGCTGGCTGCGTTTCTGCGCCTGCTCGTTACGGTCAAGCTCGCGTTCGACCTGGCCAACCATGCGGTGGAAGATGTTCACGGTGGACCAGAGCAGCGCCTCGAGATCGGGTTCCAGCCGCGTGTCGGTCAGGGTCGCGGCGATGGCGTCGAAGATGTCGGCGACCGCGCCCCCGATGCTATGCGCTTCGGGTAGCGGCCTGGGGTCCGGCTCGGCCTCGAAGGGACGGTAGCCATACATCTGGAGTTCGGCCAGCACATGGGCGGTGGATGAAGCAGCGTGCGGCGGTTCAAAATCATCGGTGCGGGTCATGATGCGGTCCTCCCAGGTCTCCGGCCGCGCCCTTCGCGGCCTTTCCGGGGGCGGGTAGCGGCAGACCAGGGACGGGCCGGAACCGCGCGCTCGCGCGCGGCCGCAGCACAGCGAAGGATGGTAGGGGCCGGCTATTTTGCTTCGCGATGTAAAGCGCCCCAAAGGGGCGCGACGGAAAATAGCCGGCTCCCGCCATTGAAGGCCCGGCCCGGCTGACGCCCGCTTCCCTCCAGAAAGGCCGGGGCGCGGGCCTGCCGGACGGGAGGCAGGACAGGACCGCCGACAGAAGACGGAAACCGCCCGCCCTTCTTTCCGGCCCGCTCAGGTGGCGGCGGCCTCCAGAAACCGTGCCACGTCCGACGGCACGAGTTGCGGATGCAGGATCGCCCGCAGCGCGCCGCGTCCAAGGGCACGGAGATCATCGTTGAAATCGCCCAGCCGTGGCGACAGGCCGATCAGTTCGATCCCGGCGTCATCCGCGCGGGCGTGCAGCGTCGCCAGCGCCTGATCCCCGGCCGGGTCGTCATCGCGCAGAACGTAGAGCCGGCGCAGCAGCGGTGGAAAGATCAGGGACGCGAGATGTGCTGAGGACAGGCAGGCGGCCAGCGGCAGATCGGGCAGAACCTGCCGCAGCGACAGCACCGTCTCGATGCCTTCCCCGGCAGCGAGCACGTCGGATGCCACCCCGAAACGCACGGCGTGGCCGAGCAGCCCGCCCAGGGCACGACGCGGATGATCGACCGGGGCTTTGCCACGACCCTCTGCCGCCAGCCAGGTGCGATGCACACCGGTCAGGGTGCCATCGAGGTCGGTGACGGCGGCGATCATCGCTGGCCAGGTCTCGGTCGAAGTGTGCTCGTCCGGGCGATAATAGCAGCGCGGATGGAAGCGCAGGGCTTCGGTTCCGTGCAAAAGCGTAATGTCGCGTCTACGGAGATACGCTTCTACGGATGTACCCGCGATCGGCCCGGACATGGTCCAGAGCCGACGTGCAGCTTCCGAGGAACTGACAGCGCCACGCTCACGGGCAGGCCGATCCCGCGACAGAAGCACCGGATCAGGACGCGGCAGGCTGAGGAAGGCACGCGCCTCGTCGGCCACGTCGCGGAAATCCACCAGGCCGAGGCTCTCGCGGATCAGGTCGAGCAGGTCGCCATGCTCGCCCGACTGTGCGTCGGTCCATTTTCCTGCCCTGCCGTTGGCGGTGTCGTGCAGCCGGACAAACAGCGACCGGCCGGGGGTGTTGCGCACGTCGCCGACCAGCCAGTAATTGCCGTGACGGCGACCGGCGGACAGATACCGCCGGCACACCGCCTCCGCGTTCTCCGCCAGACGACGCGCGAGATCGCCCGCGTCATGCAAGGTCATCGCCGTACCCTCCTGTGTCGGGATTGCCTCCGTCCAGGGCAATCGCCAGCCAGCGATCGGTGGTCATCCATGAAATCGTCCTGCGCCGGCCAAGGTCAAGCAGATGCGCGCCACCGCTGAAGGCGCCAATCCGGGGACGGGACGCCGTATTGGCCCACTGGAACCCCCATCGACCCCGCAGCCGGAAGGCCCGTGCGCAGCGCAGCACGAATTCCACCACCTGCTGCGGATCGCCGGTCGTCTCATCGTGCATCCAGAGCTTCGTGCCGCCATATTCAGGCACGATCGACAGGACAAAACCGTCAGAGGGCGGATCTTCCGCCGCCAGTTCGTCCATGAATTCATTGTAGAGGTCGAGCGCCTTGGCGGCATTGTCCACCGTGCCCACATCGAGCACACAGGAAAAATGCGTGAAGAAATCGGCCATCGGAAGAACTCCCGAAACGAAAAAGCCCGGCGCAGTGGCCGGGCTCGTAAAGACGCATTGGCAGAAAGACAGAAAATCGGCTTTCAGGAAGCACGCTCCATCAGCCTGCGGGCCTTCTCCTCCAGATCGAGCCGCGTATCCTGGTTGGCCCTGGTGCGGGCCAGCGCCGTGATCCCCTGCACGAAATCAAACACGCTCTCGGGCTTGCGCCCTTCCTCATGCAGCACGGTTTCGATGATCTTCGCGGTTTCCGGCTTCGAGAACCCGCGACGACGCAGGAAACTTTCCCGATCCTCGTCATTCTTCGCCACCAGCGCCCGGCGTGACGCCTGGATGCCGGAGACAAACGAGGCCGGGCTGGCCGTGGCGAAATTCCGCAGGGCTGGTGTCGCCTGATGCACGAAACGCGAGGCGGCGAACTTGCTATGCCGGATCGTGATCTGTTCGAAATTTTCCACGCCCCACAACATGCGGTTCTGGCATACTCCGCGCAGGTAGAAGGAGGCGATGCCGAGGCTCTTGCTGCCGACTTCCGAATTCCAGGCGTAGAAACCCCGAAAATAGAGATCGGGGTCGCCATTGGGCAGGCGGCCAGCCTCGATCGGGTGCGTATCGTCCACGAGGAACAGGAACACATCGCGATCCGATGCGTAGAGCGTCGTGGTTTCCTTGGTGATGTCCACATAGGGATTATGGGTCATGGTGGCCCAGTCGATCACACCCGGCACCTTCCAATTGGTATCGCCCGTGCCATCGCCGGCGATCTTGCGCACCGCGCCGACCAGTTCGTGGTCCCAGATGCGGCCATAATCCGGACCGGTCACGGCGCGCAGTTCCACACGCCCGTCCTCGGTCTCCAGCGTCTTGACCAGTTCGGCGCGGTGCGACAGCAGCCCGTGCTGCAGGTTGATCGCCGCCAACGGGGCAGGAAGATTACGCAGATAGGAAGACGGGGCACCAACCAGGCTGCACATCTGGCCGAACGACCAGTGCGTGGGTGCAATCGGGTCATTCTGCCCCGGCACGGTCAGGGTCAGGCGCTCGGCATTGTCTCGGGACGCCTCGACGCGAATGGCACGGCTTTCCACCGTGCGGGCCGTGGCCCGATCCGCCCGCGCCAGGGTCGCGGCATGTAGGTCGGACAGCGAGAGATACCGCTCGTCATCGGGCCGCGAGAACCATTCGGACGATACGCGGGCGCTACGCTCTCCGCGCGACGGATCGATCCGGAAGCCGCCGGACGCCGCACCACGGGACGCAGGGGGCAGGATGGTGGTCGTGGTCATGGAAAACTCTCCTCTGATGCCGGTTATTCGGCACCAAAGGCAAAGCCGACCTCTTCCTCCTATGACTACTTCCCACGCGGGATCCCATCCATCCCCAGAAACACCCAGCCCCTCATCCCGGAACACGGCGTCCCCGTCACCTCCCGGAAATCACGACCGCAATGGGGGGTTAACGGAAGGTTGGCTTTCGGTCAAAACAAATGGAAAGCCGTCATTTGTACGGTAGAGTTCGTTATGGTAAGCCGCTAATCTGACCAACACGGACGGTACGCGCGTCGTCTTTGCCGGCAATGAGCCGTAGAAAAAACAGCCGGTTCCGTGGCTGAACTCAGCGTTAAGTCGCATAACGGAAATGAGGAGATTCATGGCAGTCAGGGTTTATCACGGTCAGGAATCAGACGCGCACCAAACCCCCGCGGAAGGTTTCCTGCTTGGCTGGAGCGCGGTCCTCGTTCTGTTCCTCTGCCTTATCGGCATCTGCTTTTTGCCCCGTCGAACAGCGACCGTGCTGCGACGCTTCGCCCTTCTGTGGGCGGCGACACTCCTTTGTTTTTTCGGCGGCGTCCATCGCGGCGCCAGCTTTTATAACCGTGAGGGGCCGATTCTCTCGGAGATCTCGGCGATGCTGCTTCTCTACTTCACCGGCCTTCTCGCTCTTGCCCTGCCACGCGAGGAAAATTCCTGGCGCCTTCTCCAGGCGGGTTATCTCTTGACTCTCATCGCAGACGTCGGCCTGGCGAAGAAAAAGAGGCTACCGTCATTCTTTGCCCGTCTGAGACCGCCGCAAATGTCTGCCGCCTTGTTGGTTATCAGCCTGCTGGCCGCGACGAAATCCGGTGCGTACCCGCAGTCTTCCACTTAGCGGCGGCATCTGATGGCAGTCTTACCTCCGGGCAAGGACCCAGGGCGCAAGTCACGGCTGTAAGGAAATGCATTTGACCGGTTTCTCCCACTTGCGCGAACAGCTCCGCGACACTTCAGCAAGATGGGCTTCGCGCTCCGTCGCGGACCGTCTTGCAATCATTCGGAAATTCAGACGTCTGCTGGCGCGCCGCAGCGAGTTGATCGCCAGCAAGATTCAGTTCAGGCCACTCGCGGATACGATGGCCGCAGAGATTTTGCCTCTGCTTGATGCGGCGCGGTTTCTTGAGCGCGAAGCTCATGCATTGCTGCGTCCACGCCGCGTCGGCTGCAAAGGGCGTCCGTTGCTGCTCGCTGGAACGCGGGCCGTCATACAACGGCGACCGCTCGGCGCCGTGCTCATTCTTGCCCCGTCGAACTATCCGCTTTTCCTGACAGGCTGCCAGATGTTGCAGGCGATCACCGCCGGAAACGCCGTCGCGGTAAAACCTGCACCCGGACAGACCGGCTGCGTCGCCGCCTTGAGCGAACTGCTGTCGTCTGCCGGAGTTCCGCCCGGTTTGATCAGGATACTGGAAGATACAGACTCCGCCGGCGAAGCTGCGGTGCGGGCCGGGTTCGACCATATCATTCTCACAGGTGCGGCCTCGACCGGGCGCAGGGTGGCCCGGCTCGCAGCGGAGACCCTTACGCCCTTGACGCTCGAATTGTCGGGCAACGACGCGGTCTTCGTAATGCCCGGCGCCGATCTTGAGCATGTTGCGCGATCTCTGGCGTTCGGGATGCGTCTCAATGGCGGGGCCACCTGCATCGCACCGCATCGCGTGTTCATCGCCGAGACCATGGCGCAGGAAATGGAAGCACGTCTGCTGCGCCATCTGGCGAAGCTGCGCGTACCCAAGCCAAACCCGCCAGTCTCCGCCATTCTTGCCAACCTGACGGTCGAAGCTGTGGCCGACGGAGCATCTGCGCGCGACATCGGCGGCGTCACCTTTCTGACCAACGCAAATCCGCACATGGCGCTGTTGCGCGCGGATGTTTTCGCGCCCTGGCTCGCGTTGATCCCGTCGCGATCCATGGCCGAGGCCGTCCGCTCCGATCTCGCCTGCCCCTATGCCCTCGGTGCGTCCCTGTTCGGACCGGAAGCAGCCTGCCGTAAGCTTGCGTCGGATTTACGCGCCGGTTCGATCGTCATCAACGATCTCATCGCTCCCACCGCCGATCCGCGGCTCCCGTTCGGAGGGACCGGCGAAAGTGGATACGGCTCCACCCGGGGCGCGGAAGGTTTGCTTACCCTGACCAGGCCGGTGACGATCAGCGTGCGACGCGGTCCATGGCCGCGCTTGCACTTGCGCTCGCCCGGATCCGGAGATGGCCGCAGGCTGGCAGGCGTTGCCCGATGGCTGAATTTTTTCTAAAAAATTATTTGTCGTCAATACGCGCATAGCGCGAGCCCGCTTCATCACCTGAGCCGAAGGGGAACTGTAACGGTGCCCCCCTCCGCAGGGATACGGAGCGCCGCATCGGCAAACGAGGGCGGTCCCATTCGCATCGGCGGATTGCGCGCAAAGCCGATGGGTTCGGTCGGAATCCCGAAGAAGCTTCTATCCAGCTTGCCATTTCCGTTACGATCCTCGAACGCTGCGACAGCGTATGTACCGGCGGGAACATTCGCTATGATCGCGGTTACCTCACCCCGGGCCGCTGGAACAAGCGCGTGCAGGGCGCACTGGGTTCCGGGGAATTCCGCCTCTGTGCAGATTCCGATCCGAACCAATCCAACGGAGTCCGGAATGTTCGTCACAGTGACCGTCATATCCCCGGCTTGCGCCATCGCAGGCGAGAGAGCTAAACCCGCCGCGAGCGCCAGAGAGAGTGAGCGTAACGCGTTCCGGTTGATGGCGGCCTGAAGATTCATGATGTCTGACGCTTTCCTGAAGAATAGAGGCGACCCCGCCACTCAACCGGACGTCCCATGAGTTTGTGAAACAGGGCGCGCCATTGCAGCAGCAGCAATAGGGCAACGCCGAGCGGCGACGTCGCGACCGAAAGCATATCCTGTCGGAACCGAATGGCGAGCAGCGCGCGCAGTCCGAACGCGCAGGCCAGGGCGGAGACCGAGGCCCGATCCACGCGGCGGCCAAGCTGAATCAACGGAAAAACATGCCCCCCAGCAAGCAGGAACGTCCAGACCGGCAGTGCCTTCGGGGTGGCCATGCCTTCCGTCGCGTTGCGTGACAGGCCGGCCCAGACCGCGCGATTGCTTCGATACATCCGGCAGACGGCAAGGTCGGTGACGTCGATGACGGCCGTGCGCAGGCCTGCGCGACGAAAAGCGCGCGCGAGCGACAGCGCGTCGTGGAGCCGCGCGCGAACCGCCGCGTGACCGCCAACCATGCGCCATGCCGACCGCCGGACGAGAATGAGCTGTCCGCACGCCGCCGCAAAGGCCGGCCGGTCGCCCTTATCCAGAATCACCGGGAGATAGCCGAACAGCACGAGATGGATCAGCGGAATCAGCAACCGTTCAAGAACGCCGCATACGATCTGTCGTGGCACGCCGCTCGCGAGATCGACGGCAGGATTGTCATTCATCCAGGTGGCAAACCGATTGAGGCTGTCCGGGAAAACCCTGACATCGGCATCGAGGAACAGCATCAGTTCATGCGACGCCGCCTGACCGAGACACGAGCAGGCATGAGGCTTTCCGTGCCAGCCGGACGGCAGATCCGGCGCTGGGATGACCCGCAGCCGGTCGTCGTGAATGCCGTTCAGGACGGCGCGGGTCCCGTCCGTCGAGTGGTCGTCCAGCACGATAAGTTCGAGATCGATGTCACGTGAGGCGAGAATAGCGGTCACCGCGGCGGCGATGGTCGCCTCCTCGTCACGCGCCGGGATCAGCACCGAGATCGAAGGCCGCCCGCGCCACCGGCGGGGCCTGCGCACCATAAGGAGATTACTCGCAGCGATCGCCAGAGGCAGCGCAGCGAGCACGAGACCAAGCCGGGAGGCGGTCGAGCCAGGGCGCTGCCACCAGGCGAGAGGGGGGGGGCTCATGGACGACGAGGCTCCATCATGTGGCGGCGATCGAAACGCTCGCCCCTGACGAGCGCGCGAAGCCGCCGTCCCAGATCATAAAGACCACCGACACCTGCCGTTCCCCGCAGCAGCATGGAAAAATGCGCCGGGTCCCGGCTTTTCGCCTCGCAGGCGAGTTCGTCCATCGCCTGGGTCAGCGCGACCTCGATCCGCGCATTGAGCTCTTTCGGTCTTTCAGACGCCCTGACGAAGACAGGCTCGCCAAAGCGAGCCAGCGCCTCCGGGCGGCTCTCGTTCCAGAAAACATATTCCAGCGCGAGCGGCAGAACGACCGGGTTTTCCGTCAGGCAGGCGAGGTGCGCAACGCCGGGCCGCAGCGCCACCGGTCGTTGGCGCGCGTCGGAAAAGCGTCCTTGCGCCGCAATCCAGAGCATCGAGCGGGGATCGGCGAGGATCGCTTTGCCGGTGCGTAGGAAGCGCCCGATCGAACGCGGGTCGCGCGCATCGACGCCGAACAGCCCCGCACGCTCCAACAGGGGATAGCGGGCGAGAGACGCCGCATCCATCGGGCCGAATCCCCGCCGATAGGCCGGGAACAGGCTGCCCAGAAGAAAATACATCGCGGGATCCCACCATGAGGGATGATTGGCGCAGACGATCACCGGGCGCCCGGCGCAAGCCTCCATTGGAATGCCGCCAGAAAGGCGCACGGCATCGAACTGACGCCGGAGCGCCCTGATCATCGCCAGGGTCGTCAGACGCACTATCAGTGAGGAACGCGACGGGACATCCCCGGCGCGCTTCAGGCGCGGACGACTCCGCATCGGGCACCCCCCGATGCTCGCGCCGCGCTCCCATCACCGAGATCGCGATCGAGGCAGTCAGCGGCGATCCAGCCCGACATAAGGACCATCGGCATTCCCGGCCCCGGATGGGCGGCTCCTCCAGCGAGATAAAGTCCGGCCAACTCGCGCGAGCGGTTCGCCGGCTTGAACGCGCCAGTGAACGCGCCGTGACTCGCCAACCCGTAGATCGCGCCGCGCAGAACACGGTAGCGGTCGTGAATGTCCTGTGGTGTGAGATGCGCCTCGGTCACGATGCGGTCCTCGATATCCGGCATACCGCCGCAGCGCTTGAGCTTTTCAAGGATCGTCCTGCGATAGGCGGGAAACATTTTCTCCCAGTCCTGACCACGGCGGATGAAAGGCGTGTGGGCCAGCACATAAAGCGCTTCCCCACCGGGAGGCGCAACTGAAGGGTCGGTTCGCGCCGGGGCCGCGAGATAGCAGGTGGGATCGGCGGCCGGAATTCCGGCCCGGTAGATATCCTCGAACTCCTGCTCCGGATCGTGCGAGAACAGGAAATCATGATGCAGGAGATGTTCGTATCCGCGATCAAGCCCGAGATAGAGCACCACGCCCGAGCAAGCCGGTCGCTTGCGCTTCCATCGCCGCGCGAACGCTGCCGCCGGTTCTCCGCCGACGAGTTCACGCATCGTCCGCACGCTGTCCATGTTCGACACAACGGCCGAGACCTTGATCTGTTCGCCACACGCGGTCTCGACTGCCCGGACGCGCCCGTCGCGTTCAACGATACGTGTGACGTCGACGCCAGCCTGCAGCCGCACGCCCAATTCGCCCGCAAGACGGATCAGTGCATCCGGGACCGCGCGGGTGCCTCCCATCGGATACCAGACCCCGCCTTGGGCCTGCATGTGGGCGATCGAGCACAGAACGGCAGGCGAAAGCGCTGGCGACGATCCCACATATTGGGTCATGTGATCGAGCATTTGGCTAGCCCGCGGATCGGCGACCCGGCGGCGTATTTCACGCGCGACGTTCGATCCCATCCGCAGGCTCAGGACCTGACGTAGCGTCGACAGGTCCATGTTCGCGCGCAAGTCGACCGTGTCGCGCAGTCCGCCGACCGACTTCCAGAAGAAAAAATTTTCCGAGACCTCGTGCAGACCGCGGCTCATTTCGATCAGCCGGCGGTATCCGTCGCCGTCGCCGGGCGAAAGTGCCTCCAGTCTAGCGGCCATCGCTTCGATATTCTCTTCAAGGTCGAGCACGAGCCCGTCCTCGAAGAAACAGCGCCATTGCGGGTCGAGGCGCCGCAGATCGAGCCGCTCATCCATATCCACCCCGGCCTCGTCGAATACGCGGCGCAGCACCTCGGGCACAGTCAGGATTGTCGGCCCCATATCGAAGCGGAACCCGTCCTGTTCCAGCACGGCCGCCTTGCCGCCGAACCAGCCGTTCTTCTCGAACAAGGTGACCGGCCAGCCGCGCGCCGCCAGCGTGCAGGCACTCGCCAGCCCCGCGAGACCGCCGCCGATCACGGCCACGGGCAGAGTTGCGCTCATATCGGTTCTCCGTGCTGAAAGGCGCCCGCTGGCGCGACAAAAGAGTTTGAGGCGCGGGGCGCTTTAGCCAGCCCCAGATCGTCCGCCAGAAGGGCGCAGGACACGCGCGCGCCGGAAAAAATCACCGGCAGACCGCTGCCCGGATGCGTGCCGCCGCCCACGAGATAGACCCGCTCAAGATCCTCGAAACGGTTGTGGGGACGAAGGTAGAGCATCTGGTCCAGCGAATGGGCGAGATTGAAGACCGCGCCCCGATGGACGTCCATTTCGTCTTCCCAGTCCTGGGGTGTCACGATTTTTTCAAACCGGATGCGATGCTCCAGATCTGGAAATCCCGCATCACGCAGTCTCGCGAGGACAAGTGCCCGCGCCCGTGCCCGCGTCTCTTCCGACCAATCCAGACCGTCTTCGCGCAAATGACCGACGGGCATCAGCACATACAGCGTGGAAAACCCCGCCGGCGCCAGGCCCGGATCGGTGACACAGGCGTTCTGCACGTAAAGCGACGGATCTTGAGGGAGCGTCAGGCCCGCCTCGACCTCGGCGAAATTCTTCTGGTATTCACGGGAGAGAAATATGGAATGGTGACCAATCGTGTCCAGCCGCCCCTCGATTCCGAGATAGAGCATAAAGGTGGAACAGGAATAGCGCTTGCCGGTGATCTTCCGGTCCGTCCAGCGGCGGCGTAGTCTATCGGGAACAAGGCGCGTCATCGCCCGACCGAAATCCGCGTTCACCACGACGGCGTCTGCGGGATGGACGCCATTCGCTGTGACGACGCCGACGGCCCGCCGTCCGGAAAATGCGATTTGGCTGACGGCCTCGCCCATGCGGAAACGGACGCCGAACCGTTCCGCCGCGCGCCGCATGGCGGCCATCACGGCCCGCGTGCCGCCAATCGGATGATGGACGCCGAATTCATGCTCCATGAAGCCGAGAATCGTGAACAGACTCGGACAGCGGTACGGTGACATGCCGAGATATTTACTTTGAAACGAGAAGGCGAGCCGCGTCCGGGGGTCATTGAAATAGCGCGCCAGATCGGCGTCCACCGAACGATGCGGACGCAGGAGCGGCAGGGCCTTGAGCATATCGAGCCGGGCAACATCCGCGAGCGAATTGAATGGCCTTTGCAGGATCGGCGCAAACGCTTCCAGCTTACGCCGGTTTTCTGTCAGAAAGGGACGGACGCCCACCGCGTCCGTGGCACTTATTTTGGCTATTTCCGCTTCGAGATCATCGACGCGAGACGAGACCGACAATTTCGGACCATCTTCGAAGATCAGGTCATAATGGTGATCAAGCCGTGCAAGTGAGACTTCGCGATCGAGATCGAGGCCGCATTCGGCGAAGAGGCTCCGCAACATCTCGGGATAGAGAAAAAAAGTCGGGCCGATATCAAAGCTGAAAATCCCGTCCTGCGTCGTGCCCCTGAAGGCACCGGATCGGCCCCCCTCCTCGTTCCGGCTTTCAAAAACCGTCACTTCGGCGCCACGATGACCGAGCAGCATCGCGGCCGCCAGTCCGCCGGGACCCGAGCCTATAATGGCGACCCGGCAGTCTTCCGCATCTGACATACACCCGCTCCCAATAGCATGCGACGGCGTCTTCGGATGCACGAAGACGCCGTGGTTAAAGGGATTACGGAGGAGGCAAGCATTTGGATGAGGGGCAGATTACTTTTTATGAGATTGGGCGTTTCCGGGCGGTTACTCTGGAAGCGGCGAAAGCCTTCCAGCGAACAATATCGCACCGGAAACCTGCCCCGTTGATGAACCGCCGGACGGCTCGTCGGTGATCATGAACTGGGCGCTGCTGAACGTCATCTTCTCTCTGATTGCGATATTTCCTTCGCCGCGCAAGACGCCGAGCGATCTCGGCTCTTTCTCGCCGTCGGGCAAAACCCACAGCTCCAGATCGCGACCGCTTCGAGCGTGGATGCGACCGCTATTCTCAACGGTAAGGCTCCCGTCGGCGGCCAGGCTAACGACAAACCCGGCCTGCGCGTCCGTTGGCGCAAGTGCTGCGACGAAGCGCGCCTGCCGGTCTTCCAGACGATCCCGTGAGAGAATTACGCCGGCGAGAACGACTGCCGCAAGGCTCATGCCTGCCGTGGCTGCGCGCCAGAAGGCGATGCTCCGGGCCCACGAAGCAGAGCCTCGTGGCGATCGGACAGGCCGGTCCGCAATTCCGGTCGAGCGGGCAATCCGGTGCCAGAGATCGGCAGGCGGAGGCACGGGCGCCGGCACGGTGAGCAGGGGCGCGAGCCGCTGTTCCCAGGAGGCGATCAACGGCGCCATCGACGGATCGGCCTCGACCCGCATTGCCTCTTCTTCCGGGATTAGCCGCAGGACATATTCGCCTGCCACGATATAGCGGTCGTCGTCCGACCCAGGGATCTGCGGTCGATCGCTCATGACCCAAGGCAACTCCTTAAGGCACCCAGTGCGCGCCGCACCCAGGATTTGATCGTCCCAAGGGGTGTCGCAAGCGTTTGCGCAAGCTCGGCATGCGACTGCCCATCAAGAAATGCGAGAACCACGACCTCCCGATATCGCGGCTCAAGAGTATCCAGGCAAAGCCGCAGCGCCCGCCCCTGTTCCGAACTCTCTAGATTGTCTAAAGGATCGGGGGCCCGATCCACTTCTTCCGGCCGCTCATAACCGCTTTCCTCCCGCCGCGTTCGACGATGAATGTCGATTGCCCGATAGCGAAGCAGGGTCCCAAGCCAGGCGCCGACGCTTCCGCGCTCTGGGTCGAAGCGCGCCGCCCGCTGCCAGATCTCGACGAACGTGTCATGCACCGCGTCGGCCGCTATCTCCGGCTGTCGCAGCAGGCGGAGGGCCAGACCGTAGAGTTGTGGCGACTGCTGGTCGTAGAGAGTTCGAAAAGCGGCGTGATCCCCGACGGCGATCCGCAGCATCAGGTGTTCAAGACTTCCGTCTGGATTGATACTCAAAAATGTCCTCGCTCTCGTCAATTGTCGTGGCATTTCCTAATACAGAATCAGGCAGATCAGGCCGCCGAAAATGATCATGCTCCAGAACAACCGAATCACTAGACGATCAATCATGGTCCGATGCGCGAGAAACATCATGAGTGGATCGGTTTTCTCCGCTCCACAGCTTTCATCGCGTCTCCGGCGTCGGGCAAGACGATCCTGTTCATTAACGTCAACGGCGGCCATCCAGCGCTCGCGGAGCACGAGGATGTCCTCCCGCCGGTAGAGCCTCACGTTTCGCACTTTCAGGGACGGTGCTCCGCAGCCAAGCAGGTTAAGTTTGCGCATCGTCCCCGGTTCGATCCCCAGAACCTTGCATGCTTCGTCACGATCAAGAAGCGTCCTTTCGGAAGCGCGCAGCATGACGAGTTTCGGGGTTTCCTTCTCCTGATGTTTCATGACTCGTCCTTTCGGCTGAATGTTCGCGTAGGCTTCACGGGATGGATGTCCACTTGTGATGACATCGCGAAATGCGAGGGCGAAATTGAGTTACAGGATCCCCTCCTCAGGCGAGAATTTTTGCCGCAAGTGCCGCGCCAGATTGCCAGGCCAGTTCTATGCGCGGCCCCAACAGCCAGTCGCCGCAGGCCCCCAGACGCAGGTCGGGATTCCAGAGGGCACCACATGAAGAAGGTCGCGTCATTGCGTAGCGCCAGCGATGCGCAGCGAGACATTTTCGGTCAGGCAAGGAGACGCCCCATGTCTGATTTGTCAGCCACGCGGCTAATCGTTCCGCAACATCCTCCGCGTCCTTCTCCAGATGCCGAAACGACCAATCTGATCCGGCCTGCACGACCCATGTTTCCGGCGTATCCCGGCCGGGCTTAGAGCTGTTGCGTGCTGCCCAAGCGATCGGTCCAGCAGAGCGAAGAATATCGGTCTCGATGGGCAACCGATCCGAAAACGCGATCATCGCCGTCCAGCAAGGCCGCGAACGCGCAGCCACGGCATGAGCAGCCATTTGCAGATCGTGTGCCCCCAGAAAGGCGGCGGCCTGCTCTGCCGGAAGAGCCAGAATGGCGGCGTCATAGGGACCATGGGCGCATCCATCTTGCAGCATGATCCGCCACTTCCGCCCTTCCGATGCCAGTCCCATAACGTGGCTGGAGAAATGCACCTCCTGCTGCGCGGCCATGTGCGCGACCGGCGCGTTCATACCGGGCGTGCCCACCCAGGCATCGGCTCCGGCGACAGGCCATGGCGCTACCACGCCCCGAATATGCCAATGCGCCACCTGTTCGCGGAACGATGCTCCGCGCGCAGTGAAATATTGGGCCCCATGATCGAAGGCCAGTGTCTCCTCGTTCACGGATATGCACCGCGTCGATATCCGTCCACCTGCACCACGACCTTTGTCGAACAATGTCACCGCGTGGCCAGCCTTGCAGATCGCCTGTGCGCAGGTCAGCCCCGCCATTCCAGCTCCGATAATAACGATGCGCATTGTTGCCTCCGATTTAACAGGCCGTCATGTCGGCTGGAACGGCTCGGGACGACCTCGCTTCTTTGGCGTGGTCGCAGACTTCCTTGCACGAACAAATGGCGGTCATGACATTCATAAGGCGTTGGCCTTCCCGGCATTATGCGAAAGATACCGTTACGGTTGACTAGCTTTCATATCCGGGCATCGGGCGGTTGTCGGCAATATGGCAAAAAGGGTATGTTCGTTTTCTTTTCGGACGCTGGAAATGGTTGGCGCCGGAGCGTGGAGTAGTGGCCGATGGCTATTTCAGACATGATCGCTGACAGTATAGTCGCTGCTGTAATCAGCGATCCGCGGCTGCCCGACAATCCGATCATCGAATGCAACGCCGCGTTCGAGGCTTTGACCGGTTATACCCGTGAGGAGGTCATCGGCCGCAATTGTCGTTTTCTGACCGGGGCCGGGACGGAGCCGCAGTTGATGGAAACCCTCCGTGCAGGCATCCGCGAACGACGGCCGGTGATGGTCGAGATTCTTAATTACAGGAAGGACGGCCATCCTTTTCGCAATGCCGTGATGGTGGCGCCTATATTCGATAGCGAAGGGGAACTCCTTTATTTTCTCGGCTCCCAGATGCAGATTCCGGACGGGCCCGACGAAAGCCGCGCAGCGGCCGCGCGCCTCAAGGTCGAAGGGTTATCGCCCCGGCAACGCACGGTGTTGCTGGCGATGGCAAAGGGCCAGCTCAACAAGCAGATTGCTCATGCGTTGGGGGTGTCCGAGCGTACGGTCAAAATGCATCGTGCCGCCATGTTGCGCGCCTTGGGCGCGCAGACGACCGCCGATGCCGTGCGCCTTGCAATCGAAGCGGGATTCTGACGGATTTTTGCCCCTGAAGTCAGGCTTTGCGTCAGGGGGCGGCAAGCTAATCTTTCGACATGAAACGTATAGTTCTTGTTCTGGGCGACCAGCTGACGCCGGCCCTATCCTCCCTTCGAGCGGCCGACCGGGAAAACGATGTGGTGTTGATGGCGGAGGTCATCGCCGAGGCCACGTATGTCCGCCATCACAAGAAGAAGATCGTGCTGATCCTCGCGGCAATGCGGCATTTCGCAGCGGAATTGCGCATGTCCGGCTGGCGTGTCGATTACGTCACATTAAGCGATCCGGCCAATTCCGGCAGCCTGCGCGGCGAGGTGATGCGCGCATCCGCCCGGCACGGTGCGGCGCAGGTCTTCGCCACAGAGCCTGGCGAATGGCGCCTGATGCAGGAAATGGCACAATGGCCGTCACTCACCCTGCTGCCCGACGATCGCTTTCTGGCCGATCGTCACCGCTTTGCCACCTGGGCTGAAAAACGCACGGGCCTTCGGATGGAGCATTTCTATCGGCTGATGCGCCGCAAGACAGGTCTGTTGATGGAAGGCGACCAGCCTGCCGGGGGAAAATGGAATTTCGATCGCGACAATCGCAACCCGGCGCCGGGCGCTCTGGTTATGCCTGATCCGCTGCGTTTCGAGTCCGACACGATCACACGCGATGTGCTGAAGATGGTGGCGACGTGTTTTCCTGATCATTTCGGCGAACTGAATCCTTTCTGGTTCGCTGTCACCCGCGCCGGGGCCGAGGCTGCTTTCGCCCATTTTTTGCGCCATGGCCTCCGAGATTTCGGCCGCTATCAGGATGCAATGCTAAAGGGGCATCGTTTTCTCTGTCATTCAGTGGTGTCGGCCTATCTCAACCTTGGCCTGCTCAACCCGCTGACGATGTGCCGCGCGGTGGAGGCTGAGTGGCGCGCGGGGCGTGTGCCGCTTAACAGCGCGGAGGGTTTCATCCGTCAGATCATTGGTTGGCGCGAGTTTGTCCGCTGCATCTATTGGTGGCGCGGACCCGAGTATGCGCAGAGCAATGCGCTGGACGCGCATCGGCCTCTGCCGTCTTTTTACTGGAGCGCCGACACGCCCATGAGCTGCGTGGGCGCCTGTGTCTCCCAGACGCGCGAAGAGGCCTACGCCCATCATATCCAGCGGCTGATGATCACCGGCAATTTCGCGCTGCTCGCCGGGATAAACCCGCACGCGCTTCATGAATGGTATCTGGCGGTCTACGCCGACGCGTTCGAGTGGGTCGAACTGCCCAACACCATCGGCATGAGCCAGTTTGCCGACGGCGGTCTTTTGGCCAGTAAACCCTATGCGGCCAGCGGTGCCTATATCCATCGCATGAGCGATTATTGCGAGGCCTGCACCTACGACGTCAAGGCAAAGGAGGGGCCGAAAGCCTGCCCGTTCAATCTGCTTTACTGGCATTTTGTCGCGCGCCATGCCGACCGGCTGCGCGGCAATCCGCGCATGGCACAGATGGTGCGCACATGGGAGGGGTTCGCACCCGAAAAACAGGCCCGGTTAACGCGTGACGCCGAGCGTTTTCTCGCTTCCCTTGGTTGAGCGGCAGCGGGTGGAGCAATAGCGCACGGAACTCCAGTCGCGCGCCCATTTTCTGCGCCAGACGAAGGGCCGCCCGCAGGCCGCGCAGAGTTTGCTCGGCAGATCGGCTTTTCTGCGCATTTTCACCAAGGCAGCCTTTCTCCATTCCACGCAATCAGTCTGCCGCTATCGGCAGTGGTGAGAGTCTCGATCACCCGCAGAAGATTCTCTGCCGACGTGGCGGGCGAAAAGAGCGTTCCCGCTGGCACGGCACCTTGGAATGGCGCTGAAAGCGCGGTGCCCACGGTGCCGGGGTGCAGGGCCACGACGATCGCCTCAGGGTGGGTGCGCCGCATCTCGATAGCGAAATTGACCACCAGCATGTCAAGCGCCGCCTTGCTGGCACGATAGGCATGCCAGCCTCCCAACCGGTTGTCGCCAATGGAGCCGACCCGTGCGGAGAGAACCGCGAAAACCGAGCGTCGATCGCGTGGCAGACGTGGCAGCACATGCTTGGCAATCAGCGCCGGCCCGGTGGTGTTGATGGCGAAGACGCGGGCCATGGACGCGGCATCGAGGCTGCGAAATGTCTTTTCGGGAACAATGTTCCGCACCCGATCATGCAGAATCCCGGTGGTTAACAGGACCAATTCGGGGGTGTGCTCGATTGAGGCCGCGGCGTCGGCAATGCTGTTCTCGTCGGTCAAATCGAAGGTGAACGGCGACACCGTGGCACCAAAGCCGACGCATGGTCGGCGTGATCCCGCATGGATGCGCGCATAGCGCCCAGACGCGGCAAGGCGTTCGACGACAGCATGGCCGATGCCGCCGCCGGCGCCGAACACAGCTGCTACCCTCATCTCAGCCATCGCTGCAGGATCGGCCGCACCCTAAGAAACCGACGGTAACCTGCCTCAAGAACCCACAGGACCGGTTTCAGCCGGGCGAGTTCGCCAAGCGGTCGCAGCGCCGGAATGACGCGCCACATGGCCGCAAAAGCGGCGGCGCCGTCATAAAGCACACTGCCTTGCTGGGCATGGAAACGATCGAGCAGCAATTGCCGGTCGAGAGGGCAGGCCTGCGCCGGGTCGGTGAGATCGACGAAGTGAATACGCTTTGCCCGATCCCATCGGCGCATCAGCGCGATCTCGCGCAGGCAGAGTGGACAGCCGCCATCGTACCATACGGTGAAGGTATCGTCGTCGTGTCGATCATTCATTATCACATCTTGCAATACTTCCCGCCCTGTGACGACCTGACATTTCGGGAACATGTCAGGTCGTCCGGGTTACTGCCTGGCATCCTGACTGGGCATCTGGCGCCTATGCCCTAAATGACGTGTTTCCTCTGTGGCACCCTCAAAGGATGATGATGGAAGACAAGTGTGTTGGAGGCGTGTTGTGTTTGTTCTGGTGATGGGTGCATCGCGAGGCCTCGGGCTCGAAGTCGTCAAGGCGGCGCTTGGCCAAGGTCATAGTGTCAGAGCCTTTGCTCGCGGCGCCTCCGGCATCAAACTGACGCACGATCGGCTTGAGAAATTCCCCGGTGATGCTCTGGCGTCGCAGGACGTGAGGCGAGCGCTCGTCGGCGTCGATGGGGTAATACAGGTTCTGGGGGTTTCCAACCGTGATTTGTTCAGACCGATCGACTTGTTTTCCCAGGCTACGGGGGTCTTGGTGCCTTTGATGATCAGCCAGGGCGTGCGCCGGTTGGTGGCTGTAACCGGCTTTGGTGCAGGCGACAGTGCCGCTGCTATCGGTCCGTTTCAGCGCCTGCCCTTTCGTATGCTGTTTGGTCGCGCTTATGACGACAAGACCCGGCAGGAAAGGCTTATCGTCGCCAGCGGTCTGGACTGGACGATCTGGCGACCGGGCGTGCTGATCAACGGGAGCATCAGCGGCAAAGCTAAAATCTTAATGGCACCGGCACAGTGGCGAAACGGTGTTGTGTCTCGCGGAGATGTCGCAGCTAACGTGGTATCCCATCTTACAGATGTAGCGATGATTGGCCAAAAACCTGTTATTATCCGGTTTTAAATATATTAAATTTCTATATTAAATAAAACTTTTCTCTGTTTTTTATAATATATAACCTAAACATTTTCTTTCCATAAATAAATAATCTTTAATATTATTATAAAAACTGCAAATTAAAATATTATAACGCCTTAATTAAGAAAAGCAACAAAGCTATTTCCGTTTTTTACTTTCATAAAATAGCTGATGCTGAGATAATCTGAGAGTGTGCTTCAGAAATCGACTTGATTGATTTTCCCCAGACCTCTGCGGATGTAAGCGATCACGAACCATGCCTCTAATGATGAGATAGTGGTCTCGACATTGCAGGTTAGAGATTGGCCCACTGTCGTGGGGGTGCTAATCGCAACGACTTTTTTGCAAGCAACAGTAACATAGGGTGTCGGCCCTGGCGATCTGGCCGAAACTACAGCACTATGGAACCGATAGGGCGTCCAGTGTCTGCAAAGCGAGTTGATTGAGGCGGTCGGATTTACAGCGCTCCTCTTCCCACAGCGTCTGGCGATGAACGCGGGCGCTTTGTTTAACACGGATGTCATTGCCGTCGAGCGTCCAGCCCGTGTGGCACATCTGAGCAAAGACATAATCTTGCTCCAGATAGGAAAATCATTACGTCCGCGTTCATACCAGCATCGGGTCACGGCGGGTGCATATGACACTGCTAAAACGACCGAGACCATCGGTGCGTTGGATGGACTCAAGACACACGGATCCTTTTTAGGTGGCACGAGAGGCGGTCGAAGGCACGCCGCGTGCGACGCGATTGCATCTGCAAGGCGGCGTGATGTCTCCGGTAGTCCGGGGGATTGCCGTTCTGCTACGTGAAGCGGACCGGCACGAAACGACGGCAACGGTATAAGATGATGTCCGCTTTTCGCTGTTCGTCATTGAGCCGCTAATGTCCTAGAAGAGGCGAAACCGGTAAGTGCGCTTAGCGCGGGACAAGCAGACAGGCTGCTGACGCCTCATCTCGCTTACAGAAAGAGCTGTCCAAGTTTTCAGGATGAACGAACCCGCTGCGCGGGATTGGTGCGGTGTGCAGGTCTGTCACCACGGCGTGAGCGATCTGTTTTATTTGGAACTGTCCTGATCGGGCCAAGCACTCTGGCTTCTTCCCACCAGAAGGAGCCGGATGATGACAGAGTCCCTGTGCATTGCTGCAATCAGTCCCCTTCGCCAGCGCCTGCTTGATGACATGGCGGTGCGGCGGTTCTCCCGGGAGACGCAGCGTAATTACCTTCGCGATGTCGGCCGTTTCGCCACGTTTCTGGGCCGCTCACCCCACACGGCAACAGGCGAGGATGTGCGCCAGTTCCAGATTGCGCAGAACGCGGCTGGCATGCCGACACCGACCATGAATGCCATCGTGTCGGCGCTGCGGTTTTTCTTCACCCAGACGCTCGACCGCCCTGACCTTGCACGCAAGTTGGTCCGGGTAGCGCAGCCCCGCAACCTGCCCGTCGTGCTGAGCCGTGATGAAGTTGCCCGGTTGCTCAACGCGACCGTATGCCTCAAGCATCAGGCCGCCCTGTCGGTCGCCTATGGGGCAGGCCTGCGGGTGGCCGAGGTCGCCGCTCTCAAGATCAGTGATATCGACAGCGAGCGCATGCTGCTCAGGGTCGAACGGGGCAAAGGAGGACGATATCGCAACGCCATGCTTCCGGCAGACCTTCTGCCCCTGCTGCGGGAGTGGTGGAAGGCCGGACGCCAGCAGGGCGTGATGCATTCCGGTGGCTGGCTTTTTCCCGGGCAGGACACCATGAGGCCCATCAGCACACGGCAACTCCATCGTGTGGTTGTCGATGCCGCGCGGGCTGCTTCGATCACCAGACGTGTGGGGCCTCATACCCTGCGGCATAGCTTTGCCACACATCTGCTTGAGGATGGTGTCGATGTCCGCGTGATCCAGGTTCTGCTGGGTCATTCCCGTCTGGAGACCACGGCCCTTTATACAAAAGTTGCGACACGGACCGTGCGGGCCGTCATCAGTCCGCTCGACAGGCTGGGCATGCTGGCGACAACGCAGGCGAGGCCCGACGGCTGATCCCCCGGGGGGGCGGTCATGTCTGCCTCCCTCGAACTGGGGGACATCTTCCGGGCTGCCGGCCCTGCCTGGCGGTCAGCCCATGCCGGCCGTCTCCCCCTGCAGCAGCTCAAGGTCATGTCGGCGATCGAACACTGTCGCACCGCGGCCCTTGGTGGTCATGTCGCGGCCTGCGGGGACTGTGGACACTGGCGGATCGCCTATAACAGCTGCCGCAACCGTCATTGTCCGCGCTGTCAGGGGAACGCCGCGCGGACATGGCTGGCCGAACGGGAGGCCGATCTGCTGCCGGTCGGATATTTCCATGTCGTCTTCACCATGCCGGCGCGGATCGCCGACATCGCGCTCCAGAACAAGGCCGTTCTCTACGCCCTGCTGTTCCAGGCGGCCTCGGAGACGATGATGACGATCGCCGCCGATCCCCGGCATCTGGGTGCCCGCATCGGCATCACCGCCGTGCTGCACAGCTGGGGTTCGGCGCTGACCCATCATCCCCATGTGCACATGATCGTGCCGGGTGGCGGTCTCTCGCCCGATGGCCAGCGCTGGATCTCGTCACGCCCTGCCTTCCTGCTGCCCGTTCGCGTGCTGGGCAAACTGTTCCGCCGCCTGTTCCTGACCCGGCTGCGCGCACTTTTCGATACCGACCGGCTGGCCTTTCGGGGGCAGCTTGCCCCTCTGGCAGACCGCCGTGCCTTTATGCGGTATCTGGCCCCTGTGCGCAGCACGCGCTGGGTCGTCTACGCCAAACCGCCTTTTGCCGGTCCTAAAGCAGTGCTGGCCTACCTGTCGCGCTATACCCACCGTGTCGCCATCTCGAACCGCCGCCTCCTGGCGTTCAACGAAAACGGCGTGACGTTCCGCTACAAGGACTACCGGCGGGACACGGCCCACCAGCAGCAGGTCATGACACTCGCCACGGATGAGTTCATCCGCCGCTTCATGCTGCATGTCCTGCCACGGGGATTTCATCGCATCCGCCATTATGGCCTGCTGGCCAGTTCCAGTCGCAAGGCCAGCCTCGCCCGGGTGCGGGAACTGCTCAAGGTCATATCCACACCAGCGCCAGAAGTCCCGGAGGCCGAACCGGCCACGCCACCGCCGTGCCCATGCTGTGGTGGTTCGATGGTCGTCATCCAGATCCTTCCCCGATGGTGCCAGCCCCGAGGACCACCACGGGCGACTGATCCGGCCGGGGGATCACCATGACAGCCCGCAGAGATTACAGCATGACCGATCCCGATATCGGAGTGGCATCGCTCCGACAAACCGTATCTCCTGTACGCATCACTGGAAAACCCGGGAAAATCGCTGCCTACACTGCCAGTTCTGTCATTGCGTCATGCAGATCCGGTCACAAAAACCCGTTCCAGTTCCACAAACGCACCTGTATGCTCTGGCTCAGCCTCTCCCCCGGGACGGCGCCAATTGCAAATTCCCCATAACTGAGTCCCGGTGTCGCGGGTTCGGTCTTCCCAGACTTTCGTACGCCTCGCGGCGCCCGAAACCCTTCAGGAAAGCGGATGGTCCGCAACACTTCTCGTTATTCGCCGATGGTCGAGAGGGATTGCCAGATTATGCGATGTGCAACGCAGCCAGGGCGAGCAGCGACAGGATTACCGCGGCCGTCATCCGACCAACAGTCGCGCACCGAGTGCCGTGAAAAGCGCAACGGGCATAGCCACAGCACCAACCTTGAGAAATTGTAGAAACCCGACCTCTTCGCCTTCTCGACGGATCACCTGCAACCAGAGAATTGTGGCTAGAGATCCCGTCACGGAAAGGTTTGGGCCAAGATCCACGCCAATCAACAGGTTATCAATCACCAGTCGCGGGACATGAGTCTGCGCCACTGTCTCACTGGCAATTAATCCGGCAGGCAGGTTGTTCATGATGTTGGAGATAAAAGCCAGAAGAGCGCCAGCCCCCCAGGCAGCAGTGACAGGATCGCTTTTGGCGGCTTGCTGAAGCAGGCGGCCAAGCACTCCGACCGCTCCCGTACTTTCGACGGCAGCTACCAGAACAAACAGGCCACCGACCAGCGGGAGAACGCCCCATGAAATATCCCGTATGAGCGCAAGCGGCGATCGTCGTGCCAGCGCTGAGACGCCCAATGCTGTCCCAATACCGGCGAGCGCTGTTGGCAAGCCGAGAGACAGATCAAAAGCGGACACTGTGACAAGCAGAAGCGCAGTTAGCACGATGCCGACAAAAGCCGCCTTGCCGCCCAGTGTTAACGGAATGGTTTCAACCTGGGAGGCGCAGTCCTGACGCAGGTGTGACCGTTCCATGAGGCGCAAAACCAGATAGGTCGTCATGATCGCCAAGATCGACGGGAGCGCGAATGACCTCATCCATGATCCCAGCGCAGGGAGTGCGCCGTCATACAGAACCAGGTTCGCCGGATTGGAGACAGGCAGGACAAAGCTTGCCGCATTGGCGACGAGTGCGCAGGCAAACAACAGCGGAAGGGGATCAGCTTTTGCCTTTTTTGCTGCCGCGAACACGGCTGGTGTCAGCACAACAGCCGTCGCATCGTTGGACATGAACGTCGTCACCACGACACCGGCCAGATAAACCAGGCTGAACAGCTTTGCCGTTGAACCAGCGGCATGATTGACGGCCCAGGTCGCAATCCAGTCGAACAGTCCGTTTGCGCGCGCCGTTTCACTGAGCAGCATCATGCCGATAAGAAACAGATAAACATCGCCGCCTTTCACGAGACCGGCCCCCGCCATGGTGAGGGGGATCAGCCCTGTCACCATGAGGACCGTGGCTCCGATGACGGCCCACATCCATTCCGGGATCCGAAACGGTCGAAGAATAACACCGGCCGTCGCCAGAACAGCGATCGTCCAGATCGCCTCCTGGTGAGAGGTCATGCCGACACCTGATCGGCAGATCGCAGTATCGATGCCGAACCTATCCAGAGCCCCAGTGACACGATTGCAAAGCAGCCCAGAGTATAGAACGCCACGGTGTATCCCAGATCTTCCGCAAGCCATCCTCCCAGAGCCGGGGAGAGGCTTGCTCCAATGCCCTGCGCCGTCATAACAATGCCCTGTCCGATATTGATCCGTCCGGTTCCGTTCAGCAGTCTGGCCACCAGACCTGGCACGGCGACACTCTGAAGCCCCGCACCGATCCCATCGAGGATCTGCACCGGCCACACACCCCAATGCTGGATGAAGCTTCCCGCGATCAAACCACGCAGCGATAGGGCGGCAAACGATATCAGCAGGACGATCCAGTAACCACGGTCCCTGACGAAACGTATGGCCAGCAGGCTCACGACGATCATCACAGCCTGTGCGACCATCACGGTCATCGCCGTAAACATGGCTGGATTACCCTTGCCTGCACTAACGACCGCCATGCCGTACAGCGGGAGCATCGCGGCGTTTCCGAGATGGAAGAAACACAGACAACTCGCCAGAATGAGAAGAGGCTTGTGTCGCAGAAAGGATCGCAACCCCTCCGCCGTCCCCTCATCGTGAACGGGTTTATCGTCCAGTCCGCGTGCAGCTTTATGATCTATGGATTTTTCCGGGATCAGGAGGACCGCAGAAATGGCGAACAGACCGAAGGCGACTTCAAGAAAGAAAATTGCTGAGAGGCCAAACTGCCATCCCAGCCAGCCGGACAGTCCGGCCCCGGCCATATTGCCGGCGTGGTTCCAGGCCTGGTTACGGCCGATCTGTGTGTTGAAGCCTTTCTGGCGCACGATCCCGAGCGTTATAGCCGCCATCAGAGGGCCCATCCCGGCTCCGGCCAAAGCAGTTGCAAGTTGACTGACCGTCACAACGGGCACCGCTTGCGAGCTTAGAAGAAGAAGTGAAGCAGAAATCGTGCAGAGCGCTGCCACAATGACGAGCAACCGCTTTTTCGTCGTGTGATCAATCAGCGCGCCCGCGGGAATGGTGGCGAGCATTCCGGCAATGCCTCCCACGGTCATGACGGTTCCGATCGGCCCCGTCTGCCAGCCGTGACGCTGAAGAAAAACGCCGAGAAAGGGCCCTATCCCGGCCTGGACGTCCGCCATGAAGAAATTGAGAGCGCATAAGGCGAGCAAGGCCCGATTAAACCCTGGAATAGCGGGGGGTTCATGAGTAACGGCTACGGCGGTATGAGGCGAGGTCATCACGGTCTCTTCGTTCAGCAGCAAGCCTTAACTGCGTTCGAAAGAATAAGTTACAAAATTATTTTTCCTCTGCTTTTTGTTGAGTTTATTGGAATATTCATTGCCATTTGCCCCGTATAATAAAGTATTTTTAACACAAAAAGGATCAATCTATAAAAATATTTATCCGTTATTTAATATAATCGACAGGCATGCTAATATTTCCTTCATCCCGCATCCTAAATCAGAAAGGTCGTTCAGGTTGCTGAGCCTCTCGTGCCCAGCATTAACATGGGGCTCTCCGATATGCTTCTTCGGGGCGAACCGGCGTTAATGTCGTCACTTCGATAAAATAACCCCCTTTCGCTCGAAAATAGAAGCACCACGCCCCATGCGCGTTGCGTGGAGCCTGCACCTCCCAGCCATCGGCGCTTAGGCGCTCATAAAGAGCATCAACGTCCTTGCGAGACTTCTGGATGAAACCAATGTGCAGGATGTCGAATTGCCTGGGATAATCGAAGCCTTCGAGCTTGTTGTCGAAATGATTGACGATCAGCACCAGCCCATCATTGTCCTCCATGATGGCCATCTTGATCCCACGTACAACGAGAGTGCGCAGGCCGAAATACTGTTCGAACATCACGCGATCAGCCTCAGTATCTTGGCTGTAGAGATTGATATGGTTCAGCTTCATGACTGTGTCTTTCCGTCGGTGAGACGGACACGAGCCGGTCGCAATCTGGACAGCGACGACCGACCACGGACGAGGCCTATCCTCGTCGTGTCCGGCCATGGCCAAGAGCGGGTTTATTCGCTCAAGCGTGACTGTCTCCGGAGAGACCACAGGTTATCACCCTACCTGTATCGCTGTCTTTTTAGGCAAACACGACTTTGCTGATGCCAGCATCAGCGGTCAAGCGACATCTTCAGCTATGTCCGCTTACGAGACGTCCATTGGAAAACAAAAAATGACCGATATGAGAGGCGATAACCGACATTACAATGAAGGACGCGGGACGGAGATCGTCCCCGCGTGGCAGAGCCAGACTGGCAACTCGCACCGACCTGGTTCATTGTTTCCGTGATGAATCCGTTTCGTTCGCCCGACAACGACCTCCCCCTGTCGCATGCCCTCATCCTGAAGGCAGCGCTGCTGACGATCGGCTATATTGAGGAAAACGGCCCGATCGGCCTCACGCCCAGCAAAGCGCTCAAGCGCTATTTTGTCGCGTGGGCCGCCGAGGCATTTGACTGGCCCCACTATAGGGTCGAAGACCTCTACGCCGTCAACAAAGTCCTCAATGAACACGATTTCCCGCCACTGGTGATCCTGCACGAGGTCCTGCTCAGCGTGAAGCTCGCACGGCATTTCAAGGGCACCCTGCGGCTGACCGACCTGGCGAGAAAGCTCCAATCGGAGCCAGCCCGGCTCTGGATGCTGTTGACGACCCATCTCCTCTTTGTCGTTGTCCACAGCCCTTACACCCGGAGCGATGAACCACTGTTCGGCAACTGGGATATCTTTCTCAACGTCATCAATATCGAGGCCCAGGTTGCCGTCACCGAAGAGCGGTTATGTTCGGTTCTCTACGGGGGCGAGGAAGAGGATATCCGTCGCCGGGATTTCAAGCTGACCGCCAGTCTTTACGTCCATGTCCTGAGTCCGCTGTGCTGGGCAGGACTGCTCAACGAGCACCGAACAGGCACCGGCTTCAGCAGACGGGATTTCTATACCAAAACGCCCTTATGGGCGGCAGCCCTCAAACTCGAGACGGATCGACACCTGCTCCCGACGACCCGTCACTGACTCCAACCGGCCGCTAACGCGGGTGCGTCCGAAGACAGTCTCGTCCAATACAAAAGGCGGCTCCCGAAGACCGGAAGCCGCCCATGATACTCAACAATAGATCTCACTCGGCTGCGACCGCATCAGGACTGTCGGTCATGCGCGCCGCCCCTTCTTCCGTTTCAATTAGCTCCGGCGCATTCGCCGTCCGCAGAGCCTCGGGCAGCCAGCCGCTGCCCTCAAGCAGCCTTTCGGCCGCCTGTGCCATGTCGCCCTTCTTCATATGGGCGATGCGGTCGGCGGCCTCGTTACCCCGCGCCTCGCGCACGGCTTCGAGGATGCGCGCCTTGGTGACGCGGCCGAGATAGTTCTCCACAGTCGCCTGCCAGCCCGCTTCGGCCAGGTCGAGCGTGAGCGCAGTGGCGAGACGGTCGGCGCGGGCCAGCCGCTCCCTGATGCTACGCGCCAGAGACGGACCATGGGACGATTCATGCAGCGCGTTGATCCCGAAAGACAGGCAATGCGCCAGCAGCGCGATGCGACTGGCATCGTCCAGTCCGTCGAGCCACTGCCAGAGTGCGTCCTCGTCCTCCGGCAGATCGTGCTGCCAGCCCTCGTTGCGCTGGCGTAGCGCGTGGGCCGGCAGGCTGCCGGGCATGTCGGGGGAATGGACCCGCAGCGGGATCTCCCGGACATAGGCTTCCAGGCAGTCCACGCCCGAGACCTGCCAGTAGAGGTCGCGGACCAACGTGTGCAGCAGTTCCGTCAATGCAATATGCGGATTGGCAGCAAACGCATCGCGCAGAGCCAGCGTGCGCCAGGCCGTCAGTTCCGTCAGCAGGCGGTCGGACAACGGCTTCAGCCCGTCGTCGTCCTCGGGCTCATTGTCGGAGGCGCCTTCCCTCCCTTCGCCGTCGTCACCCGCGCTGTAATAGACGACCGCGTCATCATCACCTTCGGATGCATCGTGGTGGTCCTCGGGGTCCGCCAGCACGTCTTCCGGACGGACGAAGCCCCGCTCGACCAGCAGTGTGCCGTCGGTGTCCAGGCTGACGAAGACCCCTGCACGCGCTGTGTCCGCCGGATCGAAGGACACAAGGCGTTCTTCCAGCGCCTCAATGGCCTGTTCGATTTCCCCCAGCCGGGTATCGATGTCTTCGGGGAATTCATCGGCCTGCGCGTATTCCGCTTCGATGGTTTCCTGTTCGCTGTGCAGCGCAGTCAGCCGGGCGGCTTCTTCCTCCGAAATCGCAACAGGCGTGCCTTCGATCTCCGCGAAATCCCGTGTGTGGCCCCAGGGGAAGGATAGCGCCACCTCGACCCATTTCCAGCCCTCGGCACGGATATCCTCTGCGACTGACGCCAGTTTTTCCATGACCAACCGGTCGAGCAAGGTCGGATCCTGCAGCCAGCCGCCATCGTCGGCTTCGAACAGGTCACGCATGACGGGACCGCCGGCAGCAAGATAGGCATCCAGCCCGACGAAGCGCACGCGCCGATCCGATGCGCGCACGGTTTTTTCCGTCAGCATGCGGCGGATCAGATAGGACTCGCGATTGTGGCTCTGGGCAATAATCTCCCAGACCTGTTCCTGACGGGCATGATCGTCGCTGATCGAAAAGGCCATGAGCTGGTCGAGCTTCATGCCATCCTGCTCATAGACATCGAGCAGCTTGTCCGAAACGGTCATCAGGCGCAGGCGCTGCTTCACCACGGCCGGCACGACGAAGAACGCGGCGGCGATTTCTTCCTCGGACATGCCCTTCTCCAGCATGTCGCGAAAGGCACGAAACTGGTCCAGCGGATGCAGCGCGACCCGCTGGACGTTCTCGGCCAGGGAATCATCCTCGGCGAGAATGGCCGAGCCGGCTTCGCGCACGACACAGGGCACCGGGGCCGTCTTCGCCAGCTTCTTCTGCTTCACCAGCAGTTCGAGCGCGCGGAAGCGCCGGCCGCCGGCCGGCACTTCGTAAGACCCGGTTTCTGCCCCCTCGCCGTTCAGGACGGGACGGACGTTCAGGCTCTGCAGCAACCCGCGACGTTCGATATCGCAGGCCAGTTCCTCAATCGACAGGCCGGCCTTCACACGCCGCACGTTGGACTGCGACAGCACCAGCTTGTTGAAAGGAATATCACGGGACGCATTGAGGGCGATTTTCTGGATGGCGCTCGCCATGGCGGAACACTCCGTGACGGACGGGCGGAAGCCTCTCTCCCACCCCTGAATCCGTCACCGAAAACCCCACGTCCCTCTTCCTCTCTCCCGGCCCCACCAGACGCCGGATCGCATCCACGGAACCGCGCAGAGACGGTTCTACAGAACACAGGTCCGTGCCAACCAACCCGCGAGTCGATACAAGCTGCGATACATTGCGACTATTATAGTCGCGTCCTCACCAATTTGTGACAGTGCCGACGGCGATAGCCGCGCGTGTTCGCGACTATCCCCAAGCCCTCTTCGGACGGCCCATCTCTTTGTTTGCGTGTATTTTTCTGTTCACACACGTCCCGTCCGACATCCAGAGTGCCGTCAGAGCCAACCAAAGGTCCATGCAGAAAGGACGGGAAGATGGCACGCCAACGCGATACGATAGCGGACAGGCTGCGGCTCGTTCTCGACGCCCCGGACGCCAACGTGACCCCATTGCGCAGTGGAGCCGATCCACGGCTGGTCAGTCTGGTCCGGCTTCTAGCCCGTCAGGCCGCACGGGATTTCGTCAACGCCGAAGTGGAGGCCGCGAGGCGACGCGATCTCCAGGATTAGGGAGATGGGATTGTGAAAGTCGCGCTCTACGCCCGCTATTCATCCGAAAACCAGCGTGATGCCTCAATCGAGGATCAGTTACGCCTCTGCCGGCTTCACGCGGAGAAACAGGGCTGGACGATCGTCGACAGCTACACCGACCGGGCGATTTCGGGTGCTTCCCTGCTCCGCCCAGGTATTCAGGAACTGATCCAGGACGCCACGCGCGGCCGCTTCACGATCGTACTGGCCGAAGCCATGGACCGGCTGTCGCGCGACCAGGAAGATATCGCCGGGCTGTTCAAGCGGATGACCTTCTCCGGCGTGCGGATCATCACCCTCTCTGAGGGCGATGTCACACACCTGCATATCGGGCTCAAGGGCACGATGAACGCCCTGTTCCTCAAGGATCTGGCCGAGAAGGTGCGCCGTGGACTGCGCGGACGCGTCGAGGACGGCAAGTCCGGCGGTGGCAATTCCTACGGCTACGATGTCGTGCGCCAGTTCGATGCGAAGGGTGAGCGCATTCGCGGCGACCGGACCATCAATGAGGACGAAGCCCGTACGGTCAGGCGGATCTTCACCGATTACACGCGCGGCAAGTCCTCGCGCACGATCGCCATGGAACTGAACCGGGACGGCGTTCCGGGTCCGCAGGGACGCGAATGGGGACCGTCCACCATTCACGGCAATCGGGAGCGCGGGACCGGCATCCTCAACAACGAGATGTATGTGGGCAAGCTGGTGTGGAACCGGCTCCGCTACCTCAAGGATCCCGATACCGGCAAGCGCGTCTCACGCCTCAATCCTGAATCCGAATGGGTGATCCAGGAGGTGCCGGAATTTCGGATCGTCGAGCAGGATCTGTGGGACGCCGTGAAGGCGCGCCAGGTCGAGACAACCTTCAACCAGCCGGAAAGGGGAAACGAAGCGCTCAGTGAGCGGCGGCGTCCCCGCCATCTCTTTGCCGGTCTGATCCGCTGCGGCTGCTGTGGCGGCGGCTACAGCATGATCTCGAAAGATCTGCTCGGCTGCTCGACGGCGCGCAACAAGGGCACCTGCGACAACCGCCTGAACATCCGTCGCGACGCGCTGGAAGCATCGGTCCTGAGCGGACTGCGGACGCACCTGATGGAACCTGACCTGTTCAAGGAGTTCTGCAACGAGTTCACCCGCGAGGTGAACCGACTGCGTATGGAACTGGGCGCCGACCTCGTGGCGATGCGAAATGAGCTGCCTCGTATTGATCGCGAACTGGACAAGGCAATCCAAGCCATCCTCGACGGCGTTCCGGGCGCGAAGCTCAAGGATAAGATCGGCGCGCTCGAGGCTCGCAAAATCGAACTTACAGAGCGTCTGGCCAACACGGAGGAGCCACCTCCCCTTCTCCATCCGAACATGGCGGAGATCTACCAGCAGCGGATCGCGTCTCTCTATGAAAGCCTTCAGGCCGAGGAGACGAAGACCGAGGCGGCCGAGCGCCTGCGTACGCTCGTCTCACAGATCACGCTCCAGCCCGCCGATGGCGAACTGGCGATCATCCTGCGCGGCGACCTGGCGGCGATCCTGCAGTTTGCGGCGCACAAGAAAAACGCCACGGTCCATCCGGACAGTGGCGTTCTTGATGCGTTCGTATCGCAAGTATCGTTGGTTGCGGGGATAGGATTTGAACCTATGACCTTCAGGTTATGAGCCTGACGAGCTACCGGGCTGCTCCACCCCGCGGGGGTGAGGGAGGACTGGAAGACCTGGCGGCGAC
>NZ_JABEQN010000013.1 GCF_014174165.1 Gluconacetobacter dulcium | reverse complement strand
CCAGGGGTCATTTCCCCAATGACGACGCGGCCCTCAAGCTCCTCTTCCTGGCCTTGAACCGGGCCGAGAAAGAATGGATCATGCCCCCGAGGGAATGGTCCATGGCAAAGGCACAGTTCGCCATTCTCTTCGGTGAACGCTTCGCGCGCGCCACCGTCTGATCAACAATGTGCTCAACGCCTCGCACACGAAATTCCTGACAGTCCCTCGCCAACGCAATATCGCAAGCACGAAGGCAAACAGCACAACGCATCAAGACCGACGAAATAACCATCCATCCCCCAAAGCAGATTCATTTCCCGCCACCCAGTCTCCACGCAAACAAGCAAACAGTTATAACAGAACGGCGTGCGGGGACGCGCCGCCTCGGCTCCTGTCCCGTTTCACTGTTCCGCCCCACTGTCTCCCCGCCTCATTGACAGGCACCTCATTGACAGGCACCCGGCCCCCTCCGCATCCTCGCCACCCCCGGCGCAGGAGCGGTGAACATGCACAACTGGCACCTCCACTGGCTGCGCGCCACCGGCAACCTCGACGCGCAACAGGCCGGCATCCAGGCCGCCATCGCACAAGCCCACACCCTGCTCTCCACCCAACTGCCGCCGCCGCCGCTCGATATCCTCATCCAGCCCGCCCGCCCCGGCACCATCCCCGAAATCGGCATCGGCGGCCGCGCCTGGCACGCCCGGCTGGTGTCGCTCACGATCGACCCCGCCAATCCCAACACGGCCGCCACCATCGCCAACGGCACCCTGACGCGCGAGATGCTGCACGAGGCCCACCACACCCTGCGCATGGCCGGCCCCGGCTACGGCCGCACCTTCGGCGAGGCCCTGGTCAGCGAGGGCCTCGCCTGCCACTTCGCCCACACCCTCAGCCAGATGCCACCCGCCCCCTGGGAGGGCGCCATCGACCGCCCCGCGATCCTGCAACGGCACGACCGCCTGCCGCCCATGGCCGCCACCGGCTACGACCACGCCCGCTGGTTCTTCGGTACCGCCGACATCCCCCGCTGGTTCGGCTACACGCTGGGCTGCGCAATTGTCCAAACCTGGCGCGACACCGCCGGCCCCCTGTCCGCCGAACGCTGGATCACCGTCCCGGCCACGGAAATCATCGCCGCCGCCCGTGCCACCGGCCTGCTGCCGCCCGACAGGGCGGACATCGCGCCGGCGTAATCCCATCCCACGTCACCGGTGGCAAAGGTGGGAAAGTCGGGCTCCTCCCCCGCCGGTCCTCCCGGATTGGCAGGGCCAGTTTCCCTCCCTCAAGGGCTTCAACCTCACCATTCCCACCTCTCCCACCGGGCCGGCCGAGAGAATTTCCGTTACCAGAACTGGTCGTTTTCTGTTGGTTTTCGGCATAACGCCGCATATAATCAACGGTATAGAAACTATTTCCAATGTAATGGATCATGAAGGAGGCAAGAATTTTTTGCTTGCTTCCAAAATTTATTCATGTGTAGATGGCGACGGTGGATGCTTTTATGAGGATCTCTGACGCGCGTTGCGTCGGCGCTGTCCCGTGACAAGTTACGATTGCGTACACGTTTTGTATGTACCACCGCACTACAGTAAAGGAGCCTCGTTATGACAACAGGCACCGTAAAATGGTTCAACTCCACCAAAGGCTTCGGCTTCATCCAGCCCGAGGACGGCACTGCGGACGTATTCGTCCACATCACCGCTCTTGAGCGCGCTGGCATGGCCACCCTCAACGAGGGCCAGAAGATTTCGTATGAAATCGAGGCTGGCCGCAATGGCAAGAAGTCCGCGGTCAATCTCAAGGCTGCGTGAAGGTTCCGCCAGCGGCACCCTCGGAAAACCGCCCTTCGGGGCGGTTTTTTTATGCGCGGGACACAATCCCAGGCCGAGCCGGCCCCGGCACCGCAGCACGAGGGCCGCAGCACCAGGACCGACCCCACGACATTGGCGCTCCGCGTCCCCTCCGTCTCGACCAGACCCGGATTGATGGCATTGACGCGGATCTGCCTCGGCCCGAGTTCCCGCGCCAACGTCCCGGTCATGGCATCGACCGCCCCCTTCGTCCCGTTATAGACGACCGAATTGGGCGGCGTGATCCGCGACACGACGGAGCCGATATTGATGATGCTGCCCCCCGCCCCGACGATCGCCGAAACCACCGCATCCGGCCCCACCTGGCCGGACGCATAATTGACGACGACGGCCGCCTCCCAGTTCACCCGCGACGACCAGCCGGCCGGCTGCATGATCGCCACCGCCGTCACCCAGTGCGCCCCGAATCAGGCCCGCCTGCGCGATCTCCTGACCACCCGGCGCACCGAGGCCCAAGCCGCCCTGGTCACCCGCCTGCGCGCCGGCATCACTTCAGGCGACCTCCCGGCCGAGGCGGATATCGAAGCCACGGCCGCCTTCTACAGCGCCCTCCTGCGCGGCATGAGCCTGCTGGCGCGCGACGGCGCGCCAAGGGAAAGGCTGCTCGCAATCGCCGATATCGACCTGCACGCCTGGCCCGCACCCCCACAGTCCGGAAGCATCTCTTAAAAGGCCGTCCGGGCCTGCCCATCCTCCCTCTTCAGCGGCCGGCAGGCAGAGGGCAGCCTCATTCCTCGCCGGCCTTCAGCACGCAGCACTGTGCCCGCAGCGGCGGCGCGATGCCGAGAAATTTGAACGGCGCCGCCGGCCTGAACTGCGCGTTCGCCACGCCGGAATAGATATTGGTCTGGTTCGGCCCAAGCTCCAGCTTCATCACTTTCCCGGTCTTCTCCGAGAAATCGAGCGTTTTCAGATCCACCCAGAAGATATTCGGCGTCAGGACCGATTCGAAGAAATACAGCCTGCGCTTCTGGTCGGCGACCGTCCGCCAGCGCGTCGACGAAATATTGGGCTGGTCGGGCGTCGTGATGCCGAACGGCACCGACACATTGCGGATCACGCTGAACACGCTGGCAATCGCCTCGACCGGGCTCTCGCTTTTCGGAATCGCGTTGACATAGAAGGCGGCCCGCGCAAACCGGTCGGCGGCGCGGTTGGTGCCGGGCAGCATCACCGTGCCGCCGATATCCTTCCAGTAGGCGTTCAGGGCAAGCTGCTTTTCGAAACTCGGCGAATTGGTCATCACCTGATAGTCGCGGCTATGGTGAATGACCTGCTTCCCGTCGATATATTCGATGATCGCACTGTCGCCCGAGGCATCGGAGAGCGACAGATGCAACGTGGCCAGCCGCGTCTCGCCGGGCACGTTCGCCGTGACGATCGTAAAGGGCTCCTTCGCCAGCGTATCCACGGCTTCCTGCACGGTGGCGAAATTATCCAGCACGTACTGCGCCCACGCCGCGATCGACAATCCCTTTTTTGTACCGTCATATTTCGGATATTCGGACTCGACCAGCCACAGCACGTTGGCGACCAGCCCGGCCTCGTTCATGCCATCCGTGGTGGAGATATCGTAGCCGGAGGCAATGACGCTGCCATATTTCGATGTCCAGACGACAGACTGCGCCCCGGCCTCCCCCGAACGCCGCATCCCGCGCGGAAAGACCCAGAGATTGGTCGCGACATCGGTTTTCCAGTCCATCGACCGGGCCGTGATCACCTCATTATCCGCGCCATGATAGACAAAGCGCGTGCAGGCTTCGACCGCCGGCGCGGCCAGCAGACCAGCCGAAAGAGCGGCGGCAACGCAGGTTGCGACAAGCTGGCGCATTTTCCGACCTTTCAGTCCGTATTCGGCTCGTTTCCATCGTTTTCAGGGCCCGACCGAAAATGCGCGCCGGATCGCCGCCGGCGCGCATTTTCGGTCAGGCTCCCAGACAATAGGAATATCATCGCTCCTTCCGTGTCAAAGGAATCAGGCCGCCCAGCCCGCGCATCAGCATGACTGGCCATGAATCATCCAGATTTTCTCGCGCTTGCAACCCCGGAAATGGCCAGCCCCCGCGCGTCCTTCACCTGAAGCGGCAGGGCCGGTCCGCCGTCGGCACCTCGTCCACCTGCGCCCCCCTGTGCTCTGCCACGAAAGAAACGCTCCATCTCCGAACGCGGCCGCTGATTGCCGATATGCGGGAAGAATGGCAACCACCCGACCGTCGCATCGAGGCATTTGGCAGCGAATATGCCCCTGCCGCCCGACAGAACGAGGCGGCGCGGTTTCTGCTGACCATCCCGGACGCTGGCATTTTTTGAACGCGTCGGCACTGGCCCACCAATCGGGGATGCGGAAACAGTCCGCCCGCGACTGCGGCGCCCACTCAATCTACCGTTGAATACAGGAATGCCGCGCAGAGAAAGATTCGCAGGGCCTTTTCGCCCCCCTCGGGCAGGCACGGCGCCCGCCCAAGCATCCCTACTCCGGGCCTGCCCTGCCACGCGACCGGGTCACGGCCTGCTCCCCGCGAACACACGCCGGGATCGGCGGCCGCGCCCCATGCCGCGCACCGCCTTCGCGCCCCTAAGCCTCAATCCGCAGGCGGATGATCGATCCCCGCTCCCGCGACGGCAGCCGGAAGGACCGGAAGAATGACGGCGGATCGATGCGTGTCGTCATGCCAGATGGTCTGATGGGCGGTCACCACCGTCCGGGCAGTCGCCAAAGGCTCCCCGGTATTGGGATTGGGGGCGAACTGCGGATAGTCGCTGGACGAAATCTCCAGCCGGATTCGATGCCCAGCCTTGAACAGGTTGGAGGTCGGCCAGACCTTGATGTGATATTCGTAAACCTGTCCGGGCACGATCGGGGTCGGATGGCTCAGCGACTCCCGATAAGCGGCGCGGATAATGCCGTTATTCAGGTTGATCGCACGCCCATCGGGTCCGACATCCAGCAGCTTGGCGGTAAAATCGGTATCCTTGGCATCCGTCGTCGCAAACAGGTCGACCGTGATCGGCCCCGTGACGTTCATCGCCTCCACCAGCGGCGCGCTCGTATAGACCAGGATGTCCGGCCGCTGCTCGATGGCGGACTGGTCGAACTGCCCCTGCGGTCCCGACGTCCAGGAACAGCAGGAATGCCCCCCCAGGCTAGGCACCGGGTTGGCGGGATCATAGACGAAACGATCCGCCGCCGCGCCACGCGGCCTGGCGGTCGTCAACCCGCCATCGCCCATGGACGAATTGGCCCGCCCCTCGCTGCCCAGATACCAGGTGACATAATGCGTGCCCGCGATCGGAAACGACGTTGCGCTATGCCAGCGATTTTCCCCCATCGTGAAATAATCGACGCGCGGACCATCGGCAAAGCCGTTCGCCTGCCCCTTCAGCACATGGTCGAGAAACCGCACGGTCAGTTCGTTGACCGGACTGTCGGCAACCGGACCGATATCCTTCAGCCGCGGACTGACGACGGCATCGGGGCGCCCCCACCCGATATGCTCCCACGGCCCGATCACCAGGCGCTGGTTCGCCCGCGCCGCCGCACTCCCGCCGGAAGCGCGCATACCGTTGAAATTGTTGACCGCACCGTTCAGGAACGAATCATACCACCCGTCGAAGGCCAGGACCGGCACCTTGACGCGGTCGTAATGGGTGCGGACCTGGAATGCCTCCCAGAAACTGTCCCGCGCCGGATGGGCAACAGTGTCGTAGAAATAGGGCGCGACCTCCGGCTTGTCGGGGTGAAGCGGCGGGAACGCACCGTAGGGCGTAAAGGCCAGCCAGATCGACGGATTCTTGCCATCGGCGAACAGGCTCTTCGCCAGCGCCTTGTCGCCCCGATTGGCAGCGGCGCTGGACGCGATGGTCTCCAGGATCCAGGGTTCGATGAAGGCGAGGCGGAATGCCCCGTCCTCATAGCTCCAGCCGTCATAGTAATCGTCGCCGGTATTGGATGGAATGATCGCCTTCAGCGCCGGGGGCGTCGCGGTGGCGGCCAGCCATTGCGTCGCCCCGACATAGGACGAACCGTACATCGCCACCTGCCCATCCGCCCCAGGCAGGGCCGCCGCCCATTGTACGGTGTCATACCCGTCGTCGCGATCGTAGCGATATTCATAGAAGGTACCGCCCGATTTCCCCTGCCCTCTTATGTCCTGCACCACGACGATATAGCAATGCGACGCGAACCAGGCGGGCGATTGAAAGCGCGACGGCTGCACTTGCGCCGCTTCCTTGCCGTACTGCGTACGCATCAGCAGCACCGGCACCTTGCCGGACGTGCGCGGCGTATAGACATCGGCGCGCAGGACAGTGCCGTCGCGCATCGTCGCCGGCACGTCCACCGCCTTGCTGACCGGGCATGACCCGCTGCCCGCGCTGCTGGGCCACGCGACCGGCGCCGCGAGGGCGGCGGGGGCGAATGCCAGGCCGGACAGCGCGGTCGACGCGACGATGGCGGAGAGGCGAGCGGCAGACCGCAAAGACTTCATGCGTCTCATATCCTGAAAATACCCCGAAAAATTCTGTCAGAAACCGGTGCTCAACGACGCGACGACGGCCACGCCACCGGCACTGAGATAGAGCGGGGAAGACCCGGCGATGGTGGTGCCGTACCTGCCGCGCGTCGCCTTGGCATTGGTCGAAATACTCTGCACGCCCGACAGGTAGTTCTTGGCGCCGATATTGACGACATTCAACTGAAACTGCGGATGCTCGGCAAACCATACCCTGTGCATGCGATAGCCCAGCGTGATGTTGGCGGTCTCGTAGGCCGGCAGTTTCTCGTCATCCATGATCGCGGAATATTGCGATCCGACATAGTTGAAATTGAAATTCCCGAAGATCGATCCATCGTCGTACGCGATCCCGACGGCGGCCGAGAATTTCGGGCTCTGCACCGCGATCTTGCCCCGCGTGGGCAGCAGGTCGTTGCCCTTGTGGATATCGTTGTCCGTCGTCGCATGCAGGTACTGGGCCGATACATACGGACTCCAATGGTGCCAGGGACGCAGGCCGATTTCACCCTGTGCCCCGCGCGATGTCTTGCCGCCCGCCTCGATCGGCGACGGCAGCGGAATGCCGTTGATATATTGCGACGACGTGATCTGGTTGTTGGTGATGTTATAGTTGAACAGCGAGACGGAGATATTGACGGTGGAATAGTGACGGTAGCCGATCTCCTCGCCGATCGCATATTCCCCCTTCAGCGACGATTGCTTGGACGCCGGACGCGGGCTGGAGGTCGAGAACACCTCGCCATAGACCTGCACGGATGCCGGCGCGCGATAGGAGGTCGTTCCGTCGATATAGATCTGGTCGCGCGGCGTGATCTTGAAGCTGGCGGACACCTGCGGCAGCGGTTGGGCATAACTGCCGCCGACCTTGTAGTGCGTGGCGCCGGGAATCAGGTTGGTGGCCCAGCGGGTGATCATCAGGTAACGCAGCCCGCCTTCCAGCGTCAAGCGCCCACCCAACAGCTTCAGTTCGTCATCGATGTAGATCTCGTTCATCTGATGCTTGAAGTTCATGTCGAGCGTTCTGTACTGGCGGCCGTCCGGCAACGCCACCATGTATTTGTTGTAGCGGTTGGCAATGCCGCCGTCATAGCCGACGGGGGCGTAGTAGATGGGCTCCTCCAGACCGATATAGGTATAGATGTATCCGGCGCGGAACGTATTGACGCCCTCTTTCCATGTCAGCGCATTATTCACGAATCCGATCTTCTGCGGTACCGGATTGATGCTCGACGCCGTCATGACGCCATTGGTCTGGTACGGCAGGTTCAGGTCGGCGATCGGCTCGCTGCCGAAATACGACCCCTTGTCCTTGATGGTGACGCCACCGAAATAGAATTCGGAATAATTCATATAGGCCGGCGTCACGTCCAGCGACACCGATTGGCTCAGCTTCAGCTTCACCGGGGCGATCAGCACGGTCGAGCGGCGCTGGTATTGCTGCAAGCCGATCCAGTTCGTGTTCCCCGGAGAATATTCCTTGGTATAGTTGAACGAGGTCCCGTACTGCTTCCACTGCGCCATGGTCGCGGGGCGATAATTGCCCTGCTGCCAGTTGTCGTAGGAAAATATCAGGCCGGCGCTGCTTCCCTCGCCCCAGTTCTTGATGATCTTCGAATCGACATGGTATTTCTTGAACATACCCGACCCGCGCCACTGGTCGTTGGTCGTCGAGGAAAACGAGGCGAACGCTTTCACCCCGCTGTGGCCGATCTCGCCGGTATCGTAGCGGATGAATTCCCGTTGCAGCGATTTCGATCCGAAACTGAAATCGACCATCCCTCCCCGTCGGTCCAGCGGCCCGCGCAGGGCCACGGTCACCAGGCCGCCGACATCGTTATAGACCGGGGCACCGATATCGGGTGCCCCCTGCGCGACCGTGACCGACTGGATATTGTCGGTATCCACCATCGCCTGCGTATAGGGCGTGTAGTTGATGCTGTCGTTCAGCGGAATCCCTTCATAGACGAAGCCGATTTCCGCCTGTTGCAGTCCCCGGATCGACATCGCGGTATTCGACTGCCCCAGCGGGTCCGTGCTGGCCGAAATAACCCCCGGCAGGGCCGCGATCATGGCGATGGCATTGCCCGTCGGCGCCTGCTTGGCGATGAAATCGCGCGTGACCGTGCTTTGCGAGCGCGCCGTGGTCTGGCGCGCCATCAGGCCGCCGCCGGGCGTGGTGTTGGTCACGCCATTGGCGCTGCGAATCCCCCCGACGACCGAGACATCCTCCCCCTTGGGGGCGGGAATGCTCCTCGCCGCCGACGGCGCGGTCGGCCGTGATGCCGTCGGCGCGGCCGGGGCGGCGGCGTGCCCGGCGGAACTGGCCGTCTCCTTGCCGGCATGACGTGGGGGCCGCGCGTGTGCGACGACGGAAACCAGCGCGGTCGAAACCAGCAGCAACGCGGCGGGGTGACGGGACGAACGTATCAATGACCGTGTCCTCAAACGAAAATTGGCAGGGTGCGGTGTGATTTCGCACCCGTATTGTTTTTGATTTGAATATGTATGGTCAAATAACGGATTTTCTGATTTATTATAGACCGCATGAATATCTCGCGGATGGATCTCAATCTCGCCCAGGTGTTCCTCGCCCTGTGGCACGAACGCAGCGTCAGCCGGGCGGCGATCCGGCTGGCGCTGACCCAGCCGGCCGTCAGCGCATCCCTGCGGCGCCTGCGTGTTCAATGCGGCGACGAACTGTTCGTCCGCACCCGCTACGGCATGCAGCCCACGTCGCGGGCGACGGAGATCGCATCCGTGCTGGACGAATGCGTGAACACCATGCGCATCGCGCTGGGCAAACCGGGCGAATTCGACCCGGCGTCTTCCACCCGCAGCTTCGTGGTCGGATACGACGGCGGCGTGGATTACGCGCTCGGCTCGCAGTTGATGGCCAGGGTCCGCGAAGTCGCCCCCAACGTGACGCTGACCGCCCGCACGGTGGCACCGGGCACGATGAACCTGACGCTGGACCGCAAGGAAATAGACCTCGCCGTCACGATCTACCCGCTGACGCGCCCCGATTACGCCACGATATCGCTGACCTCGTACCGCATGGTGTGCGTCGGCAACCCGGCCCTCGTCAACCTGCCGGACAGTCTGCAACTCGAAGAACTATGCCAGTGGGACCAGATCCTGATCGAGGGCGCCCGCCAGCATAGCGCCTTCGACCATGCCCTGCGCAATCTTGGATTCAGTCGCACCATCCGGCTGGTGGTACCATCCTTCGGCCACCTGCCGCTTCTTCTCGGCAAATCGCGCACGGTCGCGGTCGTGCCGGAATATATTGCCCGCGCCTTCGGCGAGATGACGGATCTCCGCATCGCCAGCCTGCCCGACATCATCGGCCCGCGCGATGTCCGCCTGCTCTCGCCACTCACCATCGGAGGCGACGCCGGCCTGCATTGGCTGCAAAGCATGATTCTCGATCTGCACGCCATCTGGTCCGCCTGACACCGGCGCGCCATGCCCGATGGGGCGCATGGCACCACCAGATATACATCGTCCTTATATAACGGAATCTACTGTTTTATGAACAATCTCTGGCAGCATCCCGAAGCCGGTCCGCCCAGGCACGCCGACGATATGTCCGCGTCGGGCAGGCATCGCAGCCACGCCCTCATTTGAAGCGGCAGGGCTGGTCCACCGTCGGCGCCTCACCCACCTGCACCACCATCAGTTCCACCGGCGCGTCCCCCACATTCCCCGCATCGTGCCCGACATGCCCCTGCGCGTCCCTCCGGCTCAGCTGATCTTCCCCCAGCGACACCTCTCCCGGCCCCATCACCACCTTGTGCCCGTCCATGGCGGTCACATACCATGCGCCCTTCAGCGGAATGATCCATTGCACCTTCGGGTCGGGATGCCAGACGCCATTCCAGTGCGCCGGCTGCACGGTAAAGATCACCTGCGCCGGGCCGCTCTTCAGCCGGTCCTGCCATTGCGGCCCGGCCGGCGCGGACATCGTCTTCAGGTCGAAATCCCGCAGCGGACATTTCGTCATATGGCTGATGCCGTGATGATCGGCCCAGTTGTGCCAGTACCACATCGTCGGGCGCGACGGCACGTCCTCCGCCCGCGCCGCCCCGGTCGAGGCCGTGGCGAACGCCATCCCCGCCAGCAAGGCCAGCGCCCCGATCCGACCGTCATTCCCCATGGGCACCGCTTCCATTTCCATCAGGGGTCAACGATACGCCACCCGCCAGGGTTGCGGCCCCGCGTCACACCCGCTCGACCGCCCAACGCTTCACGCCGCCATGCGCCATCCCGCATTCCACGATCCGCAGCCCGTCGATCACCCGCCCCCGCCGCGCCAGAAACCACCGCCCCAGCCGGCGGGAATTCAACCGCCCGGCCGGCGTGCCGGCAATGCGCAGCAGCGCATCCCGCAACTCCGCGTGCCGCAACCCGTCGCGATACCCGGCGGCATCCTGCCGTTCCAGCGCCGAAAGATCGTCGATCTCCCGCACCGTCCGCCCGCAATGCCGCCCCACCCCGGCCGCCTCGGCCAGCAGGCCCAGCATCTCGCGCAACTCGCCGCGCTCCGGGTCGTCCTCGCGCGCCGCCTGCATGCTCAGGCACGGATCGGCCCGCCCCAGCCACACCAGCGCCGCCCGCACGGTGCGGCTCCAACCCTCGAACGAGGCCAGAGGCGGCAGGTCCACCGCCGCCCCGCTTCCCATCCAGGCGCGCAGAATCGTCAGGCAGGCGGCAACATACGCCCCGCGATCGGCCATGATGTCCGCCACCGGATCACGGGCAAACCGGCGCAGTTCCGGCTGCTCGACCCCGGCATCCAGCGTCGCCAGCAACGCCCGCCGCGTCATGTCGCCGCGCACCCGCAGCGCATTGCCGGTGGCGAAGATCACCGCCCGGTTCTCGATCTCGACACTGGACGACGCCCCCAGTTCGCGCAGCCGCAGGATCGGCCGCTCCGTCGCCTGGCACAGCAGGTCCCCGCCCAGTTCCTCGTTCACATTGTCCAGCGACATGATCGGATAGCCCGCCAGCAGCAGCCCGGTCAGGCGCTTTTCCATCTCCGCCACATCCTCGCCCGCGCTGGTCACCGGGCACACCCGCCCGGTCGCGATCACGCTCGCCAGATCCACCAGAAAACTCTTGCCCGACCCCGGCGCGTTGGCCCGAAAGGCAAAGAGCGGGCTCACCGGCATCATCCCCCGCGCCACGGTGGTCAGAATCGCCGCCAGCGCCACCGACCGGTCGGCCTCGGCGGCAAAGGGAAACTCCACCAGCAGCCCTTCCAGCAGCGCCAGCGCCGCGTCGGCCGCCGCCCGCGTCGGCTCCGGCAGGCTCAGTTCCAGCGTCGGATCGTCCACATGATAAAGCCGCGTCGCCAGATCATAGCCCGGCGCCATCAGCACCGACCCGTCCGGCCGCAGCGTCGGCGTGGTGATCACCCCGGCCAGCACGGGAAACGGCCACGTCCCCGCCCGGCTCAAAATCACCTGCGCCACCGCCGCCGGCGGGTCGATCGCCTTCCACCCCTGGCTGCGCCGGTCGAACCGCCGCCATTCCACCACCTGGCACAGCAGGTCGGTCAGCGCCGGCACGCCGACATCCATCAGGCACGCCGCCTGCGTCAACCGCCCGTCCGCCGCCGCCACCTCGCGCCGCCCCGGCCGCATCAGACGGGTACCGCGCTGATAAACCGGCGCATTCGCCGCCACCAGCGCCCGTTCCCCGGCACTGGCCACCAGGTCGATCTCCCCGCCGCGTACCGCAATCGGTTCCAGCCCGGCCACCCGCCGCGCCACCACAGGCCCGCCTTGCGCCCCGGCGCGCTTCACGCTGGTGCCGCACAGCACCGGCCCCACCCGCTCGCACAGCCACGCCCGCGCGTCGGGCACGCGCAGATCCGCCGCATCGTCCCCCGGCTCCAGATCGCCGACATCCACCAGCCGCACCGTCGCGGCAATTCCGCCCAGAATGGCGGCAATCTCCGCCGCCGCCTTCGCCCCCGGCGCATCGTGATCGGGCCACAGAATCACATGCCGTCCCGCCAGCACGCTCCAGTCCGCCCGGCCCACATGCCCGCTGCCCGCCGTCCATGTCACGCACGCCATGCGCGGAAACAGGCATTGCGCCGCATCGGCCGCCTTCTCGCCCTCGCACACCAGCACGGTGCGCGCCCGCATCACCCGCTCCAGCCCGTACAGCGAGCGCGGCACGGCGGCATGGCGCGGATGCCAGCCCGTCCGCTCACCGCCCTCGCCCCGCAGCGTACCCCAGGTCAGCGGCATGATCCGCTTGCGCGCATGCGCCGTCGCATCGCGCCGCACCACATAGCGCATCACCCGCCCGGCCGCGTCGCGATAGGCGTAAACATGGTCCCACCCCGCCAGGTCCGGCATCGGCGCCCCCGGCGGCGGCACGCCGGGCCGCCAATCCTCATCCTCGTCCGGCGCTGCCCGCCGCGCCGGCGCGCCCGCCTCCACCCCCAATAACGCCCCCAGCTCGCGCGCCGCCCGCACCCGGTCGTCACCCGCATGCAGCGCCGCATAAAGGCTGATCGGATCGCCCCCACGCGGCCCGCCGGCAAAATCCGCCCAAAGCCCGGTGCGCAGGTTGATCGAGAGCGACCGCCCCGGCGCATTGTCCAATCCGCCCACCACCCATTCATCGCCCCGCCGCCGGCCCGCCGGCAGCCAGCCCGCCACCAGCGCCGGCCAGTTCGCCAGCGCCGCCGCGTTGATCGCATCGAACGGAATCCCTGCCGTTCCCGTCATGATCTGTCCTTGTCGTTTCAGCAGGGGGCCGCCCGTCACCCCCGGTCGTCGGGGCATCAGCATTCGGCGCGGCAGGTGGGGCACAGACGCAGGAACGGTGACGCCACCTGGAACGCGGCCCGGCAATTCAGGCACGTCCGGTCGATCAGCTTCGGCGCCACCCGCTTCATCCCGGCCCTCGGCGCCCGGCGGCGATAACTCAGCCGGTCGCGGATCGTCTGCACCCGCATCTCCAGCGCCTGCGCCACCTGCGTCACCCGCAGCCCCTTCGCCAGCAGGGCATCCACCTGCGGGTCCAGCCGCGCCCAATCATATTTCGATGGCCTCATCACGCCCTCCGTGTTCCGTCGGGCAGACCGGCCGAGTTCCCCCATCGCGCGTCCGGGCATCGCGCATGCACGCCACGACCCGCAGCCGTGTCGCCCGCCGCACTTCCCGCCCCGCCCGCATCTCATGGACGAAGCGCGGGTCCTTCATCGCCAGCACGCCGAAAGCCGTCGCCGACAGGCCGCTCTCGGTCAGGAAGCGCTCGATCATCCCCAGCAGGGGATCATGCCGATAGGAAAGGGAAACAGGATCAGTCCGCATGGATAGGCACAATAATAGGCATAATCCTGCCGTCAAGAGGATATATCCTATTGGGAATTCCCTATTCCGATCGGCATAATAGGGTCATGTCGGTCCTGACCCCCTCCCGCTACGCTCTGCTCAGGCTGATTGCCGAGGCCGGCAGCAATCTGAAGGCGGAATCCCTCGCGCTGGGGCGCAACCACGCCTATCTCCAGCAATATATCCACAAGGGCACGCCCCAGCGCCTGCCCGAGGACGTGCGCGAGTCCCTGGCCCGCCGCTTCGCCGTCAGCGCCAACGTGTTCCGCGACGACGCGGACCCGAACTGGGAGCCCCTGGCCCCCGGCGCCCTGTCCGACGCCGGCGATCCCTCACCGCGCCGCCCGCATTTCGCCACGCCCCGCGCCCCGTTCGGCGCGGCCCCCGTCGAGCGCGATCCGCCCCCAACCGAGAGCCAGTTCCGCATTCCCGAATATAACGTGGCCCCCCAGGCCGGCCCCGGCGCCCTGCCCAGCCACATGGCGGTCGAGGACGGCCCCCAGCCGGTCGATCACTGGTTCCTGCCCCGCCGCTTCCTCAGCGCCTTCACCGACAGTCCGGAGGCCCTGGTGGTCCTGCGCGTCGCGGGCGACAGTATGGAGCCCGACTATCAGGCCGGCGAACGGGTGCTGGTCGATACCGCGCACCGCACGCCCTCACCACCCGGCGTCTATGTGCTGTGGGACGGCTTCGGCCTGGTGCTGAAACGGCTGGAGATCGTCTACGGCACCACCGACCCGGTCATGGTCCAGATCATGAGCATCAATCCCGGCTACCCCACCTACACCCGGGCGCTGGACGAGGTGCACATCAACGGCCGCGTCGTCGGAAAATGGGTCTGGAAATGATCCGGGCGCCCTATCGGGCGTTTCCGTCCCGAAGCCGCCACGATTCCCCGTCAGCCTGACCCGACGCGCCGCCCCGGCGACGGATGGGACCCGTTGAAGGAGACCCCAGCATGACCAGACTGCTCCGCTCCACCTGCGCGCTGCTCGCGATACTCACGCTGGCGGCCTGCACCTACGAACGCGCGCCCTATCGCGGCTGGCACCGCGGCCATCACAACGGCCGTTACGGCTGGTACGACGATCACGGCGGCTGGCGCGGCGACTACTACCACCACCGTTTCTAAGGATCACCGGGCGGCCGCGGGCCACCCGGACATGCCGCGCCTCACCCCAGGCGCGCCACCCAGTCCGCAACGGCATCCCCGCTGCCGATCGCCGGATCGACCAGCCCGTCGATCATGAAGGTCGGCGAGACATGGATGCCATTCTGCCGCGCATAGCGGCAATGGCGCTTGATCTCGCGGTCCAGGTCCGCAATCGCGAACGCCTCCGCCAGCGCCACGCCGCTATACGCCTCCAGCCGGGCAATGATCTGCCTCGGCGTGGCATCCATGTTCGGCCCGCCGCAATGGTGCGCGAACTCGAATTCCTCGCGATGCGCCCCCACGGCCGCCAGCACCGCCCGCGCGCTCTCCCTGCCCCCCGGCAACGTCGAAGCCGCGATGACACAGCGCGTCACCACACCGGAATACATGTGCCAGGGCTGCGACTGCATCGTCAGCCGCACGGTCACCCGCTCCTCCCCCGCCGCCGCCAGAAACGCATCCATCTTGCCGAAAGCGCGGACGGAGAACGGACAGGTCGGCTCCAGAAACATCTCGAACAGCCGAGGCCCATGCCCCCACACCAGCGGATCGGCCCGCCAGCCCGTCACCTGTGTCATCGCATCATCTTCCCTCTTCCGGCCAACCCGACACGGCGACCGCTCACGCCGCAACCCTATGGCACGGCAGCAAAATCGGCCAAGGCGGGATACAATGCCCGATAACGCGGCAGCACCGCGCCATAGGCCGCCTGCAACGCGTCATCCGGCGCAATCGTCTCCACCCGCTCCGGCGGCAGGCACACGGCCGCCACATCCTCTCCCGTCACGGCCAGCCGCGCCAGCCGCGCGGCACCGAACGCGCCCCCCTGCTCGCCATGCGCCAGACGATGCAGCCGAATCCCCATTACCGAGGCCAGAATCCCCAGCCACGTCGCACTGCGCGACCCACCCCCGATCACATCGGCCTGCTCCAGCACCGACCCGGCCCCGGCCAACCCGTCCAGCGCATCACGCAGCGAAAACGCAACGCCTTCCAGCACCGCCTGCGTCATCTGCGCGCGGCTCGTGCTCCGCTCCAGCCCGATAAACGCCCCCCGGATGCCGGCATCGTTATGCGGCGTGCGCTCCCCCGACAGATAAGGCAGAAACAGCAGCCCCGAGGGCCGCGCGACCACCTCCGGCAGTTCCCCCAGCAATTCCGCCTCGCTCCGCCCCACGACCGAAGCCCACCAGGCCAGCGAGGATGCCGCCGAGAGCGTCACCCCCATCTGGTGCCACATCCCCGGCACGGCATGGCAGAAGGCATGGATCGCCGCGCGCGGCCCCGGCCGAAAGCGGTCGGTCGTCGCCCACACCACCCCCGACGTTCCCAGCGAGACAAAGGCATCGCCCGGCCGCACCGCCCCCAGCCCAACGGCCCCGGCGGCATTGTCGCCCGCCCCGCCAGCCAGCACCGGCGGCACATCCATCCCCCACCGCTCCACCAGTTCGCGGCGCAACACCCCCGCCCGATCCGTCCCCTCACAAAGCGCCGGCATCATCTCCAGCGAAAGGCCCGTCGCCGCCAGCGCCGCCTCCGACCATTGCCGCCGCCCCACATCCAGCCACAACGTGCCCGAAGCGTCGGACATCTCCTCGATCATCTCGCCGGTCAGCCGATAGCGCAGCCACGCCTTGGGCAGCAGCACATGCCGCGTGGCGCGAAAGACCTCCGGCTCATGCCGCGCCACCCACAGCAGCTTCGGCGCGGTAAAGCCGGGCATGGCGATATTCCCGGTCACCGCCCGACTGTCGGGAAAACGCTGTTCGAACACCGCGCATTCCGCGCTGGCCCGCACATCGTTCCACAGGATGCAGGGCCGCAGCACCCGCCCGCCCCCATCCAGCAGCACCGCCCCATGCTGCTGCCCCGACAGGCCGATCCCTCTTACCGCCGCCACCGCACGCGGATGGCTGTCGCGCAGGGCGTCGATCGCGGCCAGCAGGGCACACCACCAGGCTTCCGGCGCCTGCTCGCTCCAGCCCACATGCGGCGACTGGCTGGTCAGCGGCTCGGTTCGGGTGGCCAGCACACGCTGGTCCTCATCGACCAGCGCCGCCTTGATCCCGGACGTTCCCGCATCAATGCCGATATACATCGCCCTGCTCCCTGTCGGTGCGCACGACCCGACGATAGCCCAGCCACGCGCCCTGCCACAAAGTCCGGGAAACACCCTTCCGAATCAGAGAGATCGAAAAACCATTCCCCATACGCGTCAGGGCGCGCCATACCCCATGCCGCCAGACAGATACGGGCCGCTCGCATGACGACCATGGCCCCTGCCTTCCTGCGCTCCGCACGCCGCCACCAGCAGCAGCAACGCCAGCACCATCATCCGCGCTCCCCACCGCATCTCAGGCCCTTCCCCACATCCGCTCACCACAAAAGGCATGGAACGGGCATGACGGCCATTATGGTCACGCTGCCGGCCACCCTCCGTCAGGACGCATAAAGACCCGTTTCACAGGTCCAACTGTCATGTCGGGGCCGCCACCGGTGCAGGCGCCTCACGGACGGAAGGCAATGTCTCGTCGAGATCGAAGCCAGGCGTACGAAGGCGCGTATCGGCCGCAACCCTGCGTCGGCCAAACCAGAGAACGAGCCCCGTCACCAGCACGGCGATCGTGCCCAGATCGAGGCATACCCAGAGGATCTTCAGCGGCATTCCGCCATAATCGCCGAAATGCAGCGGGCGGGAAATCTCCAACGCCCGCAGATACCATGGCATCGGCACCGCAGCCGTCACCCCGCCCGTGCGCGCATCGACCAGAACAGGCGTGAACAGCCGTCCCGTCAACGGGGTCTTTCCCTTCGTCCAGACGAGATAATGATAGGGCGAACCGAAACGCGAGCCGGGAAAGACGGCGCTCATCACGCGCATGCCCGGCACCGTCTCCTGTACGGCCTGAAACGCCGCATCCAGCGATGTCAGGTCCTGCACGGCCGGCACCGGCCGCCCCTGCCATGGCAGCAGCAGCGTGCGGGCGGTCGAAACCTGCCACATGGCAAAAAGCGGCTGCGACAATTCGTTCATCGCGCCGGTCAGTCCCACCACACCCATCCAGACGGTCAGGACGATCCCCAGCAGGTTATGCAGATCCAGCCACCGCAATCGCGCCGCCCGACCGGTCCTGACGGCACCGAACCGCAGCCGCTTCATGAACGGCCCATAAAGAACCACGCCCGAGACGATCGCCAGCACGAAAAACAGCCCCATAAGGCCCAGGAACAACGTGCCTGCCAGACCGGCGAACAGGTCCTTGTGCAGATGCAGCATCAACGGCAGAAAACCGACGACCCGCCCGGCAGGCGCCGCGTCATCGCGCAAGATGACGCCGGTATGGGCATCGAATTTCAACACATGCCCCGTCGCCGGGTCGCTGTTGTACCGATCCCACGACGGTGCCATCCCAACCAGGATCTGCGGCTCATCGTCATCGACGAAAACGGAGGTCGCCACCTGCCCCGGATAATGCTGGCGGGCCACCGCCAGCACCCTGTCAAGGCTGACACGCGGCGCGTCGGCCGCCACCTGCGCATAGGGTGCCGAATCATCCAGCCAGTCACCGATCTCGTCCTGAAACACGAGCGGCAGACCGGTGAGGCAAATGACCAGCAGGAAAAGCGTGCTGATCAGGCTCGTCCATTTATGAACCGCAAACCAGCGACGAAGCACAGAAGCACTCATGTTATTCCCTTCTGCCGTAGCGGGACGGATGACCGGAGCGGCATGCACCGTTCACCACCCCGCATGCCGGAACAGATTCCACCATTTTACCATCTATATTGCAGAGATCCCATGAAATTTCGCCGCAACCCATAATAGCACCCAAGATTCACACAGGATGCGATATATTTCCGGTCACCAATATTTGATATATTGAACTGGGCACTCAACCCATGCAGCGACGGAATCCGTGCGCCTAGGTCGTAATGCAGATCCATATCGAACAGCAGCACACCGGGAACATGATACTGGTTCGCGTAATTGGCGAATGAAATGCCCTGGTAACGAAGACCACCACCAAACCCGAACCCTTCCAGCCCCCCCTGGCGCACGGTATAGTCCGCCCAGGCCGATGCCGTCTGGCGCGGAATCCCCGGCAGGGCTCCACCCCGATAGCCATTGATCTTGCGGGTGATTTTCTGGTCCACATAACCATACGACGCCACGACACGCAGCGACCGACCGATCGCATAATGCGCTTCGACTTCCGCCCCGCGCGAACGGACGGCGCCGGCGGCGATGGCAAAATTGGTATGGACCGGATCGGCCGTCACCACGTTCTGTTCCTTGAGATCGTACAGGGCGAGCGTCAGGAAACCGTCTATTTTCCGCGGCTGGTATTTGATGCCAACTTCCACCTGCTGGCCCCTGGTGGGCGCCAGCGGCGCACCGGTAAAGGTCGTCGCGACCTGCGGCATGAACGAGGTCGAGTAATTCGCGTACGGCGAGATCCCGAACGGCAGCCGATAAATCGCCCCGATGCGTCCGGTCACGGCCCCCTGGGACTGGTGGGTTGTCTTGGATTTCAGCCTGTTGCGGGTCTGTTCATCGAACAGATCGCCCCGCACGCCGCCGATCACGCTCAGATTTTCCCACTTCATTTCCTGCTGGACATAGAACCCGACCTGATCGTTCGTGGTATGGGCGTTGGCGATCTCCGGCACGGTACCCGAAAAGCCGCTATAAACCGGGTGGAAAATATTCAGTTCGGCGGCTTTCAGGTAACCGTACCAGTCCTGCTGGGCTAATGTCGCATGCTGGTAATCGATACCGGCCAGCGTCACATGCCTGACCGGACCCGTCCGATAGTCCGCCTGCAACTGGTTATCGAGCGCGATCGTGTTCAGCGTCTCGCGCGCCATATATCCATCACGCGTGACGTCCTGCAGATTCGGCGCCAAGGCATCGGACGTGACACCGTTATAGTTGGCATCCAGAAACTGGTACCGAAAATTCTGCCGGAATTTCAGCCAGGACAAAAACTGGTGTTCGAACGCATACCCGACGGAAAACTGGTTGCGCCGCAAGCGGTCAAAGCCCGGCTCGCCCAGATAGGTGCTCGTGGCGATACGCCCGTACGGGTTCCGCAGCAAAGTCCCCTTGTAGGGCAACTGGTTGTAGAATCCGCCTTCCGGGTCCGCCTGATAGCTGGCGAGAAACGTTACCGAGGTCGCCGGATCGATCCGCCACCTGATCGACGGGGCGATCAGAAAGCGTCTCAACGTGGTATGGTCGACCTGGGTACCCGTATTACGGAACAGGCCCACAACCCGATAGGCCACCGATCCGGACGCATTCAGCCGGTCGCCGACATCGACCCCGGCCTGAAAACGCCCCCATGATCCGCCCGTCAGCCTGACTTCATGCAGCGGCGTATCGGTCGGGGTCTTGCTTGTCAGGGTCACCAGCCCGCCGGGCGACGCCTGCCCGTACACGACGGAATCCGGTCCCTTGATGACATCGAGCGATTGCAGCGCATAGGCATCGAACTGCGGCGTCGCCCAGGTGCCCGCCTGCAATCGCAGCCCGTCGAGATACTCGTTGGGATTGAACCCGCGCACAAAGATCTGACCGGTCTCGATGCGATTGTCGTCGCCCCCGACTTCCGCCGTGACGCCAGGCATGTAGCGCAGGGCTTCCGGCACCGACTGCGCAGCCTGAAGGTCCATCTGCGTACGATCGACCGAGGAAATGGACTGGGGGTTCTCACCCAGCGCCGTCGGCACCTTGGTTCCGCCGATAACCCGCCTTTCGAGGCCCTGCGCAGCCGGAGCATCGGCTCGATCATAGGGATACAGGCCGGCCTGCACGGGCGCCTTGCCCTGCACCCGCACCGGCCCCAGCATGATCGCAGCACCCTTGTCGTCAGGCGCGACGATGATCGTCCTGCCATCCCGCAGGCGCCACGATAGGCCGCTCCCCGCCAGAAGCCGCGCCAAAGCCTGGCTGACCGTCGATACCCCGGACAAGCCGGCAGTCCTTTTTCCGGCGACGGCGGCGGAAGGAAAGAAGATATGCATGCCGCTCTGGTCGGCCGCCCGCGTCAGCGCATGATCCAGGTCGCCTGCCGGAATATCGAACCGCACGCCCTGCTCGGCAATCGTCTGTGCCGCCGCGGCCCTCATCCCCATGACGGACGACATCACCCCGGCCATCAGTACCAGTCGCCGCGCCACCCTTGTTCGAATCATGCGTCCTCACCCTGAAATTGACGCCCTCAGTCCGCCACCCGGCCCGAAACGCGACTACCTCTCAATTTCAAGGACGCTCCCGCCACACGAGCTTGCAGCGCACCACGGAAAAAAATCGGCCCCAAAAATCGGCCAGAGTGAAAAACCATATGAAAAAACAAATAGATCAGTGAATGACAAGCAGCCAGGGCAATCGGATGACTCGCGCACCGGTCGAGGACGAAAGCGCGGCCAGAAGGGCGTCATTGTCATCCAGGTCGAACACGCCGGTCACTTTCAGCGCCCGCAGCGCCGCACCTCTCACCAGCACCCGGCCATGACGATAGCGCTCCAGTTCCGCCGCGACCTGCGCCAGGGGCTGCCGGTTGAAAATCAGCTTTCCACGGGTCCAGGATGTCAGGGTCTCCGCATCCACCGCCTCGGGCGCGCTCAGGATTCCCCCGCCGTAACGCACTTCCTGCCCGGCGGAAATCTGCTGCGCGCGTGCCCCCGCCCTCACCGCGACGCGGCCTTCGACGACCGAAACCAGCGTGACCTCTCCGTCGCGCCGTACCCGATAGCGGGTCCCGAGCGCCTCGGCCTCTCCCGCCCCGGAATGGACCACGAACGGGCGCGCCGCATCCCGCGCGACATCGAACAGCGCCTCGCCATCATGCAGGACCACGCGCCGCCTCTCCGCCGTAAACGCCACCGACAGCGCCGTCGCCGTATTCAGCCAGACATGCGACCCGTCATCCAGACGCACCAGCCGGCGCTCGCCGACACCCGTATGATAAGTCGCCACCAGGGATGTGACGGACGACACGATGGCCGGCCCGGCCAGCCACGCCACCCCGCTGCCCGCCAGGGCGGCACCGAAGGCGCGCCGGCCGAAGCGGCGCGCCCGCTGCCGATAGGGTGGCGATGCCAGCGCCATGCCCATGGTCCGATAGTCGGTCGCGACCGACGTCTCGCCAATCGCGCCGAACAAGGCTTCCGCCTGGCGCGCCGCATCCTCATGGGCCGGAGACCGCGCGCGCCAGGCGCCATAGGCCCGCCGGTCCTCTCCGGTCGCCCGGCCGGACCGAAGCGTCGTCAGCCATGCGATCGCCTCATCGCTTAGGGCGATGCTGCGCGGCATGCGGCCGGGTGCAGCACCCCGCCCGCTCTCAGCCATGCGGCCCGCATGGCGTCGCGCCGGATGACGGCCATTCCATCGCCCTGCCCCCCCTCGATATGTCCGATCCCGAACCGTCTCATAGATCCCAACCCGTCTCATAAACCAAGGACGACCGGGAAAGAGGACAATGACAGTCGGCCGGGCAGAATTATTCGTCACCCCACTCCGCGCGATCCCGACAATGACGAACGGCCTGCATGATATATTTTCCCACCATGCTCTCGCTGACGCCAAGCCGGGCGGCGATCTCGGCATACGACAATCCGTCCACCCGCAGCATCATCAAGGCCAGCCGCGCCTTGACCGGCAATTCCAGCAAAGCCGCATCCAGCCGCGTCAGATGGTCCCGATCGATCGCCAGCCGCTCCTGCGACGGCGCATGATCCACGATGCCCTTATCCGGCTCCTCGTCCGAGAACCACCCGGCGCGGCGCACGGAACGCCGATGCGCATCCAGCGCCAGATTCCCGGCCACCCGAAAGATATAGGCTCTGTCGTTTTCGATCGCCTGATCCTGCACCCGCGAAAGGCGGACCCACGTATCCTGCGCCAGATCGGCGGCGTCGTTCATATCCCCGGTACGATGGAAGAGAAAACGCAGCAGGTCCTGATAATGCCGCTGGAAACTGCCGGCCAGGCGCGCCCTTTTTCCCCGCTCTGCCATTCTGATCACCATGACATGCGAACCCGCGCCGCCGCCGCAATGTGGAAGTCGATGTTGAGAACAATTCTCACCATACACTCATACGCGCCTGCCCCACGCTCCGCAAGCCGCCCGCTCCATCCGCAGCCCCCCCAAACCCACCTGTCCATCGGGCACCCGTCGCACCGGCACCGACCCGCCCTGGCCTGCCAACCTGATCAAGGCCAGATCAAGCGGGACCGAGGCAACATCGCAGAGCCTGTCTGGACGTGCAGACAGGGTCGCGCCCAGCGTGTGTTGCCAAACATCGAACCCCAGGAACCGCCTGCGTCATCTGCGCGCGGCTCGTGCTCCGCTCCAGCCCGATAAACGCCCCCCCGGATGCTGGCATCGTTGCGACCACCTCCGGCAGTTCCCCCAGCAATTCCGCCTCGCTCCGCCCCAAGACCGAAGCCCACCACGCCAGCGAGGATGCCGCCGAGAGCGTCACCCCCATCTGGTGCCACATCCCCGGCACGGCATGGCAGAAGGCATGGATCGCCGCGCGAGGCCCCGGCCGGAAGCGGTCGGTCGTCGCCCACACCACCCCCGACGTCCCCAGCGAGACAAAGGCATCGCCCGGCCGCACCGCCCCCAGCCCGACGGCCCCGGCCGCATTGTCGCCCGCCCCGCCGGCCAGCACCGGCGGCATATCCATCCCCCACCGCTCCACCAGTTCGCGGCGCAACACCCCCGCCCGATCCGTCCCCTCACAAAGCGCCGGCATCATCTCCAGCGAAAGGCCCATCGCCGCCAGCGCCGCCTCCGACCATTGCCGCCGCCCCACATCCAGCCACAACGTGCCCGAAGCGTCGGACATCTCCTCGATCATCTCGCCGGTCAGCCGATAGCGCAGCCACGCCTTGGGCAGCAGCACATGCCGCGTGGCGCGAAAGACCTCCGGCTCATGCCGCGCCACCCACAGCAGCTTCGGCCCGGTAAAGCCGGGCATGGCGATATTCCCGGTCACCGCCCGACTGTCGGAAAAACGCTGCTCGAACACCGCGCATTCCGCGCTGGCCCGCACATCGTTCCACAGGATGCAGGACCGCAGCACCCGCCCGTCTCCATCCAGCAGCACCGCCGCAACCGCATGCGGATGGCTGTCACGCAGGGTGTCGATCGCGGCCAGCAGGGCACACCATCAGGCTTCCGGCGCCTGCTCGCTCCAGCCCGCATGCGGCGACTGGCTGGTCAGCGGCTCGGTTCGGGTGGCCAGCACACTCTGGACCTCATCGACCAGCGCCGTCTTGATCCCGGACGTTCCCGCATCAATGCCGATATACATCGTCCCGCTCCCGGTCAGTGCGCACGGCCCAACGATAGCGCAAGCGCACCCCTCGGCACAAAATCCGGAATCGCCCGTTCAAATCAGAGAGATCAGCAAACCAACCCGCGTCGCCTCACATCCGCGTCACGGCGCGCCATACCCCATGCCGCCAGACAGATACGGGCCGCTCGCATGACGACCATGGCCCCTGCCGTCCCGCCCCCCGCATGCTGCCAACACCAGCAGCAGGGCCACTACCATCATCCGCATGCCTGTCCGCATCAGGCCCCGCCCCACATCCGGCGCAGCACGCCATCGCGCAGCACCCGCGCGTGATACAGCGCCGCCGCCACATGCAGGGCCGCCAGGATCACGATTGCCCAGGCCAGCCAGCCATGCGCGCTGCCGAACAGATGATGCGTCGCCTGCGACATCGGCCCGAAAGGCGACCGGATCACGACCCCGAACGCCGTCACCGGCCGACCGCCCGACCACCGGGCCAGATAACCCAGCGCGATCACCGTCCCCAGCAAGAGATACAGCACACCATGCATCGCCCCCGCCGCGCGCGCGTCCAGCCCTCCCCCGGCAGGAAAGCGGATCGCCCGCCCTCCGGTCACCCGCCAGACAATGCGCGTCACGAACAACGCGGCCAGCAACACCCCCAGCGACAGATGCGCCGACACGACCGTCCCCCGCATTCCCTGCGGCACCCGATGCATCACTTCCCCCAGCCCGAACTGCGCCACGACCAGCCACGCGCACGACCAGTGCAGCCACCGTGTCTCGACACTGTAGCGAACCGGCGCGGCCATCTCTCCAACCGACCCCGGCATCCCCATCCCGTCCATGGCACCACGCTCCCTGTCCGGCCCTACACGCTCCCGGAGGCAGGACGTCATTTCCGGGAACGACCGACAGAAGCATGAACCAGCCGATCCCGTCCATCATGACGAAACCGTCACCTACCCGCCATAATCAGCAACGGCAGCGGTCAACTGTCCCAAATATCGCGTAGGGCCGCAGAACCGCCAGCCGACATTGAAGGTCAGGCTGGCATAGCGGCCGACCGAACTGAGCAGGTCGATCCCGATACTCGACAGATCGGTCTGGTTTTTTGGCACGCGGCCCGGAACAGGCCGGGCGGCCCCATGGCGCCCAGCCTGTTCCGCGCAGAAAACACGCATGAATCACCACTGGCGCACCGGGCCAGGCAGGCTCTCAACCGCCCGCGCGATTCCGGCGCAGCACATCGATCGAAACATTCGCCGCGTCCAGGATATGCTGGCGGGTCAAAGGCCCGATCACTGCCTCATCACGGCACCGGCAAGCTTCCAGCAGCGCCAGATGCTCGGCATCCGTCACCGCCTTCCGCCCCGCGATTTCCAGATGCGCCCGGATATAGCGGTCCACCCGTCGATGCACGCCCTCGATCATTTCCAGCAGCCGGGGCCGCCCCGCCGCCTGATAGATCGCGCCATGAAACGCCCAGTTCAGCGCGCCCGACCGCGCCATCCCTTCCGGCTGCTCACTGGTCCCGACCACGAAGGCTTCATACGCATCCTCGATCCGCGCCAGGTCCACGCGGGTCATGCGCCGCACTGCCTGCACCGCCGCCATTTCCTCCAGCGCGGCGCGGATCTCGGAAAAATCGATGATGTCCGCTTCCGAAAGACCGGTCACCGTGGCGCCCCGATTCTGCTGAAACAGCACCAGCCCCTCGACCTCCAGTTGCTTCAACGCCTCGCGTACCGGAATGGTACTGACCCCAAATCCGCTGGCCAACTCCGATTGCGGCAAGGACTGCCCATCGGCCAGCACCCCATCCAGAATCGCTTCGCGCAAAGCATTGCTCACCCGCTCCGAGGCCAAGCCGCGCGTTTCCTGCTGCACACTCATGAAAATGCTCTCCGGCAGCATGGCTATCCCTCCAATCTTGCAACCGCGCGTCTCATATATCACAGTACATATTGTATATTATCCGTCCAAACAGCATTCTGCCAGTTTTCCTGCCATGTCGGCCAACAATCGGTCTCAGGGTCACGATCCCATCCCATCGTCAGCAGCGTCCACGCATAAAAAAAGCCACCCAGTCTCCCGGGTGGCTGCGAAAGAAGACAGGACACTTTTACATGTCGATACGGAACCGCCCTCCCACCATGCGCGGCGTGCCCGGAATGCCATAGAAACCGTTCAGGCCGATATCGCGCGTGACGTCATAGCGCCGGTTGATGATGTTGTTCGCATAAACCGTCAGCGACCATCTGTTGCTCGTCGGCGCGAAGGTCAAACCATTATTCATGAGGAAGTACGGCGCCAACCGATAGATGTTATTCCCCGGCACGTCGAGTTGAGACCCACGATAAGTGTAGTCCAGATAAGGCGTCAAAGACCACTGCCGTCCGATCTCGATCTTGTAGGATACAGAACCTTCCAACGTCAGTTTCGGAATTCCGCTGTCGACATTGTTGTAGCTCGTGTAAATCCCTGTATAGACGCCCGTCTGCTGGAAATGGGCAGTCACGGCAGCCGAATTGATCATATTTAGGTCTTTATAGACCCCACGCTCATACCCGACATGCTGATGCAGCATCAGATTCCTGATGGGAGTGGCATCAATCTCAAGTTCGGTTCCCCAGATCTGGGATTTCGGGATATTGATATACCGGCCAACCACACCGTAATTCGGCACCACATCAAGTCCAAGAATCTGCTGACCATGATAATCATACCAGAATGCATCGCCATTGATACGTAACTTGTGATTGAAATACTCTGATTTGAACCCAACTTCGTAAGCGAGAAGAGATTCCGGCTTGGTCGGCACCAATTGCGCGGCAATAACCGTATTATTAGCTGTAAAGCCCCCCGGTTTGAATGCCTTGCGAATATTTCCATAGAACATGAGGTTCGGAAGCGCCTGGTACTCAATCCCCCCCATACCGGAAAACTGGTTCGCCAACGCACCATGCTGTGCATATTTATTGTCGAAATTCACGGGGTATAGAGCCGTACGGTAACGCAGCGTCTGCATATCGTACAGGCTGCGGTCGTCAGATTCGTGCGATACCCCGGCTGTGAGATGCAGCTTGGACGTCACGGCAAAGCGCAGATTACCGAACTGCGAGAACGCCTGCTGATCCTGCTTGTAACTGGTACGCTGCACATACGGGCGCGTCCCAGAATCTGTATAATCATTGAAGAACGTCGATTTTAACTGTGTTCTATCGTAATACATCCCTGCAACCCATTGCAGGCGCGACTGCGGATTACGCGATGACAGACGAATTTCCTGGGAAAGCATGTTCCCGTTCGTATTCACGTCATCATCGTAAATCGCATACGGCGTAGCATCCAGATCCATCAGGTTGTGAACATACATCTGCTGATAAGAAGTGACCGTTTCAAGCCGCGCGAAACCCAGATCGCGCGTCATATCCAGCGCGCCCCCCCAGAACGTGTCGTTATAAGAGGGCTTGGTACGTCCCATATTTCCGGTAATCTTCAGGAAATCCTTTCGAAACCCCCAACCCGTCTCTAAATTATTGGCATATGGCGGCGTGTGCTTGACATTGTCCTCAACGTTGAAAGCCCCGACCGCTTCGGAATCATCCTGCAGCCAGTTAGCGGTCAGCGCGATATTCGTCTTGCTGTCCGGCTGCCATGCCAGTTTTCCGCGGAGCCCACCCTTGTTCGCATCTCCCAGATTCTGTCCGGTATAACGGTTGGTCTGGAATCCGCCGCCCTGCTGCGTATATGCCGCAATCCGAAACTGCAGATTATCCGTGATAGGACCGGAGACGTAGAAATTCGTGATACTGCGAACATAAGTCGCAAGATCTTCCGAGCCGCCGTAATGGAACGTCTTGGTCGGATCAGCAGTCTTGATGTTGATCTCACCAGCCGTCACCGTCTGGCCATGCGTGAAGCCGACGGGACCGGTCACGACATCGACACCCGCCAGATCGAACAGGCCAGATCCCGCCATATACCCGATCGGTAGCGCCACACCGTCCACATAGGTCATGACCGAAGGCGTATTGTTGGAAGTAAAATCCTTCAGTCCTACACCGCGAAGGGTGAAATTGACGTTCGCCGACCCACCTTGGGGCTGCACCGTCAGATTCGGTGCAAGATTCATCAATCCCTTCACGTCCGTCACGACATGGCGCGCCAGCGTCTCTACCGAGATATGAGTCTCGGAGACACCGACATGCTGCCGCTCGCCCTGATCGAAAAGCCTGCGTGCCGAACTGACGCTGATTTCCTCGCCTTGAGCAGCTACCTGCCTTACCGGTGGCGCGGATCGGACAGCGGCCGCCGGCTTCATCGTTACAGGCGCACTGGAGTGAGCCGATGTCTGACTGGCCCTATGACGCGACGGCGCTTCCGCACCTGCGCTTTCCACCCATGACGAGACAGAAAGAGCAAAAACACTGGTGTAAAGGCAGAGGCATTTCTTGCGACTGCGCATTCCTACATTCCCTGTCGTCTGTTTCCGGATAAGCCGGATGGCCGATCCTCCGGCCGGTGATGTGGTTTATTCCGACCCCAGACTATTTCGGTTCATATACGAAAGGCAACAGTTTATATGATCTGATCTGGCAATAAAATGAACCTCCGGATGAACCACGCGTTCGACAGCCCCTCCGATGCCACGATGCTCGGATAGGATGATGCCCCTCAGATTGAGGATACATGCCAAAAGTCATTGAAAAATAATATATTCTGCAAAGATTACCCATCGCAGCCGCGACACGCCACCGCATGCCTCGGAGGACATCCCGGCAACCACCCCATTTTGAAATATTTTATTTCTTCTGGAACTGAAGAGAGATTTCTGCTGCATGCAGAATATGCTGGCGCGTAAGCCGTGCCGCTTCCTCGACGTCCCCATGCCGGCACGCCTCAAGGATTGCAAAGTGCTCTCCATCCGTATCGACCTTGCGTCCTTCGATCACCAGATGGCTCCGGATATAACGATCGAGACGACGATGAAGGTCATCTATCATTTCAAGCAGCCGCGGCCGAGCGGCAGGCACATAAATCGCGTTATGGAAGTCGCGATTCAACTGACCTGAACATATCATCCCATCATTGCCATGGCTGCCTTCCACGAAGGCTTCGTAGGCATCCTCGATACGCGCGAGATCGACGCGCCCCATTCGAGGAACGGCATGACGAATCGCCTGCTCTTCCAGGACGGCCCGGATATTGGAATACTCGATAATATCGGCGTCCGACATCCCCGCCACCGTTGCGCCCCGATTAGGCAGAAACGATACGAGCCCCTCGGCTTCCAACCGCTTCAATGCCTCCCGGACCGGAATGATGCTCACACCGAACCCGGTAGCCAACTCCGATTGCGGCAGCGGCCGACCAGCGGAAAGCGTTCCCTGTAGAATGGCCGTGCGAAGCGCTACGGCGATACTCTCCGACGCGGTTCCTCGGGGTGCGTCCTGGGCGACGCCAAAGATACCGTCCGGCAACATCAATGTGGTTCCTTCCTCATTCACAGACCTACGATGGGTCCAAATGGCAGCATACCCGACGGATCAGCCCTCCGCCCTCACCAAACAGACGATATTATAATTTTCGCCACATATTATATTGTCTCCGTTATGATGTACATGTTAAGCACGCCAGATCGCCTGCGTCTTGTCAACAAATCCCCAATCCTATCGGCGGAGTTTTCCATGAGGCTCTTTTTCGAACGATATCATTACGTTATCGGATCACACGAAGGAGCATCCGGAAAGATGTCATCGCCGGCAGACGATGCGTTGCGGGGCGCCGACCCGCGTCCCGGTTTCCATAAACGGAGAGCCACCCGATGAATGCCGTTGTCTTCCGGAACGCCCGTATCATTGACGGCAAAGCCGACCGGCCCCGCGATCCGGTCAATGTGATCGTGGAGGAGACACAGATCCGTGAAGTCGGACCGCACGCACATATGAGCGGAGCCGCCGAAATCGATCTGAAAGGGCACTATCTTCTCCCCGGCCTGATCGACTGCCACGTCCATATCGTCGCTGGCGTCGCCAATCTCGGCCTCAACGCGACATTCCCCGACTCCCTCGTCATGGCACGCTCGATGCGTATCCAGAACGGCATGCTCATGCGTGGCTTCACGACGGTCCGCGATGTCGGTGGTGCCGATCTGGGGCAGCTCCGCGCCTGGGAGGAAGGACTGGTGCAAGGGCCAAGGCTTGTGATTTCAGGCAAGGCGCTCAGCCAGACAGGCGGCCATTGCGATTTCCGCGGCCCCTTCAATCCCTGGCCCGACCATTACTGGCAGCGCCTGGGCGCCCTGGGTCGCACCTGTGACGGCGTTGCCGAAATGCGGCGCTTCGCTCGCGAAGAGATCAAGGCCGGCGCTCAATTCATCAAGGTCATGGCAAATGGCGGCGTTGCCTCTCCCACCGACCCCATTCACTTCCTCGGCTTCTCCCGCGAGGAACTGAAGGTCGCCGTCGAGGAGGCGGCCAACGCCGGCACATACGTCTCGGCCCATCTCTATACCGATGACGCCATTCGGCGCGCTGTCGAATGCGGTATCCACTCGCTCGAACATTGCAATCTCATCGGGCCAGAAACCGCTGCCTTCGCAGCGCAGATGGGCGCCGTGGCAGTACCGACCCTGGTTGTTTACGACAAGATCGCAGAGATCGGTCTCGAACTCGGCATGGGCGCCGCTGCCGTCGCCAAGGTGGAAGCCGTGCGCAAGGCCGGCATGGAGTCCCTTTCGATCATGCGGAATGCCGGCTTGTCCATGGCCTACGGTTCCGACCTTCTGGGTCCGATGCACACGCACCAATCCGAAGAATTCGTCCTGCGTTCGCGCGTCATGCCGGCACACGAAGTCATTGCTTCGGCAACTTCCATCGGCGCGCGCCTGTGCGGAATGGAAGGCAAACTCGGGACCATAGCCCCCGGCGCCTTCGCCGACCTGCTGGTCCTGGACGCCGATCCATTGCAGGACATGTCAGTCCTGACAGGACAGGGCCAACATATGAAGGTCATCATGCAGAACGGCACATTCGTCAAGAATCAACTGACAACCTGACTCGATCCCCCGACAGAAGGCGAAACAGATGACAGTTTCCGATTCCTACAAGAGCAGGACCTTTGGCGACATTCCGGTCGGCTTCGGCAAACGCGCCGGCATCGTCGTGATCGACTTCCAGATCGGCTACACCCGCCCCGAATATCGTTTCGGTTCCGCGCCGCTGATCATGCGTGCCCTCGAAAACACATCGAAGCTTCTCGACGTCGCCCGCTCGGCAGGCCTTCCCGTCGCTGTCTGCAATACGGCCTATATGAGCGAACGCGAGATGCCGTTCTGGAAGATTCGCAATGTTCGAGAAACTTTCCTGTATAGCGACCCGAGCGTCGCGCTCGATCCCAGCATCCACGATCCGTCCTACGACCTGATCGTCTGCAAGAAAGCCCCATCGATCTTCTACAATACCGAAGTCGCCGACTATTTCATCAAGGAAGGCGTCGATACGGTCATCGTCACGGGATGCGCCACCAGCGGGTGCGTTCGCGCCTCGACCATCGACAGTTTCAGCCGCTGCTGGCATACGATCGTTCCCGAAGATTGCGTGGGCGACTTCGAACAACAGCCTCACGAAGACAATCTGCGCGATGTCGGCAGACGATATGCCGATATCTCGAACCTCGCCGAGGTGATTGACCATATCCGCCCGGCCTGAACCAACAGAAGATTCCGGAAGCAGGAAAAATCAGGGGAAATTCAGGCATGGGCGAAACCGGAATGGTATCCCGCACGATCGAGCAGCATGGATTGTCGTCTTTCCATAAAAGGCTCTTCCTGATCGGCGGCAGCGGGTATTTCTTCGACGCGCTCGATGTCGCCTCACTGTCCTTTGTGCTGCCTGCCCTGGCATCCCTGTGGCATCTTTCAATGACACAGACGGGCGCGATCGGCAGTTCGACCTTCGTGGGATATTTCTTCGGCGCACTCACCGCGGGTTTCTCCGGCGACAGACATGGCCGTAAACGGGTCATGATCGCCGGGCTGATCATCTTCTCCCTGGGCGCGTTCGGTTGCGCGGCCTCCCCTGGCGTGACGTCCTTCATGCTCTTTCGGGGGATCGGCGGCTTCGGAATCGGGCTCGAAAGTGTCATCATCGCGCCCTACCTGACCGAATTCGTGCCCGTTCGCTGGCGCGGACGATTCGCCGGCGGCATGGCCGGGTTCATGTCGTTCGGCTTCCTCGGCGCCGCCCTGGCCGGTTATGCGCTGGTGCCGCAAGGAGCAAATGGCTGGCGCATCTTCACGGCCCTCTGTGGCCTGCCGATCATCCTGGCCTGGTGGTGGGCACGCGCCCTGAAAGAATCCCCGGTCTGGCTGGAAAGCAGGGGCCGGACAGACGAAGCTGCGGATGTCCTCCGCACAATATACGGGTCCACGGTCATCGTGCCCCAACCGGGCGCGCCAGACCGGAACCAGCTTCCCCTCCCACCAACGCGTCTATTGACTCCGGGCAACCGGCTGACCCTTTTCCGAACATGCGGAATCTGGTTCTTTTTCATGTTCAGCTACTACGCATTCTTCACCTGGATGCCGCAGCTCCTGGTGCTGAACGGCGTCACACTCTCAAACAGCATCTATTATTCCATCGCGACCTTCGGCGCACAGATCCCCGGATATTTTGTCGCGGCCTGGTTGAACGACAAGATCGGCTCCCACCGCGTTCTGACAATATACGTCACCTGTGCAGCAGCCACCTGTATCGGAATCGCACTGCACCCGACCATCGAAGCAATCCGCTATGGCGGAATGGTGCTCTCGTTTTTCCTCAATGGCAGCAACGCCGCATATTACGCCTTTACCCCCTTCGTCTTTCCAGCCGCACTTCGCGCCAGGGGAGCAGGCCTCGCTTCGAGCGCCGGGCGGATCGGTGCGGTAATCGCACCGATCTGCATGGGTGCCGTTTATCCCCTGGTCGGGCTGCGCGGCATCTTCCTCCTCATCGGAGCCATTCTGTTCTTGGCCGTCCTGACGGTACCGGCGCGGGGAGCCGCCGTGCGCACATCGGGGCGCATCGTCGCAGAAACCTCCGCCGCCCCACCCTGACGCGGCCCGGACCCTGCCGGACGGCATGAACACGCCCTGCCGTGACCAGCCACCCGGCAGCGCTGACGACACCTCTCTCATCTCACTGCTTCCAGAGCATTACCGGAGACCACACCATGCGCCTAACCGACTTCAAGGTATTGGCTTTCGACTGCTATGGGACATTGATCGACTGGGAAAGCGGCATTTATACCGCGCTCCAGCCCCTGCTGACTGCCGCGGGCATGACATTGTCACGCGACGAGGTGCTGGAACGCTTTGCATGGCACGAAGCTGACCAGGAAGTAATAACACCTGGTATGATCTATTCCGAGCTTCTTGGCGTCGTTTACGGGCGACTCGCAAAAGAATGGAAGACGGAGGTCACTGCCGCAGATATGGCCCGTTTCGGCGCTTCAGTCCCAGACTGGCCTGCCTTCCCCGATTCAGCCGAGGCGCTGCATTATCTGAAACAGCACTACAAGCTGATCATCCTGTCCAACGTCGACCGCGAGAGCTTCAAAGGCAGCAACAAACATCTCCAGGTTGCTTTCGATGCGATCTGCACAGCGCAGGATATCGGCACCTACAAGCCATCTCCCAATAATTTCGCCTATCTCATCCGGCAGGTCGAAGCGATGGGGTTCAGCAAGTCCGACATCCTGATGACGGCTCAGAGCCTGTTCCATGATCATGTGCCCGCCAACAGGGCCGGAATCGCATCGGCATGGATCGACCGCCGGCATGCTGTGGAAGGCTGGGGCGCCACGATGAAGCCCGAAACGCTTCCTCATATCGACTTCCACGTTCGCACAATGGCCGAGTTGGTCGCACTCCATCGCAAGGACTCTGCCCCGACGGCGGTGTAGCACTCAGGTCCGATCGTCCCATAGCCTCATAAGGGACGACACTGCCGCCACAGGCATTCCAATACTGACAGGAGATTGCATCCCCCTGAAATGCCTGTCGCGACTGTTTGAAATCGTATAGCCGTCCAGCTTGGCACGCGGCGCACGCCCAATGAACATACGTCACGATATACCGTTTCGAATACGTATATATCGGAAAAGTCGATGGCGCCGTGAGCCAGCCGACTGCCTCCAGCCGGCGCATGACACCAGCCAACCATGCCACACGGCGCCGACATGGCCGCTCACCCATACCGCAAACAGATATTTCATATATTGTTTTGCAGATCGTATATTATCTGCTATTTCCTTTATTCATCATCCATCCTGCTTCCACCAAAAACGGCCCGTCATGATGAACGCCAATTCCTCGTCCTCCCTGCCAACCGTTCCGCTTCCGCATTGCTCGGCCACGCTGCATGCGACGCCGGTACCGACGACGGCACTCGCCTTGGCTCTGCCATCCCGCGACGCGGCCCGCACGCGCATCGCGGCCCATCTGCGCCAGCCCGAGACCGAATGCGTCGCCGCCCTGATCGACAGTGCGACCCTGCCGCCCGATCTCGCGGCCCAGACCAGCACCACCGCACGGCGCCTGGCCCGCGCGCTGCGCGACGGCCGCCGCCCTGGCGGGGTCGAGGCACTGGTACAGGAATTCTCGCTGTCCTCGCGAGAAGGCGTGGCCCTGATGTGTCTGGCCGAGGCCCTGCTGCGCATTCCCGACACCGCAACCCGCGACGCACTGATCCGCGACCGCATCGGCACCGGCGACTGGCTGGCGCATGTCGGTCGGGGCCGTTCGCTGTTCGTCAACGCTGCCGCCTGGGGGCTGGTCGTTACCGGCCATCTGGTCACGCCTGAACGCCAGCGGGGCCTGGCAGGGACGCTGACCCGCCTTGTCGCACGCGGCGGCGAACCGCTGATCCGCCGCGCGGTCGATGTCGCGATGCGCATGATGGGCGAGCAGTTCGTCTGCGGCGAAACGATCGAATCCGCCCTGCGCACCAGCCAGCCTCGCCACGATCGCGGTTTCCGCTATTCCTTCGACATGCTGGGCGAAGCCGCATTGACCGAGGCCGATGCCGCCCGCTACTGCCGCGACTACGAAACCGCGATCCACGCCATCGGCCGTGCTGCACAGGCCGAAGGCGGCCGCGACATCTACGACCGCAACGGCCTGTCGATCAAACTCTCGGCCATTCACCCCCGCTATACCCGTTCTCAGCGGGAGCGGGTGATGGCCGAACTGCTTCCGGTACTGGTCCGCCTCGCCCGTCTGGCCCGCAGCTACGATATCGGCCTGAATATCGACGCCGAGGAAAGCGAACGACTGGACCTGTCGCTGGACCTGCTCGAAGGCATGTGCCGTCACCCCGACCTCGCGGGCTGGAACGGCATCGGCTTCGTGGTGCAGGCATACGGCAAGCGCGCGCCATCCGTGCTGGACTGGATCATCACCCTGGCACGCGATACCCGCCGCCGCATCATGGTCCGTCTGGTCAAGGGCGCTTACTGGGACAGCGAAATCAAGAAGGCCCAGCTCGACGGCCAGGCCGACTTCCCCGTCTACACCCGCAAATCCCATACCGACATCAGCTACATCGCCTGCGCGCGCCTCCTGCTGGGCGCGCCCGACGCGATCTTCCCCCAGTTCGCCACCCACAACGCCCGCACGGTCGCCACCATCCACACCCTGGCCGGCCCCGATTTCCAGCACGGAAAATATGAATTCCAGTGCCTGCACGGCATGGGCGAGGGCCTCTACGACCACGTCGTGGGGGCGAAGAATCTCGACCGTCCCTGCCGCATCTACGCCCCGGTCGGCTCGCACGAGACCCTGCTCGCCTATCTGGTCCGCCGCCTGCTGGAAAATGGGGCCAATTCGTCCTTCGTCAACCAGATCGGCGACAGCGCCATCCCGCTGGACGCCCTGATCGCCGACCCGGTGCAGACGGCACGCGACCTGGCCGCGCAGGGCGGCCTGCCGGTGGGCGCTCCTCACCCCGCCATCGCTCGTCCCCCGGCCCTGTTCGGCACCGGCCGCCGCAATTCTGCCGGCCTCGACCTTGCCGATGAACCGTCCCTGATCACCCTGGCCGACGAAATGGCCTCCGCCCCCCAACACTGGAAGGCTGCCCCCCTCCTGGCAGACGACAGCGCTCCCACCACCGCGCCACAACCGGTTCCCAACCCGGCCCGACCGGACGACACCCCCGGCACCGTGCATTTCGCCGACACCGCCCAGGCGACCCACGCCGTCGGGCTGGCTACGGCAGCCATGCCGGACTGGTCCGCCCGCCCACCTGCCACCCGCGCCGCATGCCTGGAGGCAGCCGCGGACCTACTGGAAACCCACCACGCCGAACTGATCGGCCTGATAATACGCGAAGCTGGAAAATCCTATCCCAACGCGGTCGGCGAGATCCGCGAAGCCGTGGACTTTCTGCGCTATTACGCCGCCACCATCCGGCAGGGTTTTGACAACGCCACCCACACGCCCGTCGGCCCGGTCGTCTGCATCAGCCCCTGGAACTTCCCGCTGGCCATCTTCCTCGGCCAGGTCTCGGCCGCGCTGGCGGCCGGCAACGCGGTGCTGGCCAAACCGGCCGAGGAAACCCCGCTGGTCGCCGCCCGCGCCGTCTCCCTGCTGCATCAGGCCGGCATTCCCACCGGTGCGCTGCAACTCCTGCCCGGCGGCGGCGATGTCGGCGCGGCCCTCGTCGCGGACCCACGGATCGCAGCCGTCATGTTCACCGGCTCTACCGAGGTCGCGCGCCTGATCGCCCGCCAACTCGCCGGCCGCACCGGCGCCAACGGCCAGCCGGTCCCCCTGATCGCGGAGACCGGTGGCCAGAACGCGATGATCGTCGATTCCTCGGCCCTGGCCGAACAGGTCGTCACCGACGTCATCGCCTCCGCCTTCGACAGCGCAGGCCAGCGCTGCTCCGCCCTGCGCATCCTGTGCGTGCAGGAGGATTGCGCCGAACCCATGCTGGCGATGCTGCGCGGCGCGATGCAGGAACTGCGCGTGGGCGACCCCGCCCTCCTGGCCACCGATATCGGCCCCGTCATCACCGAGGACGCCCGCGCCGGCATCGCCGCCCATATCGCGCGCATGCGCGCCGCCGGCTGCCGCGTCTGGTCTCCCGCCACGCCGCACACAGTGCCCGGCGGCCATTTCCTGCCGCCCACACTGATCGAGATCGACGACATCGCCACCATCGGCCGCGAAGTCTTCGGCCCCGTCCTGCACGTCCTGCGCTGGCGGCGCGACAATCTCGACCGCCTGATCGACGCGATCAACGCCACCGGCTACGGCCTGACCTTCGGCCTGCACACCCGCATCGCCGAAACCGTGGAACACGTCACCAACCGCATCGCGGCCGGCAATCTCTACGTCAACCGCAACACGATCGGCGCCGTGGTCGGCGTCCAGCCCTTCGGCGGCCGCGGCCTGTCCGGCACCGGCCCCAAAGCAGGCGGCCCACTGATCCTGCGCCGCCTGCTCGCCACCTGCCCCGCCTTCACGCCCCCCGCCCCGGCCGCCGCCGACCGGCAGGACGCCCGCCCCGGCCACCTGCCCCAGGCCGCCCGCGACTGGCAGGCCTTCTCGGCCGGCTCCGGCCACCCGGACGGCATCAACGGCCAGCCTCTGCACGGGCTGCGCGTGCCCATGCCCGGCCCCGTGGGTGAAACCAATCTATGGTCGCTGGAACCGCGCGGCAGCGTATTGTGCCTGACAGGCTCGGAAGCCGCCGCCCGCCGCGCCACCGGCATGGCGCTGGCTACCGGCAACAGCGTGGTGCTGCTGGCAGGCCCCGCCACAGCCTGGACCGCCGACCTGCCCGCCGCCCTGCGCCCGCACATCCGCACGGTGCCAGACATCGCTTCGCTGATCGCACTGGTCGACCCGGCACCGGCCACCATCCTCGCCGAACCCGACGCCCCCGGCCTGTCCGCGGCTCTGCGGGTTCTTGATGACGGCCCGGTGGTGACCTGCCATATCCTCACGCCGCAGGGCCCGCTACCTGAATGGCTGCTGGAAGAACGGCTGATCAGCACCAACACCACCGCCGCAGGCGGCAACGCGTCGCTGATGACGCTGGACGCATCCTGACGACATGAATGCCCGCCCCGGGGTCTCCGGGGCGGGAGTCGCGCCCCGCAGAGTATCAGAACTCCGCGCGCACGGTTCCGAAAAACTGGCGCGGAGCACCAATCAGCATCGACTGGTAATCGCCGCTGATGGGGTTGCCCTGCTCACCCACAGTCGCGATGTAGCTCTTGTTCAACAGGTTGTAGACATTGAACTCCAGCGTGATGTGCTGAAGGATGCCATAGCCGCCGAACCGATAGCGCGCACCGAGATTCATGATAAAATTCGACGGCGCCCAGGCATCGTTCATGTAGCTGAGGTAACGGCGCGACATATAGGTCGCATCCAGATTGGCACTGGCATTGCCGTAGCGATAGACGAGCGACGATTTCCACATGAAGGACGGATAGTTCGGAACCTGCTTGCCCTTGATCCGCTGCAGCCCGTTCGAATCCGTGAAATTATTGTCGAAGGTCGAGCGGTTCCAACTGACGCTGTTATACCACGACAACCCCTGTAGAAACCGATTATTGACGAACGGATGCAGTGTCAGGCTGGCCTCGACACCATCAGTGGTCACACCACCAACATTGTTGAGGGCGCCGACCAGCTGGATGATCGGTCCGGAACTGACAACCTGCTGCCGGTTCTGGAAATTGACGCGATAGCCGGTCAACAATGCCGACAGATACCGGTCGTCATGACGATAGCCGATTTCATAAACATTCGACTCTTCGGGCTTCAGCTTCATCGATTGCTGAAAGACTGCCGGATCGCCGACCGACCAGGCCGATGCCGAAGCCCCCCCGCTCAATCCGAACTGATTGAATGCACGCATGTTGCGCGCAAAATCGAAGAACAGCTCGTCGTTATGGGTAAAGCGCCAGTTCGCGCTCACCTGGGGCAGGAACGGGCTATATGCCGTCTTGGTTCCCGAAGGCAGCGTGTCGTATCCGGTATAGGACGGATCGTTGCCCGTGATCCCGTCATGGGTGGTGACAAGCATCGACTTGAACCCCGCATTCACATGCAGGTTCGACGTGATGTCGTACGTATCCTGGAAATAGGTCTGGAACGTATTGGTGTTGAACACATACCCATAGGCATGGTCAAAGGAATCACGCGGGTTGAGCCATGTGGTCGGGTCGGGCGGCAATCCCTGCCCCAGCAGAGGATCCTGATACAGATGCAGGTCGTTTCTGAACTGATTGTTCTCATACCAGATGCCCGCACTCAGGTGATTATGGGCGATGTGGTATTTCGCCGAGGTCAGAAAACCGACACGCTGCACATCCAGCGAATATCCCTGAAGCTGAAGCGGCGCACCGTTCGGTGATGAACCGTAGGGCGACGTAAACGTACTCAGCCCCGGATCGTAATCGCCATAGACCGAAGCCTGAACGCTCAACCGGCTGGTAATATCCGACCTGAAGGTCAGATAGCCGAAATAATCCTTTCGCATCCCCGATGATTCGTAATAGCTGACATCCTTCGGGTCATTGGTCAGATTTTCGCCATGGGTATATGTCCCCTGCGCCGCGAGATAGGCCGCCTTGTAATTCGGGTAGTAATTATCGACCCGCGTGCCGAGCGTATGGATATAGTTCAGCGACAGGTCCTGATTGTCCACTTCCTGACGATTGGCCCAGTTGAAATAAGCCGTCAGCGAACTGCGCGTCCCGATCGGCTGGACGAGCTTGAAATTGACCTGCTGATATTTGTTCGCCCCGTAGCCTTTCCATTTGTCGATCGTGGAATCGGCGAACGATGCGGAAAATTTGGTACCGGTCGCATTGAGAACACCGCTGTCCACGCGGGCGAAGGTTCGAAAAGCCGAATTGCTGCCGAATGTCTGCTCGACAAGCCCGCCCGCCTTGTCCGATGGATCGAGCGTATGAAAGCTGATCGCAGCCCCCAGCCCGCTGGTCGACGCCACGTCGACCGACCCCGCACCCTGCGAGATCGAAGCGTCATGCAGGTTTTCGGTCAGGACGGCGCGGGTCGAACTCAATCCGTTATAGGTATTATAGCCCTGTTCGCCGAGCGGTATGCCGTCGAGCGTGAAACCCAGTTGGTTTTCACTGAACCCACGGGAATAGATCCTGGCCGACCATTCATAAGCCCCCATCGGATCGGCGGAGGTAAAGACGACCCCCGGCAATTGGCCGAGGATCTTAAGCGGACTGGTGCCCGGCACATAATTCGCGATCATCGTGCGCGTCGCCGCCTGAAGCTGGCGGGTGGAACCACGCCCATTGGCGACGACGTTGAGCGTCTCGGGCACCACCGCAGCCCTTGCGACACGGCCCGCCGGCATCGCGCTGGCCTTCGCAGCAGAAACCACCGACGGACGTGCGGCCTTGTGCGGGAGGGCTGGCTGGGCCGCATGGGGCGCTATCTGCGACTGGGCCTGGGCCTGGGCCTGGGCCTGGGCAGACGCCATCAAGGCGATGCCCGATGCCGAAAGCATGAGAAACCGGGTTAGACGTGAGGCCTGCGAATGCAAAGAGGTCATGGGGCACCAACCTTCAACGGACAACGCTATCTTCTGTATATTGTCATACCTATAATACTTTAGCGCCGGATATCCTTGCGTCAACGCACCAATCCGATTCCGGAATATAAATTTTTGATCCTGGATCGGAAAAAAATGAAATTACGATTCGTTTTCCGCTCCATACCGTTCTTCAAGGGCATCCGTCGTCAGCAGCGAACGTTCCAGCGCCTGCATCGCAGGAAACCCCATCAGCGACCAGATCTCGTCTATCCCGACCAGCAGATCCGGCCGTTCGACCGTCTCGCCCGTTTCGATAGACGCTTTCATGGCGGCAAGCGCCGAGCGCATACCCATGATCGCCGCCGCGGGCAACATGCGCGGCAGGCTGATCCGGCGCACCCCCAGTTCCTTCAGTCGTCGCGGCGAAATCAGCGGCGTCGTGGGCCGCGCACGGATACCGAAACCCATGTTGATCGATACCGGCACCCCGGCCGCCTCGACAATGCGCGCAATCACCTCCTCAGAGCCTACGGCATCGGGAAAGATCATGTCCGCACCAGCCGCGACATAGGCCCGCACCCGCTCAAGCGTGGCTTCCAGCCCTTCGACGGCCAGCGCATCGGTACGGGCGATAACGACGAAATCGTCATCGCGACGAGCCATGCACGCAGCCTCGATCTTCTTGACCATCTCCGCCCGGCCGACCAGCGCCTTGCCCGGCATGTGGCCGCACCGCTTCGGGCTCGCCTGGTCCTCGATATTCATGCCCGCCAGGCCGGCCTCCTCGAACATGCGGGTCGTGTGCCAGACATTCATCGGATTGCCATAGCCATTATCCGCGTCGGCCGTCACGGGAATCGACACGGCACGCGCGATGGTGCGGCATTGCGCGACGTTTTCCGCCAGCCCCATCAGGCCGACGTCCTCGATGCCCAGCACAGCATTCGCGATCGCCGCGCCACTGGTCGCAGCGCAGGAAAACCCCGCCGCCTCAGCCAGCCGCACGCTGTAACCATCATAGACCCCGGGCGCGACAAGGAACGCACCGGACGAGATCAACTCCCGCAGGCGCGCGGCGGCAGAGGGAAGAGCCGTGGAACGGGTCATCGGAGTCCTTCATGTCAAATGTCCGTAGCCGGAATAAGTCAGCACCCCGCCAAACTGTCAACACTTATGCCAAATGAATGACTTGATTCAGGATGATATCTTAAAATAGTGTCGACACATGCAGCGCTCATATTGGACCGACACCCCACCCAGCCAGGTCGACCTGGCGGTCATCACCGCCCGGCTCGGCACGACGCCCGATGCGCTTCCATTCTGTGCCCGCATCCTGCTGGAAAATGTCGCCCGCCAGGCCCTGCGGGTCGAAGGCGACCACCTGTCGGATACGACCCTGGCCGATCTCCAGGCGATCGTCCGCCGCACCCCCGCCGATCGCGGCCGCGGCGTGGCGCTCGCCGTCTCCCGCGTGATCCTTCCCGATTCCAGCGGCGTGCCGGTCCTGCAGAACCTGGCCGGCATGCGCGACATCGCGGCTGCGCGTGGCGGCGACGCACGGGCGGTCTCGCCATGCGTCCCGCTCGATCTCATCGTCGATCATTCCCTACAGGTCGATGTCAGCGGTACACCCGATGCGCTGATCCGTAACCTTGCCCGCGAATACGAGCGCAATACCGAACGCTACGCCTTTCTCAAATGGGCGCAGCAGGCCATGCCGGGGCTGACGCTTCACCCGCCGGGCAGCGGCATCATTCATCAGATCAATCTGGAACGCCTTGCCCGGATCATGGTGGCCTCCCCCACGCCACGCGGCACGATCGTCCATCCGGAGTTCGTCCTGGGCGGCGATTCCCATACCCCGATGGTCAACGCACTGGGTGTACTGGGCTGGGGCGTGGGCGGACTGGATATCGAAGCCGCCCTGCTCGGCCAGCCCTATGTCGTGCCGGTCCCCGAAATCGTGGGCGCGTTGCTCGACGGCATCCCGCCACCCGGCGTGATGACGACCGACCTCGCGTTCCTGGTGACCGAGACGCTGCGCCGCGCCAACGTCACCGGCGCCTTCGTCGAGTTCTTCGGCCCCGCCATACGCCACCTGCGGCTGGAAGAACGCGCCACCCTCGCCAACATGGCACCCGAATACGGCGCAACCTGCGGCTTCTTCGCCGTCGACGAGGAAACCTGCCGCTACATGGCCGCAACACGCGGCGCAGCAACGGATCTGGAAACATGGACCCGGCGCGGCGACCTCTTCCGGCCTCTGGCTCTCCCCCCTCCCGATCCCATCTATGATCGGGTCATCCGGATCGACCTGTCGACACTGGGCCTGTCCGTCGCAGGTCCACGCCGGCCGGAACAGCGCCTGCCCCTCGCAGAGGCCGCACGCTCCTTCCACGCGCTACAGAACGAGGAAGACGGCACCCATCGCCAGGCGGACGGCATCGCCGACGGCGCAGTCGCCATCGCGGCCATCGCCTCCTGCACCAATACCGCCAATCCCTCTGTCATGCTGGCGGCCGGTCTGGTCGCCGCCAAAGCCGTCGCACGCGGCATGCGCGTGCCCCCGTGGGTCAAGACGTCCATGACCCCCGGTTCGCCCTCGGTGAAAACACTGCTGGAACGCACCGGCCTGCTCGCTTCGCTGGAGGCACTGGGCTTCGCGATTGCCGGCTACGGCTGCACCACCTGCGGTGGCAAATCGGGGCCATTGCTGCCAGTGATGGAACAGGCGATCGAACGGCATGGCGTGCGGGCCGTCGCCGTGCTGTCGGGCAACCGGAATTTCGAGGGCCGCATCCACCGCCTGCTGCCGGCAAACTACCTCGCCTCGCCTCCCCTGGTGGTCCTCTTCGCCCTGGCGGGACGCGTGAATCTCGATCTGGAATCGGACCCTGTCGGCCACGATTCCACCGGCGCGCCTGTCCATCTGCGCGACCTCTGGCCCACGTCAGAGGAATTGTCCGCGGCCCTCGGCGACAATGCGGGCCGAGGCGGCCCTGGTGAAGCCCCCGAGGAAAGCCGACGCCTCTGGCGCACCCTCGCGGCACCCGCTGGCGATACCTATCCCTGGCGGCCGGACTCCGCCTATCTCTGCCGCCCCCGCCTCGGCGCCCAGAATGGCGCAGACTGGTCGCTGGACGATATCGACGGCGCAAGGGTGCTGGCGGCATTCGGCGATTCCCTGACAACCGACCACATCTCGCCCAGTGGCGAAATTCCGCCAGACAGTCCGGCCGGACGCTACCTCTCCGGCCTGGGCATCGCACGTCCGGCGTTCAACACCTACGTCGCCCGCCGCGGCAACCCGGAGGTGATGACACGCGCGACCTTCGCCAATATCCGTATCCGCAATGCGCTGGCCGGCGACGGCAGGGGGTGGGAAACACCCGGCCCCGACGGCACCCGCCAGACCATCCATGACGCTGCCATGGCATGGCGCGCCCGCGACGTGCCCCTGATCGTGCTGGGCGGCCATCGTTACGGCACCGGCAGCAGCCGCGACTGGGCGGCCCGCGGCACGGCCATGCTGGGCGTACGAATCGTGATCGCCCGCGATTTCGAGCGGATTCACCGCGCCAACCTGGTCGGGATGGGCGTCCTTCCCCTGCTGTTCGCGGACGGCGAAAGCTGGCCGGAACTCGGGCTGAGCGGCCGCGAGACCTTCTCCTTTCACGGGTTGCGGGCCGGCATCGCCGATGGCGCCCCAATCACCGTCGAAGCCGCGGGAGACACCGGCATCCGCCGTTTCGTCACCCATGCGGCATTGCTGACGAACAGCGAACGCGCCCTCCTGCGGCAGGGCGGCATACACGAGGCCCTGCTGGCGGCGGTTGCCCCGGACCTGCGGCCGCAACACGGAGCAGATGACCATGAAGGCTGACCTCTTGCTCAAGGACGGGCTGATCGTCTGGCCCGACCTCGGAACGGGCCGGGGCTCCGTCGCGGTCCGCGACGGAAAGATCGCCGCCATCCTCGCCCAGGGCGAAGACCTTCCCGCCCACCGGGTGATTCCCTGCCACGGCGCCTGGATCATGCCAGGGCTGATCGACCCGCACACCCATTTCGGCTTTGGAGCAGGCGACGACGATTTCCGCACGGAATCCCGCTCGGCGGCGCTGGGTGGCGTCACGTCCTATCTCAGTTTCCACCGCTCAGCCGACCTCGCGGATTCCACCCCCCGCTGGATCGCTGCCGGCGAACGGCTTTCCTGTCTCGATTTCGGCTGCCATTTCGGCCTGACCAGCCTGCGCCACGTCGCCCAGTTGCCCGAGGTCATGGAGCGTTTCGGCGTCAATTCAGCGAAACTCTACCTGATGTACAAAGGCGCTTCCGGCGCCGCGAAAGGCTTTACCGAAATCGACGACGGACTGCTGTTCGCGGCAATGCGCCAACTGGCATCCCTGTCCGGCTCGGTGCTGGGTGTGCATTGCGAGAATGTCGAGGTCATTCCCGGCCTGCGCACCCCGCTGCGCGAAGCCGGCCGCGACGATCTGGCGGCCTGGGACGAACAGAGCCCCGATTTCCTCGAAGCCGAGAACGTGTTCCGCGTCGGCTATTTCAGCGAAAAGACACGCTGCCGGGTCAACATCGTACACCTGTCGGCCGGCGAGGGGCTCGATATCGTCCAGATGCTGCGCGGTCGCAGCCATCCCGCCCCGATCGAGGTCGAGACCTGCGCCCACTACCTGTCCCTGTCGACCGACAGCGCCGCCGGCCTGCTGGGCAAGGTCAATCCCCCGCTGCGTGGCCGGCGCGATGTCGACGCCTTGTGGAACGGCATTGCAAAAGGACAGATTCTCACCGTCGGTTCCGATCACGTCCCACGCAAGCGCGCGACCAAGGGCCCCGACATATGGCAGGCATCGGCGGGCTTTCCCGGCATCGCGACCCTGCTGCCGGTGCTGATCACCGAAGGATGGCACCGGCGCGGCATTCCGCCCGAACGCCTGGCGGCCGTCACATCGGCAAACGTCGCGGCCCTGTATCGCATCCCCGGCAAAGGCTCCATGCGGGTCGGCGACGACGCCGACCTGGTGGTCGTCGATCCCGATTGCGAAAGGGTGGTGCAGGCAGCGACGCTGGAATCGCATTCCGACTATTCGCCGTACGAGGGGATGACATTGCGTGGCTGGCCGTCCCTGACAGTTGCCGGAGGCCGCGTCATGATGGAAAACGGCACCCTGACGGACGAAGCGGAGACACGTCGCGGCCGCTATCTCCACCGTACGTCCGGCGCGGGGTGACAACAGGATCAAGGAGAATGCCATGGACGGTCAGGAGGAAGACGACAGCGCCCGCTCGCTGGGCGAAGCGCTGTTTCGTGACATCCTGGCCCTGATCCATTCGGGCGGGATCGCCCCCGGCGCCACGCTGGGCGAAGCGACCCTGGCCCGTCAGTTCGGCGTCAGCCGTGGCCCGGTGCGCGAGGCGATACGCCGCCTGCAGGGCATCGGCCTGGTCACCCGCGAGCCTTTCGCCCGCGCACGCGTGGCGTTGCTGGACAGGGCAGCGGTAGACGACCTGTTCGATATGCGCGTCGCACTGGAAGGCCGCGCCTGCGCCCTGGCCGCCACCCGCATGGACGAGTCCGCAATCACCAGCCTGCTGGCCGCGCTCGAACAGGCGCGCCGCCGCGACCTGGGCGATCCCGACATCCCCCCCGACGATTTCGACTTTCACCTCCAGTTGATCGAACATGCGCGCAGCCCGCGCATCTCGGCGGTCCTGGGCGGCGATCTCTATCCGCTGCTCCGGCTCTATCGCCGCTGGTCCGGCGCCCGGCCGGAACGCAAGAGCGTCGCATACCAGGAGCATTGGCAGATCCTGCGCGCCATCCGCTCGCGCGACGCCGACCTGGCCCGCTCGCTGATGGAGCAGCATATCGAAAAGGCGCGCGCCAACCTCATGACCGCGCTGGACGCATCGCCCACCATCCGACCAGCGCCAGCAGCACACTCGCCAGCGGTACCAACCGCTCCGATCCTTCCAGCAGACCAAGCGTAACCCCGATCACCGCCAGGGTCGCGACCGTGCCGATCGCCGCGCAGAAACGCATCTCGCCGCCTCCCCCCGGTCGCCGCCCCATCACGAATCCGCCGATGCAGGTCGCACACCAGGCGATCAGCAGGTTCAGGCTGGCGAATGTGCCGATCCAGATGAACCACCCCATATAGGATTCCTGTCCCGGTACCGGCCCCGTCGCAATGCGGATCACGGCCACCAGCGCCGCCGTTCCACCCAGCAGGGCCAGATTGGGCATCACCGGCACCCCGCGCCCGTTGCTGGTGCGGGCAAAGGCGGCCGGCAGCACCCCGTCGCGCGCCAGGCACAGCAAGCCGCGCGCGATGGCGATGCTGCCGGCTGTAATCATCGCCAGCACGTCGGCAAGGGTCATCGTCATCAGAATGCCCTCGATCGCCGGCCCGCCGTATCGCGGGTCCGCCGCCAGGGCCAGCAGCGGCATCTCCTGTCCGCCCAGGCGCCCCGCGTCGGCACCGAATCCGGCCAGGGCCGCAAAGGCCGTCAGCAGGTAGAAGGCCGCATTGACCCAGATCGTCAGGATCATGGCGCGCGGAATGGCCCGCGTCGGGTTGCGGCATTCCTCGGCCAGACTCGCCGCCCCCTCGAAACCGCCATACATGAAAAAGGCGAAGCTCAGCCCCATCATGACACCGGCCAGCCCGTGCCCCTGCGCCGACGGCAGCAGCCCCGCCTGCGCCACCGCCGGAAGATGCGGCGACTGCACCAGAACCCAGGCGGAGAACAGCCCGACGGCGCCGATCGACACGACGCTGATGGCAAGCTGCAGATGCACCGCCATCGTGATGCCGCGGGAAACCGACAGCGCCACCAGTGCCAGCCCACCCAGCGCCCCCAGCCACCATGGCAGCACATGGCCGGTCAGATGGTCGGCCATCGTGGCCGCCAGCCCCCCGAACGTCAGCGTACCGTTGACGAAGGCCGCAATCGCACAGGCATAGAACAGCAGCCCGAACACGGTGCCCGCCCGACGCCCGAGAGAAAGCTTGAGGTAATCGTACAACGATCCCGGCGTGCGGACCTGCCGCGCGAACCCCGCGAAGACACGGGCAACGGCCATCAGCAGAAACGCGGCGATCAGAATGCACAGCGGCACCGCCCCGCCCGCGCCGAAGCCCGAAGCCCCCACCGTCACCAGCGGCACGAAGACGATCGCCGAATAGATCGGCCCGACGCCCGAGGCAGCCTGGGCCACCACGTCGGCCAGGCCGAGTTCGCCGCGCAGGCGGCCGGAAGGCGCGGCGGTCATTCCGTTCCCGCCGCGGGCGGGGCCAGGTCGCGCACGCTCAGATGCAGGGCATGCTCGCCCTGCCGCAGGCTTTCCGCCGAATAGGAAAGGAAATATTCGTACCGATCCGGGCGGTACACCACCATCAGCCGCTCCACGACACGCCCGGCGGCATCCCGCGCGATTCGCAGCATGGACAGCAGCGGCGTGCCGATATCCACCCCCAGCGCCTCGGCCGCCGTTTCATCGGCCGCGCAGGCGTTGAGGTGCTCGTCGAAATCGTGCAGTTCCACGCCCGCGGCTTCCAGCGCGGCGGAAACCGGCAGCGTCCCCAATTGCCGGCGCGGCAGGAACCGGGCGAACTCCGCGGGCAGCAGACAGACGGAATGCGATATCGCGGAGCGCGTGTCCGAGCGCACGCGCTCGATCCGCAGCAACGGCGCATCGACCGGCACGCCCAGTTGTTCAGCCATGACCGGCGACGCATCGACGGTTTCATAACCGACGATCCGCACCTGGGTCTTGAAGGCCAGCGACACCTGATTGCGCCGTACAGCAGTCGACTGCATGGCCGCCCGGATAGGGGCCGCCAGCGGAAAGGTCCCGCGCCCACGCAGGCGGCGGATCAGCCCCTCGCTTTCCAGCCGCTTCATCGCCGTGCGCAGCGTAATGCGCGACACGCCGAAGACCTCGGACAGTTCCGCCTCCGTCGGCATGGGCTCATCCGGCTGGAAACTGCCCTCCATGAGCTTGCGATACAGCACGACGTAGACACGATGATGCAGGGGAATCAGCGATTGTTGCGACAGGGGCTCGATATCGCGCAGGGCGGTCTGGATGGTCGGTTTCTTGGCAGCCATGAAAATTCTGGGAACTCGCGTCGGTTTGCCCCGCAATGAAGCACGGAACGACACGCGTGATCCATCCATCCTCCACGCCCACCGCCCCTCCGGGGGCAGGATGGCGGCCGCGGTCACGCCACCTCCGGCAGAACGGCCTCCAGCACCGGCGCGGACACGCGCACGCCGGCCGCCCGGCGCAGCCACCACGCGCAGGCGATGTTCGACGACAGGACCGGCACGCTCCCCGCCTGCCGCGCCGCCAGAATCGCCGGCAACGTCAGCAGGCCGGTCCCGCTGATGACGACCGCCTGCGCCTCGTCCGAAATGCCATCCAGCCCGCGCTGAACGTCCGCCGTACCCATCTCGTAGGCACGGAACGTTTCCGACAGGCTCACCACCTGCACCACGTCATGGCCGGCCGCCTCCCAATAGGCCACGGCCTGCGCCGTCAACGCCTTCTGGTAAGGCGAGACCAGGGCCAGCCGCCGCACGCCCAGCGCCCCCAGCAGGCAACCGATGGCGTGACTGGCCGTCGCCACCTTCATCGCCTCCGTCCCCAGACGCTCCGACAATGCCCGGTCCCCGTCCGGCAGCAGGCGATAGCTCGGCCCGGTCAGCCCCACCACCGCCGCATTCAGCGACAGCCCCGCCATCTGTCCCAGGGTCGGGGCATACAAGTCGATATAGCGCGCGTTACGCTCGTCCAGCGTGGTATCCGGCATCACCGGAAAGCGCGCGGCGTACAGCTTGCCGGCCGGCAGCAGAAGGCGCGCCAGTTCGGGCTCGACCGTCGGATTGGACGGCGGCACGAGAACACCCAGCCGCGGCATCCCCTCCAGATCGGTCAGCCCCGCGCGCTGCGCGGCAGCCAGTGTCTCAGATCGCATCGATATCCTCCCGGTCGATCATGTCGAGCATCGAGGTCTCGACGAGGAATGCCCGCGCCTCCCGCGGGTCGGCCGCGATCGCGCGCACGCGCTCGGCCCAGTGCGACAGGTCCCCCACGCTGCGGTCGGTCCGTTCCGCCAGCAGCGTGCTGCCTACCCTGTGCCGCCGTTCGGCTGCCGCCAGAACCGGCGCCACGTCGCCGCTCTCCAGCGCACGCAGGACCGCATTGGCAATCACGCACCCATCATGCATGCCGCAATTCATGTTCATCCCGCCGCGGGTATTCGTCACATGGGCCGCATCCCCGATCAGGACGGCACGACCCACCGCATAGCGCGAGGCAATGCGCCGCGATGCGCGATACAGGTCCCAGCCATCGACCGGCGGCGCCGCGATGGCCGCCGGCAGCACATCGCGCAGCACGGCTTCGACCCAGGCCCGATCACGCCGCGTCTCATCCAGCGCCGCGTCGGACGGACGCAGGATGACGCGCCAGCAATCATGCATTTCAAGCAGGCTGATCGAACGATTGCCGTCGAACAGATAGGTCACGCCGTCCAGACCCGGAATGAAATCGGCCATCGGCGCACGGGTGATCACACGCAGCACTTCGCCGGGATAGACCTTGCCATCGAAACCGATGCCCATCTGCTCGCGCAGGGCGCTGCCCGCCCCGTTGGCCACCAGCACGAAATCCGCTTCCAGCGCATGCTCGCGGCCATCATGCCAGAACCGCACGCAAGCGGCGCCATCCGCGCTCTCGACCGACAGCACGTCGGCACCGAACAGCAGGCGCACATGGGGCAGCCTCTCCAGCGCATCCAGCGCCGCCCGCGCGATTTCAGCCTGTTCGACATGCACGCGATACGGATGCTCGGTCAGGTCGGCAAGCATCTCGAACGGAAAGCGCGCGAACGGCCCCGCGACCGTACGGTACTGGGCGGCCCGCACCACGCGCGTCCGCCCGCGCACCGGTTCGAGCAGCCCCAGCCGGTCAAGGATATCAAGGGTCGGCGGATGGAATGTCGACGCCTTGGACGCGACATTGATCGTCTCCCGCTTTTCGAGAACGCAGACCGAAACGCCCGCGCGGGCCAGACGCAGCGCCGTGACGAGACCCACCGGTCCCGCGCCGCAGATGATGACCTTACCGTTCATCGAGCGGTGTTTCCTGTCATGGCGTCTCTTTTCATGCTCCATGGGTGCCGCAACCGAAACGATGTCGCTTGCGGTTCATGACTTAATGTCATACACATAATACATATGAAGTCAAACACCCCGAACGGAGCAGGAAAAACCAGCATGAGCGCGCTGCTTGTCGATGTCACTCCGACCGATTCCCGTCTGGCGCCCACCCCTCGCGCCGAGGATGGGTGCTTCGTCTACCGCCAGTATATCGACGGCGCGTTCGTCGATTCCGACGGCGAGGGCTGGATCGATTCCGACAACCCGGTCACGGGCACCGTCTGGGCGCGCGTGCCCGACGGCACCGCATCGGATGTCGACCGCGCGGTCCGCGCGGCCACGGCCGCCTTCACCACCGGCCCCTGGGCCACCATGCGGCCGACCGCGCGCGGCACCCTGCTGCGCCGGCTGGGCGACCTGATCGAACAGAACGCCGACTGGCTGGCCAGGGTCGAACTCCAGGACAACGGCAAGCTGATTGCCGAACTCTCCATGCAGATGCGCTACATGGCGCAATATTACTATTATTACGGCGGACTGGCGGACAAGGTCGGCGGCTCCGTGATTCCATCAGACAAGCCCGGCATCTTCAATTTCACGACATACGCACCCTGCGGCGTGGTCGCCTGCATCATGCCATGGAACTCGCCCCTGCCGCTGACCAGCCTCAAGCTGGCGCCGGCCCTGGCGGCGGGCGCGACGGTGGTCCTCAAGCCGTCCGAATTCACGTCGGCCTCGCTGCTGGAATTCGTCAAGCTTGTGGAACTGGCGGGCTTTCCGCCGGGCGTGGTCAATGTGGTCACCGGGCGCGGCGCCGTGACGGGCGACGCCCTGGTCTGCCATCCCGGCATCCAGCGCATCGCCGTCACCGGCGGTCCGGAAGCCGGCCGCATCATCGCCGAGAAGGCGGCACGACACATGAAGCGCGTGACGCTCGAACTGGGCGGCAAATCTCCCAATATCGTCTTCGCCGACGCGGATATGGACCAGGCGGTCAAGGGGGCGGTTGCGGGCATTTTCGCCGCCTCCGGCCAGACCTGCGTGGCAGGCTCGCGCCTGCTGCTGCAGGACAGCATCCACGATGCGTTTCTGGCACGCCTGGTCGATTTCATCCGCGATGTCCGTTTCGGCTCCCCCGCCGACCCGGCGACCCAGATCGCGCCCATCTCCACCCGGCCCCAGTTCGAGAAAATCCGTTCCTATGTCGCCATCGCGCAGCAGGACGGCGCGCGCCTGGTCGCCGGCGGCAAACCCCGCGCGGTTCCCGACTTCCCCAACGGACTGTTCTTCGAACCCACGATCTTTGCCGACGTAACCAACGACATGCGCATCGCGCGTGAGGAAGTCTTCGGCCCCGTCCTCAGCGTTCTGCGCTTTCGCGACGAGGAAGATGCAATTCGAATCGCGAACGATACCGAATTCGGCCTGGCGGCCGGCGTGTGGACCGAATCCCTGCGACGCGGCCTCCTGATGTCCGAACGATTGCGGGCGGGAACGGTGTGGGTGAACAATTACCGTTCCACCAGCACCACCTCGCCCTTCGGCGGCTTCGGCATGAGCGGCGTCGGACGCGAGGGCGGCATCGCAGGCATGATGGAATATCTCGAAACCAAGAGCGTGTGGATCTCCACCACCGCCGAAATCCCCAATCCTTTCGTGCGGCGCTGACGCGGCACGCATCGCAACGATCACGGAGTACCCGCCATGGATGAAAGACCACGCCTCTGGGACCGGTTCCTGACGGAACGGGACCGCCAGGTCTATGCCGCCTCGGGTTACGGCAAACGCGGGGGCTTCGGTTCTCGTCCAGCCCTGTTCATCATCGACGTGCAGTATAATTTCTGCGGCGATGGGCCGGAGGACATCCTGGACGGACTCAGGACCTATCGCACCCATTGCGGGCCGGAAGCGTGGGCGGCGGTGGCGCACATCGAACGCCTCCTGCTGCTGGCGCGCGAGAAGAACCTGCCGATCTTCTATACCGAAAGCGCGCGCCGCGCCGACCTGCGCGATTCCGGGGTCCAGGTTGGCAAGAATCATCGCGGGCACGAAAAAACGGTCATCGAGGGCACCCATGCCACGCGCGTCGTCGCCCCGCTGGCTCCCCGCCCCCAGGATTATCTGATCGGCAAGCGCAAGCCGTCCTGCTTCTTCGGCACGCTGTTCATGAGCCAGCTCAATTTCCTCGACGTCGATACGCTGATCCTGACCGGCTGCACGACATCGGGATGCCTGCGCGCCACGGCTGTCGATGCCTATTCCTACAATTTCAAGACCATCATCCCCGAAGAAACCGCCTTCGACCGGTTCGAGGCCAGCCACGCGATCAACCTGTTCGACCTCAACTGCAAATATGCCGACGTTATCCCCACCGATGAGGTCGCCGCTTACCTCAGCGCCTGCCCCGCGCGGGCGGAGACCCCCTGATGCCCGCCCCCGACTACACCCGTTCGCGCGCCTATCGCGCGGCCGCATGCGCGCACCTGCCCTTCGGCGTCTCCTCGACCCCGCGCGGACGGCAGACCCCGGTACCGGTCGTCATCGAGGACGCACAGGGCGTTCACCTGACCGACCTGGACGGCAACCGTTATATCGACTTCACCCTCGGCTACGGTCCGCTCCTGCTGGGCCATACCCCCGATTGCGTGCAGGCCGCGGTCTCGCGGGAAATGGCCCGTGGTCTGCGCACGGCCACCGTCCATCGGGGCGAGGCCGCGCTGGCGGACCTGCTGGCGGACTGCGTGCCCACGGCCGAACAGACGGCCTTCGTCACGACGGGCACCGAGGCCGTACAACTCGCCCTGCGCATCGCCCGTGCCGCCACAGGTCGGCTCAAGATCGCGAAATTCCGCGCCAACTATCACGGCTGGATCGACAACCTGCACATCGCCGGCGCACCGGACAATGACGGCCCCAGCACCATCGGCCAGGACCCGGCGGCCTCGGCGGACGTGGTGCTGTTCGATTGGGGCGACGCCGTACAGATGGCGTCGCTCGACAGCAGTTTCGCCGCCGTGATCCTGGAGCCGGCGGCCATCAATCCCGGCTGCTTCGCCCCGCCGCCGGGCTTTCTCGAAGCCGTGCGGATCGCCACGCGCGAACACGGCATCGTCCTGATCTTCGACGAGGTGATCACCGGTTTCCGCCTCGGACTCGGCGGCGCGCAGCAACGCTACGGCGTCCTGCCGGACCTGACGGTGCTGGGCAAGGTGCTGGGCGGCGGACTGCCGATCGGCGCGGTGGCGGGACGGCGCGACATCATGCACGACGTCGCAAGCGGGCGCCTGCTGCATCGCGGCACCTTCAACGGCAATCCGCTGTCCCTGGCCGCGGGCTTCGCGGCCGTGTCCCACCTTCGCATCCACGCCGAAACACTCTATCCGCGGCTGGATGCCATGGCCGCCGATCTGTGCGCTCACGTCAACACGCAGGCCGCACGGACGGGCATCCCAGCCTGCGCCCAGGCTGTCGGCTCCGCCGTGCAACTCTTTGTCGGAACGAAGGGGCTGACCTGTATCGGCGACCTGACCCAGGTGGACCGGGCGGCAACCGGCCGCCTGACCGACGCCCTGCTCCAACGCGGCATCTACACCCTGCCGCGCGGCCTGATGTATCTGGGCACGCCGCACGACGACGCCGACATGGCCACGACCCGACAAGCCCTGTCGGAAGCCCTGGAAACCCTGCGGACCCCGCCCACCCGGCAGGGTCCGTGACCCGTCGTCAGTAGGTCGCCGAAACGGCGAACAGGAACGCCCGGCCGGTCGCGGGCGTGATCCGGTCGCTGAACAGATTGGAATAGTTCAGGCGATTAGCCAGATTGTAGCCATTCATCTGCACCTTCCAATGTTTCAGGAAGCTGTGCGAGATCATGGCATCCCATTCCACGGTCGATGGCGCGCGCGCCGTATTGGCGGCATCCAGCCACACGCCCTGCCGCCAGGTCAGGCCACCGCCGAAGGTCACGTTCCACGGCGTGTTCGCTCCGGCGGTATAGGTGGTCCAGAAGGTCGCCGAGTTCTTCGGCGCATACTGGATACGCTTGCCCACATCCGCCGGCGTCAGCGACCCCACGGTCGTCGCGTCGTAATAGGCATAGGTCGCGATCACGTTCCAGTTCTTCAGGATCTCGCCGGACGCGCTGAGTTCGAACCCCTGGTTCCGCTGCCGGTCGCTCGACGCGCTCACATTCCCCGTCGAAGGGTCCGTCAGCAGCGAATTGCCCTTTTCCAGACGGAACGCCGAAACGGTAAAGCCCATCCGTCCGCGAAAGGCGTTATATTTCGCACCGACTTCATACAGGCTGCTGGTCTCGGGCTTGAACCCCTCGGTCGAGGCCTTCAGCGGCTCCGAACTGTTGGTCACATACAGCCCCAGCGGCGTCGTCGATTTCGCCCAGTTGAAATAGAGCATCGTATTGTCGTCGGGCGTGTACATCAGGTTGACGGTCGGGTTGTAGGTGTCCTGATTCTGCCCATAGGCGACACCGTTGCCCGCCGGCCCCTCATTGGCCGCATAATGGCTGTCCCAATGGTCCCAGCGGAACCCGGCCCGTGCCGAGAATTTCGGCGTGAACCAGATCTGGTCGGAGAAGAACGCCCCCACATCGGTCGCGGAACCGGTCTTGTACAGCGCCCGTCCCACTCCGCCGATATTCACCAGATCATAGCTGTACTGGCCCTGCCCGCCCAGCAGAAGATCCGGCACATTGTTCGTCGGATTGACCATGCTGGTCAGGTCCTTCCGCGTGCCGTTCTGCCCGTTATAGTTGAAGGCATAATTGATGCGCCGGTCATAGATATGCGCCACGTCCCACCCGGCGATGATCTGGTGCCGCAGGACGCCGGTATTGAATTTCGCGATGGTGGAAAAGACGTTCTGCACCGACCAGTCATTCTGCTGATAGGGCTCCGGCCCGCCCAGATGGCCGCGACGGTTCACCATCGCCGCCGACGGATCGGTAAAATACGCCGCGTTGCAGGTCGCATCGCACCCCGGCTGCGACGCCGAATAATAGCGTTCGTACATCCCCCCGCGCAGATCGTCATAAAACGAGATATGGCTGTTCATTTCATGCTTCAGATGCGCCGACAGCATGTCCACGTTCGTGGCATCCTGATCGTACTGCGTGCCATACCAGTTGTTCCGGTTCAGGCCGAACGCGGTCGCGGGCCGCGACACACTCGTCCCCGGCTTCTTCAGCAGCGGCACGCCGTAATCGGGAATCCGGTTGTCGGTCTGATGGAAATATTCCAACGTCAGCGTCGTCGGCCGGCCCAGTCCGAACGCGACCGACGGCGCGATGCCCCAGCGATGCGAATAGACGCTGGCGCGCCCCACCTCGTCGTTCTCGTTGCCCATGGCGGCAATCCGCACGGCGGTGGATGCGCCGACCTGCTGGTTCACATCCAGCGTGCCCCGATAATAATCGGCCGACCCGCCGCTGAACTGCCCGCCATAGCTGTTCCCCAGATGCGGCATCTTGGTCACCATGTTGATGGCGCCGCCCGTGGTCCCGTTGCCGAACACTTCCGACGACGGCCCCTTGATGACGGTCACATGGTCATAATCGAAACTGTCGCGGCTATAGACGCCGAAATCCCGCAACCCGTCTTCATAGATATCGTTCTGCGCCTGAAAGCCGCGGATCAGGAACTGGTCCCCGCTCATCCCGCCTTCCCCCTCGCCGACCGAGGCGGTAATGCCGGGCACGTTGCGCAGCGCCTCGTCCAGCGACTTCACGTTCTGCTGTTCCATCAGCAGTTTGGGCACGACATTGACGGTCTGGGCCGTGTGCATCACATCCTGCGGCATGCGGCTCAGGCCGATATCCTCATGCAGGATGTTCATACGGCTACCGACGACCGTCACATGCTCTTCCGCCGTGGCGCTCCGCCCCACCTGATCGAGCGGCTGGCCGTTCAGCGGCCGTGCCGGCACCACCCCGTCGGCACGCGGCGGCGCGGCCTCGGTCGCCTGATGGCCTTCCACCGGCGGCTGCCCGACAGGATGGGCGGCGGCATGCGCCTTGCGGCCGGCATGGCGATGATGCTTCGCATTCGCCGCCGTCTCGCCATCGGTACCGGCTTCGGCCGAACCGACATGCAATCCGGAGCAGAGAAGCGCAAATCCCGCCATCAGCGGCGCAGGATGAACACGGCGGCGGATCAGTGGACTGGACATTTCTCTCATTCTCGCAACCACGGTTAGGTGGTGCCTTAAAAACACAAATGAGAATCACTCACAATTGCATAGGTGCCATAAAAATCATAGACTTAGGTATAGGTTTCCAATTTCTTCCAGAAATGTTATGATACATCGTGACATTCCGTTTCACATAGAAAACCGCATGGATACGCCCCCCGGCACCAGACGCCGGCTGACCGGAAAGGCGTTTGAAAACGAGAGCGGCCGAGCCGAAGGACTCTCCTGAGCCATGGGGCGCTGGTACTGGCTCATCGCAGCCATCATGTCGGTCGTCATCTTCGCGATTACCCTGTTTCCCTCCCATAATGCGTTCGGCGTCCTGTATGTGCTGGTCGTCGTCCTGGTCGCCGACCGCTGCACGCCGCGCAGGCTGCACATCGTGGGCGGCGTGTGCGTCGCGCTGGAATGCACATCCTTCGCGATCCGCCATTACGGCGAACCCTTCGACGGCCAGTATGCCCACCTGGCACTGAGCCTCATCGCCACCATCGTCGTCACGATTCTGGCCGCCCGCAACCGGCAGGCCAGGGACGCGCTGGCCGAACAGGCCCGCCTGCTGGCCCATGCCGACCGCATCGCCACGCTGGGGCACCTGACGGCCTCGATCGCACACGAGGTCAACCAGCCCCTGTCGGCCATCGCCACCTTCGCGCAATCGGGCGGCCGATGGCTTCGCCGCGACCGGCCCGACCTCCCCGAGGCCCTCGCCTGTTTCGAACAGATCAAGGCCTGCAGCCGCCGCGCCGCCGCCATCATCAGCCGCGTCCGCGATCTCACGCGCAAGGCCCCGCTCGCCCATGCCCGGCTGGACCTCCTCGCCCTGATCGAAGACACGCTCCTGCTGCTGCGCTCCGAACTGGCCACACGCGGCATCGACGTGCGCCGCCATGCCGCACCGAATCTTCCGGCCATCATCGGCGACCGGATCGCCATCCAGCAGATCGTCATGAACGTGATGCTGAACGCCATCCAGACGCTTGAGACGATGACCGATCACCGGAGGCTCATCACCTTGACCCTGGCCGAAGACGAGGCGAAGCACCGGACGATCCGCCTGCAAATTCAGGATTCAGGGCCGGGATTCCTGCATCTCGATCCCGATCACCTCTTCGCGCCCTTCATCACCACCAGGGCATCGGGCATGGGCATGGGGCTGGCGATCTGCCGCACCATCGCCCTTTCCCATGGCGGCACGATCGAGGCCCGAAACGCCACCCCACGCGGCGCCGTCGTCACGGTACGGCTGCCGGTGCTGGAGATCACCCCATGACGCACGACACACCACCGCAACCGGCCGGCCATGTCATCGTGATCGACGATGACGCCGGCATACGCGCCTCGCTGGACAGCCTGCTGCGCTCGGCCGGCCACACCGTCACCACCCATGCCGACCCGCAAGAGTTTCTCCGCACCGCCCGTCCGGCCGGCCCCTGCTGCCTGATCCTCGATGTCAGGCTCGGCACGGTCGACGGCCTGGCATTCCAGGCCACACTCACCGAAGCCGGCCTTGGCATTCCCGTCATCATCATGACGGGCCACGGCGATATTCCCATGGCCGTCAGGGGCATGCGCGCGGGCGCGATCGACTTCCTCGCCAAGCCGCTGGACGACGAAGCCCTGCTCGCCGCCGTCTCCCGCGCGTTCGATCACTGGTCCGACACACAGGGCGACACGCCCTGCCCGGCGGACATCCGCCAACGCTACGACACCCTGTCCGATCGCGAGCGCCAGGTCATGGCGCTGGTCGTGGCCGGGCTGATGAACAAGCAGATCGCCGGCCACCTGTCCCTCAGCCTGCCGGCGATCAAGCTCCACCGCGCCCAGGTCATGCGGAAAATGGGCGCCCGCTCGCTGGCCGACCTGGTGCGCCTGGGCGAGATGCTCGCCGTCCGCGATCAGTCGGTCAGCCGTTACGCCACGCCCGCATAGCGGGCGCCGGGCCCCGCGAGCCGAACAGGCGCCTTCGCCGCACCGGTCGGCCGGGCAAGCCGGAACTCCGAAAGCTGGGCTTTCAGGGCAGCCGCCTGCTCCGCCATCGCCAAACTCGCGGCTGAAGTCTGTTCCGCCATCGCCGCGTTCTGGCGGGTGCCCTGATCGATCGTCGCCACGGCGCCATTGATGTCCCGCAACGCCGAGGCCTGCTCCCGCGCCGCGATAGCGATATCCCTCAGATGGCTGCCGATCTCGTTGACCCCGGCGATGATGCTGCCGATCGCGGCACTCGCCTCACCCATCGCGGTCACGCCGGTCGCCACCTGGACCCGCGCGGTATTCACCAGCCCCCTGACTTCCTTCGACGCCTCGGCGGCCCGGGTCGCCAGATCCCGGATCTCCTTCGCCAGGATCTTGAAGCTGTTCCCCGCCTCGCCGGCGCGCGCGGCCTCGATGGCGGTGTTCAGGGCCAGCAGGTTGGTGCGGGTGGCAATGCCGTCCATCACATCGGTAATCCGGGCGATGGCGTCAGAAGAGGCGGCGATATCGCCCATCGTGTTCTGCGCCCGCTCGATCATCTCGCCGAAGCGCCCGGTCGCCGCCTCGCACTGCACGACGAAATCCTCGGCATGAGCGACCCGCGTCGCCGTCTCGGACACAGTGGCGCTGACCTGCTCGACCGTCGCGGCGGTCCGCTCCACCGACGAAGCCTGGCGCTCGGTGCGGCCGGCCATGTCGTGGGCGGCGCTGCTGATCTCGGCGGCGGCGCGGTCGATCGCCTGGGTCGTGTCCAGCACCGCACCCAGCGTACCGTTCAGGGCGCCCATGGCACTATTGAGGTTCTCGCGCAGCGTCAGATAGGCAGCCGGCAGGTCGTCACGCACCTGCCCCGACAGGTCGCGCTCGGCGATCCGGCCGATCACGGCGCCGAAACTGCCCGCGACCAGATCCTGCTCCTTCCTGATGGCCTCTTCACGAGCCGCCTCACGGGCCAGTTCCTCCTGTTCCAGATAGACGGAAATCGTCAGGTCCATTTCAAGGAACACCACCTTGCACAGGCTGGCGATCGTATCCGCCATCTGCGCGGTCACCTGCGCGGATTGCCCCGGAAACAGCGATCGCCCCTGCTGGAAATGGTTGACGATGGCATGGACGAGATGATCGACGATAATAGCATAGCCGCCGATATACCAGGTCGGTTCCAGGCCGATGCGGGCATGGACAGTGCCGATCGCATGCACGCGGGCAGCATATTCGGCGCCCAGATCGGCAGCCGAAATACTCTTCCAGTGGTTCCGCTGTGCCCGCTTCGCGCGTTCGATCTCCTCTTCCGACGAGAAAAGATTGTGGATTTCTGGCACTTTCCGAATCCGGGCATAAAGCTGCTCAAGGGCTTCAGGCAGTTCACGTTCGATCACGGCCCCGACGCCGCGGATCGCGCGGTAATTCGCCTCCGTCATATCCATGAAGTTCTGGGTTCGCCGCAGCTTCTCGATAGCGGCTCCGTTCTGCCGGAGCGGCTTCTTTGCTTCAGAATGGGCACTCATGTGAATTTCGATCCTAATTATTGAAGGAAAGCACGCCCGCGCGGCCTTCTCCCTCCCAAACGAGAAATATTCCTGCTGCCCAGGAAGCCCGCTATCGCATGACGCCCCCATCCGGCATGTCGTCCCCTCGCCCCGTCACCGGACAACCAGTTCCGGATCGCAACGACGCACCCGTTCGATATCTTCCCCCACCGGCATGGGGCAACCATGAAGATAGCCCTGCACCTCGGCGCACCCTTCCCGGCGCACCAGGGCAAGCTGGTCTTCGGTCTCCACCCCTTCGGCCACGGTCCGTACGCCCAGGCGCTGGCCCAGGTCGGCAATAGCCCTGACCACAGCAGCACATTCCGGGCGCGCCAGGGCATCCCGGACGAAGGACCCGTCGATCTTGATCTTGTCGAACGGAAAAGCCCGCAGATGGGCCAGCGACGAATAACCGGTACCGAAATCGTCCAGCGAAATGCAGACCCCCATTTTACGCAGGGCCAGCAGGTCCTGGATACCGCCCTGCTCGTCGCCCAGCAGCGCCGTCTCGGTCACTTCGATGTCCAGCCGCTCCGCCGGCAGGCCGGACGCCGCGAGTGCGGCCGCAACGGCCGGCACCAGCGTTTCCCTGCCCAACTGGATGGCGGAGATGTTGACGGCGACATGCGCTCCATCCTCCCACTGCATGGCGCAGCGGCAGGCCCGATCCAGGACGAATTCACCCAACGGGTCGATCAGGCCGCACTGCTCGGCCACCGACACGAACTCGGCGGGCAAGACCCAGCCGCGTTCAGGATGGTACCAACGCACCAATGCCTCCCGCGCCGTGACGCACCCCGAATAGAGATCGATGATCGGCTGATAGAAAACGAACAAATCCTGCCGGGCCTGTAACGCGGCGTAGAGACTTTCCTCCAACCGCGTCCGCTCCTGGGCACGAAACTCCAGATGGCGTGAAAACTGCCTGGCGATCCCCTTGCCATCTTCCTTGGCCTTATAAAGCGCCATATCGGCCCGCGCCAGCAGGATCTCGGGGTCCACACCATGCTCCGGCACCAGTGCGATGCCGACCGAAGCCCCGATCTGGATTCTGTGGCCATGCTCCAGGTCGAAGGGCCGGCCCAGCGCCGCCGCGATCCGGTCGGCATGCAGCCCGACCGGCCGTTCCGCGTCATGGGGCGACAGGATCGCGAATTCATCGCCGCCCAGCCGCGTCAGCGTCACCGCCGGATCATCGCATAACGTCCTGAGCCGGTCGGCGACCTGCCGCAGCAGCGCATCGCCCACCTGGTGCCCCCGCGTGTCGTTGACCAGCTTGAAACCATCCAGATCGACATAGAGCAGCCCGAAGCACGCATCGGGCGTCGCCAGCCGTTCCTCCAGCGCCCTGCGGAACACGAGCCTGTTGGGCAGTCCGGTCAACGCGTCGTGATGCGCCAGATAGCCGATGCGCTTTTCCGCCTCGACCTCTTTCGTCACCAGCGCCCAGGTCAGCATGGGTGCGATATAGCGGCCCTCCCGGTCGTTGATGGCCGAAACCTTGAGGTCCAACACCTCGGTACCCAGACGGATGCGCGCACTGTGCGGCAGATTGCGCGGGTCGGACAATAGATGCCGCTGATAGGCGGGAGAGCGATGAAACACGTCGATCGACGTGCCGATCAGTTCATCGGCGCGGATCGGCAGCAGATGCTCGATCCGCCGGATCAGCGCAACGGACATGTTGTTGACATAGTCGATCAGCAGCGATTCCGGCTCCACCGTCATGACTGCCACCGGCATGTCGTCAAGCATGCGCAGAAGAAATTCGCGTCCCTTCGTCTTGAACCCGTCGACCAACGGCTCACGCCCCATGATTGAATAATTCAGATGATTTCTTTCAGGAACCGAGAAGGAAAGACCCGCCCCCGTCCCTTCGTCTGCCATCACCCGTCACGCGCGCCCCCCGGATCGCATGACGTCTCCATCGGCACAAAACGTCCGACCATTATCCGAAAACAAATAGGGACATGCTCACCGGATCGGCTATCCCCCCAAGGGAACCAATCAGGACACATGTACAACGGCCCCTCATGAAGCCGCATGAATGCCTACTTTTACATTACAAAATGTGCAAGATGTTTTAAATAACAAAACAAAGCATTCATTTGATCTATATCATTGACGACCTGCTTCCGCCAAATATCCACGTCGGCCTCACCCAGCATTCAGGTCTGGCCACAGCCATGGGCGGCACGGGCGGCCAATGCCGCGTATCGCCGTCACAGTCCTGTATTGGGCAAATCACGCCACGGAAATCCTCCGTCCGCCCGATGGCCTCCCGCGCTGCCTGCGGGATTCATCGCCCCGGCGATATGGCGCTGCCAAAAATACCGGGCATGGCACGCCGCCATGTCGCGTGCCACCCCGGCACCGGCGCTGACGCTGACGCCCGATGCCTTGTGGGCCTCGGCCGCCGGGAGATTGGCCGCGCCTCCCGCGAACCTGCCCGTCGCCACGCAGCGCCCGTCCCCCGTCAAACCAAGCCGGCCGGCTTCAATGTTCGAAACCCGGACGGAGGCAAATATGCCTCCCCCGGTATCGATCATCATCCGCATCTGCCGCCCTTACGGCCCCGCCACCGCCCTGACATTGTCATCGGGATTGCGATCGACCATTTCCACATAAGGATCGACACCCGCGAAGGAGGGCGCGCGATCCACCGTGAAATGCAGCGTGTTCTCGCCGGTCCTGATCGGCGCCCGCTGCATCAGCACGACGTTCTTCCGGTCGAAGGCCGCTTCACCCGGCATGGCGGTGAACAGGCCGATATCGACCGGCTCGTTCATCGGCGTTTCCGTCTCGTTGCCCTTGCCGTCGGCATAAAGCTTCTTCGCCGAAATCTTCAGTTCCACATCGAACCGGCCATCGGCCCGCTTCGTCGCGGTGCTGGAGACGGTGCGCAGATCATAGAGCGTGATCTTCTCGAACAGGTCGGTAATCAGTTGCTGCCCGGCGGCATCGCCCTCCTCCTTCTGTCCGGCCTGCGCACGGAAATCGCCGACCAGATCCAGCGAGCGCGGCCATGGCGCACCCTTGAAGCGGTAATCGGCCAGAAGCTGACGCAGCCCGGCATTCACCCGGTCCACCCCGAGCCGATCCTGAAGCAGGTACATCACGACCGATCCCTTGCGGTAATGGATGTATTGCTGGTTCTCGACCCGCTCAAGCGGCTCCTCCTCCAGCCGCTCCGTGCCGCGCGCACGCAGGTACCGGTCCAGCTCGTATTTCAGGAAGCGCCGAATCTTGTCCGGCCCATAGAGTTCGCGCATCGTCATCAACGCCGAATATTGCGCCAGCGTCTCCGAGAGCATGGTCGCCCCCTGCATGTCCGCGCCCACGACCTGATGCGCCCACCATTGGTGGCCCAGTTCATGCGCCGTCACATAGGTCACATAGTCGATATTGTCGGGGTTCGAGAGGTTGGCGATAAACCCGATCCCTTCCGAATACGGGATCGTCCCGGCAAAAGCCTGCGCGAAGGCGGAATAGGCCGGAAATTCCAGAATACGCGCATAATGGAACTGATACGGGCCGAAATTCGGCTCATAATATTTCAGCCCGGCCTTGAAGCCGTTCAGCATCCGGTCAACGTTCCACGGATGATGCGGGTCGTAATAGACCGTCAGATCCACCTTGCCGTTCGGCCCGTCATAGAGCGCATGCCGCTCGGCATAGCGCGCCGATTGCACGGCAAAGAAGTCGAGCACCGGCGCGGAGGTAACGAAATGCGCCGTACGCCGCCCGTCATGCGTCACGTCGGAAACGCGGTCGCCGGGCGCGATCGGCGTCTGGTCGGCATCGGTGGTCACCGTAATGTCCGCCGTCGTCCAACCTGCATGAATATAGTTCTGCGCCTGCGCCGACCGGTCCTCCAGCTTCGCCATGCGCAGTTCCGGCACCAGCCCGTATTTGCGGCGCTTGACGCGGTCCTGAAGCAGCCCGTCACGGGTCATGCCGATGGACGGCGCGAAATCGTCCTTGTTGACGAACGTGCCGTTCGGAAAGATGCCAAGACCGGTATCGGCCGAATTGGCAAAGCCGCGCTGTCCGCGCTCGGTGCGGAAATCCAGTCCGATGCTCTCCCCCGGCGCAAGCGGCCGGGCCAGCCGGTAGATGCGGTAATGGAATTTCGGATAATCGCGCTCCAGCGTCGCGCCGTCGATCTTCAGGTCGATCAGCTTCGTCTGGCGCGTTTCCATCCGCACATGCACATGATCGAGCGGAACCGCCTGATGGTTGGTCAGCACATAATGTCCGCTCACCGTCATCGCCGGGCCGTCGGGATGAATGTCGATAGCAAAGCGCAGCGCCGTCACATCGGGCTGCGGCACATGCTCGTACGCCAGCAGCGCCTTCTCGTAATCCGCCATGTAGCGGTCACGCTGGTTGGGTGTCCGATATTCGTTCCAGATATGGGTATTGACGAAGATGATGGCCCCCAGCCCCGCGAAACACACCAGCGCCGCACCGCCGATCGCCGCCGGCACCCCCCGGATGCGCGACGGCAGAGCCGCCAGCCGCGCCCGCAGCGGCATGGCCGCGCCACGCCGCCACAGCCCATGGCACAGCACGACAAGCACGATCGCGCAGCACGCCCAGTAAAGGTCGCTGACCACCAGCCCCTTCCAGAACGTGCCCACCCCGTTCATGTCGGAAAGCGGCATGCCCGGCGTGCGCCCGTAATTATAGAGGATATCGTCCAGCCCCAGCGTGCCGCCGATCAACCGCAGCACCATATAGAGGAACATCAGCCCCCAGCCGACGAATTTCTGCGGCGCGAGAACCTGGAGGAACACGGCCAGGATCGCGGTCAACAGCACCGAAACCGTGCCGGGCAGCACGAACCAGAGCAGATAATGCCCAAGCTCCAGATGCGTGTAGCCATGCGCAAGCTGATAGACCACACCGACCGCCACGCCCGCCAGCAGCGTCGTGAACAGCACGATGGCGATGGCCGGCACCTTGCTCAGGACAAAGATCCATCCGGGCAGCGGCGCGGCGCCGATCAGTTCATGCATCCTGCGGTCCTGCTCGCGCCAGACCACCTCGCCCGCATAGAACGCAGCCATGATGAACGGAATCAGCGTGAACGCGCCGACCAGATGCTGGATCATGACGCGCGTCACCGGCCAGACGGGCGTGCCATACATCTCGTCGAGATCGACCAGCCCACCCACCGTGTTCATAATGCCCAGCAGCAGCAGCACGATATAGGCCGGGCTGCGCAACACCTGCCGCACCTCGAAGCGCAGGCGCATGACATACTGCACGCGCCGCGCGCGCGCGTCGAAGCGCGGGCGCGGCAAGGCGCGGGGGTCGAACACCGGCGGCACCTCGGCAGGCCCCTCCGCCCGCCGACGCGCGAACCGTCCCTGCCGCCGCGTGAAGCTGAACAGACTGCCCGCAAGGGCCAGAAGCCCGACCGCGATGCCGCACCAGAGCACACGATTCCATAGCAGCATCGGCGTCAGGGGCGGCGCGAGCGTGTTGCGCTCCACCGCCGTCCAGTAGCGCGTCGCCAGATCGACCGCTCCGAAGCCGAACGGTTCGAGATAACCGAACGTTTCCTCAAGGCGCGGCAGCTTGCCGATCATGGTGCCGGCAATGGTCCAGACGACCATCAGCGACACCGCGACGATATACGACCCCATCATGGAGCGCGTCAGCGTCGCGGCCGCGAACATCATGGCGCTGATCAGGAACAGGTTCGGAATCGCAAGCAGCCCGTAAGCCTTGAGATTGGCCAGCCCATGGACCGGGCCGAGCGTGTCCGGGTCCACCCACGGCATGAACGACCCCAGGAACACACCCAGCGGCACCGCGAGAAACACGAGGCAGCAGGTCAAGAAGACGCCGAGGAACCGGCCGAAGATATAAGGCAGGCGCCGCAGCCGCGTGGCGTAGAGAATCTGGCCGAAGCCCGTTTCCTCGTCGCGGATCACGGCATTGGCCGCGATCGCCGCGCAGACGAACAGCGAGAAGACCGAGAACACCTGCTCCATCTGCGCAACGGCATAGGGCGCGTTCTTGTGCACATTGCCGCCGCTGCCGATCTGGATGACCGAAACGGTGGTGCAGAGAAAAGTCAGCGTCAGAAAGATCAGCGCGCAGACCCAGAAAGCCGGGCCGCGCATCTGGTAGCGGATCTCGAACCGCGCAATCCGTCCGAGCATGGATCAGGCCGCCCGGCGCGAACTGTCGAGCGTCCGGAAATAGACATCCTCGAGGCTCCCCTCCATCGGCGCGAAACCGGCCCCCGGATCGCTCTCCGCCTCGACATGGATAACGGTCCGGCCGGCAAACAGACGCACGGCGATCACACGATAATCCCGCTGGTACTGCTCCAGCGCGTCGCGCGGAATCACCTTGCGCCACAGGCGCCCCCGGCTCTTCTCGATCAGGTCCAGCGGCGCGCCTTCCAGCAGAATGCGCCCACCCGCCAGCACGGCCATGCGGGGGCACAGATCGGCGACATCCTCGACGATATGCGTCGAGAGGATGATCACCACCTGCTCGCCCACTTCCACCAGCAGGTTGAGAAAGCGATTGCGCTCCTCCGGGTCCAGCCCCGCCGTCGGCTCGTCGACGATGATGAGCGAAGGCTGCCCGATCAGCGCCTGCGCGATGCCGAACCGCTGGCGCATCCCGCCCGAAAAACCGGCAACCGCCTTCTTGCGGACGGACCACAGATTGACCTGATGCAGCAGCGTCTCGACCGTCTCGCGCCGTTCTCCCCTGCCGGTAATGCCTTTCAGCACCGCCAGATGGTCCAGCAGGTCATAGGCCGAGACACGGGGATAGACGCCGAAATCCTGGGGAAGATACCCAAGCGTCTCCCGCAGACGCTCCGGCTCGCGCAGCACGTCGATCCCGTCGAACGTCACGCTGCCCGATGTCGGAGCCTGCAAGGTCGCGATGGTGCGCATCAGGGTGGATTTGCCCGCACCGTTCGGCCCGAGCAGCCCGAACATCCCGCGCGGGATATCGAGCGAAACATGATCCAGGGCGCGCGTGCCGCTGGAATAGACCTGCACAAGATCCGAGATGCGCAGCATAGCCGACGGTCCTTCCGATATGGTATCGGAATGTTACGCCAGGATCGGTACGTTCGACCAGCCACCCGCGCCAGACCGGCCACGCCCCTTCCCCCCGCCGGAACGCCACGTCGGCTCGCCGACCGCGCCACCTGCCCGACAGATCGCCCGACAGCCTGTCAGAAGCTCCGCCAGATCATGTAGGTCGCCACGCAGAAGATGACGCCGGAGAAGAAGATCGTCAGGCCGCCGGTGGTCCCGGCCAAAGCTCGGGCCGCACGCATCCCGCCGAAACTGCCGACGACGCCGCCAACGATGAACAGCACGGCCAGGTTCCAGTCGATCAGGCCGGATACCATGTAGCTGAGGGCGGTGCTGGCACCGAACGCGGCCACGGCAACCAGCGAGGTGCCGATGGCGTTGAGGATCGGCATACGGGTGGAGGCGATCAGCGCCGGCACGATCAGGAAACCGCCGCCGATGCCGAAAAAGCCCGACAGCGCCCCGGTCCCCAGGCCATAGGTCATGACCCGGCTCATATTCTCACGATTGCACGCCGCCCCCTCGCAGCCCTGGTTGCGCCGTCCAAGCAGCATCAGCACGCCGACCACGATCATCAGCAGCGCGAAGCACAGCAGCAGCCGACGGCCGTCCATCGCCTTGCCCAGAGTCGCCCCGCCGAATGCCCCCACCACGCCGAAGGTGGCGAAAATCGCGGCGCAGCGCCATTTGACCGTGCGCGCGCGCGCATGCTGCGCCAGTCCGGCCAGCGCATTGACCGCAACGGCAAGGGCGCTGGTGCCGATGGCCACATGCGGGTTGCTCACCCCGACCACATAGACCATCAGCGGAACGGCCAGGATCGACCCCCCGCCGCCGATCAGCCCCAGCGTGAAGCCGACCAGCGCGCCTGAGAGAACCTCCAGCGCCAGATGTGTCAGGTCGGGCGGCATGTCACGCTCCCGAAGCGTTCCGGGGAGCGGCCAGCAACTCGTGCCCGCGCAACATGCCCCGCCAGTAGAGCTGGGGCATGACCTTCTCCTTGAGGAACCATGCCAGCCGCGTCGGCTGCGTGCCGCGCAACAGCCACAGCGGCAAGGTCGGCTCCAGCTTGCCGCCATAACCGAATTCGGCCAGCACGATCCGCCCGCGCTCGACCGTCAGCGGACAGGCGCCGTACCCGTCATAGGCCGCGACGGGCGCCTTGCCGTCCAACGCCGCCAGCACATTCACCGCCACGACGGGGGCCTGCTTGCGCGCGGCGGCGGCCGTCTTGGCGTTCGACGTGCCGGCAACGTCCCCCAGGGCGAAGACTTCGGAGAAGGACGCATGACGCAGCGTCGCGGGATCGACGGCCACGAACCCGTCGGCTCCGGCCAGCGGACTGGACCTCACCACCGCCGGCGCCACCTGGGGCGGCACCACATGCAGCATGTCGAATGTCTGCTCGACCCGCTCCGACCCGGCTTCCGTCGCGCGTTCGAAGGTCGCCACCCGCCGCGCGCCATCCACGGCCACCAGTTTCGAGCGCAGATGCAGGTCGACCCCATATCGCTCGATATAGGCCATCAGCGCGGGCACGAAGGCCGCCACGCCGAACAGGGCCGGCGTCGCGGTGTCGAAACCCACCGAGATATCCTTCAGCACGCCGCGCCGCCGCCAGGCATCGCAGGACAGGTACATCGCCTTCTGCGGCGCCCCGGCACATTTGATCGGCATGGGCGGCTGGGTGAACAGCGCCCTGCCGCGCGACAGGCCCTGCACCAGTTGCCAGGTATAGGGTGCCAGATCGTAGCGGTAGTTGGAGGTGACGCCGTTCCGGCCCAGCGCGTCCTCCAGGCCGGGGATCGCCGCCCAGTCCAGCGTCAGCCCGGTCGCCACCACCAGAACGTCGTAGGACAGCACCGTCCCGTCGCCCAGCGCGACCTCGCGCGCCTCCGGCAGGAAACCCGCCACCGGCTGGCGCACCCAGGTCGCACCGGCCGGGATCAGCCCCTTTTCCGGGCGGCGCGTCTGTTCGGGCGTGAAAATGCCGCCCCCCACCATGGTCCATCCCGGCTGGTAGTCATGCGTGGCGGAAGGATCAACGATGGCCACCGAAATACCGGGCCTGCGGCGCAGAATGCTCGCGGCCGTGGCCAGACCGGCCGCGCCGCCCCCGGCGATGACGACATTGAACCGGCGTGCAACCGCCTTTGCGGCCGCCGGGCGCGGCGCGTGCGGCGCGGCGGCCAGCCGGTCGCCCAGCGAGGACAGGTCGATCCCCGCCGCCCGGCCGGCCGCCAGAATACCCTCCACCGGCATGTGGCCCGCCTGTGCCAGCGCCCAGAGCCGCGCCGCCCGGTTCCCGCCCTGGCAATAGGTCAGGACCGGCCCCGGCACCCGCTCCAGCGCCGACCGCATGGCCTCCACCGCCTCGTCGCTCGGCAGGCTGCCCGAGCGAACGGGAATGGCGAGGAACTCCAGCCCCCGGCAGCGCGCCGCCTGCTCGATCTCCATCGAAGGCGTCTGGTCCGCGCTCTCGCCATCGGGACGGGCGCAGATGATGGTCTTGAATCCGCCCGACGCCGCCGCGTTCACATCGGCGACGGAGAGTTGCGGCGAAACGGAAAACTGGGGGGTCAGCGCGCGAAAGGACATGGATCTGAATTCCCGGTCGACAAAGGAGAGAGAAATAAGGAGGGGCGGAAAACGGGCGTCAGAGCGTGTCGATCGGAATCTTGATGTAACGGGTGCCGTTCGATTCCGGCTCGGGCATGCGCCCGCCGCGCATGTTGACCTGCACCGAAGGCATGATCAGGTTCGGCAGCGACAGCGTGGCGTCGCGCGCGGTGCGCATCGCGACGAAGTCATCCTCGCTCACGCCGTCATGCACATGGATATTGCCCTGGCGTTCGGCGCCGATCGTGGTTTCCCACGCGAAATGGTCGCGGCCGGGCGCCTTGTAGTCGTGGCACAGGAACACGCGCGTCGCGTCCGGCAGCGCCATCAGGCGGCGGATCGAGCGGAAGAGCTGGCGCGCCTCCCCGCCGGGAAAATCGGCCCGCGCGGTCCCGTAATCGGGCATGAACAGCGTATCCCCGATAAAGGCGGCATCGCCGATGACGAACGCCATGTCGGCGGGCGTATGGCCGGGCACATGCAGGACGGTCGCCTCGATCCCGCCGACCGCGAACCGGTCGCCGTCATGGAACAACCGGTCGAACTGCGAGCCGTCACGCGCGAACTCGGTGCCGGCATTGAAGATCTTGCCGAAGACCGACTGCACCCGCACGATCTCGGCCCCGATGGCCAGATTGCCGCCCAGTTGCGCCTGCAACCAGGGGGCCGCCGACAGATGGTCGGCATGGGCATGGGTTTCGAGCTGCCATTGCACCTCCAGCCCCTCGGCCCGCACATAATCGACGACCTTCTGCGCCGTGGCATGGCTGGTCCGGCCCGATGCCGCCTCGTAATCCAGCACGCTGTCGATGACGGCGGCCTGGCGGGTGGCGGGGTCATGCACCACATGCGTAGCCGTGAAGGTCGCCTCATCGAAGAACGAGCGAACCACGGGGGCAGGAGCCTGTCCCCGCGCGACCTTCTCAACCTGGGCGATGGCGGTTTCCAATGCGGAATCGGACATGACGGCCTCCCATTTGTTAAGTAAAATGCTTAACTAATGTATATCAGTTTATTTAACAATTAAACCTCCTTGCGTCAAGGCTGGCGGTCGATTTATGAAAGGAAGCATGACCGACTCCGATTCGACGATCTGCGCCGCCGCGCCCGTATCCCCGCCGAAAATCGGCGACGAGGCCCCGGATTTCATCGCGCGGACCACGCACGGACGCCTGCGCCTGAGCGACCTGCGGGGGCACTGGGTGCTGCTGTTTTCCCACCCGGCGGATTTCACACCGGTCTGCACCAGCGAATTTCTGGCCTTCGCGACGGCCTTCGACCAGTTCCAGGCCCTGGACTGCGCCCTGGTCGGCCTGTCGGTGGACAGCCTGCCCGCCCACCTGGCATGGATCGAGGCCATCCGCGCCCAGTTCGGGGTCACGATCCCCTTCCCGATCATCGAAGACCCGTCGATGGCGATCGCGCGCGCCTACGGCATGCTCGACCTGACGGCGGACAGCAGCGCCACGGTCCGAACCGTGCACGTCATCGACCCCGACGGCACCATTCGCGCCATCACATGGTATCCGATGTCGGTCGGCCGCTCGGTGGCGGAAATGCTGCGCCTGGTCGCCGCATTGCAGAAAGTCTCGACGGAAGACGTGCTGACGCCCGAAGGCTGGCAACCGGGCCACGATACGGTCCTCCCTGCCGTCCAGACCCAGCAGGACGCGGCGGAAGCAGGACCGGCATGGTTCATGCGCACCCGGCCGGACCCGCGCGCATGACCCCCCTGGCAGCGGACGACGCCCGGGAACTGGCCGAACGGCTCAAGCTGTTCGCCCAGCCGCAACGACTGCTGATCCTGGCCCAACTGCTCGACGGCCCCCGCGCCGTCAGCGCGCTGGAAAGCGGCACGGGGATCGGCCAGCCGGTCCTCAGCCAGCAACTCGGCATCCTGCGCCGCGCCGGCATCCTGCGAACCGAACGCGAATCCCGCGCCATATTTTACAGCTTCGCCGACACCGAAGAAGAGAAATGGATGCGCCTCCTGCTGGGCATGCGGCCAACGCAATCCAGCACGGACACCCACGCCCACCCCGACATCGCCCGCACACCCCGCATCGCGCGCAAGGAAGCCGGGGCCGTCTTCGCCCGCGTCGGCGCGGCCACCAGCCAGGAATAACCCAGGCATCCCAACGGGTAAGGCGCGCACGCCACCCCGTCCACAACACCCCTCACACCACCCGATCCCACCCGACACACAGGTCGCGCGCCCGCACGGCGCGCGATCACGGTCCCTTGACCACATATAATTTCATAGTTACATTAAATGACACTTTCATAATACATGAAAGTATAGTCAATCCTGCCGTTCGGCAGGTGAAAGTGCGCAACCCATGCGGACGGCGGACAGGGGCCTGACCGGCCTGGCATCGCGCGCCGGCCTTTGGCTGGGCGTGGCGGTGGTCCTGAATGGCGCGGCGGCGGCCATGCTGGTGCTGCAACTGGTCGTCCTGGCCCGCATCGTCGACAATCTGGCCTTCCACGCCCACACGTTCGGCCAGGAAACCGGCCGCGCGGGTTGGCTGGCGGCCCTGCTGGCCGGCCGCGCGGTCCTGGGCTGGCTGGCGGACATGGCCGCCGCCACGGCGGGCATGAAGGTCACGACCGCCCTGCGCGCCGACGTGCTGGCCCACCTGCTGCGGGTCGGCTCCGTGGGCATGGCCGGCGCGGGCACCGGCGAGACCGTCACCACCCTGACCGAAGGCATCGACGCCCTCGAACCCTATGTCGCCCACTACCTGCCGCGCGCCGCGATGATGGTCGTCATGCCGTTGATGATCCTGGGCTGCGTGGCCGGCCTGGACGGCTGGAGCTTCGCGATCCTGGCCTGCACCGGGCCGCTGATCCCGCTGTTCATGGCGCTGGTCGGCTATCGCGCGCAGGCGATCATGGACCGGCAATGGACCCAGCTCCTGCTGCTGGGGAACGGTTTTCTCGATTTCCTTCAGGGCATGACCACCCTGCGGCTGTTCGGCCACGCGCACCACGCCGCAAGCACCGTCGGGCGCATGGCCGACGATTACCGCCGCACCACCCTGTCGGTCATGCGGGTGGCGTTCCTGACCTCGGCGGCGCTGGAATTCTTCGCCAGCCTGTCGATCGCCCTGGTCGCGGTGGTGTTCGGCGCACGCCTGCTGTCCGGCCATGCCGATTTCCGCACCGCCTTTCTGGTCCTGCTGCTGGCCCCCGAATATTTCATGCCGCTCCGCGCCTTTTCCGCCAGCTATCACGCGCGGCAGAACGCGACCGTGGCGATGCGGCGCATCGCCGCCCTGCTGGCCCTGCCCCAGGCACCGATGGCGGCCACGATCGCACCCGCCCCGCCATCCGGGCCGCTCGCAGGCATCGCCTGCACCAATCTCTCGGCCGCCTACGGCACCGACGCCGCGCCGGTTCTGGCACATGCGTCCTGCCAGTTCCCCCGCGACGCGCTGACGGTGGTGGTCGGCGAAAGCGGCGCCGGCAAGACGACCCTGCTGCGCCTCCTGCTGGGCCTTCTGGCTCCGTCGGCGGGCACCATCGTCGCGCTGGATGAAGCGGGGCAACCGCTCGCAGGCCCCTGGCGCGACCGGATCGGCTGGGTGCCGCAGCGCCCCTGCCTGCCATCCGGCACCATTGCCGACATCCTGCGCCTGGGCGCTCCGGACGCCGACCTGGCCCAACTGCGCGCGGCGGCGGCACAGGCCGACGCACTGGCCTTCATCGAGGCGCTGCCCCAGGGGTTCGATACGCCCATCGGCGAACGCGGCGCCCGCCTGTCGGGCGGGCAGGCGCGCCGCCTGGCCCTGACACGGGCCCTGATCCGCGATCCGGCCATCCTGATCCTGGACGAACCGACATCCGACCTGGACCCGGACAGCGAAAGACGGGTCGCGGACGCCATCCGGCGCGCCGTACCGGGGCGGATCGTCATCGTCACGACGCACCGGCGGACGATGATCGGACAGGCCGATCACCTGCTCGCGGTCGCGGACGGCACGATCCGTCCCCTGTCCGCCAGCGAAAGGGCGGCGGCATGAGTCACCTCTCCCCCCTGTTCGCGCCGACACGGCCGATCGGCCGGCGGATGGCGGCCGGGCTGGTCCTGGCCTGCCTGGCGGCCCTGGCGAATTTCGGCCTGCTGGCCCTGTCCGGCTGGCTGCTGGCGGCGGCGGCCACCGCCGGGCTGGCGGGGCTGGTGGCGGCCCACGCCTTCAACATGGCCCTGCCGGCGGCGGGCGTCCGGTTCCTGGCCACGCTGCGTATCCTGGCCCGTTACGGCGAACGGGTCGTGACCCATGACGCAACGCTGGGCCTGGTCGGCCAGATCCGCGCCCGGAGCTTCGACCGGCTGGTCCGGCAACCGCCCGCGCACCTGTCGCGCCAGCGCAGCGGCGAACAGCTTTTCCGCTTCGTCTCGGACACCGAGCGCGCGGGCCACGCCTATCTGGATGCCGGCGTCCCCTTCGTCACGGCGGCGGTCTGCGGGCTGGCCTCCGTCGGTCTCGTCGGCGCCTTCGTCCCCTCGGCCGGCCTCGTGCTGGCAACCGGCCTGCTGACCTGCGGCGTGCTCCTGCCGCTGGCGGCCGGATGGCTGTCGGACCGCGCGACCGCCCGCATCGCCACCCAGCAGGACGCGATGCACGGCGACCTGGTGGACATCCTGCAAGGCGCGGACGAGATCGCCTTCCTGGGCGCGGAGGGCGCGATGCGCCACCGTCTCGACACCCGGCAGGCGGCGATCCGCCACGCCCGCCTGCATCTGGCGGCGATCGAGGGCGGCGCGCGGGCCCTGACCGGCGCAATGGCCATGCTGACCGCGCTGGGCGTGCTGGCCTGCGCCTCCACGGCCCTGCATGGCGGCCTCCTGTCCGCCGCCTGCCTGCCGATGCTCGGTCTGGGGGCATTGGCGGCATTCGAAAGCGTGGCCCCGCTGCCGGCGGCGCGGCAGATGGCCCGCCATGCCCGGCTGGCCGCCCGGCGCATGCGCGCGGCCTGCGCCCTGCCGCCGCAGGCGACCGGCGGGTCGCTGTCCCCGACCGCCCCGCTGGACCTCGACATGCGCGCGGTCGGCATGCGCTACGCCCCGGACGAGGCGTGGGTGCTGCGCCACGCCGACCTCACCATCCGCCAGGGCGAGCGCGTGGCCCTGGTCGGGCCGTCCGGCGCGGGCAAGAGCACGGTCGCCGGCCTGCTGTTCGGCTTCCACGATTATCAGGAAGGCACGATCCACTTCGGCGGCACGGACGCGCGCGCGCTGGACCCGGACGCGCTGTCCGGCCTGGTCGGCGTCATGGCGCAGGACGCCCACCTGTTCCAGGGCAGCATCCGCCGCAACCTGGCCATGGCCTGCCCCACGGCGGATGAAGCCGCGATGTGGTCGGCGCTCGAAACCGCCCAACTGGCCGCCTTCGTACGCCAGACGCCGGCCGGCCTGGATACGCTGATCGGCGAGGCCGGGCTGCGCCTGTCCGGCGGCCAGGGCCGTCGGCTGGCGCTGGCCTGCGTCCTGCTGCGCCGTCCCCGCTGGCTGATCCTCGACGAGCCGACCGAAGGGCTGGACGCGGCGACCGAGCGAGCGGTGATGACCGCCCTCATGGCCTCCCTGCCGCATGATGCGACGCTCCTGTGCATCACGCATCGCACGGCCATCCTGCCCTTTCTGGAGCGGGCGGTAGAGATCGCCGATCACCGCTTCCACGATGTCGCGATACCGCGCGGGAGGCCGCGATGACATGACGATGGCTGCGTGTCGCACGACACGATGAACGACCGCGTGTCGCACGACACGATGAACGACCGCGTGTCGCACGACACGATGAAAGACCCCGTGTCACTTGACACGACAAAGCCCGCGCCCACGCCACGCGGGCCAGACTGCAAGAATCAGGAGAATCGAGCGTGGAACTTATCAATCCGGATGTCGTCGACCTGTCGCGATTCCAGTTCGCGCTGACGGCACTTTACCATTTCATGTTCGTGCCGCTCACATTGGGGCTGACCTTCATGCTGGCGGCGATGGAGACGGTGTACGTCGTCACCGGCCGGCAGATCTACAAAGACATGGCCCAGTTCTGGGGCAAGCTGTTCGGCATCAATTTCGCCATCGGCGTCGCGACCGGCATCACGATGGAATTCGAATTCGGCACCAACTGGTCGATGTATTCCCGTTTTTTCGGCGACATGTTCGGCACGCCGCTGGCCATCGAGGGCCTGATGGCGTTCTTCATGGAATCCACCTTCGTCGGGCTGATGTTCTTCGGCTGGGACCGCCTCAGCCGCCCGGCGCACCTGGCCATCACCTATCTGGTCGCACTGGGCTCCAACCTGTCGGCACTGTGGATTCTGGTGGCCAACGCCAGCATGAACATGCCCGACGGCGCGCATTTCGACCCGGACACCATGCGGATGCAGTTCGACAGCGTGGTGAAGGTCATCTTCAACCCCGACGCGCAGGCCAAGTTCGTCCATACGTCGGTCGCGGGCTACGTCTCGGCGGCGATGTTCGTCATGGGCATCAGCGCGTTCTACATCCTGCGCGGCCAGCACAAGGCGTTCGCGGCGCGCTCGTTCCGCATGGCGGCCCTGTTCGGCATCATCTCCACCGTCGCCGTCATCACGCTGGGCGACGTGCTGGGCCGGCTGGACTACGAGCACCAGCCCACCAAGATCGCCGCGATCGAGGGGCTGTGGCACACCAGCAAGCCGCCGTACGAACCGTGGCTGGCCTTCGCCCTGCCCGATGACGCCAGACAGGAAAACCATCTGGAAATCGGCGTCCCCTTCGTGCTGACGCCGCTGGTCGCCCACAGTTTCGACACGCCGATCACCGGCATGACCGAACTGGAGGAACAGGCCGGCCCCCGCATCGCATCGGGCATCCAGGCCCTGGCGGCGCTGCGCCGCTACGGCCAGGCGCACGACCCGGCGGACCTGGCGCAGTTCAGGGCGCATGAGGCCGACATGGGCTTCGGCTTCCTGGCCATGCGCCACGCCCCCGGACAGGATGTCAGCGCCCTTTCCGCCGCGCAGATGGACGAGGTGGTGCGGCAGACCGAGCCGGACATCCTGCCGAACGTGTTCGTCACCTTCTGGTCGTTCCGGATCATGGTGTTCCTGTCGCTGTGGTTCTTCGCCGTCTTCGCCCTTTCCGCCTATGTCAGCCTCACGAACCGGCTGGAACGCAACCGCCTGCTGCTGAAGCTGTGCATGTGGTCCATCCCGCTGCCCATCCTGGCCACCGAGTTCGGCTGGATCACCGCCGAAGCCGGCCGCCAGCCCTGGACGGTGTTCAACCGCCTGCCCACCTTCCTGTCCGCCTCCAGCCACGGCATCGGCTACATGATCTTCTCGCTGGCCGGCTTCGCGCTGCTCTACTCCACCTTCATCGCCGCCGAACTGTTCCTGATGTTCAAATATGCCCGCCTCGGCCCCGATCACGGCGCACATGGCGCGCAAGGGCCGCACCTGACGGTCGCGCACGATCGGAAGGACGCGTTTTCCGTCGCCTCCTCCCTGTCTTCGTAAGGGGATTTCGTAAAATGGACTCGTACGCAATTCTGAAACTGGTCTGGGCCGCCATCCTCGGCATCCTGTTCATCGGGCTGGGCACGATGGTCGGCATGGACATGGGCGTGGGCACGCTGCTGCGCTTCGTCGGCCGCAACGACGGCGAACGCCGCACGGCGCTGAACATCGTCGGCCCGCACTGGGACGGCAACCAGGTGTGGTTCATCCTGGGCGGCGGCGCGATCTTCGCCGCCTTCCCCACGCTCTATGCCACCTCGTTCTCGGTCTTCTACGTCGTCATGATCCTGCTGCTGTTCAGCATGATCCTGCGGCCGGTGGCGTTCGAATACCGCTCCAAGGCCGACAGCCGGCACTGGCGCGCCAGTTGGGACGTCGCGTTCCTGGTCTCGGGCACGCTGCCGATGTTCATCTACGGCGCCGCCTTCGGCAACGTACTGGAGGGCGTGGGCTATCATTTCGGCTGGACCGGCCAGTATTACCAGGACGAATCCTTCCTGTCCTATCTGGTCAATCCGTTCGCGATCCTGTGCGGCCTGATGTCGGTCGCCCTCAGCGTCTACCAGGGCGGCGTCATGCTGATGCTGCGCTCGGAGGAGCCGATCCACGGCCGCGCGCGGCGCTATGCGATGCGCGGCGGCGTCGCCGCGGCAGCCCTGTTCGCGATCGGCGGCGTGTGGATCAGTCGCCTGAACGGCTTCCGCCTGACCGACCCCAACCCCGGCATGCCCGCCAACCCGATCCAGGGGCAGCACGTCACCGTCAGCGTCGGCGGATGGCTGGAAAACTTCCATGCCTATCCGGCCCTGTGGCTGATTCCGCTGCTCGGCATCGCCTGCATGCTGCTCGGCACCCTGATGGTACGCGCCGACCGTCCGGTTCTCGCCTGGTGGATCGGCGCGGGCTCCTGGGCCTGCACGATCGGCACCGTCGGCACCGCGATGTTTCCCTTCCTCATGCCCTCCGCCACGATGCCGGACCAGAGCCTGACGATCTGGAACAGCACCGCCAGCGCCTACGGCCTGGCCTGCATGCTGGTGGTGGCCGCGATCTTCGTGCCGATCATCCTGTCCTACACGTCGTGGTGCTACTACGTCATGCGCGGCAAGGTCCGCACAGCCGACATCATCCACGATACCCACAGCTACTGAGGACCCTGTCATGAACATCATGCGCCTGGCCGGGCTGGCCGTCGCCCTGGTCGTCTCGCTTCTGTTCGCCGTCTTCGTCGGCGATCAGGGGCCGTGGTATTTCGCGTGGGTCGTGGGCACGGTGATGATCATCCTCATCGCCGGCGCCGGCGCCATCCTGCTCGATGCGCAGGACGAACAGACTTCGGAAAAGGAAATCTGACCATGATGGGCGATCTGGAACGCATCATCTTCTTCATTCCCGCGCTCTATCTGGTCCTCTACCTGGGGGCGGTCGCCATCGCCCGCCGCGTCGAGCAACGCCCCCCCTCCGGCCCCTAGGGCCTCTTCACCTGTTTGAATGCGCGTTCGAATGCACGCATTCAAACAGGACCCGCCCTAGCCGTTGGCGGGAATGGTGACGATGGTATTCGGCCCCTTGCTGGTCTTGGAAAGCTCAAGCAGAATCTGCAACATCGTAAAAGCCAGCTTGCTGTCGAAATCGTCGTCGGCGATCCAGTAGAATTTGTGATTGTAGCTGGTCCAGGAAAACACCGCCTCCGGCCGCTCCTTCGTCACATGCACCACCACGATCGGCCGCCGCACCCGCCCCACCATCTTGATGGTGGGGCGGGTGCGGCCCGAGGTAATGTCTTCCTCCGGCACGTCGATCTGGTAGGCGATCTGCCCCAGCACCCCCAGTACGGTGCGCGTCAGCAACTGGATCTGCCCCCGGCGCGGTCGCCCGCCGCCATAGACGACCTCCACCCGCTCGTCGTCCTGCGCCATGCCCAGCAGGCGGCGCGTATCGTGCACCACCTTCGTCAGGTCCGGATTGTCGGTCGAGGCGATGGACAGGAAGACCCGGTCGGCCAGCACGTCCTTGTCCGTGGCCGCCGGATTGCGTTCAAGCTGGATACCCAGCAACCCCGCAAGCTGAAGCAACCGCAGGTCGTAGATCAGGTCGAAGAAGGCCGGCGAGGCCCGCCCCACATCCCCGCCCAGCGACCCGGTATTGTTGATCAGGTTGATCGACTGGACGGCCAGACGGAACAGCACGTCGATCGGCAGCCCGCCCATGGCCAGCGGCAGCAGGTTCCCCGGCGGCAGCGGCCGCAGGAAGCTCTGCGCATAGGCATCCCCCGTCACGGGCTGGAAGGTGAAGGTCGGGCTTTCCTGCACCTGCATCCCCGCCCCGCCATAGGGCCGGGTCGCCGAATAGTTGCCGATCCCCACGGAGATATTGCGCTGAAGCTGATACCCCGAAATCAGTTGCGTCGTGTCCAGGAAGCCCGGCGTGTCGGCATAGCGCAGGCGCACCACGTTCAGCAGCGTCTGCTGCTTGGCCGAACTGGTCAGCGCGCGCGAATAGTCGCTCTGGTCCCGGTCCAGCCGCGTCGGCCCGATCTCGTAGCACCCTTGCAGAACAGACAGGCCCGGCAGCAGCAGAAGAAAGCGAATGGTCCTGTTCATGGTCCCCGGATGTCGTTCATGGCGCCCGAAGGGCATAAGAGAAGGCAACAACACGAGGCTCTAAAACACCGGTCCCGGATTTCCAATGCGTTTGCGGACCATTTTTCCTGACAAGTTGGCAATGTCCGGCCGCCGCCGGCAGCGCACGAACCGTTTCCATCCGCTTCCGTTTCATGAAATTGTCACAATGAAAACCGGCAACCATGCCGTATGTCACGCCACATCCACACGATTTCCGTCCGCCGCGGAAGAACACACAGGCCGAACAGACTCATGACGACACGCCGGGACTTCCTCAAATACGCCCTCCTGTCCGGCGCGGCGGGCGCCACCACCACGCTTCCCGCCGCCATCCAGCGCGCCTTCGCCATCGCCCCCAACCCCGGCACGACGTGGCAGGATGCCGAGCAGGTCGTGATCCTGATGCAGGAGAACCGGTCGTTCGACCATGTGTTCGGCACGCTGCAAGGCGTACGCGGCTTCAACGATCCCAGGGCGATGCGACAGGCCAACGGCAACCCGGTCTTCGCCCAGACGGGCGCGGACGGCCAGACCTACGCGCCGTGGCGCCTGAACATCCGCGACACGCGCGTCACCTGGATGGGCTCGATCCCCCATTCCCGCGACAGCCAGGTCGATGCGTGGAACGACGGCGGCCACGACCGCTGGATCGACGCCAAGAAATCTCACCACAAGGGCTATGACCGCTACCCGCTGACGATGGGCCACTACACGCGCGAGGACCTGCCGTTCTATTACGCGCTGGCCGACGCCTTCACGGTCTGCGACCAGCATTACTGCGGCGCCATGACCAGCACCACGCCCAACCGCCTGCTGTTCTGGACCGGCACGGTCCGCGACGCGCAGACGACCGATTCCAGGGTCTACATGCGCAATGGCGAGATCCTCGAAGGCGGCATGACCTGGACCACCTTCCCCGAACGGCTCCAGAGCGCCGGCATCTCGTGGAAATTCTACCAGAACGAACTCTCCCAGACCGGCGGCATGAGCGCGCGGGAGCGCGCATGGCTCTCCAATTTCGGCTGCAACATCCTGGAATGTTTCGACCAGTATTGCGTCTCGGCCAATCCCGGCTTCAGCGACTGGCTCGAAGCCCGCATCGACGACTGCACGGACCATATCGAGCGGCTGACGAAGCAGGAAATGCTCGTCTCCGAAACGCACGAGGACCAACTGGCCGAAGCCCGGGCCTTGCTCGACGTGCTGACCCGCCGCCGCCCGTCGGCCAGCCACACGATGCAGAAACTCACGCCCGCCGAACGCGCCCTGTTCGAGAGGGCCTTCGTCATCAACAGCGGCGACCCGCAATACCGCACGCTGGAAACCCTGTCCTTCTCCGACGGCGACAGGACGCGACATATGGACGCCCCCAAGGGCGACATCCTCCACCAGTTCCGCCAGGACGTGCGCGCGGGCACCCTGCCCACCGTTTCATGGCTGGCCGCGCCGGAACATTTCTCCGACCACCCGACCTCCCCGTGGTACGGCGCCTGGTACGTGTCGGAAATCATGGACATCCTGACCGAAAACCCGGAAGTGTGGAAAAAGACCATCTTCATCATCACGTACGATGAAAATGACGGCTATTTCGACCATGGCTGTTCCTACGCGGCGCCCGACCCCTACCGCCCGGAAACCGGCCGCTCCTCGGCCACGATCGGCCCCGACGGGCTGGAACACACCACGGCGCGCGACGAGGTGGAGCGCGGCGTCCCGCCCCACCTGGCCCGCACCGGCCCGATCGGGCTGGGCTTCCGCGTGCCCATGATCATCGCCTCACCGTGGAGCCGCGGCGGCTGGGTCAATTCCCAGCTTTTCGAGCACACCTCCACCCTGCGGTTCCTGGAGACCTTCATCCAGACGAAATTCGGCAAGACGGTCACAGAAACCAACATCTCGCCCTGGCGCCGCGCGATCAGCGGCGACCTGACCTCCTGCTTCCGCCCCTATGACGGCACGGTCCCCACCCTGCCGTTCCTCAACCGCGACGCCTTTCTCCAGACCATCGAGGACGCGAAGGACCGCCCCCTGCCCGGCGGCTTCCGCGCCCTGAGCGCGGCCGACCTCGCCACCCTGCGCGCCGAACCGGCGAGCCTGCGCAGCCTGGTGCGGCAGGAACCCGGCACCCGCCCCTCCTGCGCCCTGCCCTACGAAGCCCATTGCGACGGCGGCCCGACGCCGGACGGCGAACAGATCGCCCTGCGCCTGCACGCCGGGCAGAAACTGCACGGCGCGCAGGCGCAGGGCCTGCCCTTCAACGTCTATTGCCACGGCCTGGCACCGGGCAAGACCGGCGCCAGGAACACGATGCAGGCCGGCACCTACGCCGTCGCGGCCGGCGACACGCTGGACGCGGCCTTCGACATGACAGACTTCGCCGACAGTCTCTACGATGTCGCGGTCCACGCCCCCAACGGCTTCTATCGCCATTTCCGGGGCCGGCAGGCCGGCCTGCGTTTGCAGGTGGAGTGCGGCTATCTCCACGGCCGGGGCAAGGACCTCACCCTGCGCGTGACCAATAACGGCCCGCGGACGGTCACGGTCGCCTGCACCCTGGCCGACCGGAACGTGAAACGCACCCTGCGCATCGCCCCCGGCCACGCCGCCGAGGCGCCGTTCGACCTGTCAGGCAGCGCGATGTGGTACGACGTCACGCTCACCAGCCCGGCCGAGCCCGAACTGGCCTACCAGTTCGCCGGCCGGGTCGAAACCGGCCGCCCCGGACAAACCGACCCCGCCATGGCCTGAGGCTGTTCGCAAAACCACCCTGCCGGCGATCCCGCCCGGCAGGCCGATCGTTCAAACAGCCTCCGCAACAATCACACAATCACACAATCACCGGGGGGGGACGACGCCCCCCCAATCAGGCGAGCTTCTTCGCCAGCCCGGCCACATGCTGGCCGAGGAAGCGCGCGCCATCCAGTTCGTTGGCGCTGACGGCGCGCGACCCGTCCCCGGCGGCGATCGTGGTCGCACCATACGGTGCCCCGCCCGAAACCTGATCCAGCGTCAACTGGCCCTGGAAGCTGTAGGGCAGGCCGCTGATGACCATGCCGTGATGGATCAGGTTCGACAGCAGCGAATACAGCGTCGTCTCCTGCCCGCCATGCTGGCTGGCGGTCGAGGTAAAGGCCGCGCCCACCTTGCCGATCAGCGCCCCTTTCAGCCACAGCCCGCCGGTCTGGTCCCAGAACGCCGCCATCTGCGCCGGCAACCGCCCGAAGCGGGTCGGCGCACCGATGATGATGGCGTCATAATGCGTCAGATCGTCCGGGGTCGCCACCGGCGCCGCCTGATCGAGCTTGAAGTGATGCGCCTTCGCGATCTCCTCGGGCACCGTCTCCGGCACGCGCTTGATATCGGCTTCGATCCCCGCCGCACGGGCACCCTCCGCAACGGCCTGGGCCATCGTCTCGACATGCCCATAGGTGGAATAATAGAGAACCAGCAGCTTCGTCATCTTGACCTCTTTCCCGGCCTCGGGGCCGTGTGCTCGGGGCAAACATTACATCCGGGACCATACGGTCCACCCCGCGCCCTCACATCCCTCAAAACCGGAAACCCACGGTTTCCATCCTTTGCCCCCAGGCAGCCGTTGCGCCACAAGGCTTCACAGCATGGCGCCGAACATCGCCACCACCACACCGCCCATCAGGACGGTCGCGACCCACCCCAGCCATTTCAGCGGCCCGCGAATGGCGAATTGCCCCATCACGTCGCGCCGCGCCGCCACCCGCATCATCACGACCATCACAGGCACCGCCGCCACCCCGTTCAGCACGGCGCTCCAAAACAAGGCCCGGATCGGATCAACCGGCGCGAAATTGATGATCATCCCGATCAGCGTAGCGATCACCAGCGTCGCATAAAATGCCTGCGCCTCCTTGGGCCGGCGCTCCAGCCCGGTCGGCCACTGCCGCGCCTCCCCCACCGCATAGGCGGCCGAGCCGGCCAGCACCGGCACCGCCAGCAACCCCGTACCCACGATGCCCACCGTAAACACCAGCGACGCAAACGCCCCCGCGATCGGCCGCAGCGCCTCGGCCGCCTGCGCCGAGGTCTGGATATGCGTCATGCCATGCACATTCAGCGTCGCCGCAGACGTCACCAGAATGGCCAGCGCAACCAGATTCGAAAATCCCATGCCCACCAATGTATCGATCTCGATACGCCGCAACGCCCGCCGCCCCTGCGACGGCGCATCCACCAGATCGACGCGCCGGGGATACACCCGCAGATCCTCCGCCTCTTCCGACGCCTGCCAGAAGAACAGATAGGGGCTGATCGTGGTCCCCAGGATCGCCACCAGTGCGGTCAGATAATCCGATGTCAGCGCCTGAGGGGGCCAGACCAGATGCAACGCCAGCGCGCCCCAGTCGACATCCACACAGGCCAGCGCCGCAAAATAGGCAAACAGCGCCAGCGTCAGCCATTTCAGCGCCGCCACATAGCGCGTGTATTGCAAAAAAAGCTGCATGGAGATCGAAATCGCCGAAAACAGCAGCACATACAGCGCATGCGGCGCCGGCAGCAGCAGCCCCAGCGCATCGGCCATCGCGCCCAGATCGGCACCCAGATTGATGATGTTCGCCACCAGCAACAGCAGCACGACACTGCTCAGCAGCCAGGACGGACAATGCAGGCGGATCACCCCCGCCAGCCCATGCCCGGTCGTCCGCCCGATCCGCGCACTGATCATCTGTACCGCCACCATCAGCGGATAGGTCACCAGCAGCGTCCACGACAGCCCATAGGCAAACTGCGCGCCCGCCTGGGAATAGGTCGCGATCCCGCTCGGATCGTCATCCGATGCCCCGGTAATCAGCCCCGGCCCCAGCACCCGGAACAGGCGCGGCCGGCTCGGTCCCACCACGGGGCTGGGCATTTCCGGGTCGTCATGACCATGCGGCCCGGCCCCGGCCTTCGCACCCTCACCCCGGTTCCGGGGACCCTGCCGCGCTGTCATCGTACCGCTCGCTTCGCCGAATGGAATCCCGACCCTATCCCAAACCAGCGGTCACGCCCATCTCTCTCCACCAGCTACCAGCTATAGGCGAGGTTTCCGTACACCCTGCGCCCCTGTCCCATATAGCAGTCGTTCGTACCGCACGAGGTAACATAATATCTGTCGGTAAGGTTCGAAACGGCAACCTGCGCACGCAATCCTTTCAGACGCCTGAATATCGAGCCGAAATCGTAATGCGCGCCCATATCGAACAATACATAGGGGGACACCTTGAAAGAATTCGCAGCATCCGCATAAGTGAACCCGACATAACGGATACCCCAGTTGAAACCGAACCCTTTCACCCTCTCGAACGGAAGCGTGTAGTCGAAGAACAGCGACATCATGTTGCGTGGCGTGCCCTGAACATACCGCCCCTGCTCCGACACGGTACGGCCCTCGTCACCGGTCGCCGCATCGACCACCGTGGCCGTCAGGTTACTCCTTGCATAACGCATGTCTGTATAGGTGTATGATGCCACCACATGCAGGTCCTTCGTAACATTCGCGCTCGCCGAAAGCTCCACCCCTTTCGACGTCACCATGCCGGCATCGGCATTGTAATTCGTATGGTCGGGATCTCCGATCAGATAATGATTTTCATTGATATGAAATGCCGATGCCGTCAGCAGAACATCCGTTTTCGGAATCTGGTATTTCAGGCCCGCCTCAAGCTGCTTGCCGACCAGCGGCGCAAACGGCCGCCCCATCCAGTCGCTGCTGGTCTGGGGCACGAACGATGTCGCGTAGCTGAAATACGGTGCAAGACCGAAATCGAACTTGTAAACCAGTCCGGCACGCCACGTGAAGGCCGCCTGATTCTGATCGGACGGCTTTCCTCTCTTCGTCGCAGCACTGCCATCGGCATAATAATTCCTTGTACCGCCGATATATTCCCGGCTCACCCAATCCTGCCTGCCGCCCAGCAGAACCGACAGATTTTTCCATCTGATCTGGTCCTGGAAATAAACCCCTTCCTGAAAATATGTATTCGAACTGGGATAACTGGCCTTTCCACAACTCCACGGCGTCCGCAGGCAGGTATGCAGGTCATAGGCCGGACGATAGATGTCGATCACGTCACCCTCGCCGAACATGATATCGGTGTCCGTCCCGATCTGCCTGAAATCCGACCCCACGATCCAGGTATGCGACAGCGGACCGGTATCCACATGGCCCGTCAGCCTGCTATCCAACCCGACGGTTCTGTTCTTCCCCTGGGAATACCATGCCGTACGCCGGAACTCCGAAGGCGACACCCGTCCGCTAAAATAAAGATACTCCAGGTTGTTCCGCGATTTCTCCCAACGAAAGGACTGGCTGAACTCAACATATTTGCTGAATACATGACGAAACTGATACTCGAACATCGCGTCCCGCGCAGAGTTGGTATTCCAACCCGGATCGCCAAAAAAGCGCGATCGGGGTACCCTTCCTTCCGGACCGGGAATCAACGTTCCCACAAGGGGGTAAGCCGTCCCCGCCGCCCCGGTCTGCGGCGTGTACATATAACTTCCCAGAACGGTAAGCGATGTTTTCGAATCGATATCCCATGCCATGGAAGGCAGAACGCCGACCCGCTGATAATTCACATAATCCATCTGGGTGCCCTGCGTAACGCCGATCGCGGCCACGCGATAGCGCAGGTTTCCCGATCTGGTGACCCTGTCGCTGTAATCGAACGTCGCCTCATACCGCCCCCAGTTGCCAAACCCCACCGTGGCTTCATGCAGGGGCGTCTCGGTCGGCTTCTTCAGGCTCATGCCCACCATGCCGCCAGGCGTGGTCTGCCCATACATGACGGAAGCCGGCCCGTTGACGACCTCGATCCGGTCCAGAAACGCCGTCTCTCCCGCAGCGAATGAGTCGGAAAGAATTCCGTCGACATACTGGCTGGAATTGAATCCACGCTGTTTGATGCCGTCAAACCCACTATAGGCACTGCCGGTCAGGTTCGTCCCCTGCGGTTCGGCATAGACACCAGCACTATACCGCAACGCCTGCGCGACACTCTGCGCCTGCTGGTCCACCATCTGCTGTTTCGTGACGACATAGATCGAATTCGGAATATCGATCAGCGCGGTGTCGGTCTTCGTACCCGCCATCGTATTCCCCGCAAAATACCCCACACCCGGCCCGGTCGGGTTCTGATGCGCCACCACACCGCCAACCCGGACCGGACCAAGCGTGATGCTGGTCGACGCCCCCCTGACGAGCGAAACCGAACGGCTTCCCGTCTTCCGATAGCGCACGCCCGTACCGGCCAATATCCGCGAAAGCGCCTGCTCGTCCGTCATCTGCCCGGAAACGGCACCCGATTTCGCCCCCGAGACCGTCGCGCTGTCGAACGCGATCTGGATGCCCGTCTGCGCCCCATAGGCCGCCAGCGCACGCGCCAGCGGCTGGGGCGGAATCTCGAACCGCCGCACATCCGCGAAAGCCGCCGCTCCGGTTGCGGTGGCCGCCAGGGCACGCGGCACGCCGGGCAGACCCAAAACCACCATCAGCAACGAGGAACCGGCAAGCAACCCGCCCCGAAAGCACGCAGCAGAGTGACGACGAAAGGAACAACAAACAGACATGGCAACTGGCCCCGCAGGCGGTCGAACGGATCATGGATGCGAACGATATGCATTCGCTTATTCCCATGACCGCCGGGGCACGCCCGTTTTCAACGGGACGCGGAAAAGTTTTTCCAAAAAACCGGCACGGCGCCGTCAGCCGGCCCCCGGCCCCGGCAGCACCAGCAGGAGCCCGGCGGGCAGAGACACCACCCGTCCCCCATGCAGCGCACTGATCGCTTCCAGCGCCTCTTTCGGGCGATGAAGATCGTAAACCCCGCCCATCGGCACCCTGTCGCGCTCCAGCCCATGCGTCAGCACGGTCCCCGCATAATAGCGGCCGAGCGTCCGCACGGCATCCGCCAGGGTCATGCCATCCAGCACCAGATGGCCCGAAGCCCACGCGCCGACCCCTGCCGGATCGACCTCCCCGCGCTGTTCGCGCCCGCTCGCGCCATCGACCGCCCATTGCTGCCCGGATGCCAGCCGCACGAGACCGCCCCGCCCCGGCCACGAGATGCCGACCATCCCCTCCTTCACCGCCACGGCCACACCGGCCCCCGCCAGCCGCACGTCAAAAGCGGTGCCGATATCCCGAACCACCGCCCGCGCGGCCGTCACCGAAAATCCATGCGCCGCGTCATGCACCACCGTGAAGAAGGCTTCCCCTTCCAGCAGCGCAACCGCCCGCTCCCGGCCGGCATAATGCAGCGCGATCGCCGAACGCGGCCCCAGGATCACCGTCGATCCATCCGGCAGCGCGAGCGTGCGCGTCTCCCCCGCCCCGGTCACATAATCCGCGCGCAGACGCAGCACGAGGTCAGGCGCCCGCAGCCCGAAAGCCCCCACCAGCACCGAGGCCGCCACCCCCAGCGCGGTGCGCCGCAACCACCGCCCACCACGTCCGGGCCGCTGCCGCCCCGCGGAAGACACAGCCTCCCCGGCCGGCATGTTCTCCCCGGCCAACCCGCCGGCGACCCCCCATGCCTTCTCCACCCGCCGCCACGCCGCCTCATGCAGAACGCTGCGCGCGCGCCATGCCGCACACGCCGCGGCAAGGGCCTCGTCATCCGGCGCCTCGTTCAGCCGGATCTTCCATGACGCAGCCTCCAGCATGGCCTCGTCACGTCCCGGAAGCGGCGTCGCCGTCATATGACCATGCTCCCCGCTGCCCCGCGACCAAGGTTCCGGACGACCACCCTGAAACAGGGACGAAACAGGCCGCCTTTTTTCAACGCCACGCGCGGACTCTTCACGATTCCGCGTCAGGAAGCGCCGTGGCACACGCAACCAGCGCAATCTGGATCATCTTGTGTGCCCGCGTGGTCGAAACCTCCAGCACGGCCGCGATCTCGCGCAGCGTATAGCCGCCGATCCGATACATCTCGAACGCGCGCCGGGTGCGCGGCGGCAGGGCAGACAGCGCCTGGTCGACAGCCCCCAGTTCCTCGCTGAACCGGAACTGCACATCGGGCGTCGGACACGCCGCCCCGGCCTCCGCCAGCAGCGCATGGTCGATCTCCATCGGAACCTGCCGCCGCGACGATTTCAGATGGTCCAGCGCCAGCCGACGCACCATGGTTGTCAGATACGCAATCGGGCTGAACACGACGACACCGCGTTTCGCCACCGACGCCACATGGACGAAGGCATCCTGAACGATATCTTCCGCATGCGCCGGGCACCCGACCATGCCCGTCGCCAGCGAGACGAAACGCGACCGGTTCGCCAGATAGGTTTCCAGAAGTGGATCGGAAGACATCACAGCCCGCGTTTTCCCTTACGGCGCGTTTCAGCCCCCTTACCCTATCATGAGAATAATTATCAACAAGGAAACCCGTCCCGATACACCCATGACGGTACTATCCGCCATGATCATCCCGGACGGTAAAAAACAGGCCCGCCGACCGTCTCCCAATCGACAGGGCCATTCCATGCAAGACGGCCAGCATCGCCTATTTTTAAGGTCTCCCGAAGAATTTTCCTGGTTCAGACACACTCCCGAACGGAATCGGCCCCCAATCGCGGCCCGCCGACCACCCCTCTCCGAATAGCAGTTGCAGTTAAGAAAAACTCGCAATACACGAAATCCACCCCGGCCCCCGGAATCATCGGGAAACCCCCAGCGGGTCACAAGACGCCAGAAAGCATGGAGCGGTGGAAGAGTCACAACAGATCGTGGATGTCTATCTCAGCCACCGCGCCCGGTTCGTCGAGGTCGCCGCCGCCATCGTCGGCTGCCGCGCCCGCGCCGAGGATATCGTGCAGGACGCCTTCCTCAAGGTCACCACGGCGCAGAGGCAGGGCATCGCGATCCAGCACCCCCTGCCCTACCTGTTGCAGGCCATCCGGCGCCTTGCCATCGACCGCCTGCGTTTCGGGCGGGTCCGCAACGAAGAGGATATCTGCAACAGCGCCATCCAGGGCCTGCTCGCCGATCCCCTTTCCCCCGAATCTCACGCCGAAAGCCGCGAGGCACTGGCCATCGTCGAGCGCGCCCTCGCCACGCTTCCCGCCCGCACCCGGCTGGCCTTCGAGATGAAGCGCCTCGGCGGCTGCAAACTGCGCGAGATCGCCGAAACCCTGGACATCTCGATCGTCCGGGCCGCGCAGTTGATCAACGATGCGATGGCCGCATGCCAGCAGGCGCTCGATGACACCGCAGCCGAAAACTGAACCGCACACCTTGAAAAACGCCCGCGCTCCCCGTCTCCCTGACAAGACGGCAGCCCGCCCGCCGCAAACCCATCGGATAGCGAACCGCTCGTGGTCCCTATGACAGACACCCCTTCCGACCAGAACGACGGGCCGACCACGGAGGCCAACATGTGGGTCATCCGTCTGACCGAAGACCCGGACGACCCCGCCACACGCCGCGCATTCGCCGCCTGGCATGGCGATGCGCCCGCCCATGCCCAGGCCTGGGCCAGGGCGCTCCGCGTCTGGCAACTCACCGGCGCCCTCAGCCCGGCCCTGCTCGCCCTTCCCGTGGCCGAAGCGCCGCCGGCCACCAGATCCCCCACCGTCACGCCGCCCGGCAGGCGCCGGCACCCATCCCCGCGCGCCACTCGGCGCCGCCGACGCGCAGCCCTTTCCCTGGCCGTGGCCGCCTGTGTCCCGGGCCTGTTCGTCCTCCCGGATATGCAAATCGCCCTGCGGGCCGATTACACCGCCCCCACGGGGCAGGACCGCACCATCACCCTCGCCGACGGCAGCCTCATCACGCTGGGCGCGAAATCGGCCATCGCGGTGCATGAGCGCCCGCAGGGCCGGGACGTGACCCTGCTGGCCGGCGAGGCTTTCTTCCAGGTCCGGCACGACGCGCACCGCCCCTTCACGGTCCATGCCGGCACCCTGCGCGCGCGCGACATCGGTACGCGCTTCGATATCCGCATGGACCGCGCGGAAATCCGCGTCGGCGTCCAGGATGGCACGGTCGGCGTCTCCACCGCACCGAACAGCCCGGAAACGCGCCTCGGCAGCGGGGACGAAATCCGGCTGAACCGCGCCACCGGCACTCTGACGCAGGGCCAGGTCGCCCCCGACACGATCGGTTCCTGGACCACAGGCACCCTGGTCGTGGCCGACGACACGGCCGATAACGTCATCGAAACGCTCCGGCGCTATTACCCCGGCTTCATCGTGACATGGGGCGGCACGCTCCGCTCCCGGCATGTCGGCGGGGTGTACGACCTGCACAATATCCCCGCCGCCCTCCGCGCCGCGATCCTCCCCGCAGGCGGCCATGTGCGCGCAATCGGCCACCGGATCCTCCTGGCCACGACGGCACGCACGCCCACCGACCGATAACCCGCGTACCTCGAAAACCCCGATGACCAGCCCCGGAACAAAACCCGGAGACAGACCCCCGAAACACAAACCGGAAAAATCTTCGCACCGTCGCCCTTAAAAAACGAACAGCGTCCCCGTCCTTCATTCAAATGCGATGCATTTGCATATTGGAGACATGACGCCCCATGGACCACCGCCCGCCAGTCCGCCCGCTTCCTTCGCCGACTCACCTCGCGCCTCCGAGGCAAAACCGCGTCGCCTTGCTGGCCGCCTCTTCCGCCATGATCCTCGCCGTCACAACCGCCCAGGCCACCCCGCGCGGTACGGACGGCCTCCCCCTCCCGGCCGGCACATCCCCTTCCCAGACTGCGTCCAAGGCCACCGGCCGCGCCTACGCGATCCCGGCGCTACCGCTCGGCCAGGCCCTCGCCGCCTTCGGCCGACAGGCCGGCATCCAGGTCACCTACGCACCCGCGCTGATTGCGGGAAAAACCGCCCCCGCGCTCTCCGGCACCATGAGCCGCGAAGCCGCCCTGCAACGTCTTCTCTCGTCGTCAGGTCTGTCGTTCCGCTCCGCAGGCACCGACACGATCGTCGTCCAGAACGCCTCGTCCTCCAACATCACGCTCGGCCCCGTCCGCGTCGGCGGCGCCACCACCCATCAGAACCCAACCGGGCCCGGCATCGGCTACGTGGCCGAAAACACCCTGGCAGGAACGAAAACCGACACCCCTCTGACCGAAATCCCCAACTCCATCTACGTCATCACCAAACAGCAGATGATCGACCAGCAACCCCAGAACGTCATGGAAGCCCTGCGCTACGCACCGGGCATCTCGACCGAAGTCCTGGGCGGCTATACCAACGGCGCGGCAACGGACAATAATAACGGCGGCATTCTCCAACGCGGCTTCACAACATCCCAGTTCGTCGACGGCATCCGTTCATATTCCGACAGCGCGGCCGAAACCGCCTTTCTCGATCGTGTCGAAGTGTTCAACGGCCCGGCATCCGTCATGTACGGCCAGACGACACCGGGCGGCATGATCGGCATGAGTCTCAAAAAACCCACGGATACCCCCCTGCGTCAGGTATCGGTGGGCTTCGGCAACTGGGGGCGATACGAGGCAACCCTCGATGTCAGCGACAAGGTGACCCGATCGGGCAACGTGCGCTATCGCATCGCCGCAATCGGCGTCACGCAGGGCACGCAGACAAACCATATCGATTATCATCGCGTGGGCGTCCTGCCATCCATCGCCTGGGATATCGACCCCAGGACATCGCTCACCCTTGTCGGCAGCTACCTCTATACGCCCGGAACAGGAACAAACAACATACAGCTCCCTCCCTCCGTGCTGCTGAACACGCAGGGACTCGGACGGATTCCGCGCAGTCGCTTTTTCGGCGATGCAGGCTGGAATACATCAGGCGCGAAAGACGCGATGTTCGAATACCAGTTCCGGCATGATTTCAACCGCTCCATCCAGTTCAGTCAGACGCTGCGTTGGGAACAATCCCGAACCAACGACAAATATCTGTCGAGCGGCGGCGGAATGATCGATTCCGAACTTCTGTCACGCGGCGCCTATAACGCACAATCTGTCGATTCGACGATCGGGCTGGACAGCCGCATCGGTGGAAAATTCGATATCATAAACGTAAAGAACACATGGATCGTTGGCTCAGACTTCCGGCAATACACAAGCAACGGCGGGAACCATTGGGATGATACCCCTGGCAGCAATGGATATCCGGGCGTCGACGAAGAAACCATCGTCAATGTCTACAACCCCGTCAGCGATTATATCCCCTGCATGAACCCACGATCGCCGCAATGCCTCAACGGCGGATACCACAGCAACACCACCCTCTTTCAGGAAGGCGTCTATTTCCAGGACCAGATCAAATACAAACGCCTCAGCATCACACTGGGCGGCCGGCAGGACTGGGTCAATTATCACGGCACGACACAATACTGGAACAATAAGAACGCAAGCCACCAAAGCACCGTCACCAGTTCAAGCAATGCCGTCCCACGCCCCCAGAACGCCTTCACATGGCGCGCGGGCCTGACCTATACCTTCGATTTCGGCCTGACGCCCTATTTCAGCTATTCGACATCCTTCGTCCCCCAGTCGCTCGGTGGTTCGGGCAGAGGATGGGACGGAAAACTGTTCGATCCCCTGACCGGCAAACAGCTTGAAGCCGGGCTGAAATACCAGACACCAGACCACAATGTCATGCTCACCGCCGCAGCCTTCCACATCGACGAGGACCATTATCTGGTCACCGACCCCGTCCACACGAATTACTCCGCCGATGCCGGCCGCGTGCGATCGGAAGGTTTCGAACTCTCCGCCAACGCCAACGTCACCCACGACCTGAAACTTGTCGCGTCCTATACATACGACAACGCCACATATCTCGACACAAACGATTCCAGCAAACAGAATTTCGCTGACGGCACAAAGGGTGCGCTGGTATCGCAAAAAGGAAAATACATACAATCCGTGCCCAGAAACATGGTTTCAGCCTTCGCCGATTACACGCTACCAGGCAAAGTGTTCAGAGGCTTCGGCATCAATGGCGGTTTGAGATATGTCGGCTCCACCTATTCCGATGCCGTAAACAGCTTCAAGATACCCGATCGTGTTCTGTTTGATATCGGCGCCCATTACGATTTCGGCCAGGGCATACCCATGCTGAAAGGTCTTCGTGCCCAGGTTGCAATATCGAACCTCACGAACAAATATTACATCACGTCCTGCGGCGGCACCTATTCCTGCTATCTGGGCCAGGGGCGAAAAATTTACGGAAACCTGACTTATAACTGGTGATATTTCCGGATTTTCAATAAAAATCCGACTCCATCCCCCCGGCTCCGCATGCCCAGCCAACATTAAACACAGCCATTCCAGACATATGGCACCGGGGGATGAACAGGCAAGATGCACGCCATCAGGCGCCATCCAGACCATCCCTCCGCAACCACCTGGCGATCCGCGCTTTTCATTCCGACCGGCTCCGCTTACCGTTCACGGAGCCACAGAATGCAAGGCCGCCCTCATGACCCGTTCCCAGATCAGACTTCTCGTCGCGACCACCGGCGTCACCGCGCTCCTGGTGGCAGCCGGCTACCGCGCGGTCGTCTCGCCCGAGGAAGCCCGGCAGACGGTCGCGGCCGGAACCGGCCCCCACCCCGCCTTGCCGCCGCCCAACCCCACCTTCATGCCCACGGTCAACATCGCCACCCCCATCGGCTGGCAGGGCACGCAGGCCCCGACCCCGGCGGCGGGGCTGGCGGTGCATGCCTTCGCCACCGGCCTGGACCACCCCCGCTGGCTGTACAAGCTGCCCAACGGAGATATCCTGGTGGCGGAATCCGAGTCCCCAGGCACCGACATCAAGACGGTGAAGAACCGCATCGCCGGCCTGGTCATGGGCCAGGTCGGCGCGGGCGGAAAAAGCCCCGACCGCATCATCCTGCTGCGCGATACCGACGGCGACGGCATCGCCGACCAGCGCAGCGTGTTCCTCGACCACCTCTACTCGCCCTTCGGCATGGCGCTGGTCGGCGACACGCTCTACGTGGCCAACGCCAACGCGCTGGTCCGCTTCCCCTATCACGAGGGCGAAACCCACATCGACGCACCGGGCGAGAAAGCCGTGGACCTCCCGGCCGGCTACAACCACCACTGGACCAAGAACATCCTGGCCAGCCCGGACGGCAGCACTCTCTATGTCACGGTCGGCTCCAACAGCAACGTGGCCGACAACGGCATGGAGGTCGAGGAAGGCCGCGCCCGGATCGACCGGTTCGACATCGCCACCGGCAAGCTCACCCCCTACGCCACCGGCCTGCGCAACCCCAACGGGCTGGCGTGGGAGCCCCAGACCGGCGCCCTGTGGGTCGCGGTGAACGAACGCGACGAAATCGGCAGCGACCTGGTGCCCGACTACATCACGGCGGTGAAGGAGGGCGCGTTCTACGGCTGGCCCTACAGCTATTACGGCCAGCATGTCGATGTCCGCGTCAAGCCGCAGCGGCCCGACCTGGTGGCCAGCGCCATCGCCCCCGACTACGCGCTCGGCCCGCACACGGCCTCGCTCGGCATCGCCTTCTCGCAGAACAGCAGCCTGCCCGAGGCCTGGCGCAGCGGCCTGTTCGTCGCGCAGCACGGCTCATGGAACCGCAAGCCCAAGAGCGGCTACCGCGTCATCTACGTCCCCTTCGCCGACGGCCACCCCGACGGCGCCCCCCGCGACGTGCTGACCGGCTTCCTGACGCAGGACGAAGCCCACACCCACGGCCGCCCGGTCGGCCTGGCGCTGGACAAATCCGGCGCCCTCCTGGTCGCCGACGATGTCGGCAACACCGTGTGGCGCGTCACCGGCACGGGCCAGAAGACCGACTGACGCAGCCCTTTCGGGCAACCGCCTGATGGCTGTAGCGATATGGCAGTAGCGATTCATGGTTCGCATGGGCATTCCGCCACGCTCACACGCGGCGCAGCCAGCACAGACCATGCCCGGAGCACATCGTCCGCCATCAGCGAACCACGCTCCGCATCGCCCATCCGATAAAGCGGCACGTGCGGAGCCCACAGGCGGGACCACCCCGGCGGGTCGCTCCCACTTACCGGCGTGCATGTCCAGACGGGCTCCCCCCGCCCTTGTCGTCGGCCCACCGGGCCCCGACCTTGCCATCATCGGGGATTGAAGGCACCAGTTCCCGAACGACCACGCAAGGCACGGGCACGACGGGGCAAAACGATGCGGCAGCGCACCACCGGGCACAGCAGCATGGGCAAGACGAAGCCGACACGCCGCACGCCTCCTTCAGCCGAACAGCCCACAGGACACACGCCATGAGCGCACCGAACGAACCCGGCTGGTTCCCCATCGCCCTGCGCCTGCGCGACGCCAGGGTGCTGGTGGTCGGCGGCGGCGGGATCGCGCTCAACAAGATCCGCCTGCTGCTGGCCCACGCCGCGCGGGTCGAGGTGCTGGCCCCCACGCTCGACGACGCGCTGACGGCCCTGCGCGACGCGGGAGACATCCACCATATCCCCGCCGAAGCCCACCCCGACCAGCTCGACACCCTGCTCCCCGGCTGCCGGCTGGTCTACGCGGCAACCGACGACCGCACCGTCAACCGCGCCGTCGCGGCCCGCGCCGACGCGCTGAACATCCCGGTCTGCGCGGTCGACGACCCCACGCCGTCCAGCTTCATCACCCCCGCCCAGATCCATCGCGGCCCGGTACGGATCGCGATTTCAACCGGCGGCGCCGCCCCGGTCCTCGCCCGCCGCCTGCGCGAGCGTATCGAGGCCGTCATGCCCGCCGGGCTGGACGGCCTGGCCCGCTTCCTGCGCGACGCCCGCGCCCACGTCGTCACACGCTGCCCCGACATCGACCGCCGCCGCCGCGTGTGGGAAGCCTTCCTGGACGGCAGAGGGGCCGAGGCCGCCCAGCGCGGCAACACCGAAACCGCCCGCCAGATCCTCGACCACCTGCTGGACGACACCCCCGTCACCGGCGAGGTCTGGCTGGTCGGCGCCGGCCCCGGCGACCCGGACCTGCTGACGCTGCGCGCATTGCACCTGATGCAGAATGCCGATTCCGTGCTCTACGACCAGCTTCTCCCCCCCGACCTGCTGGACCGCGTGCGGCGCGACGCCACGCGGGTTTTCGTCGGCAAGCAGCGCGACCGCCACACCATGCCGCAGGAGCAGATCAACGCCGAACTGATCCGCCGCGCCCGCATGGGCGAGCGCGTGCTGCGGCTGAAGGGCGGCGACCCGTTCATCTTCGGCCGGGGCGGCGAGGAAATCGAGGCCCTGATGCAAGCCGGCATCCCTTTCCAGGTCGTGCCTGGCATCACGGCGGCCAGCGGTTGCGCCGCCTATGCCGGCATTCCGCTCACCCACCGCGACTGCGCGCAATCCTGCCTGTTCGTCACTGGCCACGCCCGCAAGGACGGCACGCTGGACCTGCCGTGGGCGCGCATGGCCGGCAGCGGCCAGACCATCGCCATCTATATGGGCGTCAACGCCCTGCCCGACCTCTGCGCGATGCTCGTCCGCCATGGCCTGCCGCCCGACTGGCCCGCCGCGATCATCGAACGCGGCACCCGGCCCGACCAGCGCGTGCTCACCGGCACGCTGGACACCCTGCCCCACCTCGCCCGCGCCAGCAACATCGGCAGCCCGGCGCTGATCCTGGTCGGCGAAGTCGTGCGTCACCGGGTCGTCTCTTCTTCTTTTTCTGAAGAAAAAGAAGCAAAAAGACTTTGATCCGTTCAAAGACCTCGCCAGAAACGGATATTCATCTTCCGAACGGAACAGGCCAGACGCACCGCCTCGTCCCCAGGCGCCTCATCCCTGGGGATCAGCGGCAAAACTTATGAAATCGGTGAGATATTGCAGATCCTCATCTGCCTCACGGCGGCCAAGGAAAATCTGCTTCGCAATGCCGTTTTTGCCGATCCTTATGGCCCGCAGATCAAAGCGTGATGCATATTCCTCCACCAGCCACCGAGGCAGAACCGCAACGCCGCGACCATGCGCGACCATCACCAGCATGATGTCCGTCGTCTCGATGTGCTTCTGCTGGCGTGGCGCGATCCCGGCAGGCTGAAGAAACTGGGTATAGATATCCAGCCTCTCCGCAGGAACAGGGTAGGTAATAAGCGTCTCGTCCGCCAGTTGTTCAGGCGTGATACATTTAACGTCACACAGCCGATGGGTACTTCCGACGACAAGCACGAGTTCATAATCAAAAACCGGCGTAAAAACCAGGCCCGGTTTATAAAGCGGATCAGGCGTCACAAGAATGTCGATCTCATTGCCCAGAAGAGCCCCGATCCCGCCAAACTGAAACTTCTGGCGCACATCGACATCCACCTTCGGCCAGCGTTCGAGATAAGGCGAGACGACGTTAAGCAGCCATTGATAGCAGGGATGACACTCCATCCCGATCTTCAAGGTGCCCCGTTCGCCATTGGCAAACTGTTCCAGCCGCTCTTCAGCCAGCGAGAACTGCGGCAGCAACCGGTTGGCGAGCGAGAGCAACCACTGACCGGCCTGCGTCAGAACCAGAGACCGCCCTTCACGCCGCCAAATCTTCACGCCAAGCTGGATCTCGATCTTGCGAACCGCATGGCTGAGCGCGGGCTGGGTCAGATTCAGCCGCGCCCCCGCCGCCGTAAGCGACCCCTCCCTGGCGACTTCCTGTATGATCATCAGATGGTTACGTTCAAGAATGGCCATGTCTTACCAGGAAATATGCACCAAATTCATACAATCATAAACAATTATCATTTATATATATTGGCGAAAACCCTTATCTGAGACCACACATCGGCATATCCGGATCTCAATGATGGCCATGCCTCCGCCCGTCGGCAGGACTTCTCTGGCATCGCTTGCGACGGTTTCGGCAATTCAGCCCGATTCTGACGAATAGTCCCCGGCCCACTCTCATATTTTCATATCGTCGAGATGAACAACACCGTGAAACACCGGCCAGCCCAAGCCCTCCCAGGCGCGTTCTCCCCTCATGCTCTCGACATGCCGCCCCCTGCTCTCTCTTTCGAATTTGTCCCCCCGAGAACCGACGCGCAGGCACACCGCCTGTGGCAATGCATCCGGCGCCTTGCGCCGCTTTCGCCGCGTTTTGTCTCCGTCACCTGCGGCGCTGGCGGAAGCCCACGGGCCAGCACCCGCGCGACAGTGCTGCGCCTGAAGCGGGAGACCGATCTCGTACCCGCCGCTCACCTGACCTGCGTCGGTGCAAGCCGCGAGGAAATCGACGAAATCGCCCACAGCTACTGGCAAGCCGGTGTCAGACACATCGTGGCATTGCGGGGCGATCCGCCAGCAGGCGCGGCTGATTACACCCCGCATCCCGGCGGGTACACCCACGCCAGCGACCTCGTAACCGGCCTGCGCCGCATCGCGGATTTCGAAATCTCCGTCGCCGCCTACCCCGAGACCCATCCCGCGGCCCCAAGCCCAGCGTTCGATCTCGACAATCTCAAGCGCAAGCTCGATGCCGGGGCGACACGCGCCATCACCCAGTATTTCTTTGACGCTGAAACCTGCCTGCGTTTCCTCGACCGATGCATGGCGGCCGGCATCACCGCACCGATCGTGCCGGGCATCATGCCCGTTTCAAACTACGATCAGGTGGCGCGTTTCTCGGCGCTCTGTGGCGTGACGGTCCCAGCCTGGCTGACACACCTGTTTGAAGACACCGCGAAAACTCCAGACCTTCGTCGTATCGTCGCCAGCGTCGTGGCTGTGGAGCAGGTGCGGGCCTTGCAGGCCAATGGAATCAACGAATTTCATCTCTCGACATTGAATCATGCTGACCTGCCCTTCGCCATCGCGCATATTCTTGGGCTCCGCCCGACGGAACTCTCCGCACCGGCCGAAAGCCTGACCGGGAATGCGCTCTGATGCGCGAGAGCGATCCTGAAGGGTCGTGCACACCGAACCGCCGCCAGCGCCCATATCCGGTTTAACGACAAGAAACCGCAACGCAAGGAAATTACCCATGACGGAACGCTCCCGCCCCCTGCTCACACCACCCGATGGACACAGGAAGGTGCTGCTCCATTCCTGCTGCGCACCCTGTTCCGGCGAGGTGATGGAGGCGATGTCGGCGTCCGGCATTGATTATACGATCTTCTTCTACAATCCGAACATTCATCCGGAACGGGAATATCGTCTCCGCAAGGATGAGAACATCCGCTTTGCGGAAAAGCACAATGTTCCCTTCATCGACGCCGACTATGACCGCGACAACTGGTTCGCCCGCGCCAAAGGCATGGAATGGGAGCCGGAACGCGGCATACGCTGCACCATGTGCTTCGACATGCGTTTCGAGCGCACGGCGCTTTACGCGCACGAACATGCTTTCCCCGTCATGACCAGTTCGCTCGGCATTTCACGATGGAAAAACATGGCGCAAATCAATGATTGCGGGCAACGCGCCGTCTCCCCCTATGACGGGCTATCCTACTGGGACTTCAACTGGCGCAAGGGCGGAGGTGCCGCGCGCATGATCGAGATCAGCAAACAGGAGCAGTTCTACCAGCAGGAATATTGCGGCTGCGCCTATTCGCTGAGGGACACCAACCTGCATCGCCGCAACACGGGCCGGCCGGCCATTGAAATCGGCAAACTCTATTACGGAACGGACAACAATGACTGACAAGCCGCAAAGCACGCAGTCTCCCGCCGACATTGTAACGGACGCATCACCCCAGACGGACGGAAGCCGGCATAAGCAGGGCGAAATCCTCCTGATCTGTGACGACCAGAAGGACAACGCTTCCCACGACGAAAACCCGTTTGGCTGCCCATGCTGCATTCTGCCCTGGTCGCGCTGAACGGCATCCAGAACATCCGCATATTGCCGAAAATCCCGATCTTCGGCAATCAGAGCGCGTGGAGACGGCCCCGGTCTCCAGGCCGCGCCAGACTCACGGGCGCATCATCCTCACACTCGAAAAACCCCGACGCTCAGACCGACAGTTCTTTCCGAACGATTTCCGCCCCCGCCCCCAGAGCATTCAGCTTTCCCGTGGCAACATGCCGGGACAGAGGCGCCATGCCGCAATTGGTCGACGGATAAAGCTTGTCCGCATCAACGAACTGAAGGGCCTTTCGCAGCGTGCTGGCGACCTCCTCCGGTGTCTCGACGGTGTTGGTTGCCACATCAATGGCACCGACCATCACCTTCTTACCGCGAATGAGTTCGATAAGATCCATCGGAACGCGCGAATTCTGGCATTCCAGCGAGATCAGGTCGATGTTCGATCTCTGGAGTTTAGGGAAGATCTCTTCATACTGCCTCCACTCCGCACCCAGGGCATTTTTCCAGTCGATATTCGCCTGGATGCCATACCCGTAGCAGATATGAACGGCCGTTTCGCATTTCAGCCCTTCGATCGCCTTTTCCAGCGTCGCAATGCCCCAGTCATTCACTTCGTCAAAGAAAACGTTGAACGCAGGCTCATCGAACTGAATGATATCGACACCAGCAGCCTCCAGTTCCCTGGCTTCCTGGTTAAGAATCCCGGCAAATTCCCAGGCCAGCTTTTCGCGGCTTTTATAATGCGCGTCATGCAGCGTATCGATCATGGTCATCGGGCCGGGCAGAGCCCATTTGATCCGCTTTTTCGTGAGCGTGCGCAGAAACCGGGCATCCTCGACAAACACCGGCTTTTCACGCGTCACAGCCCCCACGACGGAAGGCACACTCGCGTCATAACGATTACGGATTCTGACGGTCTGTCGATTCTCGAAATCGACGCCACTGAGATGCTCGATGAAGGTCGTGACGAAATGCTGCCGCGTCTGTTCGCCGTCGCTGACGATATCGATGCCGGCACGATCCTGATTGTCCAGCGTCAGACGCAGCGCATCCTGCTTGCCTTCCTTCAGTTCTTCACCGTGCAATTTCCAGGGGGACCAGAGTGTTTCCGGTTTCGCAAGCCAGGACGGCTTGGGCAGGCTTCCGGCGGTCGAGGTCGGGAGTAATGTCTTCATGGTTGCGGCCTTGGTATGTTTGATTGATCAGACAGGAAAACGAGCAGACCACTGCTCAAGACTATCCTGATACGGCTCGATAAAGCGTTCTTCGGTAAACTTGCCCTGCGCGACAGCGAGCCTGCTGCGTTCCTCGCGATCGTACACAATGCGGGTCAACGAATAATCCTGATGGTTCAGGCTCGGCTGATAACGTGCGGCCGCCGGAGCATTGGCATTGTAGATTTCAGGCCGGTAAACCTTCTGGAAACACTCCATCGTGCTGATCGTGCTGATCAGTTCCAGATTGGAATAATCCGACAGAAGGTCGCCAAAGAAATAGAACGCCAGCGGCGCGGCGGCATAGGGCGGCATGAAATACCGCACCTTCATGCCCATCTTGCCGAAATACTGGTCGGTCAGGGAAAATTCTCTCTGCTCATATTCAGAACCCAGAACCGGATGATAATTTCCGGTTTTATGATAGATCCTGTTACAGGAGACGCTCAAACAGATCACGGGCATCTTGCCGAAGCTATTCCTGTAAGTGTCCGAATATATGAACGATTTGAACAGATTCCCATGAAGATCACCGAATCCGTCGGGAATACGGAATTCCGGCAGGTCCCGGTTGTGCTTCAGCAGAAGCACACTGAAATCATAATCCCGGACATAGGAAGAAAAGTTGTTCCCGGTCATTCCAGCGACACGCCGATTGTCAATCCTGTCAATAATCGAGGTATTGAGAATCTCAATTAACGGAAAGACCTTATTCTGACCATTGAAAACGAAATTCATCTCGACGGAAACGATCTCGATCTCAACGGAATAGCGATCTGCGTTCGGATTATCCCAGTGCGCGAGAGAATTGAAACGGCTATCGATCATCCGCAGGACGTTTTGCAGATTTTCCCGACGATGCGCCCCTCTGGCCAGATTGGCGAAATTGGTCGTCAGGCGCGTGTCATCCGAAGGACTGTAATCGTCATCAAATCTCGTCTTCTTGATAGCGAACGTAAATTCGAGAGACATTCCTGTTTTACCTCATTTTGGCAGAATCCCCCAGATCATTATTTTGACCTGTAGAGGATTTGACGTGTTTACAGTTCCCAATCGGCAATTTTCAGGCCGGAAGTGCCGAGACGCATTGGACGCTGTTATGCCTGAGAGGATCATTGAGCAAAAATGATTTTATTTCATTTATCCATAAATTCCATTCATGGATAACCGCCATCAAAGGGCGTCCCACCCTTTTGCCTGGGGGTGACCCTCGTGCCCTGATGTCCATTCTCGATATGGCCCGTCCATAAACCGGGCATTCCCTTATCCGCGCGCAAACCGCGCTTGCCGGGATTACCCCTCGGGTTCAGGCGCATCCTCGCGACGACGGCAGACAACAGCACAGATCAGCCGACCGCGCGGGATGCTCGGGCTGTCCGGTCACACGCCCCTCTTAACGGGCCGGTCGCGGAACAGGACCAGGCGACCGTTTCAAAAGCTCCGATAGGGAGCGGCGCGCAAGACGTGAGAAAGCGGCTTTAGCGCGGAAGAGCGGCGCGCGGAGCACCGCCGCCGGGCGACCACACGCCGCCCCGAATGAACCGTCAGGACCCATCCGCCATCAGCGAGACATGCGCGCAGGTAATCTTCCACCCCTCATCGGTGCGGACCCATGTCTGGCTCTGCCGTCCGATGCGCGCCGCCCCCTCGCGCTGGAATTCCAGATTGACGGTCGCCAGATCCGTGCCGAAGGTCGTCACCACCCGGCGCAGCACCCGCCGCTGCGGCGACCCGCCGACGCGCCCCTGACGAAAGGCCGCAATCTCGGCAAAGCCGTACAACACCTCACCCACGCCATAGCGGATCGTCTCCGGCGCATTGCGAAACAGCGCATCCAGAACATCCAGGTCATTGGCCATCAGCGCCGCCTCGTACCGGTCGGACATGGCGGTCACTTCGGCCATGATGGCGGGGTCGTCGATCAGAAGCATGGCACGGCACCTTCCATAAAACAGCGTATCCGTAGCAGATCACCCGGCGGTCATCATGCGAGAGTCACCGCTTTCCAGCACGCTCATCAACGCGCACCGTATTGCGGCCCCCCTGAAAAATATAATAAATCATACGCATCATGACTTCCAGAATGCCGGTTTCAGACGCTCTCTCCCGAAAAACCGTCGCCGACACCAGTGGCGGGGCGGCCCGCTCGTCGCACCGGGGCCGCCGCCCCCTCGCCGCCCTGCTCTGCATGGTCCTGCTGCACGAGACGGTGCCGGCCTCCCCGGCCGACGCCGCCGGCTTCACATTGTCCACCCTGGGCATCATGCAGCCGTTCCTGCCCTCGGCCGCCGCGCCCCAACCATCGTCACAGCCGCCGTCACAGCCAGCGTCACCCCCATCCCCGGCGCCGTCACTGCCGTCATCGCCCCACCCGTCATCCCACCACGCGTCCCGGCCCGCCCCGACCCCGCCAACGCCGCCCACCGGCATTGAAAGCGCGGACGAACGCCCGAAACTCGCCCCCGTCCCCATGCCGCCCGACGACCAGCTTCCGGGCTCTCCATCCCAGTGGAAAATCCAGAGTGCCCTGAAGCAGCTCGGTTTCTACCACGGCCCGTTGGATGGCGGCTACGCGACCCCCCAATTCCGCGCCGACCTCGAAGTCTATCTGGAAACCATCCCCGACTACCTGACCAAATATGTCAGGCTGCCGTTCGAGGAGATCGTCCTGATGGGGCTGAACAACACCGTCCGGCTGTCCCTGCCCGCAGACCGCACCCTGGCCGCCCCCATGAGCTACCTGGCGCGCGCCAACCTCAACGGCAACGACCTGGCAAGACTGAGGGCGGCCACCGAACGCGCCAACGCCCACCCCGACCAGGAGCAGCAATGGCGCAGCACCGACGGGCGCCGGGGCGGCACGGTCGTCATGTCCGGCGCCCCCAACGGCCCCTGCGGCACATTTTCCCTGCGCGTCGACATCAACGATGCGACGGAAACCGCCGGCCCCCTGGAAGGCTGCCGCCGGCACGGACAATGGGAGGTCATCACCGACTCCCCCCGCTAGAAGCGGTTCAAAACCCCGCTGGCAACAACTTCCCCCGTACCCCTCCCATCGCACCGGCAATGCGGGGCAATCACCGCAACGGAGCGCGTCCCTTCACTGCCGCACTTCCTCGATCGCAAAAGACGGGTCCTGCCTGATCGCGCTTTCTTCAAACGGAAGCCTGACCATCCGCCCCATCGAGAAAAGATCGGTCTGATCCGCGTAAGCCGGCAAGAGCGGATCGTCCGACTGTCCATAGGTCAACAAGGCATCGGCCACGGGTCGCCCCTTTTTCCAGGTTACGGCCAGCAGATAGCTCGTTCCCATGATGTTCTCATTGGCGTAGCCCGCCCCGCCGAGCGCCCCGAACCCGACGACATTGAGAATCCCTTCCATGCCCGAACCACCTGGCACCGGAATACCCCCAGCCCCGGTTGCACGATACTGCACGCGGGACAGGGGCGCGGAGAGCGGAATATGAAATCGCGTCAACTCGTCCACCGCGCCCTCAAGCGCCTGCCGCAGAGCCGTATGCACGGATGCACGCGCGAACGCGATCCCGCATGGCGTATCGGCCGGAGCGTCCGGATCGAACGGAACACGCCATAAATCCGGAATCTCATGCGCCCTTGTCCAGAACGCCCGGAACAGCACGGCTCCACGACTGTCCGGCCGATCCGTCCGATCCCATGCCAGAAGAACACGGCACGCTTCGGCGGAAACCGGCCTATCATGCGGCTCCGTTCCACACAGTGCCGCCAGAGCGGGAGCCGCCAGTTCCGCCGCATAGTTCCGACTATCCAGAATCATATGCTCGGCCTGATCGAGGCTGACCGGACCCGCCGCCGTCAACCGTCGCAACGAGACAAGGCTCATCCGCGCACGCAAACCCAACGGCGTCCCCTTGCCGCCCACGATTTCCGGAACGGAGGAAGAACCGGGCTCCGCCCCCGTTATCCAGGGAGAATTATTGCTGTTGAAGACATAGCGCGTCGTCCGCGCCACCGGCATGTCGCGGGCCGGCAGCACGCCGCGCCGGGTCCAGTCGCACGCGCTGCGGGCACCATCCATCACGGGCACCCCCTCTGGCGAACGCCCGCCGACGAAGCATGAGGGATCGGCATCGTCGGGCAGATCCGGCACGATCGATTCATCCGCATATAATGCCTGCCCCAGACGATCGGCCGCGATGGTGTTGACCCATGGCAACCCACGTACCGCCTTCAGGCCGGCAAGCAGGTCGGCGGCGGAAACGGCGCGATCGATCCGCAGCCATTGCGCGATCATGCGGGTGTTCCGCCGCTCGCTGTCGGCAAGAGCATACGCTTCCGTGTCGGTCCACCGCATGCCCCGCCTTTCGATCGAGACCAGCGGACCATAGCGCGATTCATAGATCACCCGCCGGCGAATCTCCGTCGCTCCCCCCGGCGTCAATACCGGGATCTCCACGACACGCCGCGTCATGGCTTCCGGCCTGCCATCGACGACATACCGGTCCGGATGGCCGGGAACGAGCGCGAGACGGAAAAAGGTGAAACGTCGATCGGTGGAAACCGTATGCGACCACGCCACATCCCTGTTGAAGCCGATATTGATCATCGGCAGTCCCCCGAGCGCCGCGCCCATGACATCCAACCGGCCCGGTATCGTCAGGTGCATCTCGAAGAAGCGGTTCGGCCCATCCCACGGAAAATGCGGATTGCCGACCAGCAACCCGGTCTTCCCTTCCGTCACCGCCGCCCCCAGGGCGTAGGCATTGCTTCCCTCCTTCTCCCCGTGGGCCGCCGGAACGGGCGGAACCGGGTCGGGCACCGCCCCCTTTACCGTGGCCACCCCCGGCGGAGCCGCGCGAACCATCTGTGGATAAAGCGGCAAAGCGGTGTCGAAGACCGCCTTCTGCGCAATCATTCTGATCACGTCATCAACCGTGACCGGCCCCGCCAACCGCGCACCGCCGCAGGGGCGCGGCGCCGCCGGCTTCGACAGGGCAAGATCGACACCGGCCGCATACCCGCTCAAAAGCCGCCACACATCCTTCTGCCGCCGATAACCGTGCCCAAGACGGTCCATATCGAAATAAAACCTGAAAAACATATCGCTTTCCAAGTTCGACCCAGCGCGCCCGCCCGGCCCGGCGGGACGGTCCGGCCCGATAAAACGTGACCGCTCCCCCCGCACGGTCATCACCGTCTCCATGAGCAGACAGCGGTTCAGGCGCGCATAGGCATAGCCCGCTCCGAAGCCCAGCCCCGCGAAATCGTCTGCTTTGACATGGGGAATATCGTGCGCGGTCCAGCGCACCACCGCGCGATACGTCACCGGGCGGCCCGAAGCGGTGGAAGAAAAGACCACGCCGCACAGACAGAAAAGGCCGGCCAGACGCGCCACCCACCGTGAAGATCGATCCGAATCCGCGCGCCGGGGTACAGCCGCGCCCGCTCGCTCCACCACGCCCGTCACCAACTGTACATCAGGTTGCCGTACACCCTGCGCCCCTGCCCCAGGTAGCATTGGTACGTGCCGCATGTCGTCACATAATATTTGTTGGTCAGGTTCGAAATCGCCACCTGCGCCCGCAATCCTTTCAGCACCGGTGTCAACCCGCCGAAATCGTAATGCGCGCCTATATCGAACAGAAGATAAGGTGGCATTTTATAGGAATTGGCCGGATCGTCATAAGTGAAGCCCGTATATCTTACCCCCCAATTGATACCCAATCCCTTTGCGACAGTCCGGGGCAACGTATAGTCGAAGAAGACCGACATCATGTTGCGCGGCACGCCTTCGACATATTTTCCCTGCTGCGGCACCGCCGCGCCGAACGTTCCCGTCCGGGGGTAAAAAATATTGGTCTTCAGGTTGGATTTCGCAAAGCGCATGTCGGTATAGGTATAGGAACCGACGACCCGCAGATCCGGCGTGATATTGGCGCTGGCCGACAGCTCCACCCCCTGCGACCGCACCCGCCCCACATCGGCGCTGAAGTTCGGATGGAGCGGGTCCGTGACGAGGTAATGGTTTTCCTCGATATGGAAGACGGAACCGGTCAGCAGGATATCCCGCTCCGGCACCTTGTATTTCAGACCGGCCTCGAACTGCTTTCCGGTCAGCGGCGCGAACGGGCGGTTCAGGTAATCCGTCGTGCCGAACTGCGGGTTGAAGGAGGATGAGTAGCTGAAATAGGGCGCCAGCCCGAAGTCGAAATTATAGACCAGCCCGGCACGCCAGGTAAACGCGGATTGCGAGACGGTATTGGGCGCGTTCAGTGTCGCCGTACTGCCACCACCGACATGATAATTACGCTGCCCGCCAACAAAGGTTCGGTTATACCAATCCTGGCGGCCGCCAAGCAAAATCGAGAACCTGTTCCATTTCATCTGGTCCTGGAAATAGACGCCTTCCTGAAAATAGGATAAATTCTGGATATAAGCCGGGTTAGGACATCTCCAGGGCGTCGCCAGACAGGGCGTGAAATCGTAAGCGCGCGGATTATAGACATCCACGACGTTGTACGATCCTGCGGTCTGATACAGCCCGGTACTATTGATCTGCCGGAAATCGGACCCCACGATCCAGGTATGCGACACCGGCCCGGTATCGACATGCCCCATCAGCCGCGAATCGAGGCCCACAGTTCGGTTTGCACCGCTGGACGCCCATGGATTCCTGCGGATTTCCGACATTGAAATCGGCTGGTTCAAAACCATGTACTGGGTGGAACGCCAGGAATCCTCCCAGCGAAAATTCTGCACGAATGTTATATATTTATTAAACTCGTGTTTGAACTGATATTCAAACATCGCATCCGTGGCGCGATTGTCGTTGAAAGAAGGCGTACCCAGAAAGGTGCTGCGCGACAGATAGCCTTTCGTGCCCGGAAAGGCGGTGCCGTAGAGCGAATAGGCCGTCTGCGCCACGCCGATCTCGGGGGTGTACATATATTCCCCGATAAGAGACAGCGATGTCCTGGGATCGATATCCCACGTAAGGGAGGGCAGAACGCCGACACGCCTGTAATTCACGTTATTCATCTGCGTACCCTGCGTCACGCCTATGGCTGCGATCCGGTAGCGCACATTCCCCGATTTCGTGATCCTGTCGCTGACATCGAGCGTCGCTTCATATCGTCCCCAGTTGCCGAAGCCGAGCGTCGCCTGATGCAGCGGGGTCGCGGTCGGCTTCTTCAGGCTCACGCCGATCATGCCACCCGGCGTGGTCTGGCCATACATGACGGAAGACGGGCCATTGACCACATCGATCCGGTCCAGAAAAGCCGTTTCCGTGGCCGACTGGGATTGCGTCATCAATCCATCGACGAATTCCGAGGTGCCGAAGCCACGCTGCTTGATACCGGACCCGGACGCCCCGGCGCTGTACGTTCCCAGCGGCTCGGCGAAGATCCCCGGACTGTAGCGCAGGGCGTCAGTCAGGCGCTGAGCCTGCTGGTCCACCATCTGCTGCTTGGTCACGACATAGATCGAGTTGGGTATTTCCGTGATCGGCGTATCGGTTTTCGTCGCCGCCAGGGTGTTCTCGGCGACATAGCCGACACCCGGCCCGGTCGGGTCCTGATGCGCGAACGTCCCGCCCACCCGCACCGGCCCCAGCGTGATCGTGGAAGAGGCCCGGCGCAGGATCACGCTGTGCCTGCCGGTCATCTCATAGGTCAGGCCGCTGCCGTTCAGCAGCCTGGCCAGCCCGGCGGACGGCGACTGCGCCCCCCGCAAGCCTGCGCTCTGCAACCCCGCCAGAAGTTCCTGCGGAACCGATACCGCCCAGCCGCTCTGCGTGCCGAATGTCGTCAACGCCGTGGCGAGAGACTGGGGCGCAATATGAAAATTGACGCTCTCCGCCTGGTTGGCGGACGCGGCCCGCAACGCGACCGGATACAATGCGATGCCGCCGAGAACGGTGGATGAGGTCAGGATAACGGCCCGGTGCGCCAAGCCCCTGAAGGAGAAGAAATCCCTCCCGCATACTCGTGACATGCTGTCTTCGCCCCTTTCGGCTGTCGTGCGTCAGAGGCCGCCTGCAAAGTCACCCAGCCTGCGATCCGGCGCGACTTTTCAACAGCCTCTCAGGTTCATGCCGAATGATGAGAATGCCTCTCACTCTCTATCATCCCTAACCTTCAACACGTCCGAACAGGGTGCTTTTTCCGCATTTTTCAGAAAAAAAACGACAGCAATTCATCGAAAACCGGTTCGGTGAACTGCTGTCGTCCATTGTTTTTACAGACCTCCGCCCCGTTCGAATGCACGCATTCAAACAGGGGCCGCCCTAGCGGCTCATGACCGCCAGCCACGGCGTCACATGCATGACATGGGCTTTCTGGCCGCGTGCCAGCGTTTCGAATGCCTGATCGGGCTCATCGAGCGGATACGTTCCAGTCACCCGTTCCACCCGCAGTTCCGCGCCGTACACGAACAGCCGGCCACGCGGCACATAGGCTTGCAGCGCCGCCGCGATCTCCGCCACCGGCAGATCATGCGCCACGAAGATGCCGGTGGACCACAATCCGACCTCGTCGGGGTCAACCGCCTGCGTGGCGAGATGGATACCGCGCAACGTCGCCGCCTGCCCGGCACCGAGAAAGACGGCCGGTTCCCGCAGGCCGTTCTCCTGCACCGAAACCCGCCCCTCCCGCACAGCCACCGTCGCCTCATGCCCGCCGCCCAGTCGTACATCGAACACCGTGCCGACATCCGTAACCGTCAGGCGCCCGGCAAGCACGGAGAACGGGCGCGCGGCATCATGGCGCACCGTAAAGAGGGCCTCTCCCCTGAGAAGCCGCACATGGCGATGCCCGTCCAGAAAATCGAGCGCCACCGCGCTCTCGGGCGCGAGAACCGCCCGGCTGCCATCAGCCAGTTCCAGCGTGCGCGTTTCCTGCCGTCCCGTCGCATAATCGGCCTGCCAGCGCACCATCATCTCAGGCCCGATCAGGATCGCGACGGCCGCGGCCGCCACCGATGCAAGAGCGGAGAGGCCGATCCCCGGCAGGCGGCGCCTCCAGCGCTTTCTTCGATAGGTCCGCATCGTCGGCACCGGAACAGGCAGGGCATCGTCCGGGATCGCCTTGAGCAGGCCCATGGTTCGGACAACCTGCCGCCATTCCGCGTCACGCGCCGGATCGGCGGCCCGCCACATCTCGAAATGCTTCACGACCTCGGGATCGTCATCCTCTTCGCGAAGCAGAATATGCCATTCCACGGCACGCCGTGGCCAGGCGGACAGGTCCCCCCTGCCATCGCCCCCGCCGTCGCCACTCATGCGTTGTTCCCCCCGAAGACCAGCCGCGGGTTTCGTATGGCAAAACCGGTCCCCTCGATACTCGACACGTTCGGGGCGTGTGTTTTTTCACCGTGACGCGACATTATTCCGTCGAATCGAACGCCAGGCGGCAGCGTTCCATCCCGTCAGCGACCAGCCCATGCACGCGCGTAATCGACATATCGAGTATCCGGGCGATCTCGCGCAGTTTCAGCCCGTCGAAACGATACAGGATGATCGCCTGCTGCGTCACGTCCGGCAGCCCCCGAAGGCATTCCATCACCCGTTCGAGTTCCAGGCGGGCCGCCAGTTCGGTTTCCAGGCCGGGAACGTCCGCCGCGATCGCCTCCATGGCCCTGCCTTCGATCCGCACGAAACGCTGGTCCTCGCGAACCGCCCGGCGACGCCTGTCCAGTGCAAGATTGCGGATGACACGATAGAGGAAACTCAGGGGATTCTCCGGATGCATCCCATGACAACGCAGCCATGCCTCCTGGACCAGATCCTCGGCCAGCGCGGTGTCCCCCATGATCCGTCCGGCATAATGAAGAAGCTGCCCGCGATTGGAGAGATAGCAGGCCAGCAATTCAGGCTTTCCCCCCAAGGGACACCTCTCCCGCCGCACCGTTTGGTCGGACGGCCCACGCAAATGAGAACAATTCTCATTTTGTTACGCGAGCGGGCCGGGAAAGGCAAGGGGAGCAGACCACGCATCCCTCCTCCCCGGCCGCGAACATGAACACCCACGCCCGCGCCGGCCTCCACGGCTACGACCAGACCAGACCAGACCAGACCGCCCGTTACGGCCGAATGGCCCGCGCCCGCGTCACCGCCCCTCCCACTGCGCCGGCGCCCCGGTCCCGAACGCCGCGACCCCCCGATGAAAATCCGCGCTGCCGTAACACCGCCGGATCAGGTCGGCCATCTCCGGCACCGCGCTCTCTCCCAGCCGGCGCAACGCCTCGCGCGTCACCGCGATCGTGATCGGCGCATGCCCGCAGATCCGTCGGCAGAGCTTGACGACGGTCGCCTCCAGTTCTTCGGCCGGCACGATGGCATGCAGGTACCCGATGCCCGCCAGATCCTCGGCCGCCGGCATCTCGGCCAGCAGCGTCATGCGCTTCACCCAGCTTACCCCCAGCGTGCGCTCCAGCCGGGCGAGATTGGCGCCGGAGAGACAGTTGCCCAACGTGCGGGCGATCGGCACGCCGAACCGCGCCCCCGCCGCCGCGATGCGAAAATCGCAGGCATTGGCAATCGCCAGCCCCCCGCCGACCGCCCAGCCCTCGACCACCGCAAGCGTCGGCACCGCAATCCGGTCCAGCCGCGCAATGCACTGGTCGATCCCCTGCTCATACGCCACGCCATCCTCGCCCGAGCGGAAATCGCGAAACTGCGCAATATCGGTCCCGGCGACAAAAGCCTGTCCCCCCGCCCCCCGCAGCACCGCCACCCGCAGGCCCGGCGTCGTATCAATCTGCTCGATCGCCTCGCCAAGGTCGCGATACATCTGCCACGTCATGGCATTGCGTGCCTGCGGCCGGTCGAAAACGATCGTGGCCACCTCGCCCTCGATCGTCAGCCGCACCCGGCCGGCAACGGGCTCCTCCCGCTCCGCCACACCGTTCATGACGCAAACGCTCCCGCATCCGTCAGGCCGGCAATCGCCTCGTCCGACAGGCCGCGCTCGGCCAGGATCTCGCGCGTATGCTCCCCCAGCAGCGGCGGCGGCCGGCGCACGGTCGGCGGCGTGCCGCGCAACTTCACCGGAAAGCCGATATTGGGAATCGTCCCTTCCACCGGGTGGGGAATTTCCATCTTCATCTCGCGGAATTTCCCATGATCGCTCTCGAACGCCTCGGGATAGGTATTCATCCGCCCGGCCGGAATCCCCTTGGCCAGCAGCGTTTCCACCCATTCCTCCGAGGGCCGGGTCATGAAAGTCTTTTCCAGTTCCTCGATCAGCACCACCCGGTTGGCCAGCCGGTCGGAAATGGTGGCAAAGCGCGGATCGTCCAGCAGCTCCGCCCGCCCCAGTTCATTGCAGAGCTTCACCCACAATTTCTGGTTGGTCGCCCCCATCACGAAATACCCGTCCGACGCCCGCACCGCCTGATAGGGCGCGCTCATGCGGTTGGCGGTCCCCAACGGCTCGGGGATGGTCCCCTTCCCCCAATATTCCGAGATATCCCATATCGAAAACGCCATCGCCGAGTCGAACAGCGAGGCATCGATAAACTGCCCCTGCCCGCTCTTCTCGCAGCCGATATAGGCCGCGAGGATCGCATAGGTCGCAAACAGCGCGCAGCCGATATCCGCCACCGGCACGCCCGCCTTCACCGGCGGCCCGCCAGGGTGCCCGGTCACGCTCATCACGCCCGACATCGCCTGCGCCATCAGGTCGAATCCCGGCCGCATGGCCCACGGCCCGGTCTGGCCGAAGCCCGAGATGCTGGCATAGACAAGGCGCGGATTGATCTTCGCCAGCGTCTCGTAATCGATGCCCAGCTTGCGCACCACGCCGGGGCGATAATTCTCCACGACGATATCGGCCGTCTTCACAAGATCGAGAAAAACCTGCCGCCCGGCCGGGTTCTTCAGGTTCAGCGCGATGCTGCGCTTGTTCCTGTTCATGTTCAGGAACCCCATGCTGTCATCGCCCTTCATGCGAAACCCCATGGCCCCGCGCGTCTGGTCGCCCGTCCCCGGCGGCTCGATCTTGATGATGTCGGCCCCCAGGTCGCCCAGCAGCATGGTGCAGACCGGCCCGGCCATCACCTGGGTCACGTCCAGTACCCGGATTCCGGCCAGCGGCAGCGCGCGGCCCCCCGCCGCGCCCGGCCGCGCGTCATGGCCGCCCGCCGGGTCGTCCCTACGGTCCTGCGTCGCCGACGTGTCGTGAGAGTGGAGCGTGCTGTCCATGAAAGGGCCCTCCGTCTTTTATCCCGTTTTCGTGATTGAACGGGTGTTGGTATTTTGCATTCATAATTCATAATGCCGATGTGCTACAAGCATTCCGGCAGAACAGGGGGGACAGTACTCCGTTCTGTGAAAGGCCATGAAACGCCGCGTCGGCCATGCTCCCCAAAGGGACCGGCGACGGCGCACTCAAAAAAAACAAGAAACGAGGCCGACCATGTTCCACGGCAAGACAATGACGCCGACCGCCTATATCCGTCACACCCTCACCACCGCGCCGGGCCGCATCTTCGGGCTGGTGTGCGTGATGTATTTCATCACCTATGTCGATCGCGTGAACATCTCGACGCTGGCGCCCCTGATGGCACGCGACCTGCACCTGTCGAACGTTCAGTTGGGGCTGGCCCTGTCCGCGTTCGGCTATCCCTACGCCCTGCTGCAAATCGCGGGCGGCAGTCTGGCCGACAGCCTCGGCCCACGCCGCACGCTGGTCATCAGCGGCCTCATCTGGGGTGTCGCCACCATCCTCACCGGCCTGGTGGGCGGCCTGCTCTCGCTGATCGCCATCCGCGTCCTGCTGGGCATCGGCGAGGGCGCCACCTTCCCCGCCGCCACGCGCGCGGTGGCCGCATGGGTTCCCTCCACCCGACGCGGCTACGCCCAGGGCATGATGCATTCCTCATCGCGCCTGGCCAACGCGCTCACCCCGCCGCTGACGGTCATGATCGCCCTGTGGCTGGGCTGGCGCGGCGCCTTCATGGCGCTGGGCTGCGTCAGCCTGGGCTGGACGCTGGCCTGGGCCTTCATGTTCCGCGACCGCCCGGCCAGCCACCCAGGCGTCACCGCCGCCGAACTGGCCGAACTCCCGGTCATCGACACGCCCCGCACGGGCGCCGCCAAACCGTCCATCCCGTGGCGGGCGCTGATCCGCGCCATGATGCCGGCCACGCTGATCTATTTCTGCTACAACTGGACGCTGTGGCTCTACATCACCTGGCTGCCGTCCTTCTTCGTGCAGGCTTACGGGCTGAACCTGAAGCACACCGCCATCTTCTCGTTCGGCGTCTTCACCGCCGGCGTGGTGGGCGATACCTGCGGCGGCCTGTTCACCGACTATCTGTACCGCCGCCACGGCAACCTGCCGCAGGCGCGGCGCCAGGTCATCATCGCCAGCATGATCGGCTCCATGCTCTGCCTGCTGCCGGCGCTGTTCGTGCATAATCTCACCGCCATCGGCATCGCGCTGTCGGCGGCCTTCTTCTTCCTGGAATTGACTGTCGGCCCGATCTGGGCGATCCCGATGGACATGGCGCCCCAATATGCCGGTACCAGCAGCGGAATCATGAACACGGGCTCGGCCATCGCCGGCATCCTGTCGCCGTTCGCCTTCGGCCTGATCATCGACCTGTCGCACAGCTACAGCCTGCCGTTCTACGGCCCGGTCGTCCTGCTGATCGTCGGCGCAGCGCTGGCGTTCCACTACCTGCCGTCGCGCCCCGACGCCGCCCCCGGATCATCGACCCCGGATGCGCCGAACCTGGGCACACCGAACCCTGGCACACCGAACCCTGGCGCCCCCCTGTCGGGCCACAAGCTCGGCAACGCCCATGGTCATTGACCACCGGAGACCCAGCCCGCCATGACCGATCCCACGATCGTCCCGCGCCTCAACCTTCACGACACGCTCATCACCGCCCTGCGCGGCATGATTCTCGACGGCGTGCTGGTTGCCGGGCGAGAAGATCGCCGAGCGCGCGCTATGCGACCGGTTCGGCATTTCCCGAACCCCGCTGCGCGAGGCGCTGAAGGTCCTGGCGTCGGAGGGGCTGGTCGAACTGCTGCCCCGGCGCGGCGCGGTCGTGGCACAGATCACCGAGGCCGATATCCACAACCTGTTCCCGATCATGGGCGCGCTGGAAGGCGTGGCCGGCGAACTGGCCTGCGCCCGCGCCAGCACGCAGGACATCGCCCACGTCCGCACACTGCACGACGAGATGATGCAAAGCTACGCGCGGCGCGACGAACAACGCTACCTGCGCCAGAACCGGCAGGTCCACGAGGCCATCTTCGCCCTGGCCCGCAATCCGGCCCTGTCGGAGATGTACCAGCAGATCCTGGCGCGCATCCATGTCTGCCGCTTCATCCGGCGCAAGGACGATCGCGACTGGGCCACCGCGATCGCGGAACACGATGCCATCATGGACGCCCTGGAACAGCGCGACGGGGCGCGCCTGTCACAACTCATGCGCGACCATATCGCGGGGACCAGCGCGCGCATCGCCCTGGCCTCGCTGGACGGGAGTGAGGAACGAGATGCTGTTTGAATATGACGGCCAGACCCCCGACCTGTCGGCCGAAAATACCTACGTGGCACCGACCGCCACGCTGATCGGCGCCATCACGGTGCAGGCGGCGGCCAGCATCTGGTTCGGCGCCGTCCTGCGCGGCGATTCCGAACGCATCGTCATCGGCGCCGGCAGCAACGTGCAGGACAATTCCGTCCTGCACACCGATCCCGGATTTCCGCTGGAAATCGCCGAGGATGTCACGATCGGCCACATGGTCATCCTGCATGGCTGCCGCATCGGCGCCGGCTCGCTGATCGGCATGGGCTCGGTCATCATGAACGGCGCCCAGATCGGCCGAAACTGCCTGGTCGCCGCCGGCAGCCTGGTCCCGGAAGGCAGGATTTTCCCCGACGGCTCGGTCATTCGCGGCCGCCCGGCCACGCTCGTCGGCCCCGTCACCCCGGCGCACGAGGCGATGATGCGCGGCGCCAGCCAGTCCTACCGCGACCGGGCACGCCGCTATCGCGCGTTACTGCACCCGGCATAGGGCCGGCCGCGCGCGCACATTACGGTCAAAAAGACCGCCGGCACGTCCCCTGTACGACATGCCGGCGAACAGACCCAGTAAAGGCAGGTGCCATGACCAGCATGGCACCCTCCCGCGCGCATATGAACAGAAGAACGAGATCATGACCGCCGCATAACGGCCGTCATGTCGCGGACATCACAAAGAACAGGAAAACTGTCGTGTCCCTCTCAACCTTTTCCCCTCGTATGGGAACGGGGAAGACGTGCCTCGCGATCGCCGGCCTCTTCCTTGTCCTCATGACATCCTCACCCGCCGCGACAGCGGCCCGCACCCTGCCCTATACGGGCCTGAGTTCGCCCAGCGGCCCGTCCTCCTTCCTCGACAGCCCGACGGCGTATGAAAACACGCCCTTCACGCCCAATACCGAACATGCCTATGGCACATGGAACGGCCTGCGTACCCGGCTGGCCGGCATGGGCATCGGCCTGGGGCTGGATTATGTCGGCGAAAGCGCGATCATCCTCGATGGCGGGCGCACCAACGTCACCGGCTCGGCCGGCTATACGCACCAGGTCGCGGTCCAACTCCATCTCAACTGGCAGAAGCTGGTGGGCTGGAAGGGTTTCAATACCCATGTCGTCCTCGTCAACCGCGCCGGGCACAATCTCTCCACCGATGCCGGCGATCGCTCACTGGTCAACGTGCAGGAAATCTACGGCGGCGGCGGCAACGTCATCGCCCATCTGGTCTCCGCCTACGGCACCCAGGACCTGCTGAACCAGCGCATGCAGATCGCGCTCGGCTACATGTCGGTCAATCTCGATTTCTCGACCTCGCCGCTCTATTGCACGTTCATGAACAATGCCATATGCGGCAATCCGAAAACCCAGACCAAGGGGTCCATCGGCTTCTCCAATACCCCAAACGGGGCGCTGGGCGGCCGGCTGCGCTTCTGGCCCCTGCACGGCCTGTATGTGCAGGGCGGCGCCTATGGCGTCAATGCCGGCATCGGCAAGCCCCGCTATACCCGCACGGGGTTCGAATTCGCGACCAGCGCCTATACGGGTGTGTATGTTCCCTTTGAAATCGGTGCCATTCCCGTTTATGGCCCCCACGCGCTGATCGGCCATTACAAGATCGCCGCCGCCTACGATTCCTCGATCTACCCGTCGTATTACGACGACATCAACGGCAACCCGATCCCGCTGACCGGCCTGCCGGCCCGCACCGCGCGCGGCAAGATCCAGGTCTGGGCGACGATGGACCAGATGATCCTGCGCAATGGGCGCGGGCTCTACGAGGGCCTGTATCTCATGGCCGGCTATGTGCACAACACGCCGCGCGCCTCGCCGTACGAACATCAATATTATGTCGGCCTGTCCGATCGCGGCATGATCCCCGGCCGCCCCAACGACACGTTCGGTCTCCTGGTCAACCGCATCACGGCCAGTTCCACGCTCGTCGCGGCCCAGAAACTCTCTTACAAACGCGGCAAAAAACTGCCCGCCAACGCCCTGACGCCCCAGAGTTCCGCGACGGTCATCGAAGCCACCTACAACATCCACGTCCTCCAGGGCCTGTGGGTCCAGCCAGACGCCCAGTACGTCATCAACCCCAACCTCGAAAAACGGGTGAAGAATCTCGCCGTCCTCGGCCTGCGCCTGCGGGTGATCTTCTGAAGCTCTTTTCTGTTCAGCCATCTTTCAGACCCGCCATACCCGCGCGGGGGCCGATACCCGATAGCGGCTCCATGCCGCGCGCATCCCGGCAGCCCCCGGACGCCGCGCCTCCCTTACGGGCCGGCCCGGCGGCTGCCGGTCGAGCGACGAACCCGCAATTCCGGATCGACAGTACAGACGCTGGAAACCTCCCTGGCAATGGCATCCAGCAGCACGCGCGCGGCCTGTAGGCCCAGTTCATGCGCCCGCAAATCCACGGTGGTCAATGCGGGAGACACCAGTGCGGAGAACGGAATATCGTTGAAAGACGCAACACTCAGCCTGTCCGGGATCGTCATGCCCATTTCCTGGGCGCGCTTCATGATGCCATAGGCCAGAATATCGTCCGCCGCCACGATCGCCGTCACGCCGGCGGCTTCCCATAGCGGCCACGACCGGGAAAAAGCCGCTTCTCCCTGCTCGATATCGAGATATTCGGCGGGCGCCGGGGCATTGTGCAAAGCGCCGCCCGCCTGCCGGACGACCGCCCCAAGCGCCTCCCGCCGGCATGAAAACGTCGCCTTGTCAGGCAGGAAATCCAGATAACCGACGCTCCGATGCCCCAGTTCGACCAGATGCCGACCAAGCTGATGCCCGGCGAGGACGACATTCAACTCGATGCGCGAGACATCCATGGCGGTATAGGCGTCCAGGATGACGGTCGGACAGGTCTGGCGAAACGAATCCAGCGTCGTCTGCGGCGGAGTGGCAAGGATCAGGCCCGCGATATTATCTTCCTGGGCCGCCCGGACGATATCGATCCCATAATCCATATCTTCCGAGGGCACATGAAGCTGGATCGTAAAGCGCGTGCCGATCACCTGAAGGATGCCCTCCAGCATCTCGCCGAAGAACGGATTCCTGATGCTGGGTACGACGACCGATATGCTGGACGGCAACTGACTGACCAGTGAACGCGCAAAACTGTTGGGGCGATAATCGAGATCGGAAACCGCTTTCTGGATGCGCGCCTTCAGATCGCCGTTGATGCGTCCGCCATCCCGGTTCCGAACCACCAGGGACACGGCGGACACCGAACATCCTGCCAGTTTGGCAACGTCTTTCGCCGTGGCACGCCGTATCTTCAAGAAATCCTCGTCACCCAAATCGCCTGATGCCCATCGAACGGCAACGCCGTCCGCAAGGCTCAACCACCGGACAGGCACCCCGCGCACCGGCATCTCCGCCGGACCGCCCCCTCCGGCGCACGCCCGAAAAACCCTGACTGCCACCTGCCGGCCCCGTGGTCCACCGCAGACGCGCCCGACACCCGGTTTATGACATATTCATGATAGCCGAAAAAAATCTTGAAATGGAAATCCGCCCACGTCAAACGTGTGACGCAACGACATTTCGTCGATTCCCCCATGCGCGTGGCCACCCTTGACCCGCCCCGCCATCCTTGCTCACAGGACGACCCGGACCATGCGACGCTCTCGACGAACCCTTCTTTATTCGGCCGTATTTGCCGCGTTCGGCGCCCCGGATGGCCGAGCCGATACCGGTGCGGCGCACGCACGGGGCCACAAAGCGACCCATCGCCCGGCGACCCACCCGTACGCCCCGGCGCACCCCGCCCCGCCCGAAACGCGGCCCACCGCCGCGGCCCCCACCGCCACGCGCGATCCGCGACCGGCCGTTCCCGAAGCCATTCTCGTATCCGGCCGCAGCGGACGAACGCAGGAGCCCGGCGGCGGCCTGATTCGGGTGGAAAGAAGCCCCAAGGCCATCCAGACGGTCACGCGCGATTATATCGCCAAGCAGGCGCCCACATCGAACCTGCAACAGATGCTGCGCATGCTCCCCAGCGTGAATATCGCCGACCAGGACCCGTTCGGCCTATATGCCGGACAGGTCAACGTACGCGGCTTCGACCAGACGGAAGTCGGCTGGCTGCTGGACGGCGCCCCGCTGAACGACACCGGCAACGCGGCCTTCTATGCCAACGAGGCTGTCGAGGCCGAGGATCTGGAAACGGTTTCCCTGCAACCCGGCTCGGTGGACATCTCCAGCCCCGTGATCAATGCCTCGGCGGGCCTGTCCAAGGCGACGATGATGACGCCGGCTGCCAAGTTCGGCGGCCTGATCGACGCCTCCTTCGGCTCCTACGACACGTTTCGCCAATATATCCGCCTGAATTCCGGCTATCTCGGACAGAGCGGCATCAGGGCCATGTTCGCCTTCAGCCACACCAAGGGCAACCTGTGGCGCGGCAGCGGGCAGGCCGAGAAAGATCATTACGATTTCAAGGCCATGAAGGAATTCGACAATGGAAGCCACACCGGCCTGACCGTATCCTACAACGATCAGATCAACAGCAATTATCTCAACCCGACCCTGTCGCGATACCGGACCACCGGATACAGCACCAGTTTCCCCGCCTATTTCAGCGGCGGAAACTGGTACAAATCCAGCAACAACCCGTTTCGCAACGTCATCGCGGTCGTGCCCACCCATATTCACATCACGCCGCGCCTGTCCCTCGATGACAGCCTGTATTTCTGGTACGGCACCGGCGGCGGCAGCGGGGCCATGACCGTGGGCAGCAACGCCTATATGGGCACACGCCCGGTCACGCTCGACCTGGGCGGCGCCAGCCACGCCCTGGTCCTGGGCTCGTCCAACCAGCGCCAATTCCGGCCGGGCAACACGCTGTCCGTCAAATATGACGCCGATGCCCACAATTCCACCGTCATCGGCTGGTGGTATGAATACGACAATGAATACATGAACTACGCCCTGGGCAGAATGGACCAGGCGACAGGCCACGTCTTCGACATCTGGGGGCGGAGCGACCTGATCACCCAGACGAACGGCCAACCCTACAACATGCGCGATTTCCTCACCCTGACCCAGACGAACATGCTGTTCGTCGAGCATCATGCCCATTATTTCGACGACCGCCTGCTCGTGGACCTGGGCTTCAAGGAAGCGATGACGACGCGCAGGACGTATAATTACACGCCCGGCGCCCGATACAACCAGAATATCCACAGTGCGGAACCGCTGCCGCAACTCGGCGTGTCGTGGCTCTTCAACCCGCATCACCAGATCTATATTTCCGGAACGACGAGCGAAAAAATGCCGTCGAACCTGTCCATCGTCGATTTCTACAATATGGCGGGCGTCAAAACACAATCCGGCGGCCAGAGCAGCCCGGAATACGCGATCCACGAGGAAATCGGCTATCGGTACAACGACCGCCTGCTCGTCGCCTCGCTCTCGTTCTTCAATTACAACCTGACCAACCGCCAGCAGCAGCTCAGCTATTACCTCGGCACCACGCCCATCACCACGACGACCAATGCCGGCGGCCAGACTACGCGCGGCGTCGATGCACAGATCGGGCTGAAGCCGGTCTGGAACCATCTTCGCCCTTATGCCACCGTCGAATATCTCCATTCGACGATCGACAGCGACATCCGGACGGCGGGCATGCGCGATGGACGGCAGGTCACCGACTACCTGCCGACGGCGGGCAAGATCGCCGTACGCTCCCCCAAAATCCAGGCCGGTCTGGGGCTCGATTATGACGACGGCAATTTCTGGGTATCGGGCCAGATCAAATATATCGGCAAGCAATACGCGACGTTCATGAACGACAGTTCCATCCCGCAATATATCACGAACAATATCGCGATCGGGTACCGGCTCAAAAGCAACGGCATCATCAAATCGCCCGAAATCCAGCTCAACCTGCAAAACCTGACGGGCGCGAAGTTCAGAAACGGGATCTACGGCATCTCGAACGCACTGCGGACGACGCAGGGGGTGTATGGCAGCACGATTGCCGGTTCGCAGCCCAGCTATTATCTTCAGCCTCCCTTCTCTGCGATGGTCACCGTATCGGCGGGGTTCTGACATCAATGCACACGCACCCGAGACCCGGCCTCGGCCGCAGGCGCTTTTCCAGCCTGCTGCTGTCCTGCCCCGCCTTATCCTCCAGCGTCTCGGGTACCGGTGCGTATGCACATGGCGCCACGTTCTTTCCCTTTTCCGTCGCCTCGGGCGACCCGCTGTCCGACCGTGTCATCCTGTGGACCAGGCTGGCCCGCTCGGCGACCGATCCCGAGCCCTTCGCCACGACGGCGGTCCCGGTCCGCTGGCTGATCGCCGAAGACCGGGCGCTGGCTCACCCCGTGCGTACGGGCACGGCCCACGCCCGCCCGGAATCCGGTTTCAGCGTCCATGTCGATGTCACGGGCCTTCTTGCCGATCGTGTCTATTATTATGCATTCTTCTTCAATGGCGAGCGCAGCCCGGTCGGACGCACCCGGACGCTGCCCGCGCCCCGCGCGCTCCCGACCGATGCCCGGTTCGCCGTCGTCTGCTGCCAGAACTGGGAAAACGGCTATTTCGACGCCTACAGGGATATCGTGGATCAGGACCTGCAATTCGTCCTGCATCTCGGCGATTATATCTATGACGTGACCAGGGGCGGCGGCGTCCGCCGGCACGATCGCACCGCCCTGCCGATGACGCTCGACGACTACCGGGCGCGCCACGCCCTCTACCGTACCGATCCCGCCCTGCTGGCCGCGCACGAGGCCCACCCCTTCATTCTGCTGCCCGACAATCACGATGCCCTGGAAAGCGCGCCCCACACCCAGGACGAGGACCGGCGGCGCGCGGCAGCCTATCAGGCATGGTACGAATTCCTGCCCGTCAGGGCGCCCTACCGCCACGCCGACGACCGGATGCAGATCTACCGGAGCGTCGAACTGGGCACCCTCGCGCGCCTCAACCTGCTCGACACCCGCCAGTATCGCGATGTCGAAACGCCGTGCCGGCAGGAATCGGACGGCCATTTCGCCTTCGGTGTTTATGAAAAAGCCTGTCCGGCCTTCGCTGCCGATCCTCTGCGCAGCATGCTGGGAAAGACGCAGGAAGCCTGGCTCGACGATCGCCTGCGGTCCACGCCTTCGCGCTGGAACATTCTGGTCTCGACGGTGCTGATGTCGCCGCTGCGCATGACGCATGCGGGCGACTCCTATTGCTACCCCGGCAGTTGGGACGGCTATGATGCGAACAGAAAGAGGATTCTCGACACGATCGCGGAATACCGCCCCGCCAATCCTCTCTGCCTGTCGGGCGACCTGCATTCCAACCTGATCGCACAGGTCGTGCGCACCGCCGACGACGGACCGGAACACGGCATCATGCCCGAATTTCTCGGCACCTCCATCAGTTCCCTCTGGCCCGCCCCCCTGGCGACACCGATCGTGCAGGCCCTGCCGAAAAACCCGCATATCCTGCATTACGATTACCAGCACAGAGGATATCTCCTGGTCACCATGACTCCGGGCCAGTTGAAGGTCGCAACCCGCCTCATGTCCTTCGTTGACCGCAGCGGCGGCATTGCCCGCACGGGCCAGACCTTCGCCCTGCTCGACGGCGACCGCACGATCCATACCCTGTAGCGGCCCAGCCGCCATCGACACCGATGGCTCGCCGCAATAGCACAAGGTTGCAAGTCGCCCCGGAAACGCCGATCCTCGCCGCATGTGGACCGAACCCTACCTGGAAACCTGCTGCCGGTCGGCCCTGCACCGGCTGATGCTCAGCGGCGCGGCCGGCCGCCCGCCGGGCCTGAAGGACCAGCCATGCCTGGCGCGTCTGACCTGCATGGGCCTGGCCAGCCAGGACACCCACGGCCGCTACCACCCCACGCCCGAGGGCGTGGCCCGGCATGAATCGGAAATCCTCTCGCCCTCATGATCCGGCATGACGATCTGTGGCGCGCGCTAGACACGCTGGCCGCCGAACGCGGCCTCACGCCGTCCGGCCTGGCCCGCGCGGCGGGCCTGGACCCGACCAGCTTCAATCCCTCCAAACGCATCACGGCCGCCGGCCGCCCCCGCTGGCCCGGCACCGAAAGCCTGGCCCGCGTGCTGGACATCACCGGCCTGAGCCTGGAGGCATTCGCCCGCCTCGCGACCGGCCACCATCCCCTCTCCTCCTCCCCCCGCGCCGGCGCCCGATCACGCCTCCGCCTGTCCCCCTTCTCCCATCTCGACCATCCCGGCATGTTCGACGGCACCGGCCTGCCCAGCGGCCGCCACTGGGACCAGTGGGACATGCCCACCGCCACCGAAACCGACCTCTACGCCGTCACGCTGGATACCGACCTGTTCGAGCCGGTCTTCCGCGTCGGCACCATCCTGACGGTGTCGCCCGCCATCCCGATCCGGCGGCGCGACCGGGTGCTGGTCCTGCGGCCCGAAGGTCCGCTCTGCGCGGTGGTGGTCGATCCACGCAGAGGCGCGGGCACGGGGCCTCTGCTGGCCATGATCGGCACATCGGCCGGCGGCGGCGCGTTCGAGGCCGATCCCACGGACCATCTGCACCGCATCATGATGGCGTTCCTGTAAACCAGCCGCCGTGGCGACAATGACACGGCAGGCAAAAACCGGGCCTCGGCCAATACCGAACACGCCAGGAACCGTTCCATTCCCCGCACTTTCCGGTCCAGAAACGCCGCCGCCACGACCGGAGCCCCGCCAACCCGGCTGGAAATGCCCGAATGCCCTGTTTTCACGCCCATCTTCACGGGCCTATCCTGAATTTCGTGTGTTTGGTGTGATGCTGGAGAAGGAGAAGCATCATGTCCCGACGCAAGAAGCCCGTGATCCCTGACGACGTACTGGACCAGGTTCTGGC
>NZ_JABEQN010000012.1 GCF_014174165.1 Gluconacetobacter dulcium | reverse complement strand
CGAGCGGCGCACCCAGGATTACATCACCGGCCGGTTCGGCTGAGTTCGGCGGGCAGGGGGAAAGACAGCATGGTGAAGGAACAGGCGCACACCGTCCGCAGCTACGAGCAGCAGCTTGCGCAGTTGCGCGGGATGATGGTCTCCATGGGGCGGCTGGTTACCCAGCAGACCGAGCAGGCGGTTGCCGCCGTCGTCGAAGGCGATACCGAGGCCGGGCGCGCGGCGCAGGCGCTCGACCCGCAGGTGGACCAGCTTGAGCGCGATATCGAGACGCTGGCGATCCGCCTGCTGGCGCTGCGGGCGCCGATGGCGGGCGACCTGCGCGAGATCGTGGCGGCGATGAAGATTTCGGGCGACCTGGAGCGCATCGGCGACTGCGCCGCCAGCGTCGCCAAGCGCGCGCTCAAGGTCGAGGCCGTGCCGACCGATGTGCCGGCGGGCGCCCTGCGCAGCATGGGCCGGCTGGTGCAGGAGAACCTGCGCCGGGCGATCGATGCGCTGGACCAGCGCGACAGTGCGCGCGCGGTCGAGGTCTGGCAGTCGGACGCGGCGGTGGACGAGCTTTATACCGCCATGTTCCGCGAACTGGTGACGTACATGATGGAGGACCCGCGTACCATCCGGTCCTGCACGCATCTGCTGTTCATCGCCAAGAACCTGGAGCGGATCGGCGATCATGCCACCAACATCGCCGAGCGGGTCTATTACGCCGCCACGGGGGAGATGCTGCCGACGGAACGGCCGCGCGGCGGGGCTTCCGTCCGCTAGCGCACCAGCCGTGGCGTGCTTACATTTCGTAGCACGAAGGCCTGATTTCGAACCGGCTTTGCATGGCTAGATTTCCTGGTTGGACCGGGGGAGGCCCCGTGCCGGTTACGGAAATAAAGGCGCAACAGATGTTCAAGAAGACGATCCTGGCGGTGACGGTCATGGCGGGCCTGTCGGCGGCCGCGGCCCAGGTGCATGTGGCCCAGGCGCATGACATGCCGCCGCCGCCGCCCCCGGCTGGTCCTCGCATGCATGGCGGCTGGGGCATGCGCGGTGGCATGGAGGTGCTGGCCGGGCTGAACCTGACCCCGGCGCAGCACAAGCAGATCCACGCGATCATGCAGGCCGCGCGCCAGGGCAAGCGCGACGACTGGAAGCAGGAAGGCGCGCTGCATCAGCAGATTCGCGACCTGCTGCTGGCGCCGGGGCCGGTCGATCGGGCGAAGCTGGCATCGCTGACCCAGCAGATCGAAACCCTGCATCGGGCCAATATCGACCGCCGCCTGGATGTGGCGGTCAAGATCCACGATATCCTGACTCCGGCGCAGCTTGCCGATGCGAAGGCGCGCGAGGACAAGATCCGTGCGCTGCGCGACCAGTTGGACGCACTGATGGCGCCGCCCCCGCCGCCGCCGGGCGAGGGTGCGCCCGGGGACGGCGACGCGGAATAAGGCGCCCGCGTCACGGCGATTCCTCCGGGGCGGCCGGCTGGCGGCGGCCCCGGAGCGGAATCGTTGACATCGGGAGGGGAGAGGGGTAAGCCTCCCCCGAAATCAGGACCGCCGCCTCGCGAGTGTTCGCGCAGTGGCGCGATATCTTTTGGGGTGAATGTCCTTTGTTCGAGGCGCTGTCAGGTAAGCTTTCCGGTGTGTTCGACGGTCTCGCCAAGCGCGGTGCGCTGTCCGAGGCCGATGTCGCCGAGGCGATGCGCGAAGTGCGCCTGGCGATGCTGGACGCCGACGTGGCCCTCTCGGTCGTCAAGGATTTCGTCAACAAGGTGCGTGAGCGCGCGGTGGGGCATGAGGTGCTGGACAGCATCTCGCCCGGTCAGGCCGTCGCCAAGATCGTCAATGACGCGCTGATCGACGCGCTGGGCGGTGCGGGCGCGGTTCCGCTGAACCTGAACGCGGTGCCGCCGGTGCCGATCCTGATGGTCGGTCTTCAGGGTTCGGGCAAGACCACGACTTCGGGCAAGATCGCCCTGCGGCTGGCGACCCGCGAGCGCAAGAAAGTGCTGCTGGCCAGCCTGGATACCCAGCGCCCCGCCGCCCAGTTGCAGTTGCAGCAGCTTGCCGAGCGCGCCGGCGTGCCCTCGCTGCCGATCGTGCCCGGCCAGACGCCGGTCGAGATCGCGCGGCGGGCGATGGATACCGGACGGCGCGAAGGCTTCGACGTCGTTATTCTCGATACCGCCGGCCGCCTGTCGATCGACGAGGCGCTGATGAACGAGGTGCGGGAGATCCGCGCCGAGACGTCGCCGGCCGAAACCCTGCTGGTCGTCGATGCGATGACCGGCCAGGATGCCGTGAACACCGCCCGGGCCTTCAACGAGGCCGTGGGCGTGACCGGCGTGGTCATGACCCGGATGGACGGCGATGCCCGTGGCGGCGCCGCGCTGTCGATGCGCGCCGTGACCGGCGCGCCGATCAAGCTGACCGGGTCGGGCGAGAAGCTGGACGCGCTGGAGGAGTTCCATCCCGAGCGCGTCGCCGGCCGTATCCTGGGGCTGGGCGACATCGCCGGCCTAGTGGAGAAGGCCGCCGACACCCTGGACCATGAAGAGAGCGAGAAACTCGCCCTCAAGATGATGCAGGGCAAGTTCGACCTGGACGACTATGCCGCGCAGATCCGCCAGATCGCGAAGATGGGCTCGCTGTCGGGGATTCTCGACATGCTGCCCGGCATGGGCAAGGTCAAGCAGGCGCTGGGCGACAAGGACCTGGATACTTCGGTCCTGAAGCGGCACCAGGCCATCATTTCGTCCATGACCCGGGCGGAGCGCAAGACGCCCGCCATCATCAAGGCGTCGCGCAAGAAGCGCATCGCCGCCGGGTCGGGCAGCACTGTTCAGGACGTCAACCGGCTGCTGAAGCAGTTCGATGACATGTCCACGATGATGAAGCGGATCAATAAGCTGGGCATGAAAGGTCTCATGCGCCAGGGGATGTCCGCTCTCATGCCCAAGGGGCCGAAACCGCCCGGCGGCCGTCCGTTCGGCTGACGCGATCGCGCAGACCGTTTCGTCCCTCTACCGCATTCCGCACGTTTTCATTTCGGAGAATTGCCTCAATGAGCCTGAAGATCCGCCTCGCCCGCGCCGGCGCGAAGAAGCGCCCCTACTACCACATCGTGGTGGCCGACAGCCGTTCGCCGCGCGATGGTCGTTTCGTCGAGAAGGTGGGCGCCTACAACCCGATGCTGCCGTCCGACCATGCCGACCGCATCCGTCTGACCAGCGAGCGCATCACGTACTGGCTGTCGCAGGGTGCCCTGCCGACCGACCGCGTCGCGCGCTTCCTGGGCAATGCCGGCCTGATCGCGAAGCCGGTCTACACCGAGCAGCCGAAGCAGTCCGCGCCGAAGAAGCGTGCGCAGGAGCGTGCCGCCGCTGCCGCCGCCGCTGCCGCCGCCACGGCCTGAGCCAACGGACGGATAGAGACACGGGCGGGCTGAACCGGTGGATCGCGATCGTATCCTGATGGGTGTGGTGGGGCGGCCGCATGGCGTGCGGGGGCTGGTGCGCGTGCACAGCTACGCCACCGTGCCGGAAGACCTGACCGCCTATGGAACGTTGACCGACGACCGGGGGCAGGTCTGGACCCTGCGCTGGCGTGGGGACGGCATTGCCGAACTGCGCGACGCGGCGGGGCAGGCCGTGGCCTCGCGGGAGGCCGCGCAGGCGCTGGTCAACCGCCGCCTGTATATCGCGCGGGCCAGCCTGCCGGAGCCGGATCAGGACGAGTTCTACTTCGCCGACCTGATCGGCCTGGCCGTCCACGAACAGGGTGGCAACGCCCTGGGGACGGTGCTGGTCGTCCATGATTACGGTGCCGGGGTCAGCCTGGAGATCGGCGGGGAGGGGCGTGCGTCCCTGATCCTGCCCTTTACCCAGGCCTGCTTCCCGGTGATCGACATCGCCGCTGGCCGGATCGAAGTGGTTCTGCCGGACGAGGTCGAGGTCCAGGGCGATCTGTCGCCGGAGGCGGGGGAGGTTTCCCCCGTCGTCGGAGAGGCGTCATGACCTGGCAGGCGACCGTCCTGACGCTGTTTCCCGGCATGTTTCCCGGTCCGCTCGGCCAGTCGCTGGCCGGACGGGCGCTGGAGGACGGGCTGTGGTCGCTCGATCTGCGCGACCTGCGGGACTATGGCCTGGGGCGGCACCGCACGGTGGACGACACGCCCTTCGGGGGCGGGGCCGGCATGGTCATGCGCCCGGATGTGGTGGCTGCCGCGATCCGCGATGTGGCGGCCGGTGGGCGGCCGGTGATCTATCCGACGCCGCGCGGGCGGCAACTGCGCCAGGAGGACGTTCGTCGCCTGAGCGGCGGCCCCGGCGTGGTGGTGCTGTGCGGGCGCTACGAGGGGGTGGACGAGCGGGTGCTGGAAGCATGTGCCGTCGAGCAGGTCTCGATCGGCGACTATGTGCTCTCTGGCGGGGAGATGGCGGCCCTGGTGCTGCTGGATTCCTGCGTGCGGCTGATCCCCGGCGTCATGGGCTCGGATGCCAGCGGTGCGGAGGAGAGTTTCTCCGACGGGCTGCTGGAATATCCGCATTACACCAAGCCGGCGAGCTGGGAAGGGCGCGATGTGCCCGACATCCTGCTGTCCGGTCATCACGCCGCCATCGCACGCTGGCGGCAGACTGAATCCGAGACGGCGACCCAGGTCCGCCGGCCCGATCTCTGGGCCGCGTATCGCCGCCGCACCGGCCAAGACACGTCCGATCCGGTCAGCCCCGCGGCTGATCCCGACCGGCTGCACTGATTAGACTGTTTGAAACGAGGAACCCGACCATGAACATTATCCAGCAGTACGAGGCCGGTGAGATTGCCCGCCTCTCCGCCGAGCGCGCGGTCCCCGAATTCGGCCCCGGCGACACGGTCCGCGTGTCGGTCCGCGTCGTCGAAGGCGAGCGCAAGCGCGTCCAGGCCTATGAAGGCGTGGTGATCGCCCGTTCGAACAAGGGCCTGAACAGCAACTTCACCGTGCGCAAGATTTCGAACGGCGAAGGCGTGGAGCGTGTGTTCCCGCTCTATGCGCCCACGATCGCCGAGATCAAGGTCGTGCGTCGCGGTGCCGTGCGTCGTGCGAAGCTGTATTACCTGCGCGGCCGTCGCGGCAAGTCGGCGCGTATCGCCGAGCGCGCCCGCGAGACGGTGACGGCTACGGCCTGATCACCATCTGATACCGATGCGCCGCCCCCGGCCACGGCCGCGGGGCGGCGCATCGTTCTGATTCTACGGGTTTCGTTCCTTCGCCGTCCGCGTGGTTTCGCGGGCGGCGGGGGCGTACCCCGCCATGCCGTTCCGAAGGGGAAGACCGATGGCCGCACGCACGCTGTTCGACAAGATCTGGGACAGTCATGTCGTGGAACGGCTCGAGGACGGCACGGCCATTCTCTATATCGACCGGCACCTCGTGCATGAGGTGACGAGCCCGCAGGCGTTCGAGGGGCTGCGCATGAGCGGCCGCCGCCTGCGCCGGCCCGATGCCACCATCGCCGTGGTGGACCATAACGTGCCGACCTCGGACCGGACCCTGCCGATCGAGGAGCCGGAAAGCCGCAACCAGATCGAGACGCTGGAGCGCAATGTGCGCGAATTCGGCGTGCCGTATTTTCCGCTTCTGTCCGAGCGCCAGGGCATCGTGCATGTGGTGGGGCCGGAGCAGGGGATTTCGCTGCCCGGCATGACCATCGTGTGCGGCGACAGCCACACCTCGACCCATGGTGCCATGGGCGCGCTGGCGTTCGGTATCGGCACGTCCGAAGTCGAGCATGTGATGGCGACGCAGACGCTGTTGCAGAAGCCGGCCCTGAACATGAAGGTGGTGGTCGAGGGGACGCTGGGCGCGGGCGTGACCGCCAAGGACGTGATGCTGGCGATTATTGGCACCATCGGCACCGCCGGCGGCACCGGCTATGTGATCGAATTCGCGGGTTCGACCATTCGCGGGCTGGACATGGCCGGGCGGATGACGATCTGCAACATGTCGATCGAGGCCGGCGCGCGCGCCGGGCTGGTGGCGCCGGACGAGACGACGTTCGACTACGTGCGCGGCCGGCCCTTCGCCCCGCAGGGCGAGGCGTTCGCGCAGGCGGTGGCCTATTGGAAGACGCTGGCGGCCGACGAAGGCGCGCATTACGACAAGATCGTGGAATTGCGGGCCGAGGATATTCCGCCGGTCCTGACCTGGGGCACCAGCCCCGAGACGGTGATCCCGGTCTCCGGCACCGTGCCCGACCCGGCGGCGGAAAGCGACGAGGCCAAGCGGGCGCAGTTGCAGCGCATGCTGGATTATATGGGGCTGGAAGCGGGGCAGAAGATTGCCGGCGTGCCGGTCGATGTCGTCTTTATCGGTTCCTGCACCAATAGCCGCATCGAGGATCTGCGCTCGGCGGCCTCGATCGTCGCGGGGCGGCATGTGGCGCCGGGTGTGCGCGCCATGGTGGTGCCGGGATCGGGCATCGTGAAGGCGCAGGCGGAGCGCGAGGGGCTGGACCGGGTCTTTCTCGATGCCGGTTTCGAATGGCGCGAGGCCGGGTGCTCGATGTGCCTGGGCATGAACCCCGACAGGCTGACGCCGGGGCAGCGTTGCGCCTCGACCTCCAACCGCAATTTCGAGGGGCGGCAGGGGCCGGGCGGACGCACCCATCTGCTCTCGCCCGCGATGGCGGCGGCGGCGGCGGTGACGGGACATCTGACGGACGTGCGGGAGCTGATCTGAGCCATGGATAAATTCACCGTCCTGACCGCGATCGCGGCACCGCTGCCCGAAGCGAATATCGACACCGACAAGATCATCCCGGCGCGGTTTCTCAAGACCACCAAGCGCTCCGGCCTGGGCGTGCATGCCTTCGACGGCATGCGCTACAATCCGGATGGGTCGGAGAAGCCGGATTTCGTGCTGAATCGGGAGCCTTACCGCAAGGCCGGTATCCTGATTACCCATGACAATCTGGGGTGCGGTTCGTCGCGCGAGCATGCGCCGTGGGCGCTGCTGGATTTCGGCATTCGCTGCGTGATCGCGCCGTCCTTCGCCGATATCTTCTTCAATAACTGCTTCAAGAACGGGATTCTGCCGATCCGTCTGCCGCGCGACATCTGCGATGCGTTGATGGACGATGCGCGGCTGGGTGCGAATGGCCGGCTGACGGTCGATCTGGCGCGCCAGGTGGTGGTGCGCCCCGATGGCCAGGAGATCGCGTTCGAGATCGATCCGCTGCGCAAGCATCTGCTGCTGGAGGGGCTGGACGATATCGGCCAGACCTTGCAGCACGAAGGCGCGATCAGCACGTTCGAGGCCGCACGCGGCCAGACGCAGCCCTGGCAGACGCGGATCGTCATAGACTGAACGGGCCGACCGCGCGCACGCTCCGCCTCTTTGTCACCACAGGAACCGAGAAATGACCGTTACCAAGAAGCTCCTTGTCCTGCCCGGCGACGGGATTGGCCCCGAGGTGATGAACGAGGTCGCGCGCGTCGTGGCGTGGATGGGCCGGGCGCGCGGGATCGTCTTCGACATTTCCGAGGATCTGGTCGGCGGTGCGTCGCTGGCGGTGCATGGCGTGCCGATCCGTGACGAGGTGATCGTGGCCGCCCGCGCGGCGGATGCGGTGCTGTTCGGCTCGGTCGGCGACCCGAAATGGGCGTCGGTCGGTTTCGACCTGCGGCCGGAGGTCGCGATCCTGAAGCTGCGGCAGGAACTGGGGCTGTTCGCCAACCTGCGCCCCGCCAAGGTGTTCGATGCCCTGGTTGAGGCCAGCACGCTGAAGCCCGAAGTGGTCGCCGGGCTGGATATCATGATCGTGCGCGAATCGGTGGGGGGCATCTATTTCGGCACGCCGCGCGGCATCGAGACGCTGCCGGACGGCACGAAGCGCGGCATCAATACCGAAATCTATACCACGTCCGAGATCGAGCGTGTGGCGCGGGTGGCCTTCGACCTGGCGCGCCAGCGCGGCAACCGCGTCTGCTCGGTCGAGAAATGCAACGTGATGGAAAGCGGCCTGCTGTGGAAGGAGGTCGTGACCGCGCTGCATGCCCGCGAGTATGCGGATGTGGAACTGACCCACATGCTGGCCGACAATTGCGCCATGCAGCTTGTGCGCAATCCGCGCCAGTTCGACGTGATCGTGACCGGCAACCTGTTCGGCGACCTGCTCTCCGACCTGGCGTCGATGCTGACCGGTAGCCTGGGCATGCTGCCTTCGGCCACGCTGGGTGCGGTGGACGCCAAGGGAAAACGCCCGGCGCTGTATGAGCCGATCCATGGCAGCGCGCCCGATATCGCCGGCAAGGGGATTGCCAATCCGCTGGCGCAGATCCTCTCGTTCGCGATGCTGCTGCGCTATTCCTGCGCGATGGAGGCGGATGCCGCGCTGATCGAGCAGGCGGTGGCCAACGTGCTGGCCAGCGGGCTGCGCACCGCCGATATCATGAGCCCTGGCATGGCCCAGGTCGGCACGTCCGTGATGGGCGAGGCCGTGGTGCGAGAACTGGACAAGCTGAACGGCTGATCCATTCCCGATCGACTCCCGGATCGGGAGGCGATCGGGCTTTCCATGGGCCTGGGCATCTGGAATGCTTCGGCCATGAGTTCGTTTCGAATCGTTATTGCTGGAGTCGCGATGCTGGCTGCCGTGCCGGCCGTCGCCTCATCCGCCCCGTCCTCCCACGCTTTATCGGAGGTGCGCGGTACGGCCGCCCTGTCGTGGGTGGACCAGCAGAACCAGCGCACCTTCGCGGCGCTGGAGGCCGATCCGCGCTATCGCGGGTTTCATGATTCGGTGCTGCGAATTCGTCAGGACGCCCATCGTATCCCTGTGCCCGCCTTCCTGGACGGGGCGATCTTCAATCTGTGGCAGGATGCGGCGCATCCGCGCGGGATCTGGCGCGACGCCACGCCGGGGAGCTTCCTGGCCGGGCAGCCGGCGTGGACCACGCGGCTGGATGTGGACGATCTGGCCCGGCGGGAGCATCGGGACTGGGTGTTTCAGGGGGCCGACTGTCTGGCGCCCGACGATTCGCCCTGCCTGATCCAGCTTTCGGAAGGGGGCGAGGACGCGACGACCCTGCGGGAATTCGCGCCCCTGTCTGGTGGGGGCATGTCTGGTGGGTTCGTGCCCGGTGGTTTCCTGCTGCCCCGTTCCAAGCAGGATGTGGCCTGGCAGGATCGCGACACGCTGCTGGTGGCGCGTGACTGGGGCGAGGGGGCGACCGGTGTTGCCGGCGGGGCGATGACCCGTTCGGGCTATCCGTTCGTGGTGCGCCGCCTGCACCGGGGGCAGGCGCTGGACCAGGCCGTGGAGGTGATGCGCGGCCAGCGCGACGATGTGGCGGTGTCGCCGGTGGCGCTGTCTGACGGGGAGGGGCATCGGCTGGTGCTGATCCGTCGGTCGGTCACGTTCTTCGAGGATCGGTACAGTCTGGTCACCGGGCAGGGGGTGCGGGCGCTCGATCTGCCCGCGCGCATGGATCTGCATGGCCTGCTGGCGGGGCGGCTGATCCTGTCGGCCAATCAGGATTGGGTGTCGGGCGGCGTGGCGGTTGCGGCCGGCAGCGTCATCGCCGTCGATCCGGATGGGCGCAAGCCGGTGCAGGTGCTGTTTGCGCCCGGTGCGCGGCAGGCGGTCGACGAGGTTGCGGTGACCGGGACCGGCGTGGTGATGACGGTGCTCGACTCGGTGCGTGGGCAGGGTTGGGTCTATCGGCCCGATGCGGCCGGCGGCTGGCATGGGGTGCGGCTGGCGCTGCCCGACATGATGTCGGTCCATGTCATGGATGCCGACCGCCGCTCGGGGCGGGTGTTTCTTTCGGTTTCGGGCTTCCTGACGCCCCAGCAGCTCTGGCTGGCCGACAGCACCGATGGCAGCGCGCGGAAGATCATGGAACTGCCGCCCCAGTTCGATACCGCCGGGCTGGTGGTCGGGCAGGAATGGGCGATTTCGACCGACGGGACGCGCATTCCCTATTTTATCGTGCATCGGGCGGATATGCGCCGCGATGGCAGGAATCCGACGCTGCTTACCGCCTATGGCGGGTTCCAGGTTTCCTCGCTGCCCGACTATGACCCGGTGGTGGGGCGGCTGTGGCTGGATCGGGGCGGGGTTTATGTGGTCGCCAATATCCGGGGTGGCGGCGAGTTCGGGCCGGCCTGGCATGAGGCCGGACGGACGACCGGGCGGCAGCATGTCTTCGACGATTTCGCCGCCGTGGCGCGGGACCTGATCGCCCGGAAGGTGACCGTACCCGCGCATCTGGGGATTCGCGGGCGTTCGAACGGCGGCCTGCTGATGGGGGTGGAACTGACCCAACACCCCGATCTGTGGGGAGCGGTGATCGTCGGCGTGCCGCTGCTGGACATGGAGCATTTCGAGACCATGGCCGCCGGGGCCTCGTGGGTCGGGGAATATGGCAGCATGAGCGTGCCGGCGCAGCGGGCGTTCCTGGAGAGGATCTCGCCGTTGCGGGCGCTGCGCCCCGGTGTGCGCTATCCCGAGCCGTTTATCTTCACCTCGACGCTCGATGACCGGGTGGGGCCGGTGCATGCCCGGCTGTTCGCGGCGCGGTTGCAGGCTCTGGGCGTGCCCTACCTGTATTACGAAGATACCGAGGGCGGCCATTCCGGGACGGTGAATGCCGAGGAAGTGGCACGCGAGCGCGCGCTGGAGGCGGTGTATCTGAGCCGACTGATGAATCCGGGCCGCTGAGAATCCGATTTCCGGCACGCGGGGATGATCGTCGCCTTCGGGGTGGCATCGTAAAATCCCGTGTGATATCCTGCCGGTGGCGTGTAGCAACGCTTTTTGCATTGAGGCGGCCCCTCTGTCGGGTGGCCTGCCGAATATAACACCCGGATCTATGTCCAGCGGTGAATGGGGTAACCTGTTCATCGTAATGGAAATAGGCAGGGCGTGCCTATGCCTCATGCAAACACGTTGCTACCCGCCCGACGCCAGGAGCGGCCGGGGAAGCATGCCCGTTTCCGTTACGCTGTCGTTGCAAGCGAATGCGATCGGGATGGGTTCTTGATGCAGGACGATCCAGGCGAAGCGGTCATGACGGTGCTTGCGATGGCTTCGGCCATGGTGCGGACCTATCGTGAGGATACGCTTGGCGCGGTGCGGCGCCATATCACGCGATGCCTGGAAGAGAATCTGATCGAGGATGTGGAATTCTGGCTGCGGGTGCGCAATCAGGTCGAGCTTCTGCAATGGGAAAAGACCAGTGGGGGGCGTGACCGCAAGCGGGCGCCGGCCGCGCACGGACGACCGGGTGAGGAGGTCGTGCTTGAGGCGTGGCTGAAAGATGTGTTGAGCCGCATGGCGGCTTCGGTGTTGGACGAGCCGATTCCGGAGGCGCTGCTGCGATTGATCGGGCCGCCGGTCCCGGAACGCGACCCGGGGTGACGGATAAATCTGGGGCCGGGCGGGAAACCGGAAAACGGGCATGAAAAAAGCCGGCCCCCGAAGGAAGCCGGCTTTTTCATGGGATCGACGCCAAGTGGCGGATCAGAACCCTTCGCGCTCCAGACGCTTGCGCTCCATCTTGCGGGCGCGGCGCACGGCCTCGGCAGCCTCGCGCGCCTTGCGCTCGGAGGGCTTTTCGTAGTGGCGACGCAGCTTCATCTCACGGAAGATGCCTTCACGCTGCATCTTCTTCTTGAGTGCCTTGAGAGCCTGGTCGACATTGTTGTCGCGAACGAGAACCTGCACTGGGTCGCTTACTCCTGTTTGTGGCTGCCTTGGGGTGAACCACGAAAACCATGGATGGGTTACCGCCCAAGGCCCGGCCCTGCATGCGATTCCCGAATGGCGCGGAGCTATAACATGGGCTCCGCGCGAAATACAAATCATTCCGCCCGTTTCCTGCCGGCTTTCGGCGGACTATTTTACAGGGCCGCCGCGCGCCGGGCGCGGGGGTGAATGATTTCGGGCGGCCACGCCGGCAGGACGAAGGACAGATTATCGTGACCTTGCTCAAGATCGCCCGGATGGGCCATCCCGTGCTGTTGCGTCGCGCCGACGACGTACCCGACCCCGCCGCGCCGGAGATCGGCCGGCTGATCGACGACATGATCGAGACGATGGAGGATGCGCGTGGGGCCGGGCTGGCCGCGCCGCAGGTGCATGTGTCGCTGCGGCTGTTCGTCTATCGCGTGCCGGCGGAGCGCAGCGCGGGGGAGGATGATCCGCCGCGCGGAGCCAGCGTGCTGATCAACCCCGTGCTGCGGCCGGTCGGTGACGAGATGGTGTTGCGGCCCGAGGGGTGCCTGTCGATTCCCGGCCTGCGGGGCATGGTGCCGCGCCATGTGCGCGTTGCCTATTCGGGCCTTGATCGGGACGGTGCGCCGGTGGAAGGCGTGGCGACGGGTTTTCTGGCTAACGTGTTGCAACATGAATACGATCACCTGGACGGCATTCTTTATCCGATGCGGATGAAGGATCTGGGCCAGATGGGATTCGACGAGGAAATCGGGCGCTACGGGGTGCGGACATGAACGGGATTGGGGCGGTCGCGGGGCTCGCGGGCCGGCTGGCCGGGTGCGCTCTCGCCTGTGGCGTGGCGGCGCGGCCGGAACGCAGTCTGGCGCGGGACGAGGCGGTGTGCCGGCTGGGGGCCGTGGCCGGCGAGCGTGGCTGGGGGGTGGATGTGCTGCGCGAGGTCGCCGGCCCGGATGCCGACCTGCTGTTTCCCGGCGGCTCCGCCGAACTGGTCGAGGCGTGGTTCGACCTGTCCGACCGGATCATGATCGATGCCGCGCGGGGGCTGGACGAGCCGCGTCTGGGGCGGCGGGTAAGGGCGGTCATCCTGTTGCGGCTGGGGGCGGTGACGCCGGATCGGGACGCGGTGCGGCGGGCGCTGGCGGTTCTGCTCGCGCCCGGCCATGCGGGGCTGCTGGCACGGGTCATGGCGCGGACGGTGGATGCGATCTGGGAGGCGGCCGGGGACCATGCGACCGGGGTTACCCGGCAGACCAAGCGGATGAGCCTCGGCACGATCTATGCGCAGGTGCTGCTGTTCTGGCTGGCGCGGGGAGAGGACAGCGCGGCGGTGGCGGCTTTCCTGGACCGGCGACTGGCCGGCGTGGTGCGTCTGGGGCGGGCGAAGCAGGCGCTGCTGGCGCGCCTGCGGCCGGGACGGGCGCAGGCCGCGTGAGCGAACAGAAAGCGCCGGGCCGATGGCAGGGGGCTGGCGCCGGACTGCTGTTTCTCCGCGAGGAGGAGATGCGGCAGGCGCAGGAACTGATGATGCTGGCCTGGCGGGATTTCGGCGGGGTGGTCGATCCGGTGCTGGAATCGCTGGGGCTGGGGCGTGCCCACCACCGGATATTGCAGCTTGTGGGCCATCATCCCGGTATCGCCGTCGGTGCGCTGATCGACCTGCTGGGCATTACCAAGCAGAGCCTTGGCCGCGCGCTGACCGACCTTCAGGCACGGGGCTATGTGGTGCAGGAGGTGGGGCGGCAGGACCGACGGCTGCGCCTGCTGTCGCTGACCGAGAGCGGGGCGGCGGTGGAGCGGCAGCTTTTCGACCTTCAGCGCGAGAAGCTGATGGGGGTGTACCGCGATGTGGGCGCCGCCGCGATCGACGGATTCCGGCGCGTCGTGCTGGGGCTGATGGACGACCGGACGCGCGGTGTGCTTGAGGACGTGGCCACGGCGGCGGAACGGGCGCATCGTGGCGGCGCATGAGAGGCCGTTTGGAAAACGCCGATGGTGAGCGCAGGCCGCCGCCCGCGGGGCTTTTCAAACAGCCTCTGAGCCGGGACGGACGATGATGGGACTAGACGGGCGAGACAACGGCGTGCGCGACGGATCGGTGGTGGGCGCGCATATTCTGGTGGTGGATGACGACCCGCGCCTGCGGCGCCTGCTGCAACGCTACCTGACCGAACATGGCTTTCGCATCAGCGCGGCGTCTTCGGCCGCCGAGGCGCGGCAGGTGCTGGGCTTCATGCAGCCCGATGCGATGGTGCTGGACGTGACCATGCCGGGCGAGACCGGGCTGGCACTGACCCGCGCCCTGCGGCAGGAGGGGCAGGACCTGCCGATCCTGCTGCTGACCGCGCGCGGCGAGCCCGAGGACCGGATCGACGGGCTGGAGGCGGGCGCGGACGATTATCTCGGCAAGCCGTTCGAGCCGCGCGAACTGCTGCTGCGGCTGAAGGCACATCTGCGGCGATTCGCCCCGCCCGCGCCCTCGGACAATCTGCGGGTGGTGCGGCTGGGTGGGCTGGAGTTCGACCCGGCGCGCGGCCTGCTGTCGGGGCCTGACGGCAGCGTACACCTGACCGGCGGGGAAGTCGCGCTGCTGAATGCGCTGGCGCGCCGCCCCAACGAGATCCTGGCCCGTGACGAGATCGCCCGCCTGCTGGACATGGAGGAAATCGGCGAACGCGCGGTGGACGTTCAGGTGACGCGCCTGCGTCGCCGGATCGAGCCGGACCCGCGCGAGCCGCGTTTTCTCCAGACCGTGCGGGGCAAGGGATATGTGCTGAAGCCGGGCATGTGACGGCGGGCGGGAAGGGGACCAGCCATGGCGGAGGGTGACGGGCCGGGCGCGCCGACGCGGCCGCGCGCCATGGCGGGGTTCTATCGCCGGATGGATCGGCCCGTGCGCCGGGTCCTGCCGCGCTCGCTGCTGGGGCGGATGCTGCTGATCGTGCTGATCCCGCTGCTGGTCACGCAGGGGATCTCGCTGGAGCTGTTCTACGGCAATTATCTCAAGGTCGTGTCGCGCCGCATGTCGGGTGCGGTGGCGGCGGATATCGTCCTGACGCTGGACCTGCTGAAGCGGTATCACGCGCCTGGCGACCGGGTCTGGATCATGAACCAGGCCAGGGTGCGCACTCAACTGGACATGGATTGGGACCCCGGACAGCGCCTGTCGCGCACGGGCTCGACCCATGTGCTGGGGCCGATGGACGAGGATCTGGCCGATGCGCTGAACGCTTCGATCGGCCGTCCGTTCTTCGTCGACTGGGTTGGCGATCCGCAGACCGTGCATATCCGGATCCAGATGTCCGACGGGGTGCTCGATGTGGGGGCGCCGCGCAAGCGGCTGGCGGTGGCGCCCATCTGGCTGTTCGTGGCCTGGGTGGTGGGCAGCGCGTTCCTGCTGTTCCTGATCGCCAGCCTGTTCATGCGCAACCAGATTCGCGCGATCCGTCGGCTGGCGCGGGCGGCCGAACTGTTCGGGCTGGGGCGCGATACCGGACCCATCCACCCCGAGGGCGCGCAGGAGGTGCGCAAGGCGGCCGTGGCGTTCAACCGCATGCAGGAGCGTATTTTCCGGTTCGTGGCGCAGCGCACGGCGATGCTGGCGGGCGTTTCGCACGATCTGCGGACGCCGCTGACCCGCCTGCGTCTGTCACTGGCGATGATCCCGGCCCAGGGCACCATCGACGCCGCGCAGTTTCATGCCGAGGTGACCGACATGGTTGGCGACGTGGCGGAAATGGAGGGCATGATCGAAAGCTACCTCTCCTTCGCCAGAGGAGAGGGGGCGGAGACGCCGGTCCTGGTCGATATGGGCCAGATGCTGGACGAGGTGGCATCCGCCTTTCGGCGGGCGGGTGGAACCGTGCTGTCCATCTCGGTGCCTCGGCCGGTCGAGGCCGTTCTGCGGCCGGGCGCGATCCGCCGCGTGATGGACAATCTGTTGCAGAACGCGCGGCGGCATGGCGCGCGCGTGGCCCTGAGCGCCAGCCAGGACGAGCGGGGGGTGGTGATCTGCGTCGATGACGACGGGCCGGGCATTCCGCGCGACCGGATGGAGGCGGTCTTCCGGCCGTTCGAGAGCGGGCTGGATGGCGGGACCGGGCTGGGCCTGACCATCGCGCGCGACATCGTGCGCGCGCATGGCGGCGACATCGCGCTCCGGCAGAGCCGGCTGGGTGGCTTGCAGGTCCGGATCGTATTGCCGGCTTAGAGGGAGAAGGCGCGCATGTGGGGAAGCGACCCTGACGCGCGGGCAGGGTCGCTTTGCAGGCAGCCCCTTTTACGGGAGGGTGTTACCCGAGCCGGCATGGCCCGGACCGCTGTTGGAACTCATCGGGCCGCTGCTGCCGCCAAATGTGCTGTTCATGTTGCTCAGTGGGTTGTAGCGGCCGACATTGCCCAGGATCTGTTGCAGGATGTTGATCTTGGTGCCCGGAGTCGGCGTGGCACCGGGGGCCATGCTGGTGGGCCGCGCGTCGCTCTTGTCGAGGGTGCGCAGGTTCTGCAGCACGCCCTTGTCGTCGAAATTCAGCACCACCACGTTCTGCGAGCGGATGCTCGGGAAATCCATGGGCGCCGGCACCGTGCGCATGGAGATGTAGATCCATGTGTTGTCGTCGAACGTGGCGTGGGTGGTGGGCGAGCCCAGCAGGTCCATCGCTTCGGCGCGGGTGCTGACGCCGGGCTTGAGCTGCTTGTAATCGTCCGCCTCGATCAGCGAGCCGCGCTGTCCGGGGCGGGGCGAGAAGAGCGAGCAGCCGGACAGCAGCAGGCTGAATCCCACGATCGCGCAAGGAAGAAGACGCCCGATGGGGCGGATGGTCGTGTCCGAAGATGACCGCATGGCCTGTGGGGCGTCCTGATCCGGGGAAAACTCTTCCGTCCGGTGCCCGATTGGGGTGGCGAAGTCAATTCTTCATCGCCATACAGGGAACATTATCAGCATGAGGCGGGCGGATTTGCCGGGTCGCCGCCGGGCGGGAGCAGGACAGGATGAAGACGGAATTTTCCCGCAGGCTCGCGGTTGGACGAATCGGAGCGGCGGGCCGGGAGATGGAGATCGAGGCCGACGCGGCCGAGCGCGCCGCGCTGGCGCGCCGTTTCGGCCTGCCGGCGATCCATGCGCTCTCCTGCCGTTATCGCCTGACGCTGGGCCGGCGGGACGAGGTTCTGGCCGAAGGCTGGATGACGGCCGAGGTGGAGCAGGAATGCGTGCTGACGGCCGAGCCGTTCGTGAGCGTGCTGACCACGGAGATCGTCGCGCGGCTGGTGCCGGCGGAGCGGTTTCGCGAGGATGAGGAACTGGACCCCGAGGCGGTGGACGAGATCCCGTATGAGAACGATACGATCGATCTGGGCGAACTGACGGCCGAGGAGCTGTCGCTGGCGCTCGATCCCTATCCGCGTCGGCCGGGGGCCATGCTGCCCGACGAGATCGGGCATGTGGATGTGCCGCCGACGAATCCGGAAGGAGTGGAGGACGCGGAAGAAGGCCGTCCGTCACCGTTCGCGGGGCTGGCGGCGCTGCGGAAGGATGATACATAGAGGCATGCCGGGGGCGGGGTGGTGAGAAGATGCCTTGCGAATGGGCTTTCTTCCTGCTAGAGGCGCCCCCTCATTATTGATAACTGATCGGGCTCCAGCCGGACCCGGTTAAGATCTCAGATCGGAGGGGCCCGGGCCCATGGCTGTACCCAAAAGAAAAACCTCACCGTCCCGTCGCGGCATGCGCCGCAGCCACGAGGCGCTGAGCGTGCAGGCACATGCCGAATGCGCGAATTGCGGCGAGCTGAAGCGCCCGCACCACGTCTGCAGCCATTGCGGCCATTATGACGGCCGTGAGGTCGTTGCGGCCGGCAAGACGCTGAAGACCGCCGTCCGGGCCTGACCGGCGGCGCATGGCTGCGCGGACGCGATGACATGGCCCGTCAGGTGGCGGGCCATGCTTTCTTGCGACACGATTCCGTGACGACCTTGCGAATTTGGTGTTCACCCGGCAGAAGGCAGGCATGAGCGAGACAGGTTCCTCTTTTTCCGGGGCTGAGCCCTTCACGCTGGCGGTTGACGGCATGGGGGGGGATGGCGGTCCGGAAGTTGTGGTGGCCGGCCTGGCGATTGCTGCCGACAGGCACCCCGGCACACGGGTTCTGCTGATCGGCGACGAGCGCCGCCTGACCGAGACGCTGGCCCGCCACCCCAAGGCGGCCGCGATCTGTACGGTGCGCCCGGCGGGTAGCGCCATTTCCATGGACATGAAGCCGACGGCCGCGCTGCGCGTGCGCGATTCGTCGATGCGGCTGGCGATGGATGCCGTGGCACAGGGCGAGGCCCTGGGCGTGGTGTCTGCCGGCAACAGCGGCGCGATGCTGGCGCTGGCCAAGATTGTCATCAAGACCCTTCCCGGTGTTTCCCGTCCCGCCATGGCGGCGATCAGCCCGACGCTGAAGGGCGATGTCGTGATGCTGGACCTGGGTGCGAATGTCGCCTGCGACGCGCGCAACCTCGTTGAATTCGCGGTTATGGGCGAAGCCTTCGCCAAGGCGGTGCTGGGTTTGCCCGCGCCGACCATCGGCCTGCTGAATGTCGGGTCGGAGGAAGTGAAGGGTGACGAGAAGCTGCGTCAGGCGGCCGAGATTCTGCGCAACAGCGCCCTGAGCGCGCAGTTCCGTGGATTTGTCGAAGGACATGATATTACCGCCGGCACGACCGATGTGGTGGTGACGGACGGATTTACCGGCAATGTCGCGCTGAAGACCGGCGAGGGCGCGCTGAAGATGGCGTTCGTGCTGCTGCGGCAGGTCTTCCGGTCGGGCCTGCTGGCCAAGCTGGGCTACCTGCTGGTGCGGCCCGGCCTGGAGCGCATGCGCGAGTGGCTGGACCCGCGACGCTATAACGGCGCCGTATTCGTCGGCCTCAATGGTGTTGTGGTCAAATCGCATGGCGGGACCGATGCGGAAGGCTTTGCATCGGCGGTGGATGTTGCCATGGATATGGTATCGCACCGGTTCAATGAAAGCATAAGGGAACAGATCTCCCGACTGGAGACGCTGTCCGTCATGCGTCCGGGCGTGGAAAAGGAACAGCCGGCGGTCGCAGCCGTAAGCTGACCCGCTCCGCAGGGGCGGTGCGTCTCCACGGGGGCGAAGCCGGGCTTGGAATGATGGGAATGATGGCGAGACGTTCGCTGATGGTCGGGTTTGGCGGGTACCTGCCGGATCGGATCGTGACCAATGACGAGCTGGCGGCTCGCCTCGAAACTTCGGACGAATGGATCCGAGCCCGTACCGGGATCGGCCAGCGGCACATCGCCGGGCCTGGCGACACCGCCGTGAGCATGGCGGCGGCGGCGGCGGCGCGGGCGCTGGACTATGCCGGCGTGGCGGCGGCCGATGTGGGCGCGGTCATCGTCGCCACCAGCACGCCGGACCAGGCCTTTCCGGCCACCGCCGTTCGCGTGCAGGCCGAGCTTGGGATGCGGGGCGGCTTCGGCTTCGATATCGCCGCCGCCTGTTCGGGCTTCGTTTATGCCCTGACCGTGGCCGACTCGCTGATTCGCAGCGGCCAGACGGATTCGGTGCTCGTGATCGGCAGCGAAGTCTATTCGCGCATTCTCGACTGGTCGGATCGCGGCACCTGCGTGCTGTTCGGCGATGGCGCCGGGGCCGTGCTGCTGACGGCCGGCGATGCCGCGCAGCCCGCCGGCATTCTCTCCACACACCTGCATTCGGACGGCACGACGGGCGACCTGCTGTATGTCGATGGAGCCGTGGGGCTGCGCGAGCAGTCCGGCTTCCTGCGCATGCAGGGGCGCGACGTGTTTCGCCATGCTGTGGCCAAGCTTTCGTCTTCGGTGGACGAGGTGCTGCAGGCCAACGGGCTGACCTATGCCGATGTGTCCTGGCTGGTGCCGCATCAGGCCAATCTGCGGATTATCGAGGCGGTGGCCCGCAAGCTGGAACTGCCGCCCGAGCGCGTGGTGGTGACCGTGGACAAGCATGCCAATACCTCGGCCGCGTCGATCCCGCTGGCGATGAACGAGGCCGTGCGTGACGGCCGTATCCGCAAGGGAGACCTGGTGCTGATGGAAGCGCTGGGTGGCGGGCTGACCTGGGGTTCGGCGCTGGCGCGCATATGAGCGCGGGCGCCCGATCGGCCGGAGACGGTTTTTCGCGGGCTTGCGGTGACTTGCCAGACACCGAACGTGAAAAAAGAGTGCGGGTTAACGCATTGAATTGACGTGTCCTCGTCGCATGCCATAGCTTTGCACCATGAGCACCGTGACCCGCGCCAGTCTGGCAGAGCATATTTACAGTCAGGTCGGACTCTCCCGAAACGAGTCGGCCGACCTTCTCGAACACGTTCTCGAGCGCGTGGCGAAGGAGCTTGAGGGCGGGAATACCGTTAAAATCAGTGGATTCGGGACGTTCTCCGTCCGTCAGAAGGGGCGCCGCACCGGGCGCAACCCCAAGACGGGCGTCGAGGTGCCGATCCTGCCGCGATCGGTCCTGGTCTTCCGGCCCAGCCAGCTTCTGCGGGCGCGGGTCAATGGCCGGCAGGTCGAGGGCATCGAGGATGACGGTGAATGAACGCGCTCAACGCGGGGCAGGAAGACTGGCCGGATTCCGGCATGCCGGAGCCGGGCGAGGCCGCCGACCCGCATGTGCTTGATGACGCGGCGGCTGCCGGCCGCCTGAAGAAGGCGCCCCATGCGTTCCGCACCATCAGCGAGGTCGCGGACGAACTGCATGTGCCGCAGCATGTGCTGCGCTTCTGGGAGACGCGGTTCAGCCAGGTCCGCCCGCTGAAGCGGGGCGGCGGCCGGCGCTACTATCGCCCCGACGATATCGAATTGCTGCGGCGGATTTCGGACCTGCTGTATGTGCAGGGTTATACCATCAAGGGCGTGCAGCGGATGCTGCGTGAAGGCGGCGATGCCGTGGCACCTTCCGGCGAGAGCCCGGTCGACGTGGTGCGGGAAGCCGAGCTGATTGCGCCCGATTCGCCTGTTCCGGTCGAGACGCTGGGCGGTGATGTCGCGGCCGAGATATTCGTGCCCGAGATATCCGCGCCTGAGATGCCCGAGTCTGTGATGGACGCGCCAGTGGTGGATGCCCCAGTGGTCGATGAGCCTGTGGTGGACGGGCCGGGCGATGGTGGAATCGTGGTGGAAAGCGTGATCGAGTCCGTGACGGTGGTGGCGGTAGAGGTGGAGGCCGAATCGCCTGCGCCGCCTGCTGCGATTCCGCATGAGGAAACAGCCGCAGCGGCCTCGGAAATCGCGCGAATCCATCGTGAGAACCTGATCCTGAAGGATAGCCTGCGCGGGATTCTGGTCGAATTGCAGGCCCTGAGACGGCTGATTCCGGTCTGAACCGGATTTGCTGCCAGATTGGTGGCACTCATGGGTTGCGGAGGATGGCGCGCGCTGCTACACGGCGTGTCGTCGCAGACGGTCGGGCAGTAGCGCAGCCTGGTAGCGCATCAGTCTGGGGGACTGGGGGTCGTGGGTTCGAATCCCGCCTGCCCGATATTCCCGTCTGCGACCATTTTCCCCTGAAAAGAGAGAAGACCACCGGCTGGATTAAGACGGCTCCGGTGGTTTGACGTTGGCCTGTTCAGCCGAGGCTTCTGTCCGGCAGGTCGTCCATGTCCTCGCGCTCGCCGCGCGTGGGGTCCTGGAGGCGGTCGCGGGTCCAGTTGCGCCAGATCAGGTGCAGGACGGACATGATGGCCGGCCCGATGAACAGGCCCAGAAGGCTCCAGCTTTCCACCCCGCCGAGAATGCTGACCAGCACCCACAGGAAGGGCATCTGGGTCGAGCCGCCGATCAGTGCGGGCCGCACGAAATGGTCGGCGATGAAGATCACGGCCATGCCCAGGCAGAAGATCACCACGGCGGCGATGACGGTGCCCTTCACCAGCAGCGCCAGCGCCACCAGCGTGACCGCCACGACGGCGCAGAACGGGATCATGGCCGCCACGGCGGTGAAGACGCCGAACAGGAACGGGTGCTGCGCGCCCGCGATCAGGTAGGCGACGCCCATCAGCGCGCCTTCGCCCAGCCCCACCAGCACCAGACCGGCGACCGTGCCGTGGATCGAGGCCACGATCTGTTCGGCGATGGTCTCGCCCCGCTTGCCGAAGGCCCGGCGGGACACCACCAGGCATTGCCGGGTGATGGTGTCGCCGTCCTTCAGCAGGAAGAACAGGGTGAGGATGGTGAAGATGAACAGCAGGCCGCGATGGAAGACCTGTGTCCCGACCTGCTGCGTCATGCGCATGCTGCGGCCGATATTGAAGGAATGCAGCAGTTCCGACACGTCGTCGGGGTCCTGTAGATGCTGCTGCCACCAGTTGGTGATGGCCGAGGCGCCGGCGGGCAGGCGGCGGAGCCAGCCCGGCACCGGCACGCCCGTGTGGCGCGCGATGTCGGCCCAGCTCAACACGCCCTGGGCCTCACGCCCCGCTTCCAGCGCGAAGAGGCCCATCGGGATCAGGAAGATCAGGGCGATCGCCGTGGTGAACAGCAGCGGCAGGATGACGCTGCCGGGCCGGATCTTCCAGCGGTTGCGCACCGCGATATAGGGCGGCCAGGCCGCGATGGCGAAGATGACGCCCCAGATCAGCGACGGCAGGAACCCCCGCACCGTATAGAGCCCCAGCAGGACGAAGGAGGTGGCCAGCAGGCCGCGCGCGATGCGCTGCACCTTGTGGCGTTCGCGCATCTGGCGGAACGGCGACCGGTCCATAAGGGGGACGATCGCGGGGCTGCCGTTGTCCGTCATCATGATCCTTTGCTCGGGCGTCACAGCAGGTTCGTGCCATCCGCCGCCCAGATGGCGAACGCCTGAATCAGTGCGGCTTCCTTCAGGGCGTCGAAACGGCCCGAGGCGCCGCCATGGCCGGCTTCCATGTTGATGCGCAGCATGATCGGCCGGTCCGACAACGTGTGGTCGCGCAGGCGGGCGACCCATTTCGCCGGTTCCCAATAGGTCACGCGCGGGTCCGACAGGCCGCCGATGGCGAGGATGGCGGGATAGGGGCGCGGACCGACCTGTTCGTAGGCGGCGTAGCTGGCGATCAGGTCGTAGGCGTCCGGGTCTTCCAGCGGGTTGCCCCATTCCGGCCATTCGGGCGGCGTCAGGGGCAGGCTGGTGTCGGACATGGTGTTGAGTTCGTCCACGAAGGGCACCACCGCCACGATGCCCGCGAACAGGTCGGGGCGCATGTTGGCGATCGCCCCCATGACCATGCCGCCGGCCGAGCGACCGTCGCTGACGATTCTGCCGGCACGGGTGAAGCCGGTGGCGGCCAGATGTTCGGCGCAGGCGATGAAATCGGTAAAGCTGTTGGGCTTGTTGCGTCCGCGCCCGCCGAGGAACCAGTTCCAGCCTTTTTCCGATCCGCCGCGCACATGGGCGATGGCGTAGAACCAGCCCCGATCGACCAGACTGAAAACGCCGGTGGAGAAGGTGGGCTCGATCGTATGGCCGTAGGACCCGTAGCCGTAGAGCAGCAATGGGGCGGAGCCGTCGCGCGGCGTGTCGTGCCGTCCTAGCACGGTGACCGGCACCTCGGTGCCGTCAGGGGCGGTGGCGGTGAGGCGCCAGCAGCGATAATGCGCGGGGTCGTGGCCTGACGGGACCTCCTGGCTTTTGACCAGATGGCGGGTCCGCGTCCGCATGTCGTAGGCGTACCATTGCCGGGGCGTGGTCGGGGACTGGTAGACGTAGCGCAGTTCGGTCGTGTCGTATTCGTAGGAGCCCGAGAAGGACAGCACGTAGGCTTCCTCGTCGGAGGACAGCACGTGCTCCGCCCCGTCGGCGGGGCGGATCACCAAGGCCGTGTTGGCGTCGCGGCGTTCGCGCCAGACCAGATGCCCGGCGAAGGCCACGCACTCGGTGATGTAGCGGCCGGGCTCATGGGGGACCAGGTCGCGCCAGTTTTCCCGTGACAGGGCCGTGTCGGGCGTTTCCATCAGCTTGAAATCGACCGCATCGTCGGCGTTGGTGAGAATCGCGAACCGGTCGCCCCAGTGGCTGAGCGTGTAGAGGACGCCGCTGCGGCGTGGCTCGACGCAGACGGGTGCGGCCTCGGGGCGGCTGCCGGGGATCAGCCAGGATTCCGATGTGTCCTGATTGGCGGCGGAAATGACGATCCAGCCTCCGGAGCGGCTGGCCTCGACCCCGATGAAGAAGCCGGGATCGGCTTCCTGATAGACCAGCACATCGTCGGCGGTGCCGATGCGGCGGCGATAGATCTGCGTCGGGCGGCCATGCGCGTCGCGCCAAGTCCAGAACAGATAGTGCGCGTCGGGCGAGAAGGTGAAATTGCCGCTGCAATTCTCGACCGCCGGCCCGACCGGCGCGCCGCTGGCGATGTCGCGGATGATGACGCGATAGACTTCCGAGCCCTGGCTGTCTTCCGCATGGGCGAACAGGCGGTGGTCGGGGCTGTGGGTCGCGGTGGTGACGGCGAAATAATCGTGGCCCTGTGCCGCGTGCTCGACATCCAGCAGGATGGTTTCGTCATCCGGCCGGCCGGCCGGATGACGGGCGTAAATGGGGTGCTGGGCGCCGCTATTGTAGCGCATGTAATAGCGCCAGGGACCGTGCGGCAGGGCGGGGTAGGTTTCGTCTTCGCGGATGCGGCCGCGCATTTCGGCGACGATGGTGGCCTGCAAGGCTTCGGTCGGCGCCAGGGTGGCGGCGGTATAGGCGTTTTCGGCCCGCAGATGGACGGCGATGTCCGCGCGCAGCACCGATGGGTCGCGCAGGACGGCCTGCCAGTTCTCGTCCTTCATCCAGCCATATTCGTCGACGCGCGTGCGGCCGAGCTGGGTGATCGTCTGGGGCTCCTTGCGGGCGACCGGGGCGGTGGTCATCGTCTCTCTCCATCGCTGTCCGACCGGAAGCCGGGACCAACCGGGAGCATACAAGACCGCCTGTGGAAGGGACAGAGGGGGAGCGACACAGGGCGTGACCTGTACATGACCGCGCCTGGCGGGCGGTTTTCAGAAGGCCTGGCAGCCCGTGCGAATGACCAGCCCGACGGATTGCTGCTGGAAGTCGTGGCGGTATTCCGCGCGGATGGCGTCCAGCCGGGTGGTCAGGTCCGGGGCGTCGGGCCGGGTGGCGATCCAGACGATGCGCGAAGGTTCGGTGGTGACCTGCTGACTGGCGCGGTCGCGCCACTGGCCGCTGGCCTGGAACACGCTGAGCCCGTCGGGGAAGCGCGGGGTGACCGCGCGGCGCAGGAAAGCCTGCCACTCCGCGTCGGTGACCGGCCGGCCGTCCGGGCGGGTCAGGCCGAACAGCAGCGAGACCTCGATGCCGCGATGGGCGCCAAATCGTTCGCAGGCCAGGCTTGCGGGCGTCGCGCGATCAGGCGGGGCCGGGGTGCAGGCGGCCAGCAGGCATGCCGCCGCCAGGATGTGCGCTGCCCTGTGCATCAGGCGAAGGCCGGATTGTCCAGCCCGGACAGGCCCGTGCGCAGGCGCCGGCCGTCGGGACTGTCGGGGTCGATGAGGCCATGGCGGAGGAACAGGTCGATCAGCACCAGATTGACGTTGAATTTGAAATCGTCGCCCGCCCGCACGATCCGCAAGGCTTCTTGCAGGGGGATCAGCGAGAAGGACTCGACCTCGCCATCAGTGGGGACGGGGACGAAATCGGGCGGCAGATCGAGGTCGTAGCAATGCAGCACGTCGCGGCGCAGGCCCTCGGGCCGCTCCATGGCGTAGCGGATGCGGCCGGTGGCTGTGGCCTGGGCGATCAGGGCAGGGGGGATGCCGGCTTCCTCGGCCGCTTCCTTCTCCAGCGCCTGCCGGGGCGTGTGGCCGGCGGGGATGCCGCCGGCGACGAGGTGGTCGAGCTTGCCGGGGTCCAGGCGCTTGTTCATGGCGCGGCGGCCGATCCACAGATGCAGGCCGTCCGGGCGGCGGACCAGCCCGTTCATATGCACGCCGTGGGCGATCAGCCCGAACAGTGGCAGCGCCCCGCGGTCGATGCGCGCGACGGGCGGCGCGTCGGCCGTGGGGGCGACATCGAACAGTTCGTGGTGGGAGCGGTAGAGCCCGTCGGCGGCCAGGGTTTCGCCGAGTGCTTCCAGCCGGGTCGGGTCGTCCAGCACCAGTGCTGCGTCCTGCCGGCGCAGGCCGCGCCGTTCCAGTTCGGGCACCAGGGCGGGCGCGAGCCAGCCGGCCGGGGACGTTCCAAGGCGGAAGGCGGTGCGGTCGCCGGGCAGGCGTGCGGTGTTGCAGGAATCGAGATGCCGGATGAAGGGGGCGGCGTCCGCTGACATGCGCGTCTGCTCCTTATGCGTGGGCTTGGCATACCGGGTGGGGCAAGGTGTGACAATCCTGCCGCGCCTGCCGCCGGACAGGGGTTGGCGGTTTGCAAACGCGCCCTCGCATGCCACATCCAGAGGCATGACACCGCCCTCATCCTCCGCCCGGCCCGCGCGCGAGCGCCCCGTGCATGCGACCCTGCGCGCCCTGCTGCCCTATCTCTGGCCCCGTCACGATCTGGGCACCCGCGCGCGGGTGGTGGGGGCCTGCCTGCTGCTGGTCGCCGCCAAGATCGCGACCATCGCCGTGCCGTATGTGTACAGCCTGGTGGTCGATGCGCTGCATGGCGGGCAGGGGGGCGGCGTTTCCGGCCCCATGCGTGAAATGACGGTGCCGATGGCGCTGATCATCGGTTACGGCACGCTGCGCCTGATGTCGGCGGGCATGGGGGAATGGCGCGATGCGCTGTTCGCCCCGGTGCGCTTTCATATCAGCAGCGTGGCGGCGATGCGCAGTTTCCGCCATATGCATGCGCTGTCGCTGCGCTTTCACCTGGACCGCCAGTCGGGCGGCGTGACGCGGGCCATCGCGCGGGGGACCGAGGCGATCGAGACCATTCTGCGGGTGGGCGTGTTCAACATCGTGCCGACGCTGATCGAGGCGCTGCTGGTGATCGCCGTGATCTGGCGCCTGTTCGACTGGCGCTATGCCGCGATCATGCTGCTGGCGGTGGCGGCCTATGTCGCCTTCACGATCAGCTTCACCTCCTGGCGGATCGGCATCCGCCGCGAGATGAACGAGATCAACAGCGAGGCGAGCTGGAAGGCGCTGGACAGCCTGCTGAACTACGAGACGGTGAAGTATTTCGGCAACGAGGAGCATGAGAGCCGGCGGTACGAGGAGACGCAGCGGCGCTACGAACGCGCGGCGGTCAAGACCCAGCTTTCGCTCAACGGGCTGAATTTCGGGCAGGCGGCGATCATCGCCGTGACGCTGACGGTGGTGATGCTGCTGGCGGCGCATGACGTGGGGCAGGGGCGCCTGACGGTGGGGCGGTTCGTGCTGGTCAACACCTATCTGATGCAGCTCTATCTGCCGCTCAATTTCCTCGGCAGCATCTATTCCTCGCTGCGCACCTCGCTGGTGGATCTGGAGCAGATGTTCCGCCTGATGGAGGAAGCGCCGGACGTGAAGGACCGGCCGGATGCCATCGACCTGCCGGCGCGGCTGGACGAGGCGCCGGCGGCGGCGATCCGTTTCGAACATGTGCGCTTCGGCTACCGGTCCGACCGCGAGATCCTGCATGATGTCAGCTTCAGCGTGCCGGCCGGCGGGCGGGTGGCGATCGTGGGGCCGACCGGGGCGGGCAAATCCACCATCAGCCGGCTGCTGTTCCGCTTTTATGACGTGACCTCGGGGCGGGTGGTGATCGACGGGCATGACGTGCGTGACTACCATCAGGCGGCGCTGCGGGCGGCGATCGGCGTGGTGCCGCAGGATACGGTGCTGTTCAACGACACGATCGGCTACAATATCGCCTATGGCCGGCTGGGGGCGTCGCAGGACGAGATCGAGCATGCGGCGCGGCTGGCGCAGATCCACGATTTCATCACCAGTCTGCCCGACGGCTATGCGACCCGGGTGGGCGAGCGGGGGCTGAAGCTGTCGGGTGGCGAGAAGCAGCGCGTGGCCATCGCCCGGACCATCCTGAAGAATCCGCGCATCCTGATCCTCGACGAGGCGACCAGCGCGCTGGATACCCATACCGAGCAGGAGATCCAGGTGGCGCTGCGCACCGTTTCGGCGGAGCGGACGACCGTGATCATCGCCCACCGGCTGTCCACCGTGATCGACGCGGATGAAATCCTTGTGATGGGGGATGGCGTGATCAAGGAGCGCGGCACCCATCGCAGCCTGCTGGCCCGCGACGGACTGTATGCCGGCATGTGGGCCGCCCAGGCCGAGGAGCGTGGAGAGGATGCCGGCCACGCGGCGGTGGGGGCTGGTCTTCCGGCCTGAACGGGGGCACGGTGCGCCCGCCGCGTCCATGGGGCGCAGGGACAGAATGCCGTCTGAGAGACGCGCGCAGCGAGGAGAGGATGACATGGCGGAGACGGAAGGCGAGGGACCCGCGCTGGGCCAGGATGGATCGGTCCCCGAGGAACTGAGCCATTGCGGCGCCGTGGTCGACAAGGCCATCGAATACATGCTGGGCGAGAACCTGCCGCCGATCGCCATCGCCTCGGCGCTGCTGGGCGGGTCGCTGGGCCTGCTGTCGCGCACCATGGACCAGGGCACGATGCTGGCGATGCTGGAAAACGCCATGCACAGCGTGCGCTCGGGCGACCTGCATCCCGACCGTGACAAGGTCACGCGCCCCGAGTAAGGGGAAGGGCCGGAAGGGGATTCGGGCGAAAACGCCCCGAATCGTGCCTTTCGACTTGACGGGGCGCGGTAGCTTGGCCATAAGCCGCGCCTAATCTTGACGATCGTTGCCGGGCATTATGCCTCGGCCCCAGTTATCCGAGGATGATACCATGTCTCGCCGTTGCCAGATCACGGGCAAGGGCGTGCTGACGGGAAATAACGTCAGCCACGCCAACAACAAGAGCCGCCGTCGCTACCTGCCGAACCTGCAGGAGACCTCCCTGCTGTCCGATATCCTCGGCAGCGCGGTGCGCCTGCGGCTGAGCACCAACGGCATTCGCACGGTCGAGCACAATGGTGGCCTGGATGCGTTCCTGCTGTCGACGCCGAACCGCAAGCTGCCGGTCGAGGCGCAGGCGCTGAAGCGCCGCATCCTGCGCGCCCAGGAAAAGAAGGCCGCGACGGCAGCCTGAAGCCATTGGCGCCGGTCCGGTCGTTTTCGACCGGGCCGGGCTTGCATGTTTCAGGTGCCTGACGCATGTCAGGGCCATCTGTCTATTCAGCCGGTCTGCATCTTCCTCGATCCTGGTGACGAGGTGGGGGGCTTCCGGCTCCGACGGGCGCGAGGGGAAAGGTTCCGTTCGCGCCTGAATTGTTTTGTGGAGGTTCCCCCGTGTCTGAAAAGTCCGATCTTTCACTGATCCGTAATATCGGCATCACCGCGCATATCGATGCCGGCAAGACCACGACCACCGAGCGGATCCTGTATTACACCGGCGTGTCGCACAAGATCGGTGAGGTCCACGAGGGCAACACCACGACCGACTACATGGACCAGGAGCGTGAGCGCGGCATCACGATCACCTCGGCCGCCGTCACCTGCGAGTGGGACGGGCATCGGATCAACATCATCGACACCCCGGGCCACATCGACTTCAACATCGAGGTGAACCGCTCGCTGCGCGTGCTCGACGGCGCGGTGTTCATCATCGAGGGCGTGGCCGGCGTGCAGCCGCAGTCCGAGACCAACTGGCGCCTGGCCGATCGCTACAACGTGCCGCGCATCATCTTCATCAACAAGCTGGACCGCACCGGCGCCGACTTCTACCGCGCGTTCGACACGCTGAAGGAGAAGCTGGACATCGTCGCGATCCCGCTGCAACTGCCGATCGGGGCCGAGGAAAACTTCATCGGCGTCGTCGATCTGGTCGAGATGCGCGCGATCATCTGGGAAGGCGGCGAGCTGGGCGCGAAGTTCCACTATGCCGAGATCCCGGACGACCTGAAGGAAAAGGCCGCCGAGGCCCGCCAGGAACTGCTGGACACGGCGCTGGCCGTCGACAACGCGGCGATGGAAGAATATTTCGAGAAGGGTGACGTCGACGTCGCCACTCTGAAGCGCTGCATCAAGAAGGGCGCGATCTCGGGCGAGTTCCGCCCCGTGCTGTGCGGCACGGCCTTCAAGAACAAGGGCGTGCAGCCGCTGCTGGATGCGGTGATCGACTACCTGCCGGCGCCGGACGACGTGGCGGGCATCCGCATCGCGCCGCCCGAGGGCGAGGACGTCGACGAGAACGCGCTGCCGATCATCCCGGTCGATCCGAATGGCAAGTTCGCCGGCCTGGCGTTCAAGATCATCAACGACAAGTACGGCACGCTGACCTTCGTGCGCGTCTATCGTGGCGTGCTGCGTTCGGGCGACAGCGTCCTGAACACCACGAAGGACCACAAGGAGCGTATCGGCCGTATCTTCCAGATGCATGCCGACAAGCGCCAGGAAGTGAAGGAAGTGCATGCCGGCGATATCGCCGCCTTCGTGGGCCTGAAGGACACGCAGACGGGTGACACGCTGGCCGACGCCGCCGATCCGGTGGTGCTGGAGCGCATGAGCTTCCCGGTGCCGGTGATCGACATCTCGGTCGAGCCGAAGACGAAGGACGGGGTCGAGAAGATGACCCTGGCGTTGCAGAAGCTGGCGGGCGAAGACCCCTCGCTGCGTCTGAAGACCGACCAGGAAACCGGCCAGACCATTCTGTCGGGCATGGGCGAGCTGCATCTGGACATCATCATCGACCGTCTGCGTCGTGAGTATGGCGTGGATGCGAACATCGGCGCGCCGCAGGTGGCCTATCGCGAGACGATCACCCAGCCGCATGTCGAGACCTACACCCACAAGAAGCAGTCGGGTGGTTCGGGCCAGTTCGCCGAAGTGAAGATCGAGTTCGCGCCGCTGGAGCGGAACCAGGAGATTCAGTTCGAGAACAAGGTCGTCGGCGGCACCGTGCCGAAGGAATATATTCCGGCGGTCGAAAAGGGCATCCGCATGCAGTCCACGACGGGCGTGCTGGCGGGCTTCCCGACCGTGGACTTCAAGTTCACGCTGCTGGACGGCAAGTACCATGACGTCGACTCCTCGGCGCTGGCGTTCGAAATCGCCGCCAAGGCCTGCTTCCGCGAAGGCATGAAGCGCGCCGGCCCGGTGATCCTGGAGCCGATCATGGATGTGGAAGTCACGACGCCGAACGACCATGTCGGCGACGTGGTGGGCGACCTGAACCGTCGCCGTGGCATGATCCAGAACCAGGAAAGCTCGGGCTCGACCGTCATGGTCCGTGCGCTGGTGCCGCTGAAGGAAATGTTCGGCTACATCTCGCACCTGCGTTCGATCACGAAGGGCCGTGCGTCCTTCACGATGCAGTTCCATCATTACGACCCGGTGCCGCGCAACGTGGCGGACGAGATCGTGGCCAAGTCGGCCTGATCCCGACCGGATCGCACGAACAGGAAAGCCGGCCCGAAAGGGCCGGCTTTTTTTGTCTCCGGGGCCGGCTGGGGTGGCCCTGATTCCGGGGCCTGACCTGAATGCGCGCGCCGGATCGCCGCCGGCGCGTATGGTCGGTCAGGCTTTCAGAGATAGGCGCGGAGCGTGAGCGTTGCGGAGGATTGTCCGGAGTCGCGGCCGATCGTCAGTGATATCGTCGCGCCCGGCGGGCCGTTCAGCGCCTGCTGGAGCGCCTGCGGTGGCGGGCTCAGGATGGTATCGCCGGGGTGGATGCCGGCCTGCTCTCCGGGGCTCCCCTTGCCGACGCCCGTGACGCGCGCCGCATCCCCGGCCTGGGTGACGGCGAGACCGGAGAGCGCGTAGGTGAAGGGACCGGGCGTCAGGCTGTTGCGGCGGGTCCAGAGGACGCGTTGCACCGGATCGCAGGCCAGATTGAAGCACCGCAGCAGGGGCAGGCCGATCAGGCCTTGGGAAATGTCGACCATCTGATTGTCGGGCAGCAGCAGGGCCAGCAGCCCCTCGAAGGTGTATCCCGCGAATTCCATCTTCTCCAGCCTGATGATCCGCGCGCCGTTTCGCGCCGGCGCGAACGGGCGGTCGTCCGACCACAGGCCGAGCGTGCGGGCTGTATGATGGTTCAGTCGTACCAGCGACAATCCGCCGGTATCGAGCAGAAAGCGCAGGCGCGTGCCGTTGACGACGCCCGAGGCGGTCATGAAAGGCGACCATCGGTCGCCTTCCGGGCGGGTGATGGTGGAATCCAGCCTGGTGAAGCCTTCCAGCTTCGGACGGCCAGTCGGCCAGACGCGCCATTGCAGGGCGTCGAAATCCAGTTCGCTGAAGACCGTTGCGAGGATGCCGGAGGCCAGGGCCCCCGCGATCTGGTCGCCCAGCACATGCGGCCCGACGCCGACCAGCAGGATATTCCGCTGGCGTATGATTCCGGCGAAGGAGGCGTCGCTGATCACGAACGTATTGCGGAAGCCGGTTACCCCTCCGACCCCGACATTGAGCGTGCCGCCGTCCGGGAGGGACAGTTGCCGTGCCAGATCTTCGCGAATCAGGCTGAAGGCGCCACCGGTGTCGATGGCGAACAGGAAGGTGCCTGCGTTGCCGATGCTGACCGGCATGACCACCCGGCTGCCGACCAGTTGGATCGGCCCGACCAGCGGTCCGTCATTGGCGGAGGCAAGGGTGGGGGAGGCGGTGACGGCCAACGTCGCCCCCAGGGATGAGCAGAAGCGACGGCGGTGCATGCGGAACGGCCTTCCTGACGGGTCGTGCATCTTTTCAGGATGGCGCCATTGTTCAGGAAGACAGGCCCGCCAGCAAGATATCCAGCGCCGCCGGTATCGGGGTGGGGCCGACTTTCTCTTCGGTCAGTTGCCCGTCGAGCATCAGCATGGCCAGGCCATGGACCTGTGCCCAGCATGCGGTTGCCTGTGCCGTCAGCGGAGAGTCGCGAAACACGCCGGTGCGTTGCCCGTCCTCCAGAAAACGCAGCAGGATACCGAAGGAGGTCATGGCCGCGTCATGCACCTCCGGGTCCGCTGCCTTGTCCGCGTCCATGCTGAACATCAGCCGATAGAGGCCCGGCTGTTCCTGCGCGAAGGCGATGCAGGCTTCGCCCGCCGCCAGAAAGCGTGTCCGGAACGGACGATCGGGCGGCGAGAGGGCGTTTTCCATGACGGCTGCCAGCCGTTCGAAGCCGATTTTCGCCAGTTGGCTCAGCAGGGCGCCCTTGTCGCGGAAATGCTTGTAGGGGGCGCCGTGGCTGACGCCGGCCTGCCGCGCGACCTCGCGCAGGGTGAAGGTCCAGTGCTGGTCGGTGGCCAGCATGGCCAGCGCGGTTTCGACCAATACCCGGTGCAGGTCGCCATGGTGATAGGGGCGGCCATCGGTTTCACGCATACGCGAGCCCTATGTAGACAGGGGAAACATTTGATTGACGTGCGGCGGAGGCCGGGCGTATCTCGGGAAAGGACATGATCTTCCGTAAAATATGGAGGCCGCGATGGCCGTCAATGCGTCGTCCGATGCCCGCCAGGCCGCCCTGTCGCGGATGCTGGAGCATCAGCGTGCGGCATTCCTGCGCGATGGCCCACCGGACCTGCGACAGCGCCGGGAGGATCTGCGCCGCCTGAAAGATGCGGTCGTGCGGCGGCGCGGCGAAATCGTTCACGCCCTGAACACGGATTTCGGGCGCAGGTCGGCGCGCGAGACGGCGATTGCGGAACTGTTGCCGCTGGTTCGGGCGATCGACATGATGTCCCGGCGGCTGCGGCGCTGGATGAAGCCGGAGCGGCACCGGGTTTCGCCCTATTTCCTGTTCGGGTGTGCCTGGATCATGCGCCAGCCGGTCGGTGTCGTGGGTATTGTCGCGCCGTGGAACTATCCGTTCTCCCTGGCGCTGCTCCCGCTCGCGACCGCCATTGCCGCCGGCAATCGGGCCATGATCAAGCCATCGGAGATGACGCCGGCCACGGCGGCGGTGATCGGCCGGATCGTGGAAGCCATATTTCCGCCGGAACAGGTGGCGGTGGTGACGGGCGATGCGGATGTCGGCGCGCTGTTCACTGCCCTGCCGTTCGACCACCTGCTGTTTACCGGCAGCACGGCAGTGGGGCGCAAGGTCGCGGTGGCGGCGGGACATAACCTGACGCCGGTCACGCTGGAACTGGGCGGCAAGTCGCCGGTCGTTATCGAACCCGGCTTTGCGGCGGCGCGGGCGGCGGCGCATATCGCATTCGGCAAGTTGATCAACGCGGGCCAGACCTGCATCGCGCCGGATTACGTGCTGGTGCAGGAAAAGGACAGGGAAGCCTTTGTCGCGGCCTGCGGCAAGGCGATGGAAAACCTCTATCCCGCCGGGTTCGGTGCCTCGCCCGATTATACGGCGGTGCTGAACAGGCGCCATTACGAGCGTCTCCGGCATCTGGTGCGCGACGCCGACGAACGGGGCGCGCGTATCGTCACGCTGGGGAGCGACGGGCCGCGCCCCGACAAGGACGGGCAGGAGGACAGTCACGGGGCCAATCACGGGGACAGTCTGGTGATGCCGCCCGTCCTGCTGCTGGACGTGACGCCGGAAATGGCGGTGATGCAGGAGGAGATCTTCGGCCCCGTGCTGCCGGTGCTGACCTATCGCACCCTGGACGAGGCGATCGCCTTCATCAACGCCCGCCCTCGGCCGCTGGCCCTGTATTATTTCGGCACCCAGCCGGCGATGCAGGCGCGCGTGCTGGACCGCACGGTGTCCGGCGGCGTCACGATCAACGGGACATTGCTGCATTATGCGCAGGAGGACCTGCCGTTCGGCGGTGTGGGGGCCAGCGGGATCGGCGCGTATCATGGGCGGACGGGCTTCCTGGCCATGACGCATGCGCGGGCGATCTACCGGCAGGGGCGGTACAACGCCACGACGATTCTACGCCCGCCCTTCAGCCGGCTGACCGATATCGTCATCCGTTTCCTTCTCCGCTGAGGCGGCGGAACGCGGGGAATAGGAGACGGGTCAGATGACGTATTCGATATGTTCCTTCAGGCGATGATCCGGGAGCCCGGTCAGATCTTTCCCGATGGTTCCGATGAGCTTGCGTCCGGCCTCCGGCCCGAGGTGGCTGACGATTTCCGCATTGCTGTGCGCGGGCGCGATGACCAGGAGCCGCGCATAGGCATGGTTGCGTTCGTTTATCTGTCCGGCAACGAATTTCGAAAATGACGCCTTTTCCAGCCGGTGGCGGTCATGGCGCGGATTGAGCGCATGATGGGCGGTCGAGCCGGTATGGTAGCTCGCACCCGGTGCGTCGTCTCCCAGGTCGGAGGTGCGCTGATGCGCGGATATCGCGTCGAAGGAGGCGATGGTGTGCAGTGCATGGTCTTCGGCCGGTTGTACGAACCGCGCATGCTCGCCATCTGCCACGACGATCAGGATACCGTTCCGGTCTGCCATTTTTCCGATCCTTATTTTTCCGATCCTTATGGAAAGTGGATCTCGGGCGTTTTCCCTCGGACATGCGGGCGGGCGGGCCGGGAAACAATCCTCCTCCGGACTCTGTGATCGGGCAGGGACGCAGGCTGCCGTGCGGCCGGCGGGTGTCGGGCGAACTTATGCCGCGCACCGATGTTAAGCGTGCTCGCGCGGCAGACGATCGTTCATCGAGGGCACGGCATGACCTGGTCCATCCCGATCGGCAGGTTCGGCGGCACGACGGTCCGCCTGCACGTCACCTTCCTGCTTTTTCTGGCATGGATCGGCGCGGCTTATGCCATGCGGTCCGGCATGCGGGCGGCGATCGACGGCGTTCTGCTGATCACGGCCGTGTTCGCCTGCGTCGTGCTGCATGAATTCGGTCATGTGATCGCCGCGCGGCATTACGGCGTGGCGACGCGGGACATCACGCTTCTGCCGATCGGCGGTGTCGCCCGCATGGCGCGCATTCCCGAACAGCCGACCCAGGAACTGGTGATCGCGCTTGCGGGGCCGGCGGTGAATCTGGTCATCGCGGCCATCCTTTATGCCGTCACGCAGACCGCGCCCCATCTTTCCGCCGCCGACCTCCAGGGCCAGGGCGTCGGCATGCTGTCCCGGCTGTCGAGCATCAACCTGTTCCTGGCCGTGTTCAATCTGATCCCGGCTTTTCCCATGGATGGCGGGCGGGTCCTGCGCGCCTTGCTCACCTATCGGATGGATCATGCGCGGGCGACCCAGCTTGCCGCATCGGTCGGGCAGGGGATTGCCTTTCTGTTCGGACTCCTCGGGCTGCTGGGCAATCCGCTGCTGCTGTTCATCGCGCTGTTCGTCTATCTGGGGGCCGCGACCGAAGCGCAGGGGGCGCTGTTCCGGCAATTGGCGCACGGCATGATCGTGGCGGATGTCATGACCACGCATCTGGAAACCCTGTCACCCGACAGCCGGATCGACGAAGCGGCACTGAGGATGATCCATACGCCCCAGCAGGAATTTCCGGTCGTCGACGGGCAGGGCAAGCTGTGTGGCCTGCTGACGCACGCGGCCATCCTGCGGACCATGCATGAAGGCAAGGCCGACGCGGCGGTCGGGGATATCATGATCCCCGATATTGCCAGCCTGCACCCCTACCAGACGGCGGACGACGCATTGCGCCTGCTGGAGGAAAGCCAGGTGCCGGCGATTGGCGTGAAGGATGGACAGGGACGGTTCGTCGGCCTGATTTCCCGGGCGAATATCGGCGAGGTCATGACGATCCATGTGCTGCGGGACAGGAACCGGCCCCCATCGGCCCTGCCCCTGTCACGATAGCGCGCCTTACGATAGCGCGCCGGCCCGGCCGCCCCGTCGCCGGGAGACCGGGCCGTGCATCATGGCCTGTCCTGTCAGGCATGTTTGACGGGAATGATCGTTTCGCTCTTCTGGGCTTCCGGGGTCTTGGGCAGGGTGATCGTCAGCAGCCCGTTATCGAACGTGGCATCGATCTTCGTCGCATCGACCCCGTCGGGGATCGGCAGCGATCTCATGAACGAGCCGAAGCGACGTTCCGAGTAATGATTAATGATAGTTCCTCCGTTCGTCCTCGCGCCGCTCGCATTTCTCGCCACGAATGCTCAGCACCCCTCCAGAGACCTTAATCTCGATGTCTTTTTCATCTATTCCCGGAAGTTCGGCGACGACGTCATAGGCGTTGTCCTTCTCCACCATGGAGATCGCGGGAACGATATCGAACGTGTCGTCGCGCGGCCAGAGACGGTCGAGGCCCGGCACGCGGCCAACGGGACGCCGCCATACGGCTGAACGGAAATCGTCGAAGAGGCGATCGAATTCCCACCGCAGCGTATCCAGCGTCGAACTGGACGGTGAACGCGCCGCAGGGGCATTCGTCGTCGTCTCCGTTTTTTCCCTGGTTTTTTCGATGTTTGCCATGGTCGTTTTCCTGTTCGCGGTTTTCCTGTTCCCAGGTGGCCCGGCCCCCAATGGGGCCGGGCTTATGACTGAACTGGTCCCGGATGCGGGATGCTCAAGGGGCGTTTCTTAAAAAAATCATGATTGGATCTGATGGAAATCAGAGGGGGCTGGAATGGCTGCCGGTCCCGCCCGTCATGTGTCCGGGATGCAGGTCGCGGGCCTGCGCAAGCAGCCGGATCACGTCGGCATCTTCTACCTGCGGAAAGTCCCGGTAACAGGCACCGACGGCAAAAAAGGTTGCGGCTGTGACAGGCAGACGATGCGATCGCACTCGGTACGCAGCGTTGCGATACTGTCGGCTGGGGCCGCGGGTACGGCCAGGACCAGACGCGCCGGATGATTTTTCCGTACTGCGCGAAGGGCTGCCCGCATCGTGCCGCCGGTCGCGATCCCGTCATCGACCACGATCACGACGCGCCCGGTCACCGGAACGGGCTGCCGGTCCGGCGCATACAGCCGACGTTGCCGGTCGATTTCGGCGCGCTGGCGATCCACGATGGTTCCGATCGTTTCGGCACTTATTCCAGCGTCCCGCACATGGGCGTCATCCAGCACGATCTGCGGGTCGGCTCCGTCCACGATTGCACCGAAGCCATATTCCTCCTGACCGGGGCTGCCGATCTTGCGCACGAACAGCAGGTCCATCTCCGCACCGAGCATCCGCGCGACCTCGAACGCCACCGGCACGCCGCCGCGCGGCAGCGCCAGAACCAGCGGATGGACGGAGGCCAGAGATAACAGAGCCGTGCCCAGCGCCTGGCCGGCCTCCTGCCTGTTCCTGAAGAGGATGGCGTGATCCGTTGGCATGGCACCCTCCCGCAGGGGTTCCGACTCTTCATGCAGGGCGGTGACGGGTCGATGCCCGTGCGTCCTGCGGGTGCGGACCTGCGCCACGCCAGTGGAGGTGGGATACGTGATCACCTCATGCAGCAGGGGCGGCTTTCACGAAATGGCGAGAATGGGTCGCGGCGCGCCCTCAACCGTTTCGCAAGGCACGTGCCGGAGGCTGGCGGGCCGCCTGGAGAGTCTGGGCAATGACTGTCGCGTATCCGATCAGGACCGCGCCGGTCGTCGCCGTCACGAACGGCCAGGGCGTCAGGGCGATGCGCTGATCGAAGCTGCTCAGCCATGTCCGCATCCCTATCCAGGCGATCGGCCATGCGATCAGGTTTGCCAGCAGCACCGGGCGCAGGAAATGGTCCACCAGCAGGACCAGTATGTTTCCGCTATGCGCGCCGAGCACCTTGCGGATTCCGATTTCGTGCCGCCGGCGCGAGACCGTGAAGAGAGAAAGCCCATAGAGGCCGAGCGCGGCGATACCAACCGCGACGCCGGCCCCCATACCGAAGAGAAGGCCGTGCGCGCGGTCGCTCCGGCTGTCCTGCGCCAGGATGTCCGAGACCGTCTCGGCTGCGAAGGGCACGTCGGGCACGGCGGCGATCCATGCCGCATGGAGGCGCGCGATCATGTCCGGGGCGGAGACGCCGGAGAAGCGCACATGCATGGCGACCGCCGTTCTGGCCCGATCGCCGGGACGCAGTCCGTAGAACAGCAGGGGATGGACATGTTCGTGCGGGCCGTTGAGCCGCAGGTTGTCGATCACGCCGATCACACGCAGGGCCGGCGCCGCGTCTTCCTCGCGCACCAGCCGGCCGATCGCTGCCTGCGGGCTGCCGATTCCCAGTTGCTCTACCGCCGCGCGGCTGAGGACGACGCTGCGGACGGTGGGCTGCAAACGGCGCGTTTCGCGCAGATCTTCGCCTCGCCGCGGGTCGAACCATCTGCCGGCCAGCACTGTCAGCCCGTAGAGATCGGCATAGCCGGGTGTGGCGAAACCCCAGTTGAGGGTGGCACCGTTTTCCGGTGTCGTATCGAGGCTGAACGTATCGCCGTTGGTCACGAAATGCGGATAGATGTCGGAGCGCTCGAAACCCGTGACGCCGGGGACCGTGGCCAGGGCACGGCGCAAGACGTCCTGGCGATCGACCAGACTGTCATCGGCGGCGGAGGTGACGACGATCAGGCCCTCGGTCGCGATGCCACGGGCCATCATGCGGACGAAACGCGCCTGATCGGTCATGACCAGCGTGCATATGGCGAGCCCGATCGCGAAACCGAATTGCAGTGTCACGAGGAGCGCATGCAGCCGGGCGCCCATGCGTCCTCCGGCGGGCATGCGGCTTGCCGCCAGGGGTGCGTAGGCCGAGAGGATCATGGCCGGATAGAAACCGGCGCCAGCGCCCAATGCCGGCACGACGGCGAGACACAGCGTTCCGCAGAAGACGGGATCGAGCGTGAGTTGCCAGCCGCCGAGCGTGCCGATGACGTGGAGCGCCATCTCGCACAGCGCCAGTCCGCAGAAGGCCGCGACCGCTGTCAGGATCATCGCTTCCGCCATGAAGTGCCGGACCAGCGACGCCCGGGTCGCGCCCAGGACTTTGCGGACCGCGACCTCGCACGCCCGCAGGGACGCGCAGGCGGTCGTGAGGTTGATATGGTTGATGCCGGCCGTGCCCAGGGCTGCCAGGCCGACGAGGCCGAGGATGGTGACCAGGGCGCGGCTGATCGTACCCGTGCCGATCGTGGCATCGCGGAAATGGATCTGGCGGAAGGGGACCGGCACCAGCCCGCCATCGCCCATATCGTCGCGAATGGTCTGCACGCTGTTCGCGCCCGGATGGCGCGCCATGTAATGGCGCAACCCCGCGCGAATCGATGGCAGGGCGCCAGCATCCGGTATGCGGACGAACAGCGGCCCCCAATGTCGAACCCCAGTGCGTGACGGCCTGCCAGCCCGCGGCCTCTGACGGAAGCCGCATGATGATTCCGAAATGATAGGTCGCATTCCGGGGCGGGTCGGCATAGACGAGCGTGACGACAAACGGTCTGGCATCCTGTGCGATGCGCATCGTGCGGCCGACCGCATGGATGGTTCCGAAATATTTGAGAGCGAGACTTGCGGGAATGGCGATGTTGGCGGGCTCCGCCAACGCGGAACGGCGATCGCCGTCGAGTGCGCGCAGCCTGAAGAAGGAGAAGAAATCGGGATCGACGAAACTGGTGTCCTCCTGTTCGACCCGCGCGCCCGCATGTACCGGTTGCGACTGGGGCACCAGTCGCAGGGTTTCGGTGATGGCCGGAAAATCCTGACGCAGAAACGGTGCCGCGACAAAGCTGGCACCGGCGATTTCTTCGGGCGTGCGACCGGGGAGCGTCCAGGTCTGGTCGAGCCGGTAGAGGCTGCTGGTTTCGGGCAGGTCGGCATCATAGTCCGCCTCGTAGCGCACGATCAGCGCCATCGTCAGAAAGATCGCAAGGCCGAGCGAGAGGCTGGCAAGATTGATCGCCGTATAGAGCCGATGCCGCGCAAGCCCACGCAGAAGAGGGGAGATCATGCTGTCGCTCCGATACCAGACCGTCGGGGCAGACAGTCTGACATGAAACGAGATTTTGCGCATTTATTTGAAATAAAACGAAATTTTCGGGTTCTGTCCGTGCGGGGTGTCCGTATCCGGACAGTGGGAGATACCGCCATGCGCGCCAAGCCCGAGCCTGCGGGGGACAGGGCCACGAGATGTGGAAGAGGCGCGTCGGATCGTCGGCCCGATTTCCGGAAGGTGCGTTTCGCACGCCCGGATCAGGAGACAGGATTATGAAGTACGACTTGTCGTCAGCCAGCCGAAACTTCCGCCTCCCTGTCGGGAGGCGGAAGCCCGGATGAACCAAAATATTGTAAAGTGAGGGCCTTAGCCGCGTGCCGGCGGAACGGGCGGCGGCGGCGGGGGAGGCGGCGGCGGAGGCGGCGTCTCGACCGGGGCGGGCGGCGGCGGGGGCTTGTCTTCGGCACATGCCGCCAGAAGCATCACAGGCAATGCGGCGGCGATCAGCGCGACCACGCGCAGACGCCTGTAACGGGACAATGTTTCGGAAACCGCGAACATCAGGTACCCTCCATTTAGAATTTCAGAAGATAGCAGGTAATTAGAAGCATCTCTTGACAAAAAGTCAAACTACTATTTGCGTGATCGCGTCGATCCGGGAGTCATGGTACGTGCGGGTAGCTTGGTATACGGTCAGAGATGGTCGGCGGCGGGGCGTAGTTGGCGCGCGGTCGCGCAACGCCGCGCGCGGCGTGGTCTCACGCTCCATGAGTGCGCTCGCCTTGGTATTCATGCTGGCGGCGTGCGCGGTGAATCCGGAAAATGCCAATACGGAACTGGGACATCTGATCGACGGTGCGTCGCAACTGACAGTCGCCGGGGAGCCCGTGAATGTTGCGTTGCTGCGGCGTTTCTACGCGCGTCATGATTTCGAGCCCGTATGGACAGTGCGATCGACCGAGGCGCGTTCCCTCCTGGATGCGGTGTTGCGTGCGGGGGATAACGGCCTCGCCCCCGAAATGTTTCATGCCGATCTGCTGCGGCGGGAGACGGATTTAGCGCCGCTGGATCGCGAATTGTTACTGTCCGACGCTTTTCTGTCATATGCCGATGCCCTGGCCCGTGGCGCCGTGCCGGTGGACCGCCGGAGGGACGATGAGACGCTGACCCCCGAACCGGTTGACGTGGCCGCCCGGCTGGATGCCGCCATCGACAGTCCCGATCCGGCGGCGGTCATCGAAGCGCTGGCGCCCGCGACGCCGACCTACCTGGCGTTGCGACAGGCGTTGCGCGCATGCCGCCAGTCTTCCGCCGGCCGTGACGGCCGCAAGGGCGGCGGGGCGACGTGTCTGCGCAGCATCGAAGTGAATCTGGAACGCCAACGCTGGTTGCCGCGCGCGATGCCGCCGGATCGGGTGGTGGTCAATGTGGCCGAGGAGAGGCTGGTCCTGTACCGTGCCGACCGGCCGGTATTCTCCACGCGGGTCATCGTCGGTCAGGATGGGGAGCGGAACCAGAGCCCCGAATTCCGCGCCATGATCGACGCCAGTCTGTACAATCCGCCCTGGGTCGTTCCGGTCGATATCGTGCAGCGGGAGATCCTGCCGAAGATCAGCCGCGACCCCGGCTATCTGGCGCGGAATCGCATGATCATGCTGGCCAATGGCGAGGTGGAGCAGAAGCCGGGACCGGATGCGGGGCTCGGGCTGATCATGTTCGACATGCCGAACCGGTTCGATGTCTACCTGCACGATACGCCGGACCAGAATCTCTTCAGGCGCGATAATCGCCGCATCAGCCACGGATGTATCCGGGTACAGAAACCCCGCGATTTCGCGGCGCTGCTGATGCGGCAACCGATCGACGCGATCGATCAGGCGATCGCGCAGGGAACGACCACGCGCAAGGCGCTGCCCGAGCCTGTTCCCGTCTTCGTGGTCTATCTGACGGCGTTTCTGGATGCGGACGGGGTTCTGCGCTTTCTTCCGGATTTCTACGATCGCGACGCGGGCATCTGGCAACAATTGAGGAAACGGCCTGCCAGACGGCATCCGGCGGCGCAGGCCGACCGCAGGCCGGTGTCCACGACCCGTCTCCTGGCGGCTCTGGATCGGTCGGAGCCGCCGTCGCCTATGACCGGACGGATGGTGTTGCGGTGGCCGACGCTCGGCGGGTAACCCGGCTGCTCTGGTGACGCCGCCGACCGGTGGGCAGCCCCGTCCCGATGGGCAATCGGGACGGAGCGGAGCGGAAGGGGCCGTTCAGGCGCCCGTCCGTTCCAGCACGGGTGTGCCCTGGCCCTGTGCCGCCTGGGCCTTGGCGACGCGGCGCCAGCGGTGCAGGGTCGGCTCCGTGTAGCCGTTGGGCTGGGTGGCGCCGGTGAAGACCAGTTCGGCCGCCGCGCGGTAGGCTGGGCCGTCGGGATTCTCGGCCAGCGGGCGATAGCCTTCCTCGCCCTGGTTCTGCGCATCGACGATCGCGGCCATGCGCGTCATGGACGTGCGCACGTCCTCTTCCGAGATCACGCCGTGGCGCAGCCAGTTGGCGACATGCTGCGAGGAGATGCGCAGGGTCGCGCGGTCTTCCATCAGGCCGACATCGTTGATGTCCGGCACCTTGGAGCAGCCGATCCCCATATCCACCCAGCGCACGACATAGCCCAGGATGCCTTGCAGGTTGTTGTCCAGTTCCGCCCGGCGTTCGGCCGCCGACCAGGTGATCTGCCGGGCCAGCGGCAGGGTGAGCAGCGATTCCAGTGCCGCCGGCTGCGTGGCCTCCAGCCGGGTCTGCACGGCACGGACATCGACGAAATGATAGTGCAGGGCATGCAATGTCGCCGCCGTGGGGGAAGGCACCCACGCCGTGTTCGCGCCCGCGCGGGGGTGGGCGATCTTCTGTTCCATCATGTCGGCCATGCGGTCGGGCATCGCCCACATGCCCTTGCCGATCTGCGCGCGGCCTTTCAGGCCGCAGGCCAGGCCGATGGCGACGTTGCGCTGTTCGTAGGCGCCCATCCACGGCTCGGCGCGCATCTCGCCCTTGCGGACCACCGGGCCGGCCTGCATGCAGTAATGGATCTCGTCGCCCGTGCGGTCGAGGAAGCCGGTATTGATGAACACCACGCGGTTGCGCGCCGCATGGATGCAGGCGGCCAGGTTGGCGCTGGTGCGCCGCTCTTCGTCCATGATGCCCATCTTGATCGTGTTGGGCGGCAGGTCCAGCATCTGCTCCACGCGGTCGAACAGGGCGTTGGACAGCGCGACTTCCTCGCCGCCATGCATCTTGGGCTTGACGATATAGATCGAGCCGGTGCGGCTGTTGACGGTGGGCGAGTTGCCGCGCAGGTCGTGCAGCGCGATGGCGGCGGTGATCGCGGCGTCCAGCACGCCCTCGGGGATGGCGTGGCCGGTGATGTCCGTCACCGCGTCGGTGAACATATGGTGCCCGACATTGCGCACCAGCATCAGGCTGCGCCCCGACAGCACCAGCGACGAGCCGTCGGGCGCGGTGTAGCGGCGGTCGGGCGCCAGTTGGCGCTCCACCATCCGGCCGCCCTTGGGGAAGGAGGCCGTGAGCGTGCCCTTCATCAGGCCCAGCCAGTTGCGGTAGACCAGAATCTTGTCTTCCACATCGACCGCCGAGACGCTGTCCTCGCAATCCATGATGGTGGTCAGCGCGGATTCCGCGATCACGTCCGCGATGCCGGCCTTGTCACGGCTGCCGATCGGCGCGGTTGGGTCGAAGCGCAGTTCGATATGCAGGCCGTGATTGCGCAGCACGATCGCCTCTGGCGCGTCGCCCGTGCCCTGGAAGCCGGCGAACTGGGCGGGGCGGCGCAGTTCGACCGGTTCGGCGACACCTTCGAGGGTCGCGAACAGCCGCCCGTCCGCGATGTGATAGCGGGTGGCGTCGGCGTGGCTGCCCTGTGCCAGCGGGGTGATTTCGTCCAGCAGCACACGCACGCGGCGGATGACCTGCGCGCCGCGCTGTTCGTCATAGCCGCGCGCCGGTGCGCCGGAGGCGCCATAGGGCTCGGCATCCGTACCGTAGAACGCATCGTACAGGCTGCCCCAGCGTGCATTGGCGGCGTTGAGCGCGTAGCGGGCATTGGTGACGGGGACCACCAGTTGCGGGCCGGCGACATGGGCGATTTCGGCATCCACGTCGCGGGTCGTGATCTCGAAATGGGTCGGCTGGGGTTCCAGATAGCCGGTGGTCCGCAGCAGGCGGATCTGGCCTTCGACATCGGCCGCGTCGAATCCCGGCGCGGTCAGCAACTGGTCCACGGCCTGTTGCAGCAACCGGCGCCGCGCCAGCGCGCTCAGAACCTTGGGCGCGAACTGCGAGACGATGTCGGACAGGCCGGCCCAGAAGCGGTCGGCGGCGATGCCGGTGCCGGGCAGGACCTCGTTCGTGACGAAGGCATCGAGGGCGTGATCGACTTGAATCTGACCAATCGTGCGGCGGGACATGGCGGTTCCCCTTGATAGGATGGTACGGACCGGGTCGGGTCCGGCATGGATGTGGTGGCAGGTCTGTCGAGCGGACAGGCTGGGGACGGGTTCAGAACCGGGTCCGGTGGCTGTCCATGATCATGCGCCGGGCAAGGCGTGCATCCATGCCGGCGGGGTGGCGGGCACGGTGCGGAACGGCCTTGTGGATGGCGATGGATTCGACGGGCATTGACGAACCTTCCTCTTCGATGATCCTGTGCGATCAGTTAAGGAGAGCCATGAAGCTGATACCAGACAAAAGAAGACGTTAAATCATGAATGGTGTAAAAACATTTACATACTGATCTGTATATTTGTAAAAACGGGTAAATAAGCATGTCCCCGACCCGCATCGGCCGCATTATCCGCCGGCTTCGGACCGAACGGTCTCTGTCGCAGCAGGCGCTGGCCGTCAGGCTGGGTATTTCGCCCAGCTATCTCAACCTGATCGAGCATGACCAGCGCAGCGTGACGGCGTCGCTGCTGATCAAGCTGACACGGGCGCTGGATGTCTCGATCGAGGCGCTGTCGGGCGTGGACGAGCAGCGGATGGAGGGGTTGCTGCATCAGGCGCTCTCCGACCCGCTGCTGGGGGCGCATGGCGTGCCGGCGCAGGAAATCGCAGCCCTGGCGGCCCAGCCGGAGGCCGCGCGGGCGGTGCTGACGCTGCATCAGGCCTTTCGCGCGGCCCATCATGACGCGACCCGGCTGATGCTGCCGACGGGCACGCGGGTCATCCTGCCGCAGGACGAGGCGCGGCTGGTGTATGACGAGCGGCTGAACCATTTCCCCCCCCTTGAAGAGATCGCCGAGCAGGTGCGCGCGGAGATGGCGCGGACGGCCCGCCTGCCCGATGGCGAGGCGGCGGCGCCCTCGGAAAGCAACCACATGATCGCGACCCGGTTGCGCCAGCATCACGGCATCGTGGTGCGCATCACCGCGCTGGACGGGGCGTTCCGCCGCTACGATCCCGACAGTCGGCTGCTGCTGCTGTCGGACCTCCTGCCGCGGGAAAGTCGGGGATTCCAGCTTGCCTTTCAACTGATGCTGCTGGAAGGGCGGGAGGTGATCGAGGCGCTGTTGCAGGAGATCGCGCCCAGCACCGAGGATGCCCGCATCGTGATCCAGATCGGGCTGGTGAATTATGCCGCCGCCGCGCTGCTGATGCCGTATTCGCCGTTTCTCGCGGCGGCGACGGCGCTGCGCTATGATCTGGATATTCTCTCGGCGCGGTTTGGTGTGTCGTACCAGCAGGCGGCGCAGCGGCTTTCGACCTTGCAGAAGCCGGGCGAGCGGGGGGTGCCGTTCTTTTTCGTGCGCACCGACCCGGCGGGCAACATGACAAAGAGTTTCTCCGCCTGCGGTTTTCCGGTGCCCCGGCAGGGGCATTCCTGCCCGCAATGGAATGCCAACACCTGTTTCGCCACCCCCGGCGCGGTGCAGGCGCAGGTGACCCAGTTTACCGACGGGCGGACGTTCCTGTGCTTCTCGCGGACGGTGTCGGGTATTTCGACCGGCTGGAACGACCTGCAACCGGTCCATGCCATCGCCATGGGGTGCGACATCACCCGCGCCTCGGAAATCGTTTATTCCGACCGGTTGAATCTTCAGGCGCCGGCGATTCCCGTCGGTATTTCCTGCCATCTGTGCGACTGGACCGAATGCCGGTCGCGCGCGCATCCGCCACTGCATCATCGTCTGGCGCTGGATATCAACCGGCGGGATGCGCTGCCCTTTACGCTCGAAACCGCGCCGGAGCGGCCGGGCGGTGGCGGATGAGCGAACGGAAACCCGCGATGAGGGCCATGAACCAACGGGGGCTTCGGATGTTTCAGCACCAGGGCATCCGGGCCTGAAATTGGGCTCGTGTAAAGGAGATAAAACTCTTATATTGAAAGATGTGCATCCCCCCAACCAAGAAATCGGTAATAGAACCGGTCAGACAGGCGGATTGAAAATACAGTGTCGAACAAAGAAATTTTCCAGATTCCGCCGTCCTTCGCCGCGCAGGCCGGCGTTGATGGTGCCCACCTGCGGCAGATGACCGCCGACGCCGCGCGCGATCCGGAACGGTTCTGGCTCGATCAGGCCGGGCGCCTGGACTGGACGCGGCGGCCCACCCTGGCCTCGGGCTCGTCCTTCGCGGATGACGTGTCGATCCGCTGGTTCGCGGATGGCAGGCTGAATGCCAGCGTCAACTGTCTGGACCGCCATCTGGCCGAACGGGGCGAGCAGATCGCGCTGATCTGGCAGGGGCAGGAGGCGTCGCAGGTCGAGCGTCTGACCTATCGCGCGCTGCATGAGCGCGTGTGCCGGATGGCCAACGTGCTGCGCGGGCTGGGGGTCGAGCGCGGCGACCGGGTGGCGATTCATCTGCCGATGGTGATCGAGGGCGTGGTGGCGATGCTGGCCTGCGCGCGGATCGGTGCCCTGCATGTGGTGCTGTTCGGCGGGTTTTCGGCCGAGGGACTGGCCGACCGGTTGAACGACAGCGGGGCGGTGGCGATCATCACCGCCGACGAGGCGCGGCGTGGCCCCAAGCGGATCGCGCTGAAGACCGTGATGGACGAGGCGCTGGCGCGCGGCGTGCCCGGCGTGCGGCATATGCTGGTGCTGTCGGTCACGGGCATCGACCTGCCGATGCAGGAGGGGCGTGACCTGGCGCTGGCGCCGCTGCTGGCGCAGGCATCGTCGGACTGCCCGCCTGCCGACATGGAAGCCGAGGACCCGCTGTTCCTGCTCTATACCTCGGGCAGCACCGGCAAGCCGAAGGGCATGGTCCATTCCACCGGCGGCTATATGGTCTGGGCCTCGTTCACCCATGAGATGGTCTTCGACCATCGGGAAGGGGACGTGTTCTGGTGCACGGCCGATATCAGCTGGATCACCGGGCACACCTATGTGGTCTACGGGCCGCTGGCCAATGGCGGCACGATCCTGCTGTTCGAGGGCCTGCCGTCCTATCCCGCGCCGGGACGGTGGTGGGAGGTGATCGACACCCACAAGGTGACCACCTTCTATACCGCGCCGACGGCCATCCGCTCGCTGATGCGTGACGACGACGCGGTGGTGAAGGGCTACGCGCTGGACAGTCTGCGCCTGCTGGGCAGCGTGGGCGAGCCGATCAGCCCCGATGCGTGGATCTGGTTCCATGAGGCGGTCGGCCGGGGGCGCTGCCCGGTGGTCGATACCTGGTGGCAGACCGAGACCGGCGGCATCCTGATCGCACCGATTCCCGGAGCGGTGCCGCAGAAGCCGGGCTCCGCCACCCTGCCGCTGCCGGGTGTGGACGCCGTGCTGCTGACGGACAAGGGCGAGGTGATCGACGGCGAAGGGGAGGGCTGCCTGTGCATCGCCCGTTCCTGGCCGGGGCAGGCGCGCACCATCTGGGGCGGGCATGAACGCTTCCGCCAGACCTATTTCAGCTTCAGCCCCGGTTATTATTTCTCGGGCGACGGGGCGCGGCGCGATGCCGACGGCTATTACTGGATCACGGGGCGCATCGACGACGTGATCAATGTCTCGGGCCATCGGATCGGCACCGCCGAGGTCGAGGATGTGGTGGCGACCGACCATCGCTTCGTCGAATGCGCGGCGGTCGGCGTGCCGCACGATATCAAGGGGCAGGGTCTGGTCGTGTTCGTGGTGGCGCGCGATGCGTCCGTGCCGGACCTGGCCGACGCCGCGTCGCTGGCGGTGACGAAAGGGATCGGGCGCTATGCGGTGCCCGAGCGGGTCTATCTGGTGCCCGACCTGCCCAAGACGCGATCGGGCAAGATCGTGCGGCGGCTGCTGCGCAAGATTGCCTGCCATGAGCTGGACGGGCTGGGCGACCTGTCGACGCTTGCCGACGCGACGATCGTGGACCGGCTGATCGCGGTGGTCGGACCGGCGAAATAATGGTGCGGGCGGGGGTGTCCCGCCCGCCGTCCAATGGAGGATGACGATGCGGCCATGGCGGCTCGCGGGCCTGTTGTGCCTGATTGCGGCGGCCCTGTTCGCCGGACAGGGTGACGCCATGGCGCGGATGGTGACGCGGCCCGTTACCTGGACCCAGGATGGCGTGCGGTTCGATAGCGTGCTGGTCTATGACGATTCGGTTCCGGGCCGTCGGCCGGGGCTGGTCATGGTGCCCAACTGGCATGGGGTGAATGCGATCGCCATCGACAAGGCGCGGATGATCGCGGGGCAGCGTTACGTCATTCTGCTGACGGACGTTTATGGTGCCTCGGTGCGCCCGGCGGATGATGCGCAGGCCCAGGCGGCGGTCAGGCCGCTGATGGCCGACCGGGCGTTGCTGCGGGCGCGAATGGCGGGGGCGCTGGCCGAATTGCGGGCGCAGGCGGCATCGGCGCCGATCGATCTTTCCCGCCTGGCGGCGATCGGGTTCTGTTTCGGCGGAACGGCGGTGCTGGACCTGGCGCGCAGCGGGGCCGAGCTGGGCGCGGTGGTGTCGTTCCATGGCGATCTGGCGACCGATGATCCTGCACTGGCGCGGGGGATCCGGGCGTCCGTGCTGGTGATGAATGGGGCGGACGATCAGTGGACGATGCCCGACGTTCCGGCCTTTCTGCGGGAGATGAGCCAGACGCCCACGGCCTGGCAGTTCGTGGCGATCGGCCATGCGGTGCATTGCTTTACCGAGACCGAGGCCACCACGCCGAAGGGGCCATGCCGGTACGATGCCGATGCGGCCGAGCAGTCTTACGCCCTGATGCGTGGCTGGCTGGCGACGCATCTCGTGGGGGCGGCACGGTGAGGATGTCGTCCGCCCGGCTGGCCGCCCTGATCGTGGGGCTGGCAGGGGGGCCGTGGGGAGCGGCGGCGTGGTCGCAGGCCTATCCTGGCGGCGCGGGCCTTCCGCCGGGCGTGTTCATGCCGGGGGCGGGCGTGGCGTCGGCCGCCGACCAGGCGCGGCGGCAGGCGGCGGCGGAGACCGCGATCAGGCAGCAGGATCTCGCCGCCCGCACCCGCCAGCAGCAGGCGATTGCGCGCGATCAGGCGGCGCTTGATGCCGCGCGCGGGCAGCGTGGCGCGTCGTCTCCGCCGACGCCGGAACAATGGCAGCGCGAGTAGGCGTTGCGGAATGACATCGATCGGCGGATCGCGGTGCAGCGCCGAGGCGTGACCGTGGCGCCGACCGGGCCGGGCGGATGGATCATGCGGGACGGGGAAGGAACGACCCGGGGCGTGTGCCGCGAGATCGGCGGCGTTCTGACCTGTTAAGAGGGGCGGCCCGTCGCCTTATGGCGGCCAGCCGCCATGGGCGGGTGGGGCGTCGTGGCGGTTCCACCAGCCGCCGCCGAGCGACTGGAACAGGCCGGCGGTGTCGGACAGGCGGGCCGCGCGGGCCTGTGCCAGGGTGACGCGGGCCTGGAGCGTGGTCTGGGTGGCCAGCAGCATGTCCACCCGCGAGGCGTCGCCGTAGGCGAGGCGCGCGCGGGCGATGTCGAGGCTGCGCGTGGCCGCGCGTTCGGCTTCGCTGTCGGCGACCAGGGCCGTGGCATCGGCGCTGACGGCGTTGAGGCTGTCCGTGACGTCCTGCACGGCGGCGACGACGGCGGAGCGGTATTCGGCCGCGGCCTGTTCGTACTGCGCGCGGGCGGCGCGTTCCTGATGCATCAGTTGCCCGCCCTGGAACAGGGGCTGGGAGAGCATGCCGGCGACCATCCACTGGCCGTAGCCGGGGACGAACAACTGGCCGATCGAGGCTGCCGCCAGGCCCGGCTGGGCGCTGAGTTGCAGGTTGGGCAGGCGGTTGGCGATGGCGACGCCCACTTGCGCGCAGGCGGCGTGCCAGCCGGCTTCGGCCACCTTGACGTCCGGCCGCTGGTCGATCAGCCGGGCCGGCAGGCTGACGGGCAGGTCCTGGGGCAGGGTGAAGCCGTCCAGCGTGAAATCGGGCGTGGGCGCGTCGGGCATGTCGCCGGCCAGGGCGGCGATCTGGTCATGCTGCTGCGACAGTTGCTGGCGCAGGGGCACCAGGGTGGCTTCGTCCTGCGCAAGCTGGGCGCGCTGCTGGGCCAGGTCGGCGTCGGACATCTGCCCCAGGGCGATCTGGCGCGTGGCGGATTCCAGGATCTGGCGCTGGCTGGAGATGACGTCCTGCACCGTGTCGACCTGCGCGCGCAGCCCGGCGTAGGCGATGGCCGCCTGGACCAGTTCGCCGGTCAGGGTCAGGTAGGCGGCTTCGAGCTGATAGCGTTCGGCGTCGCGCTGGGCGCCCGAGGCTTCGATCCCGCGTCGCAGGCCGCCCCAGATATCGGCCTGGTAGGAGATGTTCAACTGCGCCGTGTGGACGGTGTACAGCCAGCGATTGCTGTTGGGCACCGGCGAGTAGGTGCGCGAGGTCTTGAAGCGTGCCGGATTGAAGCTGGCCGAGATGTTGGGATACAGCACCCCCGCCTGGGCGGCGCGGTTTTCCTGCGCCACGCGCAGCGCGTGGCGTGCGGCCTCCAGGTCCGGGCTGTTGGCCAGCGCGTGCCGGACCAGACGGTCCAGCGCCGGGGAGTGGAACAGTTCCCACCACCGGGCGGGGATGTCGGCGCCGGGGTGGAAGGTCTGGGCCTGCCCGTCCGCCCCCGCCGTGCCGTCGGTGCGCGTGGGGCGGCCCGCCTGCGCGAACTGCGTCGCGGGGGCGGAGGGGTGGTGGAAGTTCGGTCCGACCGCGCAGCCGCCCAGGTCCGCCAGCAGCGCGAGCGCGCCGGCACCGCACAGCAGGCGCCGGCAGCGGCCCGAAACCGGGGCGCGCGCAGGAAAGGCGGTCATGCCGGGTCTCCCTTCCGGCGCGGGGCGCGGCGCGCCTGCCAGGCTTCCAGCTCGCAATAATAGGTGGGCAGGATGAATAGCGTCAGCAGGGTGGCGATGCCCAGCCCGCCGACGACGACCGTGGCGAGGCCACGCTGGACATCGGTGCCGATACCCGTGGCCAGGGCCGCGGGCAGCATGCCCATGCTGGCGACGGTGGCCGTCATCAGCACGGGGCGGAACCGCTCGCCGGCCCCTTCCAGCACCGCGTCGCGCAGGGGCATGCCTTCGTCGCGCAGCCGGTTGATGGCCGAGATCATGATGATGCCGTTCTGGATCGCGACGCCGAACAGGGCGATGAAGCCGACGGCGGTGGCGATGTTCAGCGTCTCGCCCCGCAGGTTCAGGGCCACCAGGCCGCCCAGCGTGGCCATGGGCACCACCGCCAGCACCAGGAACGCCTGGCGCAGGCAGCCGAACTGGCTGAACAGCAGGACCAGCATGACGCAGAACATGATGGCAAGCGCCACGCTCAGCCGGGCCTCCGCGCGTTCCTCCTGCTGGAAGGTGCCGGCCCATTCCAGCCGGTAGCGCGCGGAGTCGAAATGCACCTGCGCGGCGATGCGGCCCTGGGCATCGGCGAGATACTGCGACAGCGGGCGCTGGCCATTATCGACGCGGATGGTGATCTGCCGGTGGTTCATCTCGTGCGCGATGTTCGCCTCGCCGGTCTGGAGCGCAATGTGGGCGACCAGTCCGAGCGGAATGCGCGCGCCGTTCAGGCCCGTGAGCGGAATCTGGCGGATGGCCGGCAGGTCGTTGTTCAGGCGCCGCTGCATGTGCGCGGTCATGGCGTAGATGCGGTCGCCCACATAGACCTGCCCCACGGCGGCATCGCCGACCATGTTCTGGACCGCGTTCATGATATCCGTGCCGTTGACGCCGTAGCGGGCCGCCGCTGCCCGGTCGACCGTGATATCCATTTGCGGAATCTCGGGTTCCTGGAAGATCGAGGCGTCGGCGGTGCCGGGGACCTGATGCAGGATGGACACGATATGGGTGCCGATCCGGCGCAGTTCCTTCAGGTCGTCGCCATAGACGCGCAGGACCAGCGGGCTGTGCGCGCCGCCGACCAGATCGTTCATGTTGTCGGCGATCGGCTGGCTGATGCCGAAGGTGATGCCGGGAATCTGCGCCAGCCGGTCATGCAGGCGGTTGATGAACGCCACGCGGGTTTCGCCGTGCGGCCAGGTTTTGTAGGGCGTGAGGCCGACCGGGGCCTCGATATGCGAGGGGCTCCACGGGTCTGTGCCTGAATCGTTGCGGCCGATCTGCGTCGCCACGAAACTGGTCTCGGGGAAGGCACGGATCGCGTCGCGGATCTCGTCGGCCATCGCGCTGGCCTTTTCCAGCGACAGGCCCGAGGGAAGCTGGATCTGTAGCCACAGCGCGCCTTCGTCGAGATCGGGCAGGAACTCGCGCCCCGTGCGCGCGCCCAGCCAGACCACCAGGCAGAAGGCGATCGCGCCGCCCAGATAGGCTGCCCACGGCCGGTCCACCATATGGCCTAGGCCCCGGTGGTAGGCATGGTGCAGCTTTTCCAGCGGCACGTTGTGATACAGGCGGTGCGGCTTGCGCATGGCCAGATAGGCCAGTGCGGGCGTAAGCGTCGTGGCGCAGAGCAGGGCGCCCAGCAGGGCGAAGCTGACGGTGAAGGCCATCGGCCGGAACAGGCGGCCTGCCGCGCCTTCGAAGGCGAAGAGCGGGCCGTAGGCGATGATGATGATCAGGGTCGCGAAGACGATTGCCTTGCCCACATGCCGTGTCACGGCAAGGATGTCGCCCTCGTCCATCTTGTGGTCCGGCCGTTCCTCGCGGATGCGCAGGATGGCCTCGGTCACCACGATGGCGCCGTCGACGATCACGCCGAAATCGATGGCCCCGAGCGAGAACAGGTTGGCCGGCATGTGCAGCAGGTGCATCAGCACGAAGACGGTGGCCAGCGCCAGCGGAATGGTGACGGCGGCGACGATCGCGCTGCGCGGGCTGCCCAGGAACAGGACCAGGATCAGGAAGACCAGGCTCACGCCCTCGATCACCGTGTGGGTGACCTTGTCGGTCGTGGTCCGCACCAGGCTGTCGCGGTCGATGATCGGCACGATCCTGACGCCCGAGGAGGCCAGCCGGAGTTGAAGCCGGGTGATCGTGTCATGCAGGTCCTGCAGCACCAGCGACGGGTTCTGCCCGCTGAGCATCGTGACGATGCCCTCGATCGTATCCGAGTTGCCGTTCAGGCCCAGGATGCCCTCGCGCACCTGATGGCCCAGTTGCAGCTCGCCCAGATCGCGGATCAGGACCGGCACGCCGTTGCGCTGGGTCACCGCGATGGCGCCCATGTCCCCGAGCGTATGGACCATGCCGACCCCGCGCACGACATAGGATTGATCGCCGCGCGTGATGCGGCCGCCGCCGCCATTGGCATTGTTGGCCTGAAGGGCGGCGATCACGTCATTGACGCCGACGGCGTAGCGGAACAGGGCCTGCGGATCGAGGACGATCTGGTACTCGATGGTGAAGCCACCGAAATTATTGACCGCCGCGACACCGGGCACCTGTTCCAGGGCCGGGATCACGATCCATTTCTGGATATCGGACAGTTCCATCAGGTTCCGGCCGTCGGATTGCAGCGTGTAGCGGTAGATTTCGCCCGATGGGCCGGTGATCGGCCCCATCGTCGGGACGACGCCCGTGGGCAGCGCGGCCTGTGCGAGCTGCTCCGACACATGCTGGCGCGCGGTGTTGACGTCGGTGCCGTCCTTGAAGATCAGGGTGATCAGCGACAGGCCGAAAGTCGAACTGGAGCGGCTGTCGACCAGCCCCGGCGTGCTGGCCAGCAGGCGCTCCAGCGGGACCGTGACTTCCTGTTCGATCTCCTCGGCGGCGAGGCCGGGTACCTGGCTCGTGATCTGGACGTTGACCGCGCCCAGGTCGGGGTAGGCCTCGACCGGGATCTGATGCCAGGCGATCGCGCCCAGGGTCATCAGGATCATCATGGCGGCGAAGACGATGCGCCGTTGCTGCAGGCAGGCGGCGATAAAGCGGTTAATCATCGTTCAGCAGCACCGCGCCCTGGGTCACGACGCGGTCGCCGGCCGAAAGGCCGGACGTGACCTCGCACAGGTCGCCGTCGTCATAAATGATCTCGATATCGCGCCGCCTGTAGGCATGGGGCGCGACTTCGACGAACACCGTCACGGTGTCGTTGTTCATCAGCAGCGCCGATTGCGGGACCATGATGCGCGGTGGCTGCGGGCTCAGGATGGTCACGGTGGCGAACATGCCGGGCTTCAGCGTGTCATCGTCATTGGCCAGCACCACCCTCGCCTGGAGCGTGCGGGTATCGGGATGCAGCACCGGCTCGATCGCCGCGATCGTGCCATGCGTCGTCCGGCCCGGCAGGGCGGGAAAGGTGATATCGACCGCCTGCCCGGTATGGACGGTATTGGTCAGGTTTTCCGGCACGGCGGCGACGGCCCAGACCTGTTGCGTGCCGGTGACCGTCATCAGCGGTGCCGTCGGGTCGGTGACGAAGGCACCGGGGGCGGTGTTGACCGCCGAAACCGTGCCGTCGATCGGCGTGGTCAGCCGGATCACGCCGCCCTGTCCGGGCTGGGCGCGCAGGGCGGCCAGCCGCGCGGTGGCACGGTCGTCTTCCGCCTGGGCCTGGAGCCACGCGCTGCGGGCGGCTTCCACATCGCGGGTGGCGGCGCCGCCGGCGCTGGCGACGCCCTGGGCGCGCAGCAGGGCGCGCCGCGCATAGTCCAGCCCCGCGCGGGCCTTCGCGGCGTCGGTCGTGGCCAGGGCCATGTCGCCCGAGGCCAGTTCGGCAAGGACCTGGCCGCGCGTCACATGGTCGCCGGCGGTGACCGGCAGGCTGAGGGTCGCGCCGGCAACCGGCGTCATGACCGAAACAGACTGCGACGGCTCGGCACGGATTTCGCCGGGCACCGGAATCGTGCGGCTGGGCGAGGCGAGCGTGACGGAGTTGACGGACAGGCGGGCCGCCAGCGGCGAATCCGCCGCGACCGTCAGCAGGCCATGGTCGTTGCGTACCATGGCCGAAGCCATGGCGGACGTTGCGACCCCGGACAGGATGGCGCAGGCCAGGAGACCGCCCCCCAGCAGACGCGCGGCGCGACCGGATGATCGGGGGGGGGGCGGCGAAGGTGTCACGGGCGCGATCTGGTGCATGGGCCTGAGCCTGAGGTCCTGGAGAATAAGGAGGCATCCAACCCCAACGAGGGCCAGGACGGAACCGATTCTGAACGAGAAGATGTTACGGGAACGCAGGTACGGGGAGGCTGGGGCCGGTGCCGCGTGCTGCCACTAGCGACGATCCCGATCCTTGTCCATGGGCGCGCGGGAGGGGCCGCCTTGCGGGCAGGGAAGCCCGTAGCGGGCGCGAAACGGGGTTGTCGCCCGGCGAGGAAGACGGGTGCCGGAAAGACGGTACGCGCCGTGCCCGCCGTGGGGAAAAGGGAGCCGGCCGCGCGGGGAAAAACGGGATGTGGGAGAGAGGAAAGGAAAACATATGTCTGTATCAGGTCTGGCACGGCGTTTTCTTTTGTATCGGGCCGATCCGGCCGATGCGCGGCCAGGAGGGACGGGCACGACAGGCACGTATGACGATCGATAAAATATTACAAATTTTTTCAAAACCATATCGATAAGATGATCGTTATTTAATATTTTCTCGCGAGAGAATACGGAATTCGTATATGTCATGAAAATTTCACAGGCATTTCAGGGCTCTCCGGATGAGACCCGCCTGTGGGTCGGGCCGCGCGCCGGCCGGTGGCGTGACGGACAGCGTATTTCATGTCATTGCGGAATGTGATCGCCGGGCCTGTGACCCGGCACTGCATGCGATTTCCCGAAATTTTGAAAGGTTGTCCATTTGCGTCCGCTTTCCAAACGCATTCTCGCCCTTTCCTTGTCCACGGCCCTGGCCTCGGTCGGCCTGGTGGGGCTGTCGCAGAGCGCGGGGGCGGCTGACAGCCAGCCCCAGCCGGAGCCTCTGCCGCTGCCCGATTCCATCCCGGCGCCGCGGGACGTGCCGTTCGGCGGCACCATCCGGCTGTCGGTCGATGCCACCGACCTGGCGCGGCATATCATGACCGTGCACGAGACCGTGCCGGTGCCGGCCGCGCTGGCGGCGACCGGCGGCGACCTGCCGCTGTTCTACCCGATGTGGCTGCCGGGCGATCATTCGCCGACCGGTGCGCTCGACCAGTTCGGCGGTCTGGTGGTGAAGGCCGGTGGGGTGACGCTGCCGTGGCTGCGCGACAACGTGACGGTCAGTGCCTTCCATATCCCCGTGCCCAAGGGCGCGCATACGGTGGATGTGTCGTTCCAGCTTCTGTCGCCGGTTTCGCGCGAGGAAGGGCGCGTGGTGATGACGCCCGAGATGCTGAACGTGCAGTGGAATGCGGTGGCGCTCTATCCGGCCGGGTATTTCACGCGCCAGATCCCCGTCGAGGCCAGCCTGCGCCTGCCCACGGGCTGGCAGTACGGCACGGCACTGCGCGCGCAGGGCAAGGCCGGCGATGTCGTGACCTTCAAGCCGGTGCCGTTCAATACGCTGGTGGATTCCCCGCTGTTCGCCGGGCGGTATTTCCGCCGCATCGACCTGGCGCCGGGTGCCGCCGTGCCGGTGGCGCTGAACCTGGTGGCGGACAAGCCGGGGGAACTGGAGGTGAGCGATGCCCAGATCGCGGCGCATCGCGCGCTGGTGACGCAGGCGAACCTGCTCTATGGCTCGCATCATTACGATCATTATGACTTCCTGCTCGCGCTGACCGAGGAACTCGGCGGGATCGGGCTGGAGCATCACCAGTCGAGCGAAAACAGCGGCCCGCGCGGCTATTTTACCGAATGGGACAAGACGTTCGCGACGCGCGACCTGCTGGCGCACGAATACACCCATTCGTGGAACGGCAAATACCGCCGGCCGGCCGGCCTGTGGGCGCCGAACTTCAATACCCCCCAGCGTGGGACGGGCCTGTGGGTCTATGAAGGGCAGACCCAGTATTGGGGGTATGTCCTGGCGGCGCGTGCGGGCCTGATGACGGCACCGCAGGTGATCGAGGCGCTGGCCGAGGTGGGCGCGGTGTATGACACGCGCCGTGGACGCACCTGGCGGCCGCTGATCGATACGACGAACGATCCGGTGATCGCGCGGCGCGCGCCGCTGTCTTGGCGGAGCTGGCAGCGCAGCGAGGATTATTATTCCGAAGGCCAGCTCATCTGGCTGGATGCCGATACGCTGATCCGCCAGCTTTCCGGCGGCAAGCATTCGCTGGACGACGTGGCGCGCCATTTCTTCGGCACCAATGACGGCAGCTTCATCACCAGCACGTACGAGTTCGACGACGTGGTGAAGGCGCTGAACGACATCCAGCCCTATGACTGGGCGACGTTCCTGCGCAAGCGGCTGGACGAGACCTCGGAGCACGCACCGCTGGACGGGTTCACGCGCGGTGGGTACCGGCTGGTCTATACCGATCAGCCCAACAAATATGTCGGGTCGTTCGCCAGCGTGCGGCATGTCGAGGATTTCGCCTTCTCGCTGGGGCTTACCATCGGCAAGGGCGGCGCGCTGGGCAATGTGGAATGGGGCAGCCCTGCCTGGCAGGCCGGCATAACCCGCGATGCGAAGGTGATCGCGGTGAATGGCGAGGCGTATGACCCCGAGGTGCTGCGCGAGGCGATCGTCGACGCGAAGGACGCGCATGCCGCGCCGATCGCGCTGCTGTTGCAGGAAGGCGATCGGTATGTGACGGTCTCGGTCCCGTATCATGGCGGGCTGCGCTATCCGCATCTGGAGCGGGTGGAGGGCAAGCCGGACATGCTGGCCGCTATCCTGGCGCCGCGTCACTGAGGACTGGAGGGGGGAGGCTGATGCGCGTGCGTTTCGGCTTCCCGCCGCCGGGTGGGGCTAGCGGATTCTGACATGCGTCCGACCCTGGCCTCGGTCGTTCTGGTTGCCGATCTGACGGGAACCTTGGTGTTCGCCGCCGAAGGCGCGATGGTGGCGTCCGCGCGCCATCTCGATCTGTTCGGCATCATGGTGCTGGCCTGCGTGGTCGCGTTGGGCGGCGGCATGATCCGCGACGTGCTGATCGGTGCCGTGCCGCCCAGTGCGATCCGCGACTGGCGCTATCCGGCGCTGGCCTTCCTGACCGGGTTGATGGTGTTTCTCCTCCCGCCCGCGCTACGGCTTGCGCCGGGGGGATCGGTGCTGGCGGTGCTGGATGCCGCCGGCCTGTCGCTGTTTGCCGTCGCGGGGGCCGAGAAGGCCCTGTCGCGCGGTGTCGGCGCGCTGGGGGCGGCGCTGATGGGCATGGTAACGGCGGTGGGTGGCGGCGTGATGCGCGACCTGCTGCTGGCGCGCGTGCCGCTGATCCTGGTTTCGGACATCTATGCCACCGCCGCGCTGGCTGGCGCGGCGGTGGTCGTCGCCAGCCGGCGGCTGGCCGTGCCGGTGGCCTGGGGGGCCGTGGCGGGCGGGCTGGTCTGTTTCGGCCTGCGGCTCATGGCCCTGCGGTATGGCTGGAACCTGCCGGGCGTCGCGCGCTGAGGCTGCCTTACGTTTCCGGTCATGATCGGAGCTTTTGAAACAGTCTCTTGTAAATCCAAGCCCGGTGGTATGCTGTCTTCCGCGTGAACAGGCGGGAGAGAGAATGCGACGTCGGACAATGCTGTTGGGGGCGGCGATGCTCCCCGTTCCGGCAAGGGCTTGGGCGTGGGACGGTCGGACGGTGGACGTGCTGTATGCCGGTTCGCTGCTGAAGCTGATGGAACGGGGCGTCGCCCCGGCTTTCGACGCGATCGGCGACGATATCTTTCGCGGCTATGCGGGCCCGTCGGGTGCCCTTGTGCATCAGATCCGGGGTGGGCTGCGGCGGGGCGATGTGTTCATCAGCGCCGATCCGGCCCTGAACGGCCGGCTGGGCGACCTGGTGTGCTGGTTTATCATCTTCGCGCGCTCGCCGCTGGTGATCGGGTACAATCCGCAGAGTCCCATCGTCGACGCCTTGCAGACACGGCCCTGGTACGAGGTCCTGCAATTGCCCGGCGTCCGGATCGGCCGGACCGACCCGGCGCTGGACCCGAAAGGGGCGCTGACCGTCCATATGTTGCAGCAGGCCGAAGCGTTCTACCATCAGCCTGGCCTGGCGGCGCGGATCATGGGCTCTGACCGGTCCGGGCAGGTACGGCCGGAGGAGAGCCTGGTCGGGCGCCTGCAATCGGGACAGATCGATGTCGGTTTCTTCTATGCGATGGAAACCGCCGACATGCAGATCCCGAGCATAGAACTGCCGCCGGAACTGGCGCTGGCGGCCCGGTATTCGGTCACGATCCTGAAGGATGCGCCGAACCCCGATGGGGCGGCGCGGTTCGTTGCCTTCCTGCTGGGCAAGGAGGGGAGCGCGGTTCTGCGGCAGCATGGGCTGGAGAAGATGGTGCCGGTTCTTGTGGGAGATGACAGGACGCTGCCCGCGCTGGTGCGGCCGGTCATTCGTCCCTGACGGCGCGCGGCATGCGGCCCATGCCCGGTGCGGTAAAGGGGCTGGCCTGCCTTCTATGCCTGTGGCTGCTGGCACCCTTCGTGGCGGGCATGGTGCGGCTGGGCGACGCAGACTGGGCCGGCGTGGATCGCGCTGGACTGGCCCGGGCCGCCGGCGTGTCGATGGCCAGTGCCGGGGTGGCGACGCTGCTGATCGGGCTGTTCGGCATTCCGCTGGGGTATGTGCTGGCGCGGGGGCGCGGCTGGTGGACGGTGTGGCTGGGCGGGGTGGTGCAGTTGCCGCTCGCCCTGCCGCCGCTGGCCGGCGGCGTGCTGCTGCTGTTTCTGCTGGGTTATGGCGGGCCGCTGGGCGGGCTGGGGCTGAGCGAGCATTTTGCCGGCATCGTCGCGGCCGAGATGTTCGTCGCGGCGCCGTTCCTGATCATCGCCGCCCGTTCGGCCTTCGCGGCGGTCGATCTTGGCCGGGCTGGTTATGGCGTGGCTGCGGGCCTTTGGCGAATTCGGCGCGACGGTGATGCTCGCCTATCATCCTTACTCCCTGCCGGTCTTTACCTATGTCGCGTTCGGCGAGGCGGGATTGCCGGCCATGTTGCCGGTTCTGGCGCCGACCCTGCTGCTGGCCGGGCTGGCAATGGCGGCGGGGCACTGGCTGACGCGACCCGTCGCCCGTGGTGCCGCGCCCCGCATGGCCACGTTGCCGCTTCTGGCCGCGCGGGAGGGGGTGGAGGCACCACCGCGCCATCTGGCGCTGGCGATCCGCCGTGACCTGCCGGGTTTTACCTTGGACGTGAGGCTGGAAAGCCGGGCGCGGCGCATTGCCATCCTCGGGCCGTCCGGATCGGGAAAATCGATGACCCTGCGGGCCATCGCGGGGTTGGAGGATGTGGCGGGGACGGTGCGGCTGGATGGAAGCGACCTGTCGCCGCTGCCGCCCGAGCAGCGTGCGGTTGCCTATGTGCCGCAAGGTTATGCCTTGCCGGCGCATCTGACGGTGGCGCGGCAGGTGACGTTCGCGACCGATTGCGTGCCGGAGCGGGCGGCGGCCTGGATGGGCGCGCTGGGGCTTGAGGGTGTGTCGGGGCGATATCCGGCCGAACTCTCCCCCGGCCAGCGTCAGCGGGTGGCCCTGGCGCGGGCATTGTCGCGGTGCCGTGTGGACCTGGTGCTGCTGGACGAACCGTTTTCGGCGCTGGATGCCCCCTTGCGCACGCGGCTGCGGCGGGAGGTTCTGGCCGTGCTGCGCGGCATGGAGGTGGTAACGGTGCTGGTGACCCATGACCCTGCGGAGGCGCTGGCCATGGCGGAGGAACTGGTGCTGCTCGATGCCGGCCGCGTGATCCGTGCCGGACCGACCGCTGATGTGTTCGCCCGGCCGGGTAGCGAACTGGCCGCCCGTCTGCTGGGCGCCGAGGCGATCGGCGACGGGACGATGCTGCCGGACGGACGGATCGACGTGGGGCAGGGCGTGACGCTGCTGGCGCGGCATCCGGACGGGGAGGGAACGGATCTGCCGCCGCCGGGGACGCGGGTGCGTTGGTCGGCGCGGCCATACCAGATCCGGGTGGCGGACGATGGCGCCTGCCCGGCCCGTATCCTGTGGCGGGGCGAGGTGCGCGACGGCCAGCGCCCGATGGGGCTGCGTCTGGGGGATGCCGAACTGGAGATCGTGGCCGATCCGTCCTGCGCGGCGGATGGCGCTTGCCGGGTGAGCATCGACCCACGCTGTCTTCAGGTGTGGCCGGCGGCCTGATGTCCGGCTCCTGGAGGCGGATCAGATGATGCCGCGGGCCTCGCTGATCGCGGGTTCGTGGATGGCGTCGCGCACGATGTGCAGCGCCCGCTCCAGGGTCGGTCGGTCGTCCGGAGCGCCGAGGCAGATTCTGAGGCCGGACTCGGCGTCACGGGACACGCAGCAGGCTTCGGGCGGCGTGAGGTCCACCCCGGCGCGCAGGGCGTGGTTCAGGGTGCGCTGGGCCGCCAGTGGGGAGAGCGGCACCCAGACATGGGGCGAACGCGCCGCGCCGGGACTGTCCATGGCAGGCCCCAGGATCTGGCGTGCCATCGCCAGCCGTGCGGCGGCTTCGGCCTGGACCGCGTCGGCGACGGCGTCGGCGGTGCCGTCCGCCACCCAGCGCGCGAAGATCATGCCGCCGAGTGCCGGCGGGCAATAGCCCAGCGCGCGGATGCCGCGCATGATCCGCTCGCGCGCCACATTGGGCGGCAGGGTCACGAACGCCAGGCGGAAGCCCGGACAGACCCCCTTGGAAATGCTGGCGAGATAGACCGTGCGTTCCGGCGCGATGGCGGCGAGGGGCGGCGGGCGGTCGGCCGGATCGGCGTAGAGATAGTAGGCGTCGTCTTCGAAGAGCGTCAGGTCGTGCTGCCGGGCAACCCGTGCGATGTCCTGCCGCCGGGACAGGCTCATCGTCCGGCTGGTGGGGTTTTGCAGGGTCGGCACCGTGAACAGGACGCGGGCACGGGTTTCCAGCGCGGCGCGTTCCAGCGCGGACGGGATCAGCCCTTCCTCGTCCATCGCCACGCCGCGCAATGTCAGGCCCATATGTTCGGCGGCGGTGCGGGCGCCGTAGAAGGTGGCGGACTCGCACAGCACGGTGTCGCCGGGCCGGCAGAGCGAGGACAGCACCAGCGTGATCGCGTGCTGGCCGCCATTGCACTGGATCAGGTCCGCCGGGTCGCATGCCAGACCGTAGCGGCGCGCCAGCCACGCCGCCCCGGCTTCGCGCACCGAGCGCAGGCCGCTGGCCTGGATATATTGGACGGCGGGTTCCAGTTGCCCGCTGGCGGCCAGATCCGCGACCGCGCGTTCCAGTGCCCGGGACAATCCGACACGCGGCGGGATGTTGCAGCGCAGGTCGATGCCGGTGCCCTGCGGGCCGGTTGCCTTGGCTTCGGAGGCGGAAGCCACCGAGTCGAAGCTGGTAGCGATCGCGATATCGGGGCTCGTTCCACGAATGAAGGAGCCTCGGCCGACATGGGCCAGCAGCAGGCCGCGTCGCTCGGCCTCGGCATAGGCTTTGGTCACGGTACCGACGCTGAGCCCGAGGGTATGGGCCAGGTCGCGCTGGGGCGGCAGGCGACCGCCTGCCGGCAGGATGCCGGCCGCGATATCCCGTTCCAGCGCGTCGGTCAGCCGGGCATAGAGCGGGCCGGGTGAAGGCGGAATGTCGGGGCGCCAGATTTGGGTCATTTGTCCTGCCGTGAACGGTGCGATCGGATTGAACTAGGACAATATAACGATTGACCCTCGATAATCCTAGAACAAAACTACAGAAATGAAGAGGAACTCAATATTGTAATAGTACAATGTGTGGGACGGAGGGCCTCTTCGTGCGTGAGAGAGGACGATTGATGATGGTCATCGCAGCAAAGGAAGCGCGATCCGCCCGGAATCCGGTCCAGCCGTTCCGGCGGCCCGGGGAGGGCAGGATCTGGTGTCACGTCGAAGCGGCCGGGATCGGGCTGATCATCGCGCTGGGGCTGATCCTGTTACTGACGCTGCATGGAGCGGCGTGAGGAATGATCGTGGGAATTCGGAGAAAGAACTGATGACGACATATATCTTTCATCAGGTTGACGTCTTCGCGGCGGCGCCGCTGAAGGGGAATCCTCTGGCCGTCGTCGCGGGGGCTGACGGGCTGGACGACGGGCAGATGGCGGCCTTCGCGAACTGGATGAATCTGAGCGAGACGACCTTTCTGCTCAAGCCCACGCAGCCCGGTGCCGATTACCGGGTGCGGATCTTCACGCCGGAGACGGAGTTGTCGTTCGCCGGTCATCCGACCCTCGGGTCGTGTCATGTCTGGCTGGCCATGGGCGGTGTGCCGCAGGGGCGCGATGTGGTGCAGGAATGCGGTGCCGGCCTGGTGACGGTGCGTCGCGATGCTGACGGATTGGCCTTCGCCGCGCCGCCCCTGCGTCGGGCGGGGCCGGTCGATGCGGCGGATCTGGCGGTCGTCACGCGCGGGCTGGGCCTGTCGCCCGATCGGGTGGTGGCCGCGAACTGGGTGGATAACGGCCCCGGCTGGGTCGGCCTGATGGTGGGCGACCGGGAGGAGCTTCTGGCGCTTCGGCCTGATTCGCAGGCGCTGGCGGGCTGGGACGTGGGCGTGGTCGCGCCCTGGAATCCGGAGTGCGATGGGGATGGGGCCAGCTTCGAGGTGCGGGCTTTTACCGGCGGGGCCGCGGTTTTCGAGGACCCGGTGACCGGCAGCCTGAATGCGGGGCTGGCCAAGTGGCTGATCGGTACCGGTCTGGCGCCGCAATCCTATATCGCCAGCCAGGGCACGGTGCTGGGGCGGATGGGGCGCGTGCGGGTGGCGCGGGACGAGGCGGGAATCTGGATCGGCGGTGCGACCGTGACCCGGATCAGCGGACAGGTTGCGCTATAGTTTCATGAGAGGGTTTTGGAAAAGATGGCGTCCTGTTCTTTCCTTATTTCGGATCGTGCAGCAGCAGAACGCAGCCGAACAGGATGAACAGGGCGCCGCTGGTGCGCTGCATGCGCCGGCGCCAGGTGGTGCGGGACAGCACCGCCGCCAGCCGGGCGCCGCTGCCGGCATAGACGAGGTACCACAGCACTTCCACCACCGCCGAGGTTGCGATCAGCAGCGCGTATTGCGGAGCCTGCGGGGCGGCGGGATTGACGAATTGCGGCAGGAACGACGCCGCGAAGATGATGGCCTTGGGGTTGCTGGCGCCGACCAGGAACGACGTGCGCAGCGAGCTGTGCCAGGCCAGTGGCGGCAGGGCGGCGCCCTCCGCCTGTGCGGCGGGGGCATGTGACAGCCAGCCGCGTATGCCAAGCTGGATCAGGTAGAAGGCACCGGCGAATTTCAGGATCGTGAACAACAGGGGCGAGGCCGCCAGCACCGCGCTGAGCCCCAGTGCCGAGGCCGCCATCAGCGCGACCAGCGACAGCAGGCAGCCCGTCATGTCCGGGAGTGCCCGCCGCACCCCGTAGCGGATGCTGGCGGTCATGATATGCGTCATGTTCGGCCCCGGAATGGCCGAAAGCAGGAACACGGCATTGAGGTAGAGCAGCCACGATTGCAGCGTCATGACGGGGAGGGCTCCTATGCCGCGTCGGCGGTCGTGAGCGCGCGCAGGTCGGCGGCAAGCGCATCCACGCGGGCAATATGCGAATCCCACGCGAACATGAAGCGGGCGCTGCCGCCGATGAAGGTATAGAACCGCCAGCCCCGCGCGTGCAGCCCTGCGGTCAGGGTCTCCGACAGTTTGAGAAATACGCCGTTGGCTTCGACGGGGAACATGATTTCCACCCCCGGAAGCCCCTCGACCTGCCGGGCGAAATGGCGGGCGCAGGCATTGGCGTGGGCGGCATGCGTGCGCCAGGCGCCGGTTTCGAACATCACGGCCCAGGGCGCCGAGAGGAAGCGCATCTTGGAGGCCAGTTGCCCCGCCTGCTTGCAGCGGTAATCGAAGCCTTCGGCGAGGGCGCGGTCGAAGAAGATCACGGCTTCGCCGATCGCCATGCCGTTCTTGGTGCCGCCGAAGCTCATGACATCGACACCGGCCCGCCACGTCATTTCGGCCGGGGCGCAGCCCAGGGTTTCGACGGCGTTGGCGAAGCGCGCGCCGTCCATGTGCAGCCGCAGGCCCAGTTCGCGGCAGGTGGCGGAAATCGCGCGGATCTCGTCCAGCGTATAGACCTGCCCGGTCTCGGTCGGCTGGGTGATGGTGACGGCCTTGGGGCGCGGGAAATGGATGTCGGTGCGGCCCAGCACGAACGCGCGGATCGTCTCGGGCGTCAGCTTGCCGTTGGTGGTGCGGCCGACCAGGATCTTGGCGCCGTTGGAGAAGAATTCCGGCGCGCCGCATTCGTCGGTTTCGACATGGGCGATATCGGCGGCGATGATGCTTTCGTAGGACTGGCAGAGCGATGCCAGCGCCAGCGAATTGGCCGCCGTGCCGTTGAAGACGAAGAATAGTTCGCAATCGGTCTCGAATGTCCGGCGGAAGGCGTCGGCGGCGCGCAGCGTCCACGGATCGTCGCCATAGGCGGTGGCCGAGCCGCGATTGGCCTCTTCCATCGCCCGCAGGGCTTCGGGACAGATACCGGCGTAATTATCGCTGGCGAATTGCTGGGTGTTGGGCATCGCGGTTGCGGCCTTTCCTCGCTTGCTACAGGCACCACGAGGATCGATGACAGTGAGGTAGCGGTCCGTTTTTTGCCGGATCGGCCACATCTTCCCATAACGGGAACGCCACCTTGCTCGGATGCAGGTTGGTGCCGGGAGGTCCCGGCTCTGGATGCGGCGCGCACCATATCGCAGCGTATCGGCGGCGGCAAGCGAGCCCCCGGCGCATGGCGGGGGGGGCGACTGGATGGGAAAAGGCGCCCGGCGGTTGGGCCGGGCGCTGCCTGGATCAGGCTTTATAGCGGCTGAGCGCCAGATCCTCGTGCGCGATGTCCGGCTTGCGGCCCGAGAGGATGTCGGCCAGCACCCGGCCCGAGCCGCAGGCCATGGTCCATCCCAGCGTGCCGTGGCCAGTATTGAGATAGAGATTGTCGATTCCGGTCGGGCCGATGATCGGCGTGCCGTCCGGTGTCATGGGGCGCAGGCCGGTCCAGAAGGTGGCGGCCGGCACGTCGCCGCCGCCGGCGAACAGGTCGGTCAGCGAATGTTCCAGCGTGGCCCGGCGCGGGGCGCGGAGCGTGGTGCTGAAGCCCGCCAGTTCGGCGGTGCCGCCGACGCGGATGCGGTCGCCCAGTCGGGTGATGCCGATCTTGTAGGTCTCGTCCATCACCGTGGAAACCGGGGCGCGCGCGGCATCGACGATCGGGGCGGTGATGGAATAGCCCTTCACCGGATAGATCGGCAGGTCGAGCCCCAGGCCGCGCACCATGGCGGGCGAGAAACTGCCCAGCGCCAGCACGTACGAATCCGCCTCCATCCGGCCCCGGCTGGTGTCGATGCCGGCGATACGGCCCCCCTCGCGCTTCAGGTCGCGGATCGTGGTGTCGTAGAGGAAGGTCACGCCGCGTTCCGCCGCCATCGCGGCAAGGCGCTGGGTGAACATGTGGGCGTCGCCGGTCTCGTCGCCCGGCAGGCGCAGGCCGCCCACGAGCTTGCCCTGCGCCGCCGCCAGGCCGGGTTCGGCCCGCACGCAGCCGGCGGCGTCCAGCAGTTCGTAGGGCACGTTGTACTGGTCCAGCACGCGCAGGTCTTCGCCGATATGGTCGAGCTGCTTCTGCTTGCGGAAGACCTGGAGCGTGCCCTGCTGGCGGTCGTCATAGGTGATGCCGGTGCTGGCGCGCAGTTCGGTCATGACGTCACGGCTGTATTCCGCCAGCCGGACCATGCGGCCCTTGTTGCGGTCGTAGGCGGCGGTGGTGCAGTTGGCCAGCATCTGCGTCAGCCAGCGCCACTGGTGCGGGTCGGCCATCGGGCGGAATACGAACGGGCGATGGGCCATCAGCAGCCAGCGCACGGCCTTGAGCGGCACGCCCGGCCCGGCCCAGGGGGAGGAATAGCCGGGCGAGACCTGGCCGGCATTGGCGAAGCTGGTTTCCAGCCCCGCCGCCGGCTGGCGGTCGATGACCGTGACCGTGTGTCCGGCCTGCGCGAGGTACCAGGCCGAGGTCACGCCGACCACGCCGCCGCCGAGAATGATGATCTTCATGATGTGTCGTCAGGTCCGCTCAGGAGAGGGAAGAGGCCGCGCCGTCCGCGACATAGGCGCGGTGGTAGCGGTGGCCCAGGGAAGTCAGGATTTCGTAGCCGATGGTGCCGGCGCCGCGCGCGACCTCGTCGACTCCGTGCTGCGGCCCCAGCAGGTCGAGCATGGCGCCGGGGGGGGTGAGGGAATCGGGGGCGTCGGTAATGTCGACGGCCATCGAATCCATCGAGATGCGGCCGACGATCGGCAGGGGCTGGGTGCCCAGCCAGGCGCGGCCCTCCCGCGCCGCGTGGCGCATGAAGCCGTCGGCATAGCCGGCGGCGATGGTCGCGATCCGGCGTCTGCTGGTCGGGCGGTAGGTCAGGCCGTAGCCCACACCGTCCCTGGGGCCGACGGTGCGGGTCTGGAGAATGCGCGCCTGCAGGCGCACCACCGGGCGCATGGGGTTGGGCGCGGTGCCGTTGGGCGCCACGCCATAGAGGGCGGCGCCGGGACGCACCAGGTCGAAATGGAAATCCGGCCCCAGGAAGATACCCGACGAGGCGGACAGGCTGAGGGGCGCGGCCGGCAGGCGGGCGCGCATGGCCAGCAGGCGGTCACGCTGATGGGCGCTGGCCGGGTCGGACGGGTCGTCGGCACAGGCGAGGTGACTCATGACCAGGCAGTGCCCGATGCCTCGCCAGTCGTCGGGGTCGGCGTCGATCCGGTCGAGATCCTCTTCCGACAGGCCGAAGCGCGACATGCCGGTATCGAGTTGCACCGCCGCAGGCAGGGGGCGGCCCAGCCGGTGGGCAAGGGCGCGCCAGGCGCCGATCTGCTCGACGCTGTTCAGGACCGGGATCAGGTCGTGGTGCACGCAATCGGCCTCGGCCCCGGTCAGCGGACCGTGCAGGACGAAGACCCGGCTTGTGGGGGCAATATGAGGACGCAGGGCGATGCCCTCATCCACATGCGCGACGAAGAAGGTACGTGCACCGGCCTGCTCCAGCATGGGGGCGACCCGTGCCGCACCCAGCCCGTATGCATCGGCCTTGACCACCGCCGCGCATTCCGCGCCGGCCGCACGGGCCCGCACCGCGCGGTAATTGGCGCGGATGGCGTCGAGGTCGATCGTCAGGGTCGCACCTGCCCGGGCACGCGGCCAGCCGGCGTCGTACGAATGGGGAATTGGGGTGGAATGGGGCATGGGCGGCGCGGCCTCGACCGATCAGGGCATGGGGGTGTGCGCCATCAGCTTAGGCTGCCTTGGACTGATATTTCCTGCCGAATGATTGCATGATCTGTCGCTGAGGTGGGAAATATGCAATTCTCTGCGTCTAAATGGCAGGATCTGCCGGGATGGTTGCCGAAGCATGATAGGTTCCGATTCAAAACAAAAAATGGACCGGGCGACCGGAGCGATTCTGCGTCATCTGAGCCAGGATGGGCGCATGACCAATGCCGACCTGGCGCAGCGGGTCGGGCTGTCTCCTTCGGCCTGCCTGCGCCGGGTGCGGCAATTGGAGCAGGCCGGAGTGATTCGCGGCTATCGCGCCATCATTGACGAGCGCGGGCGCGAGGCGACGACGATCGTGATCGTGCGGATTACGCTGGACCGGCAGACGGAGGAATGTCTGCGGCGGTTCGAGGCGCGGGTGAAGACCTGCCCCGATGTGCGCCAATGTTATCTGATGACGGGCGATGCCGATTACCTGCTCCATGTCGCGGTACGCGATGCGGCGGATTACGAGCGTATCCATAACGAGGAACTTTCGCGCCTGCCGGGCGTGGCCCAGATCCAGAGCAATTTCGCCATTCGTCCCGTGGTCTGGCGATAAAGGAGGGCGCATGCCGGACCAGAGCGAGACCGTCATTCCCGACAGCCATCGTGCCGAGCCGGTGGAACTGGAGAAGGATGATACCGTGCGTCGCGCCGTGGTGCGGATTGCCCGCGTCCTGCGCGACCATTTGGAGGCCAACCTGCCGGTGGCGATGGATGGGCGGAATGTGGAGGGCGTGCATCAGGTACGTGTGGCCCTGCGTCGCTTTCGCGCGCTCGCGGGGCTGCTGCGGCGCGATTATCCCAGCGCGACGCTGGACGAAGCAGCGGCGCGGGCGCGCATGCTGGCGCGTGCTGTCGGCGAGGCGCGGGATTGGGATGTCTTCATGCTGGAGACGCTGCCCGGCCTCAGCCCGCTGGGGCGGGCGGGGGTCAATGTCGTCGGGCGCCTGCTGCCGCTGGCCCGGCCTCTGCGCGATGGCGCCTACGCGCGGGTCCGGCAGGTGCTGGCCAGCGCGGATGCCGAGTGGCTGCTGAATTTCATGGGGAATCTTGCCGATGGCAGCCTGTGGGACGAGGCGCGGTCGCCAGCGGCGCTGAAGGCGCTGGAAGAACCGGCGGCCGATTTCGCCGCCCGTCATCTGGCACGACTGCATCGCAAGGCGCGACGCCGTGGCCGGGGGTTCGCGCGGCTGACACCGCCGGAGCGTCATCAGGTGCGGCTGGCCCTGAAAAAACTGCGCTATGCGTCGGAATTCTTCATCGCGCTGCATGCGCCGGGGCAGAAGGGCGGGCTCTATTTGCAGCGTCTGGCGGCGGTGCAGGCGGCCTTGGGGGTGGATAGCGATGTGTTGACCACCGGGCGGTTGCTGTCGCTGTTCGACGGCGAGGCGGGCGGTGAGACGCGCCATGTGGTGGGCGCGGTAACCGGCTTTCTGTGCTGCCGGCAGGATGCGACCCACGAGGCGGCGCATAGGCGGTGGCGCAAGTTTCGCCGCACTCCGGTCTTCTGGGTTTGAAGTCGGGAAAGGCGTTCATCGGATTGTCATGAAGTCTTCATCGGGCCGTCGTTGCTTCCGGTCCGGTATCGTGGTCTTGAACCCGCATTCTTACGGACATGCTGCCGCGAGAAGGAGAGCCATGTCATGATCAAATCCGAGATCGTCGAGATCGACGGTGTATTCGTCGGGGTTGTCATCCAGTCCCGTCACGATGGAACGCGCGTCTTTCGTGCCATTCACGAATGGCTGCGTCCGCTGAACGGGCAAATCATGGCATCGCTTCAGGATGCGCGCGTGCTGGCGGCCAGCCTGTTCCGCCGGCAGCGGGTCGCGTCACTCGCCGCCGCCTGACGACCAGACTGGCAGGCTGTTTGAATGCGTGTGTTCAAACGGGCGAAAATGATCTTAAAAAACAATAAGATAGAGTATTTCCACCAGGCCGCTTTTCGATGGAAATACTCTGGAAACGCGCCCAGGATAACCGCCCGTGCGTGTTTCCAGATGGATGCTCAGGTGCCCTGGACGATGACGACGCGGTAGGACGACCCATTCCAGCGGTGCTTCACCACCTCCTGGTAGGCGGGGCTGTCGTACCAGGCGCGTGCTGCCTCGATATCGGGGAACTCCAGGATCACCACGCCTTCGGGCGGTGTTCCTTCCAGCACCTGCTGGGAGCCATAAGCCGCCAGCACCTTGAGGGGATGGCCGGCGAAGCTCTTGGCGACAGCCTGCCCGTAGGCGTCGAGTTCCGATTGGTCGGTGGTGGATTCGCGGGTAAAGACGATATAGGCGGTCATGGCCTGTTTTCTCCTGTGGAAAAATGATTCTGCCATGACGGCTGGTGGCCGGCCACCCGCCGTCACGTCATTGTGGTCGGGTGCGCATCAATGGGTACGCTGTCATACAGTTCCAGCGCCAGATCGTCCGGATCGGTGAAGAAGGTGAAGCGTCGGCCGCTCAGCGCGTCGATCATGGTATCGAGATCCCGCACCGAGAAAGCTTGATGCCGCAGGCCGAGGACGCCCGTGTAGAAATTCTTCGCGTCACTCCAGGCCGGAAAATAGGCCGTGGGAAGAGCGTCGCACGCATGAGACCTGCGCGATCGATGCCATTACGGAGTATGCGATTTTGACGTCATTCTCGCTGCAATCATTCATGCGGGGAAGGATTCGCGGCAATGGGCGGGGCTTCGGAGCCGTCGGGGCAGCAGAAGAGAGCGGGAAAAAGACTTCTGGCAGCCCATGTGCCGCAGGCGCTGTCTCGCTTGCGGCTTCATCGTGCGCTGGAAGGGCGGAGCGATGACAATATCGTGCGGGTGGGTCATGCCGACAGGGCGTGGTCCGATTTCTATCACCATGCCCTGACGATCCGCTGGAGCAGTTTCTTCTGGTATGCTCTGGCTAGCTATGTCGTGGTCAACGCCGCGTTCGCGCTGCTTTACATGATGGTGCCACGGGAGATTACCGGCACGCGGCCGGGCGTGTTCTGGGATTACTTCTTCTTCAGTATCCAGACTTTTTCCACCGTCGGTTATGGTGTGATGGCTCCGGTGGGCCGGTCGGCGCATGTCATCGCGTCATGCGAACTGTTGGGGGGTATGATCTTGAATGCGGTGGCGACCGGACTGGTCTTTGCACGGTTCGCCCGACCACGTGCCCGGCTCATGTTCAGCAACAGTGCCCTGATCCGCAAGGATGGCGATACGGCGCATCTGAGCCTGCGCATCGCCAACCGGCGATTGAGCCCGATCCTGTCGGTGGATGTGGAATTGTTTCTCTCGCGCCTGATCGTCCAGCCGAACGGACGGCTGGCCCGGCAGTTCGATCCGCTGGTGCTGGTGCAGTCGCATATTCCGGTCCTGCGTTTCGCCTTTTCGCCGATGCATGTCATCGACGCGCACAGCCCGCTGAACGGCCTGACGATCGAGGCATTGCGCAAGGAGGAGGCGGAGATCGTCCTGACCGTGACTGGAACCGACGAGGTCTCGGGGCAGAGCGTCTTTGCCCGCACGGCCTACGGCTTCGACCGGGTGCTGTACAATCACCGTTTCGTCGATATCATCGACGCCTCGGCCGACGGGCGGATCACGGTCGATTATACCCGCTTCCATGCGACGGAAGGGGAGTGACCGGCAGGAAGCCTCTCGGGTACCATACCGGGCTGGTAATGCTGCATCGCACAATGATGCGGAACTGAATCTGCCCGCTTGTTTATTTTGGCTGACGAGCGCCTGATTGCGCAAATGCTTGCATTTGGAGATGAGCATGCGCATGACCGGGAAAACCGGCCTCGTTGGCACAGTAGTTGGGGTGACCTGTATTTTTATGCTGGTCTGTGTCGTCTTCGTAGCGACCAGCGTCACGCATGTGGTCCGTCGGGAGATGGAACAGGCGGAGACAGCCAATCTTCGCAATGGCATGCGTGCGGCGGTCGCCATTCTGGAGCGGGATCTTCCGGGCGTGCATGTGGCATGGGGGCCGAACGGCACCGTGGGTCGCATTACCGCCGATGTTCTGCCGGCCCGTTTCAGCAGCCATTCCATGGTCGATGCCGTGGGCGACGTGGTGGCCGGAGGCACGACGCTGTTCGTGCTGGATGAGGCCGGCCATGATTTCATCCGCCGGACGACCAATATCAGGGGACGTGACGGGAAGCGCGTGATCGACACGCCGCTTGACCCCGCCGGCGCACCGTTCAGGGCCATGATGCGGGGCGAAGCTTTCGAAGGCGTGGCCCAGGTTCTCGGGGTGCCGTATTATACTCTGTATCAGCCGATCTTTTCTTCTCAGGGCAACAGGATCATCGGTGTCGATTCCGTTGCGATCGTGGCGACGCGCGTCGATGCCGTGACCGACAATCTGATCTGGACGATCGTCTGGGTCGCGGGCGCGATGCTGGCGCTGAGTGCCGTTCTGATGAGTGTGGTCACCGTTCGGCTGATGCGGCCGCTGCCGGTCATGACCCGCGCGATGAAGGCCCTTGCGCGGGGAGAGGTCGATGCTCCGATCCCCTTTGCCGGGCGTGCGGACGAAATCGGCGCCATGGCCAAGGCGGTAGAGGTGTTTCGCGTGGCCGCCATCGACAATGCGCGGCTTGAAGCGGAAACCGCAGCCAGCCGCAAGGCCGAGATCACACGGCTGGAACGCCAGGCGAAGGCCGATGAAGAGGCCAGGGAACGTGTGCGGGTTGTGACCAGCGGACTGGCGGATGCGCTGAGCCGGGTTGCCGGGGGCGACCTGTCTATCCGGATCGAGACGGCATTTTCCGAAGAGTTCGAAATCCTGCGCAATGATTTCAACCGTTCGGTGGAACAGTTGGCCGGGACGTTCGCCTCGGTCTCGACCACCGTGGATGCGATCGACAACGGCACGCGGGAACTGGCGAGCGGGGCCGACAATCTGGCCAGCCGGACGGAGCATCAGGCGGCATCGCTGGAACAGACGGCTGCTGCCGTCGCCGGGATCGTGGAGAGTGTTCGCGTGGTGGCGCAACGCTCCGAGGAGGCCCGCAAGATCGGTGCGCAGGCGCGGGAATCGGCTTCGCTTTCGGTGACGATCACGGGGGAGACCGAAGAGGCCATGGGGCGGATCGAAAGCGGGTCGAAGGAGATGGCGTCGATCGTGGATGTGATCGACAATATCGCCTTCCAGACCAATGTGCTTGCGCTGAATGCCAGTGTGGAGGCCGCGCGCGCCGGCGAGAGCGGACGGGGCTTTGCCGTGGTGGCGACCGAAGTGCGCGCCCTGGCGCAGCGTTCTGCCGATGCGGCGAAGGAGATCCGCACGCTGATCCGCCGATCGGCGGAGGATGTGCGCGAAGGGGCGAGCCGGGTGCACAGCAGCGGCAACGCCCTGCGGACGGTCACAACCTTTATCGGCGAGATCAGCCAGCATCTGGATGCCATCGCGATGGCGACGAAAGAGCAGTCGTCCAGCCTGTCGGAAGTGAATGTCGCCGTTGGCTCGCTGGACCAGACGACGCAGCAGAACGCCGCCGTGTCGGAGGAATTCAACGCCGCGTCGCGCAGCGTGGCGGGGGAGACGACCCGGCTGGCCGCGCTGGTACGCCAGTTCCGGCTGCCGGCGAACGGGAAGGGGCATCGAGTCTCGCGGCGCGCACCGCTCGCACTGGCCTGAAGCTGGGCAGGTCTTCTGGCAACGGGACCGTCCCGATCCGTTTCCCAGCGCCTTGCCAAGGGTGGCGTTGTCCGTTGTTAAAATAATAATGTCTCACAATTGAGTCTTGCGGATCAGTGATCGGGTCGCGATCGAACCTATTGGTGGGGCGTTTGAAACAGCCACATGGCTGGGGCGGTCGAGGGAACAAGCTTGGCGCGGCAGAGATTTTTAATTCGGATCAGGTCGCAGTTCACGACACCCCGGTTCACGGAAGTGCTGGAGGAACGTCAGGTCCGCATCAGCATGGACGGTCGCTGAAATACGAATGCGTCTATCTGCACGCGTCCGAGATGGGATCGGAGTTGCGAACGGACCTGGCAAATTGGATCGGGTTTTACAACGGCCGATGGCTGACAGTCACGCCGTCAGAATGGCGACGTGACACCAATCGGGTATAGCTTATCAAGGCCGTAAATCTGTCCGAACAACCTGGGGCACCTCTGAATTAGAGTGTGACGTTCTGCAGCACTTCGAACCCTTCGAAGACCGGCGGCCCGATCGTCAGTTTCTTGCCTTCGCCAGCGGTGGCATGGGCCTGGCGGAACTGTTCGGATTGCGTCCAGGCGATGAAGGCGTCACAGGATTCCCAGACGGTGTGGGAGGCGTACAGTATGTAGTCGTCGCGCCGGGGACCCTTGAGGAACTGGAACGAGACGAAGCCTGGAACCGTCTTGAGCAGCACGTCGCGGTCCAGCCAGCGGCGCTGGAAGGCCGCTTCGCATTCGGGGGTGACGCGGAACCGGTTCATGGCGATATACATGATGCGCTCTTTCTTTCGGTTGTGGCCCGGAACCGGGCGAAATCATGCGGAATGACGAACGGACGTTCGGTTTCCACATGGATGCGAAGGCGGGGGGCGGCAATGTCGAACGCCGTCTTCAGCATGTCCGGCGTCAGGACCTCGGCTGGCGCTCCTTCCGCGCAGGTGCGGCCATGGTTCAGCACGAGGATGCGGTCCGCGCGGCTGGCGGCCCAGTTGAGGTCGTGCAGCACCATCAGGCAGCCACCGCCCTGGCGGGCATGGTCGCGTGCGATGTCCATCACCAGGCGCTGCCGGGCGAGGTCCTGGGCCGAAATCGGTTCGTCGAGCAGCAGGAAGCCGGGACGGCCCGCGTGCATGGATGGGGCGAGCTGGGCGAGCACCCGCGCGAGGTGCGCCCGTTGACGCTCGCCGCCCGACAGGCTCATGACATCGCGCCCGGCGAATGCCTCCAGGCCGACGCGTCGCAGGGCTTCGCTGGCGATGGCCTCGCGCCGGGCGGGCGGGCATGGGGGGCGGATGCCCAGCCGGACCAGCTCGGCGACCGAAAAGCGGGCGCGCAGGACCGAATCCTGGCCGAGCATCGCCCGTCTTGCCGCCAGTCGTTCCGGTGGCAGGTCGCCGATCGGGGTGCCGTCCAGGCTGACCGTGCCCGAGGTCGGGGCCACGAGCCCGCTGGCCAGCCGCAGCAGCGTGCTTTTTCCCGCGCCGTTCGGCCCGATGACGGCGACGATCTCTCCCGGATGGAGCGTCAGCGACACGGCATCGAGCAGGGGGCGCTCCCTGCTGTGAAGTGACACGGTGTCGAGGCGCAGCGTCATGGGTGATCCGTCATGACGGGACATCGACATCGTGGAGGCGGATCAGCAGCCAGACGAAGAGGGGCGCGCCGATGGCGGCCGTGACGACGCCCACCGGTACGTCCGCCGGAATGGCGATGATCCGCGCGATCGTATCGGCCGTCAGCAGCAGGATGGCGCCCAGCAGCGCGCTGCCCGGCAGGACCAGCCGGTGGTCCGGCCCGGTGACCATCCGCACCAGATGCGGCACCACCACGCCGATAAAGCCGATGACGCCGACGAAGGCCACGACAGGGCCGGTGGCAACCGAAACACCGAGCATGGCCAGCCGCTTGGCCCGTTCGACGCGGTAGCCCATCAGCGCCGCGTCGGCCTCGCCCAGCAGCAGGGCGTTCAGGGGGGAGGCGAGGCCGGCCATGAGGATCGCGGCCGCCAGCAGGAAGGGCAGCAGCAGGCCGATGCGTGTCCATGTCGCGCCGGCGAGGCTGCCCATGGTCCAGAAGGTCAGGTCGCGCAGGGCGGTGTCGTTGGCACGGAAGATCAGGATGCCGGTCAGCGCGGCGGCGAAGGCGCCGAGCGCGACGCCGGTGAGGATCACCAGGTTGGTGGAGGTCACGCCCTCGCGGGTCGTGATCAGATAGAGCAGCGCCGTGCTGGCGAGGCTGCCCGCCATGCCGCCGACCGGTACGCCCCAGCGCCCGATGGCGCCGCTGCCCAGCCACGCGCCGCCGGCCGCGATGACGATCGCGGCCCCCAGCGCCGCGCCGGACGACACGCCGATCAGCCCCGGATCGGCCAGCGGATTGCGAAACAGCCCCTGCATGACCGCGCCGGAGGTGGCGAGTGCCGCGCCGGTCAGGGCCGCCAGTACCACCCGAGGGGCGCGGATCTGGCTGAGGACCAGCCACGCCACGTCGTCGCGGCCCGCCGAGCCCGGATGCAGCAGCCCGCCGAGGCCGAAGCCGGTGGCGCCGATGGCCAGTGCGGCGATGGCGGTTGCCAGCAGCAGCACCGCCAGGCCGGCCATCGTGGCGCCGAAGCCGGGGCGGCGGATGATCATGCCGGCATCGCGGCGTCGATCATCCGGGCGAGGTCGAGCGCCGCGTCGGGCGTGCGCGGGCCGAAGCCCAGCAGGCGTTCGCCCTCCATGGCGATGATGGCGCCCTTCTGGCCGGCCGGCGTGAGGCGGAAGCCGGGATCGGCGAGCAGGGCGGCGCGCAGGCTGGCGGCGTCCTGTGCCATCGTCAGTACGATATCCGGCCGCAGGGTCAGCAGGGCTTCATCCTCGACGATCTTGTAGCCCTGCATGCCGGCCCCGGCGTTGGTGGCACCGGCCAGCCGGATCACCGCGTCCGCCGCCGTTCCGCTGCCGGCGGCCAGCGGATGGCCGTTGGTCATCCGCATCACGAACAGGATGCGCGGCGCCCGTGGATGGGCGGCCCGCCATGTCGCAAGGGCGCTGAAGCGGGCGTCGATCGCGGCGCTCAGCGCGTCGCCAGCCGCCCTGGCGCCGACCACGCGGGCCAGGAAGCGGGTCCGGTCCCGGATCGCGTCGGTGGAAGGCGTGGACTCCACGAACACCACGGGAACCGAGGACGCAATGAGTTGGTCCATGGCCGTTGGCGGACCCGCATCGTTCATCGCGAGGATCAGGTCCGGGCGCAGGGACAGCACGCCTTCGGCGGAGATCGCGCGCATGTAGCCGAGGGATTTCTTCTCGCGCAGGGCCTGTGCCGGCCATGTGGACGTGATGTCGACCGCGACGATCCGGTCTGCCGCGCCCAGCGCGTAGAGGGTTTCGGTAATGGTGCCGCCGATGCTGGCAATCCGTCGAGCCGGGCCGATTGTGACGGACCGGCCCCGGCAGTCGGTGATCTTGCCTGCGTCGCTGATGCCTGCCGCCATGGCGGAAAGGGGACAGGCGCCAGCGATCGCCATGATCGCCGCGCGGTGGAACTGTCTGCGGTCGAGAAGGCGGGGCTGTCGCACTGTGTCGTCTCCAGAACGGCGAACCGATTGTACCGGCACGCAGAATGTCGATTTTTCGACTCTATATGAGAATGATTATTATTACAAGCATTGCGCATTCGGGCGACCTTCCGCGACCGCGGGTGCCGCCAATTCGGGGGCTTGTCGCTTGCGAGTGATAATCACATCTATTATCATATTGATATATATGCGTTTTATGTTTGCAATCGGAGCGTGGCCGGGTGTAGTTCAGGGAACGAAGCGTTGCCCCAATCATCGGAGACGGCACATGGCCATCAAAGACCCCAAAGTTATCGAACACCTGAACACGCAGCTCACCAACGAGCTGACGGCGATCAACCAGTATTTCCTGCATGCCCGCACGCTGCGCCACTGGGGCGTTACCCTGCTGGGGAAGAAGGAATACGAGGAATCAATCGAGGAGATGCGTCACGCCGACTGGCTGATCGAGCGCATTCTCTATCTCGGTGGCCTGCCGAACGTGCAGCGGCTGAACACCATCCTGATCGGCCAGAACGTCCAGGAGATCCTGGAATGCGATCTGAAGCTCGAGCAAAAGGCGCTCGACGACCTGCGCGAGGGCATCGCCTACTGCGAGAGCGTGCGCGATTACGTGTCGCGTGACCTTCTTCTGAAGATCCTCGATAACGAGGAAGAGCATGAAGATTTCCTCGACCGTCAGTTCGACCTGATCAAGCTGGTTGGAATCGAACGCTACATTCAGCTGAACTCGGCCCCCGCTCCCGACCAGACCTGAGACCCTGCCTGTAAATGCGCGCTGGTGGCGATCCGGCGCGCGTTTCCTGCGCTCCGGTGCTCACGGCCATTGAGGCCGCTCCGCTCCGATGCTCGGAAACACACGACGGGCGCGGCCCTGGCGGGCCGCTCTCGCTCACCAGCCCACATTTCCAGGCAGGGTCTGCGTGGCCGCCTGAGAAAGGCTGCTGACGGCCACCAAGGCTGCTCCGCTCTGGCGTTCGGAAATACACGACGGCGTGTCGCTTTGCGGCGTTCTGGTTCACCAGCCTACATTTCCAGGCACGGTCTGCGTGGCTGCCTGAGAAAGGGGCCTGTTCCGCTTGTCCGGCCGTATTCCCATTCCGGCTGTGAAGGCTCAGGACGCGGCGTGTTCGGGCGCTGTGCGGGGCCACAGGACACGGGTGGTCTTGATATCCAGCCCGTGCCAGCGGGACATGGTCATCAGGCAGGCACCGCCGAGCACCAGCTTTTCTTCCGCCGGGAGGCGCGGCTGGGCGTAGGGCAGCCGGTAGCCGGATGCCGTGAGATAGTCGCCCAGCATCTTTACCGCCGCCACGAACCGGGCATGGACCGAGGGGCGGGAAAAGACACGATACAGGGCCGCGCCGACTTCCGGCGTGTGGCCCTGCTGGGCGGCTGCCGTGGCATGCAGGAAGCTCTGCTCGGTGGCCGTAAGCTGCGCGGCGCCGGCCGTGCCGACCGCGAGGCCGGGCAGGCAGAGATGCGCCATGCGACCGAAGGCGTCCTGGAAGGCGTGCGCCATGGTGGCATGCGCGGCCCGCGAGCGTGATACGGGCGGCTGGGCGGTCAGTCTGTTCGCCTGCCGGGTCGCCCATTGCGCGGACAGGCGCCGGATGATCCGGACCGTCAGTCTCTCAGCGGGAGACAGGTCGTGAAGGCGGGGCATTGCGTCAGTCATGGGACACTCCCGATCGGCCGTTGCGCTTCGTGCGTGAACATGGCCTTAACTGAGAACGCCTCTCAATTGCAATACAAAACCCACTGTTCATCATGCCGTCATGACGCGTGGGGGCGTGTCTGGTTTCCTAAAAGCTGTGATTTTTTGAAGAGGAATCAAGTCCGTCTGGATCCGTGCCCGGTGGCGTTTTTTTCTGCGGGCGGTCTCGTCGGGGGTGATCACGCTTGCGTGAAACGATGACGCCCCGATTCCGTCATCCGAAATCGGGGCGTCGTTCAGTCATGGGCCGCTGCTGGAACCGTCGGGTCTCAGTTCATCGCCTGCAACAGGGCATCGGCGTCCTGCTGGTGGGCGCGCAGCAGGGCGACATTGGCCGGGTTGGGGGTGGGCGCATGCGCATCCGCCGGCGGCGGCTGGCGGATCAGGGACTCGGTCAGCCCGAACGAACTGAGCCCGAGCACGAAATCGCGGGCCGTGAAGCCGTGCGCGGACAGGATCGGCGCCAGGCCCGGTATGGCGGCGGTCTGGTCGATCGTCTGCGCCAGCGACAGGTTCTGGGCGTTCGGCGGGCTGATGTTGGCGGCCCTGATGGCGTTCAGGGTCGCCGTCATGCGCGGCAGGAAGTCGGCCGGCAGCGGATATTGCGCCGCCGTCTGCATGTCGCGCTGGAAAGCCGCGATTTCGGCGGCCGAGGGCTGGCGTGCCTGCTGGGGTTGCTGCTGCCGGGCTTGCTGGGCCATAGCCGCCGCGGGCAGGGCGGCGGCCAGCGCGGCCGCCAGGATCGTCAGTCGTTTTGTCATACCGTCTTGACCCATTCACCATGTTTCATCAGGGGTTCGCGGGCGCCATCCTGGGTGATGGCGGTCACGTCGATTTCGGCCGAGCCGATCATCCAGTCGATATGGATGAAGCTGGTATTCGCGCCTCGGGCCTCAAGCTGCTCCGGCGTCTGGCCTTCGGTTTCCACCATGCATTTCGTGTAGGCCTGGCCCAATGCGATGTGGCTGGAGGCGTTCTCGTCGAACAGCGTGTTGCGGAACAGCACGCCGCTCTGCGAAATCGGGGAGGAATGGGGCACCAGCGCGACCTCGCCCAGGCGCCGGGCGCCGTCGTCGGTCGCCAGGATGCGTTCCAGCACCGTCTGGCCCTGTGTCGCGTGGGCCTCGGTAATGCGCCCGCCCGCGAAGCGTACCGCGATGCCGTCGATCAGCGTCCCCTGGTGGAACAGTGGCTTGGTGGCGCGGACGAAGCCTTCGACCCGTCGCGCGTGCGGGGTGGTGAAGACTTCCTCGGTCGGGATGTTGGGGTTGCACACGATGCCGTTGCGCGCGGGCTCCGAGCCGCCGGCCCAGGCATGGCCGTCCGCCAGGCCGACCGTGAGGTCGGTGCCGGGCCCGGTGAAGTGCAGCGCCGCGAAGCGCCGGTCGTTCAGCCAGTCCGCGCGCCGGTGCAGGGTCTCGTTATGGGCGGCCCAGGCGGCTACCGGGTCGTCGACCGTCACGCGCGACGCCTGGAAGATCGCATCCCACAGCCGCGCCAGCGCCCGCTCGGGGGGCTCGTCGGGGAAGACCTGCTCCGCCCATGCGGGGGTGGCGCAGGCGACGATGTTCCAGTTCACGGCGAAGCTGGTGATCAGTTCCATCGCCGGGCGGCCGGCCAGCGACGCGGCCTTGCCGGCGCGGGCTACGCGGTCGGGGTCCTCCTCGCTCAGCAGCACGGGGTTGCCGCCGGTGATGGCCATGCGGGCCGCGCCCGCGCGGTAGGCATTCGCCATGCCGTCATGCAGCCAGTTCGGCGCGATGTCGAACGCATCGTCCGGCGCGTAATGGAAGCGCGCCAGGGTCACCGCGTCGTCGGCATAAAAGGGGGTCACCAGCGACGCACCGGCCCGATAGGCATGTTCGGCGATTTTCCGCACCAGCGGCACGGCGTCCAGCGGCGCCGTGATCAGCACCTGCTGGCCCGGCGCGACGTTCAGCCCGGTCCGGACCGCGACTTCGCCCAGACGGTCCAGAAGCCTGTCATGGGACAACCCGTCAGGGGACGATGAGGATGTCATTGAAAGCGGATATCCTGCTCACGTTGATGCGCTGACCCTAGCCTGATCGCTCCGGACCGGATAGGCAACCGTCCCGGAAGGATCGGAGGGGAACACAATTGGACGAGGATTGCGGCCGAAGCATGGATGGCTGGGTGCGTCTGTGTGAAACCCAGGCGGCGCGGACGGCGCCGCACCGCGTGGTGCTGGACGGGACGGGGTTGGTCGCGTGGCTCGCGACGGACGGCACGCCGCGCGTCTTCGTCGACCGATGTCCGCATCGTGATGCCCGGCTCTCGGCGGGATATATCGAGCAGGGGCGCCTGATCTGCCCCTTCCACCTCTGGGCCTTCGACGAATCGGGCCATTATGTCGGCCTCGATGGCGTGGCCGACCCGCAATGCGCGGTGGCGCGCTTTCCCGCCCGCGCGCGGGACGGCGCGATCTGGGTCAGGGACGTTCCCGCTCCAGCCACGTCCGGATGACCGTCAGGACGTAGGCGCGACCAGTCGGGTCCAGCGGCTGCCCCTTGGCGAATCCGTGCCATTTCTCCAGGCAGCCACGACAGCAGGTGGCGGTGGCATGCTGGGCGACGAAGACCGGGTGGCCGCGCCACGGCGTCTGCCGGCCGTCACGCGCCGGTCTGGCAGGGGCGAGGCGGCGGGCGATGAAATCCGCCGCGTGCTCCATGATCGTCGGCAGGCCCCTGTCTTCCAGATAGGCGCGGTCTTTCGCGTCCAGATGAAAGCGCGCGCGGAAGGTCGAGCGGGCCAGGGTCTGCCACAGCGCGTCAGGGATCGGCGGGGGCGGGGTGCCGTCGTCGGGTCCCCCGTCCCCCGGCCGGGTCATCAGGCCGGCCGCACCAGCAGGTGATGCTTGCGCCCGGAGGACAGCTTGATCGCGCCGTCCACCAGGTCCGCCGGGGTGACCATGAGCGATTCGTCTTTTACCGCCACGTCGTTGATCCGGGCGCCGCCGCCACGGATCAGGCGCCGTGCCTCGCCATTGCTGGCGGCCATGCCGCTTTCGGCGAACAGGCGGAAGGCGGGGATGCCGGCGCTCAGCAGGTCGGCCGGAATCGTCGTCGCGGGCAGGGCGGCGGGGGATTCTCCGGCCTCGAAGGTGCGGCGCGCGGTCTCGGCGGCTTCCTCGGCGGCGGCCCGGCCGTGGCATAGGGCGGTTACCTCGGTGGCGAGGATCTTCTTGGCCTCGTTGATCTCCGCACCGTCCAGCGCGGCCAGGCGGTCGCACTCGTCCAGCGGCAGGTCGGTGAACAGGCGCAGGAAGCGGCCGACATCGGCATCCTCCACATTGCGCCAGAACTGCCAGTATTCGAACACCGGCAGGCGCTCCGCCGACAGCCACACCGCGCCGCGCGCCGATTTGCCCATCTTGGCGCCCGAGGCGGTGGTGAGCAGCGGCGTCGTCAGCCCGAAGACCTGCTTCTGGTCGGTGCGGCGCACCAGGTCGATGCCCGAGACGATGTTCCCCCACTGGTCGGACCCGCCCATTTGCAGGGTCACGCCCATCGTGCGGTTCAGTTCGCGGAAATCGTAGGACTGGAGAATGGAATAATTGAACTCCAGGAAGGTCAGGCCCTGTTCGCGCTCCAGGCGCGAGCGCACCGAATCGAAGGCCAGCATGCGGTTGACCGAGAAATGCACGCCGACATCGCGCAGCAGGTCGATATAGGAGAGCCGGTCCAGCCAGTCGGCATTGTTCGCCAGCCGGGCGCCGGTATCCCCCTCGAATGTGAGGAACTGGCGCAGGCAGCCTTCGATCCCGCGCAGATTGGCGGCGATCGTCTCCTCGGTCATCAACTGGCGGGCTTCCTCGCGGAACGAGGGGTCGCCGATCCGCGCCGTGCCGCCACCCATCAGCGCGACCGGCCGGTGGCCGTGCTTCTGCATCAGGCGCAGCATCATGATCTGGATCAGGCTGCCGACATGCAGGCTGTCGGCCGTGGGATCGAAGCCGATATAGCCGGCCACCGGGCCAGCCGTCAGGGCGGCGTCCAGGGCCTCCATGTCGGTGCACTGGAAGATGAAGCCGCGGGCCTCGGCTTCCTGGATGAATTCGCTTTTCGGCATGGTCGGCTCACTCTGGTCTCATATGCGGCCCGGCCGGGTGAAAGGCGCCGGACAGGGGCGGCGATCCTCTAGCATGCCGGCCCCGAGACATGAACCCGGAGACGGACCTGTCTGGAAATGCGGGCTGGCGGTGGCCCGGTGGCCCACGGCCATCAAGGTCGCTACGCTGCGGTGCTTGGGAACGCATGGCGGGCGCGGCCCTTGTGGGCCGCTCTCGGTCACCCGCCCGGATATCCAGACGGGTTCCGAGGCCGGGGCGGGGCTGGAGCGCCGCCGATTGCCGTGCCGCCGGAAGGAAGCCCGGCGGCGCGGCAACAGGGGGTCAGTCGGCGGCCAGGGCCAGCGCGCCGCGCGCCATGATGGTGCTGACGTGGTCTTCCAGGGCTTCGGCCACCTGGTCGGCATGGTGGGCGAAGACGTGGTCGGCACCGGTGAAGATGCGATAATCCACCGAGACGCCCTTCTGGGTGTTCAGCTTGTCGACCAGCTTGCGGATCGCGGGTTCGGGAACCAGTTCATCCGCCTCGCCGGCGATCATCAGCCCGCCACAGGGACAGGGGGCCAGAAAGCCGAAATCGTAGTGATTGGCCGGCGGCGCGACGCTGATCCAGCCGGTGATTTCCGGCCGGCGCATCAGAAGCTGCATGCCGACGAAGGCACCGAACGAATAGCCGGCGATCCATAGCCCGCCAGCATTCGGGTTGACCATCTGCATCCAGTCCAGCGCCGCCGCTGCGTCGGAGATTTCACCGATGCCGCCATCGTAGCGGCCCTGCGAACGACCGACCCCACGCGAATTATATCGCATGACCGAGAAACCCATCTTCTCGAACGAGCGATACATCGCATAGGTGATGCGGTTGTTCATGGTGCCGCCATGCAGCGGATGCGGATGAAGGACCAGGGCGAGCGGCGCATTGGGCTCGCTGGAATGATGATAACGTCCCTCAAGGCGGCCGTCGGGGCCGGCGAACATGACCTCAGGCATTCGTATCCCGCAATATGCTTCCCGCGCCCCCTGGCATGGCGTCGGGATCGTTACTGTGGCGGCCGGTGGACGACGATGCCCCGTCGCCTGCCGGCGGATATGGAAGGGCGGCTCACGATCCGCCCCCTACAGATGGGCACATGGCCCTTGCGATCACGCTTGACGTCTGGTCATACCGACAGCGCCGATCCGAACGGGATGGGGGCAAGCCGACATTGCATCCTCATTAGTGGCGCAACGCGAAGGCGGCGCGAAATGCCGGTTCGTCAGGCGTGGATTGCATTTCAGACAGTCATGGAACCCCAGGGAACGCCGCCTGATGCTGGCTGGTTGACTTCCTGCGGGGTGTGGCCATAGTCCATTATCCCTTCATTGCATCAGGGCGGTAGCCACCGTCCATGAAAACCCGTGCGGACGACGCTGTTCCGCCCGGCATTGACAATACTCATCGCGCTTTCGGCGGTTCATGGACCGACCGCCTTGCTGTAGGGATGTATATAGCGATCCGGAATCGCCAATTGCCAGATAATTCGTATTTACATTGGCCGACACGGTCCGCGGCGTGTCGTCATGCCGGACGGGCGGGCACTGGGGGCAGGGGGAGATTGGCATGGAACGGGACTGGATCTATTTCGATGCCAACGCCTCGGAACCGGCACGGCCGGTGGCGCTGGAGGCCATGGTCCGTGCGGCATCCGTGATCGGGAATCCGTCATCGGTGCATCGGGCGGGGCGTCAGGCGCGTTCCGTGCTCGAATCGGCGCGGGAGCGGCTGGCGGGCCTGTTCGGCACCCGGCCGGACAATTGCGTCATGACCTCGGGCGGCACCGAAGCCAACCTGCTGGCGGTGGCCGGACTGGGGGAGGGGCGGCGGGTGCTGGCCTCGGCGGTGGAGCATGATGCGGTGCGCGCGGCGGCGGTCGCGGATATCATTCCCGTGGCTGGTGACGGCGTGGTGCGGCTGGATGTGCTGGAACGCATGCTGGGCGAGCCGGAGTCCCGCCCGGCGCTGGTCTGCCTGATGCTGGCGAATAACGAGGTGGGCACGATCCAGCCGGTGGCCGAGGCGGCACGCCTCTGCCACCGCCATGGCGCGCTGCTGCATGTCGATGCCGTGCAGGCGGCGGGGCGGATCGCGGTGGATCTGCGCGCGCTGGGCGCCGACAGCATGGCGCTATCGGGGCACAAATTCGGCGGGGTGAAGGGGGCCGGGGCGCTGCTGCTGGCCGGCGAGGCGACGCGGACGCTGCCGCCGGTGATGGCGGGTGGCGGGCAGGAGCTGGGGCGGCGCGGCGGCACGCCCGCCCTGCCTGCGATCGCCGCGATGGCCGAGGCGGCGGTGGAGGCTGTCGGGGCGCTGGCGAACGCGGACGCGGCATCCGTCATGGCGGGCTGGCGCGATGCGATCGAGGCGGCGGCGGTGGCCGTGGGGGCCGTGGCCTGCGGGGGGGCTGCGCTGCGCCTGCCCAACACCATATCTCTTGCGCTGCCGGGGCGCGCTGCCCAGACGCAACTGATCGCGCTGGATCTGGCCGGGTTCGGGGTGTCGGCCGGCTCGGCCTGTTCGTCGGGCAAGGTGGCGCGGTCGCATGTGCTGGACGCGATGGGGCTGGGGCCGCTGGCAGGCGAGGCCATCCGGGTTTCGCTGCCCTGGACGACGCGGGAGGATGAGGTGATGCGCTTTATCGACGCCTATCGCGCAATGGCGGCCCGGCTGCCTGCGCGCCGCGCGACGCTGGAGGAGGCGGGGGCATGACAGCGGACATTTCCGGCGCGGACGGGCGGCCGCTCTATCTGGATTATCAGGCCACCACGCCCTGCGACCCGGAGGTGGTGGCGGCGATGATGCCCTGGTTTGCCGAGGATTTCGGCAACCCGCACAGCGTGGACCACGCGATGGGCCGGCAGGCGCGCGACGCGGTGGAGGCGGCGCGGGCGGAGGTTGCGGCGCTTCTGGGAGCGGATGAGCGCGAGATCGTGTTCACCTCCGGTGCGACCGAGGCCAACAATATCGCCATCAAGGGCGCGGTGCGCCATCTGGCGGCGCGGGGCGATGTGCGGCGGCGCGTCGTCACCGTGGCGACCGAGCATAAATGCGTGCTGGAATCGGTGCGCGACCTGGCGGCGGAAGGGTTCGAGCCGGTGATCCTGCCGGTGGGGGCGGACGGGCGGCTGGACCCGGCGGTGCTGCGCGCGGCGCTGGCGGTGCCGACCCTGCTGGTCAGCATCATGGCGGCGAATAACGAGACCGGCGTGCTGCATGACATGGCCGCCCTGGCGCTGGAGGTGCGCGCGGCGGGCGCGCTGCTGCACAGCGACGTGGCGCAGGCGGCGGGCAAGGTGGCGCTGGATGTGCGGGCGATGGACTTCGATCTGGCATCGGTTTCCGCTCACAAGCTCTACGGGCCGAAGGGCGTGGGGGCGCTGTATGTCCGCCGGCGGCCGCGCGTGCGGCTGGCGCCGCTGTTCTCCGGCGGCGGGCAGGAGCGGGGGCTGCGCTCGGGCACGCTGGCCACACCGCTTCTGGTCGGGTTCGGCGTGGCCAGCCGCATTGCGCGGGTGGTGCGGGTGGATGAGGCACGACGGATGGCAGGGCTGCGCGACGGTTTGCTAAACCGTTTGCAGGCGGCCATTCCAGGTATGGTGGTCAATGGCTCCATGGCTCATCGGTTGTCGGCCAACCTCAATCTGCGGTTCCCCGACGTGCGGGCGCTGGATGTGATCGCGCGGGCGCCAGACCTGTGTGTTTCCACCGGATCGGCCTGTTCTTCGGCCGAACTGGTGCCGTCCTACGTGCTGACCGCGATGGGGCTGGATGCGGATGAGGCCGCGCGAAGCTTGCGTCTGGCGGTGGGACGCTATACCTCAGCCGCCGATATGGATCGCGCGGCGGCGATCCTGTGCCGGGCGGTGGCGGATGCGCGCGCGGCGGGGGTCGCCGCCCTTCACCCCACTGATGACGACACGGCCAGGATAGCAGAATGCCGCATATGATTTTCATCGAGCATGACGGAACCCGCCGCGAGGTCGACGCACCGGTCGGCCTGTCGGTTCTGGAGATCGCCCACAAGCACGGGGTCGATCTGGAAGGCGCGTGCGAGGGCTCGCTGGCCTGCGCCACCTGCCACGTCGTGGTGGACCCGGAATGGGCGCCGAAGCTGGCCGAGCCGACCGAGGATGAGGAAGACATGCTGGACCTGGCCTTCGGGCTGGAAAAGACGTCCCGCCTGGGCTGCCAGATCGTGATGACCGATGCCCTGGACGGGCTGGTCGTGCGCCTGCCTCGTACGGCCTGAGTGCCGGCCCGGAAACGTACGACGGCCGTGCCGCTTGCGCGGCACTCTCGCTCACCAGCCCATGTTTCCGGGCCGACATTTGATACCAAGGGGGTATGATTGATGCGGATCATGGTCGCTATGTCGGGCGGCGTGGACAGCAGCGTGGTTGCCGCGCGTCTGGTGGCCGAGGGCCACGAGGTCGTGGGCGCCACGTTGCAGCTCTATGATTCGCGGGCCAGCGCACGCAAGGGTGCGTGCTGCGCGGGCCGCGATATCCATGACGCGCGTCGTGTGGCCGACCGGCTTGGCATTCCGCACTATGTCATCGACGCCGAAAGCCGGTTTCGCGAGAGCGTGATCGAGACGTTTGCCAGCGCCTATGCCAGCGGCGAAACCCCGGTGCCGTGCGTGGCCTGCAATCAGGGCGTGAAGTTTACCGACCTGCTGGGCATGGCGCGCGATCTGGGCGTGGATGCGATGGCGACCGGCCATTATGTTCGCCGCATCGAAGGGGCGGCCGGGCCGGAATTGCATCGCCCGGTCGATGCGTCCCGCGATCAGTCGTGGTTTCTGTTCGCGACCACGCGCGAGCAGCTCGATTTCCTGCGTTTCCCGTTGGGCGACATGCCGGACAAGGCCGCCGTGCGGGCCGAGGCCGAACGCTTCGGGCTGGAGGTCGCCGCCAAACCCGATAGCCAGGATCTGTGTTTCGTCTCCGATGGTTCGTATGCGGAAGTGGTCGAAAAGCTGCGTCCCGAGATGGCGGGCAGCGGCGAGATCGTGGACGAAACCGGCCGGGTGGTGGGTCAGCATGATGGCGTGACCCGCTTTACGGTCGGGCAGAGCCGCCGGTTGGGCAACGCCGCGATGCGCGACGGCGAGCGGCAGATGGTGGTGGGGATCGAGCCGGCGGCGCGCCGGGTGGTGATCGGCCCGCGTGCGCGCGGCGCGGTGCATGAGGTCTCGCTACGGAACATGAACTGGCTGATTCCGCCGCCGGAAGAGGATCTGCGCTGCATGGTGCAGATCCGTGCGCGCGAAGAGGTGCGGGCAGCGACCGTGCGACGGACGGCGGATGGTGCCCTCGTGACGCTGGACGAGCCGGCGATGCCCGCACCGGGGCAGGCCTGTGTGCTGTATGATGGCAGCCGGGTGTTGGGTGGCGGGTTCATCCGGCGGCGGGAGCCGGTAGCCTCTTCTTTTTCTGAAGAAAAAGAAGCAAAAAGACTTTGATTCGTTAAAGAGCCTCGGACGCCCCCAGCATAAGGCGCCCTCAACGGATCAAAAGTTTTTTGGTTCTTTTTTTCAAAAAAGAACAAGAACTCTCGCAAGGGGTAACCACCATGGCGGACGGCAAACTCTATATCGGCACCCGGCGCTATTCCTCCTGGTCGCTCCGTGGCTGGCTGGCCGTGCACCTGGCGGGGCTGGATGTCGAGGACGTGGTGATTCCGCTAGCCGGCGGCGGTGGCACGATTGCGATCAAGGCGGTCTCGCCCAACGGGATGGTGCCCTATCTGGAGCATCGCGGCGCCCGTGTGTGGGAAAGCCTGGCGATCGGCGAATATTGCGCCGAGATAACGCCTGCCCTGTGGCCGCCGGACCGGCTGGCGCGGGCGCATGCGCGCAGCATCGCCGCCGAAATGCATGCCGGCTTCCGGCCGCTGCGCATGGCCCTGCCGATGAATCTGGGCCGCCATGGCCGACCGCTGGCGGGAGGGCTGGCCGATGATGTGCAGGCCGATATCGCGCGGATCGACGCCCTGCTGTCGGGCACCCGTGCCGCGTTCGGGCAGGGCGGCCCGTATCTGTTCGGAGCCGACCTGACGGTGGCCGATGCGATGTTCGCGCCGGTGATCGCCCGCTTCCTGGGCTATGGTGTGCAACTGTCGACGGTGGCGGCCGATTACGCGGCCCTGCTGCGGGCGCACCCGCTGATGGCGCGCTGGTATGACGATGCGGCCCGCGAGCCGGAAGCGTGGCATCTCGAACGGTTCGAGACCCTGGCCTGAACGGTCGGTGATGCGGAGCGCACCGGTCCTGACCGTCATGCCGCCGCGCGAGCGGTTCGCGCCTGGGCACGCAGGCGCGATCAGCCTGCTGGTGCATAGGCTGGCCGCGCCCGGCGATATCGTGGTCGGATCGCCTGTCGAACAACCTTTTGCCGACGTGGAGTTTCTGGCGGTACATCGCGTGCCATGGATCGTCTGGCCCCGCAGCACGGTAGGGCGTTATTCGGCCGGCGTGGCACGGATCGTGCGTCAGGTCAGGCCGGGGCTGGTCGAAATCCACAATCGGCCCGATATCGCCCTGTCATTGGCAGGCTGCTTTCCCGACCTGCCCATGACGTTGACCCTTCATAACGATCCGCGCGGGATGCGGGGGGCGATGTCTCCCGCACAGCGGGCCACGCTGGCACGGCGCATGCGGGTCATCGTTGTGTCGGACTGGGTGCGCCAATGCTTTGCCGAGGGGCTGTCCGATGTCGCGGTGACGGTGATGCCGAACTGCATCGACATGGCTTCCCTGCCGCCGCCACTGCCGGCGGCGGCGCGCGAGCTGACGATCTTGTTTGCCGGACGGGTGGTGGCGGACAAGGGGGCGGATGCGTTCGTCGCCGCCTGTGGGGAGGTGCTGCCGCATCTGCCGGGGTGGCGGGCACGCATGATCGGGGCCGATCGGTTCGGCGAAGACTCGCCCGAGACATCGTTTCTGCGGACGCTGCGCCCTGCCGCACAAGCGGCCGGAGTCGAGATGACAGGGTATCTGCCGCATGGGCAGGTGCTGGAAGAGATGGTACGGGCCGCGATCGTCGTGGTGCCCAGCCGCTGGGCCGAGCCATTCGGCCTGACGGCCCTGGAGGCGATGGCTTGTGGAGCCGCGCTGGTCGCCTCGCCGGTCGGCGGGTTGCCGGATCTGGTGGGCGATGCGGCGATTCTGGCACCGCCGGACCCTGTGGCCGGGTTGGCGGCAGCGATCGACGATCTGGCAGCCTCACCCGAGCGGCGGGCCGCGCTCTCGGTGCGTGGGCGGGCGCGGGCGGCGCTATTCGATTGCGTGGCGGCGCGTGAGAGGCTGGGCGCTCTGCGTCGGGCTGCTGTCGCAGGACGACTGCCGGATGGTTTGTGACCGTCTATAACTGCGGCAGGGTCTGTTCGACCTCGTTCAGGGCACGTTGGGCGGCCTGGATGTCGCTGTCCGGTTGTTTTTTCAGGTGGTGCCTTGCTGCATGGAGCAGGGCTTCCATCTGCTTTGCCAGCGTCCGGACGCTCTGCTGGAAAGCCTGATTGTCGTTTGTTGCCGTGGCACCTTGTCCGGTCTGCGAAGTGCTTCCGGATGCGGGATCGGGGGAAGCGGTCTGGTCTGGAACATCCGGAGTGCTCTGATGGTCTTGCGCCGGGGGCTGCGCCGTGGTCGTGACCATGGCGCCGATGTTGGCAAGGCTGGGGGCCGATCCCTGATTCTGCGCATATTGTTGCACGGCGACCGCAAGCTGATGGGCGAGTTGCGCCAGTTCGCCGGCCAGGGCCTTCGGCGCCGTGAAGGCCTCCATGAGCATCAATTGCCGGATCTGCGCGGTGAGGCGATCGACCCATTGTTCGGCCATGGCCCGGATGGTTCGCCTGCTGGACTGGATATCCTGATCCAGCCGCGCGAGCGCCGTCTGTGACGAGGACTGGCTGCTTTCCCCATGGGTAGGCGAGCCGGTTAGAAAAGCCAGGCCTGCCTGCGACAGCGTGATGATGTCCGATGACGCCTCGGCCCGATCCGGCTGGCCGGAGGTGGTGACGAAGACGATTTCGCCTTCCGCGATGTCGGCCGAAGAATAGGTGCCGGTCTGGGTGGTGACGGAGGAAACGGGCATCGTTCTATCCCTTGAAGCTCCCGGAGTGTTCGGAAGAATCGTTAACAGGTGGTCAATGGTGCTCGGTGCGGGATGGGGGCGTCGGCAGGGTACGCGCCGTTTCCCTTCACACGGGGGATGGGATGGACGCGCGGGGACGCCTATATGCTGAAGCGAATATGGACGCATGGACAGGAGACGACATGTCTGAGACCCAAGCGGCGACCGGCGACGGGCTGGTGCCGGTCACGGTGCTGACCGGCTTTCTCGGTGCCGGAAAGACGACGCTGCTCAATCATATCCTGACGGCCGAACACGGGCGGAAATACGCCGTCGTGATCAACGAGTTCGGCGAACTGGGTGTGGATAACGACCTCGTGGTGGATGCCGACGAGGAAGTGTTCGAAATGAACAATGGCTGCATCTGCTGCACCGTGCGGGGTGACCTGATCCGCATCCTGGGCAGCCTGATGAAGCGGCGCACGAAGTTCGACGGCATCATCGTCGAGACCACGGGACTGGCCGATCCGGCACCCGTCGCGCAGACTTTCTTCGTCGACGAGGATGTGCGCGGCAAGACGCGGCTAGATGCGGTCGTGACCGTGGTCGATGCGCTGAACATGGTGCAGACTCTGGAGGAAAGCCCCGAGGCGGTGAACCAGATCGCCTTCGCCGACGTGATCATCGTGAACAAGACCGATCTGGCGGACGAGGCGACGCTGGCTGCCATCGAGGCGCGTATCCGCACCATCAACCCGGTCGCCCGCCTGCATCGCGCCCAGCGCGGCAATGTGGCGCTGGCCGAGGTGCTGGATCAGGGCGGGTTCGATCTGGCGCGGGCGCTGGAACATGCGCCGCACTTCCTGGAGGACACCAGCCATTCGCATGAGGAGAACGTGACCTCGGTCTCCTATGTGGTGGAAGAGCCGCTGGATGCCGCGAAATTCCAGGCGTGGATCGGTGCGGTGCTTCAGGAGCAGGGGGCGGATATCCTGCGGGCCAAGGGCATCATGAACTATGAGGGCGAGGACCGGCGTTTCGCCTTCCAGGCCGTGCATATGATGGCCGATGGCGGGTTCATCGGGCCGTGGAAAGAGGGCGAGAAGAAGGAATCCCGTCTGGTGATGATCGGCCGCAACCTCAATCGCCCGCGCCTGCGTCGCGGTTTCGAGAACTGCCGCGCACGATGACGGGGATGCAAACCGAGAGCGGAGCCCCGGCCGGGCTGCTCGAACGGCGGGGCGCCACGCGCACGCTCGATGGCCATGTCATCGGCTGCGTGGCGTCGCGCGACAGCAACCAGTTCGCCTTCGCCACCGCCGAGGGTGATGTGGCGCTGGCGACGCGCGGGGATTTCGCCAACGCCGCCGCGTGGCAGGTGCAGACGGTGCATGACGGCGCGATCCTCTGCCTGGCGCCGGACGCCGCGCCGAGCGGCTTCCTGACCGGCGGCGACGATTCCACGCTGCGCCGGATCGGCGCGGACGGCGCGGTGACCGACCTGGTGCGCGGCCGGCGCTGGATCGAGCATGTCACCACCTGGATCGACGCCAAGGGTACGCCGAAATCGGGCGTCATCGCCTTTGCCTCCGGCAAGCAGGTGGAACTGCGCGATGCTGCCGGCACGACGACGCTGAAGGTGCTGGAACATCCCTCCACCGTCAGCGGCCTGACCTTCGATGCCAAGGGCAAGCGGGTGGCGGCGTCGCACTATAACGGGGCGTCGATGTGGTTCGTACAGGCCAAGATCGACAATCCGAGGCGGCTGGACTGGAAGGGCAGCCATACCGGCATCATCATCCATCCGGGCGGCGACGCGCTGGTGACCAGCATGCAGGAAAACGAACTGCATGGCTGGCGGCTGGCCGACGGGCACAACATGCGCATGAGCGGCTATCCGGCCAAGGTGCAGTCGATGGCGTTCTCGCGCACCGGCAAATGGCTGGTGACCAGCGGGGCGGACAGCGTGGTGATGTGGCCGTTCTTCGGCGGCGGCCCGATGGGCAAGGCACCGGTCGAACTGGCCGGAATGCCCGGCGTGATCTGCCGGCGCGTAGCGTGCCATCCGGTGCATGAGATCGTGGCCGCAGGCTTTGTCGACGGCACGATCCTGCTGGAAGATGCTGCGGCGCAGAAGGTCCTGCCGGTGCGCGATGCCGGCGGTGGGGCGATCTCGGCGCTGGCCTTCAGCCCAGACGGCACCGGCCTGGCATTCGGAACCGAAGACGGCGCGATCGGGATCGTGGATCTGGCAGCCCGCTAAAGGCTGTGGGGCGTGCGCGCAGGCAAGCGGGCGCGCCTCTTTCAGCGTCTCTCGTTCACGAAGCGCGTTCGCCGTTGGTCGGGGCGGGCAGGGCGGTGCCCCCCTCGGGTTTCGGCGTTTCGGCCGGCGGCGCCTGTTCCACCACCGAGAGGAATTTCTCGGCCAGTGCGCTATAGAGCGAGCGGGAGCAGATCATGCGGGAGACGGCATAGGCGAGGAACGACGTGGCGAGCAGTGCCAGCGTCACCTGCTGGTTGTCCGACATTTCCATCACGATCACGCTCGCCGTCAGCGGCGCCTGCACCACGGCCGAGAAATAGGCCACGGTGCCCAGAAGGACCACCGCGCCGGGCGTGGTGTGCGGCAGGAACTGCGCGACCCAGCCGCCGATGCCCGCCCCGATGGCCAGAGACGGCGCGAACAGCCCGCCCGGAATGCCGGAACAGTAAGATACGATGGTGGCAATATATTTCAGGATGAAGAACGATGCCGGATAGCTTGTCTGCCCGGCGATGATCTCGCGTGCCTGAAGATAGCCCGTGCCGTAGGTGATCCCGCCCGAAGCGATCCCGAGAATGGCCAGCACCAGGCCGCAGCTTGCGGCGAAGGCGATCGGTCGGCGGACCACGAACCGGCCAAGGATGCCCGGCAGGCCATGCTGCGAGGTCCGGATCAGGATGGCCGAAAACACACCGCCGCTGATGCCGCCCAGAATGCCGCAGGTCAGCACTGCCATCCAGCTTATGCCGATCGGGACGACGACGTCGGTATGGCCGAAATAGGTATAATTACCGACCAGCGCGATGGCGGTGACACCCGACAGGATCACGCCCGTCAGCATCGTGCCGCTGGTGCGCTGTTCGAAGGAATGGCTCAGTTCCTCGATCGCGAACACGATTCCGCCCAGCGGCGTATTGAAGGCCGCCGACACGCCGGATGCCCCGCCGGCCAGGATCAGTCCGCGCCGGACGCTGACCGTGGACAGGTTAAGCCATCGTCCGAAATTATGCATGATGGCCGCACCGACCTGTACCGTCGGCCCTTCGCGCCCGATCGAGGCGCCAGCCAGCAGGCCCAGCGTGGTCAGCAGGATCTTGCCGAAGGCGATACGCATCGACAGCAGCCGGTCGACGATGGTGAAATTTTCCAGGTGAAGGGCGGCGATCGTCTGCGGAATGCCCGAACCCTGGGCACCGCGGAACCAGGTTCGCGTCAGCCAGGTCGACAGCGCCAGCCCGGCGGGGGTCAGCGCCAGCATGATCCACGGGTCCCACGCGACCAGCCGGGTCCGGAGCGCGGCCGCGCTGTCCGCCGCCGTCGCGAAGCCGACCGCCACCACGCCGACCAGCACCGCGGCCGCCCAGTAGACGATCTTGCGGCGCCATTGCGCGGTCGTGACCCGGGCGGAACGGCGCAGATGTCGCATATGACGGATGCGCAGTTCGGTCAGGTCGGTTTTCATCGTCGCGTGTCCAGGGCAATAGCCTCTCCGAACGGTGTCCGGGTGGCGATGGCGGTTACGTACCGCCCTTTACTCCGTATATGTCGGCTGTTTCCACAGGAACCGTGTCCTTATCCGTGACCGGAGAGGGAGGCTGTGTTGTCACCGACACAAGGGAACTACCGCGGAATCGCGATCCCGCAATGCTTGGCCTTGCGTTCCGGTTCGACATGGATGTGGATCAGAGCCTCGCCGACGCGCGCGCGCAGCGCGGCCTCGATCCGGTCGCAGATCTCGTGCGCGGCATCCACGCTCATGGCGCCGGGGACGACAAGGTGAAACTCCACGAAGGCCATCGCCCCGACGATGCGGGCGCGCAGGTCGTGCGCCTCGATCGCGCCGTGTCCGCTGGCGGCGATGACCTGGCGGATCGTCTCCAGGGTCTCGGCGGCGGGTGCTTCGTCCATCAGGCCGGCGATGGATTCGCGCATCATGCCCCAGCCCACCCGCAGCACATTGAGTGCAATCAGCCCTGCCAGCAGCGGGTCGATCCACGGCCAGCCGGTCAGGGGGATCAGGATGAAGCCGCCCACCAGCCCGACGGTGGTCCAGACATCGGACATGACATGCTGGCCAGCCGCGACCAGGGTAGGCGAGCGTTTCGCCCGCCCCGCCCGCAGCAGAACCAGCGCCCACGCCAGGTTCAGCACCCCGGCCGAGCCGTTCAGTGCGATGCCCAGCAGCGGGGCATCAGGCAGGCTGGGATGCTGCCAGTCGATCCATGCTTCGCGGCCGATGACGAAGGCCGTGACCAGTACCAGCACGCCCTCGGCCACGGCCGAGAGATATTCGGCCTTGTAATGGCCGTACGTATGGTTCTCGTCCGCCGGCAGGCTGGCGATATGCAGCGCCCACAGGCCCGTCAGGGCGGCGACGACGTTGATGATCGTCTCGACGGCATCGGAATAGAGTGCGATCGAGCCGGTGACGCGCCATGCTGCGTATTTCAGGCCCAGTGCCGCGATGCTGACGCCAAGACTGGTCCAGGCCAACGCGGTCTTGCTGATGTCCGGCATGCGGTCAGGGTACGCTTGCGTCGGCCAGCACGCAGCGGGTGGCGTAGGACTGGGTTTCGATCTGAAAGGTCGGGTGACCGATGCTGAAGCGGGTGCGCAGCGTCTCGGTCGCATCGCTCAGCAGCGTGTCGTCGGCCGGGACGGCGCAGACCAGATGCACGGTCAGTGCGGTTTCGGTGGTGCTGATCGGCCAGATATGCAGGTCGTGCAGGTCCTCCACGCCCGGCAAGGCGCGCAGATAGGCTTCCACGCCCGTGCGGTCGATGCTGCGGGGCACGCGGTCCAGCGCCATGTCCAGCGAATCGCGCAGCAGAGACCAGGTGCCGGCGACGATGGCGCAGGACAGTGCCAGGCCCACGATCGGGTCCAGTCGGACCCAGCCGGTATAGTAGATGACCGCCCCCGCGACCACGACACCGGCCGACATCACCGTATCGGCCAGCATATGCAGGAAGGCACCGCGAATGTTCAGGTCGTCGCCGCCATGGGCGAACAGCAGCGTCGTGGCACCATTGACCACGATTCCTCCCGCCGCCACGGCCATGATCGTGCCGCCCGGAACGGCCGCGGGTTCGATCAGGCGCAGGATCGATTCCCAGACGATGCCGCCGGTCACCAGCAGCAGCGCCACGGCATTGCCCAGTGCCGCGAGGATCGAGGACCGCCGCAGCCCATAGGTAAATTCGGCACTGGGCGCGCGCTTCGACAGCGTATGCGCCAGCCACGCCGCCGCCAGTGCCAGCACATCGGAGAGGTTGTGCCCCGCATCGGCCAGCAAGGCCAGCGCGTGAGAACTGACGCCCCAGGCGGCCTCGGCGATCACGTAGACCAGGTTGAGCCCGATCCCCCAGGCGAAAGCGGCGCCGAACGACGTGGGCGCATGGACATGCCCATGTCCGTGATGTCCATGATGGTCATGGTCATGGTCATGGTCATGGTCATGGTCATGGTCATGGTCATGGTTGCAGGCGTGCGCCCCGTTCGGCCCGGTATGCTCGTGCGCGGATGAGGAATCGTGCGAATGGGCCATGGATGCGGATTCTCCTCGAACGGCGGCTCTCTCTATCAGAAGCATTGCGCCGGGGGCCAGTCCCGCGTTCTTTCGTCATGGCAACCGGTCGTGATAAGGCACGGCGCATGGTTGCCGGTCGCTCCGGCTGCCTTTGTACACTCCCGTAATCCCGCAAACGGATGCTCCGCCCCGCATGATCCGATTGACCGAAATCAGGCTTCCTCTCGACCATCAGCCCGACGCGCTGGTGGCGGAAATCGTGCGCCGGCTGGGTATCGCGGGCGAAGACCTGCTGAACCATACGATCTTCCGGCGCGGTTACGACGCGCGGCGACGAGCGGCGATCACGCTGGTCTATACGGTCGATTGCGCGGTACGGAACGAGGACGTCGTCCTGGCGCGGCTGTCCGGCACGCCGCATGTCGGCGTCGCGCCCGACACCGAATATCATTTCGTCCTGCGCGACGGCCCGGATTTTGCCGACCGGCCGGGTTATCGCCGCCCGGTGGTGATCGGGGCAGGGCCGTGCGGCCTGCTGGCCGGTCTTCTGCTGGCACAGATGGGCCTGCGCCCGCTGATCCTGGAACGGGGCAAGGTGGTGCGCGAGCGCACCGTCGACACCTTCGCGCTGTGGCGTAAATCGGTGCTGACGCCCGAGAGCAACGTGCAGTTCGGCGAGGGCGGTGCCGGCACGTTCTCCGACGGCAAACTATACAGCCAGGTCAGCGATCCGCGCCATTACGGGCGCAAGGTGCTGCATGAATTCGTCAAGGCGGGTGCCCCGGAAGAGATCCTGTATCTCTCCAAGCCGCATATCGGCACCTTTCGCCTCGTGTCGATGGTCGAGCATATCCGCGCCGAGATCGAGGCGCTGGGCGGCACCTACCAGTTCGATACCCGCGTCGAGGATATCCTGCTGGCCACCGATGAAACGGGCGCGCGACGGGTCGCGGGGCTGCGCCTGGCCGATGGCGAGGAGATCGCGGCCGATCATGTCGTGCTCGCGGTCGGCCACAGTGCGCGCGATACGTTCACGATGCTGCATGGCCACGGCGTGGCGATGGAGGCCAAGCCCTTTTCAATCGGCGTGCGGATCGAACATCCGCAGTCGGTGATCGACGCAGCACGGTTCGGCGCGCAAGCGGGCAATCCGCTGCTGGGGGCGGCGGATTACCGGCTGGTGCATCACGCCTCCAATGGGCGCGCGGTCTATTCCTTCTGCATGTGCCCCGGCGGCACGGTGGTGGCCGCGACCTCGGAGGAAGGGCGCGTGGTCACCAACGGCATGAGCCAGTATTCCCGCGCCGAGCGCAACGCCAATGCCGGGATCGTGGTCGGTGTGACGCCCGAGGCCGACTACCCCGGCGGCCCGCTGGCCGGCATCGCCTTCCAGCGGCATTGGGAGCGTCAGGCATTTCTCGCGGGCGGGGGCGACTACCGCGCACCCGCGCAGCGTGTAGGCGACTTTCTCGCCGGCCGACCCTCCACCCATCTCGGCACTGTCGAGCCCAGTTATCGCCCCGGCGTCACGCCGACCGACCTCGCCATCTGCCTGCCGGATTTCGTGGTGCTGGCGATGCGTGAGGCACTGGCCGCATTCGGCGGACAGCTTGACGGGTTCGACATGGCGGACGCGGTGCTGACGGGCGTGGAAACCCGCACATCCTCGCCACTGCGCATCCCGCGCGGCCCGGACGGGCAATGCACCAACGTCGCCGGCCTGTATCCGGCGGGCGAGGGGGCGGGCTATGCCGGTGGCATCCTGTCGGCGGCCATCGACGGCATCCGCGTGGCCGAAGCCGTAGCCCTGACCATGGCGGGCCGGCCAGTGGACGGGCTAATCCGTCAGACCATGACCCGCGCTGCCCAGGCCCAGTAGTCTTCCCGCCTGACCGACGAAGGGTGCGTAGATCGGCTATTTCCCGAACCGGCGTTGTAACAGGAAGAGATGCACCACCGGCCAGAAACTGAGAATGGCGGCCACCAGCAGCGACATGCGCAGGGCATCGGCACCGAAATGCGGTGTCAGCATATCGCTGATCCATCCGAAGAGCGGCGGGCCAAGCCCGATGCCGATCGCATTGGCCGGTAGCGCGTACATCCCCACTGCGGCTGCCCGGCGATGCGCCGGAACCACGCTGGGGATCGCCCCGTAAATCGGCCCGGTGCACAGGGCCGAAAGCGTCGATGTCAGCACCAGCATCGTCAGCGACAGATCAAGTGAATGCGTCAGCACCTGGATGACCTGAAACGGTTGGGCAATGAGATAGGACCAGAAAGCAAACCGCATCGCTCCACGAAAACCGAAGCGTGATGCCACGCGGTCGGCAATCGGGCCGCCGAGAAACGTCCCGACCACGCTTGCGATCCCGATACCGATGCCGAACCATGCGCCAGCCTGGCCAGATGACAGGCCAAATGACCGCATATAGAAGGAAACGCCCCACAAGGTGACGCCGTAGGTCACGACCTGACTGGTGACACCATACAGCAGCAGGTCGCGCAACGGCCGGTTGGCGAGCAATGCGCGCCACGATTCCGCATTTCGCGCGACATGCGGCAGGCGCGGTTCGCGGACGAAAAGAACCATCAGGATCGCAACCGGAATCCCTGCCAGCCCGACTGCCGTAAATGTCATGCGCCAGCCGACATGCTCCACCAGCCAGCCGCCCCCTGCCAGCCCGATGATGTATCCAAGATAGGATATCCCATAGGCAATCGAAAACGACGTGCTGCGCTTCTCGGCAGTCGAATAAGCCGCATTCAATGCGGCAGATGAGGGCGAGAATGCAGCCTGCCCTAGCCCCACGCACACGCGGGCGGCCGCCATGCTGGCGATGCCATGTGTGCGCCCCATCAGGGCGGTTGCGGCACTCCACAGCGCAATGCCGAACGACGCCATGCGCGCGGCAAACCCTCGATCGGAAAGCAGCGCGAACGGCAGGATCATCACGCCGTAGAGCAATGCGAAGGCGGTCCCTCCCAGCAGCCCCACCGTGGCATCCGATAGATGCAGATCGTGCTTGATCGCATCATTTGCCGTTGAGAACACGAACCGATCGATGAAATCGAGCATACCCGCGACACCGAGCAGCAGGATGACAACAGGTGACCAGCCACGCTTGCCCAGACTGCCCTCTGGCCTCGTTCCGCTCATGCCCGACGCCCGAACGCCCAGAATGTGTAGTGTGTCATCAAATGCTTCCATTTTTGTGCGCGGTCTCAACCCGTAGCACAGCCAGGAAAGCTGCGGAGGACCGCCTGCCATGAGCAATGAGAGGTGGCCCCGTTTTTTGGACAGGGTGATAAAGTTATCCCCGGCCTGGAAGTGGCTCTTGAGGCGATCCGTGGCGAGCAGAAGTTATCGGAACTGGCGTCGAGGCACGGTGTGCATCAGACGATCATTGCCCAGTGGAAGCGCCAGACGATTGAGGGCATGACTGCGACCTTTTCGGGCAAGGCCGTTGCGGAACCTGCGACGAGCGCAGCCGAGGTCGAGAAGCTTCACGCGAAAATCGGCCAGCTTTTGGTGGAACGGGATTTTTTGCAGGATGCCTCTGTTCGCTTGGGCGTGACCAGAGGCGGAACCCGCAAATCTGTCCGAACGAATGGGGCCACCTTTTCACCTCTATCGAACGCGTTGCCGAAACCAAAAAAATTGTCTAGATTCTTTTTTTCATTTTCAGCATCGACGACTTATGTGTGTTCCTTGTTGATAAGTGATGGTTGTGATATGGCATAATTTATTAGAATTAAGTAGAGGTAAGCGCTACAGTGACGAGACGTGCATTAATCACCGGCATTACCGGGCAAGACGGTGCCTATCTTTCTCAATTTTTGATCGAAAAAGATTACGAAGTCTTTGGTGTCGTACGCAGGTCGTCTCATAGATCGGTGGATGACCATCGTCTGCGTTGGCTGGGTATTGCCGATAAGGTAAACTTGGTTGATGGCAATCTGGCTGATGTCTCGAGCTTAATTCGCATCATGCAAGATGTTCAGCCGGATGAGGTGTATAATCTTGCGGCTCAGTCATTCGTTCCCACATCATGGCAGCAACCGTTATTGACGGCCAATATCACTGCCGTCGGCGTAACGAACATTCTTGAAGCGATTCGTATTATTAAGCCGGATGCCCATTTTTATCAGGCGTCATCGTCAGAGATTTATGGTCTCATACAAGAACCGATGCAGTCTGAGACAACGCCTTTTTATCCGCGATCGCCCTATGCGGTTTCAAAACTGTATGGCCATTGGATTACCGTGAATTATCGCGAAAGCTTTGGCCTGCATGCTTCTTCAGGGATACTTTTCAACCATGAGAGCCCCCTTCGCGGAGCAGAATTCGTAACACGAAAAGTCACAAAAACTGTTGCTGAGATTAAGGTGGGGTTAGCTACCGAGCTTCGTCTGGGCAACATTGACGCGCAGCGTGATTGGGGTCATGCGCGTGATTATGTGCGCGCGATGTGGATGATGTTGCAGCAGGACAAGGCTGACGATTACGTGATTGCGACAGGCGTTACGACGACTGTTCGTGATATGTGTCGCATCGCATTTGCCCATGTCGGACTGAAAATGGAAGACTACCTGATCATCGATCCGGCTTTTTATCGCCCCGCTGAAGTTGATGTGCTTCTTGGCAATCCTGCAAAAGCCAAGGAAAAAATCGGTTGGGAGCCGCAGATCTCACTGGAGAACATCATCTCGGAAATGGTCGAGGCCGATCTGCAACGGGCGGAGATCTGCAAGCGTTCGCTTGATCGATAGATATTATGAGTATTGCTTGGTAGTTTCACTGGTTGCAACAGGGAAGGGGCGGGCAGTAATCTCGTCGATGCATCACATTTTGCGGCGGTTCGCCTTCCTACTTCCGAGGTCACGCTCTTTAATTTTTTCCGTCAACGACGCCAAGTCAGACAGTCAGAGATCGAAAAAATTAAATGCGGTGAGGATAATACTTCCCGATCTGCATTAATCGGCTGGCGTCGCCAATATCGGTTGAGAACAAACGCGAATTCGTATTCAGGCCATGAGGCAATTTATCAGAACTTCGGCAGTCTGACGTGCTCCCCGAAAACCCGGCCAATTTGAGTTGGAATTTTCCATGTAAGATCCCGTAAGCGGGACGAGGAGAGTTCCATGAAGGCATCTAGAGCATAATCCGATCAATCTGGTTCATACCCTGCTGCGGTGAAGCAGGCGGCGGCTTGGCTATGAAAGACATCGTCGATTGCGCCGCACGCCGCGTCCTGGAGTGCATCGATGGTTCGGGGCGCCACTCGTCTGATCCATGCCTGCACCTTGGCGAAGATGTTCTCGACAGGGTTGAAGTCGGGACTGTAAGGCGGCAGGAACAGCAGGCAGGCACCGACTGCCTCTACAGCCTCCCTCGCTTCAGCACTCTTGTGTGCCGGAAGGTTATCCGCAATGACGACGTCTCCCGGCAACAGCGTTGGAGCGAGTACCTTGTGGGCGTCGGCGGCGAACCATTCACCAGTCATTGGGCCGTCCAGCATCATTGGCGCGGTCATTCCGGACAGGCGCAGTCCGCCGATGAACGTCGTGGTTTTCCAATGTCCATGGGGCACAGACATTCGACAGCGCGTGCCAGTCCATTGGATCAAGATCTAACAGGACCTGGACATTGTCCTTTCTCTGATGTCTCCGGTGTTCACTCATCAAGAAGATTGACTACCGGCTTGACGAATTTATGAGAATGGAGTGACGTTTCAACTGAATCCGAAAAAGCATCATCGGTGTCGGGCATTGCGGTCGCCTCATCGATAGCCACCAAGTCTTCACACGGAAGAATGCCAACTGCCGCGACGTACAACCCGAGATGGCGATGATCTAGCGTCTCTCCAGCCTCGTTCATTACCTGTTCAGCGTGATGAAGCGTCAGACTGACAGAGATGCGCCGCGCCTTCGAGCTCAAAGAGCGTGGAATTGGGAACCGGAGATCCTGTAGCGCTTCGCCGACCATCTGATTGCCACATCGCAGACCGTTAACCGCTACCGAAATGCTCTGTGACGCACCGTCTCGGGACGCCCGTCCGCAAGCCAGCAGGTAGAGATCGCATCCACCCACGGGCTCGTCCACCAGAAACTCCATCCGAGCATAACGCCCGTTCATCCAGACAAAATCATTTTCTGGAAACGAAAAGCCTCCTCTCAAGAAGACGAGGCCATCGCTATTTATGGATAATTCATGAAGGACACCTATTTCTGCTGGTCCTTTCCTCAATGCATGCTCAGAAAATCCCTCCGAGGTTGCCGCCCGCTCCAATTGAGTTGGTAGCTGAATCTGATCTTCCGGAGCATCTTCATGCGGAACGATACCAACCGCTATAATAAACAATCCGAGATGGCGCGGGTCCAAAACAACGTCGCCAGTCTCGTTCATTACCTGCTCAGCATGATGAAGCGTCACACTAACAGAAATACGTCGTGCTACGGGATTCACAGTATCCGGGATTGGAAACCACATGTCTCGTGGTACACTACCAACCGTGTGAGTGCCACAACTCCGACCATTGATCATTACAGAGACAGTCTGCAAAACGCCGTCTCTGGACACTCGCCCGTTAGCCAACAAGTAGAGATCATGACCGCCCACAGGCTCGTCCATCAGGAACTCAAGACGAGCATAGCGACCGTCTATCCACACACCGCTGTTCTCCGGCGACGAGAAGCCACCCTTCAGAAGTGAGAGGCCTTCGCTGTTGTGCGACAAATCGTAGATAAAGCCAATCTCTTTGGGCATCTTCGTCAAGGCCAGCGAGTTCGTCGCCTCAGTCGCAAGCCGAAGTTCGGCCGACCGTTCGATCCAGCGTTCGTTGCCGCGATAGGCATCCAGCACGAAAGATGCCTGTTCTACCTCAGGAAAAACGAGGTCGATATGTTCCATCTGCCACCGGAGATGGACGTATGTCGCGCGACAGGTCTGAGCCAGCGAGCCACGCAAGAGCGCTTCGACGTTTAAATAGCGACTATGAAAGCTGTCCAGCAAAGACACTAGCGGTTTCGACATATTGTCGAGCAACGAGGTGCGATAGAGGAAACGACCTATCTCACGAGGAAGCGCACAATGCACTATATCAGCGAGACGATCGAACCGCAGTTCCTCAAGATGCCGTTTCGCGATTTCGTCGATCTGCATATCCTCGACGATCTTGCCGGAGCATGCAAAACTGCTCTCTGGGGACGCTTCTAGGACCTCGGCGAGCGAGACCACATGGTCATGGAACCACAGATCATCCGGGTGAATAAAACAAAAGAATGGCGTCTGGATGTCGGATAACGCTCGCAACATTAACGGGCCGGTTCTGTTCCGTCGCTGCGGTTCGATGTCGAATTGCTCGCCGGCAGAAGAAAGATTATCAGAATAGATCCGAACAGATCGGAAAAAATAAAGCTTCTTGCGACGAAAGTCAGGTGTAAAACGCTCTTCAAGGCGCTTGTCACAAACGATAATCAAATCAATCTGGCATCTTTTCTGCTGACTAACGAGGTTGATCATTCCCATCAGCAAGGAAAATTCGAGACCCGTATATTCGACAAGAACAGTGATTTCTTGGTCCGGGATGCTATTTCGCTCGTGCAGTTGCGCGATACGCTTGTCATGCTGGGCAATGATGTCAGTGAGACACCGTTCCAGTGTGAACATTTCCCTGAAACGGCGCTGAGCCGTGAGTGCACGCGCTCGCGCACTCGCAGGATCCTTACGGATCGCCAGCACTAAATCCCTAACCTGATCGGCAAGCGCCTTTGGCGCTTGCGTATCGTCAATAATATAAACACAGTCTGCAAAATATCGATCGATAAAAGGGTTGGGATTGGCAATGATCACGGCCCCGGCCGCCAACCCTTCGAACAACCGGTTGCTCATGATGCCGGATTGCTGATGAGATTTTGACGATAACGCGAGACAAATTCCGGAACTATGAACACGTTTGACGACGCTCTCCCCGTCAAAGGGGATTTCGTCTCTGTAGCATTTAAATCCTCGCCAGGGCTCAGCATTTAGAAAGACCTTAGGGCCATAGATATCGATCAGATCTTCCGCATCAAGCAATGCAAGAAGGTCATGGTGACGGCCACGTTCACCAGTAATCCGTTCCCAATTAATGCCGACATAGAATAGACGCGACGTCTCGCTCACAGACGGCTCAAAATGAAAATCCGGAACACTATGGAAGAGTGTAGGCAATGTTTCTTCTAATGGACGCCCAAAACCGGCAAAAATATTGCGTGCATGATCGTCTGCCGTCGTCGAATGGCAAGATAGCGCCGCATCGTGGCTCGCGAGCGAGCATGTCGTTCGAACGTAGCCCGGCCCGACAAAAAAATCTGGCGGGTTCCAAAGGGTCGCGTAGGAAAAAATATCATAAAGTTTGGGCGATTCAAAATGCAGCGAGATGACGAAATCGCAATCTTCTTGAGTAATCCTGACGTTGGAACCGGTCTTTCCCTCAGTGCTCGACCAAACCTTATATCCATCATTATCAACGATAATCGTCTCGACGCCGATATTGCGTGCGGCGCGCCGAATTCTCTGGACGACTTCATATTCGGCGTTCTTAATATCTACCCAAGTGAGAACAATTGCCAAAGTGCGAGAATTATGTTGATCTTCAGAAGACATTCTGCTGGGCCTCAACGTTAAAATAATAATTTTCTTCAAGGGTCTATCATTTATCGTAGCACTGAGTCTTGTGCAAGAACTCTAACCCAATCTTATTGGTCATTATAATTCACCGCGCCCGCACTCGGCTCTCGCTGGACGTATGCTCGATGAGGCGTATCATGGGTTTGCTCCGACACCGTTGCCGGGGTTAGCCCCGGCAACGGTGTCGGTCAGCGACAACGAGAAATTGGCGGCATAGCAACACCGGGCAATAGCTTATTCAACCCGCAAATCTGTAGGAGCGAATGGGGTCACCTCTGGTCGATGGGAAATATGAGCATTGATTTATCGTAAAAAATGGCTAAAAATATCAAGCTAAAGACACTCATTGTAAGTCGTGGCGGAGCGTGGGAAATAGAATGCTCGATAAAAATGAAACGATATTGATTAGTGGGGCCGGCGGAGTTATCGGTCGTGCTTTGGTAAGAGAATTAAATTCAAGAGATTATAATCATGTTGTAGCATTGACGTCATCTGATGGTGATTTGCGAGATCAAGCCACAACCAATAAAATATTTTCGGAAGTAAAGCCTAAAGTCGTTTTCCATCTTGCCGCTCGTGTGTCGGGTATAATGGGCAACATGAAAAATCGAGCCGCAGCATATGTAGATAATATACGTATCAATACGAATGTTATCGAAGCCGCACATTTCGTTGGCGTAAGAAAAATCGTTGCCATGGGTACGGCCGCTGTCTATTCGGATTTATGCACATTACCCATTTCAGAAGACGATATCTGGCTCGGGCCGCCGCACTCATCCGAAGCTCCTTATGGGCATGCCAAACGTGCGATGTTGGCGCAACTTGAATCTTTCAAAGAGCAATATGGTCTCGACTATGCTTACTGCATATCGACCAATCTATTCGGACCGTATGACAAGTTCGACGAAAAATTTGGCCATGTTCTGCCGTCTCTCATTTCGAAATTCCATCGTGCGGTCAGTGATGGCACTGAGGTAACGATATGGGGCGATGGTTCGCCTCAGCGTGACTTTCTTTATTCGAGAGATGCTGCATCGGCGATGCTTCTAATTGCAGACCATGTCAGTGGATCGGTGAACTTGGCCACGGGTCAATATGTTCGCATCAGGGATGTCGTAGACATTCTTGCACGTATCTCTGGATACAAAGGTAAAATAAACTGGGATACGAGCATGCCAAATGGACAGATGCTTCGGGAATATTCTGTCGAGAGGTTGAAGAACGCCGGGTTCGTTCAGGAGTATTCATTGGATCGTGCACTTTTTGAAACATATTCTTGGTACTCAGAGAATTTTTCTTCCGTAAGAAGGTAGATTGTGTTTGATTGTAGGGTCCCGAGAGTAAATTAATGCTCCTTTTTTATAAAGGGAGGCAATTTTTTTGGTAAGTGTCTCACCGGAAACGAGTTGAGTGATTTCAGTGACTTATGATTCATGGGTTTTGCGAGAGCCTGATGAGATCAGGATGGCCTAGACTGAAATCACCCGCGCACAGTATCGCCGGGACGACCTTGAGTATGCAAGTGACCTGCGCGATGCGGAGTGGGCGCTTATTGTGCCGCGGATGCCCGAGAGGAAGCGACTGGGAAGACCGCTACGCACGGATTTGCGCCGGGTCATGGAGGCGATCCTCTATATCGTCACCACGGGCTGCCAGTGGCGGCAATTGCCACGTCAACTTTCCCGCCTTCAGGACCGTACAGGGCTATTTCTATCGCTGGATCCGCGAGGGACGATGGGAGGCCATGAACCATATTCTCGTGATCCTGTCGCGTGAGCAGGAGGGACGAGACGCGACACCTTCGGTGGGCATTATCGACAGCCAGTCAGTTAAAACCTCTGAAAATGGCGGCTCACGCGGTTATGACGCGGGCAAGAAGATCAAGGGACACAAGCGGCATATCGCGACCGACACGCTGGGTCATGTCGTGGCGGCTGTCGTGCATCCCGCCGACGTTCAGGATCGTGACGGTGCGCCGCTGGGAGCGGCCAGGATACGCTCCTTGTTCCCCTGGCTTCGCCATCTGATCGGTGACGGGGGATATTCCGGTGAGAAGTTGCGTGCTGCGCTGGCTGAACTCGGCCGATGGACGATCGAGATCGTCAAGCGTAGCGATCGGGCCGAAGGCTTCGTTGTCCTGCCGCAACGCTGGATCGTGGAGCGTAGCTTTGCATGGCTCGGACGCTGCCGCCTCACGAAGGATTTTGAGGCAACAATCTCCTCATCCCACGCGTGGCTGATGATCGCTCATATCCGCAGAGTTCTACGAAAAATCAATCAAACCGCTTTCTGATTTAGGCTCTAACCAAAAACGACCCAGTTTGTCGGGAGCAGATCAGGTCGCTGACCGCCCCATAGTCGCCATTTTATATCGCTTTGGAACTCTGCACCGATTTGATATGATACGTACAATCCTTATAGCGTATGATGCGCACATCAAGATTTAACTAGAGCATTTCCATCGAAAACCGGTTCGGTTGAAATGCTCTAGTTTATCGCTTTTACGAGCATCTTCACCTACTTGAATGCACGCATTCAAACAGGATATGGTCTGGTTGAACGCATAATTAATGACGTGTATGTATATTCCCGCCCAAATTGATGTTGGGGTTATTTCCCAGCCTGCGGTATCGACCTCATTTCGGAGAAATTTAACCTTGTCTGAACGAATGCATGGGCCGCCTGACGAGTATGCAATCAGAATCGGTTGGTCAATTTTATAAAAACTTCATGGAGAGGTATGAAAAAGAGCATGACAAAAAAAAACGATACAGACTGGAGTACTTTAATTGATCTTATTGATCGTAGCGAAGTAGTATCCTTTGATGTATTTGAAACCCTTGTCTGGCGTATATACCAATATCCTGTTGATCTGTTCGCCCATATTGAAGAAAGCTGTGGCGCTCCAAAATTCAGGGAAGAGCGGCAGACCGCCGAAATGCGGGCGCGTAGCCTGGCCCGGGTTGCTGGGCGTGATGAAGTAACGCTAGACGAAATTTACCAGCAGCTTCCAGCCGCCCTTCGTAAGTACAAGCAGATCGAAATCGATCAGGAAATTGCTTCCTGCTATCGTGATGACTGGATGTACAATATCTATTCTTATGCTCTCTCGAAGGGAAAGCGTATCGTCCTAGCCTCCGATATGTATTTGCCAGAAACAGTCATCAAAACAATACTGTCAAATGCAGGATATGATAATTATGAGCGCCTTTTTCTCTCATCTGTAACCCTACACCCTAAAGCGACCGGTCTGCTTTTCCGTGATCTTATCGATTATGCCCAGGTGCCCGCAAACAAAATCCTGCATATCGGCGATAATAACCATTCAGATTTCGTGATGCCGCAGGCCGCAGGTCTGCAGGCCTATCTTTATGTCCCCGCGCTTGAACGCCTAGGTGGCGTAGCGGAACAGACCCTGTTCCAGACCCTTGCCCAAGCTCCGTTTGCGGGTTCGGCGGTTAATTCTCTCTTCCAGGGGCTGGTTGCACATTACCGGATGAAAAATCCGGAGCCAGATTACTGGGAACGCTTCGGATACGTATATGGGGGGCCAATCGCATCTGGCTTCTGTCAATGGATCCGTGAGCAGTGCGACGAGAATAAGATTTCCCATGTCGCGTTCCTGGCCAGGGATGGATACATCTTCAAGGAAGCGTTCGACGCGCTTTATCCGGATTTCAGCACAAGCTACGTTTATGCATCAAGGCGTTGCTTTCTCCTTGCTGCGCTGAAGAGTGTCGATAAATCATTCCTCGATCTCATAGCTAGTGAGCATCTCCTTGATCGTTACGATATTCCTTGGACTTTTAAGGATTTCCTCCATCAGCTTGCCCTTGACGAGCCCGAATTGGCCCTTGCCTTCAGGGAGCGTTTCCCTGAACAGGATGCTGCGGTCAAAACAGCCGAACAGCTTGAGAAAGTGCGTGAATTCTTTGAAGATTACGAGGACACCTTGCTGGCGGCGGGTGCTCGGGAACGTGCTGACCTTCTTGCATATTTTGATCGGCAGGGTCTCTTTTCCGAACCATTGGCAATTGTCGATCTTGGGTGGAAAGGCACGCTGTATAAAAATATGCGTGCGATCTGTCGGCTGGGAAATAAAACGTTTGATCCGCTCCCTCTCTATTACGCAACGCATGAATACGACACATTTGATTGCCAGCTAGCGAGTTACGCACTCGATCAGGGCCGCCCCCAGGAGAGTGTGCTCAACACACATCTTGGCGTTACGCTTTTGGAGATGATGTTCTCTGCGCTGCATCCGAGCATCCTGAAGCTGCGCCGGGCGGGCAATGAATTCGAGCCTGTCTACCGCGATGAAGACAACGGGAATGATAAGGCGCGCCTTGACGAGCTTTCTCGTATCAAGACTGGTATCCTGAAGTTTGTCGAAGATTATGCCAAGGCTACGAAAGAACTGCCGCTTGATATTCCTGGCGAGTTGAGTGTCGGCCCGCTCAAGTCGTTCATCGAAAACGTTACCGTTGATGACAGGCGGCAGTTTGCCAATGTCGATTATGTTGGCGGTATCGGTAACGTACAGCGCTATGAACGGATCATGCCCCCCTATCAGGAGCGGTGCTTTGCGCTAGTATCGCCATGGCCCGGTAGTCTGAGTGCTGAGAATGAACTGATCGTCCGGATATGCAAGGCAGCACGGGAAATCGGTGTGCAGGCGGTACCCGTCTCATGTGACGGCAGGCTGTTGAACCGTGAATATCAACTGACTGGTAATGTCATTGTAATCGAAGAAATCCCGTTTGCGATTGCACTCCATTATGACACCATCAAGACACTTGATACCTTCTATTATTTTTCTCTGTGGAACCCGCCTGAAATTCCCTTGCGGACCCCGCTGTACCCACGTGCCGTGGATAGCTACATCTCTTATGATGACTACCTGACAACCGGATCGACACGGATCAGGAATCATCTTCGCAGCATCACGCGGGATACGCCACGGCCGCTTGATGGAATGAGTGAACTTTTTCCTTCATTCAGTGCCTCTGCAATGATGGAACCCTCCTTACGCAAACCGATTTTATTCTACTGTGGGATGAATTGGGAGAAGGTTGTTTACGGCACAGGCGCTCGTCATGAAGGGCTGCTGAAGCTACTTGACCGCTCCGGGAAAATAAAATTTTTCGGCCCGGAACGTATCGCGTCCTGGGGCGGCATCCATGCATGGGAGGGATTTACGTCCTATTGCGGGATGATTCCGTTTGATGGTCATTCAATTATTGAAGAGATCAACAAGTGCGGTGTGGTGCTGGTTCTTTCGTCGAACGATCATCGGCGCTCCGGAATGGCGACCACGCGTCTCTATGAGGCTTGCGTTGGGGGAGGGGTGATCATTTCAGATGACAACCCCTTCGTACTCGAACATTTCAAGGACGCCGCACTCTTTATCGATTATGACGTCAACAATCCGACCCGTACCTTCAGCCAGATCATGGAGAAGTTTGATTGGATCCAGACGCATCGGGAAGAGGCCATCGATCTCGTCAAGCGTGCACAGGCTATTTTCCGCGCCAAATTTACGCTTGAAGGCAGCCTGCAGGCGATCTTTGCCAAGCATGATGAGCGTAAGGCGCTGGTCTCACAGTACCTGCATGCACGCTCGGAATCCGAAAAGGTTCTGGCTGTCTATGTGATCGAAGGAGGATTTTTCGATATCTGGCAGAAGGTCAGGCTCGAGCGGATCATCGAGAACGTCCGTCGGCAGGATTATCAGAACATCCATCTGGTTGTCGCTTGTGACGTAAGTATCCAGCACCTTATTCGATACTATTGTGAGAAAAAAGCGGCTGGCGTTCAGATAGACATAGTGCCGCGCAAGATGATCAACAAGCAGGGTACGTCCATTCTCACGCAGGGAAACGTGATTGACGACATCTGTCGCGAGTTTGAGCATGATTTCCTCATGTTTACCGGATCGACCGAAATATGGTACCGCGATCACGTCACGACGTTAAAACGTCAGCTTGAGAATAATCTTGATGCAGTCATTGCCTATTCTGGCAGGAGTAGTGCGGAACGGGACGGTCGTCGTACGCTCAACAGATTTGGTCCGGTAAATATGTACCTGTTCCTGGAAGCGACGGATATCCTTCCTGGTGAACTTCTGTTCCGCAGGACCGTAGAGGAATACCTGCAACCATTCGATTTCGACTTTCTAGATGGAATCGAGTATTTTGCCTATTTCCTGATGGCTCATTACAAGCATGGCAAGCAGGCTGTATTCTCCCATCGTATCACCTTTGCCGTAGCGCCTTTCCTTCCCGCAAGGAATGAGGCTCTGGCTCTGATCAAGGCGGCGCAGATACGATTTGTTCGGGATCTCGTTCGCTTTGAAATTGACAGTATTCGCGCTGAGTCCCTTCAGGGACCCGGTGATGCGACGGCTCCTGCAGGTAACGGGCAGGAGGCGCTGTCTCTCAGGAACGAGCTTCTCGCTAGAACGACGGAGTTGGTCACCATGAAAGCTGCACTACAGGAAGCTATATCTGTACGCGACAAGCATTTGGAAAATGTACGTCGCGAATTGGCTGAACGTACGGCTGTTTCCGAAGCACTCCTGTCGGATATTGCCGACCGTGATGAAGAATTAATTAAAATAAGGGAGATACTTGTGGAACGGACACGCATTGCTGAAGATGCCATTGCGCAACTCAATGCGATGGATGCTCTAGTATAGGGGCTTCATTCGCTAGATTTTTATTTTATTGGTCTGGTCTGAATCTTCCAAACCGCTTCAGATCAGACTATTTTTATTTGTAAAAACGAATATGTTCCAATCGTGCATCTGTCCGATCTCCGGTAAAGCAGATGCTACCATGCAGGGTAGTCAGGGTATCAGCACGCCCGAGATCCTTCACCGGTCTTGGAGCCTCGATCTAGGACTCACGGCTGAATTTCCGTCTCGTCATATCCCCCTATCCAGTTCCTTCATCTCGATCTTATCTACGTGCTTACAAAACCGCCAGCAGCCCATTATGAGAATATATGGTGCGTGGCCTTTCACCGCCCCTCGCGTGTCTATCGATAGAAATGGTCTAGCATGGTTGTGGAGGCGGGAAATTGCTACGGTCACTAACGGCGACATGTGGGGAACAGTCTGTTAGATGTTGCGGCATGATCGCCTCGAATGACCGTGCCGGGGACGATAGAGGAGCGTAGCGATGCAACATCCGACTCTCGTCTTTGGCCCGACGGGCTTCCCTGCGGCACAGGCGGCCGATGACGGGGGGCCAGTGCGGACGGTCGGGGACCTGCCGCGTTGGGATCTGCAGGACCTGTATGAAAGCCCCGAATCGGATGTACTGCGCACCGATCTGGCACAGGCAGAATCGGATGCCGCTGCTTTTTCCGCTGCCTGGAAGGGGCGGCTGGGCGAGGTCACACCGGCCGGACTGGCTGAGGCGATCGGGGAGTATCAGCGGATCGACGAGGTGCTGGGGCGGGCAGCGTCCTACGCGCAATTGCTGTTTGCCGGCGATTCGTCCGATGCCGGAATCGGACGGTTTTCGCAATCGATCAATGAGCGGCTGACGGATATTTCCAGCCATCTTCTGTTCTTCACCCTGGAGTTGAACCGGATCGGGGATGAGGAATTGTCCGCGCGTCTGACTGATCCGGGGCTGGCGGTGTGGGGGCCGTTCCTGCGGGATCTGCGGGTTTTCCGACCGCATCAATTGTCCGACGAGATCGAACAGGTCCTGCACGAAAAATCGGTGACGGGGGCTTCGGCGTGGAGCCGGCTGTTCGACGAGACGATGGCCGGGTTGCGCATTCCGCTGGACGGGCGGGAGTTGACGGTGGGCGAGGCGCTGAATCGGCTGTCGGATCAGGACCGCGCGGTGCGCGAGCGGGCGGCGAAGGCGATCGGCAGCGTGTTCGGCGGTAATATCAAGCTGTTCTCACTGGTCACCAATACGTTGGCCAAGGACAAGTCGATTATCGATTCGCTGCGGCACTATCCGCGCCCCGGTTCCTACCGCAATCGCAGCAACATGGTCGAGGATGAGGTCGTCGACGCGCTGGTGCAGGCGGTGACCGAGGACTATCCCCGCCTGTCGCATCGCTATTACGCGATGAAGGCGCGCTGGCTGGGGCTGGAAAAACTGGAACATTGGGACCGCAACGCCCCGCTGCCGGCGGCGGATGAACGGATTATTCCATGGGACGAAGCCACGCGGCAGGTGCTGGCGGCCTATGAAGGGTTCGATCCGCGTATGGGGGAGGTGGCTCGGCGCTTCTTTGACAATCCGTGGATCGATGCGCAGCCGGTGCCCGGCAAGGCGTCGGGGGCCTTTGCGCACCCGACCGTGCCGTCGGTCCATCCGTATCTGCTGCTGAATTATCATGGCCGTGCGCGTGACGTGATGACGCTGGCCCATGAACTGGGCCATGGGGTGCATCAGGTGCTCGCGGCGCCGCATGGTTATCTGATGTCTGGCACGCCGCTGACGCTGGCCGAGACGGCAAGCGTATTCGGCGAGATGCTGACCTTCCGTGCGCTGCTGGATGCCGAGACCGATCCGGAGCGGCGGCGGCTGATGCTGGCAGCCAAGGTGGAGGACATGCTGAATACGGTCGTGCGCCAGATCGCGTTCTACCGGTTCGAGACCTTGGTGCATGACGAGCGGAAATCGGGTGAATTGCTGCCCGAGCGGATCGGCGCTATCTGGCGGCAGGTGCAGACCGAAAGCCTGGGGCCGGCCTTCAACTTTACGCCGGATTATGACGTGTATTGGACCTATGTCCCGCATTTCATTCATTCTCCGTTCTACGTCTATGCGTATGCATTCGGGGATTGCCTGGTGAATGCGCTATATGGCGTGTTTACCTCAGGCCATGCGGGGTTCCAGGACAAATATCTGGACATGTTGCGGGCGGGGGGCACGATGCGGCATCGCGAATTGCTGGCGCCGTTCGGGCTGGATGCGGCCGATCCCGGGTTCTGGCGCAAGGGGCTGGACGTGATTGCCGGATTTATTGACGAACTGGAGCGTGCCTGACGTGGCGGAGGAACGGGATCTCGACAATACCGGCATGTTCGGCGAACTGCGCCGGATGGTGCGGACGTCGGGTGCGGTCGGCGGCATCGCCGCGCGCATCGCGGGCCATAAGATGGGGCTGCGCACCAGCAGCGCCACCCATGCCGGTGATCTGAAATCGGTTCTCGGCAGCCTGAAGGGGCCGCTGATGAAGGGGGCGCAGCTTCTCTCTACCATTCCCGGTGCGCTACCGGATGAATATGCGGCGGAGTTGGCGCAGCTTCAGGCCAACGCGCCGCCGATGGGATGGAGTTTCGTTCGTCGCCGCATGGCTGCCGAACTGGGGCGAGACTGGGAGCGGCGTTTTCGCTCGTTCGAGCATGAGGCGGCGGCGGCGGCTAGTCTGGGTCAGGTGCATCGGGCCGTGCTGCCGGACGGGCGCCGGGTGGCGTGCAAGCTGCAATATCCGGACATGCAGGCGACCGTGGATTCCGACTTGCGCCAGTTTCGCATGGCGGTGGGGCTCTATTACCGCATCGACAGTACGATCAAGCAGGACGACGTGCTGGTGGAGCTGACGGCCCGGTTGCAGGAGGAACTCGACTATCTGCGCGAGGCGGCGAACCTGCGGCTTTACAATCTGATGCTGGCCGAGTGTTCCGATGTCAGTATACCGATGCCGGTCGAGGACCTGACGACGCGGCGGCTGCTGGTGATGGACTGGCTGGATGGGCGGGGCGTGCAGTCGGTGCTGGATACCGACCCCGCGCAGGAGCAGCGCAATGCCATGGCGCGGGCGCTGTTCCATGCCTGGTATGTGCCGCTCTATCGCAATGGTGTGATCCATGGTGACCCGCATATGGGCAATTTCACCGTGCGGTCCGATTACGGGCTGAATCTGCTGGATATGGGGGCGATTCGGATCTTCCCGGCGCGGTTCGTGCAGGGGATCATTGACCTGTATCGCGCGCTGGAGACCAATGACGAGGATCTGGCTTATCATGCCTATCAGGCATGGGGCTTTACCGACATGTCGCGCGAGACCATGCGGGTGCTGAACGAGTGGGCACGCTTTATCTATGAGCCGCTGATGCAGGATCGGGTGCGGGCGATCCAGGAAAATGACGACCCGCAATATGGCCGCGTGGTGGCCGAGCGGGTGTATGCCGGCCTGAAACAGACCGGGGGAGTGCGCCCGCCGCGTGAGTTTGTGCTGGTGGACCGCTCGGCGATCGGTCTTGGCAGCGTGTTCCTGCGGTTGGGGGCGAAGCTGAACTGGTACCGACTGTTCCAGGAACTCATCGCCGATTTCGATGCGGCCAAACTGGCGGCGCGGCAGGCGGACCTGATGCGGCAGGCGCGGGTACCCGCGCCTGTCGAAGGCTGAACCTCGCAGTCCTTCGGAGACGTTAGAGTGGGAGTGCGAGTTGCTGTATAGAGGCGTCGTCGTGCCCCGCGCGGCGGGCGCGTTCCGTACGAAGAGCGAAGGCCAGGTCGGGGCCGGGTGGCTTGGGGCTGGCCAGCAGTCGGTCGAGATCGGAGGATGTCAGTGTGCCGATGCGGCGGCCCCGCAGCGGGCCGTGCGGCACTTTTACCAGAAGCGCCGGTTGGCGCGACCAGCGCAGCAATTGCTCCACTGATGCCAGCGCCAGCATGTCGCGCAGATGGTGGGCCGTGACGTAGGCATCGGGGCCGGCGCGATGGGCGGGATTGCCCAGATGCTTCTCCAGTCCCGCCGGGCGGCGGGAATAGCGCAGCCCCTGATTGGAATGGCCGGGTTCGTCCGGCCACAGGCGCAACGCGCATTTATAGGTGCAGATCCATCTGGTGCCGGCCATCAATGTGGGAGGCAGGAGGGCGCGCAGCCAAGTTTGCTCGAAACTGGCGCGGTGGGCTGCGAACGCCTGAGGGCGAGCCGGCGGATGGAGGATTGCGGGCGCGACGGCGGTGATCGGCGGGGCGTCGCACACGTCCTGGTCGGTGATGTGGTGGATCGCTGTGGTCCATGGTGCGATCGGGCCGCCGGGATAAGTGAGCTGCGCACAGGGAGGCGCTGCCAGATGCCAGCCGTCGGGTGTGTGCATCACATCCTGCCAGCCGATCTCGACGACGCCGCCATGGGCGGCGTCGCGGCCGCTGGTTTCCAGATCGACGACCCGGACATAGGGGGCGGATTGGGGGGACAGGGTACCGTCCATCCGACCAGTGTAGGGACCGGCGGCGGGATTCCAAAATCGAATCGGTAATCCTGGCGTGCCGGCTGATGTGCGCGTTAGGGCTCTTGCGCTGGCGCCGTGTGATCCCCACAGTCCTGAACCATGCCCCCGCCCGCCCGCAAAAAGACCCGTCGTCCCGATCCGTCGGAAGAGATCGTGACCTTCCAGCCCGAACGCCAGCCGGCGAAGGAGAAGACGCGGCGGCTGGTCATCCAGTCGCCCTACGAACCGGCGGGCGATCAGCCGCGCGCCATCGCCGAACTGGTGGCCGGGATCGGCGCGGGAGAACGCGATCAGGTGCTGCTGGGCGTGACCGGGTCGGGGAAGACCTTCACGATGGCGAAGATCATCGAGGCCACCCAGCGGCCGACGCTGATCCTGGCGCCGAACAAGACCCTGGCGGCACAGCTCTATGGCGAGATGAAGCAGTTCTTCCCCGACAATGCGGTGGAATATTTCGTCAGCTACTACGATTACTACCAGCCGGAAGCCTATGTGCCGCGCTCGGACACGTATATCGAGAAAGACAGCCAGATCAACGAGCAGATCGACCGGATGCGCCATGCCGCCACCCAGGCGCTGCTGGAGCGCAACGACGTCATTATCGTGGCCTCGGTGTCGTGCATCTATGGTATCGGGTCGGTCGAGACCTATTCGCGCATGGTGGTGCGGCTGGAAACCGGGGGCGAGATCGACCGCGACAAGCTGGTCAAGGCGCTGGTCGAACTGCAATATCGCCGCAACGATGCCGCTTTCCAGCGCGGAACCTTTCGCGTGCGTGGCGAGACCGTCGATATTTTTCCGGTGCAGAACGAGGATCGGGCCTGGCGGGTTTCGCTGTTCGGCGACGAGATCGATTCGATCACCGAATTCGATCCGCTGACCGGCGACAAGACCGGGGACCTGCAGGAGGTCAGTGTCTACGCCAACAGTCATTACGTGACGCCGCGCCCGACGCTGACCCAGGCGGTGACGAGTATCAAGCACGAACTGCGCCAGCGGCTGGCCGACTTTACGGCGGAAGGTAAATTGCTGGAAGCCGAACGGTTGCAGCAGCGGACCACGTTCGACCTCGAGATGATCGAGACGACCGGCGTCTGCAAGGGAATCGAGAATTATTCCCGTTACCTCTCGGGCCGCAAGGCGGGCGACCCGCCGCCGACGCTGTTCGAATACCTGCCCGAGGATGCGCTGCTGATCGTCGATGAAAGCCACGTGACCGTGCCGCAGATCGGCGGCATGGAGCGGGGGGATTTCGCGCGCAAGTCGATCCTGTCGGAATTCGGGTTTCGCCTGCCGTCCTGTCTTGATAACCGACCGCTGAAATTCGCGGAGTGGGACAAATTTCGTCCGATGACGGTCTTCGTCAGCGCCACGCCGGGGCCATGGGAGATGGGGCGAGTGGGGGGCGTGTTCGCCGAACAGGTGATCCGCCCCACCGGGCTGATCGATCCGGTGACCGAGATCCGGCCGGTGGAGCGGCAGGTGGACGATCTGCTGGCGGAGTGCCGCACGACGATCGCGGCCGGAGGCCGGGTGCTGGTTACCACCCTGACCAAGCGCATGGCCGAGGATCTGACGGATTACATGAACGAAGCCGGTATCCGGGTCCGTTACCTGCATTCCGACGTCGATACGCTGGAGCGGATCGAGATTATCCGCGACCTGCGCCTGGGAGCGTTCGACGTGCTGATCGGCATCAACCTGCTGCGTGAGGGGCTGGATATCCCGGAATGCTCGCTGGTAGCGATCCTGGATGCGGATAAGGAGGGGTTCCTGCGCTCACGCACCTCGCTGATCCAGACCATCGGGCGGGCGGCGCGCAATATCGACGGGCGCGTGCTGCTGTATGCCGATACCATGACGGACAGCCTGCGCTATGCGATCGAGGAAACCGCGCGGCGGCGGGCAAAACAGTCGGAATGGAACACCGAACACGGGATCACGCCGCAATCGGTCCGCAAGCATATCGGCGAGGCGCTTTCCTCGGTCTTCGAGCAGGATTACGTGACCGTTACGCCGACCAAGGGGGCCGACGTGGCGGAATTTGTCGGCAAGGATCTGGGCAGTACCATCGCGGAACTGGAAAAGCGGATGCGCGCGGCGGCGGCGGACCTGGAATTCGAGACCGCCGCGCGGCTGCGCGACGAGATCAAGCGGCTGGAGGCACTGGATCTGGGTCTGGACCCGGTGCCCGTGCCGGTATCGACAGCGGGTGTCGCCGGCAGCACCGGCCGGCCGCCACGGCGGAAAGGGCAGGGGCCTGAACCGCTGGGGCCGGGTGGTGGCGGTTACGACCCGGCCAAGGCGCGCGGTGGCCGTCGGCGGGGCGGACGCTAGAGCATCATCCGACCAGATGGATTGATCTGTTCGGATAAAGATGCTCGAAAAATCAATAGTCTAGAGTCATATCGGTGAACCAGTGTGAACGGATATGGCTCTGGAGAGTAGATCCTGTTTGAATCTTTGCGGTCGAACGGGTGAGGATGTTCGTAAAAACAATTAAGTCAGAGCATTTCCACCGACCTGTGTCCGGTGGGAAAGCTCTGGGGTGAACAGGGACGGGAACAGAAACGGATGATCGAACTGAAGGCGGGAGCGGCGCGGCTTGGCCTGCTTCCCGAACTGGGCGGTGCGGTGACCTTCTGGAAAAGTGGCGGGGTCTGCGTGCTCGAAGCCGTCAGCGACCCGAACCTGCTGGCACAGAAGGGGCACACGGTTGCGGCCTATCCGTTGGTGCCGTTCTCCAATCGCGTCGCGGACGGGCATTTTCGCTTCGATGGCGCGGAATACAGGATGAAACCGAATTTCGGCGGCGAGCAGCATGTGATCCACGGCAATGCCTGGGAACATTCATGGGAACTGGAATTGCTGGCCGACGATAGTGCCACGCTGCAACTGGAATGGCATCCGCCCTATGATCGCCCGATGGATGAATGGCCGTTCGCCTACCGTGCGCAGACCCGTTTCGACCTGCGCGAGGACAGCCTGGCCGTGGGGATGGTGATCGAGAATATCGACCAGCGGCCGCAGCCGGTCGGATTGGGGTTCCATCCTTATTTTCCCCGGCGTGGCGGGGTGAAGGTGGGGTTTTCAGCCGATACGGTGTGGACGAATGACGAGCGGCACCTGCCGGCGTTGCGCGTGCCGGCCACGGGCGAATGGTCGTTCGAGCATATGCGCGCCGTCACCGACCAGGCGATCGACAATTGTTATGCCGGCTGGGATGGCGCGGCCTTTCTGCGCTGGCCGGATGACGGGCTGGCACTGACCATTTCGGCCAGCCCGACCTTTCGGCACCTCGTGCTGTTTACCCCGCCGGACAGGAATTTTATCGCGATCGAGCCGGTGAGCAACATGAACGATGCGCTGAACCACGCCGGCGTGACCGACCGGGGGATCACGATCCTGGCGCCGGGGGCACGGCTGGAAGGGCACATCCATTTTGCACTCACTGCCTGCTGAGGCAGTATGCGGCCCATGACGCACGATGATGACGACGATGACGAGGCGCGGCCGCGCGCCATAGACGGGGTGTGTCGCTACATTACCCCGACCGGCATGGCGGCGACGCGGCGGGAACTGAGTGCCCTGCTGTATGAAGAGCGGCCGCAGATCGTGGAGATCGTGTCCTGGGCCGCTGGCAATGGCGACCGTTCGGAAAATGGCGACTACCTGTACGGCAAGAGGCGCCTGCGCGAGATCGACCGGCGTGTGCGATTCCTGACGCGCCGGATCGAGAAGGCGATCGTGGTCGACCCGGCGGCGCAGACCCAGCGGAATCGGGTCTTCTTCGGGGCCACCGTGACTTATGTGACGGAGGAGGACCAGGAGCGGACGGTCGTGATCGTGGGGGTGGACGAGGCTGATCTGGCGGTGGGGCAGGTCAGTCTGGCATCGCCGATCGCACGAGCCCTGCTTGGTGGCCATGTGGGGGATGAAGTGCGGGTCATGACCCCGTCGGGTGCGGACCTGATCGAGATTATGGCCATTTCCTACCCCGAACCTGTCGGGATGAATGCGCTATGAGGTTTTTCGCGGCCGAGAACTCGACTAAGAAGCAGGGGCCGGTGACAGATCGTGTCATCAAGGTATCGGATTGTGCCTGGAGGTCGCGTTCATGTCCCGCTCGCTGAAGGTTGCCGTGCAGATGGACCCCTTGTCGGGGATCGACATCAATGGTGATTCGACTTTTGCCCTGATGCTGGAAGCACAGGCGCGGGGGTATGATCTGTTCGTCTACCAGGTGCAGGGGCTGAGCCTGCGTGAGGGGCGTGTGGCCGGTGGCACGCGGGCCGAGCGGCTGACGGCGCGGGCGCGCCCGGTGCGGGTGCGGCGGGTTGCGGGCGATCATGCCGAGCTGGGCGATGAGCAGGTGATCGACCTTGCCGCGATGGATGTGATCCTGATGCGCCAGGACCCGCCCTTCGATATGGCCTATATCAGCGCCACCCATATGCTGGAGCATGTGCATGGCGTCGGGCCGGGCAAGGCCCTGGTGGTCAATGACCCGGAATGGGTGCGCAATGCACCCGAGAAGCTGCTGGTCACGCATTTTCCTGACCTGATGCCGCCGACCCTGGTGACGTGGGATGTGCTGGCGATCCGCGATTTCCGCGCCGAATGGCGCGATATCATCGTCAAGCCGCTGTTCGGCAATGGCGGGGCGGGTGTGTTTCGCATCCGCGAAGATGACGAGAACCTCAATTCGCTGCTGGAGATGCATTTCGCGCGTTCGCGGGAGCCGCTGATGATTCAACGCTATGAGCCGGCGGTGCGCCGGGGGGACAAGCGGATCATCCTGGCCGATGGCGCGCCGATCGGTGCGATCAACCGCGTGCCGGCGCAGGGCGAGGCGCGGTCGAACATGCATGTGGGCGGCAAGGCCGTGCAGGTCGAACTCAGTCCCAGGGATCGTGAGATCTGCGAGGCGATCGGGCCGATGCTGCGAGAGAAGGGGCTGATCTTCGTGGGGATCGACGTGATCGGGGACTGGCTGACGGAGATCAATGTCACGTCGCCCACGGGGTTGCAGGAAATCGATCGTTTCGATGGCATCAATTCCGCCGGGCTGATCTGGGACTGCATCCTGCGGCGGCTCGACGGTGGCGAATAACGGGCGCCGGGACGGCGGACGAGGAAAAGGAATGGGTGATTTGCGCTGTGGCATGGGGCTTTGGTCCGCTATCCCCTTGAAGACAATCGCCCGGCAGGGCACAGAGGGTTCCCGATGAGCAACGTTCTTCAAGATGCGCCAGCCGAGGCGGATGCAGCGGCTGGCCTTGCCTGCGCCCCGGTTCCGCGTTCAGCCCTCGATGCCGCGGCTGTCAAGGCCGCCTATCGCCGGTGGGCCGGAGTTTATGACACGGTCTTCGGTGGTGTTTCGGCTTTCGGGCGCAAGCGGGCGGTCGCTGCCGTGAATGGCCTGCCGGGGGCGGCGGTGCTGGAGGTCGGCGTGGGTACCGGTCTGGCCCTGCCGCATTATCGCGCTGACAAGCGCATTACCGGAATCGACCTGTCGGGCGACATGCTGGATCGTGCGCGCCAGCGGGTGGCGCGGATGAACCTGCGCAATATCGACGCCCTGTTGGAAATGGATGCCGAGGATACGCGGTTCGCGGATGCGTCATTCGATATCGCGGTGGCGATGTTCGTAGCGTCGGTCGTGCCCAATCCCCGCCGTTTGCTGGCGGAACTGAAGCGCGTGGTGCGGCCGGGTGGGCATATCCTGTTCGTCAACCATTTCCTGGCCACGGGCGGCGTGCGGCTGGCGGTCGAACGCGGCATGGCGCGGGCCTCGCATTCGCTGGGCTGGCATCCGGACTTCGCGATGGAAGCGTTGCTGCCGCCTGACGATCTGGCCCGCGCCACCATTCAGCCGGTGCCGCCTGCCGGTCTGTTCACGCTGGTTACCCTGCCGCGCCTGGCCGCGCCGGCCCGCGTGGAGAAGCCCGCCGCCTGAAGCAGCTCCGCCGTGTCGGCATGACCGGAATGCCGGCCATGCCGGAGGCGGGGGCTGCTGGCTCTCGTCTTGAGTGTCCAGTTTCGGTAACATGATCATGATTTCGAGCACAGTCGCCCTCCGGGCGACCCATCGGCGCAGGAGAAGTGGCGTATGCCGGCAGAGAGGCAGGTCCGGACGAAGGTCGCAGCCGGGGGCTTCCTGATGCGGGGCGGCGGCCTAAGCGGCCATAAGGCGGTTGGAACGCTTTATCTGGTCATGGCGGTTTTGGCCGGCCTGATCGGCGGGGGGCTGGCGCTGCCGTTGCGCATCGGGGTGGATACAGATGCCTCGTGGGGCCGGATGGCGATCGATCACGGCGCGCTGATGGTGTTGTTCTGCGCCCTGCCTGCTCTGGTCGGTGGCTTCGGTTCGTGGTTCGTGCCACTGCTGCTGGGCGCGCCCGACATGGCGTTCCGCCGCCTGAATCTGGCCTGCTGGGCCGGGGTGGCCCTCAGCTTCGGTCTGGTCGTGGCCGGTGTGTCCACGGCGGCCGCGATGGTGCTTTGGTGCGTGGCGATGCTGGGACTGGCGATCAATATTGTTGCCACGGCCTTGAATATGCGTGGCCGTACCGTCGCGCTGGGTGCCATGCCGCTGTTCGTCTGGGCACAGGTTCTGACGGCGATGATGATGGTGATCGTCCTTCCGGTGCTGGCGGCGGCGCTGACGCGCGGTCTGCTGGCCGGTGCGGGCTTCGATATTGTGGTAAGGGCGATGCATGCCTTTTCCGGCCCGGAAGTCGGGCTGCTGCTGCTGCCGGCGGCCGGTGTGATCTGCCAGTTGGTCGAAACCTTCTCGGGTGTCGGACTGCGCCTGCGCGAAACCGCCCTGGGGGCGATGGTCGTGCTCTCGGTCGGCGGGGCGTCGGTCTGGGTGCATGATGTCTTCGCCACGGGGCTGGTGGCGCAACCTGATGCGCGGCCGCTGATCGAGCAGGCCGTCATGGCGTTGCCGATGCTGGTACTGCTGGTGGCGTGGGGCAGGACGATTATGGCCGGGCGGCCGGTCTTCCGTGTGCCGATGCTGTGGGCGGTCGCCTTCATGGCGATGCTGGTTGCTGCGCCGTTGCAGGTGCTGGCGGATGGCGGGGCCGGTGCGCATGCACTCTTGCTGCCGGCGGCGCTGTTTGCCGCGTTTGGCGGTTTTTATTACTGGATCGGCAAGATGGCCGGTGGCGCCTATCCTGAATGGATGGGGCGCCTGCATGTGGCGCTGGCGGTCGGCGGCAGCGTCTTGAGCGTGTTGCCGGGTGGCGTGATGGCGGGTGTGGCGATGCAGGGCCTGTCGATGCTCGCCTTCGTTGCCGTGCTGGCCGTGGCGCTGCTGGGGCGACGCCGTGTTTCGGGCAATTACTGGGGGGCGGGTGCCCGGACCCTGGAATGGACGTTGCCCTCGCCCGCGCCGCGTGACTCCTTCGCCGGCTTCATGGTCGGAGGGGCCGGGGCATGAGCGCCAGCGCATCTGCCTCCGAGACGCCGCGTTTCGACGCGGCGCTGGTCGGGACCGAGGCCCGCGACTGGTTCGCGCTGCTCAAGCCGCGCGTGATCTCGCTGGTGGTGTTTACCGGTGCGGCCGGCATGGCCATGGCGCCGGGCCATTTGAACCCGGTGATCGCGTGCGTTGCCATCCTGTGCATCTGCATGGCGTCGGGTGCGGCAGGTGCGATCAATATGTGGTATGACCGCGATATCGACGCGATCATGACCCGTACCGCGCGGCGTCCCATTCCTGACGGGCGCATTCATCAGGATCAGGCGCTGGGGTTCGGCATCGGTCTGTCGACGGCGTCGGTGCTGCTGATGTGGCTGGCGACGAATGCGCTGGCCGCGTTTATCCTGGCGTTTTCGATCTTCTTCTATGCCGTGATCTACACGATGTGGCTGAAGCGCTCGACGCCGCAGAACATCGTGATCGGCGGGGCGGCTGGCGCGTTTCCGCCCATGATCGGCTGGGCGGCGGCGACCGGATCGCTGGATGTGATGCCGGTTGTGATGTTCGCGATCGTGTTCCTGTGGACACCGCCGCATTTCTGGTCGTTGTCGCTTTATGCGTGCAAGGATTACGGCCGCGCGGGCATTCCGATGCTGCCGGTGGTGCGCGGAGCCCGGCATACGCGCTGGCAGATCCTGATCTATACGCTGATCCTCTCGGCGGTGTCGCTGGTGCCGTCGGTGCTGCATCAGGCGGGATGGCTGTATTCCGTCACCGCGGTGCTGCTGAATGCCGGATTCGTGGGATGTGCGGTGGGTGTGCTGCGTGACCGGCAGGATGCGGCCGGCGTAAGTCTGACCGGTGACGGCGCGGCGCGGCGGGCATTCCGCTTCTCGCTGCTCTATCTGTTCCTGCTGTTCTGCGGCCTGTTGGCCGATCATTTTCTGATCATGGGCTGAGGAGGCCGGTGATGGACCAACCGTTTGCCATGACCCCCGACCAGTCCCGGGAATGCGTGCGCCGCCATCGTGGCCGGGTTCTTGGTGTCGCTTTTACGCTACTCGGCCTTGCGGCCGTGTTTTATGGTCTTGCCCTGGTGCGCATGTAACGACCTGGGGTTCAAGGTTTCTCACGACGCGGCTTTTCTAGCTGGGTTCAGGATGAGGAACAGAAAAGCCAGCGCGGCCTGGTCGTCGGGGAAATAGCCGCGTGCCTGGACAGTCCGTCCGAGCATTGCCTGCATCGCCTTGATGGTGCTCATGGCGGATAGGAGCATCCGTCCCCACGGGCTGTCCGCAACTGTGGCGAAGGGCATTTTCCCGGCGATGGGTGGATAGCCCTGCAAAGCGGCGAAATCGGGCAGATGGTGCAACAGGTGGTCGATCGAGGGGTGGATCAGTGCCTGCGGGAAGGCCGTGTGGATGGCAGCCGGAAAGTCGTTATGCTCATCGACCACAGCCATCAGGATATCTTCCACGCTCCGCTTCTTTAGCGCATCCATGATGTGCTGCCCCAGTGCGGGGCTTTCGTGCTGTTCGATCCATAGGCCGAGAACGTCAATAGTGCCGTCGAGGCGCATGCCCAGCACAAGATGTACCGGTTTGTCGTACACAATGCCGCCGTCACGGATCCTCATTCGCAATGTCTCGAAGAAGATCACAGGATAGAGCGCGTTCAGCCGGCCTCCCTGCCAGGCAGCGACGGTATCGAGAAAGGCACCGGTTACCTGACCGGTCCGCTCCGGGGACAGGTCCTCACCCTCGGTCTCCTGCACGGGCTCCTGGATCGTGCGGTTACCCATTGCGGGCGCATACATTGCGACCATTCGCTCGTCGACTCCGGGGAAATGTTGGACCTCCTGGGCGAGGGATTCGGGATCGAGCGTCTCTGTGAGGTCGGGGGAAAGGTCCGGCACGATGGCGTCGGTATCGGTCTGCGTGATGTGCGGCCCGTTGCCGATATGGCGAGCGGCCGGGAGATGCGTGCCCGGTTCTTGATCCAGTCCGCTGTTGAGCAGACGTTCGGTCAATATCTCTTCCTCGGTCGCGCGGCCGCCGCTTTGTGTCCTGTCGGGGATCGTGGGGTCTGTTTGAGCCTGCTTCAGGAGAAGGGCGGTGCTCTCGTGGCTGGCCGGCGAGGTGGCCTGATCCGGAGCCGACATCAGGGTACGTTCATAAGCCCGTTCCCGGGTGGCGGGATTGGACATTTCTTCAGCGGTCGCCATCATGATGAAAGCTTGATCCATGGTGGCTTGCGCGGCGTCGTCGGCGGCTGGCGGGATCTGGCCTGCCGGGACAAGTGGTGTGTCCGGGTCCATGATCTGGTCTGAGTCGGCTGGAAGTGCGGCCGATGGGAGGGGAACGTTGTGGAGGGCTTCGGGGCTGTTTGCCGCCTCGGCTGAAAGGAAGGCCAATGCCGCAATGGCTTCGGGCGACAGGGTGACGGTATCGCCTTCAGCGGGGGGCGGAGACTTGTCGGAACGGTTGCCGCCGGGCGGGGCGCCCCCGGCCTTCGAGGTGTCGCTCTCTGCTCCTGGAAAGGAGATGGGGATCGACTCCGGTTGTATGGGGGCGATCCTGGTCATCGGGCTTTTCCATGGGCGGAGTGGGAGCCGGTAAGGTCTCTTTCAAGGATTAGTAAATCGTTAAGATTGTGTCTTATGTCGTGGTCGGAGCTTGGCCCATGGTGCCATGCCGTATCCGATGGCGCCGGTACAGAAGCGTCCATAGCGCGAGGCCCCCCATTGTGGGGTAGCCGAGGATCGGGCCGACCACGAGATATGTGCTGATCGGCAGGCTGTAGATGAGCGCGACCGAGACGACGACGTTTGCCAGGAGACCCAAACCCCACACCAGTGTCATGACCATGATGGTGCACCGGACGCGGGTATCGTTTCGGTGCGTGTCGAAATCGGCGAGGGCCTGGGAGGATTGGCGTGCCATTGTGGCCCGTGCCAGCGGGGCGATCAGTGGCTTGCCGATCGCAGCCGAGAAGAGGAAGGCCAGGCCGATCAGAAATGTCACCGCCTGTTCGCGCAACTCCAGCAGTCGTGCCGATCCGCTGCCGATGAAGGCGAGCAGTGAGAGTGCGATGCCGGCCAGGGCAATGAGGGAAAGCGCATCAATCCGTCGTCTGATCACGAATCCGCCGACGCTCCACAGCAACGGCGGCATGGACGAGGCCAGGAGTGCCTGCACGTCGCCCCAGCCGGCTTGCATCCGGTCGTAGATCAGCACGGGAGCGGCGAAATTTACCGTCAGATCGAGCAAAATGAGCGCAAGACCGGGGCTGCGACGGCGCAGACTGTTCATCGGGTTTCACCCCTGCCGATCCAGTTGCCGTGGAAGCCGGGCGGTACGCGGTGGGGCAGATGAATGGTTGCGACGGGTGGTTCCTGAAACCGGCGGGCATCGAGGATGACGAGGTCGGTCGTTTCTGTTGCCATGTCGATGACGAAGCCGATCAGCCAGCCATGCCCTTCGGGACTGTCCGCTGTCTCGGGCACGAAGACGAACTCGCCGGGATAGTGGTTGGCGCCGAAATCGTGGATCTGCCGTTCGCCCGTCGTAAGGTCGTGCGCGTAGAGCGCCGTGGCGTCGATGAAGCGATCTGCCGGATCAGGCGGCAGGGCGAGGCTCCAGACATAGCGATAGGGCTGGCCGAAGAAACGTTCGTCCGGGCGGGGAAATTCCTGCGGTGCGGCGTCGAGCGTGCGGATGGTGACCGTGCGGTCGGCGGGGTTGATGATCCAGCGTTCCAGTCCGCGTGATCGTGCATCCGGCCCCTGAGCGCCGGTTCCGAACATCGTATCATAGACACATAAATCCAGGATAACCTTTCCGTCTGCCGTATCATGGGCGTTGGCGACGTGGAAAGCATATCCAGGGGACACCGGACACCAGATGATGTCTTCCTGCCGGCCCTGGCGCGGCATCAGTCCGACCCGTGCGGCGTGTGCCGGGTTCCAGCGATAGGGGAAGCCGTGTCCCGCGACGAGGGTCTTCATCGAAAAAGTGACCGGCAGATCAAGGATAATCACGAAGCGATCGGTGATTGCGCAGTCATGGATCATCGGGCCGTGCTTTACAGCGACCGGTTCTTCGCGGATCACCTGCCGGGTGGCATTGACGACGACGTGGCGGATGATGCCCGGTTCGTGGCCCTCGTAGCAGATCGCGTGCTGTTCGCCGGTTTTCGGATCGCGGTGCGGGTGCGCGCTGAAGGAGCCTTGCAGCGTGCCGTCGAACGGATTGTAGCACTGGTCGTCGAGCGTCTCGCCGAGCTCGACCGGGTAGCTGCCTGCCTCGACCAGGGCGAAGGTGCGGCCGCCGATCGCGACGACATTGGTATTTACCGTATCGAAATCATGGCGCGGCCCCGGCGCGGGGGCGACGCCGCGCGCCCTGGCGACGGCGTTGGAACGGATCCAGCGGTTGCGATACCAGACGGCCCGGCCGTCGGCGAGCGCGAGCCCGTGCACCATGCCGTCGCCGATGAACCAGTGATAGGAGGCGGGATCGGGTGCGACCGGGTTGGGGCCGATACGCAGGTAGCGCCCGTCGAGCCCGGCGGGGATCGTGCCTGTCACGGCCAGTTCGGTGAGCGTCCGTTCCTCGGTCATGGGCGTGTGCATGCCGGTCAGGAACGGGTTGGCGTGCGTGGGGGCAACTGTGTTGATCATGTGATCTGCAAAGTCTGACCTTTCTGGATCATGGCATTGAGGATGACGAGAAGCTGGCGTGCGATGGCGATAAGGATGGTCTTGGGTGCC
>NZ_JABEQN010000011.1 GCF_014174165.1 Gluconacetobacter dulcium | reverse complement strand
TCCGACGCCCGGAAACCTCTCCAAAAGCCAATTGGCCTGCGCTACACTCTGTCTGCATCGGGTCTCTGGCCTCGCTCGCGGATTTTCCTTTTCCAACAAGAACTTTCGCCGTTTTCAGAGCCCGATGTACCTACTCGTGTGAGATATCCGGGTTAGCGGTCAGTTGCCTTCCTTTCTTCTCCAAGGTTCAGTTATGACTTCTCCCACCGAACGCGAACAGGCGGAAAACGAGGCAGCCGAATGGTTGCTGGTGCTTGCTGAGCATCTCGACGATGAAATAGTACGGGAGCGGTTTGAGCTATGGTGTCACAAGACGTCGTTCAATGCTGAAATATGGGAGAGAACACGCCGGGCTTATGATCTGGTGGGCCGCGCCCCTGCGGAGCATCAAGAACATTGGTCGTCCTATGCGACTGAAGGGCGCACGAAGCGGGCTTTACCTACTGTCCGGCCTGGTAAGCAGGGGGTAATACCTCCACCGTCCCGGCTGCCCATAAAACCGCGAGGGGTTTGGATCGGTGCGCTGTGCGCCGTTTGTTCGCTCGCTGCCGTCGTTGTTTTGTCCACTGATCTACCGCTCCGCTTGCAGGCGGATGCTATGAGTGGCACGGGCCAGACGCGAGACATAACGCTTGCTGATGGTTCGAAGGTCATGCTTGCGCCGCGCAGTGCTATAGCGTTCGCATTTCGGAATGGTCGGCGTGATGTGCGCCTGTTGCGTGGGGAAGCGTTTTTTGAGGTGGTGCATAACGCTGAGCACCCTTTTTCAGTCGCAACAGATCATATGACGGTGACGGATGTGGGGACGGCATTCGATGTCGCACGCAATACAGATAGTGCGCTGGTCTCCGTGGAGCAGGGCAAGGTCAATGTTCGCAGCGTGAGTGCTGCTTCCTCGGTATCGTTCGATCTTGAAGCCGGGGAGGCAGCCCACGTACCAGATATGGGAATAGTAGCACATGAACACGTCGATGCGACGGAAGTCGCGACGTGGCGTAGTGGAGCGTTGATCGTGCGCGATCAGAGCGCCGAACAGGTTATCAATGCACTGCGAAACTATTATCACGGGGCCGTTCTACTTCATGCGCCCGTCTTTGCTAAGCGTAGAGTGACAGGAGTGTTCGATCTCCGTCATCCGGAACAAACGCTTCGCGAACTGGCGGTTTCTCACGCTGCCAACGTGCGCCGTATGTCTCCTTGGCTGCTGGTGGTGACTGACGGCTGACGTTTATCCGGTTGGAGCAACTGTTTTTTTGCTGGATAATTTTTTTTGAAAAAAAATAGTTTCAGGGGAGGAAATGGCCGGGAGCTATCCGTTGTTTAAGTAGGAACTAAGAATACGACGCAATTGCGATTGTCTGCGCGTAGAGCCTCAACGGATGGTAAAAACGGATGTTTCAGAGAACTGGAAGCGGCCCCTTAGCTAGGGGGAGAGGCTATAGCATTGTACTTCTATTGGCTTCGACAATCTTGGTCGCAGCACTCCCCACGGCAGTATTGCATGCACAAGGGAATAGCGAGGAGGTCAGCCCGGCCAAACCGTTTTCCATTCCTGCTGAGAGTCTTTCTGACGCGCTGATCGCTTTCGGACGGCAGGCCGGTGTGCAGGTGACAGTCGACAGCAATATCGCAAAAGGCATTCGTACGAATGCCGTTAGTGGTAAAATGACGTGGCCGCAAGCTATTCAGAAAATGCTTGGCGGCACGGGTTTATCCTATCGACTCAATGGGCGAATGATCGTTGTAGGAAACGAAGGTGCATCGCCAATAATGCTTGGCCCCGTAAGAGTCGGTGGAACTGCTCTTCCGACCACAGCCATGATTGGTAATCTGACCCCAGTTCTTTCTGGAGGAGAAGTGGCTGATGGTGGTCAGCTTGGTATTCTTGGAAATCGCAGTATTATGGATACACCTTTCAATCAGACAAGTTATACTGCGGAATTCATTCAAAATCGTCAGATCAGAACGATACGAGATGCTCTGAAAGATACGCCGTCGGTAAGAGGAACGTGGGGAACGGGTTCACCAGGCCAAGAAAAAATCCAGATTCGCGGCTTCGATGTTGGTGGTTTCGATATGAGCTTTGGCGGGCTATACGGTATAGTTCCTGCCAGCGCAGCGCTAACTGAATTTGCTGAACGTGTCGAAATTCTGGAAGGGCCAGGCGCGCTACTAAATGGTATGTCACCGGGAGGCGGAGTTGGTGGAACTGTAAATATTGTTCCAAAAAGAGCACACGACACACCGATAACTTTCATAGAAGCAGATTATAACTCAAATCTTCAATTTGGCGGCCACGGGGATATCGGACGGAGATTTGGAAAAAACAAAGAATTTGGTCTTCGACTCAATGGTATGATTCGATCAGGCCCCACTGCTATTTCCGGGAATGGTATGAAAACTGCACTCGTCGGGATTGGTGGTGACGTAAGGCTGAAACATGTTCGTCTATCGGCTGATTTTGGTTACCAATATCGAAGAATTGACGGTATTCTTCCTTATTTGTCTCTGGATTCCGGAGTTCCCGTCCCCGATGCTGCTCAAGTTAAACGCAATCTTGGTCAATCGTGGACCTATAGTGAAGATCAAGATATTTTTGGGGTGTTTAAAGGTGAAGTAGACATTTTCCGGAATGTTACTGCTCACGGGAGTGTTGGTGTGCATGACACTAACGGAACAAGTCTATATTATTCTGGCATTGCAGTCTCAGACCAACAAGGTAATGGCCACACATGGTGGCCATTTTCAGATGCTTTACGGGGCAGGACGATCGTAGCGGATATTGGAATCCGGGCGCAAGAAAAAACTGGGCCAATTACACACGATATAGCATTTTCAGCCAATAGATACTGGACAGAGAGCGGTTGGGTGGCTGGTTATCCAGATGATTGGCCTGATTATAGCGTCAATATCTATCAAGGATTGAAAGTGCCTCGCCCAACAGTGTCTGTGGCACATCATATTCCGATAGGGAGCCTTTCCACACTATCCAGTCTAGGATTTGCCGATACTGTTTCGGCGCTGGATAAGCGTATACAGATTACGGCTGGTTTGCGGGTTCAAAGAGTGCAATCGCAAAATATCGACGATGGTGAAGTGACAAGCCGTTATGATAAAACTGCGCTCAGCCCTGCCGTTACGGCTGTTTTTAAACCATTTAAACATATGTCTTTTTATGGAAACTGGATACAGGGTTTGCAGCAAGGAACAATAGTCGATTCATCATATGCAAACCGCGGGCAGATTTTTTCACCTTATAAAACGACTCAATATGAGTTGGGAATAAAAGGTGACATTGGTAGATTTATTGCTACATTTGATGTGTTTCAGGTCGATGTTCCTAGTACGGTCCATGATTTAAATAAAAATACATTAACTATCGATGGAGATGAACGCCATCGCGGTTTGGAACTAAATATTTCGGGGAAGTTGATACATGAGCTTAGTGTGACTGGCGGCATAATGTTGATTGACCCTGTCTTGCGCCATACTGACGGTGGTCAATATGATGGTGAAAGGGCTTCCGATATTTCCCCCGTTAATTTCAATATGGGCTTTAATTATAATTTTCCATTCGTGAAAGGATTGTCTTTTACAGCAGATGTAATTTACACCAGCAGCCAATATATTGAGCGGCCTGTACCGCGTAGAAGTATTCCTGGTTGGACAAGGCTTGACCTTGGGACACGGTATGTGATGCGTAACCCTGTGGCAAAAAACGGAAAGATAACCTTCTTTCTGAATGTCGATAACGCCAACAATGCGCACTACTGGAATTCAGGCGGTGGTAATTCCAGTGCAGGATCAATGACAATGGCAGCTCCTCGTACGTTCCGCTTTGCAGTCGCTGCTGATTTCTGAAAATAATTCTGGATATAAAATAATTATCCCTGTTGATTCGCGTTGAGAAGTGACCCTTTTTGGGCGGTAATTTTCATTAGGATTTGACCCGTGTCTGACACTGGCCCCGGCGCATTGGTCCGCGGAGATGAGGAGTGATCAGCATGGAGTTATCGAGTGTGATCCGTCGGAGGCATTATCGGGAACATCTGCCGATCCGCGAGATCGAGCGCCGGACGAAGCTGTCGCGCAACACGATCCGCAAATATCTCCGGGCGGAGACGGCGGAAGTGAAGTTCAAGGTTCCAGAGCGTCCGAGCCGTCTGGACCCGTTTTCCGAGAAGCTGGAGGGCTGGCTGTTTCTGGAGGCGGCGAAGTCGCGCAAGCAGTGCCGCACGGGGCGCCGCCTTCATTCTGATCTTGTGGCGCTGGGCTATGATGGCTCTTATGCCCGCGTGGCGGCGTTCATCCGGGACTGGAAGACGGAGCGGCAACAGGCGAAGCAGACGACGGGGCGCGGGGTGTTCGTTCCCCTGCGCTTTGCGCCCGGAGAGGCGTTCCAGTTCGACTGGGGCGAGGATTGGGCGACAATCGGCGGTCGGCGGGTGAAGCTTCAGGTTGCCCATACCAAGCTGTCCTACAGTCGGGCGTTCATTCTGCGGGCCTATCCGCTGCAGACCCACGAGATGCTGTTCGATGCGCTGGGCGAGGCGTTCCGCGTGCTTGGCGGCGTTCCGCGCCGGGGCATCTTCGACAACATGAAGACCGCCGTGGACCGGGTCGGCCCGGGCAAGGCGCGCCAGGTCAACCTGCGCTTCTCGGCGATGGTGAGCCATTACCTGTTCGAGGCGGAATTCTGCAATCCGGCGGCGGGCTGGGAAAAGGGGCAGATTGAGAAGACTGTCCAGGACGCGCGGCGGCAGATCTGGCAGGAGATGCCGCATTTTCCAGACTTGGCTGCGCTGAACGCCTGGCTCGAGACGCGGTGTCTGGCGCGTTGGGTCGAGTTGCGGCATGTCGATCTGCCCGGCAGCATCGCCAAGGCCCATGCGGGGGAAGTGCCGCACCTGATGGTCTTTGGCCGCCCGTTCGACGGGTTCGTCGAGCACGCCAAGCGGGTCGGTCCGACCTGCCTCGTGCAGTTCGAGACCAATCGTTACAGCGTGCCGGCCTCCTTTGCCAATCGGCCGGTCAGCCTGCGCGTCTACCACGACCGGCTGGTGATCGCCGCCGAAGGCCGGATCCTGTGCGAGCATCGCCGGATCGTCGAGCGGTCCCACGGCGTGCCGGGCCGCACGGTGTATGACTGGCGGCATTATCTGGCGGTGATCCAGCGCAAACCGGGCGCGTTGCGCAACGGCGCGCCGTTCGCCGAATTGCCCGGGGCGTTCCGCACCTTGCAGGCGCATCTGCTCCGGCGCGCCGGGGGCGACCGCGAGATGGCGGAGATCCTGGCCCTGGTGCTGCATCATGACGAGCAGGCCGTGCTCTGCGCGATCGAACTCGCGCTCGAGGAGGGGGTGGCCACCGAGACCCACGTCCTCAACACGCTGCACCGCCTGACCGACGCCAGGAAGACGGGAGCCTCCAGGCTGGACGCGCCGCAGGCGCTGGTGCTGGAGCGCGAGCCCCGGGCCGATACGAGGCGGTATGACGCACTGCGCGGGGAGGGCCGCCATGCGTCATGACCCCGCGGCAGGAGCCCTGATCGTCATGCTGCGCGGCCTGCGGATGTATGGCATGGCCCAGGCCACGGCCGAGCTGACCGAGCAGGGCGCGCCGGCGTTCGAGGCGTCCATCCCTGTCCTCTCCCAGCTCCTGAAAGCCGAGTTGGCCGAGCGCGAGGTGCGCTCCATCGCCTATCAGACCAAGACCGCCAAGCTCCCCGCCTACAAGGACCTGGCCGGCTTCGACTTCTCCGTCGCCGAAATCAACGAGGCCATGGTGCGCCAACTCCATGGCGGGGATTTCATCGACCGGGCCGAGAACGTCGTGCTCATCGGTGGACAGGGCACCGGCAAGACCCATCTGGCAACGGCGCTGGCCGTACAGGCGATCGAGCATCACCGCAAAAAGGCGCGGTTCTGGTCCACCGTCGATCTCGTCAACGCCCTGGAGCAGGAAAAGGCCGCCAACCGGGCCGGACAGATCGCAGACCGTCTCCTGCGCCTCGATCTCGTCATCCTCGACGAACTGGGATACCTGCCGTTCAGCGCATCCGGCGGTGCTCTGCTGTTCCATCTCCTCAGCAGCCTTTACGAGCGCACCAGCGTCGTCATCACCACCAATCTGAGCTTCGGCGAATGGGGCGACGTTTTCGGTGATCTCAAGATGACGACGGCCCTGCTCGATCGCCTCACCCACCACTGTCATATCCTCGAAACCGGAAACGACAGCTTCAGGTTCCGCGCAAGCTCCGCCACCCCAAAAGCCAGAAAGGAAAAAGCACCCTCTTGACCACCTCCCAAAACATAAGGGAGATACTCAAAGGCCGGGTCAATTCTCGATGAAAACCCCGGGTCAGTTCTCAGTGAAAATTAACAGGCTGAGGCCATCAAGAGGCTGACATAGCTTGCTCAGCCCGTGCCCAAATCGCTCGGCAGGCTCGCTATGTGATTTGTCCAGTTTTATCCAATTGATCCGAGACGGGAGCGGTTAAATTCCGCGGAAAACTGCTGTTTTCTTGGAGCGGGCGATGGGATTCGAACCCACGACCCCAACCTTGGCAAGGTTGTGCTCTACCCCTGAGCTACGCCCGCTCACCGTGTCGGTGAACGGGGGTTTAAGGGAAAGCGGATCGACTGACAAGAGGGGAAAATCATCTTCGGTGTTTTTTATGACAGGGGTGCATTGCCGCTTGTGAGACAGGAAGGCGATGACAATGTTAAGGTCAGCATGAGGCCGGGCAAGCCCGGCGATAGAGCACGATAAAACGCGATAAAACAGGCAGGATCGGTTTTCATGGAGTACATCATCGGTCAGTCCCGCGCAGCGCAACGGCCAGCAGGCGGCCTGGTCGACGCAGCAGGGGCCCCGGCAGTGGGAACCGCAGCCGCCGGCAATGCCAGCCACGCCGCCAATGGCGCGGAGATGATCATCGACGGCACCCAGGACAGCTTCATGCAGGACGTGCTGGAAGCCAGCCGTACCATGCCGGTGCTGGTGGATTTCTGGGCCACATGGTGCGGGCCATGCAAGCAGTTGACCCCCGTGCTGGAAAAGATCGTCCGTTCGGCGGGTGGTCGGGTCAAGCTGGTCAAGATCGATGTCGACGCCAACCGCGCCCTGGCCCAGCAGCTCACGCAGGTGGGGCTGCCGCTGCAATCGATTCCGCTGGTGGCCGCCTTCTGGCAGGGACAGATCCTCGACCTGTTTCAGGGCGCGCAGCCGGAAAGCGAGATCAAGCGCTTCGTCGAGGGCCTGCTTCAGGCCGCCGGCGGCGGGGCCATGCCGGCCGCGGAACTGATCGCCGCCGCCCGCGCCGCGCTGGACGCCGGCAGCGCCGAGGAAGCGGCGGGGCTGTATTCCCAGACCATCGAGATCGAGCCCGAGAACCCGGCCGCCTGGGGTGGTCTGGCACGCGCCCTGATCGTGATGGGGGACGAGGAAGCCGCCGAGGCCGCCCTGGCCGACGTGCCCGCCAAGATCGCCGACCATGCCGAAATTACCGGCGCCCGCGCGGCCCTGGACCTGAAGCGCGAAGGCCGCAAGGCCGCCGAGGAAGCCGAGGATCTGCGCAAGCGTCTGGCCGCCAATCCGGCCGACCATGAAGCACGCTACGAACTGGCGGCGGCGCTGAACGCGGCCGGCCTGCGCCAGGAAGCCGCTGACGAATTGCTGACCATCATGCGCCAGGATCGCGGCTGGAATGACGATGCCGCGCGGCTGCAACTGATCCGGCTGTTCGAAGCCTGGGGGCATGACGACCCGGCTACCTTGCAGGCGCGGCGCCGCATGTCCTCGCTGCTGTTCTCGTGACGTGCGCCCTCAGGGCTTGCGCGCATTGATCGACGACGACGTGCCGCGTGCCGTCCCGCGCCTGCGGGACATGACACTGGCGGACATGCCGGCCGAGCTGGGGTTGTTCCCACTGCGCGAGGTGCTGCTGCTGCCTCGGGGCAAGCTGCCGCTGAATGTCTTCGAGCCGCGCTATGTCGCGCTGCTGGAGGATGCGCTGGCGGGGAACCGGCTGGTCGGGATGATTCAGCCGCGTGACGATGCCATGGAGGACGAGGGCAGCGACGGGGTTGAGGACGGAGACGGCGAGAACCCGTTTCCGCCGCTGTACACGATCGGCGCCGTCGGCCGCGTGACCTCGCTGACCGAACGGGCCGATGGCACCTATGCCGTGACGCTGACCGGACTGGCGCGCTTTCGGCTGCTGCGGGAGACCGGCCTGCATCGCGGGTATCGGCGGGCCAGGATCGACGTGTCATCCTTCGCCTGCGACCTGACCGACGGCGCCGACCTGTTTTTCGACCGCAGTCGCATGCTCACGGCGCTGCGGCGCTATTGCAGCCTGCGGGGCTTCGGCACGCGCTGGAACGTGATCGACCAGATGGATGACGAGACGCTGCTGATCACGCTGCCGATGATCTGCCCCTTTCCGGCCGCCGAAAAGCAGGCGCTGCTCGAATCCGCCTCGCTGAACGACCGGGCGCAGACATTGCAGACGCTGCTGGAACTGGCTGGACATGAGCCCGGCGACGATGCATCTGACCCACCATCGGCGTGAGGCGCCACCCCCGCCGCGCCTGATGCCCCGCCTCCGCCACCGGCCATGCGTACAGGAGACCAGCCGATGACCGAAACCGCCCAGCCCCCTCTGGACCCGCGCCTGCTGTCGATCCTGGTCTGTCCCGTGACCAAGGGGCCGCTGATCTATGACCGCGAGGCCGGGGAACTGATCAGCCGGCAGGCTGGCCTCGCCTTCCCGATCCGCGACGGCATTCCCATCATGCTGCCCGACGAAGCCCGCTCGCTCGACGCCTGATTTCCGGAACCTTCTGGTGCGGTTACGTGCCGGCGGCGAGAACCGGCACGTTATCAATCAGCCGCACCCCGGCCAGCCATGCGGCCGCCAGCAGCCGCGCCGGCTGGCCGTTGAAGCCTGCCAGCGGCGCCAGGTCGGCTTCGCGCCGTAATTCCAGATATTCGACATCGCTGAAGCCGGCCGCCAGCAGATGTTCGCGCGTTGCCGCGAGGACCGGGCCGGCGGGCTGCCCCCCCGCAATGGCGCGGGCCGCGTCCGCCAGGGCCTGGGGCAAGGCGCGGGCACGATCGCGGTCTCCGGGGCCGGTGAGGCGCCGGTTGCGGGACGACATCGCCAGCCCGTCGGCCTCGCGCCGGGTCGGGCAGGCTTCCACCCGGATCGGGATATCCAGATCCGTGGCCATCCGGCGGACGACATGCACCTGCTGGAAATCCTTCTCGCCGAAAAAGGCCGCGTCGGCCTGGCTTTGCAGGAACAGCTTGCACACCACCGTCGCCACGCCGTCGAAATGGCCGGGGCGGTGGCCGCCGCACAGGCCCTCGGACACGCCGCGCACCGAGACGGTGGTGGCGAAGCCGGCGGGATACATGTCGGCCACCGTGGGGGCGTACAGCACATGCGCGCCGGCTTTCGCCAGCAGGCGCGTGTCCTCTTCCATGACGCGCGGATAGGTTTCGAGATCGGCCGGGTTATCGAACTGGGTCGGGTTGACGAAGATCGAGACGATCACGCGGTCGGTCGCGCGCAGGGCGGCACGGACCAGGCTGAGATGGCCGTCATGCAGAGCCCCCATTGTCGGCACCAGCCCGACCGTCAGCCCGTTTCGCTTCCAGCCGCGCACCGTTTGCCGCAGGTCGGCAACGGCATGAAGCGTGTGCATGTCGGTGATAAAAATGTCCAGCATCGTGCCCTGCTGCCCGTTCCGTGACGTGAAATCTTTGCGTCGGGTTATATCGGCCCGTTTCCCCGCCAGGGAAAGCCCGGCACCATCTCTTCCGCGTGAGCCGGGATGTCTGCTATGAACGGATTCGGTCTCGGCCGTGCCGCGATGCGTGGGTGCATTGCCTGATCGGCAGACGACCGGGATATTCTTTTATCCAGTCTCCGCACGGCGGATATCTGGCAGGAGGCCCCCTTTGTTCCAGACGATGCGGTTGATTGGCCTGGCGGCCCTCGTTTTCTCGGTTGCCGCCTGCGGCGGGGGCAAGCATCGCCCGAAGAACCAGAAGGAAGCCTGGCAGAGCATGGGCTTCGAATCCGGCCTGAAGACGTCCGGAACCCACTGACCCGGCATCAGGCGGGGTCGGGCGGCGGGTCTTCCCACTCATCGGCCGGCACCAGATCCACGCCGACCGTCAGCTCGTCATTGCCGCCGCCCAGGATCAGCCCGTGCACCGGGCTGATATCGGCGTAGTCGCGCCCCCAGCCCAGAACGACGTGCTCGTCGCGCATCACGATGCCATTGGTGGGGTCGAGGCCGATCCAGCCATGGGCCGGGCCAAGCCACGCGCCGACCCAGGCATGGGACTGGTCGGAGCCCAGGCGCCGGGCCTGCCCCGGCGGCGGGCGGGTGCGGATATAGCCGGACATGTAGCGCGCCGGGATGCCGACCCAGCGGAGCGCGCTGATCATGAGATGCGTGAAATCCTGGCAGACGCCCTCGCGCCGGGCCAGGACCTGCTCGACCGGCGTGGACAGGGTGGTGACGCCGGCACGAAAGCGGAAATCGGTGTAGATGCGCGTGTTCAGATCCAGCAGCGCGGCCAGGATCGACCGGCCGGGGGTGAAGGACAGGGCCGCGTAGTCACCCGCCGCCGCATTGGCCGCGCACATCGGGCTGTCGAACAGGAATTCCGCCACCTGCCACGCCGGCGCGCCACCGGCGCGTGCGAGGGCGACCAGGTCTTCCCACTTCAGGGTGGTTTCCTCGGGTGGCGGAGGGGGGAAGGCGACCTCGACCTCCGATTCCGCCAGCACGTCGAAGCTGCGATGCGGGGCCTCGTGATACAGCCACGCGATCAGGTTGCCGAAATAATCGGCGCCATCGACACGGCGCACCGGGGGCGGCGTGACCTCCAGCCGGGTCCAGCGCACGACCTGCCCCGGCAGGTCACGCGGGGTGACATGCACGATATGGGCCGCCAGATCGACCGGGCTGCCATAGGCGTAACGGGTGAGATGACGCACGCGATAGATCATGATTCGTCCGTTGCCTCGCCCCGATCGACGGCACGCAGGCCGCCGACCGCGCGCGGCGAGGTCAGCACCACGAAATAACGTCGCGCGATCTGCTTCCCGACATCACGCAACGCGGCATGGATGTCACGCAGCCGATCGGGCAGCGCGGCCGCCGCGACATCCTGCTGCGGGGCCGACAGAACATCGGCCACCACCGCGCGCAGGCGCTCCATGACCAGGCCGGCGGCGCTGGCCAGGCCCGTTCCGTCGCTGGGCTCCAGATCGGCCAGGGCTTCGGCCACCATCGCCATCTGGCTGGCCACGCCGCGCGGATTGCCGCCATCCAGCAGCAGCAGGTCCAGCACCGGAGCGGGCTGGAAAACCGCGAAATAGCGCGACCGGTAGGTGATGGCGCAATCGCTGAGTTCCAGCATCAGCCGCAGCGCGCCCTCCATCCGGCCGCGCTGGGAGACGCCTTTCTGGCGCAGGATCAGCGCCATCGACGCCAGGATCGCGCCGGCCCGTTCGATCCGGCGGCCGAGTTCGAGGAACTGCCGGCCGCCGCTGCGCACCATGTTCTCCGCCGTCAGGCCGGAAATGGTCGCGCCGTAGCGCAGCAGGCTGTCGGTGACGCGACCGATCGCCTCCAGCGTGCGGCCGGCATCGCCTGTGACCCGCGCCTCGCGCAACTGGGTGCGCAGCGTGTCGGTGCCGTGGACGATGGTCTCGAAGGTTTCGACCGTCATCCGGTCGCGCAGGCCCGCCGATACCCTGGCGATTTCGGACAGCAGGCGCTGGGGCAGGCCGGAATCGAGCGTGACGGCGGCCAGCGCCCGCACCTGCGTCGCGAAGCCCGCTCCGGCCATGCTTTCGTCCTGGAGCAGGCCGATCTGGACCGCGAGACGCAGCACGGTTTCCAGTTCCGCCCGCTCGCGCGGGGAGCCGTCGATCCGGCCGATCCGGCGGGTGAGCACCCGCAGGACGCGCCCGGCTTCCTCCAACTGTTCCAGGTAGCGGCCCAGCCAGAAGAAATCGTCCGCCGCGCGGCTGGGCAGGTCGCCCTGCCCGCGCCGGATGGCCAGCACCGGCATGGGCGGGGCGGCGATACCGACCAGATTGCGGCTGTCCTCGACCGTGACCCAGACATCCTTCGTGATGCTGTGCCGACCGCGCGCGCGGTCCATCGGGCCGCCGGGCGGCAGGTCGGAATCCGGCAGCAGGCGCGCCATGCCGCCGGGCATGACCTGCCAGCCGCTGCCGTCGAACAGGGCGAACAGGCGCAGCACGATCGCGCCGGGCTCGATCCCGCCCGGCTGGATCGCCGGCATGACCGAGGGGGCCAGTGCCTCGACCGCCACGAAGCGATCCGGCGTGCGGCGGAGGGCTGCCAGCACGCTGTCCTTCGCCCGGTCCAGCCGGCAGGACGGGGCACGGGCGCTCGCGCTGTCGAGCAGCCACCAGTTCTTGCGGTCGTCGGCCAGCAGGGCTTCGACCCCATATGTCGCCGGCCAGCGCACCGGGACATCGGGCAGCCGCAGGTCCTCGCCGATCAGGCGGCGCGCCAGGGCGGGCATGAAGGCGGCCAGGCCCGGCGCCTCGACCAGGCCCGCCGCCGGGTGGTTGACCAGATGGACCGCGCCGCCGCGCGCCGCGTCCAGCAGGCCGGCGATGCCGGGGGGGCTGCCGCCCTCCAGTTCCAGGGGGTCGACCGTCCATCCGTCCTGGCGCAGCAGCAGCACGTCCACCCGGCGCAGGCCGCGCACCGTCTTCAGCCACAGCGCGCCGTCGCGCACCGCCAGATCCCCGGCTTCGGCCAGGACGCAGCCCAGTTCCCGCGCCAGGATCACATGTTCGGCCCACAATGTGCCACGCGGCCCCGGCGTCAGCAGCGCCAGCCCGGGATTGCGGTCCGACAGGTTGGGCAGGCGGTGCAGGCTGTCCTGCCAGGCATCGAAGAAGGGCGAGAGGGGCTGGACCTCGCGGCCCGCGAACAGTTCCGGCAGGGTCCGGGTCATCTGCCGCCGGTTTTCCAGCGCCTGGCCGATGCCGTTGGCGCGCGCCACCCGGTCGGCCGCGACATGCCAGGCGCCATCCGGCCCGCGAATCAGGTCCATGGCGTAGAAATCGAGGAACGCGCCCGACACCGGGCCCCCCATGCGCAGGAAACCCGGCGCCGGATAGACCAGGGAGGGCGGCAGCACGCCGTCCGCCAGCAGGGTACGCGGGCCGTACAGGTCGCGTAGCGTCGCCTCCAGCACGCGGGCGCGCTGCACCATGCCTTCGGACAGGCGGGCGAATTCCTGCGCCGTCAGCAGCAGCGGAACCGGATCGCACCCTGCGGCGGCGCCCTCGACGGGGCCGGTCTGGTCGTGCAGGGCACGCGCCATCTGCCTGCCGCGTTCGAGCAGTTCGCGATGGCCGAGATCGCTGATCGCGCCAAGGAGTCGGCGCCAGTGAGGCCGGACGCCACCGTGACCGTCAACCATCTCGTCAACAGGGATGGGCGCCATGTGCATGATGCATGGTTGTATGGGCGAAGCCGCGCCAACAGTAAACGGTCTTGCGCGGGGTGATGGCCGTACCGCGCCACGGCCGGCGGGTCTGCTCGAACACCGGAGTGGAGTGGGCCTGATGCCCGTAGGCACCGAAGCGCGGGAAAGGCGCGTCGGAGCGCCGGGAGGGTGCCTTCGCGGGTGGCCTTTCAGAGCCTGACCGAAAATGTGGGATGGCGAGCGAGAGCGGCCCGTTTCGGGCCGCGCCCGAAATGTGTTTCCGAGCATCGGAGCGGAGTGGCCTTGATGGCCATGAGCACCGAAGCGCAGAAAACGCGCGTTGGATCGCCGGGAGGATGCCTTCGCGGGCGGCCTTTCAGAGCCTGACCGAAAATGTGGGATGGCGAGCGAGAGCGGCCCGTTTCGGGCCGCGTCCGAAATGTGTTTCCGAGCACCGGAGCGGAGTGGCCTTGATGGCCATGAGCACCGAAGCGCAGGAAACGCGCGTCGGATCGCCGCCAGCGCGCATTTTCGGTCAGGCGCTCAGGCCGGCAGGGTGCCGTGAATCAGGTTATGGACATAGGCCAGCTTTTCCAGCGCCGGGGGGGCGAGGACGAACGGGTAGAAATCGATCTGGCCCATCGAGCGGTTCAGGCTGTTGATCGCATAGGTCAGCGGGAGCCACGCCTGGGCGATCGGCTCGAACCCGCCGGGAGCGTAGGGGTTGAACGCGACCTCGGTCTGCATGGCCGGATCGTCGGACACATGGATATCGACCGACAGGCCATAGGCCCGCGCGGTTTCCAGCGTGGAGACGATGTGCAGGTAATGCGCCCAGGTCTCGGCGAAATCTTCCCACGGGTGCGCGGTCGCGTAGTCGCTGACGAAATTGTCCTGCCAGTTCGGGGGCGCGCCGACCTGATAGTGATGCTGCAACGCCGCCTGGTAATCGGCGCGCTCGTCCCCGAACAGGGCGCGGAAACCGTCCAGGTGGCCGCCGTCGCGCACCAGCACGTTCCAGTAATAATGGCCGACCTCGTGCCGGAAATGGCCCAGCAGGGTGCGATATTGCTCGCCCATTTCCACCCGCATGGCCTCGCGCTGGGCGTCGTCGGCCTCGCGCAGCGCGATGGTGATCAGGCCATCCTGATGGCCGGTCAGCACCTTGCCGCCATCGGGCGGATCGCCCAGGAAATCGAAGGCCAGCCCGCCTTCCGGGTCTTCCTGGCGGGTCGCGATCGGCAGGTTCAGGCGCATCAGCGTATAGACCAGCCGGTGTTTCGCCGTTTCCAGCTTCCGCCACTGGTCCAGGTGCCTGTCCTCCGAGAGGTCCGGAATCGTGCGGTTGAGCTGGCAGGCCAGGCAATAGGCATCGCCGCCGGCGGGGACCAGCCAGTTGCAGGCGTTCTGGGCGGCATTGGCGCAGAACCGGTAGGATGGTGCCGTTGCGGCCGTGGAGAGCGGCCGCCAGGTGCCGTCCTCGCCTGCTACCTGTTCCAGCGCGCTGAGATCATTCTCCGCGGGCAGGTAGCCCAGGGTGTGACCGCATCGCTCACATGCTGTGTTCTCGAAGAACAGGACCTGATTGCAGGACTGGCAGGCAAACAGCTTCATGACAGCGGCTCCGGCAACATTTCATGCGCTTGCAAAACGCTGTAACCGGTCGATTGTTCCACTTTGGCAGAACTGGGCCTTTCATGCGGCGGCGGAGTGCCCGGTGACGGTGGGCAGCAGGGCCTCGACCTGGCGGCGTGTGTTCACCACGTCGCGGGCCAGGATGGTGCCGTTATCGTCCAGCAGCACCAGGGTCGGCAGGCGGCTGACCTGCAGGACCAGCCCCAGTTCGACGCCCGTGACGAACGGGATGTCGCCCAGCGCCAGACGGTCGCGCAGGGCCGCCAGTTCGGGCACCGCGCCATCGCCGACCAGAACGGGTTCCAGGCCGCGTTCGCGCGCCACGTCCAGCGCGATCGGCAGCACGCGCTTGCAGACAGGGCAGTCGGCGCCGACGAACAGCAGCATGCGGATGGTGCCGGCCGCCAGACGCTCGCCCACCGGAAAGGGCGCGCCGTCGAGCGTGCGCATGGTGATGCGCGGAATCGCCTGGCCGATGTCGAGCCCGCGCTGAGGCTGCTGCTGGCCGATCGGGGCGATGCGCTCGTGCAGGATGCCGATCTGGCGCGCCAGGGCAAGCACCACCAGCACCAGGGCGACGATGGCGGCGAACAGCAGCACCTGCGACACGATCAGGAGCGTCATCATGCGGATTGTTCCTCCGGGCCGCGCGCGGCCGATATCAGGTGCGACAGCGCCAGGATCAGCGCCAGCAGGCAGGCGCCGGCCGCCAGCGCCTGATAGCGCAGCAGCAGGGATGTGGGCAGGCCGGTCAGCGCCGGCAGCAGCGCGGCCGGTGCCAGCAAGGTGCTGCGCGCGACGGCGCCCCAGGACAGGCGGGCGGATTCCATGCCGGGCAGGCACCCGCAGGAGAGATCGGCCCGCCCGCGCAGCAGGTTGATGGCCATCGCCAGCACGAACAGCACGAACAGCAGCGCCGCGCCGATACCGGCCCAGAGGGGGGCCACGCCGGCCAGCAGGGCCGCGCCCACGCCGGTTTCCGCGATCGCCAAAGCCCAGGCGGCGGAGTCCAGCAGGGAATCGGGCACCAGCCGGTAGGCGGCCAGCGTGGTCAGGAACCCGTCATGATCGCGCAGTTTGGCCAAGCCGGCGACCAGCAGCAGCATGCCGATGCCCCCGGCCAGCAATGCGCCGCCCAGAGGCAGGATGGCGGGGGCGATCATGCCCGGCCCCGATGAAGGAAAATCTCTGTCATGCCTTGTCCTCTTGCCCCTTTTGCCCTCATGGCCCGACACGCGCCGCCTGTGCCACATCGTACCCATGCAGCCCCGCCGCCGCCGGGCAGGCCTGGACGACCGCGCGCACGACCTGATCGCGATAGCCATGCAGGTCGGCCATCCGCAGTGGCCGAGCCCGCAGGGCCGCGATCTCGGCCGTGCTGTATGGGCGGCTGTTGGTCGGCACGCTGGCGCCGCCGAAGGTGAAGACCACGAAATTCATCATCCGGGCCAGATCCTCCGACGACAGGTTGGCGAAGGCCACGTTCGGCAGGCGGACCAGATAATCCCGCCCCTCCGGCGTACAGAGGAAATACCCTACCTGTCCCGCCAGGTCGGGCACCACCTCGCGCCCCGAACGGCCCTGGATGCCATGGCAGCCGCCGCACCCCATCAGATAATGGCCCTGCACCGCCGGAATCACCGGCAGGGCACCGGCTGTGGGGGCCGCGCGGGCCAGGCCCAGCAGGGCGAGGACCGACAGGGCGACGACCGGCACGGCGGCCAGGGAGAGGATCGGGGACCGATGGCGCATCGTCGTACGGCGCCCCCCTGCCGGCGGCGCCTCCACCCGTCAGCCGGCCTGGCCGATGATCGCGGCGGTCGAGCAATGATAGGCCGTGGAGGCCGTGCCGAAACACCAGATGATGTCGTTGCTGGCCTGCGGACGGTAGATCGGCATTTCGCGATCGGCCGTGTTGCAGTCGCAGGATTTCGGGGCGGCGCAGATATTGCGGCCGCAGCAGTCGCGATAGGCGATGACGTAGGAGCGGCCGTCGTCGGGATTGCGGCAGGTGCCGATCCAGGACACGGGCGACGGCTGGGTGCCGGGCGGGCAGGTATGAATGCCGCCGCCGCAGCAGCCGCACAGCACGCCGTCGATCGCACAATGGCGCCAGTAATTGCACTTGGTCGGGTCGGTGCTCTGCGCCCGCCGTTCGAAATCCGTCAGGGTCGCGATCGGGTTGGCGGCGGGGGCCGGCGCGGCCTCGACGCGGCGCACCGGCAGCAGCGGGAAGGCAGGCGCCACCGCCATGGCCGCGCCCATCCGCCCCAGCACGCCGCGCCGCGAGGATCGGGCCGCCAGCCGGCGCGTCACGGCTTCGCCCAGCGTGTCGAAGAAAGAAACCGGCATTGGCGCGTTACTCCTGAAGGTTCCACAGGCCGGGGCGAACCGGCGCGATCATGCCGCGCGAGGCCGCGCGTCCAGATAGGATTGGACCGAGACGTGGCCGGTTTCCCCCGCCACAACCAGGCTTTCGAGATGTTCACGATTATTGACCAGGCCCTTGGCCACGATCCTGCCCGACGCATCGAGCAGCAGGGCGAAGGGCAGCTTGTCGATACCGAGCACGCGCCCGATCTCGGGGTCGTTGACGAAACGGGACGGCGCGAGGCCGAAGCGCACCACCAGATCGCGCTGCATCGCATCGGTATCGTCGCCCAGGCACAGCAGCTCGATGGCCTCGCGGCGCACGAAATCCTGTGCGATCGGCAGCATCTTGCGCGAGATCGGGCAGGTGCCGGACACGAACAGCAGCAGCGTGCGCGTGCCCGTGGGCTGCGACCCGCCCACGGTGAGCGCCGTGCCGTCCAGCGCGCGTAGCGGGTATGCGGCCAGCGTCTGGCCGGGGGCCGGGCCGCCGGACGTCATCAACGCGCCGACCGGTGCCACCTTGGTAAACAGGTAGCGCATCCGCCGGAACAGCAGCACCAGCACCGGCGCCAGCGCCAGCAGCAGCAGCCAGTCCAGCGCCTGAGCCCAGGCCAGGACGGTCATCGGCGACGCGGTGTCCGTCATCCGTCATGGCCCGGCAGGAGGTCCGGCGCCAGGATCATGGCCTCCGAATGGGCTTCGATCGTGCGGCGGACGGCACCGGTCCGCGCGTCGATCACCGCCATGTTGCCGTCCGCCGAGGTGGCATATAGCAGCGGGGCGGCGTCGCCGCTGACGGCGATGCCGCGTGCGGGCTGCGGCAGGTCGATGCGCCGGAGCAGCGTGTGGTGGGCGGGATCGAACTCCCACACCTCGGTGCCGTCGGTCTTGTGCGTCCAGTGCGGGCCGACATGCATCAGCACGAACAGGTGCCCGCTGGCGCGGTTCCACGCGAAGGGCTGCTTGCCGCCGGGGCGCCACGCCTGCTCCTGCACGCCGGTGCCGGCCACGGGCTGGCCGGCGGCCGCCTGGATCGACCAGGGCGCGGCGATCTGGGGCTTCGCACCCAGCATCACGTCATAGACCTTGCCGGTATAGGAGACGAACAGCGCGCGCCCGGTCGCGTGATCGACCAGCCCCTGCTCGAAGATCGGGTCGTTATTGGCATCGAAGAACGGGGCCGTGTGGGTCACGGTCGGCTTGTCGCCCGCATAGCCCACATTGGTCAGCGACCCGTCGCCGCACAGGCTGGAAAATCCGTCCTGCTTCCAGGGAAAGACCAGGGCGCAGCCGGGGATATCGACCGTGCGCGCCACCGCGCCCTTCGCCAGATCGACGATCGTGACCGAGGTCGCCGGGCTCATGTCGAAGACGTAGCCCCATCGGCCATCGGGGCTGACATCGAAATCCTGCCCCTTGTAGACCGCCAGGGCGCGCGGCGGCAGCGTGATCTCGCGCCGCAGGGCCAGGGTGTGGGTGTCGTATTCCTGGATCAGGTCCTGCCGCGTGCCGTGATCGACGCGCGACCAGATCGTGTCGGCGACGTAGAAGGTCCGCCGGTCGGGCGAGAGCGCGATATTGCCCAGGATGCTGGCCGGCACGGTGCCGAGGATCTTGCCGGCATCGGCGTCATAGAGCGTGTAGGAGTCCCGGTCGGTCGCGGGCAGGACCCAGTGCGCGCCGACCGGCGGCAGGGTCGCGACATCGCTCTGCTCGGCCTGCAGGACCGGCGACGCGGCCTGGGCGGCGCCGGCCGGGGCGGCCAGCACGGCGGCCAGCGCCGCGCGGTACGCGGTCTTCATGTTCCAACCCACCATCGCGGCTTTCCTGCCCCCTGTTGAACGTGAGGTGTCCGGCCGGTATGGCCCGGACACGCTGCCTTGATCAGTATTCGGCGCTGATCGTACCGAAATATTCCCGCACCGCGCCACGCTCCAGCGACTGGTAGTCGCCGCCATCGCCGGACTGGCCGCCGATCGGGAAGCCGTTTTCACCCATCATCGCGACATATTTCTGGTTGAAGAGGTTATAGACCTCGAACGCCAGGGTAACGTTCTTCAGCACGCTGAGATTGCCGAAGCGGTATTTGGCGCCCAGATTGGCCATCCAGTATGGCGCGATGTGCGTGTCGTTCATATACGAGAAATAGCGCTTGCCGTAATAGTTTACGTCGAAATGCGCGGATGCGCCCTTGTACTCATATGACAGGCTGGTCTTGTACATCACCGACGGATAGGCCACCATCTTGGTGCCCTTGATGTCGCAATCGCCGTCCAGCGGGCAGATATTGACGTGATCGGCATAGGTGAAATGGTTATAGCTGATCGAGTTGGTCCAGGCGAGGCCGCGCGCCAGCCCTTCGAAAGGTTGCAGGGTCAGCGAGGCGTCCATGCCCCACATCACCGCGTGCTTCGAATTGACCACCGAGGTGACCGGGTTGTTCAGCGAACCGACCGAGGCCGAGATCAGGCGGTTGTAGGCATCGGAATGATAGCCGTCGATCGACGCCTGGATCTTGCGCGAAGTATAGCGGTAGCCGGCGACATAGCTGAAATCGCGTTCGTTGGGCAGGCTGTGCTGAAGCTGCTTGAACGTATCCTGCGACGAGACCGCCCAGGGCGAGACCGACCCGCCCGAGGGAGCCACCATGAAGGGGCGCATGTTCTCGGCGAAATCGAAATAGACCTCGTGACCCCGGCCGAAATGATAATCGAGATTGACGGCCGGCAGGAACGCGGCGGACGACGTCATCGACCCGTTGGGCAGGCCGGCATCAGCCCCCACGCCCGTGCCGTATCCGGCATCGACATTGCCGTAATAGGCGCCGCCCGCCGTCGTCTGGAGCACCGAGCGGAAGCCGTAGGTCACCGTCAGCCCGTCCACGGGGCGCCAGCTATCCATGACGTGGAACTGGAACGTGTTGGTGTTCCACTTGAAACCGTACCCCTGCTGGAAGGCGGGGCCATAGGTCGTGTAGGGGCCGACCGTCTGAAGCGGGGCGCCCTGGCCGTAGACCGGCTCGTTATACCAGAACAGGTCGGCACGCTGGGAATTGTTCTCGTACCAGCCACCGACATTGATGGTGTGGTGGCCGATCTGCCAGATGAAGGCGCTGGTGAAGCCGAAACGCTGGTAGGATGGCTGCCAGACCTCCTCGGACAGCGGAGCGCCGGTACCCGGCGACGGCGTGGTGGGGGCGCCATAGGTCGCATTTCCGTTGAACGCGGCGCCGTACAGCACGGTATTCCAGCGCAGACGATCGGTCAGCGCCAGGTCGGCGTTGATGTGACCCAGATAATCCTGCGTCGCCTGCCCCGCATCATAGAAGGCGGTTTCCGCACCCTGGTCCGTCAAGGCCCAGGACGCCGGGATCGTCGGGCTGGTACCCGCCGGGAAGATCAGGTTCGTGCCGCCGACATTATAGGTGCCGGGGCCGGTATAATTGACCAGACCGGAATTGACGTAGGTATATTCGGACGCATTGTAGCCGCCCCTGTAGTCCGGCGCCCAGGATTCCGTCCGCCAGCCGGCATTGCGCAGGATGCTCAACGATTTGTCCGCGTAGCCCCAGACCGCGGCGTCGTTCCAGTTGAACGACGCGGTGATGCGGCTGTCGTGCCCGATGGGCTGGACAAACTTGGCGTTGACCGTCTGCATGAAACCCGGTGTGGCGGCGTCGTATTTCCGCTCGTCGGAGCGCTGGTAGGCGACGTAGAATTTCGTGCCGCTGGCGTTGAGCGCACCGCTGTCGGCGCGGACATAGGTGCGCAGACTGCCGTAACTGCCGAATACCTGCGAAGCCTTGGCCCCCATCTTGTCCTTGGGGTCCGTGGTGTGGAAGCGCATCGTGCCGCCGAGGCTGGAATTGCCTGGCAGATCGACACCGCCGGCCCCCTGCGAGACCTCGACGCCCTGAATATCGTCGGAAATCCAGGCATCGGCGACATTGATGCCGTTGACGCTGACATAGGTCTGGTCGTTCAGCGGCACGCCATCCAGCGTCATGCCGATCGAATCCTGGAAGAAGCCGCGCACATAGACGCTGGTGCCCCAGGTATCGAGACCCAGCGGATCGCTGGAACTGAAACTGACGCCCGGCAACTGCCCCACCGCTTTCAGGATGTTGGTGCCTGCGACCTGCGATTCCAGCATCGCGCGCGTGACGCTGGTTTCCGCGCCATGCGAGGTATGGTGACTGGCCACGACATTGACCGCCTCCTCGGCGGCGCGGGGCGCCGCGATGGGACGGGCGGACGCATGCGCGGCCGCTGCCGGATGGGCGGCCCGGCCCGCGCCGTGGCGGGCGGAGGCATGGGCCGGCTTCTTCGCGGAGGGCGCGGATGCGGTAGCGGGTTCCGACGCCGTGCGGGCAAAGGCCGGCGCACCGGCCATGCTGCCGATGACACCGCCCAGGACTGCCGTTCCGAGAAGTCGCGCACGCAAGAATTGTCCGTTTCGCACCCAAACCCGTCCTGATCGCATGTGCCGTCTTTCCCCAACGCCGCGTCGCGCGTTCCCAATACTGATCGCCTGCCCGGAGCCAGTCTCGAAAAAAGACGGTGCCGTTGACAAGATATCTTGTTCAGGCACGTCTGCTTTTTTTTAGACAGAGGCGCCCGCGACACACACGTTAGTCCACCGAAATAATCCACGGGAGTTGCCTTCGCTGCCATTGTGGTGACAAAAAGGCACCACTATCCTGTTTCCCGCAGTCGTTCGTTTCCTCCATTCCTGGCATTTCATGGCAGACAGACGCCCTTTTCCGCCCTTCGGGCCGCTCCGTGCCTTCGATGCGTTCGGCCGTACGCGCGGCATCCGCCGCGCGGCGGAATGGTTGCGGATCGATCATGCCGTCGTCAGCCGCCATCTGCGCGCCCTGGAAAAATGGGCCGGCGTGCCCCTGCTGGACCGCGCGGGCGGCGGGCTGACCGAGGCCGGCCGGATCTATCACGACCGGATCGCCAGCGCGCTGGACGAGATCGCCCGCGCGACGGAGGCCCTGCGCGCCGGCGACCTGCCGCAACTGAGCGTGTGGTGCGTGCCGGGATTCGCCTTTCACTGGCTGGTACGCCGGCTGGGCAACTTCCGCACCGAATTTCCGGACATCGACCTGCTGCTGCGGCCGACCGATGCGCGCGCCCGGTTCTGGTCCGACGGCGTCGATGCCGATATCCGCTACCAACTGGACGGTCGGCCCCACGAACCGCAGCCGGGCATCCGCCAGGCGGAACTGGCCCGGCCGCCGGTCTTTCCGGTCGCCAGCCCGGAGTTCCTGCGTCGCGCGGGGCCGATCCGCACGGTGGGCGACCTGCTGTCGCAACCGCTGCTGGCCGAGGAAGACAGTCATGAATGGCTGACCTGGCTTGCCCGGCAGGGGGTGGCGGCACCGTCCATGATCCCGGCGGCCCGGCTGTGGCATGCTCATCTGGTGCTGGCCTCGGCGCGCGAGGGCCAGGGCGTGGCACTGGCCAATCCGTTCCTGCTGGAAGATGATCTGCGCAACGGCACGCTGGTGCGGGTCGGGTCGCCGGAAGCGCCGTTCGACGGTATCGCGATCGGCGCCTATACGCTGTTCATTCCCGAAAATAGCTGGGAACGCCCGGCCCTGATGCGCCTGCGCTCGTGGCTGATCCATGTCGCCGACGCGTTTCAGCCCGGTGCCGGGGCACATGCCGCCAGGGCCTCCTGAGAGGCTGACCGGACATATGGACTGGCGAACGAGAGCGGCCTCGATGGCCGCCCGGTGTCAGGCGGCGGCGATACGGTCGAACAATGCGATGTCCTGGCGATAGGCCGCCAGGATGCGCGCCCGCTGCCGCTCGGTCGGCACCAGGCCGTGCGGCCGGCCCTCGTTCAGGCGCGGCAGGCGCACGGCCCCCAGTTCCGGCATCAGTGCCGACAGGTGCGCCACGTCCTCGATGCGCAGCAGGTGCCGCACCGCCTGCCGCCCCGCCCGGTCGGTGACGTACCAGGATTGCGGGCGGAAGATATGGTCCATCGCGTAGATCGAGCGGGCCTGCTCGACATGGTCCAACGCATCGTCAAGCGACCGGAAGCCCATATAGAGATCACGAAATCCGGGCGCCACCGTGCGATCCCGCGTGCCGCCGTCACGGGCGTAGCTGTAGGCCGACAGGAAGCGCTGCACCGGATCGCGCAGGATGGCGAAGCTGGGCAGGTCGCGCGTCAGGCCCGGCATCACGTTCTGATAATAGCGGATGGATTGGTGCGAGAGCGTGCGACCATACAGCGCGGTGGCGATCGAAGTGCCGGCATTCTTGGGCACATGGATGAACAGGACGCCGCGCCTGGCGACCAGCGCCATGCGCTCGCGCCGCTTCCCGCCCATCGGCAGAGGGATACCGCGGCGTGCCGTCCATTCATGGATATCCGTCGGCAGGCGGAAACCCATGAAGCGGGTGAGACACGCGAAAGCCTGGGCGGAGAACGACGCGGAGGGAGGGCTCTCCATGATCGCCTGCAACGGCATGATCGTCTTCTGTGGGGCAACCACGGTCGTTCCTCCGCTCGCAATCGCAATAGGTGGAGACAATCTAGCAGCAGAAAAAATCACGGAAACCCGTGCAGACCCCCTCGTTACAATTGGAAATTATTTGCAAGATGGGAAACAATTATTTCCAAAGCTGACCTGCGTTCCCTATTTTGCGGATAATGCGAACATATTCTTGTCAGTTTCCACCGATCCGGCAGCAGACCGCAGGAAACCGGCCGAAGGTCGCGGGCAAGGCAGGGGGCTATGGGCCAGTCAGTTGATCCAGCACCTGTTGCAGATCGGAGAAATGAATCCGTTCCTGTTCAAGGCGCAGGTTGGGGCCGAAGCGATGGCTCTGAAGGGCGGTAAAAATAATCTGTTCCGATGGTGTCAGGCGTGAAAGCGTCCGCCGAACGGGAGTGGGTTCCGTATCCCAGAACTGCCGGTAGGTCTGAAAAGTCTGTTCATCCATTAGAAAGGAACGGGTATGTGGTAAAATGTCCCGGAGTTGGTCAAGAACGCCGAATCCGTGCGTGTCGATATCTCCCCAATAATAAACGGAGCAGTCTCGCAGCCAGTGGGCGCGCTTCAGGGAACCCCAGCAATATCCCGCGCCGAAGATGACCAGCGCATTTTCAAGCGGCGGAAATGCAAGAAAGCAATTCTCGTTTTCTACGATGAAAATGCGACAGCCTGAAAGGGGAAGCGCCGCGAAGCTTTCAGCGTCCAGGGTGATGTCCGGATGCGCACTGGCGGGGACCGGAGACAGTGCGGCATCCAACACCCGAAAACGCACACGCAAAGGTTTGGTGCGAAAGCCGTAGCAAGATTCAAACTGGGCAGTGCCTGAATATGACGCATTAACAGCCTGCGCGGGGAGGGTATTCCGAAAAAGATTGGAAAGAACAGCCTTATGTTGTTCGATAAATTTGGTATGAATTCCCGGTAGGTCGACCTGCCTCAGATAGATATTGGGAGCAGGGTTTTCCTTCATCCAGAGAGTCAGCGTTAACAGTCGCTGCCATTCCGCCGCGTGACGATAGGCCGTCAGAGCATTTTGAGAGAGCCAGTCCTGCAAGAAAGGTGCCTGTTGCAGCGTAAGGTCATGCAGAGCCATGATCTGTCGGGCCATGTCTTCTTTGCCCAGAAGGGCCAGAGCATCTTCCAATGTTTCAATAACGATCGTTTGCGGAAGTGTCTGTGCGCCTTGTACCCGGTTGTTGACCGTGTGCGCAATGAGCTTGACATGCGGTATGGATTTGAGTGTGTCCACCCACTCTCTGACGGCAGGCAGGCGATGCGTGATATCGGCTGCGCCTGGCGTGCGCAGGGGGAAGGCTAACGGGAACAGGCTGGTCCTGGTGATAAGGGCATTTGGCAGTATGCCCCTTTTCCACAAGCGCTCAAGATGTGCTCTGAGGTCCGCCTGCGTGGTCCAGGTCACGCAGGCTGGCTCTCATGCCTTGGCCGCTCTGGTGTTGAGTCATGCAGAGACGCCTTGTTGGCAAAATGCTCCTCGATACTGAGTACGCGCAGGCGCGAGTAATTCCCGTCGCGATTGTCGACAAAGCCGACACTCGAAACAAACGGTTCGATGATATGGATTTTCTGCAATGGTGTAATGATAAGAAGCTGCATGTTCAGTTGCTGGAACAGCCGTAGACCGTATTGGGTAGAGTCATCAGACCCACGGCCAAAAGCCTCGTCGATCACCACGAAGCGGAATGAGCGTGAGCGCACTTCCCCCCATTCCAGCCCGAATTGATAGGCCAGGCTGGCGGCCAGAATGGTATAGGCCAGCTTTTCTTTCTGACCGCCGGATTTGCCGCCGGAATCTGTATAATGGTCAAACTCGGTCTCATCCGCACGCCAGCGTTCGCTGGCAGCGAACGAAAACCAGTTGCGTACATCGGTCACTTTTCTGGTCCAGCGAAGGTCCTGTTCCGCCCGACCCTCTCGCCCCCGGAATCGTTCGATAATCTCTTTAACCCGATGAAAGCGCCGTTCGGAATATTGTTCGGTATCGTCTCCGGAAACGGAATTTTCCGTGCAGGCGCGCAGAGATGTCTGAAAATCCCGAATCTCCGGGTCCAGTGTCTGGTGCGCTTCCAGGCGGATATAGCGGTCCGGATTGTAGTCAATCTGGGTGAGGGAGGTGTTGATGACCGAAATCCGTTCCTTGATGATCTCCCGTTCCTGCGCCAGATGTGCGTTGAAATTTGCAATTTCGTTGATGGTGTTGACAGTCATGAGGTTCTTGAAGCGACTGACAAAGCGGGGCAGGTCATCTTTCTGGAGCTGTGCCAGCAATGCACAATATTCAGGGCCTGCTTTCACATTGCAGTCGATGTCCTGCGCTTCTACAGGGTAAGTCGCCCGGAATTCACGCATGTCGCGCAGAATGCTGTCACGCAGGCTATCCAGCGTGCGCTGAAGATGGTCGATTTGTGTATCCAGCAGGTCACGAAGCTGCGTTTGCGCACTATCACAGGCATCGGGGCTGGTTAATTCAGCACCATTCATCTGTCGCTGAAGCTGGTCGAGTTCCTGCTCATGCTGCGGCGTGAGCGCATAATCGTCCAGCACTGTCCGGCAATGTTGCAAGCGTGCCTGAAGGGTTTCCATGGACTGGTCCAGCCGCGCCTGCTTTTTGAACAGGACCATATAATCTGCCTCAGCCTGCCGCGATGTCTGTTCCGCCTGGTCCTGTTGCTGCTTGAGTTCACGCAGAACATCGGATGTCGCTGTCAGCGCCTCCCGCTCTGCCGTGAGCTGGGCTGCTGTCTGCGCAGCACCATGCCAGTCCAGTTGGGTATAATCGGGATAGCGTTCCAGCCTGGTCAGGGTCTCAAACCGTTCCTGAAGCATCTTGCGGGTGTTTTCGGCCTGCGCGATCTCACCGGCATGTTTCTGTATCAGCGCTTCCTGTTCGCGCTGTTTCTCTTCCAGGGCCGCAATCTTGATGGCATTGTTCCACCCCAGAACATAACGGCTTCGGTCATCGATCCGGTGGCGGTCGTCCTTCTCATGTCGCCCGCCCGGCTCCTTCACCTGTCCGGACCGGGTTACGGCCTTGCTGGAATGGCGAAAATGATCCTGCGTTTCACAGCATGTAAAACTGAAGCGGTGAGCCAGCTCGTTTTCCACCCACAGCCGTATGGGTGAGTCCGGATGGACTTCCAGTTTCCGGGCCAGCGTATTGGGCTGGCGCGCGGCATGCGCGCCCGAGCGATGTTGCTGGATGTGGTAATAGACCAGGCGGCCTTTCAGGTGCGTGCGATCAACCCAGTCCACCACCTGTGCATACAGATGATCTGGCACGAGCAGGGACAGCGCAAAGCCATGCAGCAGACGCTCGGCCGCACCTTCCCACTCTCGTGCATCGTCGCGTACGCGGATGAGTTCTCCGGCGAAAGGTAACTCCTCGGCGGAAACGTCCAAGGCATCACAGAGCATGGCACGCATACGGATCTGCCGTTCGTCAATATTGCTCTGACGTTTCCGCAGGCTGTCCAGTTCGGTGACGATTTCGGCGTGCTGGTTCTTTTCCTCGTGGAAAAGAATGCTTTGCTCGGTCAGGTCTTTCGCAAGCCACGCGTCCTGCTTCTTCCACTCGCCTTTCTGCTTTTTAAGGTAAAGCGCAAGCTCTTGAAACCCTTCGGAGGAATCGGCCGGTCTGACGTTGAGCTGTTCCACAAGCGTGGCGTAGTGCGCGGCATTCCTGCGACGCTCCTCGCAGGTCTTTTCCGCCTGCTGGATGGCGGAGGCCAGTTGCTCCAGCCTGTCGCCGCCATTGGCGTAGATAGCTTGCCTGATCTCGTCCAGCTTTTGCCGGCAGGTTATGCGGGTAGCATCCTGTTCCGCCAATTGTTGCTGGTTGGTTGTGGACACCTCCTGCTCGTTGGCGATCTGCTGTTCGAGCAGCGTGGCTTTCCGGCTGGCAAAATAACCCGGCAGAGCCTGCCTGAACGTCTTGAGTGTGTCGCTGCGGGCTTCACTGTCCTTGTGGGTGGCAAGGTCTTCGGCCAGGGGCGTCAGCAGGCTGATCTGTTTCTGGGCCTTCAGAACAGCCTCATGGGAGTCGTTCAGGTCTTCAAAATGAGAAATCAGGGCATGGATACGGTCCGTGGCATCGAACCGTGCCAGCATGTTTTCCCGTACGAAATCCGTGATGTTATCGACGGATTTCATGGAGACGGTTTGCAGGAACAGATCCAGCGCCTGCTCGTTCTCAATCCCGAAGCGGCGGCGGAACCATGCGGCATACCGGTTGAAGCTGTCTTCGACTTCCGCCCCGAGCGCGCGCAGATTCTTGCGCAGTTGCAGGATATCGGTGCCGAATCCGGTAAAATGCTCCTGAATGGAGAGTTCTTTTTCTACGGATACGAAAAACCGTGCCGGCTGAACCTGCTGCTTCTTGGTCCAGAAAACCTGTGCCAGCGTTACGGTTTGCAGGTAGCCTTCGTTTTTGAAAACACCAAGAATAATCGTATAGCTCTGCGTATCGCGCAGGCTGACAGACTTGGTGGAGCCTGTTGCGTCGTTGCGTTCGGACTTATAATGGCCGGTGACGTATGAGCGGAGCGAGCGTTCCCGCGTTTCCGCCCCGGCGGCCTTGTTATAGACAATGCGCTGTGCGGGCACGAGCAGGGTCGTGATGGCATCCACCAGGGTGGATTTGCCGGAGCCGATATTCCCTGTAAGCAGCGCGTTCCGTCCGTTGAGGTCAAAGCGCCAGACACGCTTGTCAAACGTGCCCCAGTTCAGCACTTCCAGACGATGCAGGCGGAACCCGGCCAGACGATCATCCACGGCAAAGTCTAGCGGGGCTTGCTGGGTATCACTCACGGTCGATCAGTCCTGCATCGGCATAGTCTGGAAAAAGCTGGGCGTCGGGCTCGGCGGCCTGCTCGGACGTGGCGGGCGCGGCCGCCGGGGGCCTGTCGGCCTGCTCCAGGCTGCGGGCATGTGCCAGATAGGCTTCCAGCCGTTCGTCCAGCGTGGCCAGCCAGTCGGCATCAATATAGGCCTTGAGGATACGGCGCACCTCATAGCGCGGCGCCGTGCTGGCTGCGTCAGCACTGTCCGGCGCCATGGGGCGCAGAAAGCCGAGTTCCGACACACGACGGATGTAGGTTTCGATCTGCCCAAGCTGCCGGACTTCGTTGCTGCTCTCCGGCAGGAAGGTCTGGAGCATGGAGGCGATATCGTTCCGGCTGAGGATAAGCCGTGTTTCACCGCCTATGGCATCAAACCGCACTAATTGCTGGCGGAGCAGGGCTAAAAGCAGACTGACATGAAAGGAGAGCGGGCGCCGCGCGATCAGGCGGGGCATGCGCGATGCGCCCTCATCCTCCTCCGTCTCGGGTACGCTGCGCAGATAGGCATAGCCTTCGGCGGGGTCGATCATCAGGACCAGCCCCAGCACGGACACATAATCCCGCACCTGATTTTGCAGATGGAGCAGGTGTCCCCATTGCCCTTCATCGTCCTCCCGGTAGATCACGCCCTTCAGCAGGGCGATGGCGAGTGTGGAGAGAGACGCGGGGGATTGAGCCGGAGCCTGCCCGTCATCCGGGGCGTCGACCGTCTGGCTCATGCCGATCTCACGAAAATCACGCGTTGAAGGGTGGCGTCGCGCGTTATGATGGATCCGTCAGCGGTCATGATATCCCAGCTTACATGGTCGTTTGTCTTTTCATCAATGAGGCTCGCGAAGCGCTCACTGCTGAGTTGAAGATAGGCCACCAGTTCGGACAACCCCTGTTCCAGAGGATAACGGCGCAGCAGGGCTGCCAGGCTCACCTGCGGGGCTTCCGCCAGAGCCTGCTGAATATTTTCGGCCAGGCGCGTCCGATCCACCATAACCTGTTCGTACAGGGCCGTCGGGTCGGCGTCGTCCGTTTCATCGTCGGGAAGCGGGTCGATGGTCAGGATCGTGGGAAGAGGGGGCGTATAAAGTGGCCGCTCCATGAGCAGGTCAGGGGAGGCCGACATGGCGTCAAGCCCGATCAGGGCCTCGTCGGGCGGGCCGTCAGACAGGTAGGGACGCATGGCGAGCGCGTGCGCCTCGATATTACACAGAATCTCCGTGATGCGTCTGCTTTCCTGCCGGCTCTGATCATCGAGAAACTGACGCAGGCGGTGAGACAATTGCGCGACCGTGCGTTGCGTGTGTTCGCCGGCCTCCAGCCAGTCGTAATGAATGCGGCGTAGTCGCGGGTCCGGGTGCAGGTTCGCAATAACCGGCAGGGAGAGAATGCGTTCCAGATGCTGCGACAGTTCTTCCTGCCGGCGATTGGACATGAGGAAGTTCCAGAAGGCCTGAAAACTGCGCCCCTGGTCGGACTCATTGATCAGGTCGTGCTGGGCCAGGATTTCATCCAGCAGGGCGCCCTTGGTGCCGTCCCACAAGGCGACGCGCTCTCGCACGGCGCGGTCCAGACGGCGAAAATTATATTCCACCTCACGAAAGTCGGCGAGAAGGTCGCGCGCCATGCGTGTGAATTGTGAGAACCGTTCCTTGATGCCGGTATCATCCATCAGGCTGAGGTCGCCGCTCTGGATACGGGCAATTTCCGCGTCGATCTCGTCGCGACGCCGGCGCAGGTCCGCCAGGCGCTGGTCCGGGTCGCTCTGAGAGCCCTCATTCATCTGGCGCAGCAGGTCGAACAGGGTCCGCAGGCGCGATTCCGTGCCCACAAAGCTGCGTTCGGCCAGTTGCTCCAGCCATGAAAGGACTTTCTCGGTGGCCGGGGTCATGTCGAACACGGCATTGTCCGTGCCATGTTGGTAGAATTTTCTCAGCCAGCCTTTGTCGGGCGAAGCCCAGTCTTCCAGATACTCCCGCGCCGTTCTGGGAAACGCGGTCTCGTCCAGTTGCTGGCGGAGCGCATACAGCACGTCTTCCAGCGCTTCCGCCATGCTCTCGGCTTCCAGGCTGCGCACATTGGGGCGGATGAACGTCTGATGCAGAAAGCTGAGAATAAGCGGCGCATGGTCCGAGCATAACAGGCGCCAGGCGGCATTATGCTGGCGCATGCTGTTCAGAGTCGTGAAATCGAGCTTCATCCGCGCCAGTCCATATCTGATCCACCACCGATGCCAAGGGGGCCTTGTTACAGGATGCAGCCCTGCGAGGCGAGGGAGGCGGTTATCGGTGGTCTGGCGCGGCGGAGGAGGGCAGGGGAACAGGCTGCCTCATCGACGGCCCATCGGGGCGGTCGGACGCCTCAATCAGCGCTTCCCGGACTGCCCGGCCGGGTATTCGGAAGGCCGGCGCCATCGGCCTCGGGCGCGCTCTCGGGCACGCGCTCGGCCAGCAACGCGCGGCGCTGGCCCAGCCACGCCCCGTCGCGCATGTGGTCCCGGCGCGGGAAGCGTGTGTTCGGATGGATCAGGATGCTGAGCCCCTGATGGTTGAGCATCAGCCAGGGCACGAGCGTCGCGAAGAGCGTGGTGTCGAACGCGACCTGATACATGGGCAGGGTGTGCGGCCCGACCGGCACCTCATGCCAGCGGCCGAGGCGCACGACAAAGCGATCGGCGATGGCCGCGCGCAGGCATTCGGCGGCTGCCCGTTCGTCCGGCCCTTCGAAATAGACATGGGCGTGGTAACTGGCGATCGTCTCGACCCGCCGGATCGGCTCGGGCATCCGCGTCATGTGGCCTTCCATTGGGCAGCCCGTTCGGGCCGGGCGTCGGACAGTGCCTTTTTCACGCCCGCCATGTCCAGATCGGCCGCATAGACCGGTGTGCCGGGCTGCTGCCGCCAGGATTCGTCCAGTCCGCCGACATCGACCGGATCGAAGCCGAGATCATTCACCAGATCCAGCACGATCGCCTTCGCGGCGGGGTCGTCACCCGCGACCGGCAGGGCAATGCGCCCGTGTGCTCCCTGCGGTTTGCCGTTTTCCTGCAAATGGACGGAGTATATGTTGTTGAACACCTTGATGACCGGATGGCCGATTGTCTGCTCGACCCAGCGGCTTTCCGGCAGGCCGTCCTCGATCGCCGCAATCCGGCCGTCCCGTTGCTGGGGGTAGTAGTTCCCGGTATCGACGACCGGCAAGGCTGGCGGCACGTCCGCGAACAGATCGTGGGGCAAATGGGGAACGTTCTTCTCCGGGATCGTCAGCACGATCAGATCGACGTCCTTTACCGCCTCCTGCGGCGTGACCGCGGTCGCCCCTGTTTCGGCCGCGAGGTCGCTCAGGGTCGCCGGATTGCGGGAGTTGGCCACCAGAACGGTATGTCCCAGCGCCGTCAGGCGCCTGGTCAGGGCACTGCCAATGTGGCCGGCGCCGATAATGCCGATTTTCATATGGGTCTCCGATGTCTGAGCATCTCTCGTAACTGTTGAGCTATGAACGACAGGCGACCGGGACAAGACCCCCAAGGAGCCGCCGGCAGGTCTTCCCCGTTCCGGAGCATCGGGCACGCAGGCCCAAGGGTCCCGAACGGGTCGTCCCCGGTCTTCCCGTCCGCCGAGGATGAGGTTTACGGCGACCTGTCCTATCGCTGGCAGGCGGCCGGCCGCAGCCGTCCCGCATGCGCCGAATGTGCCATGCGCATTTCTGACGGATTCGTGAGTTCACGCCGTAAGGGCCGGAATTCCGTGCTTCCGGCGCCTCGCGCAGCGCAGCTATCGGGCCTGCCCCGGATTTTTTCCGAATTTCCGTTACAAAAAAGCCGGTTTGAATCGTCTTAGACAATAGAGGCCCCGGTTGCGGTTCGACGGGGGCCGATGAGCCGGCCCTCGGCGAGGGCTCCCCTGCGGCGTGAAATGAGGATGCAAGACGTGGCTATGCGTGGATTCTTGAATTGCGACTCATTCGTAGACGCATCTTCGGCGCCATCCAGGGGCAGGGCCTGAAGCATGACGACCGCCACGCTGCGCCGCTGGTTCGTCGTCCATAAATGGACGAGCCTGGCCTGCACGCTGTTCCTGCTGATCGTGTGCGTGACCGGTCTGCCGATGCTGTTCTCCGAACAGATCTGGGACGCCTTCGTCGGCGACGACGACCCGCCATACGAAGTCCTGCCACCGGGAACGCCCAATGCCAGCCTCGACGAGATCGTGGGCAAGGCGCGCGCGCTCTATCCGGAGCAGATCGTCACCAATGTCGCGCCAGATGACGATGAGCCCGCCGTTCTCGTCTCCATGGCCCCGTCATGGCAGGCCCTGAAGGACGACGATAAGTTTCCCGACCGCCATTCCGGTCACTGGATCAAATTCGATGCCCGCACGGCGAAGGTGCTGAAACAATCCCCGCCGGTCGACGCGCCGAAGGCGCCGCGTACCTGGACGGCCGCCATCCTCGGCACCTGCACCCGGCTGCATATGAACCTGTTCGCCGGCCTGCCGGGCGCCCTGTTCATGGGTGCGATGGGCGGCGTGTTCGTGGCCTCGCTGGTCTCCGGAACCGTGCTGTACGGCCGTTTCATGAAGCGGCTGCCCTTCGGCAGCGTCCGGCGCGATCGTGCCGCGCGCCTGGCCTGGCTCGACCTGCATAACCTGCTGGGCGCGGCGACCCTGGTCTGGGCGCTGGTGGTCGGCTTCACCGGGCTGGTCAACGAACTCCAGACCCCGCTCTTCGGCCTGTGGCGCGTGACCGATGTCCGGCAGATCCTCAAGCCCTATGCCCACCTGCCGGTGCCGGCGCAGGACCATCTGTCCCCGGTGCAGGCGGCCTTCGATACGGCGCGCCGGGCCGTCCCCGGCAACGCGGTTACGAGTCTTGCCTTTCCGGGCGCCCCCTTTGGCAGTCCGGTCCATTATGTCCTGTGGACGCGCGGGGCCACGCCGCTACGGGCGCGCCTGTTCACGCCGGTCCTGGTCGATGCCCGGACCGGGAACCTGACGGGAGCCTATCCCATGCCCTGGTATCTGCGTTTTCTCGAAATCTCGCGTCCGCTGCATTTCGGCGATTATGGCGGCATGCCGCTACGCATCCTGTGGGCGCTGCTGGATGTGATGGTGATCGTCGTCCTGGTCAGCGGGCTGGTGCTGTGGGCCGGCAAGCGCAAGGTCGCCACCGATGCCCGCCTGCGCGCCCTGGGCTACGATCTGGATGACGGAGACCAGGCCCCCGTTTCCGCGCTGGCGGAGGGCGCGCGATGAACGCCTTCCCGCCCGCGCAGGCCCTCTCCGGCCGCCGGCCGGCGGTCGCGGTCTGGCCGTGGCCGATCGCGCTGGGGCTGCTGACCGTCTTCGGCCTGCTGTCGGCCCTGCTGGGGCAGCACGGCATCTGGCTGGCCCTGTCGTGGGCCGCACTCTCCCTTCCCCTCATCGTGACGGTGATCTGCCTGGTGCGGGCATGGAGCCGGCCGTCTGACAAAGGAGGTCGCTCATGACCGACCTGCCGTTCTCCCCGTGGGAGATGTTCCTCAATGCCGGGCCGGTGGTCCGCTGCGTGATGACCCTGCTGGCGGTGGCATCGCTGCTGACCTGGACCATCTTCATCGCCAAATCGGTCGAACTGTTCCGCACCCGCATGGCGCTGACGAAGGCGGAAAAGACGCTGGAGACGGCGGGCACGCTCGATCTCGGCGAGCAGGGCACCCGCGAAAACTGTATCGCCCACACGCTGGTCATGGCCGCCGAGACCGAACGCCAGCGTTCGCACGACATCCCCGACGACCATGACGGGCTGAAGGAGCGGATCGTGCTGCATCTGGAGCGGCTGGAAGCCGCCGAGGGCCGCAGGCTGATGCGCGGCACCGGCCTGCTGGCCACCATTGGCGCCACCTCGCCCTTCATCGGCCTGTTCGGCACCGTGTGGGGTATCATGACCTCCTTTACCGGCATTGCCGCCAGCAAGGCGACCAGCCTCGCCGTCGTCGCCCCCGGTATCGCCGAGGCCCTGCTGGCCACCGCGCTGGGTCTGGTCGCGGCGATTCCGGCGGTGGTGATCTACAACCATCTCGCCCGTCAGTCCGCCACCTGCCGCGCCCAGGTGGCCGACCTGACGGCACTGGTCATGCGCCTGGTTTCGCGTGACCTCGGCCGCATGCAGATGCTCACCGCCAGCGGGCAGGTGGTGCATTTCGGCGCCCGCATCGCCGGGGAGTGAGGCGCGATGATCCATATCCGCCACGCCGATGAAAACCCGCACGAGGCGAGCGAGATCAACGTCACGCCGTTCATCGACGTGATGCTGGTGCTGCTGGTGATCTTCATGGTCACCGCCCCGCTGACCACGGTCAACGTGCCGGTGGATCTCCCGTCCTCGACCGAAAAGCCGGCCCCGCGCCCGGACGACCCGGTGTTCCTGACCGTCAAGGCCGATCACGGCCTGGCACTGGGCGAGGACGATATCGCGGCGGATGCCATGCCGGCGGCGCTGGCAACGGCGACCAAGGGCAACAAGGACGAGCGGATCTTCCTGCGCGCCGACAGGACGGTCGATTACGGCACCCTGATGGGCGTGATGGATAAACTGCGGGCGGCGGGGTACCTCAAGGTCGCGCTGGTCAATCTCCAGGGCCAGGAAGAAGGCGGCGCGGCCGGTACGGCCCCTGCGGCCACGGTCCCCGCCGCCGTCCCCGCGCCCGGAGCCACGCCGTGAGCGATACGGCGGACATGGCGCAAACGGCTGACGGCGGTACGCTCCTGTCTTTCGCCGACTGGCGGACCGGGCAGCTTCGCCGCGAACGGCGGCGCGAGGTCGTGCGCTGGGGGGCATCCTTCGTCACCGTGCTGGCCGTGACGGGTGGCGTGGTGTTGTGGGTCATGCACCTGCCACCCCCGGTGATGCCGGTGCCCGAGCCACCCCCCGCCGCGATCGCCATCGACCTTGCGCCCGAACCGGTTTCCACCCCCACGCCGCCGACCGACGCCCCGGTCGGCCCGCAGCAGACCGTCTCGGTGCCCGATCCGCAACCCGAGCCACCGCCCAGGATCACCGCCCCGCCATCGCCCGCGCCCAACCCGCCGCTCGTGGTGCCGAAGGAGGAAAAGCGCAAGATCATCAAAAAGAAGACCAAGCCGACGCTGTTGCAGAAGAAGCCGATCCCGGACAAGACCCCGCCGGCCGAGGCCACCACGGCCCCTCCCTCGTCGGAGGCCCCGCCGGCGCCGGATCAGGCGGCCCCCGCGCCGGGCGCCTCGTCGTCGCATGCCGCGCACGATCCGGTCACATGGCAGGGGGCGCTGCTGGCGCAGTTGGAAAAATTCAAGCGCTACCCGGCGGAAGCCCAGGCCGACCGGCAGGAAGGCACGGCTTATTTGCATTTCGCGATGGACCGCAAGGGCCATGTGCTGTCGGCCACGATCGAAACCAGCTCCGGGCACAGCCTGCTGGATCAGGAAACCCTGGCGCTGGTGCGGCGTGCCGAACCGCTGCCGGTCCCGCCCGACGAGGTGAAGGGCGACCCGATCACGCTGACCGTGCCCGTCGAATTCTACATCCACCCGAACTGATGTTTCCCCGAACTGATGTTCCCGCAGATCGTGAGAGGATCGCCCGCATGCTTGCCTTCCCCGAACATCGTCGCTCTCCCCCCGATATCCATCAGATCCGCCCCGGCATGGGTGCCGGCCGCGAACAGGTCCGCCGGCTGGAGCAATGCTGCCGCGAAGCCGGGCTGAAGATGACCGACCTGCGCCGCGTGCTGCTGCATGGCGTGCTCGAAGCCGGGCCAGGCGCCACCGCGGTCGGGATCTGGAAGACCATCGCGGCGATGATGACGGGGCACGCCCCGACCCAGGGCTCGATCCAGCGCAACCTGAACCTGCTGGTGGAGCATGACGTGCTGCGGCGCGAGGTCGGGCCGGACCGGGTCTGGCGCTACCGGGTGCCCTCCGAGCGCAGGGTTGCCCCCCTGATCACCTTTGTCGAGGCCGGAACCGGCCGGAAAATTCCATGCGACGTGACGGAAATCGCAAGCCTGCTGCACCGCATCGCCGCCGAGCGCGGGCTGGCGGTGCAGGGGGCATCGGTTACGGTGGTGCCGGTCGGACTCTCATAGGCTGTCTGGCAGGCTGCCCGGACAATCGCGCTCCGGCGATCCGGCGCGCATTGTCCATGCTGCGGTGCGCGCGGGCATCGGGGCCGCGCATCGACATGGTGCAAACAGACTCTGAATTTTTCGGAACCGCTCGGTCTGGCCGGAGGAAAATCCCCCCTGCCGCGCGTCATGGAAAGAGCGGCCGCCTGGGCGGGATGGGTGTCGGGCGTTGAAAGTCATTGTCTGGTTCGTCCGTCACCCGGTGGCGACCCTGCTGCTGCTGGTGTCGGCGGTCCTGTCCGGTCTGCTGGCGCTGCCGCGCCTGCCGGTGTCCGACCTGCCCGATGTCGATCTGCCGGTCATCTCGGTCACCGCGTCCCAGGCCGGCGGCTCGCCCGAGGTCATGGCCCGCACCATGGCCGCCCCGCTGGAACGGCGTCTGGGCAATATCGACGGCGTGACGCAGATGGTTTCCACATCGTCGCGCGGACGCACGCAGATTTCGCTGGGCTTCGCATTGGGGCGAGACCTCAACGGCGCCGCGCGCGATGTCGAGGCGGCGCTGCGGGCCGCGCGCATGGACCTGCCGACCACACCGGGGTCGGACCCGCAATATCATCGCGCCAATCCCAATGCGACGCCGGTGCTGATCCTGGCCGTGACGCCGGGCATGCAGCCGATGTCCCAGCTTCATAATCTGGTCAATACCACGCTCCGCCCGATGCTTTTACAGGTCCAGGGGGTCGGGGACGTCACGCTGGTCGGCAGTTCCGATCCGGCGGTCCGCGTGGCCATGAACCCGCTCGCCTTCTTCAAATACGGGATCGGGTTCGAGGATCTGCGCGCGGCCCTGGCCTCCGCCAACGCCCACACGCCCAAAGGGGTGATCGACCTGGGAGAGCGCCGCTACCAGCTCGCGGTGAACGACCAGGCGGAACACGCGGCGGCCTATCGCGACCTGGTCATCGCCTACAAGAATGGCCACCCGGTCAGGCTGGCCGAGATGGCCACCGTCACCGACGGCATGCAGGATGTAAACGCCGCCGCGTTCTTCGACGGCAAGCCGGCGCTGACGCTCATGGTCCGGGCTCAGCCGGGCGCCAACCTCGTGGGCATCGTCGATGCGGTGCGGGCGCGCCTGCCGCGCCTGCGCATGTTGATGCCGCCCGGCGCCGATATCGCGGTGGCGCGCGACGGCTCGGCCGTCATCCGTTCTTCGCTGCATCATACGATGCTGACGCTGCTGCTGGCCTGCCTGCTGGCGCTGGGTGTGGTGTGGGCATTCCTGCGGTCATGGACGGCCTCCATCGCGGCCGCGATCGTCGTGCCCTGCTGCCTGGTCGCAAGCCTCGGGCCGATGAAGCTGGCGGGCTTCGGGCTGGACAATCTCTCGCTCATGGCCCTCACGGTGGTGACCGGCCTTGTGGTCGACGACGCCATCGTGGTGATCGAAAACATCATGCGCCATCGCGCGCGCGGCCTGTCGCCGGAGGATGCCGCGATCGCGGGCGCAGGCGAGGTGCTGTTCACCCTGCTGTCGATCACCGTGTCGGTGCTGGCGGTGTTCCTGCCGATCGGGCTGGCCTCGGGGCTCACGGGGCGGCTGTTCCGGGAATTCGCCGGTACGGTCGGCATCGCGGTGATCGTGTCGCTGGTCCTGTCCTGCATGGCGACACCCTGCCTGACGGCGCTCTGCATGCGGCTGGCCGAGGCACGCGGCATCGGTGCGCGCGGGTTCCATCACGCGGATGCCGCCGCCCTGCTGGAACATGAAAAGCAGCGGGGCAGCCTGTATCGCCGGACATTGGCCTTCTGCGTGGCGCATCCGGGCCGTGGCGCGCTGCTGCTCCCGCTGATGCTGGTGCTGGGTGTGGCGCTGTTCGTCCGCATGCCCAAGATCGTGTTCCCGCGTCAGGATATCGGGATCGTCTCCGGCGGCTCGCGCGCCACCGGCAGTTCCATGGCCCAGACCAAGGCCCGGCTGGAGCGGTTCAGCCGCGTCCTGCTGGCCGATCCGGGCGTTGCGCATGTCGTCGCCTATCTCGATACCGACGAAGGCAGCAGCCACGGCATGGTCTTCGCCACGCTCCGCGACCGTTCGACCGGGCGCGACCCCGCGCCGGTCATCGCCGCCCGCGCGGCGGCCCGCATGGGGCGGGATATTCACGCCGAATACCATGCGCAGGCGCCGGGCAACCTGATGATGCGCGTGGGGTCGAACAGCAGCGGCCTCAGCTACATCCTGCGCAGCGACGACGACCGGCTTCTGGGCCCCGCCGCCCGTCGGCTGGCGCAGGCCCTGCGCCACCATCCCGAATTCACCACGGTCGATCCCGATATCGACCCGCCGGGGCAGGGGATCACGCTGGCCATCGACCGCGACACCGCCGCCCGCGTGGGTGTCACGCCGCAGGTGATCGGCCACACATTGTCCGATGCGCTGGGCCAGACCACGGCTTCGGTCGTCTATACGCCGCAGGGCCAGTATAACGTGGTGCTGACGGTCCAGGACCGCTTCCTGCGCGACCCGGCCATCCTGCACCAATTCTGGATCAGCCCCTCCGGCGGCTCGGCCTCGGGCCGTTCGGCTTCGAACACCGTGCGCGTGGCCACATCGGCCGCCGCCAGCACGGCTTTTCGCAACCGGATCGCCAACAGCCTGGCCGGCGGCGCCAATGCCTCGACCGGCTCGGCGGTGGCCACGGGGGCGGAAACCCTGGTGCCGCTCCCGGTGGTCGCCCGCATCACGCCTAGCCTCGACCCGGTGGCCGTGACCCATCTGGGCTACGCCAGTTCGGCGTCGCTGGCGCTGGAACTGGCGCCGGGCGTCAGCCAGTCGCAGGTCGCGGCGATCATCGACGCCGAGCGGCTGGCGCTGCACCTGCCCGATGCGGTCGGCGGCGAATTGCAGAGCGACGAGGGCGACCTCGGCCGGAACACCCACGATACCGAGATCCTGATCGGCAGCGCGATCCTCGCCGTCTATCTCACGCTGGGCATGCTCTACGAAAACGTGCTGCATCCCCTGACCATCCTCTCCACCATCCCCTCGGCCGGGGTCGGCGCGGTCGTCGCGCTGGGCCTGTTCGGCCTGCCCTTCTCGGGCATGGCGGCCATCGCCATGCTGCTGCTGACCGGGATCTCGCTCAAGAACGCCATCCTGCTGGTCGATTTCGCCATCCATGCCGAACGCGCGCAGGGCCTGACCGCACAGGAGGCGATCCAGCAGGCGTGCCTGCTGCGCCTGCGGCCGATCGTCATGACCAGTTGCGCCGCCGCCCTCGGCGCGCTGCCGCTGGTGCTGACAGGGGGGTACGGGATGGAACTGCGCCAGCCGCTGGGCATCGCGCTGATCGGCGGTCTCGTCGTCAGCCAGGCCCAGACCATGTTCACCACGCCAGCCGTCTATCTTCTGGTGGCCAGGATGGCGGCATGGGGCGCCCGCCGGCCACGGGCGGCGGGCCGGCGCATGAGCGTGTAAAGAATCATGATTACGAAAGAATTTTTTCTCTTTCATCCCGTGCCGGCACCTGCTGGTCGCCGAAACGATGGCCGACAATCTGCGCCTCGGCGCCGCATGGCGCGGCGGTGACCATAATGCCAGAGCGATTTGACCCAGCCAGGATCACAGGAAGCGATATAATCACGATATATGTTCGTATTAATAATATCCACATGACACCATGACTAAAGTCTGATCAAACGATAGGGCGTGATGATATGTCAGCGGGCCGCAATGTCACGACCTCATGGCCGGACCGCGCCCGCTCCGTCGTCCATGACGATGACGACATCCGCTTTGTGATGCATGTTGTAAAAGAGGTTGATCACCATGGCTGAATCTTCCAGGCCCGAACCCTCCGGGCGCGTGTCCGAAACACCCGTCGAGCCGCTGATCCTCGACCGCTGGTCCCCGCGCGCCTTTGCCGCCGCTCCGATTGCCGAAGCAGACCTGCTGGCCCTTCTCGATGCCGGCCGCTGGGCGCCATCCGCCTATAATTCCCAGCCCTGGCGCTTTCTCTATGCCCGGCGGGACACACCCGATTGGGAGCGGTTCCTGTCCTGGCTGATCCCGTTCAACCATTCCTGGGCGCAGCATGCCTCGGCGCTGGTCTATGTCGCCTCGCACATGGTGACCAGCGCGGCGGGGCAGGCCGAGCCCGTGCCCGCCCCCACCCATGCCTTCGATGCCGGTGCGGCGGCGATGCTGGTGCAGCTTCAGGCCGCCCGCGCGGGCTGGGCGACGCACCCGGTCAGCGGGTTCGACAAGGAAGTCGCCCGAGCGGGCCTGGAACTGCCGGACGATTACGCGCTGAACGCGGCCATCGTCATCGGCCGCAAGGGACCGGCCGACATCCTGCCCGAAGGGCTGCGCGCGCGTGAAACGCCATCGGGCCGCCGGCCGCTGTCCGACCTGGCGTTCGAAGGGCGGTTCCCGACCCAGACCGACGCATAAGGCCGATGCATGGACCGGCCGGGGGGGCGGCGGCTCTCACGCCGCCCCCTGCCGATCATCGCGGGGCCTGCCCAACGGCTTCCAGCGGTTGAGCAGCAGGGAATTGCTGACCACCGAGACGGAACTCATGGCCATCGCCGCTCCGGCCACGATCGGGTTGAGCATGCCCAGCGCGGCCAGCGGCAACCCCAGAATATTGTAGATAAAAGCGAAAAACAGATTCTGCCGGATCTTGGACAGCGTGGCGCGCGAGAGTGAAATCGCATCCAGCACGCTGGTCAATTCGCTGTTCATCAGCACCACATCCGCCGTTTCCAGCGCAATGGCCGAACCGCCACCGATCGCGAAGCCCACATCGGCCGCCGCCAGCGCCGGCGCATCGTTGATGCCATCGCCCACCATGCCGACCACACCGCCCTGCGCGCGATATCGCTCCACGGCCTCCGCCTTGTGGCCGGGCAGCACGCCGGCCAGATAATCGTCCACGCCGACCTGCTTCGCCACCATCGCCGCCGCGCGCTGATTGTCCCCGGTCAGCATCACAACCCGGAGTCCGGCCTGCTTCAGGGCGGCCACGGTCGCAACCGCGTCCGGCCGCAGCCGGTCCGCCAGGGCGATATATCCCAGCACCCGCGCGGCAAGCGCCACGCCGATAACGGTCTTGCCCGCGCTTTCCAGCCGCCCGACCAGGGCCTCGTCCACGGCCAGCCCGGCCTCCGCCAGAAACCGGGGCGACCCCAGGCGGGCAACGGCGCCGTCCAGCATGGCCGTCACCCCCAGCCCCGCAACCGCCTGAAAATCCACGACAGCCCGTTCGGCGCTATGGGCGGCCTGCGCATGGTCCACGATCGCGCGCGCCAGCGGATGCTCCGAATCCCGCTCCAGCGCGTAGGCCACGTTCAGCAATTCGGTCTCACGGCTTCCCGGCGCGGGGTACAGGTCGCTGACGGTCGGCCGGCCCAGCGTCAGCGTGCCGGTCTTGTCCACGATCATGGTCGTCAGCTTTTCCGCCTGTTCCAGCGCGTCCGCATTGCGGAACAGAATGCCCGAACGCGCGCCCAGCCCCGTACCGACCATGATGGCGGTCGGCGTGGCCAGCCCGAGCGAACAGGGGCAGGCAATCACAAGCACCGAAACCGCCGAAACCAAGGCCCATATGGCGTCCCCCGTCACCCCCCAGCCGGCGAAAAACGTGACGATCGCAAGCGCCACCACGGTCGGGACGAAAATATTCGCAACCCGGTCGGCCAGCCGCTGCACGCTGGCCTTGGACCCCTGCGCTTGTTCGACCATCCGCACGATGTGCGCCAGCGCGGTATCCGCGCCCACGCCGGTCGCCCTGGCCCGCAGCACGCCGTTGGCATTCAGGGTGCCGCCGAAGACCCGGTCATCGGGTTTCTTGAGCACGGGCATGCTCTCACCCGTCAGCATGGATTCGTCGATGTCCGACGCGCCCTCGATCACCGTCGCATCCACAGGCACGCTCTCGCCGGGGCGAATGACGACAATATCTCCCACCCGGATATCGGCCACCGGCCGGTCGATCACATCGCCGCCGCGTTCGACATGCGCAACCGGCGGCTGAAGCTGAAGCAGGCGCGCGATCCCGGCGCTGGCCCGGTTCTTCGCCCTGGTCTCCATCAGTTTTCCGAGCGAGATCAGCGTGAGGATGGACGCGCTGGCCTCGAAATAGACGGGCTGATGAAGCTGGAACAGCACCACCACGGCGCTGAACCCGTAGGCGATGCCGGTGCCCAGCACCACCAGCACATCCATGTTGGCCGAGCCCCCGCGCAGCGCATTCCACGCCCGCCGATACAGATGCCACGCACAGAAAACCTGCACCGGCGTCGCAAACGCCAATTGCAGCCAGCCGGGCATCATCGCCCTATGCCCGGCGAGCATCCCCGCCATCTGCACGAAGAAGGGCAGGGAAAGGACCGCCGTCAGGATAAAGAGGTTCCGCTCGGCGATCCATGTCTTCGCGCGTTCGGCCTGCGGGTCCTCACGCACGCCGTCATCCAGCCGCTTCGCGCCGAACCCGGCCTTCTCGATGCGGGCGATGAAGGTCTGGGGCTCCACGATTCCGGGTACGAACACGATATGCGCGCGTTCGGTGGCGAAATTCACGGTCGCCCGCGTCATGGGCAGCGTGTTGAGGATTTTCTCGATGCGGGCCGCGCAGGCCGCGCAACTCATGCCGGAGAGCGAGAGGTCGATACTGCGTTCCGCGACATCGAACCCGGCCTTGCGCACGGCCTCGACAACGGGCTCGATCGGCGTGGCAGGGTTGTCCAGAACGACCTGCGCGCGCTCGGTGGCGAAATTCACCGTCGCCGTCACGCCATCCTGCCGGTTCAGCACTTTCTCGATACGGGCGGCGCAGGCCGCGCAGCTCATGCCGCCAACCGGAAAACTGACCGTCACGGACACTGTTTCTCTCCCCGGTACTACGCGCTGGATATTATACCCCACCCCGGTATATTCAAGGGAACGATTGCAAACGCCGGCAGGAGGCAGCACAGGCATGGCAACACAGCGTCGAAAGCCGACCGCCGCCGACACCTGCACCGAGTGTGTGGTGGTGGCGGATGATACGGGCAAGCGCGTTCGTCAGCCGCAGAAAAAGGCCCTGATCAACCGCCTGCGCCGGATCGAGGGGCAGATCGGCGGCGTGCTGAGCATGGTTGAGAACGACCGGTATTGCGTGGATATCCTCATGCAGATTTCCGCTGTCAAATCGGCGCTGGATGGCGTCGCCATCCAGCTTCTGTCCACCCATGCCAGCGGGTGCGTGCGCAAGGCGGTGAGGGAGGATGGCGGCGAAGAGGCCATCGACGAACTGCTCGACGTCGTCAGGCGCATGCTGCGTTAGCACGCGCCCGGCGTTCTCAGCGTTCCTGGGTCGCCGGCGGCGCAGCCTGCGCCGATGCCCCCATTGTCATGCCATGGCAGGCGGCACTCCGCTGCTTCATGGCCGCTGACAGGGTCTTGCCCTGCCGTTCCTGGCTTTCAAGGCTGGAACAGAGCGCCATCTGCTGTTCCATCGACATCCCGGCCAACGGGTCCGGCGCCCGCGTCGCAGACGCGTTTTTCATCGAATCCATGGCCATGCCGGGTGCCATCCGCATCGGCGCGGCATGGGCCGTACCGGCGAAGAGCGCGGCCATCAGGGCGGAGAGAATGGAACGCATGGAAATATCCTTGTTTCTTTTAGGAATATTCAGAACCAGCTTCGAATGCCGAAGGTAAAGCGAAGCGCGCCGGTCTCCCCGCCCTGATCGCGGACGATCCGGCGGCCCTGGGTCAGATGCCCCGCATAGGTCACGGCCACATAAGGCGCGAATTTCCGCCAGATTTCGTACCGCAGGCGCAGCCCGGCATCCACATCCGACAACCCGGCGCCCACCTGCCGCGCCGCATCGGCCTTGGTGTACAGATTGAACTCGGCCTGCGGCTGAAGGATCAGCCGGTTGGTCAGCAGGAAATCGTAGGACCCTTCCACCCGGCTGGCGAAACGCCCCCGGTCGCTGACATAGGCCGTGGCCTGCACCTCGAACTGATAGAGCGCGAGCCCCTGTATGCCGAATGCGCCCCACGTCCGGGTCGGCCCGTCATCGAGGTCCGCCCGCACACCGCCCTGAAGATTGAAATAGGTCGAGATCGCGCGGCTGTAGAGAATTTCGTGGTCCCCATCGCCCAGCTTGCCGTTCTGGACCGTCCCTTCGGATTTGAGCCAGATCCGGTTGTAGTCCGTGCCGTACCAGGCTTCGCCATCCCAGCGAAAGGCGGAGCCGCCCGCCGCATACCGTCCCTCGAACTGGTCGAGAATACCGTGGAAATAGCGTTCATGGTCCATGACGGGCGGCATGTCGCCCAGATAGGCGACCGGCGTCGCGGAGGGCGCATCGGCGGCGACATACTGCGTGCCCGAACCCTGCGCCCATGCCGGCCCCGTGAGCAGAAACGGCATAAGCGCCGTCACCAGCAGCGCGCCCTTCATGCCACGATCACCGTGCGGAACATGCCAAGATCCATATGGTAGATGAGGTGGCAGTGATAGGCCCACATGCCCGGCACATCGGCGGTCACGAGGTAGCTCAGGCGCGACCCCGGCTGGGAAATGATCGTGTGTTTGTAAGGGCGATAATCCCCCTGGCCGTTTTCCAGTTCGCTCCATAATCCGTGCAGATGGATCGGGTGCTCCATCATCGTGTCGTTGATCAGCGTAAAGCGCACCCGCTCGCCCAGTTTCAGCCGGATCGGCCCCGATTCCGAGAATTTCCGGCCGTTGAAGCCCCAGATATAGCGCTCCATGTTCCCGGTCAGATGCAGGATGATCTCCCGCGTGGGCGGGCGCGGATCGGCGCCCGGCCGGGTGGCTCTCAGTTGCTTGTAGGTCAGGACCCGCCGGCCGTTCTCCTCCAGCCCGTCTCCGGGGCTGCCCAGCCGGTCCACCGGCATCATGGCGACATTCTGGTTCTCGACATTGAGCGGCGGCGGTCCGGGGTCATCCACCTCCATCGCCGGCTTGGCCATGGGCATGTCGCCCATGCCGGGCATAGCCCCGTGCGCCATATCCATGCCGCCCATACTGCCCATGTCGCTCATGCCGCCGGAGCCCGCCATGCCGGACATATCCATGTCCTTCATGCTCTCGCCGGGTTTCATGTCGCCCATGCCCATGTTTCCCATGCCCATGTCGATCATCGTGCGCACGGGGCGGGGGTCCATCGGCGGGATCACGCCGGCCATGCCCACCCGCGGCGCCAGCGTGCCGCGGGCAAAACCGGTGCGGTCCTCGCTCTGCGCGAAGATCGTGTAGGCCCGGTCCTCCGTCGGCCGGACGATCACGTCATAGGTCTCGGCCACGCCGATCCGAAACTCGTCCACGGGCACAGGGTCCACGTCGTTGCCGTCAGCCTGCACCACCAGCATCTCCAGTCCGGGAATGCGGATATCGAAGAACGTCATGGACGCGGCGTTGATGAAGCGCAGGCGAATCCGCTCGCCGGGCCGGAACAGGCCGTTCCAGTTCATGTCGGGCGCATGGCCGTTGAGCAGATAGGTGTAGATGATCCCGCTGACATCCGAGATATCGGTGGCGGCCATCCGCATCCGCGACCATGCCAGCCTGTCCTTCAGCGCGGCGATCGCGCCACCCGCCCGGCGCGCGTCAGCCGGAAAGGATGCGGCGGTACGCTGGCGGAAAGTGTAGTAATCATCCTGCATCTTCAGGTTTCTGACGATGTCCGACGGCGCCACGTCGGTCCATTCCGACAGCAGGATCACATAGTCCCGGTCACAGGGTTCCGGGTCCGGCTCGCGCGGGTCGATCACGACGGCGCCGTACAGCCCCTGCACTTCCTGCATGCCGGAATGGCTGTGATACCAGTATGTCCCGCTCTGATGGACGCGAAAGCGATAGGTAAAGGTCTCGCCGGGCCGGATGCCGGCAAAGCTCAGGCCCGGCACGCCATCCATGGCCGCGGGCAGACGGATGCCATGCCAGTGGATGGAGGTGTCTGCGTTCTCCAATCCGTTGGTCACGTTGATCGTAACAATGTCGCCCTGCCGCCAGCGCAGGATGGGACCGGGAACGCTGCCCCCGATACAGGGCGCGTTCAGGCTTTTGCGGTCGATTTCGATATGCGCGCGGCCGACATTCAAATTCCAGGTCGCCGAAGCGGCGGCCGGCGGCACGCCGGGCGGCGTGGCCTGCGCCTGCGACGGGCGCGGGAGGGCGGCCAGAAGACCGCCAGCCCCCACGCGCGCGACAAAACGGCGACGTGTCAGGCCGCCCGCCATGCGGGACGGTATGGACATAGCTAAGGATCCGCTAAAACAGTGTCAGAACAGGCCACCGGCAGATGGCAGGACGCAGGACGCCCGTCAGGCGTTCAGACAGCGCGGATTTTCGGTGGCCTGAAAGACGGCATCCCGTCAGTGCTGGGGGGGACGGCCAGACTGTACGCCACAAAGGGCTGCCTGCGCATTTCCGGTTGCAGCTCCGCCGGCAGAATCGTCACCGGAGGCGACAGATCGGCCGACGCGGCATGGACATGGCAGCATTTGTCACTGTGGTTCATGTCGGTGCAATGGTGCGTCACCATGGTGGCCCCGTGATGGTGCATCACCGGGGGCGCGTCCGCATGGGCAGGAACGAAGCCGACCAGCAGCCACACCTGCATCAGCAGGCAGACCAGAAGACCTGTCGAAATCCGGGCATGTGTCCTGACCATCCAGGGCTCCTGTGCTCCGACGCGAAAACGCGGCTTCACCGGCCCGTATACCCTCTGGGGGCATACGGGGAAAGTCTTTTCCGGGGTCGGTTCCGGTCAGGCGTCCTTGCCGAACAGGGCCGTCAGGCTGGCCGAGCCGAGGGAATGGCTGTGCAGGAAGAAGCCGACCATGGCGCCCGAGGCATCGCTGGGCACGCTCAGCGTCTCGGTATCCAGCGCGTGGACGGTAAAGATGTAGCGGTGCGCCGGGCCGGGCGGGGGGGCCGCGCCGCCATAGACGTTGCCGCCGAAATCGGTGCGGGTCATGAACGCGCCTTCGGGCAAGTCCGCATCGCCCGATCCGGCACCGGCGGCCAGGGTGGTGACGGTCGCCGGAATGTTCACGGCCACCCAATGCCACCAGCCCGAGCCGGTGGGCGCATCGGGGTCGTACATCGTGATGGCGAAGCTGCGCGTGCCCTCGGGCGCGCCGCTCCAGGCCAGCGGCGGCGAGATATTGCCGCCGCGATAGCCCATGCCGTCAAAGACCTGGGCATCCGGCAGGCGCTCACCGTCCTTGAAGGCCCGGCTGGTCAGGGTGAATGTCATGTGGGTCTGTCCTTCGCTTACCAGTTCTTGCTGACCAGCCAGAACTCTTCCGACGTCAGGGTCACGACGGCACCGCCGGCCGGGGATTCCGAGGCCGCTTCGGCCAGGGCGGCAATACGCTGGACCATCAGCGTCTTGCGCACATGGGCTTCGGACGTTTCATCGCTGCTTTCCAGAACGGTCAGCGCCGATTTGCAGGCACGGGCGACGCGGGCGGCGTCAAGCGCGGCATAGGACATGGGTCAGGCTCCGGTTTGCATTGCGAGGACGCCATTCTGACCGCCGCCGCCGCCGCTGTCCAACCGTCGCATCATGCTGGCCACGCGGCGCCGGATTCCGTAAACGGGGCATCCGATGAGTGATCAAGTCTCCGATTTCGATTTCGACCTGCCCCACACGCTGGTCGCCGAGCACCCGGCGCGCCCGCGCGACGCCGCACGCCTGCTGGACGTCATGCCGACCGGCCCGTTTCACGACCGGGTGGTGCGCGCCCTGCCGTCGCTGCTGCGGCCGGGCGACCTGCTGGTGGCCAACGACACGGCCGTCATCCCCGCCCAACTCGACGCCCGACGCGGCGAGGCGAAAATCGGCATCACGCTGGATCGGATCCTGCCCGACGGCACCTGGCACGCGCTGGCCCGCAACGCCCGTCGCCTGCGCGCCGGCGACGTGCTGACGTTTCCCGGCACGTCCAACACGGCAGCCATCGTGTCGCGTGACGACGAAGGCGGGGTGATCCTGCGCTTCGATACCGAGGGGGCGGCGTTCGACGTCTTTCTTCAGAAGGCGGGCGTACTCGCACTCCCCCCCTACATCGACCGCCCCCAGGGACCCACCGAACAGGACCGGCAGGACTACGCCACCATCTTCGCCGCCCATCGCGGCGCCGTAGCCGCACCCACCGCGGGCCTCCATTTCACCCCCCAGCTTCTGGCGGCGCTGGACGCGGCGGGGGTGGAGCGCTGCACGCTGACCCTGCATGTCGGGGCCGGCACTTTCCTGCCGGTGCGCGGCGACAGCATCGCCGGCCACCGCATGCATGCCGAACGCGGCGTGATCACCGAGGAGACGGCCGAGCGGCTCAACCGCACCCGCCGCGCGGGCGGCCGGATCGTGGCGGTCGGCACCACGTCGCTGCGCCTGCTGGAAAGTGCGGCCGACCCCGACGGCACGATCCGGCCCTTCGACGGCGACACCGCGATCTTCATCCGCCCCGGCTACCGTTTTCGGGCCGTGGACCTGCTGATGACCAATTTCCACCTGCCGCGCTCGACCCTGTTCATGCTGGTCTGCGCCTTTGCCGGATATGACAGGATGCGCGACGCTTATGCCCATGCCATCGGCACGGGGTACCGCTTCTACTCCTACGGCGACGCATGCCTGCTGCATCGCGCGCCGACACCGGGAGAAACAGGAGCATGAGCACGTCATTCCGCTGGGTCGAGCAGGCCCGCTCCGGCCGCGCGCGGGCCGGGCACCTGCACACCGCCCATGGCGTGGTACCGACCCCGACCTTCATGCCCGTGGGCACCGTCGGCACCGTCAAGGCGATGACGATGGATGCGGTGCGCTCGACCGGCGCCGGCATCGTGCTGGGCAACACCTATCACCTGATGCTGCGGCCGGGGGCGGAACGGGTGCGCGCCCTGGGGGGCCTGCATCGTTTCATGGACTGGCCGGGGCCGATCCTGACCGATTCCGGCGGCTTCCAGGTCATGTCGCTCGGCCCGTTGCGCAAGCTGGACCAGGACGGGGTAACGTTCAGCTCGCACATTGATGGCTCCAAGCACCGGCTGACGCCGGAGCGTTCGACCGACATCCAGCACGCGCTGGATGCCACCATCACCATGTGTTTCGACGAATGCCCGGCCCTGCCGGCCGCGCCCGAAATCATCGCGCAGTCCATGCGGATGTCGATGCGCTGGGCCGCGCGCTGCCGCGAGGCCTTCGTGCAGCGCCCCGGTTACGCCCAATACGGCATCATCCAGGGCGGCACCGAACCTGAGTTGCGGGCGGAGAGCGTGCGCGCCCTGACTGGCATCGGTTTCGAGGGGTACGCCATCGGCGGCCTGGCGGTGGGCGAAGGGCAGGAACTGATGTTCTCGACCCTGGACGCCACCACGCCGCTGATCCCGTGGGACAGCCCGCGCTACCTGATGGGCGTGGGCACGCCTGACGACCTGCTGGGCAGCGTCGAGCGCGGCGTGGACATGTTCGACTGCGTCATGCCAACCCGCGCGGGGCGCACGGCGCGGGCTTATACCGAGCGTGGCACACTGAACCTGCGCAACGCGCGGCACGCGGTGGATTCCCGCCCGATCTCGCCGCATTGCGACTGCCTGGCCTGCACGCGCCATAGCCGTGCCTATCTGCATCACCTGTTCCGCGCGAACGAGATCCTGGGGCCGATGCTGCTGACCTGGCATAATCTGTCCTATTACCAGCGGCTTATGCGCGGCATCCGGGCAGCGATCATCGAGGGCACGCTGGAGGCGCACGCGGCATGGCTGCGCGCGCAATGGGCGATGGCGGATTGGTCCCCGGACGAGATGCCACCGCCCGATATTCCGCCGGTTCCGTGATGGAAAGCGGCCTGCCGCCCGGCCGGGCCGTCGCGTTGCGCGATGCCATTCGCGACAAGGCGCTGGCGCTGGGCTTCGACGCGGTGGGCTTCTGCGCGGCTGCGCTGGGGGACGATGCCCGGCAACATCTGGCCGATTTTCTGGCGGCCGGCCATCATGGCGCGATGGGCTGGCTGGCCGATCGGGTGGAGCAGCGCGGTGATCCGCGTGCCCTGTGGCCCGAGGCCAGGAGCGTGATCGCGCTGGGCCTGTCCTACGCCCCCGCGGGCGACGCGCTGGCAACGACACGTCTGGCGGACCGGGGGAATATCTCGATCTATGCCCGCCATCGCGATTATCACGATGTGGTCAAGGGCATGCTCAAGCATCTGGCCCAGTTCGTGGTGGCCCAGGGCGCGCGCGCGGGCGTCACGCCCGAGGTCAAGGTCTTCGTCGATACGGCGCCGGTGATGGAAAAACCCCTGGCCGAGCAGGCGGGGCTCGGCTGGCAGGGCAAGCATACCAATCTGGTCTCGCGCCGACATGGAAGCTGGCTGTTCCTCGGCGAGATCTACACCAGCCTGGACCTGCCGGCATCCGACGAATCCGGCGGGCGGTGCGGGTCGTGCCGCCGCTGCCTGGATGCCTGCCCGACCGATGCCTTTCCCGCGCCGTACCAGTTGGATGCGCGACGCTGCATCTCCTATCTGACGATCGAGAACCCCGGACCGATTCCGGAGCCATTCCGTGAGGCAATGGGCAATCGGATCTATGGCTGCGACGATTGTCTGGCCGTCTGTCCGTGGAATCGTTTTGCCACGGAGTCGCGTCATATGAAGTTGCGCGCACGCGAGGATCTGACGACGCCGCGCCTGGCGGACCTGGCGCGGCTGGACGACGCGGGATTCCGCGCCCTGTTCTCGGGCTCTCCCGTCAAGCGGATCGGCCGTGACCGGTTCGTGCGCAATGTGCTGGTGGCTGTCGGCAATTCGGGGCAGGCGGCCCTGATGCCGGTGGCGCAGGATTTGTGTGAGGACGCGAATGTGGTGGTGGCCGAAACCGCGCGTTGGGCGGTCGGGCGGTTGTCCCGATGAGCGGCGGTCTGGTCAAGCGCAGTCTGATCCTGTCCGGACATCGGACCAGCGTGGCGCTGGAATCCGAATTCTGGGCAGCGTTGGAGGGCATGGCGCGCGCGCGCGCCATGGGTCTGCCCGCGCTGATTGCCGCGATCGATGCCGCACGCGACCCGGCGCGGCCACTGGCGTCCGCCCTGCGGGTCGCAGCGTTGCACGCCCAGCAGGTACGCGCTGATTTGGGGGCGGAGCCGACCGCGTGCTAGACCGGAATCGGTCCGGACATCTGGGCGGGAAAAATGGCGATCTGGGGTAAATTATTCGGTGGTGTGGCGGGGTTCGCGGTCGGCGGGCCCATGGGCGCCGTGGTGGGCGCGGCCCTTGGCCACGCGGCCGATAACGGGTCGATTCTGGAAACGCCCGTCGGCGGCTGGACCGACCGCTGGGCTCCACGGGTGAATGCCGACCCCAATGGGGCGGCAACCTTCGTCGCGGCCAAGCTGGCCTCGGTCATGGGCAAGCGTGACCAGCTTTACGGGCTGGTGATGGTGGTGCTGTGCGCCAAGGTCGCCAAATGCGACGGGCCGGTGAACCGGGCCGAAATCGACGCCTTCAAGCGCCGGTTCCAGATTCCCGCCGAGAATGCGAGCGACGTGGGCCGCCTGTTCGACCAGGCGCGGCAGCGGGTCGACGATTTCGAAGCCTTCGCCACCGAATTGGGCCGCGCTTTCCATGACAAGCCTGAAATGCTGGAAGAGGCGCTGGCCGTTCTGTTCGTCATCGCACGCGCCGATCTGGGCCATGGCGAGACACTGCATCCGGCAGAAATCCGCTTCCTGCGGCGCGTGCATCAGGCCTTCGGCCTGAGTGCTGGCGCATGGGACCGCGCGGAGTCCGGCGGCGCGCGGCCCGATGTCAGCGAGATCGACGCCTATGCCGTGCTCGGCGTGGCACGCAATGCGACGGACGGCGAAGTGCGCGCGGCTTGGCGTGTCCTGGTGCGAGAACATCACCCCGACGCCATGACGGCCCGTGGTGCCGATGAGGCGGCGGTTGAAGCGGCGGCCGGGCGGATCGCCCGGATCAACGCCGCCTGGGACCGCGTCAAGCGCGACAGGAAGCTTTGAGGTTCGTGCCGCTGGCGATCCCGCTCGTTATTTCACCCGCCTGACGGTAGCCGCCACCGTATGGGCCAGGGCACGATAGGCCAGGCCGGCGGGGCTGTCGGGCGTCGAGATCACGATGGGGGCACCGGCGTCCGCGCTGGCGCGGATATCGGCCAGCAGCGGGATTTCACCCAGGAAGGGCACGCCCAGCGCCTCGGCTTCGGCCCTGGCACCTCCGTGGCCGAACAGGTCGGTGCGGTGGCCGCAGTTCGGGCAGCAGAAATAGGACATGTTCTCGACCATCCCCAGTACGGGGACATTCATCTTCTCGAACATCGCGATCCCGCGCCGTGCATCCAGCAGCGCGATGTCCTGCGGGGTGGAGACGATCACCGCGCCGGCCAGTGAGACCTTTTGGGCCAGGGTCAATTGGGCGTCGCCGGTACCGGGGGGCATGTCCACCACCAGCACGTCCAGCGCGCCCCATTCCACGTCACCCAGAAGCTGACCCAGCGCACCCATCACCATCGGGCCACGCCAGATCATGGCCTGGCGTTCGTCCACCAGCAGGCCGATGGACATGGCGCGGATGCCCCACGCCTCCAGCGGCGTCATGCGGCCGTCGCGAACCTGGGGCGGCTGGTGCAGGCCCATCATGCGCGGCAGGGAAGGGCCATGGATGTCGGCATCAAGCAGGCCGACGCGCAGGCCCTCCATCCCCAGCCCGACGGCCAGGTTTACGGCGGTCGTCGATTTGCCGACCCCGCCCTTGCCCGAGGCGACGGCGATCACGGTGCGCACGTCCGGCAGGATCGGCCCCTGCGCGGGCCGGCCGCCGGGGGTGCCGAGATTCAGCGGCCGGTGGCCACCGGCCGGCGCCGGGGCGGGAGCGGCTGCCGGGCGATGGGCGGTCAGGATGACGCTGGCGGCGACCACGCCGGGCAGTGCCAGCAATGCCTGTTCGGCCGCCGGCAGCAGGGACTGGATGCGTCCGGCCGCCGCCCGGTCGGTGGCCAGGGCGACATGCAATGTGCCGTCGCGCAGCATCGTCGTGTCCAGGGCCGCATGGTCCAGGATCGTGGATCCGTCCGCGTCGCGGACCTGGCGCAGGATGTCGGCGATCCGCGCCGGCGTGGGTTCCGTCATGGTCTATCCTTCCGTGGCGGCCGCGCGGAGCGTGGTCGCGTCGTTGCCCGGACATAGGCGAAAACCGTCTGCGCGCAAATCGGAATGGTCGTGCCCGCGTCTTCGGGGCATATGTAAGAAATCGCAACGGGACTGGAGTGGCGAGCGGTTCTGCGCCATTTGTCGAAGATGCCGCATGTTCGCGGCGGGCAGGAGAGCCGGCTGATATGACTGCATCTGCGCCTGGTCCGCAGGTCTCGTCCGGATCAGGACAAGGGGCCACGGTGCCGCCAAGGCCGCCGGGCAGCCGGCGTGATCACCGGATCGACGCGCTACGCGGGGTCGCGCTGTTGATGATGTTCGTCGATCATATTCCGCAGAACGTGCTGAATCGCTTTACGTTGCGCAATGTCGGCTTTGCCGACGCCGCAGAGATCTTCGTGCTGCTGGCGGGCTATGCTTCCTGGTTGGCCTATGGCCGGAATTTCGAGCGCGTCGGGTTACGGGCCGGTGTGGGCCGGGTGTGGCGGCGCTGCGTGCGGTTGTACGTCTTCCAGGCCGTCATGGTGGTAGTGACCACGGCCACCATCCGATACTGGCGCGCATTCTGGCCGGTGCCGGTCGATTTCCTGGAGCCCGAACTGGCCCACGGGCTGAGCTCCTTCTGGCGGGTCCTGTTTCTCGACGCGCTGCCCAGCAATCTGAATATCCTGCCGCTTTATATGGTTCTGCTCGGGGTTTTCCCGCTGATCTATCTGATGATGCGGGTCAGTCTGTGGCTGACGCTGGCGCTGAGTGCCAGCCTGTGGCTGCTCATTAACCTCGACCCCTCGATCAATTTCCCCAACTGGCTGGACCCGGATGGCTGGTATTTCGATCCGCTGGCCTGGCAGTTCCTGTTCACGCTGGGGGCCTGCGCCGCCGTGGTGGCCGGGCGGCATGACGGCAGCCTGCCGCGCCGGGGCTGGCTGCGCTGGGTCTGTGGCCTCTATCTGGCCGTCTCCGCGCTCGAGGCCTTTCCCTGGCAGCAATGGGGTCTGCCCGATCTGCGGCCCTTCGCCATCACCGCGCCGGACAAGAGCGTACTCGCCCCGCTGCGGCTGCTGGACGTGCTGGCAATCTTCTATCTGGTTCAGTCCTCGCATGGCGTGCGTGGTGCTGCGGAGGGACGGATAGGGCGGGTGATGGCGCTCTTCGGGCGCCATTCGCTGGAAGTCTTCTCGGCGGGGACGGTGATCGACCTGTATGCGCGGCTGATCTTTACCTCCTTCGGTTCGGGCTGGATGTTGCAGATCGCGGTGAATGTGATTGGATTCACGATCCTGTGGGAACTCGCGACGGTTCTCGATCGGGCGCGCATCAGGCAGAAACAGCGTCAGGCGGCGCCTCCTGCGGCAGCGGAGGGACGCGGTAACCCGGCTCCTGCGGGGAGCGTAATGGAAAGAGCCCGTTGATGAATGATGCGATCGAACGTCCGCCCTCTCCCATCCTGCCGCGCCTGACCGACCGGCTGCGGCGCGGCCGGCCGGTGCGCGTGACCCTGTTCGGGTCCTCGACCACCGAGGGGATCGGTGCCAGCAGTCCGGAACATGGCTTCGCCGCCGTCTTCGAACGCACCCTGGCGCCCTTCGTGACGGGCGGGTTGACGGTGATCAATCGCGGGATCGGCGGCAACGGCGCGCAGGAAATGCACGATCGCCTGCCCGGCGTGCTGGCCGACGACGCGGACCTCGTGATGTGGCAGACCGGCAGCAACGATGCCTGGCAGGGCGTGAAGCTGGAAACCTACGAGGATCTGACACGCCGGGATCTGCTGGCCACCCGCGCGACGGGGTCCGACCTGGCGCTGATCGACCCGCAATATTGCCGTATGCTTGAGGAATGCGCGGCCTTCCCGCCTTTTGTCCCGGCGGTGCATCGCATCGGCTCGGACCTGGGGATTCCGGTCTTCGGCCGTTATGCCCGCATGAAATCCTGGTGTGCCGAGCTGGGTATGGACCGTGACGAATTGTCACCCGACGGGCTGCATATGGGCGACCGGGGCTACCTGCTGCTGGGCGAGGCTGTCGCGCGCTGGCTGGTGGAACTGACGGGGGCTCCGGCGGGTGCATTTCTCCCCAACCATTGATCGTCCCGCGCGGGGCGCGGGTCAGCCCTTCCGATTCGGGCGCGATCATGCTCTAGGATAGTCTGGTCACGACGACCTGACTGCTGGAAGCGCTGTACCCGATGTCTTTGCCTGTTCCGGTTTTCCCTCGCCCGTTCGCCGCCGTCGGGCTGGCGGTTTCCCTGTCCCTGACCGCGGCGGGCGCCGCCTGGGCCGAGCCTGCCATGGTGCCGCCCCCGCCGGCACCGCCGCAGGCCGATGCCGCGCCATCGATCCGCCTGCCTGGGCCGGGTCGGGGGACCCCCGACAGTTTTGCCGATCTGGCGGCACGGTTGCTGCCGGCAGTGGTCAACGTCTCGACCACCGAGACGGTCAAGCCTGGGGATGACGATGGGGAGGCGGATGGTGACGGCGAGGATGCGCCGCAGATCCCGAATTTCCCCGAAGGGTCGCCCTTCGAGAAATTTTTCCACGATTTCATGAGCCACCAGAACGGTCCGGAGGCTGCGCCGCGCAAGATGCAGGCCCTGGGGTCGGGCTTCATCATCGATGCGTCTGGGATCGTGGTCACCAACAATCATGTTATCCGCCACGCGGACCAGATCACGGTGACGCTCCAGGACAATACCGTTCTCAAGGCCAAGCTGATTGGGCACGATGACAGGACCGATCTTGCGGTGCTGAAGGTGGAGACCTCCCACCCGCTACCCGCCGTGGTCTTTGGTGACAGCGACCATGCGCGGGTTGGGGATTGGGTGCTGGCGATCGGCAACCCGTTCGGTTTGTCCGGTACGGTGACGGCGGGCATCATCTCCTCGCGCGGCCGCAATATCGAGCAGGGGCCATACGACGATTTCATCCAGACGGATGCGCCGATCAACAAAGGGAATTCGGGCGGTCCGCTGTTTGACATGCAGGGGCAGGTGATCGGGATCAATACCGCAATCTATTCGCCGTCCGGCGGGTCGATTGGTATCGGATTTTCGATCCCCTCGGCCGAGGCGCGGGGAATCATCGATCAGTTGCGCCGCACCGGCAAGGTCTCGCGCGGTTGGATCGGCGTGCGAATTCAGGACGTGACGCAGGACATCGCCGACGGGCTGGGGCTGAAGGCCGCTCATGGCGCGCTGATCGCCGGTGTCGAAGCCAAGGGACCGGCCGCCGCGGCGAAATTGCAGGTCGGTGATGTGATCCAGACCCTGAACGGCAAGGAGATCGACGGCCGCGCCCTGCCGCGCCTGATGGCCGACACGGCCCCCGGACAGGTGGTGAAGCTGGGGGTCTGGCGGCATGGCCAGGCAGTGACGGCCTCGGTCACGGTCGGCGCGCTGCCCGAGGACCCCAAGGAGGTGCCGGCCCCCAAGCCCGATGCCAAGGCGCAGGGCAGCGTCCAGCTTCAGGGCCTGGGCCTGACCGTGGGGGCGATCGACGACGTGGCCCGGCAGAAATTCAACCTGGCCGAAGGGCAGAAGGGCGTGGTCGTGACCAGTGTGGCGCCGGATGGAGCGGCGGCGGATCGCGGCCTGCGGGCCGGCGACGTGATCACCCAGGTTCAGCAGGCCGAAGTCGCGACCCCTGCCGATCTGCGGCGGTCGGTCGATGCGGCGCGGGCCAAGCATCGGCGGTCGATTCTGTTCCTGGTTCAGAATGCCGACGGCCTGCGCTGGGTACCCCTGCCGTTGGCGGATGACGCGAAATAACGTTCGTAGCCCATCATGGACCGTGATGCTCTGAATGTTGCGGACGGTCCGGTTGCGCCGCCGCCTGCGCGCTGGACGGCGATCCGCCGGGTGCTGGAACCCAGGGGTGCGGAAATCCGCCAGGCGGCGCGCCTGCTGGTGTCGGTTCTGCTGTCGGACCTTCTGGCGCGGGTGGTGCATCTGCATGAACCCGTCTGGTCGGTGATTACCTCGGTCATCGTCACGCAAAGCCGGATTACCCAGACCCTGACCACCGGGCGGGACCAGATCGTGGGCACGCTGGTCGGGGCCGGGGCGGGGCTGCTGGCTATCCTGATGGTCCAGACGGGGATACTGCCGGACTGGGTTGCGTTCTGGCTGGCGCTGACGCCGCTGGCGCTGCTGGCGGCGGCGCGACCGAACCTGCGCTTCGCCGCCGTGACGCTGATGATCGTGTTGCTGTTTCCGATCAGCGGTGACCCGTTCCTGCGACCGCTGGACAGGATCGCCTCGATCCTGATCGGTGTCGTGACCTCGCTCGTGGTGACGATGTTCGTGCTGCACGATGCCGCGCGAGGAGACGTGCTGACTGCGTCCGGCCGGCTGATCGCCGATATCGCGGATCTGCTGGACCGCGCGCTGCGTGGCGAACTGGATCACGATACGATCGAGACGATCGACGAGGCATGCCGCACCCATTTGCAGGAAATCTACGGCGCGGTAGCCGAGGCCAGGGTGGAGGGGTTGCGCATCCTGTGCCGCAAGGCCGATCCGCTGCTGGATGTTCTGCCCGGCCTGCTGCGGCGCCTGCGCGGCAGTGCGGTCTTCGCCGCCCGTGCGGCGACCGAGGCGGGGGAGTTGCCGAGCGTGGATGCGGCCCTGGATGCCGAACGGCGGGCGCTGGCGCGCGTGCTGTCGCAGCTTTCGCGCCGTTGCGCGCGCGCGGCGCGTGGCCGCCGAAGGATTTCGCGCGAGGACGCGGCGACCGTATTGGCAGTGCTGCACCCGCCGGGTCCCTCCTGGAGCGCGCCCATGCAGTTCACTCTGGGGATGCTGCATGAAGATCTGGAGCGCGCGGTGGAGGCGGTCTGGTCTGACGGTGCGGCGCATCCATATGCAGAGACGAAGAAAAGCGGAGGGTAGATCCCATGCTGAACCGGACGATCCTGAAGACTCTTCCGGCGGGTGTGTCCGCCCCCGGCTATGATCCGGCCACCATCCGGACCGGTATTGTGCATTTTGGGGTCGGCAATTTCTTCCGGGCTCACGAAGCCTTCTATGTCGATCGCTGCCTGGCGCTGGCGGGGCAGCAGGATTGGGGGATCGCCGGTGTCGGGCTGACGGCGGGGGCGCGGTCCGAACGCAAGGCCAGCCAGTTCACGGAGCAGGACTGCCTTTACTCCCTGACCGAGGCCGCTCCGGACGGTGCGCGGGCAGTGCGGGTCATCGGTGCCCTGCATGCCTATCTGCTGGCCCCGGCCGATCCGACAGCCGTGCTGGACCTGTTGGCCGATCCAGCGGTGCGTATTGTCAGCATGACGATCACCGAAGGCGGCTACAACATCGACGAGACGACAGGGGCGTTTCGCCTGCATAACGCTGCGGTGCGGGCTGATCTGGCCGCTGATGCCCTGCCGACGACCATTTTCGGCTTTGTTGTCGAAGCTCTGGCCCGTCGTCGCGCCGCCGGGAGCGGACCGTTCACCGTGCTTTCCTGTGATAACCTGCGCCATAATGGCGATGTGGCGCGGACGGCGTTCCTGGGGTTCGCCCAGGCGCGCGATCCGGATCTGGCGGCGTGGATCGAGGCCCATGTCACCTTCCCCAACGGCATGGTCGATCGCATCACGCCGTCGGTGGACGACGCGATTGCCCGCACGTTGAATGCCGCCAGCGGTCTGGACGATGCGCTGCCGCTGGTGGCCGAGGATTTCACCCAATGGGTGGTGGAAGACCGGTTCTGCGCCGGCCGGCCGGGGCTGGAGAAGGCGGGCGTTCAGTTCGTGGCCGATGTGACCGGCTATGAGCACGTAAAAGTACGGATGCTGAATGCGTCGCATATCCTGCTGGCCTTCCCTGGCATCTTGCTGGGCTATCGCCAGGTGGATGAGGCATTGCGCGACCGGGATCTGGCGCGGTTCGTCAATGCCTATCTGGAACTGGATGTGATTCCGCGTCTTGATTCGCCGGCTGGCCTGGACCCGCAGGATTACCGGCGCAGCATATTGCGGCGTTTTTCCAATCCGGCGATGGCGGACCAGTTGCTGCGGATCGGAGGCGATGGATCGTCCAAGATTCAGGTTTTCTGGACCGAAACGGTGCGGCGCGTGCTGTCCGATGGTGGCGATCTGCGGCGTATCGCCTTCGGCATCGCGGCCTATCTGGAAGCGTTGCGCGGTATGGATGAAACGGGCGAGCAATATACGCCTGCGGAACCGACGCTGGATGCCGCACAACTGGAACTGGCCGATGCCGAAGACCTGCGCGCGGCGCTGGCCCTGCCAGCCTTCGATGGTTGGCGCGACGTGCGGAGCGTTGCGTTGACCGATGCCATCGTCGCCGCCCGCGAGGCTATTCGCGCAATCGGCGTGCGGGCCGCGCTGACGGAATGCGGTGGTTTGCCAGCCTGACGGCGCCGCCTTGCTGACGTGTTAGCCCGGTTGCACGGCACGGGTCATCAGCCGTGCTTTCGGGTCGTAGCTGGCGAGAATGGCGGTGGCCTCCGGCTCGTCGATCGGGGTGAATCCGACACGCAGCCAGTAAGCTCCGGCACTGCCGGTCGCGATGAGTGCAATGCGCGACAGGCCGGCCGATGCCGCGCGTTCGGCCAGGATCGCCAGCGCGGTGGCAGGGGCGCCCTGACCCCTGGCGTCGGTCAACAGTGCGATATCGTGCAGATACCAGCAATCCGGCCGTGCTGGCAGCGCGCCCAGTGCGCAATCCAATGCCGGCGGGGCGGCGGCGCACCAGGGATGGCTGATGACATAGCCTTCGAGCCCCGCGCCTCGGTCGAGGACCAGGCAACCGACGGGGCATAGGGCGAGCCGTTCGGCGAAGACTGATTCGCCTTCGGGATAGGCGGGATGCACGCGCGCCGCGATATCCAGCACGGCGGGCAGATCGATCGGATGCATGGTGCGCCAGCTTGGCTGGCGGGAGCCTGGTATGGATGTGGCAGTCGGCATGGGCGGCAAAAACGCTCTCGACAGGCGGGCGACAACTCCAGCATAGCATGCGGCGCGCAGGCGGACAGTGCTGGCGCTATCGGGAGCGGGAGACGGTGTGGGATGGAGGATGCGCGTCTGACGGTGCGGATCGACGCGCATGACGCGCCGCTGCTGGGTCATGGCAAGATCCGCTTGCTGGAAGCCATCGGTGCCAGCGGTTCGATTTCCGGCGCTGCGCGGGCGATGGGGATGTCCTATCGACGCGCGTGGCTGCTGGTCGAGGCGATGAATGCCGCCTTCGCGGAGCCGGTGGTGGCGACCCGACCGGGTGGGGGCGGTGGTGCCGAGTTGTCGCCGGCCGGGATCGAGATCCTGCGTCTGTATCGCGAGATCGAGGAGCGGGCAGCACAGGCGGCCCTGCCGGCGTTGCGCGAACTGGCTACGCGTCTCGCACCGCGATGAGGGCCATGTGCCGTTGCGTTGATCATTTCATGTTTGGGAATTGTCACAACGCGCCGCAATGTGGCCACAGGCCTTTGTCATAATTAAGAGATTGCCTGTATGGCTTTGGAGGCGCCGACGTCAGCGGCGCTGCAACGCAACCCGCTGGCGCTCTGGCGCCGGTGGCAGATCATGGACGGATGGCGTTGCCATGCGCGGCGTTCGGGGAGCAAGGATGTTAAGACGCGATCTCGTGAAGACCGGAGCGGGTGTCTCCCTGCTGTCGATGCTGGGGGCAGGCGCCCGCGCCGCCCATGCCGACGCACCTGGTGCGCCCTCACCGACCGGCGCCTTCGAGGCAGGCACGGTGCGCCGGATCGCCCAGCAATTGTCGCGCCGGCCCTATCGTGCGCCCGAGCAGACCCTGCCTGCAGCGATTGATTCGATGAATTTCGATCAGTACCGCTCGATCGCCTATCGCGAGGACCAGGCGCTCTGGCACGGCCAGAACCTGGCCTTCGACGTGGAATTCTTCCCACGCGGTTTTCTCTACCGTCCCCGTATTGAGATCTATGAGGTTGTGGACGGCAAATCGGCGCCGGTGCCCTATAATCCCGATCTGTTCACCTATGGCGACCCGAAGCTGAAGGTGCCGGACAATGTGGGTTTTGCCGGGCTGCGTCTGCGCTATGCGATCAACACGCCGGGCGTAATGGAGGAATTCTGCGTCTTTCTGGGTGCGTCTTATTTCCGCGCGGTGGCCAAGGGGCAGAATTACGGCCTCTCGGCCCGTGGTTTCGCCGATGGCACGGGCAATCCGAAAGGTGAAGAATTCGCGCTGTTCCGCGCCTTCTGGCTGGAAAAGCCACAGCCAGGGGTCGATTCCGTGGTGGTGCATGCGCTGCTGGACAGCCCGTCGGTCGCGGGGGCTTTCAGCTTTACCATCCGCCCGGGCGACATGACTGTTTTCGATGTGCAGTCCTATGTGTATCCGCGCACGAAGATCGACGAACCGGGCATCGCGCCGCTGACGGGCATGTTCTATTTCGATGCCAACGACCGCAATCATGTCGATGACTGGCGCCCTGCCGCGCATGACAGCGAAGCACTTTCGATCTGGACCGGTAGCGGCCAGCAATTGTGGCGGCCGCTGCGCAATCCGCGTGACCTGCAATTCTCGGCGTTCTCGGACAATTCGATGCGCGGCTTCGGGCTGATGCAGCGCAAGCGGGCTTTCGCCGATTTCGAGGATCTGGCGCTCAATTACGAAAAGCGTCCGTCGCTGTGGATCGAGCCGATTGGCGACTGGGGGCCAGGTGCGGTCGATCTGGTGGAAATCCCGACGCCCAACGAGGTGAACGACAACATCGTTTCGTTCTGGCGCCCCAGCGGTGGGCTGGCGGCGGGGCAGGAATATGCCTTTACCTATCGCATGTACTGGGGTTGGGATACGCCCTGGCCGACCAAGCTGGCGCGGATTGCCGCCACCCGTGTCGGTGCGGTGACCGATGATCCGGCCGCGCGGTTCTTTGCGATCGATTTCAGCGGCACGCCATTCGAGAATTTGCCGCCGGATGCCAAATTCCATCTGGTGCCCAGCAGTTCGGCCGGGACGATCCGCAACGTCGTGGTCGAACCCGATCCGGCCATCCAGGGGTGGCGCACGACATTCGAATTCGCGCCGGGCAACGCCAGGATCGCCGAACTGACTTGCGTCCTGGCCAATGATGCCGGGCCGGTCTCCGAACAATGGACCTACCGATGGACACCCTAGGGCTGCGCGCAGAGATGGGCATGGGAGACGGCTCCCGGCCGGGGACAGGCGATGGTGGCGCGTTTCGGGCCCTGCCGGACGAAGCTCCGCTGGAGATGGCGACGCAATCGCTGTCCGAACCTCCCCTGACGCATGGCCGGCCGCGCGTGCCGGTTACCGAGCCTGCGCTGATGGCACTGCGGCGGCTGGCGGTGATCGGTTCGGCCACCCTGCTGACGATCTATGGCGCCTACGCGATGAACCGGGTGCTGAACTCGGTGGGGTACTCGGTGCTGGGCGTGGTCGTGCTCGTCCTGTTCGTGCTGCTGTTCCAGTGGATTGCGCTGGCCTTCACTTCCGCCGTGGGCGGTTTCGTCTCGCTATTGCGTCATGGTGGTCTGGGGCTGGGGATTGCATGCGACGGGGAATTGCCGGCGCTTTCGACCCGCACCGCCCTGCTGATGCCGACATATAACGAAAGTCCGGGACGGGTGATGGCCGGCCTGCGCGCCATGTATGACAGCATGGCGGCGACTGGCCGGCTGGACTCGTTTGATTTCTTTATTCTTTCCGACACCACCAATCCGGATGTGTGGGTCGAGGAAGAGGCTGCGTTCCTGGCTCTGCGGGCAGCGACGGGTGGAGACGGGCGCATCTTCTATCGCCGGCGGCCACTGAACACCGAGCGCAAAGCGGGCAACATTGCCGAATGGGTACGTCGTTTCGGCGGGGCCTATGCCCAGATGGTCACGCTGGACGCCGACAGCCTGATGGCGGGCGGGACGGTGGTGCGCATCGTGGCTGCCATGGAGCGCAATCCGGGTGTGGGCCTGATCCAGACCCTGCCGGAAATCGTCAACGGCACCACGCTGTTCGCGCGCATGCAGCAATTCGCGGGCCGGGTCTATGGTCCGCTGATCGCCCACGGCATTGCCTGGTGGCATGGTTCGGAGGGCAATTACTGGGGGCATAACGCGGTGATCCGCACCCGTGCCTTCGCCGAACAGGCGGGCCTGCCCCATCTGCCGGGGCGCAAGCCGTTCGGTGGACATATCCTCAGCCATGATTTCGTCGAGGCCGCGCTGATGCGCCGGGGCGGCTGGGCCATTCACATGGTGCCGGGCCTGCCCGGATCGTACGAAGAAAGCCCGCCGTCGCTGACCGACATCGCGATCCGCGACCGCCGCTGGTGCCAGGGCAATCTGCAACATGCCAAGGTGGTGGGGACACGGGGCCTGAATTGGGTCAGCCGGCTGCACATGCTCATGGGCATCGGCTCCTATGTTACGTCGCCGCTGTGGCTGTTGTTCCTGCTCGCGGGCATTTTGATCTCGTTGCAGTCGCGCTTCGAGAAGCCGGAATATTTCGGCGATACCAAATCCCTTTATCCGAACTGGCCGCACGTTGATCCGGAACAGGCGAAATATGTGTTCATCGGCACCATGGGGATCCTGCTGGCACCCAAGCTGCTGGCCTATGTCGCGCTGCTGTTCGATCCGGCCACTCGTCGGGGCTGCGGCGGAGCGGTGCGGGCGGCGCTGTCGGTGCTGGTTGAAACGCTGATCGGCGGGCTAGTCGCGCCGGTAGCGATGCTGATCCAGACCTCGGGCGTGCTGTCGATCCTGCTGGGACGTGATTCGGGCTGGAACGCGCAGCGCCGCGACGATGGCGGGGTGCCGTTCATGGATACGGTGCGGGCCTACTGGATTTACATGCTGTTTGGCCTGGTCCTGGGCGCCTGTGCGTGGAGTGTGTCGATCCCGCTGTTTCTGTGGATGACGCCGGTGCTGCTGGGGTTGGTTTTCGCCATTCCGCTGGCAGCGGCAACCAGCAGCCGTGATGCCGGCCAGGCCCTGCTGCGGGCCGGACTGTTGCTGATTCCCGAGGAAACGTCGCCGCCGGATATCCTGCGCCGTGCCGCTGCCGCCAACGCCGCCCGGCCGGAGGCCGAGGGTGGCGAGGCAATCCATCTTCTGCTGGCTGATCCCGGACTGATGGCCGCGCACCGCGCGATGCTGCCGCCGCCACGCCGGCCGGGCGACCCGATCAATCCCGACCTGCTGGTCGGGTTACTGAAACTGTCGGAAAGCCCCGATCCGGACAGTGCGGTCAAGCGGCTGCGCCGGACAGAAAAGGCTGCCGTGCTGGGCAGCGCGGACGGGCTGGAGCGGCTCGACGCCCTACGCGGCGGTGAACGGCGCGGCTGAACGATTTGGCAGGGCGCGCCGGTATTCTCTGCCCCTGCCGCTTATTTCGGGGCAGGGCCGGGCTGGACTAGGGTCGTGCAGGCCCGGGCTACCTTGGGATCGCTGCCGTGCTTGTCACATAAGGCGGTGGCGTCGGCAGCGCAGGATTCGACCGCGGTTTCGAAATCGGTTTCCAGTACGTCCCGAGCGACTGCCATATCGGGGTCATTGGTCCGCTTCTGTTCGGCTTCCAGCGTGTCCTGCGTCTTGTGCAGTTCGGTCAGGGCATCGACGCATGACTGGCTCGTGGAATTTGGATCACTCTGCAGCACTGCCACGATCTTCTGCAACTGCACCGCGGGGGGAGGAGCGGCTGCCTCATCGTCGTCGGTCTGCGCGAAGGCGGGGGAGACGGCGAGGGTGCCGGACAGGAACAGGACTGCAAGCCGGCCAGGATGGGTAATCGTCACACTGGGTATTCCACTGGTGCGAGGCCCCGGGGACGCGACGCGCGCTTCTCGACGGCGATCCCGTGCTTTCCCCGGGGAACGCCGGGCCGGGTCGGGCAGCGGCGGCGCGGAATCGGCGGGACTATGGCAGGAAGTGCCGGAGGACGAAAGGGTGCCCGGCGCAGCGTCTCTCTGCGCCGAACGATGCGTTCAGGGTGTGGGCGGGTTGAGGGCGGCATGGTTCCGCAGCAGCAGGGCCTGCATTTCCTGATCGGGATTGCCGAGCCAGCTTTGCAGGAAAGGCTGCCGTTCGTTCGGCCGGGTATGCAGCAATCCCCAGGCGGCGTGGCCGTCTGCGGCGAAAACGATATCGAGCTGGTTGTTATCGCAATCGTGGGGCTTGCACAGATGCCCCAGCAGGTAGCTGCGGCCGCTGGTCACGAGCCGTGCTATGGGCGTCGAGGTCGCCTGCCCGCGACTGACCCAGTCCGGAAGGCGCTGCATGACGACATAGGCCCGGCGATAGGGCGCTTCGAGCAACAGGTCGGCTGTCTGCGGCTGTTCGGCGGCCCAGCCTGGGTGGCTGATCAGGAGCAGCAGGGCGGGGCATGCGTGAATGAAATGGATAAGGCGGCGCGGCACGTCGGCGTGGCTCCCGGAATATGGCGAGACGATAGGATGATTCGGACGGTTGAGCGCCTTCGGGTCTGTCGGATACCGTCGCCGTAGGGCATCGATGACAGGCCTCTCTGTCGCCCGGCATGCTGGTCATGCCGTGTGAGGTCAGAGACGCTTATCTCGGGTGAGGGTTTACAATATCCTTTCCTCATTCGATTTTTTACCCGGAAAATGCCTGCGGGGAGGATCCCCCGATCGCTGCAAATCGCATCGTGATGTCCGGCGTTCTCGTCAGGGTTACTCTGGACAGGCGGTTTCGCGCCATGGAGACCGTCTTCCGGGCTTTCCGCTGCCCGTGCAGAGTACGTCTGTCTGGTGTATGATCTCTCTTCACCAGTTGCGCGCCGACGCACCCGCCAGTTCAGGAATATCATCCCCGCCATGCGCCTGCGCTCCGCTCCCTCATCCATTCTGCCCAGGCTGCCGAACCCGAAAAAGCTCAAGCTTGGGGTGCTGGTCGTGCTGGCTGTGGCCTATGGCGTGCTGTTCCTGACCCTGTCGCGGCATCCCAAACCGCCGTCGAAGCCGCGCTATACCGCCATTCCCGTGGCGGTGGTCAAGACGGCTCCGCCAGTCGGGGCCGCGCCGCCAGCGCCGGCAGTGCAGCTTCAGCCCGCACCGACGGTGGCGCTGCCACCGCCGCCGTCGGTGACGATCCGCTAGAGCGGATCGGAGCATTTCCATCGAACCGGCCTTCGGTGGAAATGTTCTTGAGCGATATCCGTTCACACTGGTTCACCGATATGGCTCTAGATTATTGTTTTATCGAGCATCTTTATCCGACCAGATGAGTCCATCCGGTCGGATGATGCTTTAGGTGCGTGCCTGGCAGATATCGACCCAGACGGCATGGGTCAGTTCGGCCAGGCGGTCGGGAGACAGGCGTACGGCGCTGTTGATCGCGCCGGCGGCGGGAAGCACCGTCTCGAACGCGCGGAGCGATACGTCGCAATAGACCGGCAGCGGATCGGCCAGGCCGAACGGGCAGACGCCGCCCACCGGGTGACCGGTCAGGGACTCGACCTCCGCGCGGTCGAGCATCCGGGGCTTGTGGCCGAAGACTTCCTTGGTCTTGCGATTGTCGAGCCGGGCGGTGCCGGCCGCGACCACCAGCACTACCTGCTCGCCCAGTCGCAGCGAGATGGTCTTGGCGATCTGGGCCGGATGGGTGCCGTGTGCGGCGGCAGCCTCGGCCACGGTCGCGGTCGGCTGGTCCAGTTCGATGATATCCAGCTCGGGCGCGTACTCGGCCAGGAAGGCGCGGACGGACTCCAGGCTCATTGGGCGGGACACGAAAAGGTGGACATGGACGACAGCTCCTTGGGCTCCCGGACGCGGACAGAGGGCGCATCGTGGCCCGCATGCCCGGCGCCGTCGAGGGGGATCGGATTCATGTCGCGCGGCCGCCGCCGGAGAGGCGAAACATCGGGCCTGTCAGCACGGCCGATATCGCGGTGGGTAGCATGCGCGAGACGAAGGCGAAGGTGGAGACCATGCCGCGATGGTGCGGAGTGGTGGCGGCCACGATTTCCATCAGTCCCTTGCATTGCGGCAGAGCGCCAACCGGCTGCATCACGATCACCCGAAATCCGCGATGATATTTATGTCGTTTTTTCCATAATTGTTATTATTTATTCGTTTTATGAACATATAGGGAAAAGGTCCGGGATCAAATCGGGGGGCGCGACGGCCTGAAAAACGCCGGAATGCCGGGGGTGGAACCGACCTATGCGGCAGACCCGGTTCTGCCATACGATGGACCTATTCCCGCCATCACGGCATGGTTCCGTGCGCTGTTGTCACAGAACATGAGAATCGATCAATGACGATCCGGAATTGCCTGCTTGCTTTCGCCATGCCGATAACCGTTCTGGCCGGGCTCTCCATCGCCATGCCGGTTGCCCGCGCGGCGGACGATGCCTGCGCCCAGTCCGGCAAGCAGTCCAAGGCGCCGGGGTGGGATGTCGCCGGTCGCCTGGCCCAGCGCGAGGACTGCCTTGCCGGCCGTGGCCGGGCCTATCGCGATGGAGTGACCCAGGGTGTGCAGCAGCGCGTGCAGAGCGGCCGCAATACGGTCAATGCGGTGCGTAACATGCCGCAGACCCAGATGGACCGCGTGCGTGCCGCCGGCACCGCCGAACAGAACAGCCTGAATGCGCTGAGCCAGAAGACCCGTGCCGATGCTGCCAGCGTGCTGACGGGCGGCCTGTAAAAGCCTGTCGGGAAATGCGCGCGGGAATTGGCCCGCGCGCATTTTCATGTTGTGATGAAGTTGGCCATCGGGGCTGTTCCGGCCCCTTTAATCCCGTCGTCCATGCCGTCGGAGTGGTGGGAGTGCGCCATTTCCAGTGACGGAGAGTGGTCATGACATGTCGTTCGAAACCATAACCAGAAGGGCTCTCTGTTTTCTTCTGGTCCTTGATGCCGTTCTTGCCCTGGTCGTGGGGGGAATGTGTTTTTATGGTTTCGGCGGATATGCCTGGTTTGTGGCCAGTATCGGCTTGAATGCCCTGGCACTGTCCATGATGTTTGGCGGTGCCGGGTCTTCCTGGATCTCGTCGGCGGCCAGTCTTGGGATCGTCTCGAACATTTCGGCCATCATTGCGCTGCTGGCAGGCAACAAGCTCCAGGTCGATGTGCATATGGGCTACTTTGCCGCGCTGGTGTTCGTTGCGGCGACCTGTGATTGCTCCGCCATCGTGATTGCCGCCCTGATGGTGGCGGTGCAGCATATCGGCCTCAATTTCTATCGCCCCGACCTGCTTTATCCTGGCGGCTGCGACAGTTTCCGCCTTGTTCTGCATGCGGCGATCCTGATCGTGGAGACGGTGGCGCTGGTCTGGCTGGCGGCCTCGCTACGTGGGGCGTTCCAGCGATCCGAGGCCCTTTCGCGGGATGCCGACCATCGCCGTGCTGAAGCGGAGCGGCGCGAGCAGCAGGCGGAAGCTGCCCATGCGGAGCAGATCAGGCTGAGCGCCGATCTGGAAGCCAGCATGGAGCAGATCCGCCGGCAGGAAGCCGAAATGGCGGCATTCATTGCCGAACTCGACAGGGCTCTGTCGCAGGTTGCCAGGGGCAATCTGCTGGCGCGGATCGAGAGGGAGGTCGCGCCCGATTATGCGCGCCTGACGCAGGTCTTCAACGCATCCATCGCGCAATTGGCGACGGCATTCCACGAGGTGAAACAGAGCATCCAGGCCGTTGCCGCGGCCTCGGCGGAGATTTCGTCAGCCGTTGGTGATCTTGCCGGGCGTACCGAGGGGCAGGCCCGGGATGTCGGCAGCATGTCGACCGGCATCGCGACGTTCTCCGACGGGACCCGCGATGCCGCGCAGTCGGCCTCCGAGGCCGGGAAACTGGTCGAGACGGTCGGGATGTCGATGGATGCGACGCTCCGGGCGATGGTCAAGGCCACGGAAACGATGGCGGTCATCAAAACATCGTCCCGTGAGATCGAGACGATCATCGGAGTGATCGACGATATCGCGTTGCAAACCAATCTGTTGTCGCTGAATGCGGGCGTCGAGGCGGCGCGGGCGGGCGAGTCCGGGCGGGGTTTCGCCGTGGTGGCGACGGAAATCCGCAATCTGGCGACCCGATCGACCGAGCAGGCCCGCGACATTCGTCAGAAGATCCGCGAAGCGGTGCTGTCTATCGATCAGGGTGTCGGCCTGGTCGGCGAGGCCGACGGGTCGCTGGGGCGGGTATCGGCTGTCATGGACGATATCACCCGGCATCTCGGGGCGATCGTCGCGTCCATGCGGACGCAGGCCAGCGAAGTCCGGCATATCGCGGATAACGTGCGGGAGATCGACGCTTCGACCCAGCAGAACGCCGCGATGGGCGAGGAAGTCACCGCCGCTTCGTTGAGCCTAGTGCGTGAGACGCAGCGCATGGAGGAGACGGTCTCCCGTTTCACTCTGCGCGAAATTTTCGACCGTGTTCCGCCGACGACGAAGCCGGCGGCGGCCTCGGCCTCCCGTGTTGCGGTCTTCGCGCCGGAGGCCGTGGACTCGGTGGCGTAGGGCCGCCGACCGTGGTTCTGCCCGGAAGAGGTATCCGGGCAGTGGACGGTTCCGGGCGGCTTTAGGCGCCGCGCTTGCGCGATGACGGCCCTGCCGCCGGGCGACGGCGGGGAGCGCCTGACGGGGGGGCGCTACGCGGACCGCGTCCGCGCGGGGCGCCACCGGGGCCGCGATCGCCGCCCCGACCACCACCGCCACCACCGGCCGGAGCCTGTGCCGCGCTGATCTGGACTTCGTCGGAATCCGTGGCGGCGACGCAGGCGCTGAAACGCTCGGCCGATGTCGTGGCGATTTCGAACAGCGTATGGTCGCCGGCGATGCGGATCGAGCCGATCTCGTTCTTGCGCACGCCGCCCAGGCGGCAGATCAGCGGCACCAGCCATTTCGGGTCGGCCTTGTCCTGGCGGCCGACACTCATGGAGAACCATACGCCGTCGCCGCGCGGGGCCTGTTCGTCGCGGGCGGGGCGCTCGCGGCGGGCGGCGGGTTCGCCGTCACGCGCCGGGCGGGGGGCATCGACGCGCAGGGGGCGGATGTCCTCCGGGTCCGGCAGGCGGGCGCGGTACATTTGCAGCAGGGCGGTAGCCAACTGTTCGGGGGTGCGGTCGGCGGCCAGGCGGGCGACCTGCTCCTCGTCGCCGGGGGCGGCGGCTTCGGTCAGGCTCTGGTCGGTCAGCAGGCGTTCGAAATCCTGGGCGCGGATGGCGTCGGCGGTGGGGACGGCGGTCCATTCCGCCGTGACCTTGGCCATGGCCAGCAGGCGTTCGGCGCGGCGGCGCATCGAAACCGGTACGACCAGGGCGCAGACGCCCTTGCGGCCGGCGCGGCCGGTGCGGCCCGAACGGTGCAGCAGGGTGGCGCTGTCGGTCGGCAGGCTGGCATGCACCACCAGGGCGAGTGCCGGGATGTCGATGCCGCGCGCCGCCACGTCGGTCGCGACGCAGACGCTGGCCTGGCCGGTGCGCAGGCTGTCGATGGCGCGGGTGCGCTCGTTCTGGCCCAGTTCGCCCGACAGGGCGACCGAGGCGAAGCCGCGCTCCAGCAGCGCGCCCTGCATGTGACGCACCAGCTCGCGGGTGGCGCAGAACACCATGGAGGTGGGGCTGTCGGTATAGCGCAGGATGTTGACCACCGCCGGGATGATCTCGCGCGGGTCGGTCAGCACGGCGCGATAGCTGATGTCGGCGTGCTGGCGGGCGCCCGACAGCGTGTCGATGCGCAGCGCGTCGCGCTGGTAGCGCCGGGCCAGCGAGGCGATTTCCTTGGCGATGGTGGCCGAGAACAGCAGCGTGCGGCGCGTGGCGGGCATCGCGTCCAGCAACTGCTCCAGTTCCTCGCGGAAGCCGAGATCGAGCATTTCGTCGGCTTCGTCGAGCACCACGACGCGCAGGTCGGACAGGACCAGACGGCCGCGGCGCTGGTGGTCGCACAGGCGGCCCGGCGTGCCGACGACGATATGGGCGCCGAGTTCCAGCGCCCGGGCCTCGCGCCGCGCGTCCATGCCGCCGATGCACGAGACGATGCGACCGCCCGCCGGTGCGTACAGCCACGTCAGCTCGCGCTGCACCTGCATGGCCAGCTCGCGCGTGGGGGCGACGATGACGGCCAGGGGCGCGCCGGCCGGTCCGAACCGTTCCGCCCCGCCCAGCAGCGTGTCGGCCATGGCCAGCCCGAAGGCGACCGTCTTGCCCGATCCGGTCTGGGCCGACACCAGCAGATCCTTGCCGTCCGCCGCGACATCCAGCACGGCCTGCTGGACCGGTGTGGGCTCGTCATAGCCGCGCGCGTCGAGGGCGCGCCGAAGGGCGGGATGGGTTTCGGGAAAAGGCATGAGGCGGATCATCCGGACAGAAGGGGCCACGTCGCGACGTGGCGCGAGACAGGCGAGGGCACGGTGGCGGGATCGCGCTCCATAAAGAATAGCCGCCGAAAATACCAGTACGAAAGCACGATCGCCGCGCAGGGCAGGGCTTCCGGCGCCGGAGTCAGGGCACCAGGACCGCCGCGCCCTCGAACCGTCCGGCGCGCAGGTCGGCGAGCGCGCGGTTGGCCTCGCGCAGGGGATAGCGCGTCGTGCTGGTGCGGATGCCGATCCTGGGGGCCAGGGACAGGAAATCGAGGCCGTCCTGTCGCGTCAGGTTGGCGACCGAGACCAGTTGCCGTTCCTCCCAGAGCAGATCGTAGGAGAAGGCCGGGATCTCGCTCATATGGATGCCGGCGCAGACCACGCGGCCGCCCTTGCGCACCGCGCGCAGGGCGGCGGGGACCAGCGCGCCCACCGGCGCGAAGATGATGGCGGCGTCCAGCGGTTCGGGCGGCTGTTCGTCCGATCCGCCGGCCCAGACCGCGCCGAGGCCGCGTGCGAAATCCTGCGTCTTGCTGTCGCCCGGCCGGGTGAAGCCGTACACCCGGCGCCCCTGCCAGATCGCGACCTGGGCGATGATGTGGGCTGCGGCGCCGAAGCCGTAGAGGCCCAGCGTCCGGGCGTCCTCGCCCGCCATGACCAGCGACCGCCAGCCGATCAGGCCCGCGCAGAGCAGGGGGGCCAGATCGACATCGTCGCCGTCCTCGCCCAGCGGGAAGGCGTATCGGGCATCGGCGATGGCGGCCGTGGCATAGCCGCCGTCGCGCGTGTAGCCGGTGAAGAGCGGGTGGTCGCAGAGATTTTCGTGGCCGCTGTGGCAGTAGCGGCAGGTGCCGCAGGTATGGCCCAGCCAGGGGATGCCGACCCGCTGCCCCGGATGCAGGCCCTGCACCCCCTCGCCCAGCGCGTCGATCCGGCCCACGATCTCGTGGCCCGGGATGACGGGATGGCCGGGGAAGGGCAGGTCGCCGTCCACGACATGCAGGTCGGTGCGGCAGACGCCGCAGGCGCCGACCCGGACCCGGATTTCGCCGGGGCCGGGCTGGCGGTCCGGCAGTTCCACCCACTGGAGTGCGGCGTGTGGGGCATCCAGTCTCATCGCATGCATGGTCGCGGCCTCCGGCGCGTTGGTCGGGATTGCGCGCCTACTCCATCATGTCGGCATGGCCCTGCGCTATGATCTGGATCAGTGCGCCGAGGGGATGACCCGATCGTGATCCCAGGGGGGTGCGCGAGGGGTTCGGCCGGGGCGGGAGGGAGGGAAGGCGGGCGGGGGCGGGGTGGTCGGGCGGGTTGCCCGCGCGGTCGCGGCGGGGGGAGGAGGAGGGGCCGTTCCGGTCATAGGCCAGGAGGGAGGAGATCAGGGTGGAACCGGTCGAGAGATGACGCTGCATCCGGGACTCCATCGGGCAAGGTGTGCGGCCTATTATATTCAAATGATAATCATTCGCAAGTAGAATGTCGCGATCGTCATAACAGAGTTGCGAGGACTGCTAGGCAGCCTGCTTGCAGGCCGGTATGAGATTGAGCCCGGATTTCGCGGCTGGCGCATCGCGCGGCCAGGACAGGGCGGGGGCAGGCCGGGGACCGTCAGGTTTCTCCGGCTCCCATGAAATGTTTCGCCCTCGTAGGCAAGCAGAACCAAGAGGACATGCCGTATGGCCAAGATCAAGGTGAAAGAACCGGTTGTCGAACTCGACGGCGATGAGATGACGCGGATCATCTGGAGCTTCATCAAGGAGAAGCTGATTCTCCCGTACCTCGATATCGACCTGAAATATTACGATCTGGGAATTGAGCATCGTGACGCCACCGACGACAAGGTGACCGTCGAGGCCGCCGAGGCGATCAAGAAATACCGGGTCGGCGTGAAATGCGCGACCATCACCCCCGACGAAGCCCGCGTGACCGAGTTCGGGCTGAAGAAGATGTGGCGTTCGCCCAACGGCACGATCCGCAACATCCTCGACGGCACGATCTTCCGCGAGCCGATCATCTGCTCCAACGTGCCGCGCCTGGTGCCGCACTGGACGCAGCCGATCGTGATCGGCCGCCATGCCTATGGCGACATCTATCGCGCCGCCGAGACCAAGATCCCCGGTGCCGGCAAGGTGACGCTGACCTACACGCCCGCCGACGGCAGCGCGCCCGTGACCCTCGACGTGCATGATTTCAAAGGCCCCGGCGTGGCGCTGGGCATGCACAATACCCGTGCGTCGATCGAGGGTTTTGCCCGCGCGTCGCTGACCTATGGCCGCGACCGCAAGCTGCCGGTCTATCTCTCGACCAAGAACACGATCCTGAAAGCCTATGACGGCATGTTCAAGGATGTGTTTCAGGAAGTCTACGACGCCGAGTTCAAGGCCGAGTTCGAGAAGCTGGGGCTGACCTACGAGCATCGCCTGATCGACGACATGGTGGCCTCCGCCCTGAAATGGAGCGGCGGCTATGTGTGGGCGTGCAAGAACTATGACGGCGACGTGGAGAGCGACATCGTGGCGCAGGGCTTCGGCAGCCTGGGGCTGATGACCTCGGTCCTGCTGAACCCGACCGGCGACGTGGTGGAATCCGAGGCCGCGCATGGCACGGTGACGCGCCATTATCGCGAGCACCAGAAGGGCCGGCCGACCAGCACGAATCCGATCGCCTCGATCTTCGCGTGGACGCGCGGCCTGGCCTATCGCGGCCGGTTCGACGACACGCCCGACGTGACCCATTTCGCCGAGACGCTGGAGCGCGTCTGCGTCGAGACGGTCGAGGCGGGACAGATGACCAAGGACCTGGCCCTGCTGATCGGGCCGGATGCGAAATGGCTGACGACCCAGGATTTCCTGGCGGTGCTGGACACCAACCTGCGCAAGGCGATCGTCGCCTGACGCACGGGGCGGCCGGGCCATCAGGCCCGGCCGCCCGATGCCCTTTCAGGCGGGTTGCCCTTATTTGTCTTCGAGGGTCTTTTTCCCGAGGACGACCAGTTCGTCCGCTTCCATTCCTTCGGGATTATGGGTCGCCTTTCTGGCGATTTCCTTTTCCAGGTCGCTCGCATGCTCGCCGCCTTTGAGGACGTGTTCGGCGATGCGCATGACCTCTTCCCTGGTCAGAAGCTTCGGCGAGTGCATCGCCTTGCGCCCGAGGTCCCGCAGGGAGCTGGCGGCGTGGGGAACGCGATCGTGAGACATATTTGATCCTGCTCGCATGATTGAAAAGCGACGCGCTGACGAAGCGGTTTTTCGAATCCGCCCGTCAGGGGAATTGAACGCGGCGCGGGTGCGGGACGTTCCCGCTCAGGGTGTTGAAACGGCCTTTGCGTCCGCGGCCCTGATCGCCACGGTCGCCTCGCTGGTCAGGACGCGGAAGACGAAGCTTTCCTCGAGATAGAGTTCGACCGTATCGGCCGTGTGGCTGAGATAGCCGATCGAGACATCCTGTCCGATATCGAGCGCCAGGTCGCCGCCGCGCATGGTGACGACGAAGGCGCCTTCGATCGCCGGTGCCCAGACAAGCTTGCCGTCGATCATGCTTTCGATGTGCCTGCGCACGGGATAGCCGTCATCGTCGCCGGCGCTGACGGCCAGATAGGCCTGTGCCCCCAGCACGACCGAATAGGGGCCGTTCACACCCGCCAGCCGCAGCGTGTTGAGTGCTTCGGCGATGACCCGTGGATAGTCCTGGGCCAGTGCCGGAAGCGTGAGCGGGGTATTGGAGCTTGCCGCGCGAATGCCCTGGATGCCCGCGGCGGCGTACCCGTCGAATATGGCGCGATCTTCAGCAAACGCGATGGTCTTCGCGGCATCCTTGACCGGCTGCCAATCCGAATCCTGCGAGCCGCGATCGACGGCGTCGATCTCTTCCCGTGACAGGGTGAAGGGGACCCGCAATTCGACGAGCGGCAGGATTTCGCGCTTTACGGCGCGCATGCCGCCTTCGGGCGCGTCGATCCGGTTGCCGCGCCCCGTGCCGATTCCCGCCAGTGCAAGCCCGCGCGGCTCGGACGTATCGACCACGCGCCGACCCGCCAGATGGCGCCGGATCGTACGGGCGGCTTCTTCTTCGATCTGCTCCCAGGCCGCGCTGGAAACGGGTGCGAGATGGCGATGGAGGTTGTTCATGTTACGGTTTCTCTTTCAGTGAGCCGATACCCAGGGAGGTGCGGCCGGAATCGCGGGTTTCGGGCGCCGGAGTCCCGGACATGTCGTGCCCTGCCGGGTGCGGGGACGGCAGGTCGGGCGCGTCGTCGAGAAAGTCGGCGGTGGGAATGAAGAACAGCGCGCCCGTGATGGCGGTGCTGACATCGAGAATCCGGTCGTAATTGCCCGGCGGCTTGCCCACGAACATGTTTTGCAGCATCTGTTCCGTGCGGGTGGGCGAGCGGGCGTAGCCGATGAAATAGGTCCCGAATTCGCCTTTGCCGACCTCGCCGAACGGCATGTTGTCGCGCAGGATCTGAAGCTGTTCGCCATCTTCCTCGATGTTCGTCAGAACATTGTGCGCGTAGCTCTTCTTGTTGAAATCGCGCTGTTCGATGTCGGACAGCTTGTGCCGGCCGATGATGTCTTCCTGCGTTTCGACCGGCATCGCGTTCCATTTTTTCAGGTCGTGCAGGTATTTCTGGACGATGACATAGCTGCCGCCGGCAAAATCCGGGTCTTCGTCGCCGATGATGGTGGCGTCAATCGCCGCCTGGCCGGACGGGTTTTCGGTGCCGTCGACGAAGCCCAGCAGATCGCGTTCGTCGAAATATTTGAACCCGTGCACTTCGTCGGTCACGGTCGCGGCGCCTTCGAGGCGCGAGACGATCGTGCTGGCCAGTTCGAAGCACAGATCCATCCGCGTGGCGCGGATATGGAACAGGAGATCGCCCGGTGTGGACGGCGCGTGATGCACGCCGTGAATTTCCACGAACGGATGCAGGTCCTTCGGGCGCGGCCCGCCGAAGAGCACGCCCCACGCATCCGAGCCGATTCCGGTCACGCAACTGAGGCGACCGTCGGGCGCGCGGAAGCCGATGCCCCGCAGCAGCGAGGACATGTCGCCCAGCAGATCCCGGACCTGCGCGCCGATCGCGGCATCCGCGCCGTCATGCAATGTGACGATCAGGAACATCGCGGCTCGGGTCAATTTTGCGTCAACGGGTTGAGGCGTGGTCAAGACTCGAAAACTCCTTGCCGGGTCGTATCTGGCCTGATGTGTCCAGAGAGGGGGTCAGAGAGGGGGAAATCGCGTCGTCGCGTGACGGCGTCAGGTATAGTGCATAATCAGGACGGATGGAATTGGCGCTTTGATATAACCAAAACGCATATTGTTATAAAGAGAAGGTCTTGGACGCGTCTGCTGGAATGATCCTACGATAGGACCGGACTCCCCCCTGCGCGATGACCATCCATTGCGCATCGGTGTCTGGATCTGGCCCCTCGATAGGGGTTTCCGATGCGCAAAATAACAGACATCCTCCTGTCGATGTCGAGAAAGAGTGTGGAAGGTATGGATGCAGAATGCTCATGATATAGCGTTCCTTCTGGCGCGGTTTCAATTCGCGTTTACTGTGGGCGTTCACATCATCTTTCCTGCCTTTTCGATCGGGCTGGCGGCCTATCTGGCCGTTCTCGAGGGGGTCTGGCTGGTCACGGGACGGCAGGTCTTTCTCGATCTCTACCGATACTGGATCAAGGCGTTCTCGGTCGTCTTCGGCATGGGGGTCGTGTCCGGCCTGGTCATGGCCTACGAATTCGGCACCAACTGGTCGGTCTTTTCGAAGAAGGCCGGCCCGATTACCGGTGTCCTGCTGTCCTATGAGGTCATGACCGCGTTCTTTCTCGAAGCGGGGTTCCTCGGCGTCATGCTGTTCGGCATGAACAAGGTGGGGCGTGGACTGCATTTTGCCGCGACCTGCTGCGTGTCCGTCGGCACGCTGATTTCGATGACCTGGATCCTGGCGTCCAATTCGTGGATGCAGACGCCGCGTGGCTATCGGATCGACCCGGCCAACGGGCAGTTTCTGCCCGACGACTGGCTGGCCATCATCTTCAATCCGTCCTTTCCCTTCCGTCTGGTGCATATGGGGCTCGCGGCGTTTCTGTCGGTGGCCTTCGCGGTCGGCGCGACCGGCGCGTGGCATCTGCTGAAGGCGCGGCGGCAGGGCAGAATGTCCACCGAGCCGGTGCGGGTCATGTTCTCGATGGCCATGTGGATGGCGACCATCGTGGCGCCATTGCAGATTCTGGCGGGCGATGCCCATGGGCTGAACACGCTGAAATACCAGCCCGCCAAGCTGGCGGCCATGGAAGGCGACTGGAACAGCGAAGGACGCGCGCCGGAACTGCTGTTCGGCATTCCCAACATGAAGACCGAGCATACGGATTATGCGGTGGGCATTCCGCTCCTGGGCTCGCTGATCCTGACGCACAGCCTGGATGGCAAGGTGCCGGGGATGAAGGATTTTCCCCGTGACGAAAGGCCGCCCTCTCCGATCATCTTCTTCTCGTTTCGCATCATGGTGGGGCTGGGCGTCCTGATGATGCTGGTCGGGCTCTGGTCGCTGTGGCATCGGCGGAACAGCACGCTCTTTCTGAATCCGCTCTTTCACCGTGTCGCCCTGTGCATGGCGCCGGCGGGCTTTCTGGCCCTGCTGTGCGGCTGGGTGACCACCGAGGTCGGGCGGCAACCCTGGACGGTCTATGGCCTGCTGCGGACCGCCGACAGCGTATCGCCGATCGTGCTGTCGAGCATGGTCGTGTCGATGACGGTTTTCGTCGTCGTTTACGTTATCGTCTTCGGGTCCGGCCTTGGCATTCTCGTCCGGTTGCTGGGCCGCGCGCCGGAGGAAGGGGAACGGAATGCCGATCCGCTGCATGCATCCGATATTCTGGCGACGCATATGCACCCCGCGGTCGTCGACGCATCCGCCGCGAAAGGGGCCTGAGCGATGATGGATTTCGCACATTGGTTGCCGATTGTCTGGGCCGTGATCCTGATTGCCGCGATCTCGATCTATGTCGTTCTCGACGGATTCGATCTGGGCATCGGCATGCTGTTCGTGGCGGAGCGCGACGAGACGCGGCGCAACGTCATGATCGGCACCATCGCGCCGGTCTGGGATGGCAACGAGACCTGGATGGTGCTTGGCGGCGCCGTTCTGTACGGCGTCTTTCCCGGTGCCTATGCCACGCTACTGCCGGCCTTCTATCTGCCGATCATGCTGATGCTGATCGCGCTGATCTTTCGCGGCGTCGCGTTTGAATTCCGTGTGATGACCAGGGATACGCCACGGGCGCGACAGTGGGATTTCGGGTTCATGACAGGCTCGGCGGTGGCCGCGTTCTGCCAGGGGGCGATCCTTGGCGGTGTGATCCAGGGGGTCAAGGTGACCGATGGCGCCTTTTCGGGCGGCTCGCTCGACTGGCTGACGCCTTTTACCGTCCTGTGCGGATTGTCCGTGATGTGCGGTTATGCCCTGCTGGGCGCGACCTGGCTGGTGTGGCGCACGACCGGCGGGCTGGAAGCGGCGTGCCGTCGCTGGGCCGGGCGGCTGGCCGTCGGGCTTTTTGCCTGCATCGTCGCCGTCAGTTTCTGGACGCCGCTGCTGCATGCGCCCTATCTGCGGCGCTGGACGGAATGGCCGAACATCGCGATCGTGGCCCCGGTGCCGGTTCTCGTGGTCGTGTTTGGCCTGCTGCTGGCGGCGAGCCTGCGGAAGGGGCATTCGCGTGTGCCCTTCCTGTGTGCGCTGGGCTGGTTCTTCCTGTGCCTGTCCGGCCTGGGCATTACGGTCTGGCCTTATGCCGTGCCGCCGACGCTGAGCCTGTGGGATGTGTCGTCGCCACCGTCGAGCCAGTTCTTCCAGCTTGTCGGCACCGCCATCCTGCTGCCGATCATTCTGACCTATACGATCTACTCCTATCGCGTGTTTCGCGGGAAGGTGTCTGAGGCCGATGGCTATCATTGAAATCGTGAAGGGCGACGGGTCGGAGGCGCCCCGTCGCTGGAGCGCCCGGTTCGGCTGGCTTGTGGGAATCTGGGCCGCCAGCACCGTCGCATTCTTCGTCGGGGCGTCGCTGCTTCATCTGCTGGTGCCCCGATGAGCATGACGCCTTCCGTGACGGCCGAAAGGACGGGTACAATGTCCGAAAATCCAGTGATTTTCGAATTCGAACGTGATTTCGCCGGGTCTTTGCGCTGCATTCCCATGATTGCGCGGCAGAAGCTCGATATCGTCGGAATCAAGATGACGCTCCGGCAATGGAGCCGGCTGTCGCGCGCGGAGCGCGGCCTGCTGGTGGAGGGGCCGTGCGCGACGGACGGGGAGCAGGCGGGCTATCGTATGCTCGTCGAGGATTTGATCGCGGCGCGGGCGGATGAGCCGGTTCGTTTTCTGCCGCCCCAGCCGTTGGACGACTGGCGCGAGGCGAACCTGATGCCGGAGGCCGTGACGATCCAGGCGAAGGCGGACGGTGTTGCCGCCCCCACGCCCGCGCAATGGGCCGGGCTGACGCCGCTGGAGCGTTTTGCATTGATCAAGCTGGCACGGTCGAAACATGAGAACGAGAATTTCGTCCCGGCGTTGAAAGAGTTCGGCATCCTTCAGGGAGAGGGTTGAGACCATGAGCAAAGAGAAAAAACCCGAGTTCAAGCCCTATCACCACCCGGCCGGCGGATGGGGGGCGGCGAATGCCACGGCCAAGGTGCTCATGGAGCAGAGCATTCTGGTCAAGGGATCGCGCGGCCTGCTGTCCATGAACCAGCCTGGGGGCTTCAAATGCCCGAGCTGCGCCTTTCCTGACCCCGATCATCGCAAGACGCTGGAATTCTGCGAAAACGGTGCGAAGGCGCTGGCCTTCGAGGCCACCAAGGCCCGTGTGACGCGGGATTTCTTCGCGCAGCACACCGTTACGTCACTGATGGAACAGAGCGATCACTGGCTGGAGATGCAGGGCCGCCTGACCGAGCCGATGCGCTACGATGCCGCGACCGACAAATATGTGCCCATCGCGTGGGACGATGCCTATGCGTTGATCGGCAAGCATCTTCAGGCGCTCGACAGCCCGCATGAGGCGGAATTCTACACCTCCGGCCGGACGGCGAACGAGACGGCGTTCCTGTATTCCATCTTCGTGCGCGAATTCGGGACCAACAATTTCCCCGACTGTTCGAACATGTGCCACGAGCCGACATCGCGCGGCCTGCCGCCCGCGATCGGGATCGGCAAGGGCACCATCGTCATGGCCGATTTCGACCAGGCGGAGGCGATTTTCGTCATCGGCCAGAACACAGGCACCAACTCGCCGCGCATGATGACCAATCTGGTCGAGGCCCGCAAACGCGGCGTTCCGGTCATCCTGATCAATCCGATGCCCGAGCGCGCGCTGATCCGCTTTACCGAGCCGCAGGACATCCTTCAGATGGGGACGTTCGGGTCCACGGCGATTTCCACGGAATTCGTGCATGTCCGGATCGGTGGCGACCTGGCCATCTTCAAGGGGATGATGCGCGCGCTGTTCGAAGCCGACGAGGCGGGCGAGGACGTGCTGGACAAGGCGTTCATCGCCGAGCACACCGTGGGCATGGACGCGGTGCGCGCCGATGTCATGAGCACGTCCTGGGCGGATATCACGCGCATCTCCGGCATTTCGGAAGAGCAGATCCGGCATATCGCGGGGATCTATGCGAAGTCGAATGCGACGATCATGTGTTACGGCATGGGGCTGACGCAGCATCAGGAAGGGTCGCATCTGCTTCAGCAACTGACGAACCTGCTGCTGCTGAAGGGGAATTTCGGCAAGCCGGGTGCCGGTATCGCGCCGATCCGTGGCCATTCCAACGTGCAGGGAGACCGCACCGTCGGGATCGACGAGAAACCGACCCAGGCGTATCTCGACCGCGTGCGCGACGTTTTCGGCTTCGAGCCGCCGCGTGAGCACGGCCACCATGTCGTCGAGGCCGTTGCCGCGATGGAAGCGGGCACGGCGAAGGTGTTTTTCGGCATGGGCGGCAATTTCGCGCGCGCCATTCCCGACACCGAACGCTCCTATGCCGCCATGGCGCGCCTGAACCTGACGGTGAACGTGACGACCAAGCTCAATCGCGCGCATCTGGTCCATGGCAGGGAGGCGCTGATGCTGCCGGTCGTGGCGCGTTCGGAAATCATTCGCACGGCGAAGGGGGAGCAGTTCGTCACCATCGAGGATGCGATGGCGAATGTCACGCCGTCGCGCGGCGTGTTCGAGCCGGTGAGCGAGCATGTGCGGCCGGAGACCGAAATCGTCTGCCGCGTGGCGATGGCGACGCTGCCGGACTCGAAGACGCCCTGGGCCGATTATATCGAGGATTATACGCTGATCCGCGACCGGATCGCGGACGTTTATCCCGATATATATGCTGATTTTTCGGAGAAGATGAAAAATCCGCATGGTTTTCATCTGGATATTCCGCCCCGGCGGCGGGTCTGGAAGACCCCGAACGGGAAGGCGAATTTCCTCGTCATGCCGGGCCTGGACGTGAACGATGTGGTCGATGACCCGGCGATGCTGCGGCTGGCGACGATCCGTTCGCACGACCAGTACAACACCACGATCTACAGCAACAGCGACCGGTATCGCGGGGTTTATAACAACCGCCTCGTCATCTTCATGAACAAGGAGGATCGCGCGGATCGGGGGCTGGAGAATGGCGCGGTCGTCGGGTTGGAGACCTATAGCGACGATGGCTATCGGCGGTATGTCGACGGGCTGACGGTTCTTGACTACCCGATGCCGCGTGGCGCGATTGCCGGATATTATCCGGAACTCAATCCGCTCCTGCCGCTCGATTTTTATGACGAGATCAGCGGCACGCCGGCGGCGAAGGCCATTCCGGTCCGGATCGTGCCGAGCGTAGCGTCGGCGGCGCCGATGCGGATCGCGGGCTGAATGGCTTCCATCCCCGGCGTCCTTCAGCGATGAAGGAGGCCGGGGATGGAGAGCGGGGACCCAGGGCATGAGCGCGGAGTTTTCATTCAAGAGCCGGCCGGTCGCGGACCGGGTGGGGCGCCCGCTCAGGGATTTGCGCATCTCGGTGATGGACCGGTGCAATTTCCGCTGTCCGTATTGCATGCCGGATTCGCTCTATCACGAGGGATTCCGCTTTCTCGCGCCCGAGGAGCGGCTGGATTTCGGCGAGATCGAACGGGTGGCACGGGTGGCGGCGGACCTGGGCGTTACCAAGCTGCGCCTTACGGGCGGAGAGCCGCTGCTGCGGCCCGATTTGCAGGACCTGGTGGCGCGGCTTGCGCGCATTCCCGGCATCGAGGATATCGCGCTGACGACCAACGGGATGCTGTTGCGGCGTCAGGCCTCGGCCCTGCATGCGGCCGGGCTGCATCGTGTGACCGTCAGCCTCGACAGTCTGGACCCGGACGTGTTCGCGCGGATGAGCGGCGGGCGGGGCGACCTGACGACCGTGCTCGATGGTATCGAGGCGGCGCGCGCGGCTGGATTTCCGCGCGGGGTGAAGATCAACACCGTCGTCCAGCGCGGCGTGAACGATCGGGGTGTGCCGGCGCTTCTGGCGCATTTCCGGCATACGGGTGTGATCGTGCGCTTCATCGAATATATGGATGTCGGCAACCGGAACGGTTGGGAGCGCGGCGATGTCGTGACATCGCGCGACCTGATGACGCGGATCGATGCGCTCTGGCCGCTCGATCCGGTATCGCCGGCTTATCGGGGCGAGGTCGCCACGCGATACCGTTACGCCGATGGCGGCGGGGAGATCGGCTTTGTCTCCTCGGTCAGCGCACCGTTCTGCGGGGACTGTTCGCGGGCGCGCCTGTCTTCGGACGGACAGGTCTTTACCTGCCTTTTCGCCACGAGCGGCACCGATTTGCGCACGATCCTGCGCGATCCCGCTCCTGCGGAGGACGATGGCGCGTTGCGGCGGGCGCTGGCCGCGATCTGGCAGCGTCGCGCCGACCGTTACAGCGAGGAACGGCAGGAACGACGGAGCCGCACCGCGATTTCCGAGCATGGGGGCGAGGACGACAAAATCGAAATGCATTATATCGGCGGGTGATGACATGACCGGGAATTGGCCTGTTCTCATCCATCCTGACGCGCGCGGTGAGGCGCCGCGCCTGGTCGATGGCATGATCGGCGGCGACGGGGCGGGCTTCGATCGGCATGTGCGCTGCATGGGGTGCATCGGTGTGGGCAGGGCGGCGGCGACCGGTGACGCCATGGGCGGGGGGCTTGCTCGTGATGGGGTGGTCCGTGCGGTTCGTCCTGCCGGCAGGCGTGGAGACAGGTGGGGAGGCAGCTACGGGGGCAGGCGCGATTTCGGCGCGGCGATGCCTGCGGTGGCGGGGCCATGAGGCCGCTTTACGGGCTTGTCCTTTCCGGGGGCGCCAGCCGCCGAATGGGAGAGGACAAGGCGGCGCTGGCCTATGAGGGGCGGCCGCAGCTCGATCGTGCTTTCAGCCTGCTTGCGCCGCGTGTGGCGCGCTGTTTCGTGTCCCTGCGGCAGGATCAGGCGACCGATGGTCTGAGACGCGCCTATCCGGGAATCGCCGACAGGTCCGGCGCGATCGGGCCGGCCGGAGGGTTGCTGGCCGCCCATGGGGACTATCCGCACGTCGCGTGGCTGGTGCTGGCATGCGACATGCCGTTTGTGGATGCGCCGACCCTCGATGCGCTGATTCTGGCGCGTCGCGCCGATTATACGGCCGTCGCGTTCCGCAGCGAGCATGACGGGTTGCCGGAACCGTTCTGCGCCATCTGGGAGCCGGCGACCCTGGAGAGGCTGTCTCGCCAGGTGGCGGCGGGCCGGGTCGGGCCGCGGCACGCATTGAGCGATGGCGGCACCTGCCTTTTATCCCCGCGGACCCCCGGTGCGCTGGACAATATCAATACCCCCGAGGAGCGGCGGCAGGCCGAGAACCGGCTGGCCCGCCGGCAGGAGCCGACATGCCACGGATAGAACGCGACGATCGCGCGCGATCGGGCGCGCCGGCGGGCCGCCGGTCCGGGACGAGGGGGCGGATGAGCCCGCTGGCGGTTGCGGCGGCTCCGGACGCTGTCGGGGCGCGCCGGGCAGGGTGCCGGCCGGCGCGACGGGGCGGTGCGGCCCCGTGACCGCCCTGTTTCATACGCGGACGGCGACCCTGCTCGATCTCCCCGGCGAGCAGGTCGACCTGAACATTGCCGACGAGGTGCCGGTCACACTCGTCTTCAATGGCATCCTTCCGTATGGCGTGATGATGATGACGCCGGATCATCTGGAGGATTTCGCGTTCGGCTACTGCCTGACCGAACGGATCGTCGCGTCCGCGCAACAGATCCGTTCGGTCTCGGTGTCGGAGGGGGAGGACGGGCCGACGATCGACGTTTCGATTTCAGGCGATCGCCTCGCGATGCTGTCGCGGCGCAGGCCGCGTGCCCAGGCCGGGCATTCGAGCTGTGGCATTTGCGGCAGCGCCGACGTGCCGTCCGTGGAGGCGAGCGGGCCTGCGCCGTTTCCCGTGGAGCCGGGGATCGCCCCGGTCGCGATCCGCCGCGCGCTGCGTGACCTCGATCGCTGGCAGGATCTGAATGCCCGCACGCGGATGGTCCATGGCGCGGCCTGGGCGACTATGGACGGCCGGATTCTGCTGATCCGGGAGGATGTCGGGCGGCATAACGCGCTCGACAAGCTGATCGGTGCCCGTATGCGCGAGGACACGCTTTCGGAGACGGGCATCTGCCTGCTGACCAGCCGCTATTCGTATGAGATGGCGCTCAAAACCGTGCGCGCGGGCATGGCCACCGTGGTCGCGGTGTCGGCCCCCACCGATCGTGCCCTGCGTCTGGCCGAGGCGATGAACCAGACGCTGATCGCAATCGCGCGGCATGACCGGCAGTTCGTCTTTTGCGGCGGACAGCGCCTGATCGGGCCATGACCGTGCCGGCGGGCGGAGGGGGGCGCCGGCCGGTGTGCGTTGAGAGCGCATTGTCATCCGGGACCGTTGTGAGGGCCGGGGGTGCGGATCTGGCGAGCCATTATCCGCAAGGAGCATGAGATGTTTCTGAAGCAGTTGCAGTACCTGCGTGAAATCGAACGCTACAAGAGTTTTTCCAAGGCGGCCACGGCGTGCGGCGTGTCGCAGCCTGCGCTGTCCCGCGCCATCCGCCAGTTGGAGGACGAACTGGGCGTCGTCATCGTCGATCGCAAGAAAAAAATGTTCGGGATTACGGATGATGGGGGGCGCGTTCTCAAATGGGCGCACGACATCCTCAGAGGGGTCAGCGAACTGCGGAATGAGGTCTCGGTGGCGAAGCAGGCGATCGCGGGGATCGCCAGGATCGGCGTCATCCCGACTGCCGTGCATATCGTCCCGCTCCTGCTGGATGCCGTGCAGGCGCGATGCGGCGATTTCGCAAGCGAGGTGCATGTGCTGCCCAACGGGGCGATCATCGAGAAACTGGCCAGCAAGGAGCTTGATATCGGGATCATGTATTACGATCAGTGCCCGCAGGCGAAAGCGTTCCAGGTTCGCACGCTGTATGCCGAACAGCAGGTTCTGGCGGCGTCCAGCGTGTTTCAGCTTCCTGAGGGAGACGATATAAGCTGGGAGGCGGCGGCCCGATTGCCGCTTGCGCTGCTGACCAGGGAAATGCGCTGCCGGCAACTGGTGGATGTGGGATTTCAGACGGTCGATATCGAACCGATGATTCGCCTGGAGACGAATTCGCTGGAATTGATCCATGCGCAGGTCATGACCGGAAAGGTCGCCACCATTCTGCCGATTTCGTCTTTTCCGTTGCGGGTGCCCCCGCCCGGCCGGCTTGGGATGCGGCGATTGCCGGGCTTTTCACCCGGCGCGGTGGGGGTGGTGCGTCTCAGCGAACAGGCGACGCCGGAATTTGCGTCTGACGTGTGGGATAGCGTGATGAAAACGAGCCTTCAGGGTGACATCGACCTGCTCTGCAAGCCCGCGACCGCGCCGGGAGGGAAAGCATAGGCTTTCAGTCTTCGCCCGCCGCGCGGTAGGGCGACTGTGCGTCCAGTTCTGCCATGTCGTGCAGCATGGCTTCGCGTTCGTGGGCCATGAATTCGGCGACCGCGCGGCGGAGGCCGGGCCGCCGCGTCGTCGCGCACCAACAGGCGCGGGCCTGGCACCGGGGAGAAGGGGACCGCGACCTGCAATTTGGGGTAGTAGTCGCCGCCTGCCTGTTCGAACGCGCGGGCCCAGATCTGGTCGAAGACATATTCGCCGTTGGAATGCGGCTTGACGTACATCGGCGCCGCCGCCAGCAGGCGGCCGGCGGGGTCGCGGATGGCGGCGTGCTGCGGCAGCCAGCCGGTCCAGGTCAGGCGACCTCGAACAGGGTGTCAGACTCAAGGTGAGTTGGTCTTGCTTTGATATGAGGTATGTCCAGCCTCACTCGTCAAAGAAATGTGATCGGGCAAGAAATGTATCAAAATGTTGTTTTTCTTTCGTAATCGTATTAAAGATTAAACCCGATCGGTGTCGCGAGGTGCCGATCATCAGCCAAGGAGGTCGCCATGAGAAATGGCGAGGATATCAAACATATTATTAGAAGCGCCCGGTTGTCGACGCCCATTTCTATGTGTGGGGAGCCTCTGGCCGATGCTATCGGTGCCATATTTTCTGTAATCGCATTCGTCATGACGACTGTTGCATTCACTTATCTTTACTTCTATTATATGCCCCAAGGCTATATATCTTCGACCTTCAGCGCACATGCGTCAGGGCAAAGTTTCAGTGACGCTCAAATCCGTTTTATGGAGAACGTCAGCATTGGCATGTCCGCCATCTATGCGGTGCTGATGACATTATTCTTTCTTGTTGTTTACGGAGTTTATTTGGAGAGCAGTGCTGATAACGATTATGGGGGCAAGTTTTTTATCGCAACATTTTCCGTCATGGCATTCGGAAATATCATTAATATTATTAACCTGATCGCCAACAAGGGAACTCCGGATGATAAGGCGTCATTTTACGTCGATTCTCTGAATTTTTTACAGGTGGACGTCAATACCAGTCTCGGTTCTTTCCTGTCGGCCATTTATGTCGACGTTATTATCGCAACAGCCATTACCGCATACTATTATATCAAGTTTGTGCACAAAAAGACGATAGTAAAAGCCACCCTCCCATACCTTCCGACGGCATTGATGATTATTTGTGCGGTGGTTTATTATATTAAGACTTCTTAGTATGGAAATGATATAAATTTTTTCAGGAGGCTGGAATACCATGTCAATTCCGTATATCGTTCTTATTGGTAGTATAGTTTTCTTTATCCCTACAATTTTGAGTCTGGTATTGAGGCGGGTTCCGTTTGGAGAAGCTCTGACTCTCAATATAGTTCTTGGATTTACATGGGTCGGATGGTTTTCAACTATCGCATGGTGCGCATCTGGTGACAAGTCGCGCTTAAAAAGGAAAATCTATACCTATCCAATATGGTTGCGCGTTGTTATTCTGGGCGGTGTTGTTTTGATGGAGGTTGCTATCGTCTATATTATGATCAGGCAGAAGCATTAGCAGGCTGTTGGATTGTGGGTTGCCATGGTTGGGCCTGTCATAAGGCGGTCCCGAGCGGCTCGATCTCTTTTTGAAGCGTATATGAGCGTATCGTCTTGCCTATAAGCGGGAAAGCTTTGGTACATTCCTGATTTTTCCGGGGCGTATGCGATGGCCCAAAACGGATAAAAGTCTTTTTGCTTCTTTTTCTTCAGAAAAAGAAGAGGCTTTCAGTCTTCGCCCGCCGTGCGGTAGGGCGATTGTGCGTCCAGTTCCGCCATGTCGTGCAGCATGGCTTCGCGTTCGTGGGTCACGAATTCGGCGACCGCGCGGCGGAGGCCGGAGTGGGCGATCCAGTGGGCGGAATAGGTGGGGGTGGGGCGGTAGCCGCGCTGGATCTTGTGCTGGCCCTGCGCCCCGGCTTCGACCCGGCGCAGGCCGTGGGCGATGGCGAAATCAATCGCGCGGTAATAGCAGAGTTCGAAATGCAGGAACGGATAGTCGCCGTCGCAGCCCCAGTTGCGGCCGTAGAGCGTGTCGGTGCCCATCAGGTTGAGCGCGCCCGCCACGGGCGTGCCGTCGCGTTCGGCCAGCATCAGCACCACCCGGTCGCCCAGCCGTTCGGACAGCAGGGGGAAAAATTCGGGCGTGAGGTAGGCGCTGCCCCATTTGCGATCAATCGTGGCGGTGTAGAACCGGTAGAAATGCGCCCAGAGATCGGGCGTGATCGCGCGGCCCTGCACGGTGCGGAAGGTGAGGCCGCACTGATTGGCGTCCCGCCGCTCGCGCTTCAGGACCTTGCGCTTGCGCGAGGCGAGGGTGGCCAGGAAATCGTCGAAGCTGGTGTAGCCGGCATTGTCCCAATGGAACTGGACGCCCAGCCGTTGCAGCCAGCCGGCTTCGCCCAGCGACGTGTAGTCGTCCTCGGAGCAGAAGGTGACGTGGACCGAGGAGACGCCCAGTTCGGTAGCGGCCTGACTCAGGGCGCCGGCCAGGGCCTGGCGCAGGCCGGGCCGGTCCGCCACGTCGTCGCGCACCAGCAGGCGCGGGCCTGGCACCGGGGAGAAGGGGACCGCGACCTGCAATTTGGGGTAGTAGTCGCCGCCGGCCTGTTCGAACGCGCGAGCCCAGCTCTGGTCGAAGACGTATTCGCCGTAGGAATGCGGCTTGGCGTACATCGGCGCCGCCGCCAGCAGCCGGCCGGCGGAGTCGCGGATGGCGGCGTGCTGCGGCAGCCAGCCGGTGCGCGAGCCGGTCGATCCGCTGTCTTCCAGGGCCGAGAGAAAGGCGTGGCTGACGAACGGATTGTCGGGGCCGGCGCAGGCATCCCACTCCGTCGCCGGGATGTCGGCGATGGCGGGATGCAGGCTCAGGGTCAGGGCGGTCATGATCGGGCCGCCGGTCAGGCGATCTCGAACAGGCCCTCGACCTCGACGGCGGCGTCGAGCGGCAGGGAGGGGACGCCGATGGTGGAGCGGGCGTGCCGCCCGGCCTCGCCGAAGATCGCGACCGCGAGGTCGGACGCGCCGTTCATGACCGTGGCATGCTGGGTGAAGCTGGGGACGCAGGAAATGAAGCCGCCCAGCCGGACCACGCGGCGGACCCGCGAGAGGTCGCCCACGGCGGCGCGGACCTGGGCGATGACGTTGATCATGGCGTAGCGGGCGGCCTCGACCCCGACTTCGACCGCGACATCGGCGCCGAGCTTGCCGGTGGCGAACAGCTTGCCGTCGAGCAATGGCAACTGGCCGGAGACGACCAGCAGCGAGCCGCTGAGGACGCTGGCGACATAGGTGGCGACGGGGGCGGGGGGCACGGGCAGGATGATGCCGTGCCGGTCCAGGCGGGTTTCGGGGGTGTCGGTCATGAACGGGGCTCCTTGTCCGAAACGGGCGGGCGTGGCGCTTAGCCGACCAGGCGAAGTTTGCCGCGCCGGGTGGTATTGTCCCCTTTTGTCTCTGGAAAATCCAGCGGCAGCATCGGAGACGGGGTGTCGGTCAGGTCGTCCTGATGCGGTGCGTCGGGCAGCTTGTGGCCCAGATAGGCGTCCGACAGGGCCCTGAACGCATAATCGAGCATGGAGGTCGCATAGGAGGCGACCGGATCGCCCTCCACCGTGCCGGCGGGGCCGAAGCGGGTATAGGCGAAGGCATCCACGTAATCGTTCAGCGGCGCGCCATATTGCAGGCCGATGCTGACGGCCTGGCCCAGCGCGTCGAGCAGGCCGCGCGTCATCGGCCCCTCGCGGGCCGGGGTGATGGTGACTTCGCCCAGCGAGCCGTCTTCATATTCCGCCGTGCGGAGGAACAGGCGGTGGCCGCCGACGCTGGCCTTCTGCGTGAAGCCGCCATGGCGGGCCGGCAGGTGCCGCCGCACGCCGCGATCCAGCGCCAGCCGGGCGCGCAGGGTGGGCATGGACGAAGGGTCCGGACGGGCGGGCATGCGGTCGACGAAGCCGGCCAGCGCGCGGTGCATCGCCTTGTGGGCCTCGATATCCGGCAGGGGCAGGACGCTTTCGCCCGCCAGGGCGGCGGCGAAGGCGGCCTCGGGCGTCAGGCCGCGTGCCGTCAGGCGGGAGAGGGTGCTGGCGGCCAGCCGGCCGTCCGGGCGGAGCGGCGAGAAGATGGGGGCGAGGCCGCAGGCTTCCACCCCCAGCAGGGCGTCGATCGGGCCGGGTGCGGAAAAGCCGGTTTCGATGCGGGGCAGGGGGGCGTCGGTCTCGACCGCCGCGTCGCGCCAGACGGCGCGCGCGGTTTCGGCGAGGCCGGGCACCGTGCTGCGCGCGGGGGGGAGCAGCAGGGAGTCGGCCCCGCATCCCGCATGGGCGACCGAGGTGGCCAGCGAGGCCAGGCTACAGGCCACGTCGCGGCCGGCGTCGCTGTCGTAATCCAGCCCCAATGCCGCCAGACAGGCATCGAGATTGGTCATCAGCAGGTCGCCGGCGATCGGCGGCGGCTCGGCCGGCGGGGCCTCGGGCCGGGCCTTGCGCCCGCGTGGGGCCGGGGGCGGGGGGGCCAGGTCGGGGAAGGGGAGTTCGCCGTTGCGCAGCGCCGCCTTGCGTTCGGTCACGTCGCGCAGGACCTGGCAGAGCAGGCGCAGGGCGGCGACGAAATCCTCGGCCAGGAAGCCGCTGCCGGGCTGGACGAAGGCCGCCAGATTGACGATGAAGCCCGGCCGCCGGTCGTGCTGGCCGGTCCACAGGGACTCGGTCGGGGCCGCCTGGCGCAGCATCAGCAGGCAGGAGAGCGAACGGGCCTGCGTGGCCAGCGCGTCCACGGCCACGTCGTCCACCCAGCGTGCCGCTTCGGTCGCCAGACGGGCAGCCCCCCGGCCGGACGCGAGGCGCGCCAGGGCCGCCGCCGCCTCGTCATCCCAATCGGCGGGGAGGGTGACGGCGCGGAGAGCGTCGTCCGGGTCCGCGGCGGCCTGCGTGGTACGCATGCGCACGCCGTTCCAGTGGCTTCGGGCTGTCATGGCAGTCACTCTAGGCCCGCTTCGTGACGGGGCGGAAGCCGTATATGGTGGGTCCCAGACTATACAGACCACTGTATATTGTGGATATGGGGGATAAGTTCGCGGTTTCCCGATCCCGGAGTTGTGATCGGGCGAGTCCCGCCCCGCCGGGTGGACCGGCCGCCGGAAAGAGGGTTATCCTCGGGGCATGGCAAATCTCGGCACCCGTATCTACACCAGGTTCAAGGGTCGGCTGGTCGGCAAGGATGCCGATGGCCGGTGCTACTACGAGGCGCGCACCGCGAATCGTACCGGTGGCGGCCTGACGCGGCATGAGCGCTGGGTCATCTATCACAAGGGCGAGGATGCCTCGGTCGTGCCGCCCGAATGGTGGGGGTGGCTGCACCATGTCGATGACGCGCCCCTGCCCGAGAGCGCGCGCCAGCCCTGGCAGATCCCGTATCCGGGCAACCGGACCGGGACGGTGGACGCCTATCGCCCGCCCGGAAGCGATTATCGCGGTGGCCGTCGCGCGGACTCGACCAGCGATTACGAAGCCTGGATTCCCGAAGGGTGAAACGGTGGGCGGAACCTGTTAAGGTCCGCCCTGATACTGCCTGAATGCTGTGGATGCTGAGTCGCGCGCGGCTTGGGTCGGCAGCGGCCTGCGTATGTCTTTGGGGATCGGAGCGGCCTCGCGGGCCGTGCGCCGGCGCCCGGAGACCGGCGGGGGCTGGTCGGCGGTGGCCGTTTTTACGCAGTCTCCGTGCTGTGAATTGGGGAACAGAGTCAGAATGGTCAGTGCGGTTGCAGGCCGGGTGAGCCGGAGTTCGGCCGAACTCGCCGCCGGGTGCGGGGTTCTTGTACTGCTGGGCGGGCTTCTGGCCCTGGCGGTGGTCGACAAGGGGCGGCGGCATGAATCCGGCTATCGGCTGCATGCGTCCTTCGCCCATATCGACGGGCTGTCGGTCGGGTCGGATGTGCGGCTGGCCGGGGTGACGGTGGGGCAGGTGGTCGACGAGCGCGTCGATCCGTCCAGCTTCCAGGCGCAGGTGACCTTTACCGTGAGCCCCGACGTGCACTTGCCGACCGACAGCGCGGCCATCATCACCAGCGACAGCCTGCTGGGCGGCAAATATGTCGCCCTGTCACCGGGAGCCGACAATGCGATGCTGAAGCCCGGCGGCGCGATCACCGAGACCCAGGGGGCGATCAGCCTGGAGCAGTTGCTCAGCCGCTTCATCTTCTCGGTGACGGATACGATGACCAAGGCCAACCAGCAGCGCGCGAACCAGGGGGCGGCGTCCCAGGGAACGGCGACGCCGGACAATGGGCAGGCTCCGGCAGGGCATACCGGGGGCGGCGACCAGCCATGAGCGGGGCCGCGCTTCCGCCGCCGCCCGCGATCTGGCAGCAATCCGATGGCACGCCGGTTTCATGCCAGGACAAGATCCGGGTGCTGAACGAGAATTATGCCGAGCTTTGCGAGGTCATGCGGGACACGTTCGAGGACGCGGTGCTGATCGGTGTGGACGAGGACGGCATGCGGCGGTTGATCGCGGAGGTCGCGGCCGCGCTGCGAAGCCCGAGATCGTGAGGCGGGACGTGTTGCGTCTGCTCCGCCCGGCGTCGCGCCGGGCGGGGGCCGTGCGCGCGGCGTTGGCCGCCGTGCCGGCGCTGGTGGCATGGAGTGGCGGGCCTGGGGGCATGGCTGCCCGCGCCCAGCAGATCGTGGCGCCGCCTGCGATCTATCCCGCCGATACCTGGCAGGGGCGCTCGGTCGCGACCGTGCGGGTGCTGGATACGCTGGACTCCAGCGTGCAGGTGCTGACCATTCCGGTGGGGCAGGATGCGACGTTCAGGGCACTGACGATCCATGTCGGCGCCTGCCGCGACCGGCCGGCGACGCTGACGCCCGATGCGGCGGGGTGGCTGGCGGTGCGCGATACACGGCAGGACGGCCCCGGCTTCAACGGATGGATGCTGGCGGGCGAACCCTTCCTGGGCGTTTTCCAGGACCCGATCTACGCCGTGCGCCTCGTGGGCTGCGCGGGCGACATGGTGGCGCCCGTTCCGCCTCCGCTGGCGGCTCTGGCGGCGGCTGCGGCGCAGCCGGGCGATCAGGCGGCTTCGGGATCGCCGGTGCCGGGAACACCAGTCTCGGGAACGTCGGATCAGGGCACGCCGTCCGTGCCGGGGTCTTCGGGGCCGCAGGTGCTGACGGTTCCGGCGGCGCCGCCGGCCGGGCAGCCGGGCGCGGCATCCGCCCCGGCGGTGCCTGCCGCGCGTTTCGGCGGGGCGCCGCTCTCCCTGTCGCCGCCTGACGAGGAGGCGCCGGTGTCGGGGGCTGCTCCATCCGGTGCCGCCATGCAGCCGGCGGGGAGGCCTATGCCATTGCCTCCGCCGACGCCTTTTGCAACGGGTTATGCAGCGCCGACCCGGTCGCCGCCTGCATCGTCCGCCCCGGCGGCATCGCAGGCCCAGCCTGGACAGCCGCAATCCCTCCTGCCCCCCTGACGGGGACGGGAAGCAACCTGTCCCGCCGGTGTCGGTCCGGGATGAATGACAAGCCTTCGGTCCCAAGGAGTCCAGAATGCCCATGAGCCCGACGGATTATGCCGGCCCGGCCGGCCGGTTCATGCCGCCCCCAGGCGAGGCGGCCCTGCTGCTGGATTTTGACGGTACGCTGGTCGATATCGCGCCCACGCCGGAATCGGTGGTCGTGTCGCCCGGCCTGCCGGACGTGCTGCGGCGGCTGCGGGCGAAATGCGGCGATGCGCTGGCGGTGATTTCGGGCCGCGCGGTGGATCAGATCGATCATTTCCTCGGCGACGTGCCGTTTGCCGTGGCCGGCGAGCACGGGCTGGCGGTGCGGCATCGTCCGGACGGGCCGATCGTGCGTGCCGAACTGCCCGCCATGCCGCCGACCTGGCTGCCGGCCGCCGAGACTCTGGCCGCGCAGCATCCGGGCGTGCGGATCGAGCGCAAGCCCGCCGGTTTCGTGCTGCATTACCGTGCGGCGCCCGAGATGGCGGATATGCTGCGCGAAGCCGCGGAATCGTGGGTTGCGTCGACGCACGGGCGCTTCCATGTGCAGACGGCCAAGATGGCGTGGGAAATCCGGCCCCATGGCGTGGACAAGGGCCATGCGGTGGCGGCGCTGATGCAGTCGCCGCCCTTCGCCGGGCGGCATCCGGTCTTCGTCGGCGACGACGTGACGGATGAAGACGGCATCCGCGCGGCCGAGGCGCTGGGTGGGGCGGGGTTCCGTATTCCTCGGGATTTTCCCGATCCGGCCGCCTTTCGGGCCTGGCTGGCGACGCTCGCGGGCGGAGGGGATGATTCATGGGGCGTCTGATCATCGTATCCAACCGGGTGCCTTCGCCGCGTGAGCGTCTGCAGCCGGCCGGCGGTCTGACCGTGGGGTTGAAGGACGCGCTGCGGGGCGGGGAGTCGCTGTGGTTCGGCTGGTCGGGCAATCAGTCCGAATTCGAGGGCGACCCCGTCATCGGCATGGATGAGGTCGATGGCGTGACCTATGCCACGATCGACCTGACGGCACGGCAGCACGAGGGATTCTATCAGAATTTCTCGAACGGCATTCTGTGGCCGCTGTTTCATTACCGTGTCGGGCTGATGAGTTATTCGCGCCGGGACTGGCAGACCTATCTGGAGGTCAATGCCATGTTCGCGCGCTGCCTGCGCGCGCTGTTGCAGCCGGACGACGTGATCTGGGTCCATGACTATCATCTGTTTCCGCTGGGCCAGGCGTTGCGCGACCTGGGCGTGGCGGGGCGGATCGGCTTCTTTCTGCATATTCCCGTGCCGCCCTGGAGCCTGGTGCGCTCGATGCCGGGGGCGAAGCTGCTGCTGGAAGACATGCAGGCCTACGACCTGATCGGGGTGCAGACCGAGGAAGATGCGGACAACCTGAACCACGCCTTCCGCCTGAACGGGCTGACCGAACGGGCGGGGGCTTTTCCGATCGGCATCGATCCGCATGAATTCCGCGAACAGGCCGAGGAGAGCGTGCGGCGCGAGGAGGCGGACCGCCTGCGTGCCAGCCTGCGCGGGACGGCGCTGATCCTCGGCGTGGACCGGCTGGATTATTCCAAGGGCCTGCCCGAACGCTTCAGGGGGTACGAGGCGTTCATGGCCCGTTATCCCGAACATCGGGGCAAGGTGTCGTTTCTTCAGGTCGCGCCGGTTTCGCGCGGCGACGTGGAGGAATATCGCCAGCTTCGGTGCCAGTTGGACGAGCTGACGGGGCGGATCAACGGTGCCTATGCCGAGTTCGACTGGACGCCGATCCGGTATCTGACGCGGCCGGTGGCGCGGGACATCCTGGCCGGGTTCTATCGCATGGCCGACGTGGCGCTGATTACGCCGCTGCGCGACGGGATGAACCTGGTGGCGAAGGAATATGTCGCGGCGCAGGACGCGGCCGACCCCGGCGTGCTGGTGCTGTCGCATTTCGCCGGCGCCGCGCCGGAGATGGACGAGGCGGTGCTGGTCAATCCCTTCGACGCCGACGAGATCGCCGATGCGCTGCATCAGGCGCTGACCATGGGGCTGGAGGAGCGCCAACGGCGCTGGCGCCATCTGGACGAGGATGTGCGCCGGACCACGGCGGGATTCTGGGCGCGGGACTTCCTGAAGGCGCTGGACGCGGCCCCCCCGGTCGCGATGCCTCCGCTCGGACCATCGTGATGCGGCGGGGGACCGGCATGGGCCGGGGGCCTGGTATCGCGCTGGCGGTTGCCGGGGCGGTGGCGCTGGGGATTGCGGCCTGGGTCGAATACGGGCTGGGGGACGTGCCGTGCGGGCTGTGCCTGTGGGAACGCTGGCCCTGGCGCGTGCTGGTGGGGCTGGGCCTGCTGGCCGCCCTGCTGCGCGGGCAGGGGGCGCGGGCCATGCTGTGGCTGGCTGTTCCGGTGATGCTGGCGGCCTGCGGGCTTTCGGCCGTTCATGTCGGGGTGGAACATGGGTGGTGGCCGAGCCCGCTGCCGGAATGTCGCGCGCCGGTCTTTCATCCCGGCACGTTCGCCGAGCGTCTGGCCGCCATGCCCATGCGCCCGTCGAAGCCGTGCGACGCGCCGACCTATCTGGTCGGCGCGCTGCCGCTGTCGATGGCCGCGATGGACGGGCTGTGTGCGGCCGGTGTGCTGGCGGTTATAGCGTACTGCCTCTCCCGCGGCCGAAAAAGAGGCCGACGATGAACAGCACCAGGAAGATGAAGAACAGAATCTTGCCGATATAGGCGAAATCGGCCGCGAAGCCGCCGAAGCCGAGGGCCGCGGAGATCAGGGCCAGGACGAGGAAGATCAGCGTCCAGCGTAAGAGGTCCATCGGGATATCCTCCGATTCATGTGTCTGGACCGGATGGTCCGTTATGGTTTCAATGGCTGGCTGCCCGTATGGTTGCGGTTTCGTATGAGAATTCGCGGGTTGCGGCCTGTCCCGGCGTTCTGGGGATGGGCTGGAGGCCATGCGTGCCCGGCAGGGTGAAGACAATGGCCTGCTCCGTGTGTCCGGTGCGGCCTTCAGCAGGCGGGTGACTGATCGTGCCGGATTTCCGCTCTCTCTATCGTCAGGGTTTCGCGCGGGTGGCGGGGTGTACGCTGCCGGTGGCGCTGGCCGACCCGGCGGCCAATGTCGCGCGGATGGCGGACATGGTCCGCGCCTGCGACGCCCAGGGTGTGGCGCTGGCGGTTTTTCCCGAACTCGGTGTGTCAGGCTACGCGATCGACGATCTGCGCCAGCAGGACGTGCTGCTCGATGCGGTGGGGAGCGCGCTGGCGATCCTGGCGGAGGCGACCGCCGGGCTGATGCCGGTGGTGGTGGCGGGCGCGCCGCTGCGGCATGGCGACGCGCTGTACAATTGCGCCGTGGTGCTGCATCGCGGGACCGTGCTGGGCGTGGTGCCCAAGAGCTATCTGCCGAATTACCGTGAATTCTACGAAGCCCGGCATTTCGTCGCCGGGGCCGGGCTGCGCGGCCAGACGATCCATGTGGCGGGGCAGACGGCGCCGTTCGGCACCGACCTGCTGTTCGAGGCGGAGGATCTGCCCGGCTTCGTGGTCGGCGTCGAGATCTGCGAGGATGTGTGGGTGCCGGCACCGCCCAGCACGGATGCGGCGCTGGCGGGGGCGACGGTGATCGCCAACCTGTCGGCCAGCGATATCACGGTGGGCAAGGCCGACCAGCGCGACCTGCTGTGCCGCTCGCAATCAATGCGCGCGCTGTGCGCCTATGTCTATGCGGCGGCGGGTGAGGGGGAGTCGACCACCGACCTTGCCTGGGACGGGCAGGTTTCGATTTACGAAAACGGCGCGCTGCTGGCGGAGACGGAGCGTTTTCCGCAGGGGCCGCATCGGGCGGTGGCGGATGTCGATCTGGATCTGTTGCGGCAGGAACGCGTCCGGATGGGGACGTTCGCCGATTGTCGTGTCGTGCGGCAGGGCGGAGAGTGGCGCCGGATCGGCTTCGCGCTGGCGCCGCCGCCGGGCGATCTGGGCCTGTTGCGCCGGATCGAGCGGTTTCCCTTCGTGCCCAGCGACCCGGCGCGGCTGGAGCAGGATTGTTTCGAAGCCTGGACGATCCAGGTTTCGGCCCTGAAGCAGCGCCTGTTGGCGACCGGGGCGCGGAAGATGGTGATCGGGGTGTCCGGCGGGCTGGATTCCACCCAGGCGCTGCTGGTGGCGATCCGTGTTGCCGACGAACTGTGTCTGGGGCGCGATGCGGTGCTGGCCTATACCATGCCCGGTTTCGGGACCAGCGCCGGCACGCAGTCCAACGCCATGGCGCTGATGCAGGCGCTGGGCGTGGCGGCGGCGGAACTGGATATCCGCCCGACCGCGCGGGTGATGCTGGAAGAGATGGGCCACCCCTTTGCCCATGGTGTGCCGCAATATGATGTGACCTTCGAGAACGTGCAGGCGGGACTGCGTACCGATTTCCTGTTCCGGCTGGCCAACCAGCATGGGGGCATCGTGATCGGGACCGGCGATCTGTCGGAACTGGCGCTGGGCTGGTGTACCTATGGCGTCGGCGACCAGATGTCGCACTACAACGTCAATGCCGGGCTGCCCAAGACGCTGATCCAGCATCTAATCCGCTGGGTCGTCGCCTCCCGCCGGGTGGAGGCTGATGCGGCGCGGGTGCTGGAGGCGATCCTGGCAACCGAGATTTCGCCCGAACTGATCCCGGCGGGTGCCGACCAGGCCCTGCAAAGCACCGAGGAGAAGATCGGGCCGTATGCCTTGCAGGATTTCACGCTGTACCATGTGCTGCGGCATGGGTTCCGGCCCTCGCGCATTGCGTATATGGCGGAAATCGCGTGGCGCGATGCGGGGGCGGGTACGTGGCCGCCGGGCTTCCCGGCGGATCGGCGGGTGGCCTATGACCTGCCGGCGATCCGGCACTGGCTGTCGGTTTTCCTGAGCCGCTTCTTCGGATTCAGCCAGTTCAAGCGTTCGGCGATGCCCAACGGGCCGAAAGTGGTGGCCGGTGGTGCGTTGTCGCCGCGTGGCGACTGGCGGGCGCCGTCGGATGGCAATGCGCGGCTGTGGCTGGAGGAACTGGAGCGCAACGTTCCAGCGGCATGATCGGCCTCCGCGCGCGGTCAGGCGAAAGGGGTATCGGGTGACGATCTGTTCCGAAGATGTGCATTGGAAAAGAGATTGATTCTGTTTTGACAGAAATGGACCTGAAAGCTGATTGAATTGGAGGGGGTTCCGGTTGGAACTTCTTTGGTCCTGCGTTGTTATGACCAGATAGTCGGAGCGACGGCGCAGGCTTCTTGTCCAGTGATATCGGGGTCTATTATGTGTCCTGGCTTCGCCTCTGGAGAGGTGTATGGCGGATAGTGTTTATCGGAACGGTATTTTTTTCGATGGGTCTGGAAAAGCGCCGGTTATTGCGGATGTGGCCGTAGAAGACGGCAGGATTGTCGCCATCGGGCGGGATCTTGCGGTGGAGGCCGGGGTTACCGAGATCGATTGTCGCGGATTGTGGGTGATGCCGGGGTTGCTCGACATCCATACGCATCTTGATCTGGAAGTGGAACTCGCCCCCGAACTGCCGGAAGTGGTGCGGCATGGCACCACCACGGTCGTCATGAGCAATTGTTCGATCGGCGTGACCTATGGCCATCAGCGGCGCGACGGCGAAGACCCGATCGTGGATTGCTTCGCGCGGGTCGAGAACATGCCCAAATCGGTTCTGAAGCGCGTTGCGGATGCCTGTACGTGGAGGGATTCGCAGGGGTATCTCGACCATCTGGAGGGGCTGCCGCTCGGCCCCAATGTCGTGCCGATGATTCCGCATTCCATGCTGCGGATCGAGGTCATGGGCCTGGACGGGTCGGTCAGCGGGCCGCCGACCCCGGAAGAACTGGCGCGCATGGAGCAGTTACTGGAAGCCGGGATGGCGCAGGGCTATGCGGGGTTCTCGACCGATGCGCTGCCGTTTCACTTTCTTGCGAATGCACCGAACAAGAAGAAGCGGATTCCGACGCAATATGCCGGGTTTCGGGAACTGGCGCGGCTGACGGAGATCGTGCGGCGTCATGGCCGGGTGTGGCAGGCGACGCCGGCCAAGGACGATGTTTTTGCCGCCGTGCGCAGTTTCATGCTGACCAGCGGGCGGCTGTACCGTCGGCCGCTCAGGACGACCGTGCTGGCGGCGCTCGACCTGCAAACCAGCCGGTCGGCCATGCATCTCTGCCTGCTGCTCTCTTCGATTCTCAATTCCCGGCTGCTGAAGGGGGCATTGCGTTTTCAGGCCCTGTCTTCGTCTTTCCGGATCTGGAGTGACGGTGCGATCAACCCGCTGGCGGACGAGATTGCGGCGTTTCGGGCGCTTAACGAACTGGAGCTTGATGATCGGCCGGGGCGGGTGCGGATTCTGAACGATCCTGGCTGGGTCGCATCCTTCCGGAAAATGTGGTTGGCGGGAAAGGGGAAAGGATGGTCCATGGCGCGGCTGCGGCGGCGCCTGCGCTGTGAGACGGTGGTGTTGAGCCGGCGGCTGGATGACATGTTCGTTGCGGAATGTCCGCTGGCGCATTGGGTGGGGGAGAGCCTGGAGGCGCCTTATCGCAGGCTTCTGGCCTTTCAGGCGGCCAATGGTCGCTTTCCGCGCGCCCGTGACGCGGAGGCCGCGTTTTTCGCGGGTTTTCCCGACCCGATCGGCGATGACGCGGCGTTTCTGCTGCATCTGCTGCGGGTGTGGGATACCGACCTGCGCTGGGAGACGACGATCGCCAACCGGAATCCCGCGACGCTCAGAAAGCTGCTCTTCCACGACCAGACATTGCCGGGTTTCAACGACAGTGGTGCGCATCTGGCCAATATTGGTTTCTATGACGGCAACCTCCGGACGCTGAAGGTCGCGCAGTGGGAGGGGTTGGCGCAGGTTTCCCGAGCCGTCCATCGGCTGACGGCGCTTCCGGCCGCATTTTTCGGCCTGAATGCGGGTGTGGCGCGGGTGGGGGCGCAGGCGGATCTGTGCGTGATCGACCCGGCTGCGCTTGAACGGTGGAACCCGGAGGAGACCTATCATTTTCTCCATCGGAGCCAGCTTGGGTGCCGGCAGGTCGTCAATCGTCCGGTGGGCGTCGTGCGGAATGTGATGATCGGCGGGCGGATCGTGTGGGAGGGGGACGGATACGCCGACGGGTTCGGGGAACGCGCGTATGGACGTGTGATGCGGGCGAAGGATCATCCGCTGGAGAAGCATTGGTCCTGACGGGTTGTCGGGGAAGGCGGGCAGTCTATGCCCGGCTTCTTGCGTCCGGCGCGGTCAGGCGGAGCCAGGGATGGCGGGCGCGCAGGAAGGCGACCACGCGCTGCTTGTGCGCGGCCCGTTCGGTGACCGTGTCGGTCATGGCGGCGTCGTGGACCCGGTATTCGGCCAGCGTCTCGGGCAGGTGCGTGCCGGCGATGCCGAGTTCGGCCAGGGTGCACCAGAGGTCGTAATCCTCCCACCCCATGGCGTCGCGGCGTACGTAATAGCCGCCGGCCGCCGCCCAGGCCCATTTCGCCACCATCGCCATGGCGTCGACGACGTTGCCGCCCACCAGGCGTGCCGGGTGCCAGGGGAGGTCGCCCATCACGCCGCAGGCCCGGTCGAACCGGCGGATGATCGGGTAGGCGAAGCCGGCATCGTCCCGCTGGATGGCATCCAGCAGGTGCGCGCAGGCATCGGGCAGCAGGCGGTTGTCGGCATCGAGCTGCATGACGTAGGGGGTTTCGGCGGCGGCCATGCCGATATTGCGCGCCCCGCCCAGCCCGGCATTGCTGCGGGCGCGCAGCAGCAGCAGGCGGTTGAATCGCTTGCCGTGGCGCGCCATCCAGCCGCTGACCAGGGCGGCGGTGTCGTCGGTCGAGGCGTCGTCCACCACGATCAGGTCCAGCGGTGCGAGCGTCTGGTGACGCACCGAATCCAGGGCCTCGATGACATGATCGGCGTATTGGTACGCGGTGATGACGACGGTGACCGCCGCGTTCTGCAACTGGTCGTGGTGCAGGCATATCTCGCTGTCGGGGATGGTCGGTATGGCGCGGACTCGGGCGGGGCCGCGTGCCAGGGCCTGGGCGCCGGCCAGCGCGGTGGTCTGGCCGCCTGCCAGGCTGGCGATGGTCAGTGCCATCAGGGTGGCCTGTCGTTGCGGGCCGTATTCCCACAGGACCGTATGCAGTGCGTCGCGCGCCATGCGGCTGCGCAGGGCGGGATCGTCCACCAGGCGGGTCAGCGCGTCCGCCCATTCCGCGTCGCTGTCCGCCAGCAGGCCGGTGATGCCGTCGCGGATCGCGGCGCGGAAGGGCGCGGTGGGGGAGGCGACGGTGCAGGCGCCGGCCAGGGCGGCCTCGAAGAATTTCAGTTCGCTCTTGGCCTCGCAGAACGGGTTGCCGGTTTCCAGCGGGGCGATCGAGATATCGAGCCTTGCCAGTTCGTCGGGCAGGGCGTCCAGCCCGACCATGTCGCGCCATTCGATCTGCGCCGCGTGGGCGTGCAGGGTGGGGAATTCCTCGGTCAGCAGCAGCGGACGGCCGCCTCCGGGCTCGCGGAACAGGACCAGCCGCACGTCTGGCCGCCGGGCCATGACGGCCAGCAGGCCCGGCAGGGCGCGGGCGAAATCGCGCTGGTGCGTGCGCGTGCCGGCGGCGTAGCCGATCCGTACCAGCCCGTCGGGCGGGGTGGCCGCGCGGCGGCGGGCGGCCTGGCGGGAGCGTTCCAGCGTCTGCCGGTCGTGGATGTTCGGGATGGTGACCGTCAGCGGCGTGAAGGGGCGCATCCGGTCGGCCAGGGGGTCGGTGGTGGCGATGCCGAAATCGCAGCGTCGCAGCGTGCGCTGCATGTCGTCATACATGCGTTCGATCCGCGCCACCGGGGCGGAGCTGACGCGGATGCCGTCGATCAGGTCGCCGCGCGCCAGTGCGGGTTCGAACACCAGGTCGTCGGCGTCGAAGGCCAGCAGGGCGCCGCGAGCGCGGGCCATCCCGATCAGCGTATCGACATGGCCGCTATATTCCACGCGCCACAGGACGATCAGGTCGGCCCACAGCATGTCGTCCGGGCCGACGGCGGCGCAGGCGCGGCTGCGGGTGGCGTAGCCGGCCCTGCGGCAGGCGGCTTCGTTGCGGTCGACGCGATAGATCGTGCCCGGTGTCGTCGGTTCGCCGGAGACGAACAGCACCGTGCGGACGGGCAGGCGTGCCCGCGCGGGTTCGGGGGGCGGCATGACCACGGGAGGGGTGCGCGGGCCTGCCAGTCGGCGGGCCAGGCGGACCCACAGGGGCGGTGGGGGCGGCGGGGCCGGTGGCGGCGCCGGGAGCGGCGGCGGCGGCGGCGTGTGTGCGGGCGGGGCGGCGGCTGGCGCGTCGGCCGTGGGGGCGTGGGCCCGGTCCAGCCGCAGCTCCATGACGTCCAGCCGGGCGCGGCTGAGGGCCGCGCGGGTTTCGGCCAGTTCCGCCCTGGTATCGGCCAGGGTGCGTCGGGTGGCCCAGTGCGCGCCGATGGCGGCGAAGCGGCTGGCCAGGTTGGCGGCCACGCGATCGCCCTGCGTGCCGTTCAGCGCCGCGCACAGGCCGGCGAGCGGGTGAGTATGTTCGGTGCCGGGGGCCGGCTCCGGCAGGGCTATGGTCAGATCGCCGCCCAGTTTCAGGGTTGCGGTCGGGCGGCCGGCCAGCCAGCGGGCCCATGGGGCGGGGTGGCTGGTTGCGGTATCCGGCCCGTACAGCAGCATTGCGCCGCGCGGCGACAGGAGCGGGGCCAGATGGTCCGGTGCCGGCGTATCCGTGCCTGTGGGGGGCAGGGCGGCCCAGAGCAGGTCGCACGTGCCGGGGCGAATGCGTGCCGGGACGGTGTGGAGGGTCATGCGCAGGCGCAGGTGGCGGGCCTGTTCCTCCAGGAACAGGTGCAGGGCGGGGCGGTCGGGGAACAGGCCGACACTATGCGGCCGGACGAGGGCGAGGACCCAGCCCAGGAAGGGCAGTACCGTATTGATGGCGGGGTCCGGGTCCAGGTCCGGGGGGGAGAGGAAATAGGGATCGAGCGCGTCGCAGCCCAGCAGCGCGGGGCCGTCCGCCTGGGGGCGGGCAGGGGGGTGCCAGGTGTCTGCGTCCATCGGAATGTCGCGCGTCCATCTTACAGTGATACGTGATTTTTCGATCCTGCACGACAGGATGTTAATATTTTGGGAAGGTCTGTGCGCTTACATGATCCCGATCATTCCAGGCGCACATCGTCATGTGATGCGGCTTCGGATCGGTTCGTAATGGCTGATGACGTGTTGTCGTCCGGCCAAGCAATATCGGGGAGCGGGCTGTGGCGATTGTAACCGTGATGGGTGCCGCGGGCACAAATGTGAACGTGACGGTCGATGGCGGCGACACGCTTGCCTTGGCCAATGCCTATGCGAAGACTTTGCGGGAGAGCGCCGCGGGGAAAAGCTTTTCTACATTACAGAATGGCTTTAATTCCGCCAGCGTCGGCAGCTCGGTCGGGGTGATCACGGTCGGCGGCGCCTATGCGCTGGATGGGGCCTACGTCAACATCGTGGCCGGTGCGCTGTCGGGTGGCGCGTTGGATTCCGTGCTGACGGCGCCGGTGGCGATCGACGCGCATGAGGTCACGACGCCGGTGGATGTCATCTCCGGCACGCTGGGGGGGACGACCTTCCTGGGTGGTGCGGCCGGGGGCAGCTTCCTGGCGACGGCCGGCGACAACGTCTTTATTGGTGGGAACGGCAGCTTTACCATCAATATGGGCGCGGGCAATGACCTGGTCGTGACCGATCATGGCAACGATACCGTCAATGCCGGCAGTGGCGCGAACCGGATCTTCCTGGGAGATGGATCGAATTCCGTCAATTCGATGGGGACGGATACCATTGTCGGGACAATGGGCACCCAGTCGGTGACGATCAATGCCGGCAGTTCGCTGGTGCTGCTGGGTGACAATGCGACCGTCGTGGACAAGGCGTCCCACAGCATCGTCTCGGTGGGTGGCGGCAGCACCGTGTCCGGCGGAGCGCAGGACATGGTGTCGTTCACCGGGACGTCGGGCACGATCGCGGGCGCGGTCTCCGATACGATTTCGGCGGCTGGAAACCTTCAGGTTACGCAGGGCGTCGGCAATACGATCAGCGTCACCGGCAGCCTGACCTTCCTGAACGGCACGGGCATGACCAGCGTGGTGGCGGGGCAATCCACCATCTTCGGCGCGGCGGGCCTGACCATGACGCTGGGGGCGTCCGGGCCGACCCTGTTCGTGGCCAATGAAGGAAACGAAACCCTGGACGGTGCGCAGGCGAGCAGCCCGCTGCATGCCTTCGCCGATGGCGGCAACGTGACGTTTATCGGCGGGTCGGGCAACGATACGCTGGTGGGCGGCACCGGCAGCGCGACCATGACGGGCGGCAGTGGCGACAACCTGTTCGCCTTCACCAACGGCCCCAGCAGCGGCGGGGACAACGTCATCACCGATTTCGGCAGTGCGGCGGGGAACATGGTCGCGCTGTATCAATATGGTTATCAGAACAACAACCAGTTGCAGACCATTCTTTCCGCCGCCACCATCGCGGGCGGAAACAGCACCATCCAGTTGACCGACAACACGCGGATTACGTTCGTCGGGATTACGGACCTGAAGACCAGCGACTTCACCCTGAGCTGATCGCGGCGCGTGGACGGCTCCGCTTCCAGCCTGCCTCTCGCCGGCGACCGGGGCATCGGGCAGGCCGGCATGCGGCTTCAGGCGGTTCGCGCGGCGGATCTGCGGGCGGAACTCGACCAGTTGCGCCATCTGATGGCGATGCAGGATCGGGCGCTGACCGGCCGTTTTCTGCGGGTGGCGCGGATGATCCGGGCGGCTACGCGCGGGCGCGATCCGTTCGGCCGCCCGCTGAGCGAAGCGATCGTGCGGCTGTGGGGCCGGATCGGGCGTGACGGGGTCGGGCCGGCGCTTGGATATGTCGGGCGCGCGCTTTTTCCGCGCGGGGAGGTTGGGCCGGCAGGGGCGCGGGACGGCGACGCGGCGTTGCCGGTGGCGCCGGTCGCGTGGACGCCCATGATCCTGATCATCGCGGAACTCAGCCTGAGCCAGTGTGCGAAATATCGTGTCTGGCAGCGGGTGGAGCAGATGCGTCTGCTGGGCTGGGACTGCCGGGTGGTGGATTGGCGGCATACGGCCGATGCGCTGGGCGCGTTGCAGTTCTGTTCCGGCGTGGTGTTCTATCGTGTGCCGGCTTTCGCCTCGGTCCAGGTCATGCTGGAGGAGGCGCGGCGTCTGGCTGTTCCCTCCTGGTGGGAAGTCGATGATCTGATCTTCGACCGTGACCTTTATGCCCGCAACGGCAATCTTGCGATGCTGACGAAACAGGAGCGCGCGCGGCTGCTGTTCGGGGCGGGACTGTTCCGTGCCTGCATGCTGGGGTGCCGCCGGGGCATTGCCTCCACGCCCGTCCTGGCGCAGGTGATGCGGGATGCCGGGGTGCGGGACGTCGGGGTTATCGAGAACGCGCTTGATGCGGAAACGATGGATGCCGCGCGTTCCGCGCGGCTGAGCCTGCCGCCACGGGCGGAGGCGGAGGGTGATGGGCCGGTCGTCGTGATCTACGGGTCGGGCACCCGTACGCATGATGCCGATTTTCTTGCCGCGGCGCCTGGGCTGATGGCGGCGATGGCGGAAAATCCCCGGCTGGTGCTGTGGATTGTCGGGGAACTGGCGCTGCCGCCCGCCATGCGGGCGATGGGCGAGCGGGTGGTGGTTCTGGCCGGACGGTCCTATGCGGATTATCTGGCGCTGATGGCGCGCGCGGATATCGCGATCGCGCCGCTGGAAGACAGCGTCTTCAATGATGCCAAGAGCAATATCAAATATCTGGAAGCCGCCGCGGTGGGCGTGCCGCTGGTCTGTTCGCCCCGGCGGGCTTTTGCCGATGTGATCGTTGACGGGCAGACCGGCTTGCTGGCCAGGACGGATGCGGAGTGGACGCGCGCGATACTGGCGCTGGCGGCGGATGGGGCGTTGCGGCGGGAGATGGGCGCGCGGGCGCGAGGCGATGTCGGTGCGCGCTATGCCCCCGCGCGCGTGGCGGAGACCCAGTTGCGGGCCGTGTTCGGTGCCCCGCCGCCGGTTGCGCAGGACGGGCGGCTGCGTGTGCTGTGCGTGAATGTCTATTACCCGCCACGGGCTTTCGGCGGGGCCACGCATGTCGCCGTGGAGATGGTCGAGCGGCTGCGGGCCAGTGGGCGGGTCGCGTTGTCGGTTTTCACCACGCGGCCGGGGGGTGTGTACGATCCCGATCGTCCGGCGGCGGCGATGCGGTACGACCAGGACGGCGTGCCGGTGGTGGCGGTGGACCTGCCGTCCACGGCAGACCCGATCATGATGTTTCATCATCCGGCGGCTGCCGCGCTGTTCGCGCAGCATGTCGCGGCGTTCCGGCCCGATGTGGTCCATTTTCATGCCACCCAGGGGTTGGGCGTGGGGCTGGTCGATGTGTGCCGGGAGAGGAATATTCCTTATGTAATCACGCTTCATGATGCCTGGTGGCTGTGCGACAGGCAGTTCATGGTGCGTGAGGACGGGCGCTTCTGCGGGCAGAAGCGCATCGACCTGCGTGCCTGCCAGCGATGCCGGCCGGATGCGCGGCATCTGGAAGATCGCGCGGCGTTGGCGGGTGCCGCCCTGCGGGATGCCGCCCTTCTGCTCAGCCCGAGTGCCACGCATCGGGACCTGCATCTGGCCAACGGTGTCGATCCTGCGCGGATCGTCGTGCATCGCAACGGCTTCCGCTGGCCCGTGACGCCCAGGACGCGGCGGCCGGAGGGGGCGCCGCTGCGGTTCGGGTATGTCGGAGGGGTCGAGGCGGTGAAGGGGTATCCGCTGGTTCGCGCGGCGTTCGAGGCCCTGGAGCGTGGAGACTGGGTGTTGCGGCTGGTGGACGGCAAGACGGTGCTGGGCATGAACACCGTCGAAATGTCCGACTGGCGGGTGCGGGGCACCGTCGAGGTGATGCCGGCTTATGACAGTGCGACGATCGACGCTTTTTTCGACTCCATCGACGTGCTGCTGTTTCCGTCAAGCTGGCCCGAGAGCTATGGCCTGACGGTGCGCGAGGCGCTGGCCCGCGATGTCTGGGTGATCGCATCGGCGCCGGGCGGGCAGGCGGAAGACATCGTTGCCGGCGTGAACGGCACATTGATCGGGCTGACGGCCGATGTGGACGCGCTTGTGGCGGCGGTGACGGAGCTTCTGGACCGGCCGGACCGGCTGGCGGGGCATGTCAATCCCTGCAAGAGCCAACTGGTTACGTGGCAGCAGCAGGCGGTGACGTTGCTGGAACTGTTGCGGACCGCCGCCAACGCATGGCCCGCAGGATTGCCGGCCGGTCGCGGCTGATCAGGAGAAACAGCAGCCGGATTTTCCAGCCGGCCATGGCGGCGGACGCGGGGCGGCCGCGCAGGGCGTCGTCGATCCAGGCGGCCGGAAAATGATCGCGCGTTGCCAGGAGGTCGCGCCATGCGCCGATCCAGCCGATGCCGCAGGGATTGTCGCGCAGAAGTTCGATCTTGATGAAGGGGCAGTCGGGCGAGCGCGCGATCGACAGCCAGTCGACATGCATCGGATTGACGGGAACGAGGCGGCGCGGCCCTCTTGCATCGTCTCTCCAGGCTGCGGCCACGTGCAGGCCCGCCGCGCGGATGGCCGTGCCCAGGCCCAGTTCGCCGTGCAGGATGATTTCCGGTTTGGTCATCTCGGTGAACGGGAGGGCCAGCACGCGCTGGACCGCCGGGCGGGCGAGCGCGTCGGCGCTGAAGCACAGGAACCACGATTGAAGATGCCAGACGGGATGACGGGATTCGACCAGACCCCAGACATCGGCGGGGCACGCCATGATCCGCTCCAGGATCGGTGCCAGAGGATTCAGCGGGCCGAATACGCTGTCATTCGCGAACAGGACCCTGTCGGCGCCCCTGGCGCAGCCGGCGGACAGAAGATGCTGCCAGGCGCCGAAATCCAGGCCGCGATTGGGCCGTGTATGAGGGACGATGCCGTGATCGGCGCAGAAACGGGCGATATCGGGTGCGATATGGTGGGCGCCCGAGAGTGCGAGATGCACCGTCATGCCGCAGGCGGCGAGTTCGGCCAGATAATGACGGGTGTGGACGCGCAGCAGGCCCGCCGGATCGTACTGGGCGAACAGGCAGGTGATGCGGGGCCGGGTCATCGGACGAAAAGCGGTGCGCGTCCGTTATCATTCACCGTCTGTTGTCCAGTTTTCCGCGAAATCGGGCAGTTTCGGGAAGGGGTGGCTATTTCGCTGTTCATGTCAGCAAGAATCTCCATGCATTGAAGAATTTTGTGGCATAAGGTTTAACAGCGCGCTAAAAGCCGCGACCGCTGTTTCGGAGCGTCGCAACGGTTTCGGCCCGTCGCGGATGTATTTCCAGGACCTGGCAGGAGAAGAGAGAGCACATGAGCAAAGCCTTTATTGCAGCCGTTATTCAGGATTCGATCGACTGCACCGGCGTCGCCGCCAACCAGGCCGCGTCCGACCTGATGGCTGCCATCGTCAAGGAACTGAAGAAGGAAGGCGGATTCACCCTGCCGTCTTTCGGGACGTTCACGGTCAAGAAGACCAAGGCGCGCAAGGCGTTGAACCCCCGCACCGGCGAGCCGGTGAAGGTGAAGGCCGGCAAGACCGTTCGTTTCAAGGCCAGTCCGAACCTCAAGAAGGCGGTCTGATCCGTCTGGGGATTCGTCTGGGCCATGGCTGCCAGCGGCCGTGGCCCGCCCCCGTGACGCGGGTGTGACCCCCCGCGACGCGGATGTGGCAAAGACTGCTTTCGCCGGGTGATCGGGGAAAGTGTGCCGGGTCTGTTCTTCAGATCTCCGGTATCGACGCGGCGATGGCGTCGCCTGTGCCGGACGTGGCCGTGATGACGGCCCGCCGGGAACGATTCTGGAAATTTCGAGCCTATGTCTTCCTGATTGTGAAATCGGGATGCGCGCGCTGGTTGCCGTTCCGGTCAGGAACAGGAATGGCGGGGTGACGACCTGATTGCGCGGGCGATCGTTCCATATCATGTTTCTTTTCAGAAACAATATGATAAGGCTGTGTTTCTGGCGTGGAGAGGCCCTGTGCGGAGGTGTCCGCCCGTGTCTTCACCGGGAAGGGGCCGGCAGGGGCTGGGCTCTTATAGTGTCGGTTTGGCTGGGGCGGGAGGACTCGAACCTCCGAATGGCGGAATCAAAATCCGCTGCCTTACCACTTGGCTACGCCCCATTGGACCGGATCGTGTCGGCCTCGTCCTTCTAGAGGGAAGGATGGGGCCGCGTAAAGAGGGTTCCTGCGTCGGGGGTTACAGTTGGTCCGACAGAGGATCGAGCGGCAGGTCGATCGAGGGGTCGATCGGGTCCATGCTCTGCCCGGTCTCCGCCGTGGCGGCGCCGCGCCGTGCGAGCATGGTGCCCAGGCGGCCGGCGCGGTCCAGCGCCTGGTCGAGGGCGGCCATTGTGCGCGACATGTCTTCGGTGTCGTCGCGCTCCCACGCCCGCATCGTGTAGGCCCAGACGCCGATCAGACCCTGGAGGCGCAGGACGCCCGCGGGGCCGGAGAGGTCGAGGCCCGCGGCGCCGGCCATCCAGCGCATGCTCTCCGTCGTCGTGGCGCCCAGGAACAGGGCCAGCGCGGGATCGAACGGCAGGGCGCGCATGACGGCGCGGACGCCCTCGCGATATTGTTGCAGGACGTCGAAACGGCGCATCAGCACGTCGAACAATTGTTCGCGCACCGTGCCGGTGCTGCCGTCATCGACCAGGGCCGATTCGTCGGCCAGCCGGCCCAGTTTCAGCAGAATGGCGGTCTTGACCGGAAAGCGGCGCCGGGCCTCGTCCAGCGGCACGCCGGCGTCGCGCGCGGCGTCGACGACGGTCAGCCGTCCCCAACCGTAAAGTGCGGCGCGCTCCATGGCGGCGCGAAGCAGGGCATCGTCGAACTGATCGTTATCCATAAGCTTTCTGACGGTCATCTGGTCTGTGGCCCGATCCGGCCGATCCGGAAGGCTTGGTCCTCATTGCGGTTAAATTACGGCGCAGGGGCGTGCAAGTTCGTCGCTCAGGATGCCAGTTCGTGCGCGCGGTGGGCGGCGGCGGCGATTGCCGCCTCCATTTCCGCCGGCCAGGCCGACGGCGCCATCAGGACATCCAGCGCCTTCTGGGTCGTGCCGCCGGGGCTGGTGACGCGGCGGCGCAGTTCCGCCGCGTCGAGACCCGACTGTTCCATCAGCGCGCCGGCGCCCGAGACGGTGCGCCGGGCGATCTGCCTGGCCAGGCCGGCCGGCAGGCCCTGGGCGATGCCGGCCTGTTCCATCAGTTCGGCCAGCAGGAAGACATAGGCGGGGCCGCTGCCCGAGACGGCGGTGACGGCGTCCATCTGCCGCTCTTCCGCCACCCAGGCCACGTCGCCCACCGCCGAGAGCAGGCGGGTGCAGAGGGCGCGGTCGGCCTCGGTCGCGGCGGGGGGGGCGAAGCAGACGGTCATGCCCTGGCCGACGGCGCTGGGCGTGTTGGGCATGGCGCGGATGACGGTCGCGCCGGGGGCGCCGGCGGCGGCGAGGGCGGCGGTGAGGCCGCCGACCGTCTTGCCGGCCATGACCGACAGGACCGGCGCGTGGCGGGCGAAACGCGCGATGGACGGCAGGATGTCCGCCGCCTTCTGCGGTTTCGTCGCCAGGACGATCAGGGCGGGGGTGAAATCGTCCGGCAGGTCGGCGGCCTGCCGGACGACCGTGTGCGGGGCGGGAATGTCGTCGCGGTGCCGGTCGAGGATGACGGACGGGGCCAGCCCGTCCGCCTGCCAGCCGGCCAGCATCGCCCCGCCCATCTGCCCGCATCCGACCAGCAGCAGCGGGGGGAGCGGGGCGGGCGGAGTCTTTTCGTCGGTCATGCTTCGCCTGCGCAGTCGAGCATGGCGGCTTCCAGCGCCTCGGTGGGGGTTTTGCCGCCCCACAGGACGAACTGGAAGGCGGGATAGAAGCGCTCGCATTCCGTGATGGCGATGTCGATCATGTCTTCCAGGCTTTCCATCGATGCGCCGGGGGCGCCGCGCAGCAGGACGGCGTGACGAAACAGCGGCATGCCGCTTTCCAGATCCATGCCGAAATGGCCGATCCACAACCGCTCGTTGGCCAGGGCCACCAGTTCGAACAGCGCGCGGCGCTGCTGGTGAGGCACCTTGAGATCGAACGTGCAGGTGAAGTGCATCGCGCTGACTTCGCGCGACCAGGAGAAATACAGACCGTAGTCGCACCATTTCCCTGGGGCCTCGGCGGCCATTTCCGAATCGTTGCGGCGTTCGAACGCCCATTCGTATCCGCCGACGATCTGTTCCATCAGGTCGAGCGGGTTGGCGTCGTGCTTGGAAGTGGAGATGGAGAGGGCAGGCATGTGGGACTCCCCTAGGCCGTGGAGGGAGGGGGCCGGCGTCGTGCGTCGGACCCCGAACGTCTGCAAACCGGACCATGTGTCATTCCCGCCACGGGTGGGAATGTGGTCACACCCCAACCCTATGGGCGGTCTGGCCATGCTGGCAAGCGCGGGCGTATGCGTGCGGGCGATCGAGACGAAAAAATGCGCGTTCAGGCGTAATTGCTGAACGACCCGCCCGGCGGCTCGGGGGCCGGAAACGGCGCGTTGGGGGCGATGACGGCTTCCAGCGTGGCGACTCGTGCTTCCAGCGCGGCCAGCCGGGCGTCGGACTCTTCCTGCGCGGCGCGGGCGCGGGCGGCGAGCTCGCGCACGACCTCGAATTCCTCGCGCCGGACCAGGTTGAGCGACGACAGGGCTTCGTCGACCCGCACGCGGACGATGGCGCCGACCTCCTCGCGCACGCCTGCCAGGGCCGAGAGCGCGCCGCCGGCGACACCGGCGAGATCATCAAAAAAGCGTGGCCTGTCGGACATGGCGGGTCCTCCTATGTTCACTGCCGGGTCTGTGCCCGCACCCGCCGGAGGGAGCGCGGACCGAGGGATCGCATGCGCAGCATATAGACAGTCCGGTGCCGCAAGGCCATCCGGCAATGCGAAAGGCGGGCTTGCGGCGCGGGGGCCGGGGCGGGTTGAGACTGTCCATCGGAGTGCCGGAGAGGCTGTCTGCAATCCGCTCTGGTGGCGATCCGAAGCGCAGTCCGCACAGCCTCTTCGAACGTGGCGCGATCTGTTTTATAGAGACGGCATGATCATCATCACCGGTGGAGCCGGTTTCATCGGCTCGTGTCTACAGGCGGCGCTTCGGGCGCGGGGCGAGGAGACGGTGATCGTCGACTGGCTGGGAACGGGCGACAAATGGCGCAATGTGGCGCGCCATGCGCCCGATCGGCTGGTGGCCCCCGAGGCGCTGGACGCCTTTCTGGACAGCCGGCCCGACGTGTCCGCCGTGCTGCATATGGGGGCGATCAGCGAGACCACCGCCCGCGACGGCGATCTGGTCTGGCGCACCAATGTCGATCTGTCGACGCGGCTGTGGCAGTGGTGCGCGCGGGAAGGGGTGCGGTTCATCTATGCGTCCTCGGCCGCCACCTATGGCGCGGCCGACCGGCCCGAGCAGTTTTCCGACGATCCGGCGGGGCTGGAGGCGTTGCGGCCGCTGAACCTGTATGGCTGGTCGAAACATGTGTTCGACCGCCACGTGCAGGCGTGGACGGCCGGAAACGAGCCCGCGCCGGCGCAGTGGGCCGGGCTGAAATTCTTCAATGTCTATGGGCCGAACGAATACCACAAAGGTGGCATGGTCTCGGTCGTGAAGGTGAAATACGACGAACTGATGCGCGGCGGGCCGGCCACGCTGTTCCGCTCGAACGTGCCCGGCCTGGCGGACGGGGCGCAGGCGCGCGACTTCATCTGGGTGGGGGATGTGGTCAATGTCATGCTGTGGCTGCTGGACAATCCGCATGTCGGCGGGCTGTTCAACTGCGGTACCGGGGTGGCGCGGACCTATCTGGATCTGGCCCATGCGGTGTGCGACGCGGCCGGCGTGGCCCGGCAGGTGGCATTCGTGGACATGCCCGAGGCGCTGCGCGGGCATTATCAATCCTATACCTGCGCCGACATGACGCGGCTGCGCGCGGCGGGGTATATTCGGCCGTTTACGTCGCTGGAGGACGGGGTCCGCCGCTACGTGCATGATTACCTCGCCACCGCCGACGCCTATCTGTGACGTTCGCCCGGTTCCTGCCCCCCTCGACGTCGAAGGACGCCGCATGCTGCCTGTACTGATCTTTCCGCAATTCGATCCGGTCATGGTGCATGTGGGGCCGCTGGCCATCCGCTGGTACGCCATGGCCTATATCACCGCGCTGCTGGTGGGCTGGCGGCTGGTGCGCCATCTGGTCACGCTGACGCCGCGCGCCGGTACGCCCGAGCAGGTGGATGATTTCCTGACCTGGGCCACGCTGGGCGTCGTGCTCGGTGGGCGGCTGGGCTACATCCTGTTCTATCAGCCGCAGGTCTATCTGGCGCATCCGCTGGCCGCGTTGCAGGTGTGGCATGGCGGGATGTCGTTCCATGGCGGGGCGCTGGGGGTGGTGGTGGCGCTGGCGCTGTTCGCCCGGCACAACGGGCTGAGTTTCCTGGCCTTTTCCGACCGGGTGACCATCGTGGTGCCGATGGGGCTGGGGTTGGGGCGGATCGCGAACTTCATCAACGGGGAATTGTGGGGGCGGGCCGCGCCGGCCGACCTGCCGTGGGCGATGATCTTTCCGCAGGCGGGGCCGGAGCCGCGTCATCCTTCCGAACTCTATGAGGCGTTGCTGGAAGGCGCGGTGCTGTTCACCGTCATGTGGCTGGTGGCGCGCCACGAGCGGATTCGCGAGCGGCCGGGCTTTCTGGCCGGGCTGTTCCTGTTCGGCTATGCGCTGGCGCGCAGCTTCTGCGAGTTTTTCCGCGAGCCGGACGCCTTTATCGGGTTCCTGCCGTTCGGGACCACGATGGGGCAGCTTCTGTGCATTCCGATGGCGATTGCCGGTGCCGGGCTGATGGCGCAGGCGATGCTGAAGCCGCCCTGCCCGGTCCTGATGCCGGCCGAGGCCGTGAAAGGCGAGCATTCGTGAGCGGTGCCGCGCCGGAACGGCTGGACCGGTTCATGGCGCGGGCCAATGCGGCCTATTATGCCGGGCGGGACCCGTTTGCGGACTTCATCACCGCGCCCGAGATTTCGCAGATGTTCGGCGAGATTCTCGGGGCGTGGGTGGCCGTGACCTGGCAGGGGATGGGACGGCCCGATCCGTTCATCCTCGCCGAGGCCGGGCCGGGGCGCGGGACGCTGATGGCCGACATGACGCGGTTGCTGGCGCGGGTGGCGCCCGATTGCCATGGCGCGGCGCGCGTGCATCTGGTCGAGACCTCGCCCCGTCTGTGCGACGTGCAGCGTGCGGCGCTGGCGGGGCGGACGGCGCATCCGGTGGCGTGGCATGAGACGATCGCGGCGCTGCCCGACGGGCCGATGATCCTGCTGGCCAATGAATTTCTCGATGCCTTGCCGATCCGGCAGTTCGTGCGGACCGAGGCGGGCTGGGACGAGCGGTTCGTGGATGGGGTGGGGTTCGTGACGCTGCCGGCGGTGGACCTGCCGGAAGGGCCGTTCGACCGGCCGGTGCCCGAGGGCGAGATCCTGGAGTGCTGCCCCGACGCGCTGGGTGTGGCGCGGCTGGTGGCGGCTCGGTTCGCCCGGTCGGTCGGTACGGCTTTGTTCATTGATTATGGGTATGACGGCGCGTTGTGGGGCGACACATTGCAGGCGCTGCGCGATGGCCAGCCGGCCTGGCCGCTGGCCGATCCGGGACTGGCCGACCTGACGGCGCATGTTGATTTTGCGGCTTTCGCGCGTGCGGCAACGGGGGCGGCGTGTCATGGCAGCGTGACGCAGGGGGCGCTGCTGGCGGAACTGGGTCTTTTCGCGCGGGCCGGACAACTGGCGCGCAACCGGTCGCCGGTCGAAGCCCACGCCATTCAGGATGCCGCCCAGCGGCTGGCGGCGCCGGACCGGATGGGGCGGTTGTTCAGGGCGCTGGCGGTGACATCGCCGGGATTGCCGGTGCCGCCGGGTTTTGCCGTCGCGCCCGCCGGCGGGGACGCACGGTGAGGAGGGAGGACGCCATGAGCCAGGAGGATATCGTGCGGGAGGCCGGGACGATTCCGTCTGCCGCGATCCTGCGGCATGGGCTGCTGGATGGCGTGCCGCATGGATTCTTTACCCGGCAGGGCGGGGTGTCGCAGGGGCCTTATGCCAGCCTGAACTGCTCGACCCGTTCGGGCGACGATCCGGCGGCGCTGGCGGAAAACCGGCGGCGGGTGGCGCGGGCCATCGGCGTGGCGCCGGCGCATTTGCTGGGCGTGACGCAGGTGCATGGCGATGGGGTGGTGACGGTGACGGCGCCCTGGCCCGTCGGGCAGGGGGCGGCGGCCGATGCGATGGTGACCGATCGGCCGGGGCTGGCGCTGGGGGTGATTACCGCCGATTGCGGGCCGGTACTGTTTGCCTCGGCGGACGGTCGGGTGGTGGGCGCGGCGCATGCCGGCTGGCGCGGGGCCGTGGGCGGCGTGCTGGAAGCCACGCTGGCTTCCATGGCGGCGCTGGGGACGGCGGCCGCGCAGGTGCGGGCGGTCGTCGGCCCCTGCATCGGGCTGGACAGTTACGAGGTGGGGGCCGACATGCGCGCGCAGGCGCTGGCGGCCGATCCGGCGGCGGAAGCGTTCTTTCACGCCGGTCGGCGGGTGGAGCATTTCCAGTTCGATCTGGCGGGGTATTGCGTGGCGCGCCTGCGGGGAGCGGGGGTCGGCGAGGCGGTGGCCCTGGGGGTCGATACGCTGGCCGACGCGGCACGGTTCTTCAGCCATCGGCGCCGGACGCTGGCGGGGGGCGGGCCGATCGGGCACCAGATTTCGGTCATCGCGCCGGCTGGTGCTACAGGTCTGGCATGATTTGCGTGTTTCCCCTTCGTCGTCTCGCCGGGCTGGCCGGTGCGGCCGGTCTGCTGCTCCTGTCCGGGTGTCTGGACGTGCCGCATCCGTTTCGCGATCCGGGGCAGGTCGGGCGGTCGCTGGCCCGGAATGCACCGCCCGCGCGGCTGGCGATTCCGCTGCCGGCGGCGGCGCTGCTGACCGATGCCGCCGCGCGGGAGTGGAGCCGCGACATGGCCGCCGCCCTGCTGGAACAGACCGTGCCGGCGATGGCCCAGCCCGTGCGGCCCGGCGACTGGTGGTTGCGGCTGGGCGCGGAGACGCGGGGCGGCATGGTGGTGCCGACCTACAGCATCATGACGCCGGCCGGCGTGGTGCGGAACGCGGGTGAGGGCGTGGGGGTGCCCGCTGCCGCCTGGGCTGCCGGCGACGTGGAGGCGCTGCGTGGGTCGGCGCGCCAGCTTGCGCTGGCGATCGCGGGGGCGCTGACGGGGATTCAGGCCGACCAGATGGCGCTGGACCCGCACAGCCTGAAGCATCGTGCGGCGCGGGTCTATTTCTCCGGGGTGAAAGGGGCGCCGGGGGACGGGAATGTGGCGCTGGCCCAGGCGTTCGTGGGCGCGCTGCGGGATGCCGAGGATGCGGTGCAGGACAATCCGCGCGATGCCGATTTTACCGTCTCGTGCGTGGTGACGGTCAGCGAGGTCATTCCCGGCGGTTCCGGCCATCCGCAGCAGCATCTGCAACTGGTCTGGCGGGTGGTGGATGCGCAGGGCAAGGAATCGGGGGCGGCCACGCAGCTTCACGATATCGACGCCCATTCGCTGGACGGCCATTGGGGCGAAGTCGCGCTGGCCGCCGCGCAGGAGGCGGCGGGTGGGGTGCGGCAGGTGATCTCGCGCTATTCGGGGCGGGACAATGCGCCGTTGCCGCCGCCTGCCGGGACGCAGGCGGGTGCGCCTTCTGTGGCGAAGGGGCAACGGTCGGGCTGATCCCGCGCCTGCGGCATGGCCGGCATGCGTGATCGATACGCGAGACGGATGACAGGACGGGGCGCGGTTGCTAGAACCCGCGCGCCAGCCATGAGTGCGCCTTCCGGGAGCGTTGCCAGATGAAGATCGTCGCCTGTAACAGCAATTTGCCCCTGGCCGAGAAGGTGGCGGCGGAATTGCGGATGCCGCTGTGCAACGCGTCGGTCCGGCGTTTCGCGGACATGGAAGTCTTCGTCGAGATCCATGAGAACGTGCGCGGCGAGGATGTGTTCGTCATCCAGAGCACCTGCTCGCCGACCAATGACAACCTGATGGAACTGCTGATCATGCTCGATGCGCTGCGTCGCGCATCGGCCCGTCGGGCCACGGCGGTGATACCCTATTTCGGCTATGCGCGGCAGGATCGTAAATCCGGCTCGCGTACGCCGATCAGCGCCAAGCTGGTGGCCAACCTGCTGGTCGAGGCTGGGGTAAATCGCGTCCTGACGATGGATCTGCATGCGATGCAGATCCAGGGATTCTTCGATATTCCGGTGGACAATCTTTACGCTGCGCCGCTGTTTACGCGCGATATCAAGGGGCGGATCGAGCCCGGTTCGCTACCGTACGCGGCGCCTGCTCTGGATATCCCCGGTGGCTTCGAGAACCTGATGATCGTTTCGCCCGATGTCGGTGGCGTGGTGCGGGCGCGGCAACTGGCGCAGCGGCTGAATGTCGATCTGGCCATCATCGACAAGCGGCGCGAGCGGGCGGGCGTGTCCGAAGTGATGAACGTGATCGGCGATGTGCGCGGCCGCTACTGCATTCTGGTCGACGATATCGTCGATAGCGGCGGTTCGTTGTGCAACGCCGCCGTGGCCCTGATGAACCAGGGTGCGGTGGCGGTTGAAGCCTATGTGACCCATGGTGTGCTGACCGGCAGTGCTGTGTCGCGCGTCGCACAGTCGCCGATTCGCATGCTGACTCTGACCGACAGCATTGCCGCGACCGAGGCCGTGGCGAAGGCGGAGAATATCCGCCAGATCAGCACGGCCGACCTGCTGTCGCGCGCCATGCGGGCGATATCGGACGAAAGCTCGGTCTCCTCGCTGTTCGATTGAGCGGCTGAGGGTGCCTCCCCCGGATTGACCGGGGAGAGGGGGACGACCTATCGGGGGTGGATGAACCGACAGGAGCTTCCGGATATGACCAAGCTGATCGCCCGGCCTTACTGGTATCTGCGTCATGGCGAGACGGACTGGAACGCCGAGGGGCGGTCGCAGGGGCGGTCGGACATTCCCCTGAATGCGCGGGGCATCGCCCAGGCGGAGGCGGCCGGCGCGCTGTTGGCCCGCGATGAAGCCGCTTATGCGCCGATCGCGCGGATCGTGGCGTCACCGCTGGTCCGCGCCCTGCGCACGGCGCAGATCGTGGCGCAGGCGATGGCCGCGCCGGGTGGGCACCCGTTGCCGGTCGCGGTGGATGACGGGTTGCAGGAGGTCTGTTTCGGCGACCAGGAAGGCCAGCCGATGGGCCATTGGTACGATAGCTGGATCGCCGGCGACTACACGCCGAACGGGGCCGAGCCGTTCGCTGAATTGCGGGCCAGGGCCGTGGCGGCGGTCAATCGCGCGCTGGATGGCGAGGGGACGGTGCTGATCGTCTGCCATGGCGCGATGTTCCGTGCCCTGCGATCGGCGATGGGGCTGCCGGCCAATGTGCGCCTGCCCAATGCCACGCCGCTGTGGGTTCGGCCGCCGGCTGCGGCCGATGCGGCGTGGAGCCTGGACGAGATGGGCTGATCGCGCGGCCGTCTGGCGCCGAAATATTTGCTTCGGTCGGGCTTTTCCGTTACACGCCCCCACGCGCGGGCACCCCTGGAGGCCTGCGTGAACAGGTTTTCAGGAGCAGAACGTGACCCAATTTACGAAACTTGAGGCTTCTTCGCGCGCGAAGGCTGGTAAGGGGGCAGCGCGCGCGACGAGGCGTGCCGGTCAGGTGCCGGCCGTTATCTATGGTGCGAAGCAGGAACCGACGCTGATCGGCCTCGACCCCCGTCTGGTGCTGCGTGAGATGCACAAGGGCGGCTGGCGTTCGCGCGTGTACGACATCACCGTCGATGGCGCGTCGACCACTGCCCTGATGCGCGACGTGCAGTTGCACCCGGTGACCGACCAGCCGGTGCATGTCGACTTCCAGCGTCTGGCCGCCGGCGAGCGCGTGCATGTCGAAGTGCGCATCGTCTTCACCGGTGAAGAGAAGTCGCCCGGCATCAAGCGCGGTGGCGTGCTGAACATCGTCCGCCACAGCGTGGATGTCAGCGTCGATCCGGCGAACATCCCCGATGCCTTCACCGTGGACCTGTCGCAGCTCGACATCCATGACAACGTGCGCTGGGATGATCTGGCGGGTACGGAGAACGTGACCCCCGTTCTGCAGATCCCGAACTTCGTGATCGCCACCGTTGCGGCGCCGACCGTCGACGACACGGCCCCGGCGGAAGTCGCTGCCGCTCCGGCGGCGAAGGCTCCGGCGAAGGGGCCGGCGAAGAAGTAAGAACGGACCTGACGGCCAGACGACAGGGAAAAGGCAATGCTGCTCTGGACCGGGCTCGGTAATCCTGAGCCGGGAATGAGCCGGCATCGGCACAATGTCGGTTTCATGGCCGTCGACCGCATCGCGCTCCGCCATGGCTTTACGCCATGGCGGAAACGCTTTCGCGGCGAGGTGGCCGAAGGGCGGGTCGGTGCGCACAAGGTGCTGCTGCTCAAGCCCATGACCTACATGAACCTTTCGGGCGAGAGCGTTCAGCAGGCGGCGGCCTTCTACAAGATACCAGTCGATTCCATCACCGCCTTTCATGACGAGCTGGATCTGGCGCCCGGTCGGGTGCGGGTGAAGCGCGGAGGCGGCGCGGCGGGGCATAACGGCCTGCGCTCGATGGACAGGATGCTGGGGAGCCAGGACTATTGGCGTGTACGTCTCGGCATCGGGCACCCTGGTGTGCGCGAGCGTGTGACGGGCCACGTTCTGGGTGATTTTTCGAAAAGCGATCAGGACTGGCTGGAGCCGATGCTCGACGGCCTGTCCGACACGGCGCCGGTCCTTGCGGACGGGAAGCCCGAACTGTTCATGACCAAAATGGCGATGCTGGCCGGGGAGAAGGGCTGATGGGGTTCAATTGCGGTATCGTGGGCCTGCCGAATGTCGGCAAGTCGACCCTGTTCAACGCCCTGACCGAGACGGCTTCGGCCCAGGCAGCGAATTATCCGTTCTGCACCATCGAGCCCAATGTGGGCCGGGTGGCGGTGCCTGACCCTCGGCTGGAAAAGCTGGCGGAGATCGGCAAGTCGCAGAAGATCCTGCCGACCAGTCTGGAATTCGTCGATATCGCCGGCCTGGTGCGCGGGGCCTCGCGCGGGGAGGGGCTGGGCAACCAGTTCCTGGCCAATATCCGTGAGGTGGATGCGATCATCCACGTTCTGCGCTGTTTCGAGGATGACGACATCACGCATGTCGAAGGCGGGGTCGATCCGATCCGTGATGCCGAGATCATCGAGACGGAACTGATGCTGGCCGATCTGGACTCGCTGGAGAAGCGGATCGTCGCCCTTCAGAAGAAGGCGAAGGGCAATGACCGCGAGGCCGCTGCCCAGGTCGCGCTGATGGAGCCGCTGATCGCGGCCCTGCGCGAGGGGCAGCCGGCGCGTACGGCGATTCCCGCCGGGCAGGAAGAGGCGGTGCGTCGCCTGCAACTGATGACCAGCAAGCCCGTGCTGTATGTCTGCAATGTCGAGGAAGCGTCGGCCGCCACCGGCAATGACTTCTCGAAGAAGGTGCAGGCGCGCGCGGAGACTGAAGGTGCGGCCGTCGTTGTCGTTTCGGCGGCGATCGAGGCGGAAGTCAGCCAGTTGGGGGCGGAGGATCGCAAGGAATTTCTTGAGGGGCTGGGTCTGGCCGATAGCGGCCTGGATCGGGTGATTGCCGCCGGTTACGGGCTGCTGGGGCTGCGAACCTATTTCACGGTTGGCCCGAAAGAGACCCGTGCCTGGACGATTACGGCCGGCACGCGCGCGCCGCAGGCTGCGGCCGTGATCCATAACGATTTCGAGCGGGGGTTCATCGCCTGCGAGACGGTCGCCTATGAGGATTACGTTCGTTACCAGGGCGAGGCTGGTGCCAAGGAAGCCGGCAAGCTGCGGATCGAAGGGCGGGATTATGTGGTGCAGGATGGCGATGTTCTGCTGTTCCGCTTCAATGTGTAAGGGGGTCTTCTTTTTCTGAAGAAAAAGAAGCAAAAAGACTTTTGATCTGTTCAGGGGCGTCGCGTGTCCCCAGCACAAGGCTCCTGAACGGATGAAAGTTTTTTGGTTCTTTTTTTCAAAAAAGAACGGGAAATGATCGCCCGGCTTTTTCTCCCCTTGCCCTCGCCGGGCGGACGGTTCGAAAATGATCCGTTATCGAGGCAGGGAGGCCGGTCATGAACGCAGTGACATCCGTCATGGAAGAGTGGGCCCCGGCCATGCCGACGCTGGGTGCGCGGGCGCGTGAGGCGACCCGGATTCTGGCGCGGAGTTCTACCGAAACCCGGAATGCGGCCCTGCGCCATGCCGCCGCCGCGTTGCGTGAGCGGCAGGACGAGATCCTGGCGGCGAATGCGCTGGATCTTGAAGCCTCGACCGCGAGTGCGGCGTTTCGCGATCGGTTGACGCTGACCCCGGCGCGGGTCGAGGCGATGGCGGCGGGGCTGGAGGATGTGGCGAAGCTGCCCGATCCGGTCGGGCGGGTGCTGGCGGAGTGGACCCGGCCCAACGGGTTGCGGATCAGCCGGGTGGCGACGCCGGTTGGCGTGATCGGCATGATTTATGAAAGCCGCCCCAATGTCGGGGCCGATGCGGCGGGCTTGTGCATCAAGTCGGGCAATGCGGTGATCCTGCGCGGTGGGTCGGAAAGCCTGCATAGTGCGCGGGCGATTCATGGGGCGATGGCGGCGGGCTTGCGGGCTGCCGGCCTGCCGGAGGCGGCGGTGCAGATCGCGCCGGATGCCGATCGGCGCCATGTGGCGGATATGCTGGGGGCGGCGGGGCTGATTGATCTGATCATTCCCCGTGGTGGCAAATCGCTGGTCGAGCGCGTGCAGCGCGAGGCGCGGGTGCCTGTGCTCGCGCATGCCGAAGGGCTGTGTCACACCTATGTCCATGAAGCCGCTGATCCGGCGATGGCGCGGGGGGTGGTGGTCAATGCCAAGATGCGCCGCACGGGGATCTGCGGGGCGACCGAGACGCTGCTGATCGATGCCGCGGTGGCGCCGGCGCTGTTGCCGGGGATTGTTGCCGATCTGGCGGCGAAGGGGTGCGGCTTTCGGGCGGATGCGCGGGCGCGGGCGATTCTGCCGGACCTGCCGGCGGCCAGCGAGGCCGATTTCGCCACCGAATGGCTGGATGCGATTCTGTCGATCGCGGTGGTCGATGGTGTGGAGGATGCGCTGGCGCATATCGCGCGGTTTGGCAGCGCGCATACCGAGGCGATCGTGACCGAGGATGCCGAGGTCGCGGCGCGCTTTCTGAACGGCACCGACAGTGCGGTGGTGATGTGGAACGCCTCGACCCAGTTCTGTGACGGCGGGGAGTTTGGCTTCGGCGCGGAAATCGGTATTGCGACCGGGCGCTTCCATGCGCGTGGTCCGGTCGGGTTGGAGCAGCTGACGACCTTCCGCTACGAAGTGGTGGGGACGGGCCAGCAGCGTCCCTGATTGTGACATCGCTTCCGGTTTGGGGAGACGGGCGGCGGATTCGGGTCGGTCTTCTCGGGGGATCGTTCAATCCGGTTCATGTCGGGCATCTGCAACTGGCGCAGCGGGCGTTGCGGTTGTTGCGGCTGGATCAGGTCTGGCTGATGGTCTCGCCAGGGAATCCGCTGAAACCCGCCAGAGGGATGGCGCCGCTCGCGGAGCGGCTGGCCGGGGTGGCGGCGAAGGTCGATGGGCGGCGCATCATCGCGACCGATATCGAGCGGCATCTTGGCACGCGCTATACGGTCGATACGCTGGCGTTGCTGCGGCTGCGTTTTCCCAATGTGGAATTTGTCTGGCTGATGGGGGCGGACGGGCTGGCGGACCTGCCGCGCTGGCGGCGGTGGCGGCGCATGGTCTCGATGGTGCCGTTCGCGGTGTTGCCCCGGCCGCCTTACAATCCGGCGGCGCTTCGGGGGCAGGCGGCGCTGGCGCTTGGCCGTTGGCGGCGGCCGGCGCGGGAGGCGCCGGTCCTGGCCGAGTGCGCGCCGTGCGCCTGGGCCTTTCTTCCTGCCCCGCAGATCGGTATATCAGCAACGGAATTGCGTGCCACCGCGTTGGAGCGTGCGTTGGCGCCTCAAGGTGATCCCGCACAGAAAACATCAGGAGTAAGAGTCATCGCCAGGAAGCCTCCGGCCGATACGGGTACCACTCGTCGCACGGCACCCAAGAAGACAGCCGGCACGACCGGCAGAAAGACAACGGCCGGACTGGCCGCAGTGCCGGGTGCCGCGCGGGCGCCGGGTACGCCGCGCAAGAAGGCGGCCGTTGCCGGCCCCGGCAAGGCGGTGAACCGCGAACCGGCGGAAATCAGCAAGCTGGAAAAATATCTCTCGGTCATCACCGAGAGTCTGGCCGACGACAAGGGCGAGGAGATCGTGGTGCTGGACCTGACGGGGCGTGCGTCGTTCGCCGACCGGATGGTGATCGCCACCGGTATTGCCGATCGGCAGATTTCCGCCATGGCGACGCATCTGGAGCGCAAGCTGGGTGAGGCGGGACTGAAGCGGGTGCTGATCGAGGGGGCGAACGGTTCCGACTGGGTGCTGATCGATGCCGGCGACATCGTCGTGCATCTGTTCAAGACCGAGGCGCGGGCCCAGTACGGCCTGGAGCGCATGTGGGGGGCCGATCTCGACGTGCCGCCCGGCGGAGCGCCGGAAGCCGAGTAGGACGCGGTCCGATGATGCGGCTGATCGCTGTCGGGCGCATGAAGGACCGTGTGGATCGCGACCTGTTCCAGCGTTATGCCGAACGACTGACACCGAAGCTGGAGATGGTCGAGGTTGCGGAGGGTAGGGGGGCAGCCGCGGAAATCAAGCGGCGCGAAGGGCAGGCCCTGTTGTCCGCCCTGCCCGATCGGGCATTCGTCATTGCGATGGACGAGGGCGGGCGGGCGCATGCCAGCCTGGATTTCGCCCGGCATGTCGAGCGCTGGCTGGGCCTGTCGCGGCCGGTCTGCTTCCTGATCGGGGGGGCGGAAGGGCTGGACGGGCCGGTGCTGGCGCGGGCCGACGATACGCTTTCGCTTGGGCCTATGACGTGGCCGCACATGCTGGTGCGCGGTCTATTGGCCGAACAGCTTTATCGGGCGCGGGCGATCGCCTCGGGACATCCCTACCATCGCGCCGGACGCCCCTGAGAATCCTGCCTGGAAATGCGCGCTGGTGGCGATCCGACCCGTGTTTCCTGCGCTGCGGTGCTCACGGCCATTGAGGCCGCTCCGCTTCGATGCTCGGAAACACGCGACGGGCGCGCCGCTATGCGGCGCTCTCGCTCACCAGCCCACATTTCCAGGCAGGATTCTGGTGTGTGCGGTGGCTCAGGGAGTGTTTGAGAAAGGCTTTTTGTTGCCGCGCAGTTTAGCGAATGGAGCGGTTCGGGGCGTCTTCGCGGAAGGCGTGGCCGTAGGTCACGCGAGGCAGGCTCTCGGGAGCTTCAGCCACTTCGGTCGAGCGCATCGGATGACGCAGGTCGCTCGGGACGCTGTTGATGGTCTGCGGCACCGAACGCTCGCTGCTGGCGGTCATGATGCGGCCGCTGCTGTCCGGGCGGGAATAGATGAAGCCGTAGGTGGGATAGATGCTGCCGTAGGCCCCGTTATGGGCCAGGGCGACGCGAACCGCCGTCCAGTCATTGTTGGGCGAAACGTCGATTACCGACACGTTGCGGCTGATGCCGCGCTGCGCCCAGTGCGACTGGTCGATCACGATGGTGCGGCTGTCGACAACCTGGCGAACGACTGCGACATGGCCCAGCGGCATGCGTCGGTTGGCGCGGAAATTCAGGATGCTGCCGGATTCCGGGGCCGCGCCGCGGGCATAGACGCCGGCAGCGTTGTACCACCAGTTGGCCGCGTTTCCGCGCAGCACGACATCGGATGCCGACTTGGCGAAGGCCACGCACTGGATGACATGGCCGGCTTCGTGATGCCTGCCGCGACGGAACGCCACATGGTGCCCGTGCTGCACGGCATGTACCGCGTGAGCGGCATGTGCAGCATGATGAACCGACCGGCGCGTGTTCGCATCTGCGTTGGCGGAGAAGACGAGGCCCAGGGACGCCGCTGCTACAGAAAAGAGGAACGCACGTCCCAAACCACCTGCCCGCATCCTACAAGACCTCACACACTGTCGTTGCCCAACAGGGGTAGCAATGACACTGCAACCCTGACAAGACGGCGCCGCATTTCTCATGCGGCTTCGATGACATTTTCAGAAAACGGGATGTTTGGATTCAGAAAATAGGAATATATTCCTCATCGAAAAATGCAGACCACGGTTATTCAATGAAAAATGGAAAGTGTGGGGATGTGGGGAACAGAGGGGTCGGAGCCCCGGAAGGAGAATCGGAATCGGGACCCGTTGCATAAAAGTGACATCCGGCATGGCCGGCGGGCCCCGTTTCCGGGTAAATCGAAAGGCTTACTTGGTGCAGATCAGCATGATCTCGACCAGGACCTCCGGGCTGGCCATCGTGGCCTGGACGCAGGCGCGGGCCGGAGCGCCATCCTTCGGCAGCCAGGCGGACCACAGGACGTTCAGGGCGTCGCGGTCGGCGATGTCCTTCAGCCAGATCTGGGCCTGGAGCAGGCGGGTCTTGTCGGTGCCGTGCAGTTCCAGCGCTTCGTCGATCTGCTCCAGAATATCGCGGGTCTGGGCGGAGACGTCGCCCTTCAGGTCGCGCGCGACGAAACCCTGGGTGAACAGGAAGCCGTGATATTCCACGACCTTGGACAGGATCGCGTTCGGTTCCGTGCGGATGATCTTGCTCATTGGGGCCAGTCCTTCATGTTGGCGGCCACCGGGGCCGCGCATGCCCTTCTCCGACACCGGGTCGGGGCCAGTCAACCGCCCTGCGGTGGTCGCGACGCGGCGAACCGTTCGAGCCGGGCGGGGGTGTCGAAATCCTCATGGATCGTCTCGTCGGCCGGCACGATGGCTGTCTGTGCGCCGAGTGCACGGATCAGCGCGCCGGCGCCCCGGTCGCCCTCCAGGGTCATCAGTCTCGGGATCATCGTCCGGTCCCACAGGACGGGGTGACCTTGCCGTCCGTCGTGACTGGGGATCGTCACGGGCGGGTTGTCGTGCCGGTGGCGGGCGATCAGCCGGTTGATCAGGTCCGGGCGGAGGGTCGGCATGTCGCCCAGGCAGATCAGCACGGCTTCGGGTGGGGGCTCCGCGATCGCTTGCAGTCCCGCGCGCAGGCTGGCGGACAGACCTGTCGCATGGTCGGGCGCGATGATCGTGCTCAGCGGGCGGGCATAGGGCGCTTGGGCGGTGATCGCGTTCCGCAGATCTGTCGCGCGGTGGCCCAGCACGACCACGACGCGGTCGATCATGCTGGCGCACAGGGCGTGGAGGGTGCGGGCGATCATCGGCGTGCCGCTGGCATCGGCGGTCAGCAGCTTGTGGTGCGGGGCGGACCGTGACGATCGGCCGGCGGCCAGGACCAGAGCGATGACGGGGGCTGCGGTCATGTCCAGCCGGGGTGGCGGGCCAGCGCTGCGTCGCGGCGCACGGCCACGATCTCGGCCAGGATCGACAGGGCGATCTCGGGGGCGCCGATCGCGCCGATCGCCAGTCCGACCGGGCCGTGGATGCGGGCTGTCCGCTCGGGGCCGACCCCGTCTTCCGCCAGTCGCTCCAGGCGTGAGGCCTGCGTTTTGCGCGACCCGAGCGCACCTATATAGAAGGCGGGGCTCTCCAGGGCCGTGCGCAGGGTCGGGTCATCGAGCTTGGCGTCGTGGGTCAGGGTGACGATCGCGGTGTGGGTGTCGATGGCAAGAGAGTCCAGGGCCTCGTCCGGCCATTCGGTGACCAGTGTGATGCCGGGGAAGCGTTCCGGGGTGGCGAGTTGGGTGCGGGGGTCGATGACGGTTACCGCGAAGCCCATCGTCGTCGCCAGCGGTGCCAGGACCTGTGCGATATGGACCGCGCCGACGATCAGCAGCCGGTAGGGCGCCGTCAACAGATGCAGGAACCAGGATTCGTCGGCCGCGCCGGTGACGCGGCGGCTGCGGCCATCGCGGAATGACTGTTCCAGCGCCGGGAGCAGGTGTGGATCGATCGATCCGCCGACGGTGCCGGTCAACTCGCCCTGGGTTGTGCGGGTGACCAGCACATGGCGCATGTCGGAGAGGCGTGTCGCCAGTAATGCGGGTTTCCGCTGGTGCCGCAGATCGACCGCCGCGCGCAATATGGGCATGGGCAGGGTGCCGCCTGGGCCGACCGCTTCCACCAGCACGTCCAGTTCACCGCCGCAGGCCAGGCCGACCGACCAGGCCTGTTCCGATGTCACGCCATAAGACAGTAGATTGGGGCGGCCATCCTGCATCGCGGTCATGGCCGCATCGAAGACGGATGCCTCGACGCAGCCGCCGCTGACCGATCCTTCGATGCGTCCGTCGCTGTTGACTGCCATCATGCTGCCGGCCGGTCGGGGGGAGCTTCCCCATGTGGCGATGACGGTGGCCAGTGCCGCCGGCTGTCCGTTCTCGGCCCAGGCGATGGCCAGGTCCAGCGGGTCATGAAGGAGGGGCTGTGACATCATGCGCATCACTCTATCAGCGTGAATATAGACAGGCCAGCAGCCGTGCCGCAGGGCGGCCTTGCTCCGTCGGTCGTCGGCTCGTACACAACGGAAACCTCCGGCGTCTGGTTCGGGGCAGGGGTTGGAGCGTGGCCCTGGGTCCCGGCGCGCGGCGTGTAAGGCTAGGAGTCGCCATTATGTCGTTGTCTTCCACTCCTGATCTGGCCGGGCTGGAACTGGCCGTCGTGCCGGTCACCGCCTTCGGGCAGAATTGTTCGATCCTGTGGGATCCTGCCACGCGGCATGCGGTGGTGGTCGATCCGGGTGGGGATGTTCCGGTCCTGCTGCATGCCCTCGCGGCGCGTGATCTGACGGTGGATTGCATCCTGCTGACGCATGGTCATCTGGACCATGCGGGTGGAGCGGATGGGCTGCGCAATGAACTGGTTCGGCTTCAGGGCGGAACGGTGCCGATCATCGGGCCGGATGAGCGGGATGCGTTCCTGCTGTCCGATATCGCGGCGCAGGCGGCTCGATACGGGCTGACGGGCATGGGCAATGTGACGGTGGATCGCTATGTGACCGATGGCGAAAGCCTGCCGGTATTGGGGCGGTCGCTCGCGGTGCTGCATGTTCCCGGCCATACGCCTGGTCATGTGGTGTTCCATGACCCCAAGGCTGGTTTTGCCTTTGTGGGGGATACCTTGTTTCGCGGGTCGGTCGGACGCACCGATTTTCCTTATGGCAATGGTCCGCAGCTTATTCAGGCCATCGCGGATCGTCTGCTGCCGTTGGGCGATGCGGTGACGATTCTGCCCGGCCATGGCGACATGACCACGATCGGTGCCGAACGGCGCAGCAACCCGTTCGTGCGGTGATGTCGCCGACAAACAGAAGAGAGCAATGGATGATGTGGGATTTGCGCATGTGCGCCGCGGCGTGCGGCCTGGTTGTGGCGCTGGGCGGAGGGCAACTGATCGGGATCGCGCATGCCCAGGTCGGGGATGATGCGCCGACCAAGGCGCAGGCGGAACTGCCGCGTGAGAACCTGACGATCACGGGCGCGAACGGGACGAAGCACGTCTTCTCCGTCGAACTGGCCACGACCCCGCGCCAGCAGCGGGTCGGCGAGATGTTCCGGACGTCGGTGCCTGCCGATCGCGGCATGCTGTTCGTCTGGCCCTATCCGCAGCAGAGCGACATGTGGATGGAAAATACGCTGGTGTCGCTGGATATCGTCTTTATTGGCGAGGATGGGCGGATTTCGGCGATTGCCGAAAACGCCGTGCCGCAGAGTCTGGCGCGGATCAGCAGCCATGGGCCTGCGCGCGCGACGCTGGAATTGCAGGGCGGTGTGACCGAGAAGCTTGGCATCGTTGTCGGCGACAAGGTGGAGAGCAAGGCGCTTACAGCCCCAGTGGGCTGAGAGGCAGTCTACAAAGCCGCTCCGCTGGGAGCGGCATGCGTTTCCTGTGCTCCGGCGTGTCGGGTCATGCAAGCCTTGCCTGCGCCGGGGCCTGGGGGCACGCGGGGATGTTGCTGTCGTGCGAGACGGAAGGGTTTCAAGCAGCCGCATGTTCATCCGGATCAATGATCGCGATGCGGCGAATTGCGTGATCATGCATGAGGCGTGGGGTTGATTGCCGCCAGTGGGCATGGGGTCCAGCGGGCGATCTCGCGCGTTAGGCCGTGCTCCAGCAAGTGTTGCCGCGGTCTGTTGGAGTCGATTTCGCGATTCCGGTGATAGTCCTGATTCGGATTGATTGGTGACGCGATGTTGCGCGGCCTCAGAACCGGTGTCGTTGCTTCGTGCGGCATTGGGGCGGTCCTTGCGGCGGCCGAGGTGCCCGTTTCCATGATCGATCATCGGCGGGCTGAGGGCTCTGGCGGCGGGGCTGGTGCTCTGACATGCGGCTTTTCTCGGGCATGAGTCGGGTATCAAGACGACTTGGGACGACGCAGGGACGGGAAGTCCCGGAGTTCTGAGTCAACGACGCCATTTTTTTAATCGGGAAAAACCCCTGTTTTCTGCGCCTTGCGACGGATTTTGATGGGCGTGGACGAATTTTTTGTGGCTTTGGGTGAAAGTCGCCTGTTGACGGTTCTGAGGGTGGGGTGTAGATCGCTCTTCACCGCCGGGGCTGAGGTTCTTGACCTGGCGGTTTGGACCTGCTAGTTTCCTTGGCCCTGCTGGGTTGAGTGGATGGTTAGCAGAGGTCTTTGACAACAGAATATGGAATGGAAGGGATATGTTGGCGGCGTTCTGACGGCCTGCGGAAGTGGGTTGATTTGGGATTGGTTGATCTGGGTTTAGCCTGGGTTTGATTGATGCCTGCTTGGGACGCTGTGATGCATATTTCTTTGATTTATGCGTTTTTATAGCTTTCGAGTTTGATTGCTTGGGCCTTTG